>JAXLYP010000003.1:0-556349 GCA_046351395.1 Polyangiaceae bacterium
GGGAAAGGAGTTTCGGTCCATGTCTTCGGCATCCCCCATCGCCCTCGCGGTCGCCGCGCTGCTCGGGCTCTTCACCGTTCTCGCGTTCGTGGACGGAGTCTTGATCCATCTCTTCAAGGAGCGCCTCCACACGCGCGCCGAGTCCCGCACGGAGCACTGGCTCCACACGGCGCGCGCGTTTGCGTTCATCCCGGCCCTCCTGACCGTCTTCTCGGACGCGAAGGACGCGTGGCTCGCGATTGGGATCGGGGTCCTCGTCATCGACGAGCTCCTCGCGATCGCGGACGGGATCGTCGAGCGTCGGAGCCGGCGCTCGTCCGGCGGTCTGCCGACGCTCGAGTATTTGATCCACGTCGGGGTGACCGGCGTGCACTGGGCCGCGATTGCGCTGGCGCTGGTCCTCCGCTTCGAGGGACGCGACGGCGCGTTCATGAAGAGCCTGAGCCACATGATGCTCCCCGGCGCGGTCGCTATCGCGCTGATCCACGTCGCCGTCGCGCTGAAGAAGCCCCGCGCCATCGTCCTCACGCCGATGGAGCGCGCGTCGTGAGCCTCCCTTCGTTCGACGGCCCGGGAGCCTTCCGCGGTCCCGAGCTACAGAGTTCGGACGAATGGATCCACGTGCTCGACGACGCGGAGCGCGCCGAGCTCGCCGATGCGACACGCGCGCTCCGCGCGCGGAGCCTCGCGCTCTCGGCGGTGACGCGCGACGCCGTCGCGCTCCCCGTCCTCGCGCCTGCGATCGCGCGGTGGCGCTCGGCCCTCCGCTCGGGGCGCGGGTTCGTCCTCGTCCGCGGCCTTCCCGTCGACGCCTTCGAGCCCGAGGATCTCGCCCGGATCTACTACCGGCTCGGGCTCGAGCTAGGCGATCCGGTGCCGCAGAACGTCCAGGGAGAGATGCTCTGCTCCGTGCGCGACGTCGGCAACGATCCGAACGCCCCGACCACGCGCCTCTACACGACGAACGCCGAGCAGGACTTCCACACCGACGGCGCCGACATCATCGGCCTGCTCTGCCTCAAGCCCGCGAAGCGCGGCGGCGTGAGCCGCATCGTGAGCAGCGTACGCGTCTTCGAGGAGGTGCGCAGGGCGCGCCCGGACCTCGCGCCGCTCCTCTTCGAGAACTGGCACTGGCACCTCCACGGCGACACGGTCGTCGAGCTCCCGATCTGTCGCTCGAGCGGAGCCACGCTCTCGACGTTCTTCATCGGCTGGTACATCCGTCGCGCGCAGGCGTTCCCCGGTGTCCCGCCGCTCACGGAGGAGCGTCGCGCGCTCCTCGAGCTCTACGAGAAGACGGCGAACGATCCGGCGCTCACGCTCGACATGGACTTTCGGCCCGGGGACATCCAGCTCCTCAAGAACGCGACGATCCTCCACAAGCGCACCGCCTACGAGGATCACGGAGAGGCGCACCTCCGACGCCACCTGCTACGATTGTGGCTCGCCGCGCGAGACTTCGACGACGGCGACGAGCGCCTGCGGAGCGCGTACTGATCGATGGGCTCGGAGATGACCACGCGCGAGACGATCGAGGCCGCAAACGCGCGGTGCGTGCACGACGCGCTCCGCGCGCGGCTGCGGCCGTTCATCGCCCGGCGCGTCGCCCCCGCCGACGTCGACGACGTCTTGCAGGACGTGTTCGTGCGCCTGCAGCGGAGCTTGCCGGATCTGCGCGACGACGATCGCTTCGGCCCCTGGGTGTTCCAGCTCGCCCGCCACGCGATCGTCGACCACCTGCGCACGCGCGCGCGCCACCCGATCGCGCGCGGCGACGCGCCGGAGGAGCCCGCGCCCGAGGCGGACGGTGACGGGGACGTCGCGAGCCAGCTCGCGCTCTACATCGGCCCGTTCGTCGGGATGCTCGAGGAGCCGTACCGCACGGCGCTCACGCTCACCGAGCTCGAGGGACGGACGCAGAAGGAGGCCGCGGAGCTCCTCGGGATCTCGCTCTCCGGGATGAAGTCCCGCGTCCAGCGCGGCAGAGAACGGCTGCGCGCGCTCCTCGAGCAGTGCTGCGAGATCGCGCTCGACGCGCGCGGCAAGGTCATCGCGGTCGAGCCTCGTCCGCGCGGCTGAGCGCGCCGCCGCGTTCGCGCATCCGATCGCCACCGACCGCGAAGAACGCGCCGAGCACCAGGACCCCGGCGAGGACCAGGAGCGCCCGCCGCGGTGAGATCGCGGCCCCGAGGACCTGCACCCCGTACGGCGCTACCGCGCGCGCGAGGAGGGCGAGCGTCGCAAACGCACCGCTCCGTGCACCGAAGTCACGTGCGCCGAACCATTCGATCACGATCGCTGCGCGCTCGAGCGTCATCGCGCCCGCCGCCGCGCCGAAGAGGACGACGGCACCGACAAGCAATGGCGCGCTGCCGCTCACCACGAGGACGAGCGCGAGCGCTTGGAGGAGGAACACCGCAGGCAGCCGGAGCGGCGACCGCACGGTGCGCTGGAGGGGGCCGACGAGGAACCGACCAATCATCTGGGACGCGCCCGCGAGGCCGGTGAGGAGCGCCGCCGACCCCAACGCGTGGCCCATCGCGACGAGGTACGCGATGAGGCCAAGCATTGCACCGGTTCCCGCGAACGACTGGAGAGCGAGGCCCACCCCGAGGAGTCGCGCCCCCGCGCCGGACGTCGCGCGGTTCGGGCGACCCTCCGCAGCGCCCACCCGCGGCTGGCTCATCGGCGCGAGCGCGAGGCGCAACGGCAACGTGACCGCGAGCAACACGATCGCGAGCGACGCGAACGCGAGGCGCACGCCGATTTGCTCCTCGAGCATCGCCACGAACGGGAGGAAGGCGGTGCTCGCTAGGCTCCCGACCGTCGTGACGATCAGGAGCGCGCGCGAGCGCTCGCGCTCGACGGGGAACCAGTCCACGACCGCGCGGAACGCGGGCTCGTACAGGGAGAGGGACTGTGCGACGCCGAGAGTGACGAACGCGAGGGCGATCCATGCCGGGCTGCTCGCGGTCGCGAGTGCCCGAGCGCGGCCGCCCCGACGAACGCCCCCGCGAGAAGGACGCGCCGCGCCCCTGCTCGGTCCGCCGCGCGCCCGACCGCCCGAGCGAGCGCGCCCGCGACGAGCAGGGCGCACGAGAACGCCCCGGCGATGACGTCGGTCGAAACGTGCGTCTCGCGTGCGAGCGGGCCGGAGAGGACGTTGTACGCGTAGTAGAGGGCGCCCCACGCGACGAGCTGATCGAACGCGAGCGCCGCCGTCGAGGCCCACCGTCGCCGCGCCGACGGTGGGCCCGAAGCCCTCAGCAGCACGCGCTCTTCTTCGGTCCGCAGCAGCCGCCCGGGGCCTCGGCGACCGCGTCGGCGAGGTTGCTTTTGCAGACGCCCGTCTCGGGGAGCACGAGCTCCACGCGCTCCGCCGCAGCGCGATCCCCCGCGATCATCGCGACGACGGAGCGGGCCTGCTCGAAGCCCGTCGCGAGCAAGAACGTCGGCGCGCGGCCGTAGCTCTTCGAACCGATGACGTAGAAGTTCGGCTCCGGGTGCGCGAGCTCGCGCGCGCCGTGCGGCCGAACGGATCCGCAGCTGTGGAGGTTGGGATCGATGAGCGGGCCGAGCGCGGTCGTACACTCGAGCGCAGGGTCGATCGACACGCGCACCTCGCGCGCCATCGAGAGGTCGGGCCGCTGCCCCGTCGCCGCGATGATCGCGTCGATCCCAGCGAGCTCGAAGGGCGCGTCGTCCCGCGTCCCAGCGATCGTGAGGGCGCCCTCGACCTCGCGCACCGACTCGATGCGGAGGCTCTTCAGGAGGGAGAGCCGGCCGGCCTCTGTCGCCGCGCGGAGCTCGGCCCCCAGCTTGCCGCGCGCGGGGAGCCCGTCGGCGTCGCCGCCGCCGAACACGCGCGTGAGATCCGTGCCGCGCGTCGCCCAGTGGATCACGGTGCCAGGGGCCGTGCGCGCGAGCTCGACGAGCGCGAGGATGCTGTTGGCCGCGGAGTGCCCCGCGCCGACGACGAGCGTGGTCTTTCCCTCACCGTGCGCGTGCGCGCCAGGACGTCGGGATCCCGTAGTGGACGCGCGGCGAGCTCGGGCTCGCCGCGCGCGGGATCCCGGACGCGCCGAGAGGGTTCGGCTGCCACCACGTCCCGCTCGCGTCGATCACCGCGCGCGCAGGAACTCCTCGTGCGCTCCGTCGTTGCTCTGTGTCCGCACGAGAAGCGGGACGCTCGCCCGGTCCGCCGTGCGGATTTTGTCGACGCCCCGGCGCGTGATCGCAACGACGCGTCGATCGAGGCGGAGGCCTCGCCGGATCGCGGGGACCTTCGAGAGCGGCTCGAGGTAGCGGCGAAACAAATCGTCGCCGGTCGGGTACTCCTCCGGGGGCGGCGGCGTCCAGCCCGTCGGCTCGAGGAGGCGCGCGGCGGCCGCGTCGACGTCGTAGCGCCAGGGGGAGAACAGCCGGACGTGGCCCCAGTCACGGAGGCTCGCCGCGACGGATGTAGAGGCCTCGAGCAGGACGAAGTCGACGCTCCGCTCGACGAGGCGAACGGCCGCCGAGAGCCCCACCGGGCCCGCACCGATCACGACGACAGGGAGTTGCGTCTCTTCCATGGTCGCCCCCGACTCAGCAGCAACCGCCGCCGCTCTTCGCCTTCGGCGCGCAGCCGCAGCCGGTCCCCCCCGCGGACTTCACCTCCGCGTCGCGCGCGCAGCACGCGTCCGTCCCCGTGGGCGCGGCGCCGCCGCAGCAGCCCTCGCGCTTCGTCTCGAGGGTCGAGTTCACGTCGGCTTTTTCCGCGTCGAGGGCGGGGTCGATGGGGGTCATGAGGGTCTCCTTCGTGGGCGCGGGCGTTCCCCTGCGCTCCCTGGAAGACGCTGCGCGTCCGCGATGGACGCAGACAATCGTCCGAACCTCGACCGTTTCGCCCCCCGTTCGCGATGGGAGCCGGACAGATCCCGCGCCGATCGGTCTGCGTGCCGAGGAGGGCGCTCCGCGACGCGTGACGAAACTGTCTCGATCGGTGAATCCCGCTACACGCGGTCCCGTCGTGGCGCGCGCGCCGCGCTCCGATCGAGGACCGCGCACGCGCGGGGGTCCTTGGTGCTCCGCTTGCAGCCGCCGAGCTCGGTGCCGCGCGGGTCCAGAAGTCGCCTGTCTCGCGTCGCCGCCGCACTGGCGGCGGCGGCGGCGATCACCGATCGCGGAGCCCGCTCCGAGGAGGCGGGCGCGCTCGACGAAGAGGGCCGTCCGCTCCCCGAGGAGGCGCGGAGCCTCGCGCACGGCCCACCCGTCGATGGCGCCGACGTCGCGCTGTTCCTGCCGCGCGCCATCCTCTACGTGCCGTCGAAGGTGATCGGGCTCATTGCGTTTCCGATCGAGGAGGCGCTCCGCGCGGTCGAGCGCAACCACGTCATCGAGCACCTCCAGGACGTCTTCTACAACGACGATCGGACGGCGGCCGTGCTCCCCCTGATCAGCGCGAGCACGTTCCTCGGCGCGCGGTTCGGCGTGCAAGCGTTCCACGACGATCTCGGGGGCCACGGGGAGCACGCGGCCATCCAGGCGAGCTTCGGCATCGATCGCCAGCAGAAGTACAAGCTCGAGTTCCGCGGAACGCGCGTGGGGGGAACCCGGGTCTGGGTCGAGAGCACGACGAGCTTCGAGGAGCAGCCCTCTCTCCGCTACTACGGGATCGGCCGTGCGGACGATCCGCCCATTGGGTTCTACGCCGAGCGGAGGTTCCGACAGCTCGCCACCGTGGGGGCGACGCTCGGTCCCGAGGGCGTGGAGGTGCGCGTCGGCGGTCACGCGCGGTTCAAGCACTCCGAGTTCGACGCCGCGCGCGGACTCTCGCAAGACGAGCGGCCCATCGAAGCCGTCTATGACACGTCCGCAATCCCCGGGTTCGGCGCGGGCGCCACGGTGCTCGAGCTCGAGGCGATGGGCGAGCTCGACACGCGGGACGCGAAGGGTGCGACGAGCCGCGGGGTGTTCCTTTCGGCTTTCGTAGGCGGAGCGCTCCCGATCCGGACGTTCCAGTACCTCCACCTCGGCCTCGAGGCGACGGGGTACATCCCCGTCTATCGGGACGATCGCGTCCTCATCCTCCGGGCGACGTTCGACGGGATCGAGGCGAACGACGTGAAGGCTCCGTTCGACGAGCTCCCTTCCCTCGGCGGCGCGCACCGGCTCCGGGGGTACCCGCTCCACCGCTTCCGCGACGAGAAAGCGCTCACCGCGACGGTCGAATACCAGTATCCGATTCACCAGCTCGTCGCGGGCACCCTGTTCGTCGACGTGGGCGAGGTCTCGCGCGGGTTCACCGATCTCTTCACGGATCCCGACCTCCACGTGGGCGGGGGCGGGGGGCTGATCGTCCGCAGCAAGTCGCGGAAGTACCTCTCGGTCGAGATCGCGGGTGGGGACGGCGTACAGGTCGTGCTCACGACGGATCCCCTGAGCGCGTTCGCAGACAGAGACGACGACCTATGACGCTCTCGACCCGCACCTTCGCGATCACGGCGCTCCTCGGGGCGCTCGCCGCGTGCGCCCCGCTGCGGTTCCAGGATCGACCGATTGTCTGGTCCGTCTCGGACGATCGCGACATCCCCGAGCCGGAGGAGCGGGAGTACCTCCGCTACGGATACTTCGCGGACATCTTCGCGTTTCGGAGGCTCGAGCGGGCGCTCGAGCTCAGGACCCTCCACCCGGCGAAGAACCCGAACGCGCTCGAAGAGGTGCCCGACTCGACGTGGTTCCAGAACCGACTCTCGGTGCGCGACTACACGCCCGAGGAGCTCGCGCGCGGCCCCGCCGGGGATCCCGCGCCCGCACCGCCGTTCACCATCGAGCGCGGCAAATCGGGGGGCGGCGCGCTCGGGTTCGTGATGAAGGACACGAACGGCCGCTCCTTCCTGGTGAAGTTCGATCGCCCCGAGAACCCCGAGATGCAGACCGGGACGGACGTGGTCGTGGACCGGATCTTCTGGACGTTCGGCTTCCACGTGCCCGCTGACTATGTCTTCTTCGCCCGGAGGGAGGACTTCCAGATCGCGCCCGAGGCGAAGGCGACGGACGCGCTCGGCCACAAAGTGCCCTACAGCCCATCGATGCTCGACGAGGCGCTGTCCGCGGGCGCGCCGCCGATCGGCGGCGTCTACCGGGCGACCGCGAGCGCGTACCTCGACGGCGTGCCGAAGGGCGGGTTCTCGGCGGAGGGGATCCGCCGGGACGACCCGAACGACCGCGTCCCGCACGAGGACCGGCGCGAGCTTCGCGGGCTCCGCGTCCTCGCGGCGTGGCTCAACCATACGGACATGAAGGAAGACAATACGCTCGACGTGTTCGTCACGGAGAAGCGCCGGAGCTTCCTCCGCCATTATCTGGTCGACTTCGGCGAAGCGCTGGGCGGACACGGCGCGGAGAAGGGCCGGCGCGAGGACGGCTACGAGCACCTGGTCGACTGGGAGAACCAAGGGCTCGCGCTGCTCGCCTTCGGGTTTTGGACACGACCGTGGGAGGATCTGAGGCCCTCCCCGTACCGCGCGCTCGGGACGTTCGGGATGGAGGCCACGTGGGATCCTCGCGAATGGCGCGAGGCGTACCCCTATTGGCCGTTCGCCGAGATGGACGCGACGGACGCGTTCTGGGCCGCGAAGATCATCACGCGATTCACGCGCGCGCACCTCGACGCGATCGTCGCTGAAGCGCGCTTCACGGAGCCCGGCGCCGCGTCGTACCTCGTGGAGGCGCTCACCTCCCGACAGCGCGCGATCGCGAACGCCTACTTGGACGCGCTGACGCCGCTCGACGGGTTCGAGCTCGAAGGAGGACGACTCTGCGCGACCGACGTGATGGTCGCGCGCGGCTACGCGACGGGAGGTACCGTCGAGCGAGCGGACGACGGCGACGTCGTCGAGTCTGCGCCGATCGAGCCGACCGGGCGCGCGTGCGTCGCGCTCCCACGCGCCGACGCCTACACGGTCGTAAAGCTGCGCGTGCGCCGCGGGTCGACCGCCCGTCCTTGGCTCGAAGTGCACGTCGCGGAGGCGGAGGGCGGAGCCCACGTCCTCGGTCTCGTGCGGGACGCCGGCGGAGGATGACGGGACAAAGCCATCGCTCGGATCGGCGAGGAGCGGTATTCGTGGGATCATGCTCGCTCGCGCCCCCCTCGCGCGCCGCCCGTTCGGCGCGATCACGACGCTCCTCGCACTCACCTCCCTCGCGGCCTGCGACGACAGCGGCTCCGCTACGACGGGCAGCGGCGCGTCGACGGCGTCGTCCGGACCGGGGAGCACGACCGGCGCGTCCATGTCGACGGGGACGGGCGGAGCGGGCGGCAACCCCGTCATCGGCGAGGCGCACCCGCGGATCTACCTGAAACACGGAAACAAGGAGCGGCTCGCGAAGCTCCTCACCGATCAGGATCCCGCGGCGACGCGCTTCGCCGACATGGTCGCGACAGCGGAGGGCGGCGGGGACGTCTATGCGTACGAGGCGTGGTACTCGGCGCTCCTCGGCCAGCTCACGGGAGAGGCCAAACACTGCACGGACGCGATCGGTCGCGTCGACGCGTGGGTCACGGACGAAGAGTCTCGCATCGCCGCGGGTCAGGCGGCGGACGTCGCCGGGGACAGCTACCTCGAGGTCGGCCCGATCGTCGGCAACCTCAGCCTCGTCCTCGACTGGTGCTACGACGCGGTCACGCCCGCGCAGCGAGCGCGTTGGATCGCGTACGCGAACCAGGCCGTTTGGAATGTCTGGCACCCGAACGAGGCGAAGTGGGGCGCCGGCACGTTCGGCTGGAGCGGGTGGTCGATCGACAACCCGTCGAACAACTATTACTACTCCTTCTTGAAGGCGACGATGCTCCTCGGGCTCGCGAGCAAGGGCGAGAACGCCGACGCCGACGGTTGGATCACCAAGTTTCGAGACGAGAAGATCGGCGGGCAGCTCGTCCCGGCGTTCACGAAGGATCTCGCGGGCGGCGGCTCTCGCGAGGGGACCGGCTACGGGGTCTCGATGAAGGGGCTCTACTGGCTCTACGACGTCTGGGAGGCGTCCACGACGGAGCGCATCGCGGATCTCACGCCGCACACGAAGTCATCCCTCGCGTATTTGATCCACGAGACCGTGCCCACGCTCGATCGCGTCGCGCCGATCGGCGATCACGCGCGCGACTCGACGGCGTCGCTCTTCGACTATCACCGCGAGTACGGCCTCGCGCTCGCTTGGCTCTACTCCGGAGACCCGCTCGCCGCGGCGATGCGCACGTACCTCGGCGCTTGCTCGGTGCCCGAGATGTCCCAGGGGTTCGAGTACGTGTTCGACTTCCTGTACCGCGATCCGGGCGCGACCTCGGCGCCCCTGTCGACGCTCGCGACGACTTATTTCCCGGCTGGGACGGGGCACCTCTTCGCGCGCTCGGCGTGGGACACCTCGGCGACTTGGATCGGCTTCTTGATGGGCCCCTACACGGAGTCCCACGCGCACCACGATCAGCTCTCGCTCCTCCTCTACAAGGATGCGTGGCTCGCGTACGACGGCAACATCGACACGCACAGCGGCATCTTCCAGGGAGAGGAGGCGCACAGCCTCGTCCGGATCACCAAGAACGGACAGACACTCCGCCAGACCGAGGGGACCGCGTCGGACGTGTTCGCGCTCCACGACGACGCCGACTTCCTCTACGCGGGCGCCGACGCGACCGCCGTCTATGGCTCGAGCGGCGTGAACCTCGCCGAGCGCGAGATCGTCTTCCTGAAGCCGGACGTGTTGGTCGTGTTCGATCGCGTCGACGCGGGCGCCTCCGCCTCCCACGTCTGGCAGCTCGCGTCCCCCTCGGCCGCGACGATCAACGGCAACACCGCGACCATCGGCGGGAACCTCGTCGTCCGGACGATCCATCCGACCAGCGGCTCCTTCGCGAACGTAGCTCTCCCGAGCGTCGACGCGGACTTCCAGGCCGGCTCGCGGCTCGATCGCACCCAATCGGCGAACGGGCCCGCGTTCTTCCTGCACGTGCTCTCGGTCGACGGCGCGGTGACGAGCGCCACGGACGCGACCCAGGGAGCCGACGAGGGCGTGGCGCTCTCGCTCACCGGCGGCGTCACCGCGACCGTTCGCTTCCACGAGTCCGGGCACGGGGGGACGCTCCAGCTTTCGAAGGGCGGGAACGTCGTGTTCGACGGCGCGCTCCCGCAGGGCGTGGCCGCGCCCCCCGTCCTCGCGCCCTGAGCGAGCCGGGTCGACCGCACGAGGCCCCGCGCCCGCGCTCGAGTCGTGCCATCCTGCGGGGCGATGAGACTGCTCGCGCTCCTTGCCTTGGCCGCGCTCGTGCCCGGCTCCGCGTTCGCGGAGGTCGTCCCCGTGTCCGACGAGGCGTCCCTCGAGGCGGCGATCGCGGCGGCGAAGCCGGGGGACGAGATCGAGCTCGCCGACGGCGTGTACGCGTCGACGGGCATCAGCTGCAGCGCGAACGGCACCCCGGCGGCGCCGATCATCGTCCGCGCGGCGAACCCGCTCGGCGCCAAGATCCGGTTCGACGCGCTCGAGGGCTTCAAGGTGAGCGGGGACCATTGGCACTTCGAGGGTCTCGAGGTCACGGGCGTTTGCGCGAACGACAGCGACTGTGAGCACGCGTTCCACGTGGGCGGCGCGAGCGGCTTCGTGCTCCGAGGCGTCACCGCCGTGGACTTCAACGCCCAGCTCAAGGTGAACGCCGTCCAGAGCGGCGGGTCGTGGAAGCTCCCGAATGGCGGGCTCGTGGAGGGCTGCGACTTGCACGACACGCACCCCCGAGCGACGTCGAACCCCGTCACGAAGCTCAACATCGACAGCGGTGACGACTGGGTGGTCCGTGGAAACCTCATCCACGACTACGAGAAGGGGCAGGGCGACGGCGTCTCGTACGGCGCGTTCCTGAAGTGCGGCGGGCAGCGCGGCGTCATCGAGCAGAACTTGGTCCTCTGCGAGCGCGATTTCTCCGGCGGCACGCGCATCGGCCTCTCGCTCGGGGGCGGCGCGTGCGCGCCCCAGTTTTGCGAGCCAGCGTTCGACGCGAGCACCGCGTGCGTCGAGCATCACGACGGCGTCGTGCGCAACAACATCGTCGCGAACTGCAGCGACGTCGGGGTCTACGTGAACGCGAGCGCGAACAGCCGCGTGCTCTACAACACGCTGATCGGCACCGCGGGCATCGATTTTCGGTTCGCCGCCACCACCGGCGTCGCGACGGGGAACGTGCTCGCCGGCAACATCGAGAACCGCAACGGGGCGACCGCGACGTTCTCGGACAACCTCGAGAACGTCGCCCAGAGCGACTTCGACGGTTGGTACATGACGCCGCTCACCGGCGACCTTCGGCTGAAGGGCGCGCCCACCGCGCTCCTCGGCAAAGGCCCGACGCTCGCCGACGTGACGGACGACTATTGCGCTCGCGCGCGCGGCACCGAGAGCGATCTCGGTGCGCTCGAGAGCTCGCTCGGCGACTGCGAGACGACGACGCCGCCCGCGACGTCCTCGTCCACGGGGGCGGGCGCGACGACGACGGGCGCGACGGGCGCCGGCGCGACGGGCACCTCCTCGACGGGGTCGTCTTCGTCCTCGGGGAGCGGCGGCGCGGGTAGCGATGGGGGCGCGGACGGCTGCTCCTGCCGCACGCGGTCGGGCGGAGCGATCTCGACGGCGGAGCTCGGCACCCTCGCGGCCCTCGCCCTCGGCGTCGCCCTGCGGCGCCGCCCGCGCGGATCGAGAGCGTCTCGCCGATGAAGGCGTCGCGCGCCGCGGAGGCGCTCACGTTGGCGGCGGCGCTGCTCGTCGCGGGCTGCAGCAAGAAGCGCGCGGAGTGCGAGCGGATCGGGCGCATCTTCAGCGCGGCGGACCGGGACATCCAGCGCGTGGGGCAGGGCTCGGGCGCGAGCAGCGAGGAGGTCGCCCAGCAGCTCGACGAGATGGCGCAGATCGCGGACCGCGCGGCGCGCGAGCTCGGAACGCCTCCGTTCACGCTGCCCGAGCTCCAGCGGTTCGCGCGCGACTACCTCGCCGTCACGACCGAGGTCACGGAGAACGCGCGGCGCGCCTCCGAGGCGCTTCGAGGCGCCGGCGAGAGCGATCCGATGGACGCGGCGTCGAAGTCGACCCGCGAAGCTCACGACGCGTTCGAGGCGGCGTGCGACGCCGCGCCCGACGAGGCCGCGCGATGCACGGCGTTTCGGGACGCGATCCAAAGCCTGCCCGACGACGCTTCGAAGAAGACCGAAGCGGAGAAGGCGCTCGCCGCGATGGAAGGCGTTCGCTTCCAGAGCAAGGCGGTCGCGGACACCGCGACCGCGCTCGTCGCCTCGTTCCGATCGCTCACGCGAGCCGTCACCGACGCGGACGCGACGCTGAAGCACCTCTCGGAGCTCGAGGAGAAGGTCGTCGACGCGATGTCCAAGATGGAGCCCATCGTGGACGAGGCGGGGAAGTTCTGCGACGGCGGTTGATACGCTGGAAAAATTCGGCGGAGGACCGCGGCTGGACGGAGCGCCTTCGGCGCGCCCTTTATTTCTCGCGCTTCATCTTGAAGACGAAGCCCGTCCCGCTCACGGCATCCAGCGTGTCGAGCGTGACATGGCTGAGCTTGTACACGAGCGCGCCGAGGTACTTCGTCGCGAGCAGGGTGAGCGTATCCCCCTCGAGCTTCCACTTCCCGCGGCGCTCCGAGGACGAGAGCGGACCGCCACCGACGCTCGTCTCGTACGTGAGGACATAATCGCCCTCGGTCTCGGTCGCGCCGGCCGTGAGGTTCCAAACGTCGCGCGTCGTCACGCCCAGCTCCTCGTAGGTGTTGCCGGCGCGCCACCGCCCGAGGATCTGCCGTGCGAGCGACGCGGGCTCGGAGCTCGTCGGCGCGACCGGACTCGGAGCGGACGGAGCAACCGGAGCCGACGGAGCCGCGGACGCCACAGCGGAAGAGGAGCCCATACCCGACGCGCTCGCGCTCGTCGCGCTCGACCCCGACTGGCCGGTCGGCGGCTGGGCGCACGCGCCGAGGACGAAGGCGCCGAGCCACGAGCGCCGCGCCCAGCGCTCCACGAACCGGCCGGCGCTAGGCAGACGGGAGATCGACACGCCGATCGACACTACCCGAAAGCGCGGGAGGCAACACCATCGCCGCCGGGTCTCACGCGTCAGCCGAGGTCCAGTCCGGCGGACAGCTCGCGGCGCTCCGCATGATATGACACTCCCCGTGACGCGCTCCGCTCGGGTTCTGATGCCGTGCCTCATCGCGCTCTCGGCAGCGGGGTGCGGCGCCGCGACCTCGCCGCCATGCAAGAGCGACGCGCGCGCGGCCGGCTCCGCGGCGGTGCCGACCGCATCCGGTTCAGCCGCCGCTTCGCCCGACGATGCGCCGCCCGAGCTCCTCCTCACGATTCATCCTTCACCCGCGCCGGCGCCGCGCGTGCGGATCCGGGCGACGCTCCGCGGGTCGAGCGGAGTGGACGCGTCTCGCTGGTCGATGGCCGCGTCGGCGCACGCGGCGCTCGACGGGGCGGTCACGTTCGAGGATGAGCGGGGCGCGATCGAGGCCGCATGGAAGGACGAGGGAGCGCGCTCGCGGGCGACGCTCGGTCGCGCGCCGTCGGGCGATCTATCGGTCGCGTGGACCGTCGCGGGCGTCACCCCCGCGTACCCGACCCCGGAGGCGGCGATGGTCGACCCGGACCGGTTCGACGCGCCCGGAGAGGCGCTCCTCCTCCTGCCGGACGCGATGGAGGACAAGAGCGTCCCCGCGTCGATCGAGATCGAGACGCCCGAGATCGGCTCCAAGGAGTTCGTGCGCGCGGCGTCGAGCTTCGGCTTCGGGAAGGTGCGGACGACGGTCGCGAGCGGGCGCGCGCTCCGATCCGCGAACTTCGTCGCAGCGCTCATGGGCAAGGCGATCTTCGAGGCGCCGGAGGGCCGGGACGAGGCGGTGTGGATGGGGTACACGGCGTTCGATCCGAGGCCCGCGAGCGCGGACATGGCGGGGTTTCGCACCGCGGTGAAGGAGATGTTCAAGCCGAGCGACGGCACCCTCGCGACCGTGCTCTTCCTCGCCGATCCACGGCCCACGGGCTCGTTCGTCGTCGCGCGGCGCACGCACGGCGTCGTCCTCCGGATCGGCCCGGGGGAGACTTGGTCGGGGCCCGTACGCATCGCGGCGGCGGCCGCGCTCCTCCACGAATGGATCGGCGATCGGCTCTGGATCGGCCCGACGGACGAGGGGCACGCGGGTGAGGCCTATTGGTTCAGCGAGGGCGTCGTGCGCGGGCTCGCGCGTGATCTCTTGTTTCGGTTCGGCCTGCTCACGCCCGGCGAGAGCGCGTCCGAGGTCGAGGCCCTCGCCTCACTCACGGCGACGTCTCCGCTGCTCCACGGCGAGGGCGCGAAGACAGACAATGCGTCGCTCGGCGCGCGCGTCGCCGAGGCCGGGGTCACCCCGATCCTCGTCGCGCGGGGCGCGCTCTACGCGGCACGGATCGACGCGCTGATCCGCTCGAAGAGCGGCGGGAAGCGCGCGCTCATCCACGTCGTCACCGAGCTCTACGCGAAGGCCGCGAAGGCGCAGGCGGCGCTGCCGACCTCCGCTTGGGTCGAAGCGATCCGCGCCGAGCTCGGGGACGCCGAGGCGGACGCGTTCGACGCGATGATTGGGCAGGGCAAAACGATCGACGTCCCGGACGGCGCGCTCGGCCCCTGCTTCCAGCGCGCTCCGCGGAGCTTCGTCGCGTTCTCGCTCGGGTTCGACAAAGAGGCGACGAAGCGCGCCGAAGGCCGCCGGATCACGGGCCTCGACCCGAAGGGCCCGGCCGCGAGCGCGGGGGTGAAGGAGGGGGACGAGCTCGTGAGCGTCGACGTGACCGACGGCCGCGCAGACACTCCCGTGAAGCTCGTCGTCCGGAGAGCAGACAAAGAGGTGACCTTCCAATTCCTCCCCGAGGGCGGAAAAGGAAAGGGGTTCGGCTGGAACCGAAAGCGCGACGTCCCGGAGGAGAAGTGCGCCGGCTGATCGGTATCGGTTACACCGCGCGTTCAGGGGTACCGACTCGCTCGGCTGATCGTCAGGGCGACTACAGCGCCAGCGACGCGTTCCCGTGGAACTCTACCTGCCTGCGGCAGGACATCATGAAGGAGGGGGCGCTCCCGCCGCAGTTCGCGGAGGAGTGGTAGATGCGCTCCGCGGTGGAAAGGCCGTCCCCGTGGATCGCACTCGCCCTCGCACTCCCTCTCGGTGTCGCTGGGTGCGCCGCCACGACACCGACCGGAGGCGACGCCCCATCCGCGTCGTCGCATCCGACCGCGCTGCGGAGGATTCGGCCGAGGCTGCCGCAGACAATCCGCGTTCGAGCGCCGCGAGCCTCGCGTCCGCGTCGATCTGCTCCACCGCACGCCCGACCGCGCGCCGGGGCCTGAACCGTCGCGGGCGGTCGTGGCTCCGCGCGCGGACTCAGCGCGCGAACTTCAGGATCAGCGTGTCGACGGACAGGTTGTTGCTGACGATCGCGGTCCCGCCGACGTTCACCGTCCCGCGGTAGCTGAACGCGGCCCACACGCCGGTGTCGTCGGCCGCGACTGCACGCGGGACGATGTAGTTGTCGGTCGGCGCTTCGGTCGCTATCTCGGTCGTCCAGACCTGTGCGCCCGTCCCGAGATCGAGCTTCGTGAGGAACGCTCGCTTCCCGTTGTCGAGTCCGAGACAATCCTGCGTGGCCGACGTCGGATCGGCGCCACACGCGAGCACGTACACCGCGCCGCACCCGGGCGTCCCGACGGCCGCGACGTCGACGACGGCGTCGAACGCGGGCCGCGCGAGCTCCGTCGTCGTGGGGTACGTCCACAGCGCCTGGCGCGTCGCTGGATCGATCGCGGCGACGAACTGATCCGTGTCGCTCGCGGCGGGCAGAGCGGCTCCGCCGACGGCGAACGATCCCACGTACGCGCCGCCCACGACGACGCGCCCCCCTGCGTAGCGGATCACGCTCCCGAACGACGCGTTCGGCGAGTTGACGGTCACGTGTGTCTCCGTGGTGCCTTCGCCCGCGGGCCAGCTCGAGACGAACGCGGCGCCCGTGCAGTTCCCTGGCGCTGCGCACGCCATGCCGGTCGACCAGACGCCGCCGCCGTCGTCGACGGCGACACCGCCGTAGGGCACGAACGCCCCGCCGACCTGGGCCTCGTTCGCGATCTCCGTCATGAGGAGGCCCTGGCTCGAGCTCGAGGCGTCCGATCGGAGCATGTAGTACCAAAAGGTCAGCTCATCGGGCGCGGTGTTGCCCCACGCGCTGCCGCGGAGCACCTGCAAGCCTGCTGCGTCCCCCTTCGCGTTCGCCGCGACGTCGATCGACGAGCCAAGCCCGTCGCCCGCGTCCTCGAGGGAGACCGTCGTCGCCGAGAAGTACGCGTTCACCGGCGTCGACGCCGATTTCGGGTAGAACATCGTCCCCGTTGCGCACGGATCCGCAGTCCCGAGCCCGAACGCCGCCATCGATGGCGGATTCGCCGTCGGCACCACGAAGCTGACGAGCGGTCGACCGTTGAGCAGGCCCATGCGGCCCGTGGTGAAGTAGCCGTTGAGGCTCGTGCACGCCGTGCCGTACCCGATGACGTCGACCGGACCGCTGTCCTTGAACGACAGCAGGTAGACGATGTTCGCCGCGCCCGGGGACAGGTTTGGGAAGTTCTGGATGCCGTTGAAGTTCGTGCCCCAGACGTCGAGCTCGTCGCCGACCCGCGCGAGCCCGCTGACGTGAACGGAGTCGGAGTCGTTGCCGTTCGGGCTGGTGCCGTGCCACACGAGCTCGGGTGGGGGCGCGACCGTCGTCCCCGGATCGCACGGGCCACCGCCGGCACCGGTCGTGGTCGTGCCGCCGCTCGTCGCGCCGGTTCCGCTCCCGACATCCGGGAAGTCGAGCACCCAGCTGCAGCTGGACACCGCGACCAGGAGGGATAGGGCGACCACGGCTCCGCGCAGCGTGCGAGCGCTCAAAACACACCTCCTGCGGCGACGCCCGCGAAGCCGGGCGTGACGATCGGGATCCACGCGGCGCGCGGCGCGTCTCCCCCGCCCTTCACCGCTCCCACGATGACGAGCGAGAGCCCGACCGCAACGACGCCGCCGCCGACGAACGTCATCACGGTGCTCGCGGCGGCGAGGGCGCCGCCACGCTCGGCGGTCCGCGCCGCCGTCTCTCGATCCGACGGGGACGCGCACGTGAGCGTGCCGTTCGCCTCGGCGCACTTCTTCGAGCTCACGAGGTCGTCGAGCGCGCCGCGATCCGAGAGGGCGAGCCCACCCGTCACCCCCGCGGCGATCAGCGTCGCGCCGCCCACCGCCGCGAGGACGGCGCCCGCGGGGACGAGCGGGCTCCCACCCTTCGGGGTCGTGGGCGTCGGGAGGATGGGCTTCGGATCCTCCTGTTTCGGGGGCTCCACGTGCACCTCCTCGGGGGCCGCGACGAGCTCGAGCGCGACGCTGCTTCGTTGTCCCTCGGCGAACGTCTGCTCCGTCGTCGTCGTCTTGAAGCCCTTCGCGCTCGCGGTGAACGTGTGCGGTCCGGGGTCGATCGGGACCTCCACGTCGAGGCCGTCGACGGGCACGACCACGTCGTCGCGCTTCACCACGAGATCAGCGGGCTTCGCGCTCACGCGGATCGTCACCCAGGGCAGGCGCGGCTCGAGCTTCGCCACCTCGTCCTCGACGAACTTGTCGACGTCCTTCTTCCGCTTCGCGAGCGGCGTCTCCTGGTTGAGCTGCCGCGTCTTCTGGAACCGCGCCCACGCGAGCGCGAGCTTCCCGTCGTGCACCGCGCACCGCGCGAGGTTCAGCTCCGCGCCCACGGAGGGGTCGAACTGCATGCTCGCCTCGAACGCCGCGCACGCCGTCGCCCAGTCTTCTTTCTTCAGCGCCTCGATGCCTTTGTTGAACGTCGCCTCGCCGGCCGCGGGATCTCGCGCGGGAGGCTCGGCGAACGCGCCCGTAACCCACGCGGCCGACGCGAGGACGAGGAGACCCTGGATCGATCGCATCACCGCTGCTCCCATACCGGCTTCTCCGTAGGCGGCGTCGCGGGCGGACCGCCGCTCGGCCGGGCGATCGGCAGACGCGGCGCGCTGCTCCCGGCCCGCGCCGTGCTTGCGCCAGGCGAAGCGCTGGGAGAAGCGCTCGGCGCGGCGTCGGCGCTCTCCGCGGACGGGGGCGCCGCCGCCACGCTCGCCGTGCTCGCGACGACGATGTTCTCGCTCGGTCGCGAGGCCGGCGCGCTCTCCGCGGGTGGCGGGGCGGAGGAGACGCTCGCGCTCGCGGAGGTCGTCGCCCCCCGCTGGCTGACCGCGAACACGGTCGCGCCCGCGCCCGCCGCGACGAGGACCCCGGCGATCACCCACCCGCGCCGCCGCGGCGGTGGCGACGCTGCGGCGGGCGCTGGGAGCGCCTGCGCCGAGCCCGTCTGAAACCCAGCGTGCTCCGTGTCGCGCTGCTCGAGCAGAGAGCGGGCGGGCGTATCGGGGGTGAGGGCGGCGGCATATTTCCCGGGCGCGATCGGGGTGGTCGCGCCCGCGAGCATCGCCGCGGCGGGCGGCGGCATCGACGGGCCGATGATGGTGGCGCCGTCGAGGGCGCGCCGGAGCTCGGCGATCATGTCCGTCGCGCGCTGGAACCGCTCGGCGGGCGGCACGCTCGTCGCCCGCTGGAACCAGGCGTCGAACGTCGCGGGGAGCGTCACCCCGCGCCGCTGCGCGCGCGCCGTCGCCGCCTCGGTGACGCCCTGGCCCACCGCCATGAGGACCGTGAGGAGGTTGCCGCCCGAGTTCGTGCCCTCGTCCTCGAAGTACGGCGACCCGACGAGGAGGGCGAACACGATCTGCGCGAGCGAGTACAGATCGGTCGCGGGGCCGATGTTCGTCGCGTCCCCCGTGACCTGCTCGCGCGCCATGTAATAGGGCGTTCCGAACGGCTTGGTCGTGTTCTTCCCACCGTCCGTCTTCTTGACGATCTTCGCGATCCCGAAGTCGAGGATCTTGATGCGTGGCGAGCCGTCGTCGCGCTTCGTCAGAAAGAGGTTCTCGGGCTTCAAGTCACGGTGGACGATCCCAGCCGCGTGCGTCTTCTCGAGCGCGCGCGCGACCTGATCCATGTAGAGCAGCACCTCCTCGGGCGTGTACCGCCCTCCCTTCGCGAGGCGCAGCGCGAGGTCGTCTCCGCGGAGGAGCTCCATCACGATGAACGGGCAGTCGCTCTCGGGGTCGATCCCCGCGTCGAAGATCTCGCAGAGGTGCTCGCTCTCGATCTCGGCGGTCACGATCGCCTCGAGCGCGAACCGATCGCGGAGCATCGGATCGGTGACGACGTGCGGAAGCATCACCTTCAGGGCCCGGCGGCGGCGCGTCTCGAGGTGGAGCACCTCGTAGACGACCCCCATGCCGCCCGCGCTGATCGCGCGGACGATCTCGTAGTGCCGCGCGAAGATCGCTCCTGGCTTGAGCGTGACCATGAACCCCTCGGAGCGTACCCACGTTGTGCGACGGCGGCTACGACGCCTCGCGCGGGTTGCCTCCCGACGCGAGCGTGGCATTCTTGTGCGCGATGAATTTCACCGAACGCATCTGAGCGGCACCGAAGGGCGCGGCGCTCGTCTTCTCGAAGCGCGTCGCGCTCGCGTTGTTCGCAGTCCCCGCCTTGGACGAGCTCGCGTCGGCCGTCGCGCCCGCGAGCATCCCCGAGCTCGCGCGTGATCTGGGCGTCGGCTCGGAGTTCGCGGCCGGCGCCGTGCTGGTCGCGTTCTTCGCGTTGGCGTTGGTCGTCGAGGCGCCCCTCCTCGCCTGGAGCGAGCGCGTGCGCGTGCGTTGGTTCTCCGCCGTGTCGATGCTCGTGCTCGCGGTCGACCTCGCGTGGCTCGCGTGGGCGCCGAACGTCGTGTGCTTGCTCGCGGGCCTCGCGGTCTACGGCGTCGCGAGCGGGTGCACCACGACCGCCGCCGAGGGCGCGCTCGTCGAGGCGGATCCGTCGCGCCGTGAGCGCACGATGACGCGTCTGATGATCGCGGCGAGCGTGGGCGATTTCTTGGCGCCGGTGATGCTCGCCGGGCTCGCCGCCATCGGCCTCGGGTGGCGCGCCGGGTTCGCGGTCGGGGCGATCGTCGCGCTCGTGCTCGCGATCGCGCACGTGTGCTCGAAGAGCCTCGACCGGACCATCGCGCCCGAGGAGGACGAGGAGAGCGCGGCGGAGTCGGGCTTCCTCGCGTCCCTCCGCGTCGCGCTCCGGAACCGCGCGCTCATGGGCTGGTCGCTCGCGACCGCCGCGAGCGTCCTCGTGGACGAGGTGTTCGTCGCCTTCGTCGCGATCCACCTCGACGCGATCGGCGCGACCGTGGGGGAGCGGAGCTTCGCCCTCGGCGCGTGGGTCGTCGCGGGCTTCGTCGCGCTCCTCGGGCTCGAGCGGTTCGCGGATCGGGTGGACGGAAGGCGCGTCCTGGTCGGCGCGTCCGCGGTGGGCATCGGCGCGACGGTCACGCTCGCGCTGACCACGTCGCCGGTCCTGGCCACGGTGATGATCGCGCTCTCGGGCGCCTGCGGGGCGACGTTCCACCCGCTCACCAAGGCGCGATCGTACGGCGCGGCGCCGGGGCGGCCGGGGCTCGTGAACGCGGTCGCGAGTGCGTTCACCGTCGTGGATCTCGGGGCGCCGATCGTGTTCGGCCTGGTGAGCGCGCGGCTCGGGACCGTCGCGGCGATGCTCGCCCTGCTCGCGACTCCGCTCACGGTGGGCGCGGTCGCGCTCGTCTCGTTGAAGCGCGCTGGACACCGGGCGCCGAAGTGATGTGATGCGCGGTCCCCATGTCGAAGCCCGCCGGGAAGAACGCGTTCTTCTTCATCGTGGTGACGGTGATGATCGACATGATGGGGTTCGGCCTCATCATGCCGGTCACGCCGACGCTCGTGTCCGAGCTCGCGCACAAGTCCGTCGAGGAGGCGGCGCCCTACGGCGGCTACCTGTCCAGCGTGTACGCGCTGCTCAACTTCGTCGCGGCGCCGATCCTCGGGAGCCTGTCGGATCGGTTCGGGCGCCGGCCGGTGCTCCTGTTCTCGCTCGCGATGCTCGGCGCCGACTTCCTCGTGATGGGCCTGTCGACGTCCCTGCCGATGCTGTTCGTCGGCCGCATCCTCTCGGGCATCTCCGGCGCGACGTTCTCGACCGCGAACGCATACATCGCGGACACGACGGAGCCCGAGGGGCGCGCGCGCGCGTACGGGATGCTCGGTGGAGCGTTCGGCGTCGGGTTCATCCTCGGGCCCGTGCTGGGCGGGCTCCTCGGCGGACTGAGCTCGCGCGCCCCGTTCTTCGCGGCCGCGGCGCTCGCGGGCGTGAACACGCTCTACGGGTTCTTCATCCTGCCCGAGTCCCTCGCGAAGGAGGACCGGCGGCCGTTCGAATGGAAGCGCGCGAACCCGTTCGGCGCCGTTCGCCACCTCACGAAGCTCCCCCGCGTGGGCTGGTTCATCCTGGGCATCGGCCTCGCGAACTTCGCGCAGATGGTCTACCCGTCCACGTGGTCGTACCACTGCGAGGTCCGCTACCACTGGTCGAGCGCGCGCATCGGCGCCTCTCTCGGGATGGTCGGGGTCGGCGCCGCCGTCGTTCAGGCCGCGCTCATCGGGCAGTTCTTGAAGCGCCTCGGACAGAGGCGCACCGCGTTCTTCGGGCTCGCGGTGGGGACGATCGCGTTCACGCTGTTCTCGCTCGCGAGCGAGGGGTGGATGCCGTTCGCGATCATCCCGTTCTCCGCGCTCGCGGGCGTCAGCACGCCGGCGATCAACGCCACGATGACGAGCCTCGTCGACAAGAGCTCGCAGGGCGAGCTCCAGGGGGCGGTCGCGAGCGTGCAGGCGCTCGGGAACATCCTGAGCCCGCTCGCGATGACGAGCACCCTCTCGTTCTTCACGTCGCCTGCGGCCCCGATCCGGTTCGCGGGCGCGCCGTTCTTGCTCGCGGCGATCCTGTCCCTCGCGTCGATGGTCCCGTTCGCGATCGGCATGCGGCGCGCACCGTCCGCGGCGCGCGCGACCCCGGACGAGAGCGACGCGGCCACCGACGCGGACGCGGCCTGAGGGCCTCGCCGGCTTCACGCATCTTCATCCCGCGCGCCGCTGCGGCCTCGTAGAACGAGCGCATGAAATACAAACTGGTCGGTAAGACGGGTCTCAGGGTCTCGGAGCTCGCGCTCGGCACCATGACGTTCGGCGAGGACTGGGGTTTCGGCGCCTCGCGAGAGGAGAGCAAGAAGCAGTTCGACGCGTTCGCCGAGGCGGGCGGCAACTTCATCGACAGCGCGATCAACTACACGAACGGATCGAGCGAGAAGCTGGTGGGCGAGTTCATCGCGTCCGACCGGGATCGCTGGGTCATCGCGACGAAGTACTCGCTGAATACGCGCGCGGACGATCCCAACGCCGGCGGCAACCAGAAGAAGAACATGGTGCGCTCGATCGAGACGAGCCTGAAGCGCCTCGGCACCGATCACGTGGACCTCTACTGGGTCCACTTCCACGACGCGTTCACCCCCATCGAGGAGACGATGCGCGCGCTCGACGACCTCGTGCGGAGCGGCAAGGTCCTCTACGTCGGCATCAGCGACGCGCCCGCTTGGATCGTGTCGCAGGCGAACACGCTCGCCGAGCTCCGGGGTTGGTCCCCGTTCGTCGCGCTCCAGATCCACTGGTCCCTCGTCGAGAGGGACGTCGAGCGAGACCTCATTCCGATGGCGAAAGCGTTCGGGCTCGCGGTGACCCCCTGGGGCGTCCTCGGAGCGGGGCTCCTCAGCGGGAAATACGCGGGCGGGAAGCCCCCGGAGGACACGAAGCGCGCGAGCTGGACCCAAAACCGGCTCAACGACAAGAACCTCGCGACCGCCGCGCTCGTCGGCGCGATCGCGAAGGACATCGGCGCGACGAGTTCGCAGGTGGCGATCGCGTGGGTTCGACAGAAGTACCCGAACACGATCCCCATCGTCGGAGCGCGGAAGAACGAGCAGCTCCTCGAGAACCTCAAATCCGTGGACGTCACGCTGACCGCGGATCAGATGGCGAAGCTCGACGAGGCGAGCAAGATCACGCTCGGTTTCCCCCACGACTTCATTTCGAGCGACTCGATCCGCGCGATCGGCTACGGCTCCACGTTCTCGAAGATCGTCAATCACCGCTGACTCGGCGGCGCGCCCAGCGCCGCCGCGGAACGGAGCGGAGCCGAGCGGCAGAGCGCGCTCGGCCCGCTGCGGATAGCATCCGCCTCGATGATGGAGCGCGACACCGCAGCCGAGCCCGGGGGCCTCGAGTTCGCGGCGACGTACGTCGAGGGCGCCGCGGATCCGTCGGCGCGCGTCGGCCTCGAAGGCCGGCGCCTCGGCGGCCGATACGAGATCTTGGAGCGCATCGGCGTGGGCGGCATGGGCGAGGTGTACCGCGCCTACGACCGCGATCTCGACGAGCCGGTCGCGCTGAAGCTCCTGCGCCCGGACATCGCGCAGGACCCCGAGATGCTCGAGCGCTTCCGCAACGAGGTGAAGCTCGCTCGGCGCGTCACCCACCGGGGCGTCGCGCGGATGTTCGAGCTCGGGACGAGCGAGGACGGGCACCGGTTCCTCACGATGGAGCTGGTCGAGGGCGAGTCGCTCGCGCGCGTCCTCGAGCGCGAGGGGTCGCTCTCCATCCCGCGGGCGCTCCGGATCGCGGTCGGGATCCTCGAGGGGCTCGAGGCGGCGCACGCGGCGTCCGTCCTTCACCGGGACATCAAGCCCGACAACGTGATGGTCGAGCCCAGCGGGCGGGTCGTGGTGACGGACTTCGGGATCGCGCGGACGACCGTCTCCGGGAACACGGACCTCGCGGGGACGCCGGCGTACATGTCGCCCGAGCAGGCGCGCGGAGAGCCCGCGTCCACGAGCAGCGACGTGTACGCGTTCGGCGTCACGCTGTTCGAGATGCTCACGGGGCACCGCCCGTTCCCGCCCGAGCCGCCGATCCAGACCCTCGCGCGCCGCATCCGAGAGGCGCCCGCCGATCCGCGCACGTCCCGCTCGGACCTCTCGGCGTCGCTCACCGGCGTGCTGCTGCGCGCGCTCGCCCGAGAGCCCCACGAGCGATTCGCGTCCGCGCGGGATCTGCGCCTCGCGCTCCTCGCGGAGCTCCCGCGAAACGCCCCTCCCCCGTCGGCGAGGCCCGCGCAGGCGCGCATGGACGCGGCGGACCGAGAGCCCGCGGCGCGGCACCGCCTGCCGACACTCGCGGTGTTCCCGTTCGCGTCGAACGCGGCCCCGTCGTACCTCGGCGACGCGCTGTTCGATCAGGTCGCGATTCGACTCGCAGGGCTCTCGGCCGTGCGCGTGGTCGCGCGCGCGTTCGTCGAGGACGACACCCCGGGCGCGCTCGCGGCGCTCGCGACCGAGCTCGACGCCGATCTGTTCGTGTCGCGCGACGCGAGCTCGGACGGAGGCGAGGAGGCAGCGCAGCCCGCGGTACGCGCGTGCATCGCGGACGCCGGGAGCGGCGAGCCCCGCTGGACGATGACGCTCCCGCTCTCCACCCGGCGCCTGCGCGACGCGGCGGACGTCGTCTCGCAGGCGTGCGCCCTCGCGCTCGACGTGGACCCTCGGCCGGAGCCTCACGCCGATGACGATCCGGTCACGATGGATCTCGAGCTCCGCGCGCGGTTCCACTTCCAGAGCCCGTTCGTCGCCGATCTGGATCGGGCGATCGGGCTCTTCGAGCTCGCGCTCGAGCGCGCTCCGGGGCGGCCCTCGCTGCTCTCCGGGCTCGCGATGGCGCGCACGCGGCACGCGTTCTTCGCGGGCACGTTCGGCGGCGCGCTCGAGCAGGCCAAGGCCCTCGCGGAGGCCGCGATCGCAGCGCAGCCGGAGCTCCCGGACGCGCACCTCGCGCTCGGCCACCACGCGCTGCACCGCGGCTCGCCCGAGATCGCGGCGCGCCACTTCCGGGACGCGCTCGCGCGGGCGCCGCAGCGCGCGGAGACCCACGAGTGGGTGGGCCGCATGCTGCTCGAGGTCGGCTATCTCGCGGACGCCACGAAGCGGCTCGAGGCGGCGCTGCGGATCGATCCGCGCCTCCGGATGGTGCACTGGGAGCTCGCGCGCTCGCACGCGCTCGAGGGCGACTGGCCGTCGTCTCGGAGGCTCAGCGCGCTCGCGCGCGGCGTGGATCAGCGCGTGGGGAGGTGGGCGGGGCACATCCGTCTCGCCGCGTGGGACCCCGCGCGGGCCGAGCGCCTCGACGAGGTGTCGCGCGCCTACAAGGAGGCGCCGCCGGAGGAGATCTTCGACCGGCCGTTCTGCGACGCGCTCCTCGAGGCGCTCCGCAGCGGCTTCTCGGGTGAGCCTCGGCGCGTGCTCCTCGAGCGCGCGAACGACGACGCGTTCGAGAGCTTTCGCCGCCGGAGCTTCTACTGTCAGGTCGTCGCGGAGGTCGCCACCGAGCACGGAGATCTCGACGCCGCGGTCGAGCTCCTCGAGCGAGCGTTCGGCCTCGGCCTGTTCGATCGACACTGGCTCGAGCGCTGCCCGCTCCTCGAGAGGCTCCGCCCCGACCCACGAATGATCGCGTTTCGCGCTCGCCTCGACGCGCGCGCCGAGCGCGTCGCGGACGCGCTCTTCAACGCGTGACGCTCGCCGTCGGCGATCCGCGGGCGCGGCTCGACCGTAGATCCACCATGAGCGACGAACACCACTGGTCCGACGGCGCTGGAATCTGAGGGCTCCGCCGCGGCCGCCTCGACGGGCTCGCCGAGCCTCGTTCGAGGCGACGGGAGAAGTCGAAAATAGCTATCGTTCGACGGCGTGCAGCACCTCCCGCCGACACTCTCCCTGCTGTTCGCGATCCTCACGGTGGCCCTGCCGCTCGTCGGCCTGGCCATCGCCATCGCGCGGTGGGCGCCGAACCGCGCGCTCGCGCGGCGCCCGTTGGATCAGGCGCAGCAGGACGTCCGCGTGCTCCGAGGCCGCGTCGCCTACGCGGAGGGCTCGAGTTGCGCGATGCGCGTGGAGATCGATCAGCGGGGCTCGGAGCACGACGGCTCGTCCGGATACTGGACGAGGTGGACCGAGGTGGATCGACGCGTCCGCGTGGCGCCGTTCTACGTCCTCCACGAAGACGGCTCGCGCACGCGCGTCGAGCCCACGCCGGACGCGTACCTCGTCGACGCGCTCGACGGGAAGATCGTCGTTCGGACCGATTTCCGGACGCGCTACGCGGAGCTCACCCCGGACGAGGAGGTGTGGGTGGCCGGCGAAGTGTCGATGGGCGCCGATCCCGAGGCGCGGGGAGATTATCGCGGCGCCGCGAAGGTCCCGATCGTCCGCGCCCCCAAGCGAGGCCTCCTCCTCGTCTCGTCCGAGCCCCTCGAGAAGCGCTACCAGCTTCGCGCGAGGTACTTTCTCAAGTGGGCGGTGCTGTTCGCGGCGCTCGTCGTCGCCTCTGCGGGCGCGATGTCGCCCTTCGTCGATCGACTGGCCGGCACCACGACGACCGGCGTCGTGAAGCAGGTCACGGAAGCCGTCGACGACGACGGCCACCACACGGGCTGGACGATCACCGCGACGGGCACGTTCGGCTCGGCGACCAACACGCTGTCGGAGGCCGCCAGAGTGGGGTCCGTCATCCCCGTCCGCGTCGGCCGTTTCTCCGCGCAAGTCGGCGGCCGAGCGACGCTGCACGCCGCGTGGCTCTGCGCGTCCGGGCTCACGATCGCCGCGCTCATCGCCTTCATGATGCATGTCCGCAAATCCCTGCCCTGGTATCAGGGTCGGGTGACGGACCGCGCACCAGGCCGCCTCGGCGGATAGGCCCAGCCCGGGAAGAGAATCACCGAGGCCAGAGCCCGGCCGCGTCCGCGTGCCGGTCGGCACGCCTCGCTTCGTCGTTGCTCGTTTGGACGGGTCGCGTTAGGCCGAAGGGATGGCACCGCACTCCGCCACGTCCGCGAGCACGCGTGCGCCGATGGGGCATGCCTCCGCGGCTCCTCCGCGGACGAGCTTCGGGGTCCCGCCCGGATCCCCGGAACAGCCTGCGGCCCCCGCGGGTGAGGCGCCCGTCGCGATGGGCCGGCTCGTCTTCGGCATGGTCGGGTTCGGCCTCCTCTTCCTCCACTCCCTTCTCGCGATTCTCGGGGTCGTGTCGATCGAGCCGACCCCCGCGTTCGTCCTCGTGGAGGTGTCGGCCCTCGCGCTGGTCGCAGCCGGTTTCACGGGCCTCCGCTCCGCTGCGGCGTACGTCGCGGCCGCCGCCCATGCTGCCACGGCGCTCCTCCTCTCGGGCGGCCTCCTCCTCCTGTCGACGTTCGACAGCCTGACGAAGCTCCAGGTGTACGTGATCGCGCTGAGCGGCTTCGGCGCGTTCGCCGCGGCCAGCTCTGGAGCGGCGTGCCTCGCGAACGCACACAAACTCGGCGCGCTCCGCATCCCCGCCGCGCTCCCGTGGCTCGCGCTCACCGTGGTCTTCGTGCGGTCTGCGCGCGTCGCCGTGCTCTCCTTGCTCGGATCCCCCGATCTCCCGAGCGCGGAGGACGCGGCCGCTTGGCGCACCCTGTACCTCGGGTCGGTGCTGTGCGCCTCGATCGCGACCGGACTCCTCTTGTTCGTCGCGAACGTTCGCGCCCGAGAGCCTCGATCGCCGTGAGCACCCCCGCCTTCGGGGGGCCGTCGCGCCCGTCCGTGGACACCGGCCTCGCGGTCACGCTCCCGAGCGATCCGCAGATCACCATTCGACCGCTGCCGAGGCACGGTGATCCGACGCGCATCGACGGGACGCTCTTGTCCCCCGTCGCGCCGAAGAACGAGTCGCCCACCGTCCCTCCCCCGCCGGCGGCGCTCCCCGAGATCCGGAGGAGGGAGCTGCCCCAGCTCTCGGTCGATCTCGACGCGACCGTGAACACGGGCCGGTCGAACCCGCCATCCTCTCCCGATCGGGGACCCGACCTCGAGGTCCGCGGACTGCTCGGCGAAGGCGGGATGGGTCGCGTCCTCCTCGCGCGGCAGCACTCGCTCGACCGCGAGGTTGCGGTGAAGACGATCCGCCAGGGCGCGAGCGATCACGAGCGCGAGAGCCTCCTCGCGGAGGGGGCGATCGTCGGGTTCCTCGAGCACCCGTCGATCATTCCGGTGCACGCGCTCGGCCTCGATCCCGTGGGCCGACCCGTGCTCGTCATGAAGCGGATCGATGGCGTCGAGTGGTCCGACCTCCTCGACGATCCGCGGCACCCGCGGTGGCCCGTGTCGATGCCGAACGAGCGGGATCGGCTCGCCGATCACGTCGAGATCCTCATCCAGGTGTGCAACGCGCTCCACTTCGCGCACGAACGCGGCGTGCTCCACCGCGACGTGAAGCCCCAGAACGTCCTCGTGGGCCAATACGGGGACGTCTACCTCGCGGACTGGGGCATCGCGCACCGGACGTCGACGCCGGGGATCCCTGGGATGGCGGGCACCCCCGCGTTCATGGCACCCGAGATGGCGAGCGGGGACGCGCTCGACGAGCGGACGGACGTGTACCTCCTCGGCGCGACGCTCCACCGCGTGCTCACCGGTAAGCCTCGCCACGCGGGAGCGACCGTGCGCGACACGCTCGAGGCGGCCATCGCGTCGGCCCCGTTCGACTACGACCCGAGCGTCCCCCCAGAGCTCGCCGCGCTCGCCAACGAGGCGACGTCGCGGCGAGCGGCCAAGCGCCCGGCGAACGTGCTCGCGTTTCGCGCGCGGCTCGCGAGCCACCTCCGCACGCGCGCGTCCGTCGCGCTCGCGGCGTCGGCCGCGACGCGACTCGAGAAGCTGCGCGCGCTCGTCGAAGACGAGGCCCCGGGGGACGTCGAGCGCGGCGGGGACATCGACGTCCTCATCGCGGAGACGCGCTTCGGCCTCCGCGAGGCGCTCGCGCAGTGGGCGGACAACCCCCGCGCGAAGGAGCTCCTCGAGGTCGTGGACTCCATCGCCGCCGTTCGCCGCGCGCGCGCCGCCGAGCACGCTCGGAAGGCGCACGAGCTCAACCCGGAGCTCTCGGAGCGTCAGCGGAAGCTAGGCTTGCTGCTCATCGCCGGCGCGGGGGTCAGCTTGTCCATCATGGGGGTCGTCCAGGGTCCGCGGTACGTCCCGTCGCACGCGGAGCTGATCGGCCAGGGGTTCATCCCCCTCGCTGGGCTCGGCCTCGCGATCGCCGTGTTCCGGCGGCACCTCACGCGCAGCACCGTCAACCGGGTGTCGTGCGTGATGCTCGCGACGATCATGCTCGTCATCATCGTCGGCCGGATCGTCGCCGCGCGCGCGGACATCCCCGCTGCGCAGGTCGTCGTCATGGACGCGCTGATCATGACGACCGGCGCGACCGTCGGGTCGGCTATGACGTTCCGCTGGGTGCTCGCGCCGGCCGCGGTGATGCTCGCCTGCGCCGTCGTGGCCGCGCTCGCTCCCGCGTACGCGTCGTTCGCGTTCGCCCTCGCGACGGCCGCGGCGCTGCTCGCTTCGGTCGCGTTCGCGGCCCTGCGGGTCGGGGTCCCGCGGCCCCCGCAGTCGCCACATTCTTCGCCCTCGAGCCGCGCGTGATAAGGAGAGCGGATGCGAATCTGCATCCTCGGTGCGACGGGCCTCGTGGGCCGCGAGACGATCGAACTCTGCGCGCGCGCGTGGCCCGGCGCGGAGCTCGTCCTCTACGCGAGCCGCGATCAGACACTGGAGTTCAACGGCAAGTCCTGGCCCGTGTCGGCGGCGCCCTCCCTCGAAGGATCGGGCGCGCCGAACGGTGACCTCGCGTTCGTCGCGCTCGACGACGAACACAGCGCGCGCTACGTGCCTCGCCTCCTCGCGCTCGGCTATCGGGTCGTCGACAAGAGCAACACGTTCCGCGCGGATCCGAGCGTCCCGCTCGTCGTCGCGGGCGTGAACAGCCGCCGCGTCACGGAGGACACGAAGCTCGTCGCGAACCCGAACTGCACGACCATCCCGTTCATGCTCGCGACGCAGCCGCTCGTGCGCCGCTTCGGGCTGAAGTCCGCGTCGGTCAGCACGTACCAGGCCGTGAGCGGCGCGGGCATCGGCCCGCTCGACGAGTTCCTGGCGGACGCGAGCCGCGGATACGCGACGCCGGATCGCCTGGGCTCCGCGTTCGACGCGCTGAAGTACGCGGGCAACACCGTGCCTCACCACGGCAAGACGGACGACTCCGGGTTCTCCGCGGAGGAGAGGAAGCTCACGTTCGAGAGCCGCAAGATCCTCGAGCTCCCGGAGCTCGCGATCTCGGCCCAGTGCTGCCGCGTCGCGGTCGCCGTCGGTCACTACATGAACGCCTGGATCACGCTCGGGGAGCGCGCGACCGTGGGCGATCTGGAGACCGTCCTCGGGGGCTCGGATCAGACCCCGTTCGTCCGCCTCCACCCCGGGTCCTCCGGCGAGACGATGAGCGCGCTCACGGCCGCGCGGGATCGAGATCGCGCCCAGGTCGGCCGCATCCGACCGGACGTGCGGGACGAGACCGGTCGGAGCTTCTGCATCACGGTCGTCGGAGACAACCTCCGGCTCGGAGCGGCGACGAACGCCGTCCGCATCGCGACGCGCTGGTTCCCGACGGCCGACCGAGACCTCCAGAGCCCGGCGCACGCGGGAAGCTGAATCGTCGGGCGGCGCCCGCGATCACGACCGGTCGCCGCTCGTCCGCCCGTCGGGGTACTCCTTCACGTACCAATCGCTCTCGTGGAAGTCCTTCGCGTCGGCGCGGGCGACGTACCCGGGCTCGACGATCTCGCGCACCCGCTCGAGCGTCCAGTCGTCGCGCTGCGCGACGACGAGGAAGCCTGCCGCGTCGAGGAGCGCGGCGGCGACGCCGATCCCGCGTGTGTAGTTGCGCGTCTTCAACCGATAGCCCTCGTAGACGATCTGCGTCCCGCACGCGGCGCTCGAGTCGGTCAGGATGCAGAGCTCGACGCGGTGCTCGCGCGCGCACGCGAGCATCGCCTCCGCGCCGCGCGACATGTCGGCGCTCCGATCGCGGCCGTCCTCGTCGAGGACGCGCGCCTCCCCGCGCCAGAACGCGCGGCCATCCCCGCCATGGAGATCGGGCATCTGCCGGGGCGTGCCGATGCCGTGGTCCTCCGGACAGAACTGGAAGAACCGCACCCTCGGGAGCTCGCGAAACGCGGCGAGGCGCACGCCGAGGCCATAGTCCGTCCCGTCGATGCCGACGGGTCTGCCGGCGAGGCAGCCGCTCGTCAGGATCCGCAACGGATCCTCGGGCGTTGGCCGGCGGATCGTCGCGAGCGCTTCGGGGTTCCGCGAGAGCAGCATTGTCTGTCTCCTCAGATCGGTTCGACGTCGATGGACGAGTCTTGCTCCATCGGAATGTCCAACGCGAGCCGAAATCCGACGCCGTTCGTCCGATGATCGCACGGGAGCGGGTAACGCAGAGCCGTCGCGCCCGTCGCGGCGATTCCCCAGTTGCCGCCGCGCCAGTAGGCCTGTCGATACGCCCTCGTGGGCTCGAGCTCGTCCGTCGGTTCGGGCGCGGGGCCGCCGTCGACCATCGTGGACGTCCAATCGCCGACGCCCCCAGCGAGATCGCGCACGCCATAGGGCGACTCGTCGATCGGGAACGCCCCCACGGGCTCGGGCTGCGTCGTCTCGGGGCGAGACTCGCGGAGCTTCGCGAACGAGAAGTCGAGGTGATCCCCCATGGGGAAGGACCGGCCATCGACCCCGCGCATGGCTTTGTCCCACTCCACGTCCGTCGGCAGGCGATAGGGCCGGCCCGAACGCTCGCGCGCCCATTCGACGTAGCGTCGCGCCGCGAACCACGTCACGCCGAACGTCGGAATGTCGAGCTCGCGCTCCGGCGGGACCCGCAATCGGCCCTCGGGTCGGAGCGTCGACTCGGTGGTCGTCCACACCCCGTCCCTGCGCTCGAGGAACGGTGTGGAGAGGTTCGCGCCCGGGATCACGCGCGCGCGGAGCGCGTCGTCGCACACCTCGAGGAACGCGGCGTATTCGCGGAGCGTGACGGGGTAGCGGCCGAGCGCGAACGTCGCGCACGGCGTGGGGCGCCGCTCGCTGCTCCTCGGCGGGACGTACGCGAACGTTCCGCCGGGCACGAGGCACATGTCCTCGGGCAGCGCGTCGCCCTTCGGGACGCGCAGCGCGAGGGTCGTCCGGTGCGCGCGCCGGACGACGAACGGAGTCCGCACGAGCCGACCGTCCTCGAGCCGCGACTCCACCACGTAGCTACCGACCGGGAGCGTCTGCCGAGCTTCGGCGGGCCGGGCATCGCCGAGCACGCACCGGTTCCCGCGGCTCACGAACGCTCGAATACACGCCTCGCCAAGGCCCACGATCGAGAGGATCCCCTCGGGCGCGAGCAGCGCGGTGATCCGCCCGTCGTCGTAGGCGCGCGTGAGGTCCTCGTACTGCGCGGCGCGCGTCGCGTCCCCTTCCCGTTCGGCCCGCTCGAACTCGCGAAAGTAGAGCTCGGCGAGCGCGCGCTGCGCGGGTGGATGATCGGGGACGCGCGCGAGGGCCCGCGAGAAGCCCGACTCCGCGCGGGCGAGGGCGCGCGCCGAGTCGTGCCGCGCGCGCCTCGCCGCGTCGAGCTTCGCCCACGCGGGGGCCTTCTCCTCGGCGCTCTGCCAGGGGCGCAGGCTGGCGAGGAGCGCCTGGCCCTCGGCCTCGAGCGCCGCGCCCTCGGCGATCAGCGCCGCCACCTCGGCGCTCGCGCGGAGCGCGTCCTCGGTGAAGTGCGCCGCGTCGCGCTCGCGCTCGACGCGGTCGCGCTCGCCGTCGAGGAACACCTCCGCCGCGTCCGCGAGCGAACGCGCCGACGGGCGCGCCGACGGCTGCGGATCGAAGCACATGCGAACCAGACCATCGAACGCGCCGGGCGCGTAGGGCGACCGATCCGTCGGGACGGGCGGTGCCCCGCGGAGGACGGCGTCCGCGAGGGCGTGCGGGTTCACGTCGTCGAACGGGAGGCTCCCGGTCAGCACCTCGAACAGGATCACCCCGAGCGCGTAAGTGTCTGTCCCGGTGGTGACGGGCTCCCCCCGAACCTGCTCGGGGGGCATGTATCCAGGCGTGCCCGCGATGGCGAGCTGGACGGCCTCGGGGAGCGTGAGCACCAGATCGCTCGTCGGCAGGATCCGCGCGACCCCCCAATCGAGGATATAGACCTCACCGAGATCTCCGACGACGACGTTCTCGGGCTTGAGATCGCGGTGCACCACGCCGCGCCTGTGCGCGTACTCCACAGCCAGACAAACCTGGCGATAGACACCGAGCAGCGCCGCGAAGCCGAGACCGTGCGGGAGATCCCGCTCGAGGAGCACGTCCCGGTACGACTTGCCGCGTACGACCCGCATCGTGTAGCTCGGCGTGCCGTCGCTCGCGTGCGTGACGTCGTAGATGGGGACAATCGACGGGTGCTCGAGCTGTCCGCAGATCTGCGCCTCAGCGGCGATGATGGGAGCGTTGCGCTCCGCGAGCGCGGACTTGCGCGCCACGGTGCGACCGAGCCATCGATCGAACACCACGTCCACACGACCCATCCCTCCCCGCCCGAGCTCTCGGAGCGGCAAGTATCGAGGACCCCCGGGAGACGCTCCTAGCGAAACGGGATCAAGCACGGCTTTGCCCGCACCGATCGTAGGGGAGTGGCTCGCGGGGCCGTCGTCCGTCACCGACTCGTCCGCGATGAAAGTGCGCGGAGGAACCGCGGCGGGAAGGGGCGCCTCCGGCGCGCCCCGCTTGAAGAGCGTCTCTCGCGCGCGACGCGGCGGCTCCGTCGCCGACGGCGCGGAGGCCTCCGACGAAATCGTTGTGATGCCGCGGCGCCCGTTGCTGTCCCTCACTGCCCGAATGCTACCATTCCCACGTCGGCGCTCGAACGCGCCTGGGGAGGGACCCGAGAGATGCCCATCATCGACAATCGCACCATCCTGCAAAACGAAATCAACGATCTCGACGACACCACGCCGCGCGGACTGATCTTTCGATTGAACATCGTGGCGAGCGTGCTCGCCCGCATGGACGCCAGACTCTCGCGTATCCGGGACGCCTCCGCGGACGTCCCCGAGCCCGAGCGGCCGAACGTCATCGCGGCGCTCAACACGGTGAAGACGAATGCGCAGAACGTCGTCGTTCGAGCCGACGAGATCGATCACATCTTGCACCGCTGACGCGTCTCTCCGGGCCCTTCTCGTGGAGGGCCGCGGCCGAACAGAGCGCCTTGGGCGCGCTCATCGAATGTGACGACGGGCCCGCCGGTGAGCAACCGGCGGGCTCGGCGCCTTTTTCTGTCGTGGAGAGAGCACCGGCCTCGAGGACCGCGAGCAGCTCGAGTGCGACCGCGGGCCTCGATGCCTCGGTGGGGACCTATTTCATGAGCGCGCCTGGTCGACGCTCAGTTCGGGACCGCCTGCGCGCAGAAGCCGCCGATGCACTCGGTGGTCGCGTTGTCGCAACAGTCTGCGTTCGTCTCGCACTTCTCTCCGATGTGCGAGCAGCCCGCGGGCGGCGGGACGCAAGTGTAGTTGCCCATGTCGTCGGGCTGGCAGAAGCCCGTGCAGCACTCGAAGCCCTCGTCGCAGCCCATGCCCTCCTGGTGACAAGCCTCGAGCGCCCAATAGCCGCTCATGTTGATCGTCGTGAGGTCCTGCCCCGGGAGCCAGAACGCCGGGTGGCTCGGGTCCTCACCGGGCTTGGGGTTCACGTCCACCGCGGCGACCCAAAGCTGCTTGCGGTTCTCGTACGTGGGGTTCGAGCTCGAGAGCATCTCGTTGCCGTAGTCCCGAGGGCTCACAAACACGACCCACATGTACCCGCCGACGGCGATCGGATTGACGGTCGGCTGGTAGGTGATGTGCTGGTTCTTCGCCTCGAGGTCCGCGCCGCTCGCGTGCGCGAGCGACAGCGAGCCGACGGTCTTCGCCACGTCCGCGATGTAGAGATCGTCGTGGCCGACGCTGTTCGATCCGTACTTCGCGCGCGAGTAGTCGCCCTGCTGATAGACAATCCACTCGGAGTCGGGCGAGAAGCTCGGGAACGCGATCGCGGAGCTCCCTCCCAACGCGATGTTCATCCGATTCGAGAACGACGACGTCGCCGCGTCGAACGAGAAGACGTCCAGATCGGCGCGGTAGAACTCGACAGGGTAGTAGCCGCTGATGTTGCTGCTGAACGCGAGCAGCTTGCCGTCCGGGGAGAACGCCGGATCGGCGACGAGATCGGAGACCCCGTCGAGCGCGCTCGCGATGGGCGCGCCGGTCTTCGCGTCCGCGAGGTGCATGTGCATCGCGACGTCGTTGTGCACGGCCTTGGACCCGTCGGGCGTGAGCGCGAGATAGATCGTCGACGAGTCGTACGGCGCCATCTGGGTGACGCTCGGCGGCGACGCGGCGAGATCGACGGTGCCCCACGGGCTCGCGGTGGAGCCCTTCTTCTCGAAGATCGCGGCGATGGTCGATCCGTCCTTGCTGACCGTGTGGCACGCGACGCAGCGCTTGTTGTTGCCTCCGCTCTCCCACGGCGGCGTGGCGCCGTTGTAGTTCGCGGGCGCTGGCGTCCCGAGCTGATCGGCCGCGCCCGAGTCGAACACGACCGTCGGAGTCGCCGCGCCGGGGGCGATCTTCATCAGCTGCCCGGTGTTGACCGCCCAGTAGTAGATGGAGCCGCGGAGGTTGCCCTGCGCGATCGTCCACGACTCGTGCATCGCCGCGTGGGCCTGCCCGCCCGAGAGGCGCTCGACATCCAGGACCGCCGGCCCGCCTTCGTTCGAATCGGTGAGCTCTCTCCACACGTCCGCGGGCAGCGCGAAGCGGCTCGGGGGATCGGCGCTCACGTAGATCGTCGCGTCGAAGAAGGGCTCGCTGAGCTTCACGCGATAGGCGTCTCCGGCCGCGCCGCCTGCCCATTGGAGCTCCGGCGCGAGGAGCCCGCGCGCGAAGACCGTCTTGTCGTACGGATAGAGTAGCGTCCCGGACGGATTGGCGTCCGGCGCGTCGAAGAGCGCCTGATCGCCGGGCGTGAGGTTCGCCGGGTTCTGGACGACGTGGAGGATCACGTCGACAGAGGCGGTGGCGCTCTTTCCACCTGCGGTCGCCGTGAGCGTTCCGTGGCCACCGAGCTTGCCGCTCGCCGAGAGGACACCGGCGCCCGACGAGACCGCGAGATCCAGGCGGTCGAACGCCCACGTCGCCGCGACGGCCTCGCTCGCCCCGTCCGCGTACGTGGCGATCGCCGAGAACGTCTTCGGCGGGGCGACCCCGTTCTGCACGTCGATCGTCGCCATCGGCGGGTCGACGGCGAGCGACTGGATGTCTCCGTGCGACGAGAAGCCAGAGCTCGTCGAGGTCGGCGAGCCGGACGCCGTGGTGTTCTGTCCGCTGCTGCTGGACGTGTTGCCGCCGCCCGCCCCGTCGTCCTCTGTGGTGCACGCGTACCCGAACGCGAGAGCGGCGGAGAGGATGGCCGCGAGGCCGAGCGAGGCGAGCGCAGGGTGGCGGCGTTGCACGACAGGATGGTATCCGCAGCCCATGACCCCCGGAAGCTGCTCGTGACTAGCGAGCGCGATCCGGCCCGAAGCGACGTTGAAATGCGCGGCGGTTCTCCTGCGACTTCGACCGATCGTAGACGGCAAAGACGACGCGGCCGAACGCACCGCGGAAGCGATCGCTCGCGAGCCAGCGATCGAAGATCGCCGCGACCTGCGCAGGGTCGTTGCGAAAGACGCCGCAGCCCCACGCGCCCAGGACGAGCGTCCGATGGCCGCGGTGCGCGGCGACGGCGAGCACCTTGCCCGCGCGAGCGTCGAGCACCTCCGCCACGCGCGACGCCTCCTCGCGGCCCCGCGCTTCCCCCGCGTTCGGAGCGGGCGCGGTGAGGATCGAGACGTGGAACGGGGCCTCGAGGAGCACGAGCCGCTCGTCCCGGAAGAACGGGACGGCGGGCGAATGGATCATGTGATCGGTGTAGAGCATCGACCCCGACGCTCGGTTCGCCTCGTAATACCCGCGCTGGGTGATTTGGCAGGTGTAGAGCGCCGAGCACCTCGCGAGATCCTCCTCCTGCGCCTTCGCGCCGCGCAGGAAGCCTCCACCCGGGTTCTTCGCAGAGGCGAAGTTCAGCGCCATCACCTCCGCCTCGCCTTCCACCGCGACGAGTCGACGCGCGGCCTCCGCGGTCGTCTCCCCCGTGACCTCCACGCGCAACGTGGCGTCTCCGTGGAATGTGGCGGGCAGCGCGTCCACGTCCTCGGGGCGGAAGAGGCGCGTGCCCGCCACCGCGGCGTCGATGGCGGAACGGACGTCGACGACGGCGCCGCTCGGAGCGACGTAAGAGCCTCGCGCGACGATCGCCAGCGTTTCTTCGGCAGTGCCTGTGAGGGACATGGGACCGCCGGACGGGCCGAGCGCGCGCGCCTGACGCGCCGCGAGTATAGGCTCGTGCCGCGGGCTTGGGGCGTCGACCGGACGACGCTCGCGTCGCCGCGCGGGCGAGGGTCAGCTCGTCGCGATCCGGCGCGCGAGGATCGCATCGAGGGCGCGAGTGACCTCGCCGTTCTCGAGGAGCTCCGCGATCCTGGACGCGACCCGCTCCTCCGCCGCTCGCCGGCCGTCGCCGCTCTCGTCGCCGGCGTGCGGCGGGAAGTAGGCACGGAAGACCGGGTCGCGGAGGCCGATCTCCGCGAGCGCCTCGAGCACGTCGAGCCCGCTGAGGGGGACCACGCCGAACGTCACGTGGAGCGAGCGCCCGCCGACGGCGCGCGCGTTGTGGAACTGTCCGCGAGGCACGTACACGACGTCCCCGGGCTCGACGGTGGCCTCGAGGACGATGTCCTCCGCCGCCGCGCCGCGCATCGACGCCATCCCCGCGTCCACGTCCGATTTCATGCCGGGCAGATCGAGGGGTCGGTCGAAGCGCACGCCCGAGATTTGCCAGGTCTTTCGCCCTTCGATCTGGAGCACGAGCACCTCGTGCGAGTCGAAATGCATGTCGAAGGGCGCGCGCTCGGGGCCCGTGGCGTAGAGGTTCGGCCAGACGCGCGCGCCGAGCGCCCGCGCGAGCGAGGCGGAGAGCGCGTCGAGCGCGGGCGTCGCCCCCCTCGCGCCGTTCCAGACAATCGCGTTCCCCGCCTCGAGGTAGGCCCAAATGGGCTCCGTGCCGAGCGGGATCGCCCCGCCGAGCGTCGCGACGTACCCCGCGCTGGGGACGGCGCGCGGATCGATCCTCTCCGCGTCGACCATGAACTTCCCCGCGGGCGTCTCGACGCCCGTCATCGCGCGGACGATGTCCGCAAGGGAGACGATCCCGAGGGCTCGCTCCGACGAGCCGCGGAGGAGCGCGGGGGCGGTCTCCCAGTGATCCCGAAGGAACGCGGCGACCGAGAGCGGCGCGACGAGCGCCGCCAAATCGACGCGCGGCGCGCTCGGGTCATTCAATGGTCGAGCCCCATCGTCGCGAACGCTCTCTGCATGGTTGTCCGATGCGACACGCCCGCGCTCCGATCGTCAAGGCAGGGGCGACGACGCGCCGGACGAACTCGGTGATGGCGTGCGCGACGCCGGCGCGCTTCGCGTCCCGATGAGTCACGACGAGACCGGTGCCGAGCGCGTCACCGCTGCGGTGGAGGCCGCGACGGTCCGTCGACGACGCCGACGGCCCGTTCGATCCTCGACCTTGGGTCCAGACATCGGGGCCCCTCCCGCTCACGCGACAGGGATCGCCCGCTCGTCGGGGAGGCTTTCGTCTACGTCGATCGCGGGAGTGTGGGGCCTTCTCGCGGCCCGGGAGCCCGGATAGCGTCGAGGCCTCGCGAGCGACGGGGATCCCCGAGCGCAACCACGGCAACGACAAAGACGCCGCCGACAACAGAGTGCTCTACACGCGGAGCTGATCGTGAACATGGAACGGGTCAGAAAGGTCGAGGTCGCCGCGGGGTACCGCGATCGGCCACCTCGCGTCACCGCGGAGAGCTTCTACGGCCCCATCCTCGCGACGCTCCCCGTGCCGAAGGTCACGACCGCGGCCGGCCGGTCGCTGCGGTTCGCGATGGAGCCCGAGCGCGGACTCGGCGTTGTCATCATCATCGGGGGGCTGCTCTTTGCGCTCGTCTTCGCGCCGATATTCGTGATGGGCAGAGCCATGTTTTCACGCGTCTTCGGCGGAGTGGGCGCGGTGATTGCGCTCGCGGCGCTCATCAAGGGGATCTTCGTCTACCTCGGCGAGACGAAGATCCCCTCGGTCGAGATCTCTGCCGAGCCGGTCTTCCTCGGGGAGTCGTTCGATGTGAAGATCGATCAGCGCGGCCCCGTCGCGGTGCGCCGAATCCGCGTGGATCTGCTGTGCAGCGAGCGCGCCGAATATGTTCGCGGTACGACGACGCACCTCGCGACCGAGACCGTCCGCGAAATCTCTGTGCTCGAGGCGGGCCCGCGCGTCGTCGCGCGCGGCGAGGTGTGGTCGGTCGACGGACGCGCCGATCTCCCGCACGAACCCTCTTCGTTCGAGGCCCACAACAACAGCGTCCGTTGGTTCCTGCGAGTGCGCGCGGAGATCGATCGATTCCCTGACTACGAGGCCCTCTACGAGTTCCGCGCGCTCCCTCGGGTGCCGTCGTGAACGCGCGCGTGGAGCTCGCGCAGTCGACGTTCGAGCCCGGATCCACGCTGAGAGGCGACGTCGTCCTCACGGGTCGACCTGGGGAACGGGTGCAGCTCTCGGTGTTCTGGTTCACCGAAGGCAAAGGAGATCCCGACGGCAAGGAGATCCTCGAGCGCGAGCTGACGTGTCCGACGGAGGAGCGACCGAGTGCCATCCCGTTCGAGGTCGAGCTCCCCGTGCTGCCGGTCACCTACGACGGGTGCATCGTGAAGATCGGGTGGGCCGTGGAGATCCGCCACCTGGGCGAGGTCATCGCAAAGGAGCCGTTCGTCCTCCGCTGGGATCCCAGGTGAGCCTCGGCTTCGTCCACAACCCGTTCAACGCCGCCGATCACGCGCCCGGCGCGCTGCCGTGGTTCGAGTCGACCCCGGGGGAGCTCGCCGGCCTCGTCGATCGCGCGCTCGAGGCCCGCGCGCCGATGCAGATGGTCGGCGCGCACGGGACGGGAAAGTCGACGCTGCTCGTTCACCTGGAGGCAGCCGCGCGCGAACGGGGTTCGAACGTCGTGTTGTTTCGCGGCTCGCGTGGCGCGCCGCTCCGTCGCGTGCTCTCGCTTCGAGGCTCCTCGGCGCGTCCGCTGGTGCTCGTCGACGAGATGGAAGAGCTCGGCGCGCTCACGCGGATCGCGACGCTCGCAGCGGCGCGGCTCGCGGGCGGCGCGGTCGTGGTGAGCACGCATCGCGATCTCGGGCTCGACACCCTCGTCACGCGCGCGATCGACGCGCGCACGGCCGCGCGCGTCGTGGATCATTTGTTGGTGGCGAGCCGGCGCACCGACCTCCGCCCGCTCTCGATGCGCGTGTTGGACTCCACCCTCGCGCGACATCGAGGCAACCTGCGCGACGTGCTCTTCGAGCTCTACGACGTCGCCGAGCGTGCCCGGTCGAGCGTGCGCTGACGGGAGACCTTCGCGCGCCTCGTCCGTTTTGGTCGAGTCGAAGGGCTCGTCGACGGCGTGCCGAACCCGACGCGATCCGCGGACCTCACCGCAGAGGCTCGCGTGGCGCCGCCCGCTTTGACCGCTCCTGCCTCGAGATCGATCGTCATGGCAGGACGACGACGCGCCGGACGAACTCGGTGACGGCGTCCGCGACGCCGGCGAGCTTCGCGTCCCGATGCGACTCGAGGCGCACGAGGACGAGCTCGTTGATCCCGCCGACCATCGCGATCGCCATCGGCCTCGAGAGGGGCTCGATCGCCGGGTTCTCCTTGCGCGCGAGCTCCACGAGCCGCTCGAGGAGCGTCGCGAAGCGCAGGTGGACGGCGCGCCGCACCTCGAGCCCGGGCGCGCCGGCCGCGTGGATCTCGAGGAGGAACGTCCGCGTGAGGAGCGGGCTCCGCGCGAGGGTCGACACGTACGCGTTCGCAGCGGCGTGGATCCGGGCGACCCACCCGGTGTCGGGGTCGGGCTCGGAGTGGACGAACGCGCTCTCGATGCCCCGGATCGTGACCTCGCTGAGCCCGCGGTACGCGGCGAGCAGACAATCGTCCTTGTCGCGAAAGAACTCGTAGAACGACCTCTTCGACATCTGGGCGTGACGGACGACGTCCGCGACGGTCACCGCGGAGTAGCCCCCGCCGGCGGTGCCCTTCTCTTCGATCGCGAAGACCAGCGCGTCCACGAGGCGCCGGCGGAGCTCGCGTTTCTCCTCCGCGCTGCGCGTCGCGCCGGCCGGCGCGCTCACGGCCCGACGGAGAGCGGATCCCCGTCGATGACGTGTCCGACCCACTCCTCGACCGAGACGTCGTCGACGACGGTCGTCCAGAAGGTGGGCGAGCGGAGCGCCGTGTGGCCGAGGCCGAAGTCGAGGTACCAGCGATCCGGTCCGATCAGGTACGTCCCCGCCTTGCCCGCGTACGTCTCCCGAAGGGCGAGGAGTCCATCCTCATAGACGGAGGAAGGGACGATCGTCGGGACGCCGCCGCAGTTGTCGTGCTGGCCGTTGCCCCAGCCGAACCCCATGAACGTCCGGATCACGGTGTCCTGAGCGTTCGAGAACACCCCGAAGTGCGCCGTCGGGTAGCGGGTGATGACGTGATCGATGAGGCCGCTCGCGAAGTCGCTCGGGTTCGGACAATCGGTCCCGCACGCTTTCAGGACGGTCTGGTCGAGGCCCCACACCGTTCGGAACGTGTCCTCGAGACAAGGCGGGATCACGTCGTTGCCGAAGGGTGGACCAGAGTCGTCCACGAGCGTCATCTGCGGGCCTCCATCCTTGTGGATGGAGGCGAACGCGTCCGCGACTTGGGGGAAGTTCAACCCCGCGCCGAAGCCGCCCGCGCTGATCCCCGTGAGGAGGACGTTGTCGAGGTGCTGGAACGTGACGACCCAGCGCTCGAGGTACTTCGTGATGTTCGAGTACCCGTGGAAATGGCGGACTTGGCCGCCGAGCTCCGTGTCCTTGTCTCCCCCGTGGATGTCCCCCGTGCAGTAGGGGACATAGATCATGCTCCAATCGTGGACGGGGTTGCCGTCGTTGTTCCGGTTGAAGATCCCGTCGGGCGGGGGGACGTAGGGGACGTTGAGCGCGGAGAAGTCGCACGCGTCGTTGAAGCACGCGCCGCCGCCCTCGAGATAGATCATCAGGTTCCGCGAGCCGGGGACGATGGAGATCCCGAAGCCCGCGGTGTCGCCGTTCATGCACTGCGTCCCGGGCGTCTCGATCCACGTCCACTCGTTCGCGGGCGCCTCGATGGGCTCCACGATCGTGCAGTCCGGGCGGCACCCGTCGAACGGGTTCGCGTTGCCGTCGTCGCACGCCTCGCCGAGGTCCGCGTCGATGTGCCCATTCCCGCAGAACGGGGCGGGAGGCTCGACCGATCCGCCCGCGCCGCCCGTCCCCGCGCCGCTCGACGCCGAGGTCGAGACCGTCGTGTGTTCGCCGGTCCCCGTCGTCACCGAGGAGGAGGAACCTCCGTCGACGACGTCCGTCCCTGCGCATCCCGCGAGCGCACCCACCACGACGACCCAGAACGCACGGCGCATCACGACCTCCCCGGAGAGCGGAACGGTCTAGTGGTACGACCGCGTACCAGACTCAAGGAAAAACCTCCCGGGACCGTCTTCGAGGCTTTCGCTACCCGGATCCTCGCGCGCTCAGCGGAGCCACTCGGCGAGGATGGTGACGGACGCGACGAACACGATGAACGCGAGCAGCGCGAGCAGCGGGGCGCGCGGGCTGCGCGAGGTGGGGGCGGGCACGGGGGTGCTCTCGCGGGCGTCGTCGGGCGGCGATGCGAGGCCGGGGGCTTCGTGGGGGGACGGCGCCTCCATGCGCGGCGCGCCGGCGGAGATCCCGGCGAAGAGATCGCGGCGGACGAACTGTCGCGTCTTCAGCCCCGTGCTGATCGTCGATTCCCGCGCGCGCGGCGGGGCGGCCCGATCGGGGCGCGTGACGACGCTGTCTGCCATCGGTCCCTCGACGACCTGCGCCGCGGGAGCGGGGGCAGGGGGCGTCTCGGGGGCCGCGTGCTCGACGCCCACGGACGCGGCGGGCCCGCCCAGGGTCGCGCCGAGGAACGCGCTCCCCAACTCGCGCGCGCTCGCGAAGCGGTCAGCGGGTCGGCGCGAGAGCGCGATGGCAAAGAACGCGTCGACGGCGGGGCCGAGCTCCGGCAGGACGGTCGAGGGAGGCACCGCGGGCCTCGAGAGCGCCCACTCGAGCGACGCGATCTCGTCCTTGCCGGGGAACGGATCGGCGCCGACGAGCGCGCGGTAGATCACGCAGGCCGCGCTCCAGAGGTCGCTCCGCGCGTCGACGTCGCGGTTCGCGACCTGCTCGGGGCTCATGTAGCGCGGCGAGCCCACCAGCATCCCCGGCCTCGTGAGCTTGCTGTCGAACAGAGCGTGGCGCGCGATCCCCAGATCGAGGACCTTCAGGATCTCGCCGTCCGCGCTCGGCACGATCATCAGGTTCCTCGGGGTGATGTCGCGGTGGACGATGCCGAACTCGTGGACGGCGGTGAGCGCCTCACAGAGCTCGCGCGCGAGCCAACGGCACTCCTCGATCGACAGCCGGCCACGCGCGCGGATTCGCTCCGAGAGGGTCTCGCCCTCGAGGAACTCGAGCGCGAGGTACGGCGCCTCGTTCTCGAGCCCGTAGCCGTGAACCCGCGGAAAGTGCGGTCCCACGAGGCCCGAGGCAAGCGCGATCTCGCGCCGGAAACGCTCTTTGGCCTCGGGCGCGGCCTCGGAGCCCGCCGTCATCACCTTCAGCGCGAGGCGCATTTCGCCACGTGTGACGTCGCGCGCCTCCCAGATCGACCCCATGCCACCGCGCGCCACGTGACGGACGAGCCGGTACTTCCCATCCACGAGCAGGCTCGAGAGCACCGCGCGCCGCTTCGAAGTGGTGCGCTTTTGCGCGGGGGACGCGCTCGCGGGTTCGTCGCGCGTGAGGCCCTCCCATCCGAACGGGGTCTCCTCGGGGTGTTCTTCGGGGATCACGCGCCGAATCCGGTCGCCCGAGTCTCCGGATGAGACGGACTCCGTCTCACGTCGGGACGCGTGCGCACCACCTTCGCCCTCGCCCTCCCACTTCGCCCGCGTCATCAGGTTCCCCGCCGCCATGGCGACCGCTCTTCGCAACGAGCGAGCCAGGCGGGAGCGGCGAGCGTTCGGTGCTCTACATTCAGCCGCCGTCGCGTGTCTTCGGGAGCCGTATCGCGTACACGCCCTTGCCGGTCGCGATCGTCGTCTTCTCGTCGGAGGCGTGGAACATGCGCACGTCCGCCACGCCGACGGTTTTGCCCGCGCGCACGAGCGACGCGCGCGCGAGGACCGCCTCCTGACGGCCCGGGAGCAGATAGTCGATGCGGAGATCGATCGTCGAGACGCGCGCGCGCTCGTCTTCGAGCGCCGTCCACACCGCGAAGCCGCCTGCGGTGTCCGCGAGCATGCTGAGGACGCCCCCGTGGAGCGCGCGCTTCACCGGGTCCCCGATGAGCTCGTCCCTGAACGGGATCTCGAACAGAATGTCGCCCTTCTCGATCGAGACCGCGCGGATCCCCACGAGCTTGTTGAACGGGATCCACTCTTCGGCGAGCTGCTTGAAGACGTCCGGCCTCATCGGCGCCCATCCCTATCACGGTCTTCCGCGCGCTCCGCGCCGCCTCCGCGCGCGGCAGAGCCGCCTCGGGGATCGGCACCTCGGCGGCGCTCGGCGACCGCGTCGAGCGTTCGGACGTGGTGCTTCACGAGCGCGCGTGGTAGAGGCCCGCGCGATATGTCCCCTCCTCTCCGCAACATCGCGATCGTCGCTCACGTCGATCATGGCAAGACGACGCTCGTCGATCACATGCTCCGCCAGGTCGGGACGTTCCGCGCGAACGAACAGGTCGTCGACTGCGTGATGGACTCGAACGACCTCGAGCGCGAGCGCGGCATCACCATCCTCGCGAAGAACACGAGCGTCCGCTGGAACGGCGTGAAGGTGAACGTCGTCGACACGCCGGGCCACAGCGACTTCGGCGGCGAGGTCGAGCGCACGCTGATGATGGCGGACGGCGCGATCCTCCTCGTGGACGCGGCGGAGGGGCCGCTGCCACAGACGCGGTTCGTGCTCGGCAAATGCCTCGAGCGCGGGTTCCCGATCATCGTCGTCATCAACAAGATCGATCGAGGCGACGCCCGCCCGGACGAGGTGCTGAACGAGGTGTTCGATCTGTTCTGCGACCTCGAGGCGTCCGACGCGCAGACGGATTTCCCCGTCATCTACGCGATCGGCAAGCAAGGCATGTCGAAGCGCAAGCTCGACGATCCGAACGGGGACCTCACGCCGCTCTTCGAGACGATCCTCGCGAAGGTCCCGGCTCCGAGCGGGGACCCGACCGCCCCCCTCCAGATGATCGTCTGCAACACGACGCACGACGACTACGTCGGCAAGCTCGCCGTCGGACGCATCGTCCGCGGCACGCTCGAGGTGAACGGCGAGGTCCTCGTGATGGGCGAGAAGGCCGAGAAGAAGGCGACCATCAAGCAGCTCTTCGTCTTCGAGGGCCTGAAGCGCGTCCCGACGCAGAAGGCGGAGGCGGGCGAGATCGTCGCGATCGCGGGGATCGACGAGGTCACCATCGGCGACACGATCACCGACCGCGGGGCGCCGGAGGCCCTGCCGCGGATCGTCGTCGAGGAGCCGACGATCAAGATGCGGCTCGGCGTGAACACGTCCCCGTTCGCGGGGAAGTGCAAGGAGTCCAAGTTCCTCACGAGCCGCCACATCAAGGAGCGCCTCGAGAAGGAGGCCATGAGGAACCTCGCGATCCGCATCGAGCCGACCGAGACGCCCGACACGTTCGTCGTGCTCGGCCGCGGCGAGCTCCAGCTCGCGATCCTCGTCGAGACGATGCGCCGCGAGGGCTACGAGATGCAGCTCGGCAACCCCGAGGTCGTCACGAAGGACTCGCCGGACGGCCCGCTCGAGCCCGTCGAGCGCGTCGTCGTGGACGTGCCGGACTCGTTCGTCGGCATCGTCACCGAGCGCCTCGGTTCGCGCCGCGGGAAGATGGAAAAGATGGCGAACTCCGGCTTCGGCCGAGCGCGCCTCGAGTTCGTGGTCCCCTCGCGCGGGCTCATCGGGTTCCGCGGCGAGTTCCTGACCGCGACGCGCGGCATGGGCCTCTTGAACACCCTGTTCGAGGGGTGGGCGCCCTGGGGCGGCCCGATGATCAAGCGACCGAACGGGGCGATCGTCGCCGACCGGGCGGGCGAGACGACGCCGTACGCCATGCACCACCTCCAACCCCGGGGGCAGTTCTTCCTCGTCCCTGGGGTCGCCGTCTACGAGGGGATGATCTGTGGTGAGCACAACCGCCCCAACGACACGGACGTGAACATCATCAAGGAAAAGAAGCTCTCGAACGTGCGGAACCACGGGAAAGACGAGAACGTGATGCTCGCGTCCCCCCGCCTGCTCACGATCGAGACCGCGATGGAGTGGATCGACGCGGACGAGCTCGTCGAGGTCACGCCGGACGCGGTGCGCGTCCGCAAGCGCGTCCTCGCTTGCAACATCCGGGAGCGCCGCGAGGACGCGATCGGGGAGGCACAAGGGGTCTGAGCGTTTGACGCAGGGCGCGCCGCGCCCGTAACCTCGCGCGGTGTTCTTCGAGCTCGGAAACAAGGAGATCGCCGAGGCGCACGCGCGCCTCGGCGTGACGCCCGAGACGGATCTCGGTGGCGACGCGGCGCTCGAACAGGCGATCCGCGCGCTCCATCGGACGACGACGGCGTTCCGGCCGGAGATGAGGCCGGGGCCGACCCCGGCGCTCGCGTTCTTCGTCAGCCCGCTCTGGCTCGAGGAGGAGGACGGCAGGCTCGTACAGCAGGCGTCGCTCCTGCCCGTGCAGGCGGTCCGTCGCTACTACGCGGCGGCGACCGTGCAGGCGGTCGCGGCGAACATTCCCCTCGTCGCGTACCTCGTGCGCCGCGCGGTCACGCACCCCGTGGAGGTGATGGTCGCCGTCACGGGGACGTTGAAGCTCTGGCACGACCGCGAGGCGCCCCGCCGACGCACGTCGCACGTCTACCCGGCGCACGCGCGCCCGATGAGCATCGTGCTCGCGGATGTCGCGCGGAGGCTCGACGCGGGGATGACCTCGCACGAGATCGGCGCCCTCTACGGCGTCGATCTCAAGGTGTTCTTTCCCGAAGCGAGGGACTCGCAGCTCACCGGATTGCGGTCGTCGGCGATCGACAAGGCGACGCGGATGTCTGCCGAGGAGGCGGCGTGGAAAGGCGGCGCGCTCGCGTGAACGGACGAGGTCACACCGTCGGGGCATGCCACTCTGCCCGGACATGCACCTTGTCGATGACTTTCGAACGCGCTTACCTTCGAGAGCGATGAAGAGGCCGCTCCGATCGCTCGCGTTCGCGCCGACCCTGGTCCTCCTCCTCGCCGCCTGTGACGACAAGTCCAAGGGCAGCGCGGCGACCGCGACGGCCGTCGCAGAGGCCCCGAAGACGGCCGCGCCGTCCAGCTCCCCGAAGGGCGCCGGGCCCGCGAAGAAGGCGAAGGAGACCGCGGACGAGTGCCTCGCCGACTGCGCGAAGGACGCGACGGACGGCAAGGAGTTCTACTGCGGGACGGATCACAAGACGTACAAAGCGTGCGAGTGGATCTGCGACCAGACGCCCGCCGGCGTGGGCGTGTATCCCGGTGAGTGCAACGTCGACGGGGGGCCTCAAGCGAAGCACCCGCCGTTCCCGGCGGACGGGAAGATCGTCTGCGACTGGTTCGACAACAAAGGCCAGTGGATCGCCGTCGAGTGCGAGGAGGCCACGGCGGACAACGATCCGAAGGCTGAGCACGGCGGCAAGGGCGCGCTGCCCTCCGGCGGTGCTTCGCTCGAGGCCGCGTCGAGCGCCCCCCCGGACGAGGTGAGCCACCGCGCGCGCTTCGGATCGATCAAGAACCAGGGCTCGGCGCCGAGCTGCATCTCGTTCGCGAGCACCGCCGCGCTCGAGGGCGCCGTCGCGAGCGCGACGAGCAGCCACGTCGTCCTCTCGGAGATGCACTTCCTCTCGCACTACCACACGACGAGCTACGCGGACGCGATCCGGACGCTCGAGATCGGCGCCGCGCTCGCCGAGAACGCGAAGGCCGACGGGATGGACTACAGCGACGCGGTCGCAGACAGTTGGATCAAGGGCGACGAGTCGCCCCCCGCGGACAAAGTGAAGGAGCTCGACGGGAAGATCGCGTTCGAGGTCGCCGCGGTGCGCGAGCTCATCCCAGAGGAGGGCGCGGCCGGCGTGTCCGCGAAGCAGATGCAGCTCGCGATCGCCGACGGGGACGACCTGATGGTCGGCTTCCGGATGAGCGACAACTGGTACACAGACAATCTGCTCCCGGGCGGCGTGATCGCGGAGTACGACGACGGCCGGAACTTCGGGCACGCGGTGCTCCTCGTCGGATATAAGACAATCGAGGGGAAGAAGTACTTCGAGATCCGGAACTCGTGGGGCACCACGTGGGGGGATGGGGGGTACGGCTTCATCTCGTTCGAGACCGCCGAGACGAACCTCCAGGTCGCCGCGGCCGTGTCCGCGCAGCGCCGCAGCGACGTGCCCGTCGAGGACTGCAAGGCCGGCGAGGCCGCCGGGTTCGACGGCAAGTGCAAGAAGCTCTGTCCGAGCGGCGCGCTCGAGGAGAACGGCTCGTGCCCCGAGGACACCGGGTGCCCCGACGGGCGCGTGAAGGACGGGAGCAACGTATGCGTCCGAGCCTGCAGCTCCGGCACGCGCGAGCTCGACGGCGGGCTCACAGTCGATTGCAAGGGCGAGGGCTGCGTGTGGAACATCCCCGGCGGGACGCACGGGTGCAAAGCCGCGGACGGCGAGAAGTGCGAGCACTTCTGCCGCGCCCCCGACTGCGAGATGGTCGAGTCGAAGAACGAGTTCGGCGTCGACGTGCTCGGCTGCGGCCCCTCGGACTAGACGACGGCAGAGCGCGTCGCGCCTCGACGCGCCCGCGGAGACGATAGCGCGGGGGCTGGGTTGTCGCCCGAGGGGGCACCGACTACACGCGGCTCCATGAGCGACGCGAAGGCGGTCTACCGTTTCTCGAAGGAGCACACCGACGGATCCGCGGCGATGCGCGATCTCCTCGGCGGAAAAGGCGCAAACCTCGCCGAGATGACGCGAGGCGGGCTCCCGGTCCCGCCGGGGTTCACCATCACGACGGAGGTCTGCGCGCGCGTCCTCGCCGAGGGCGGGCAGCTGCCGGCGGACGTGGAGGCGCAGATCGACGCGGCGATCGCCGAGCTCGAGGGCTCGATGGGGATGAAGCTCGGGGACGCCGACAAGCCCCTGCTCGTCTCCGTGCGCTCGGGCGCGGCCGTGTCGATGCCCGGGATGATGGACACCATCCTGAACCTCGGGCTGAACGAGGCCGCGGTGAAGGCCGTTGCGGAGCGCACGAACAACCCGCGCTTCGCGTGGGACTCCTATCGGCGGTTCATCGAGATGTACGCGACCGTCGTCGTCGGGCTCGATCGCGCGCCGTTCGAGCACGCCATCGCGATCGCGAAGACCGCTGCGGGCGTGAAGAGCGACGGGGATCTCGACGCCCCGACCCTCGAGAAGATCGCGCGCAAGTTCCTCGAGATTTACCGCGAGAAGACGGGCACGGACTTCCCCACCGTCGCCCGGGAGCAGCTGCGCGGCGCGATCCTCGCGGTGTTCCAGTCGTGGAACAGCGACCGCGCGATCAAGTTCCGAGAGGTCGCGAAGATCCGGGGCCTGCGCGGCACCGCGGTGAACGTGCAGGCCATGGTCTTCGGGAACATGGGCGACACGAGCGGCACCGGCGTCTGCTTCACGCGGAACCCGTCCACGGGCGCGAAGGAGCTCTACGGGGAGTACCTCGCGAACGCGCAGGGCGAGGACATCGTCGCCGGGATCCGCACGCCCGAGCTCGTCGCGGAGCTCGAGCGGACGCAGCCCACGGTGCACGCCGAGCTCGTCGCGACCGCGAACCGGCTCGAGACGCACTTCAAGAACATGCAGGACATCGAGTTCACCGTGCAGGAGGGCCGCCTCTTCATGCTCCAGACGCGGCACGGCAAGCGGACGGGCGCGGCGGCGCTCAAGATCGCGGTCGACCTCGTCCGAGAGGGCCTCGTGACGAAGGACGAGGCGGTGATGAACCTCGTGGAGTCGGGGCACCTCGATCAGATGCTCCACCCCCACTTCGCCGACGAAGCGGGCTATCGGCGCGGCGGGCGCGTCTTCGCGAAGGGCCTGCCTGCCTCGCCGGGCGCGGCCGTGGGTCGGCTCGTGTTCCACGCGGAGGACGCGGAGGCGTGGCGTGGGCGCGGCGAGCGCGTGATCCTCGCGCGCACGGAGACGAGCCCGGAGGACGTGGGCGGGATGCACGCGGCGCAGGGCATCCTCACGAGCCGCGGCGGGATGACGAGCCACGCCGCCGTCGTCGCGCGGGGCTGGGGCAAGCCGTGCGTCGCGGGGTGTTCGGACGTCTCGATCGACGAGCGCGCCAAGACGATGACGAACGGCAAAATCACCCTGAAAGAAGGGGACGCCGTGAGCCTCAACGGATCGACCGGAGAGGTGATCTCGGGCGCCGAGGCGCTCACCGAAGCGAGCGTGAGCGCGGACTTCAAGACGTTCATGGAGTGGGTGGACGCGATCCGCGACCTCGGCGTGCGCACGAACGCCGACACCCCGAAGGACGCGAGCGTCGCGCGCGAGCTCGGGGCGGAGGGCATCGGCCTCTGCCGCACCGAGCACATGTTCTTCCAAGAGGAGCGCATCCTCCACGTCCGCGAGATGATCCTCGCGGAGACGGACGAAGAGCGGAAGGCCGCGCTCGGCGCGCTCCTGCCGTACCAGCGAGACGACTTCGCCGGCATCTTCCGCGCCATGAAGGGCCTCCCGGTCACCATTCGACTCCTCGATCCGCCGCTGCACGAGTTCCTCCCGCACGAGGCGCCCCAGCAAGCGAGCGTCGCGCGCGCTCTCGGTGTGTCCGTCGAGCGCGTGCAGATGCGCGTGCGCGCCCTCATGGAACAGAACCCGATGCTCGGGCACCGCGGCTGCCGACTCGGGATCACGCACCCGGAGATCACCGCGATGCAGGCGCGCGCCATCCTCGAGGCCGCGTGCCTCGTGAAGAAGGAGGGCCTCGAGGTTCTCCCCGAGATCATGGTGCCCCTCGTGGGCAACGTGGAGGAGCTCGCGGATCAGAAGGCGATCGTCGTGCGCGTCGCGGAGGAAGTCTTCGCGTCGACGGGGCAACGCGTGGAGTACAAGATCGGGACGATGATCGAGGTGCCGCGCGCGGCCCTCGTCGCGGACACGATCGCGCGGGAGGCCGAGTTTTTCAGCTTCGGGACGAACGATCTCACGCAGATGACGTGCGGGTTCAGCCGGGACGACGCGGGCATGTTCCTCTCGCATTACGTCCGCAATGGGATCCTCCCGGACGATCCCTTCCAGACCCTCGATCGGGACGGCGTCGGCCAGCTGGTCAAGATGGCCGTCGAGCGGGGGCGCAGCACGAAGCCGGGGCTGAAGCTCGGGATCTGCGGGGAGCACGGCGGGGATCCGCGATCCATCGCGTTCTTCCGCGAGGCGGGTCTTCACTACGTGAGCTGCTCGCCGTTCCGCGTGCCCGTGGCGCGCCTCGCCGCCGCTCAGGCCACGCTCCGCGCGCGCGGGGACGTGATCGGCAAAGCCGGCGAGAGCTGAGCAAGGATGCGCCGCAGCCGTTGTGCCAAGAACGGGACAGGGGCATGGGCGGCGTGTAAGGTTCGTCGTTCTACGCCGTTGCTCCAGAGGAGATGAGAATGCGCAGCGCCTTCCTATTCGTTCCAGCGTTCGGTATCGGCATGATCGTCGTCGGGTGCGGCGGCGCCTCCGCGAAGGACTGTCAGTACGGTCAATACTGGGATCCGAACACCGAGACGTGCATGCAGGGCGGTGGCCAGTGCCCGCAAGGCATGATGTGGAACGGCCAGACCTGCGTCGCGGGCGGCGGTCAGTGCCCGCAGGGCATGATGTGGAACGGCCAGACCTGCGTCGCCGGCGGCGGCCAGTGCCCCGCGGGGATGATGTGGAACGGCCAGACCTGCGTCGCCGGTGGAGTCCAGAACTGCCCGCAGGGGACGGCGTGGAACGGCCAGAACTGCGCGCCTCAGACGGGCGTGGCGCCCCGCGGGTCAGCAGTGGAACGGACAGATGTACCCGGCGGGATCGGCTTGGGCGGGGGTGTCAGCCCGCCGGTCAGCTCGATCCCATCTCCGCGCAGGCGCTCGGCGCGGCGGTCACCGGCTATGGCCAGCAACAGGCCGCCGGAGCGCAGCCCGTGGGCGGCATGATCTCGGGCAACTTCCAGCCCGGTCAGTGCGTCGAGGTGCAGGTCACCCTGCAGGCCGGCAAGTGCTACACGGCGGTGGGCCTCGGCGCGCCGGGTGAGGAGGTCGACCTCCAGCTCGCGGCGCCCATCCCGTCCGCGGTGCCCGTGCCGCCGTTCGCGCAGGATCAAGGTCAGGGCAACAACGCGGTCCTCGGCGCGAACCCGAACTGCTTCCGCGCCATGTTCCCGACGCCGGCGAAGTTCGTGCTGAAGGTCAGCGCGGGCCAGGGCCCCGCGGGCGCGCAGCTCTACGAGCGATAGGCGCTCGCGCCTTTGGCGCGATTCGGCGGGCGGATGGCGGAATGCGCGGGCGCCTCTTCGATAGAGGAGGCCCCATGCAGATCGCCGACCGCCCGCCGTTCGTTTGTTCCGAGTGTGCATCTCGCCACCCCGCCGCTGGGGATTGCCCGTGCGGCGCCGGTCCCCTGTTCGACATTCGGGATCCCGCGATCGCGGACGCGCTCCGCGAGGACGATCAGCGGCGCTCGGAGCGCGCGAAGCAGAGGAACATCTGGATCGGCGTCTTCCTCGGGATGGCGACTGGGGGCGCGATCTTCGCGGCCATCCCGAGCGTCATCCTCCAAATCCCGCTGCCCATCCCGTTCGCGAACCCGCTGAAGGTCATCGCGATGATGATCGGGCTCACGGCCATCGCCGTGTTCCTCTTGGATCGGGTGCTTCGGGCGAAGCCACGCTTCCCCGAGCTCTCGCCGCTCCACTGACGGGGATCAGTTCGGCCCGAGGCCGATGGTCCCGACGGGGTCGCACGGGAAGTCCTGTGTCTTCGGGGACTCGATCTCGTTGCACGTCGGCGTGTTCGTGATCTGGTTCTGGCAGCCGTAGAAGCTCCAATCCCCGCCCCCGAGGCTCGTGATCCCCGGGCACTCGTAGAGCTTCACGGCTTGCCCGCCGGGCGGAGCGGCGACGTTCCCCGTCCCGATCAGGATCCGTCCGAGATCCGTGCACGGGAATGTCTGCGTCGTCGGAGACTCGATCTCGAGGCACGTGTCGGTGTTCGTGATCTGGTTCTGGCAGCCATAGAACCCCCACGCGCCCCCGCCGAGGCCGGTGATCCCGGGGCATTGGTAGACCTCGATCGCGAACGCGTCCGTGGGGGGCGTGAGCGTCCCCGTCAGGATCCCCATCTTGCCCGCCGGGGTGCACGGAAAGTCCTGCGTCGTCGGGTACTCGATCTCCCGGCACGTGGGCGTGTTCGTGATTTGGTTCTGGCACCCGTAGAACCCCCAGGCGCCGCCGCCGAGGCTCACGGGCCCCGGACATTGGTACATTTGCACGTCGTAGCCTTGGTAACAGTGGCCGAGGCTACAGACATATCCGGACGGACAGTCGCTCGAGAGCGCGCACGATCCACACTCTCCGAGGACGCACGTTTGTCCGGACGGACACTGCGCGTCCGCCGTGCAGCCGCCGCACGAACCATTGCTGCAGATGTGCTTGCCCGGGGGCTCCCCCGCGCACTCTTCGTTCGTCGCGCACGGTCCGCAATTGCCCGCGACGCAGAGCTGGCCCGGGACGCACCCGCTCGAGTCGACGCAGCCGCCGCACACGCCCGACACGCAGCTCGCACCGGGGCTGCAGTCCGCCGGCGAGCCGCACGGCGCGCACGCGTCCGCGTCGCAGAAGCCCGAGACGCAGTCCGTGCCCTCCTTGCACGCGCGACCGTTGTCGCAGTCCGCGCACGAGCCGCCGCAGTCGACGTCCGTCTCGGAGAGATCCTTCAGGCCGTTCGCGCACGGCGAGCCGCTGCCGGTGCTGCTCGCGTCCGTCGTGGTGGTCGTCGCGAGGTAGCCGTCCGGCTGGACGGGGGAACCGTTCGCGCACCCGATGCCCGGGAGGAGCGCGAGGACGACGAAGGCGCGGCGCATGACGCCGAGATCGTATCAGCAGCCCGGCGGCGCGCAGCCGCCGTGCCCCTTGCACTGGTTCAAACCTTTGCAGCCGTGCTCGTCCGTCTTGCATTCGCCTTTCCCCGCGCAGGCGTTCAAGCCCTTGCAGCAGGCCTTGTGGGACGGGTCCAGGTCGATCACCTGCTCGTGACAGTCGGCGGGCTTGCAGCCCCCTTTGCCTTTGCAGTCGTTGAGCCCTTTGCAGCCGTGATCGTCCGTCTTGCAGAGCCCGAGGCCCTTGCAGGCGTTGCGGCTCCGACAGCACGCCTTCGCCAGCGCGGTGTGCACGCTCGCCGAGGGGGCCGCGCTCGCGCCGGACGCGCTCGGCGCGGGCGGGTACTCGGTTCGTGGCGCCGCGGTCACCTCCACCACGGCGGGTTGGGCGGGCCCGGACGAGGAGCACCCCGCGAGGATGCCTTGAGCGGCGACGAGCGCGAGCGCGGCGTTCTTCGTGTCAGCCATCGATCTTCCCCTCTTGGTCTCGGATCTCGCCCGCGGCCTTGGCTCGAGCCTCCTCGATATCCGCCTGGCGGAGCCACTTCGCGACGATGCGGGAGCCGATGAGGCCCATGATCGCGCACATCAACGTGTTCGAGACGGCCCACGACATCGTCGCGGCGGCCACGTTCCCGAGCCTCTCCGGCTCCGTCGATCCGGGCGCGAACGCCGCGAAGAACACGCCCGCCGCCGTGTCCCGCGTGCCGACGCCGCCCGGGGCGATCGGCAGCGTCGCGACGACGAGCAGGATGGGCATGTACACGAGCGCGGTCGTGAGCGGGATGTCGAGGTGGAAGAAGAGGAGGGAGACCCAACCGCCGAGCACGAGCACGGCGAGGTGCGGCAAGCGCGCGCCGAGCGCCACCGCGTGCCCCTTCAGGCCCGCTTCGAAGAGCGGCGCGAGGAACGAGATCTTCGCGAGCCGCGCGGGCTTGAGCCCGATGATCACGAGGTAGAGTATGCCCGCGCCGAGGATGATCGGGACGGGGATCCTCGAGAGGTTCGTGAACGGCAGCGCGATCACCATGCAGCCGAGGAGCGACCCCACCCACGACGCGTACGAGAGGAGCGTGGCTCCGGCCATGCGGCGGATGGGCACCTTGAAGAGGCGCGACATCAGGTACGTGAGGAACGCCTGACCGAGGTGGTGGTTCGCGACCCCCGGGAGGTACGACGCGGAGCGCATCGCGTAGAACTGGCCGTAGCGCACGCTCGGCGTGGTGAGGCGGTACGCGGCGACCGTGCCGAGCGTGTCGCCCCCGCACACCGTGAGCGTCCACACCACGACGAACGCCAGGTACCCCACGTAGTTCAGGTTCGAGAGCGCGAGACCGAACCGGCGGAAATCGATCTTCAGCCCGACGTACACGAGCAGCGCCGACGCGACGACGAACGGCAAGAGTCGCTTCCAGAGGGGCGTCTTCGCGCGCTCGCGCCACGCCTCGTTCGCCGCGCTCGCCGTCGGCGGGGCCATCGACGGGGGGGGCTTCGCCTCGTCCGCCGGGCCGCTCGCGCCTTCGGCGCCGAACGGCGCGGGGGAGTCGATGTCGTCGGTCGCCACGGAGGGGTTCAGTCCATCGGCTCGAAATCAGACTTCGTCGCGCCGCACTCGGGGCAGACCCACGAGTCCGGGATGTCCTCGAACGGCGTGCCGGGCTGGATCCCCGCCTCGACGTCCCCCTCCGCGGGATCGTAGACGTGGCTGCACACGACGCATCGATACTTGCGCGCGGCCTTTTTGTCTGAAGCCATGCCGCGGCTATACCACGTCAGTACTTCGACTGGAGCGTTCGGCTACGCTGCCCGCACTTGGCCGATCCAGAGACGACGGAGGTCCCTCCCACGCCGCGCGAGAAGCAGGGCATCGGCCGGTGGGTCCGACTCGGCTTCGGGGTTGCGGGGCTCATCGGGCTCGGGGCGCTGGTCGCGAGCGTGGGGCCTCGCGTCATCCTCGACACGCTCGAGCCGGCGCTCGCGTGGGTGCCGCTCATCGGAGCGCTCGAGCTCGGCCGCATCGGGTCGGAGACGCTCGCGACGTGGATCGCGCTCGGCGAGGAGCGCTCGAAGATCCCCCGGATCGCGTTGTTTCGCGCGACGCTCGTCGGTCACGCGATCGCGAACCTCGCGCCCGCGCCGCGCGTCGTGAACGAGACGATCAAGGGCACCGTCGTCGCCCCGCACGTGGGGGTGGCCGCGGCGACGAGCGCTGGGATCACCATGCAAGCCGCCACGCTCAGCTGCGTGGGCCTGTTCTCGATCCCCTGCGGGATCGCGATCCACCTGCTCGGGGGCGCGTCCGTGTGGTTCTGGGCGTCCATGATCCACGCGACGAGCATGATCGCGACGGGCGTCGCGATCCGCGCCGTCGCGCGGGCGAAGGGGCTCGGCCGCTGGCTCGCGAAGCGGTTCCCACGGCTCGGCTCGACGCCGACGGACGTCTCGGAGCACAACGCGCGATCGAGCGTGTGGGGCTTCGGACCGACGCTCGCCCTCTTCGGCAACCGCACGACCCAGGTCATCCAGCTCGCCATCGCCGCGCACGCGGTCGGGATCGACACGAATTTCGCGCGCGCGCTCGCCGCTCAGGGCGTGAACCTCGTCGCGGCCGCGGTCGGGGTGATGGTCCCGGGCGGGTTCGGGACGACCGACACGGCGTTCACGCTCGCTGCCGAGCTGCTCGGAACGACGGTCGTGAAGGCGACCGCGATGGCCTTGCTCATGCGCTGCATCCAGTTCATCTGGTTGTTCATCGGCTCGGTCTTCATGATGATCGAGAGGCGCCGGCGGGCGGCGCCGCCGACGGAGGAGAAGTGATGGGGATCGAGATGAGGGGTGCGATCTTCGTGCTCGCGGCCGCAGCGTTCGTCGCGCCGCCTGCGCTCGCGGAGGACGCCGAGGAGCTCGTGTCGGCCGCGGAGGAGCTGATCGCGAAAGGGGACTACGAGCACGCCTGCCCCAAGCTGCGCGAGGCGAACGCGGCGAAGCCGTCGCTCCCGACGCTGCAGTCCCTCGCGGAGTGCGACGACAAGGCGGGGAACGCGGCGAACGCGTACCAGGAGTGGAGCGAGCTCGTCGATCGCGCGAAGGCGGCGTACGCGGACGACGTCGTGAAGAGGGCGGAGGCGAGGAAGGCCGCGCTCGCGGAGACGCTCGCGAAGGTGGTCTTCATCGTCCCGAAGACGACTCGGCTGTCCTACAGCATCGCGCTCGACGGCACGGTGCTCGAGGCGAGCCGCATCGGCGTCGAGCTGCTCCTCGCTGCGGGCAAACACCACTTGAAGGTGACGACGAACGGCGGCCCCGAGACGCAGATGGACACCGACTTCGAGGTGCCCGGCAAGCTCGCGCGATCGACGGTGACCATCCCGCTCGACAAGCCAGGGGACGCGGTCGCGCCGCGGCCCAGTCCCGGGCAATTCGCGGACGGCCAGGTGGTCGTGATCCGAGGCGTCAACGGCGCGCCCCTGCCGGACGAGCCGACGAAGAGGAACAGCCCCGCGATGATCGCGGGAGGCAGCATCCTCATCGGCCTCGGCGTCGCGTCGATCTTCACCGCGGCCGGCTTCGGGCTCGCGGCGATCGGCAACGACGACTACGGCGCGCCCGCTTGGGGCTTCTTCCTCGGCGGCGTCATCGGGATCGGCGCGGGCATCCCGATCCTCGTGATCGGCGCGATCAAGCGGCCCGTGAGCGAGTCCTCCGCAGGGGTGAGCGCGGCGATCCCCGAGGTCCGGGTCGGCGCGGGATCGGTGAGCGCGACCTGGTCGTTCTGAGCGGGGCGCTCGATCAGCGCTTTCTCTTCTTCGCCGCGAGCATCTCCATCGTGGAGAGCTTGCCGGCGGGAGGCGGCGGGGGCGGCGGCACCGGGGGCGTCGCTGTCGGCGGGCGCGCGGGTGGAGGCGCCGCGGGCGCGGGGATCGCCGGCTTGGGAGGAGGGACCGGCTGAGGCGGTGAGCCGCGGGTCACGGTCTTCACCCGCTCGGGAGGCGGCGCGGCAGGGCCGTCTTGCGGCGGCGGAGGCGCGGCGCGCGGCGCGGTCCGCGTGCCCTTCACCTTGAAGAGCGCGGGGAGGGTCGCCGCCTCCGTGACCTCGGGGATGCGCTTCTCCGACCGCTTCGGCAGCCACGCGACGAGCTTCGACCAGCGCGGCGCCGGGATCGCGAGGCGCCGCGCCGCGACGCTGAAGAAGAAGAGGAGCGCCGCGGCGAGCGTGAAGGCGGGCGTGACGTCGTCGTAGGCGAAGCGGTTGTTCTCCCGATCGAGGAACGTCCCCTCCAGCGTCCGCCGCACCTTGCCTCGCGAGACGGACGCGATGCGCTCGAGCAGCGCGTGATCCGTCCCCGTCGGTCGCAGCTCCTCGCCGAGCGACATCGACGCGCCCGTGAACGCGAGCGGGGCCTGGGTCACCGCGTCCGCGGCGACGACGGAGTACGTCCCGGGGCGCGTGAGCGGGAGGGAGCCCGCGTACTCCCCCGCCCCGATCGGCTCGAGCTCGATGTCGTTCACGAAGCCGCCGGGCCCGGCGACGTGCGCCGTCAAGCGACGGAACGAGTCCTTGTGGCCCGCGTCGTCCGTGACGTTCGCGCGCACACGGAGCTCCCCCCCGGTCGTGTCCGTGTCGAGGACGATGCGCTCGTCGTCTCCCTTTCGCTCGAGCTCGTGACCGAGCTGCGCGAGGAGGCGCGCGGCGCCCGGCCAGCTCGTCCAGGCGCCCCCCCACCGGTCCTTGAGATCGCTCGCGAAGAGCGCGCTCTTGCCGATCCCGATCGACCAGGACGAGAGGAGCGGATCGCCGTCCGGACCGAGGAGGTGCACCGTCGCCCGCGGCTTCGGGATCGTGACGACGTACCCGAGCAGCGCCGGCGCGCCGTCCACGTCGACGCCGTTCGTGACGGCGCCGCGCGTCCCCAGCGTGGGCCGAAACGGATCCTCGTGGATCGCGCTGCGCGCGGCGAGCACTGTCTCCTCGGCGAACACGGCGGGGAGGCGCGTCGCGTCCTCCACGAGATAGAACCGGCCGCCTCCCTCCCGGGCCATCTTCTCGAGCGTCGGAACGTCCGATCCGTTCCCGAGCGCGACGACGCTCGTCGTGATGGATTGGCTGAACGCCGAGATCGTCAGCGGGAGGGCCTCCGTCGCCTCCTCCGCGTCCGAGCCGTCCGCGAACAGGAGCATGTGCTTGAGCGCCCCGGGATCCGCGGCGAGCGCGGCGTAGCCGGCCTCCAGCGTGAGCGGCACGATGATGCCTCCGCCGCCGACGCGCACGGACCGGATCGCCTTGTCGATCGCGGCCGCGTCGGTGACGGGCCCGAGCGGCACGCTCCAGTAGATCTGCGTGTCGACGTGCTCGACGCCGAGGCGATCGCCCGGGCCGAGGAGCTCCGCCGATCGCGCCGCGGCCTCGTTCGCGAGCTCGAGCTTCGTCGAGCCGCCGACGGGCGCGCCCATCGATCCCGAGATGTCGATCGCGATGATCTCGCTCAGCGTCTGACGCCGCTGATCCTGCTTGATGTCGAACGAGTTCGGCGAGACCTCCTCGAGCGGCGTCTTTCCATAGCCGCCCGGGCCGAAGCTCTTGTCGCCGCCCGTGAAGAGCGCGCCGCCCCCGAAGTCGCGGACATACATCGCGAACGCCTCGATCTGGGTCGTCGTCAGCGCGCGTGCGGGGATGTCCCCGAAGACGACCAGGTCATGCGCGGCGAAGCCGCCGAGATCGAACGGGACGTACGACGGCCCGCCCGCGGTCACGTCGAACCCGGCGGCCCGCAGGGACGACGCGATGAACGCTGTCTTCTCTGCGCTCGAGTCGAGGACGAGCGCGGACGCCTTGCCACGGACGCGCACGAAGGCCGCAGCGCCGTTGTCGTCGGGGGAGAAGTCGAGCCCCGGATCGACGGGCGTGACGCGCACCTCGTAGCGGTGGAGGCCGGCTCCCGAGAGCTTCTCGCGGATCCGGAGGACGTCCTCCCCCGCGGAGATGCGCGCCCGCGTGGGCGCGCGATCGACGCCGTCCACCGAGAGCGTGACGTCGACGTCCGCGTCCTTCGGGGAGCTCGTGACCACGCGCAGATCGACGGACTCTCCGTCGTCACCGCGCGACACGGTCCGGAGGGACACGACCCGGACGTCGTCGAGGTGCTGCTGCTCGAGCGCGAGCACGTCGATCGGGACCTCCGCGGCGAGCGCGGCCGCCGCGCCGGCGACGGGATCGCCGCGCGTCGAGACGCCGTCGCTCACGAGCACGATGCGCGCGCCCGAGTCCGCCGGCACCTCCGCGAGCGCGCGGCGGAGCGCCCGATCGATGTCCGTGCCGTCGCGCCCGACGCTCGCGCGCTGGCCCGCGCGCGGCTCGGAGCGTCGTCGCGGAGGCTCCTCGGCCACGGCCGTCGCGCCGAAGACGATTGTCCCGACCGTATAGGTGGGCCGCATTGAAAGCTCGAGGTGCTCGAGCTCCAGCTCGACGGCCTAGCTCGCGTTCGGCACGAGATCGACGGACCGACTTCGATCCACGACGACGATCACGGTGAGCTTGTTCTGCGCCTCGCCGCGCTGCACGCCCGCGATCACGAGCACGAGGGCGAGGAGCCCGAGCGAAGCGAGGACGTCGACGAGCGCGCGTCGCACGCGGCCGAGCTTCGGTGCCTCCGCTCGCACCAGCCGGGCCCACGCGAAGCCCACCACGAGCGGGGCGAGCAGCAGCGCGACCGGGCGATCGAAGCGGACGATCCGCTCCGGGAGCACCCGGAAGTAGAGGAGGGCGCCGTACGCGGTCAGGGCGACCGCCACGAGGAAGGCAACGGCGAGCGCCGGCCGAGAGAGGAGGATCCGGAGCGTTCTCCGCGCGCGGCCCTCCGTCACGCGGTCCCCCGCGAGGGCGCGCGCGGGGCGAGCACGACCTTCGAGGCGCGTGCGCCGCGCGTGTAATACCAGAGGTCGAAGAGGGCGAACGCGAGGACGAGGATCGCGATCCACCAGGCGTGCTCGCGGAACGACGGAGGGGGATCCTTCGCGTCGCGGATCTCCACGGACCCGCTCTTCGAGGGCGAGAAGAGGCGACGGAGATCGCTCTCCGCGTGGCTCGCGAGGTTGACGGGCAGGTGCGCGGGGCCCCCGGTCGCGCCCTCGAACGTCACCCGGTACAGGCCGGCACGCGCCACGCTGGGGACGACCGCGAGCGAGTTCTCGGCGCGCACGAAGCTCGGCGGCGCCCCGGGCGGCGCGATCTCGACGCGCGTCACGCCGGGCGGCACCGCGACGCGCAGGGGCTCGCCGGTGTGCGCCGAGGGGATGAGCCCGCGGGCGCGGTGCTCGCTCGCCTGCTCGACGATGTTCCGCACGAACAGGACGAACGACGCCTTGAGCGGCCAGTCGCTCTCCCCGACGTCGAACCCGACCAGCGTCGCGGGGCGCGAGAGCGAGGACGCGTCGGCGACGAGCACGCCCTCGCGCGCGCGGACGAGCTCGGCCTTCGCGCTCCCGACGACGAGCGGGTTCGCGTGGGCGATGGTGACGCCGTCGAGCGTGAGGAACCGCAGGCGCGGGTCGCCGCTCGCCCACGAGGTGATCGTCGGCGACGGGATCTCCGCGCCGACCTCGACGCCGAGGCACTTGCCCGGCTTGGGATGGATCACGAGGAGATCGCCGCCCGGCGTGTCTTCGTTGGGGCACTCGCCGTCGACGACCACCAACGCCGAGCGCGGCAGCGCGACCGTCGCGAGGGCCGCGAGATCCACCTTCTTGAGGTCGACGCCGTCGTCCGTCGCGAGCGCGCGCTCGAGCCATGGAGACGCGCCCGCCGAGGCGAGCACGACGGGCTGCCGCGATCCCTCGGGGACGCGCGCGTACGCGACGTCGTCGACCGGCATCCGATCGTGCGGGGAGACGTCGAGGATCAGGCCGGCCCCGAAGTCCGCGGGCATGGATTCGAACGCGAGCACGACGGGCGCCTTCTCACCGGCGTGCACCACGAGCTTTCGAGAGTCGAGGACGTCGCTCGCGCTCTCCTCGCGGAGCGTGACGAAGATCTCTCGGTCCGCACTGCCGAAGTTCGCGACGACGGCGAAGACCTGCGTCACGTCGCCCCTCCTGGGCGCGTCGGCGGACGCGCCGACGGGAGAGCGCGCGGTCGTGGCGTCGACGCGGACGATCGCGACGTTGTCGACCGGGTCCCCGACCTTCACGACGTCGACGGGGACGCCGGCGTCCGCGAGCGCGATGTCGCGCGCGAGGTTCCCGTCCGTGAACACGACGATTTTGGCGCCCGGGTAGGCCTTCAGCCGATCGACGGCGACACCGACCGCGCTCGTGAGATCCCCTTCGACCTCCTCGGCGGAGAGGCCGTCGATCGCGGCCTCGAGGCGCGCGACGTCCCGCTCGAGGGGCGAGGCGATGCGCGCCTCGCGCGCGGCCTCCACCACCAAGACTTCGGCGCCTGGGGGCAGTCGACCGACGAACTTCTTCGCGGCGTCCTTCGCGGCGTCGAACCGCGTGCGCGGCGGCGTGACGTCCTCGTCGACGGCGGCGAGCATGGACGCGCTCTCGTCCAGGATGATCGCGTACGTCTGCCCCGAGAGCGTCTTGGAGCGGCTGACCGGGCGCGCGAGCGCGAGCGCGAGGAGCGCGAGCGCGAGCGCCTGGAGGATGAGCGGGAGCTGCGCGAGGAGCTTCTTGAACGGCGCGCTCGCGACGTGGTCGCGCTGCGCGGCTTGCCACAGCCACGTGGAGGGCACGCGGACGACCCGCCGCCGAACCTTGAGGACATAGAGGACGACGAGCGGCACGAGCAGGCCGAGGAGACCCAACCCGATCGGCGCCGAGAGCGAGAGCCCTCCCATGAGACGGGAGCGTACCCGCGGATTCCGCTCACACCATCCCGTCGAGCGCCCGCGTCACACGATTGAGTCCGCGGCGAACGCCCGCTTCCCGGCACCGAGGTCGAGTCGTGCGCGCGTCACCTTCGCCCCTCGGGAGGAGCAGCTCGGCGGATAGCGGCTGCTCCCTGCGGACCGGTGATCCTCGAGATGCCTTTGGATTCGATTGAATCGGTGCTCCTCCGGGGGCGGGTCCAACGAGTCGCGAGGCGCGGATACACTCTCCTCCGTGAGACCCGCCCGTGACGCGCCTGCTCGGGTGATCGGGGAAGCGTCGACGCTCGCGACGAGACCTCGAGGAGCCGATCAGCGGGTGGGGCAGTGGGCGGCGCGCTCGTCGACGAGGAGGGACGCGCCGTCCGCGATGCGGAGGCCGTCGTCGACGAAGGAGATGGGGACGAGCCCTCCTCGCGGGGCACCGCCGACGATGAACGGCACGCCGCGGCGGACGTACCCGACGGTCTTCGAGACGCCTCCGACCTCCGCGTGCAACGACGTGTCGACCGCGCAGACGTGGACCTCGGGGATGCCGCCGGCGCCGAGCCCGCTCAAGCCGAGGCCACCCGTCCCGTAGAGCATCCCGAGATCGGCCTTCGGGGACGTGTCGACCGACGACGTGGGGACCCAGCCGCCCACGACGTTGGAGTCCGTGTCCCAGACGATGCGCGTCCGCTCACCGCGCTCCTCGAGGACGTCCACCGCGCGCGAGCTGAACTCGTCCGGCGTCAGCGTCACGGAGAACGCGCGCTCCGCGTCGGTCGCGAGCGGGATCGCGGTCCCGACGAGCGCCCCGTGGCGCTCGGACATCGAGAACACGGCGCGCGCGTCGAAGTCGGCGACCTCCAGGCCGACGTCCGCGCAGGTGGAGGCGCGCGTCGGCGCGGTGTCGAGATCTCCGAACGGGCGAGCCTCGAGCAGGAGCGCGCCCGGCTTCGGCGCCGACACGACGGCGAGGGCGGCGTGCGGGTGCGGCACGAGGAAGTCGCCGAAGAGGAGCGGGCGCTGCGGGTGGAGCTCGACCGCGTCCGGGGCGCTGACGAACCCTCGAACGAACACGCCCGCGACCTCGACGTCCACGACGTAGACGCGACCGTCCAACTGGAGGCGCGCGACGAGCGGCCCCGAGGCGCCAAGCTCGGCGAACGGCGCGCCGTCCGCGGCGAGCGCGAGCGCGGAGTCGAAATGGACGTCGTCCGCGCCGAACGTGCACGCGAACTCCCGCGGGACGTCCAGATCGATGAAACGGGTGATCGGGTTCGCCGCTCCCGGATGCTGCGGCACGGGCGCGGATGCTCGCGTCGGGGGCGCGGGCTCGACCGCCGCGCTCGACGCCGCGGGCGCGCTCAGGTCGACGACCGCGGGGAGCGGCGCCGCGGCTCGGCTGCACGCGACGGCGCTCGACGCGACGACCCCCAGACCGATGACCACGCCGCGCGGAACGAACAGCCTCATGCGGGGCGGTGTAGCGCGACTTCGGGCCGACGGGCGCCATTTCGCGAGGGCAGAACGGCGCGTGCGAGGCGTGCGTTCGCGGCTCGGAGAAGGGTCCGCACGGCTAAGATGCGCGCGTGCTGTTCCAACGAAGCACTCGGGCCCTACCCTTCGCGAGCGCGGCGGTCGCCGTCGTCTCGAGCGCGCTCGGCCTCGTCATGGGGGCGAAGAAGGGGCTGCCGCTCCATGTCATCGGCCTCGAGACGGAGGGCTTTCTGCTGCAGGCCCTCGCGGCGCTCGCGCTCCTCGCGTTCGCGGCCGGCCTCGCGAGCTTCACGCGCATCGTCGAGGCGACCGGGGAGACGCGGTCCGAGGCGCGCCCGTACTCGTCGCTCATCCTCGGGCTCGGCGCGCTCGCCGCGTCGATCCACGTCGCGGGGGCGGTCTTCCTCGTGGTCGAAGACTCCCACGGGAAGTCCTATCGCACGCTCGCGAGCGGCGAGAGCCTCGCCCTCGGCGCGATGGTGATCACCGCGAGCGCCGTCTTTCGCGCGGTGCGCAGACCGGGCGCGATGCTCGTCAGCGTCCCCGTCGCCGCCGTGATGCTCGCGCGAGGGACCCTGGTCGTCGTGCGCGGCGGGATCGGCAGCGGGTACATCGCCGACCCGGCGGGAGGGCTCTGGATCGTCTCGTCGCTCGCCTTCGGGCTGTGGCTCATCGTGGCGTCCATCTCGACGCGCGAGCTCGACCCGAGCCCCGACGCCCTGGTCCCGAGCGGGGAGAGGCTCCCCTCGTGACCGCACCACGCACCGTGAAGAAGCCTCCCAAAGAGGCGAGCGCCCCTCGGTCGTTCGCCACGATCGACGACCTCGACGCCTGGCTGCGCGAACATCACGCGTCCACGTCCGAGCTCTGGGTGCGCATGTACAAGAAGGCGACTGGCAAGCCGTCGGTCGACTGGAACGACTGCGTGCGCGCCTGCCTCGCGTGGGGATGGATCGACGGGCAGCGCAAGCCGTTCGACGACGCGTCGTTCATCCAGCGGCTCACGCCGCGACGACCGCGCAGCGCCTGGTCGAAGCGCAACTGCGACATCGCGGAGGAGCTCGTCGCCGCGGGAAAGATGCAGCCACCCGGCCTCGCGCAGATCGAGGCCGCCCGGGCCGACGGGCGATGGGACTCGGCGTACGCAGGGTCGAGGGAGCTCGTCATCCCCGACGACTTCCTCGCCGCTCTGAAGAAGAACCGCGCGGCCAAGGCGTTCTTCGAGACGCTGAACCGCACGAACCTCTTCACGATCTATCACCGGCTGCACACCGCGAAGCGCCCGGAGACGCGAGAGCGGCGCATCGCGGCGATGATCGCGACGCTCGCGAGCGGCAAAGCGTTCCACTGAGCCGTCGGGGATGAGGTCCGCGGAGGCCGCCGTCGCTCAGCGGCACGTCGCGCGCGGGAACACCTGCGCGTCCTCGAGGTCGAGGCTCACGAGATCGCCCTGGGTCAAATCCACCTTCAGCGAGCGTTGATCGGTCTTGCCCGCGTCGACGTGCAGGGACTCGAGATCGAGGCTCGCGGCGCCGCCGGGCCAGCGAAGCTCGTAGCCGCGGACGTCACACCCCTTCTCCGCGGGAGCCGTGAGCTCGAACGTCACTTGCTTGCCGATCGGTCCGCCTTCCTTGGACTCCTCGATCGAGATCACCTTCGTCTTCGGCTGCGGACTCGGCGAGTCCTGCTTCAGGCCACAGATCTCCCCGGTCTCGCCCCGACGCTCGAGCGGGACGGCCACGCCGTCGACGAATCGATACACGGTGAGCGAGACCACATCCGTGCTCTCGGGTCGGCGCGCCGCGCAGACGTGGACGATCTCGTCGGGCGTCGAGGACTCCTGGTACCCCTCCCCCAAGGACGCGAAGCGATAGTACGTGTCCCGAGCGGAGAGTGGGCGCGCGGCGAGGCAGCTGTAGAGCGCGCCCGTCCCGCGCGTGGCGCTCCCGAGCTCGAGCTTCTCCCCGAGCTCGGTGGTGGCCGGTCCGCTCGAAGTGCACGCGAAGTTCGCCTTGTGCCCGCCGAGCTCCACCCCCTCGATGGTGAGCAAATGCTCGGGGTCGTACCCCTGCTTGCCCGGGGCCATCCGGTCGACGAGCCCCTCTCCGAAGTTCACGACCACGCGAGACTCGTTGGGCCGTCCATCGGCCTCCTCGTATCCGACGACGACCTCCGCGCGCCCCGCCTTCTTCCCGCCCACGCGCACCTCCTGACCGACGACGGCGACGTCGCAGATCGACGCGTCGACGCACTTCGCGGAGACCTTTTGCGCGGGCATGGGCGCGAAGCGCCCTCGAAGGAACGGGCTCAACGAGACGTACGCGCCGACCGGGACGACCGCGTCGACCCGGGGGACCTCGACGGGGCCGGTGTAGCCCGGGGACGGGCAGGCGGTGAGGAACAGGGGAGCGACGAGGAGGGGGAGGTGGTGGCGGCCGAGGCGCATGGCGGATGCCGAAACGCGACGCCTGGGTCGCGCCTTACACGTCCTTCTCGCGCGCCTCACGGCTCGCGCGCCCCTCCCGCGCCGGGCGCCGAATCCAACGCGCGACCTGCACCGCGAGCCCGGTCGACAGCGCGACGCCCGCGAAGATCACGAGCGCCGCGATCACCGTCCGCGTCGTGGGCTTCGTCCCGAACGCGAAGAACGTCGCGGCGGCCGCGATCGGCGGCTGCACGTAGACGTACACGGCGACCAGCGTCGACTCGGCGCGCGCGAGCGCGTACCCGTTGAGGAGGTACGTGAGGAGGGTGGGCCCCGCGACCACGAACCCGAGGAGCGCCCAGTGGAGCGGGCGAAGCGCGGACCAGTCCGTTTCGAGCGCCGCGCGCAGCGTGATCGGGAGCGCCTCGAGCGCGCCGAACCCGAGCACGAACGCCATCGTGACGAGCGCGCCCAGGCGCCCGAGGATCGGCCGCGCGAGCACGAGGTAGAACGCGTACGCCGTCGTGTTCCCGAGGAGCAACAGGTTGCCGAGCGTGTGCTCGGCCCCGAGGTCGAACCGCTCCGCGCCGACGAGGAGGGCCGCCCCGACGAGCGAGATGGCGACGCCGCCCAGCCTCCCGGCCGACGGGCGCTCGCGCCCGAGCGCGGCCGCGATCGCGACCGTGAGCGGCGGGATGAGCATCACCATGATCGACGCGTTGATCGGCCCGGCGCGCTTCAGGCCCTCGGCGAACAGCAGCTGGTTGATGCTGATCCCGAGCGCCGCGAGGCCCGCGAGCGCGATCCCCACGCGGACGCGCTCGGCCCACGTCGCGCGCCCTGCTGCCGCCGAGCGCCGGATCGCGAGCGTCGCGATCGCGAGAATCGGCGCGCCCGCCGTGAGGCGCACGAAGATGAGCGCGCGCGGCGTCATCACCTCGAGCAGCGCCGCGCCCGCGACGGGCCAGAGCGCGAACAGGATCTGAACCACGAGGAGCGCGCCGTGGACCCGGAGCATGTTCGCGCTCACGGGGCTCGACGGGCTCGGCATGCCGCGCACCTACCCGTGAGCGCCCAGCGCGGGAAGGTCGGTCGTGAGACTCCGCCGCCCCCGCGCGGCGCGCGCGAGCGCTCCCTCACCCCTCGGTCCTGGGCGAAATTTTGCTCGATTCGCTGGTGAGAATTGGGGTTCGCGGACGTAGGTGCAGGCTGTCCAGTCACGAGCTCGCGCGGCGCGACCCTCCCCGGGTCCGGGCTCCGCTGCCGCTCGGAGGCCGGGCGTGGCTCGCAGGCGCCGATGGCGCCTGCCACATCGCGCGTGAGACGGGACGTCTCGCGCACGGCTTCCGTGAGGTGGATCGATGGGATTGAAGAACATTCGATGGGTGGGCGCGCTGATCGCGCTCGGCGCGCTCACTGGCTGCGACGACGCGGCGGGGAGCGGCGGGGCCGGGGGCGCCGGCGTGACCGCTTCGTCGAGCTCGTCCGACACGAGCAGCGGCTCGCAGTCGACGGGGACGACGAGCTCGAGCGGCAGCGCGAGCACCTCCAGCAGCAGCAGCAGCAGCACGGGCACCGGCGGCGGTGGACCGAGCGACTGCACGAAGCTCTTGCTCGAGCTCTGCAAGCAACAGAAGGCGTGCGCTCCCCACCTGTTCGCGGCCCAATGGGAGACCGACGCGATCTGCGCCGCGGAGGCCGAGCGCCTCTGCACCGACTTGCCCTCCTCCTACTCGGGGTTGAACCCCGGCGTGCAGGATCCGGCGGCCTGCGAGGCCGCGCTCAGCGGCTCCTGCTCGGAGTTCCTCACGGCGTCGGAGATCCACCCCGACGCGTGCCGCCCCCTCCCGGGAGACAAAGTGGAGTTCGACGGCTGTCTCCTGACCGCCCAGTGCGGCGAGGACATGTTCTGCATCGAGAACCTGTTCGAGCCCCAGCACGGCGCCAATTGCAGCTACTTCTGCACGCCCTATTCGGACAATGCGATCGGCCAGCAGTGCCTTGGCTCGGACAATCTCTGTAACCCCTCGAAGGGGCGGTTCTGCACGTACCTCTACGACGACACGAAGCCGAACAAGGTCGGAACGGGTCCGAAGACGTGCCAGACCTACGCGTACCAACCCCTCGGCGCTGGCTGCAACGAGACGACCGAGAAGCGCTGCGGCAGCGGCCTCGGTTGCAAGGCCCCGAACACGCCCAACGCGTACACTTGCGTGAACCTGCTCTCGGAAGGCCAAGCGTGCAAAGTCGGAGACGTCATGGGCAAGGATCCCTGCGACTCCCGTCTCGGGCTCGCGTGCCTCCCGAAGCCCGACGATCCCACGAAGACCACGTGCCAGGCGCCCCTCTACGTCCCCGTGAACGCGCAGTGCGGCCTCGTGACGGACATGAATGGCATCAAGCACAACCAGGTCTGCAGCAACTACGCGTACTGCTCAGCGACCACGAACCTCTGCGTGCGCAAGAGCCAGAAGGGCGAGGGCTGCGTCGCCGGCGGCTGCTACCCGCCGTATCAGTGCACCGCGGGGACCTGCTCCGATCCCGCGATCCAGGTCGACCCGGTCTGTACCGTCGCGCCCTGAGATTCAGAGAGCCCGGCTGACGGCGCGCACGGCGCTCGGCCACGTGAACGACGCGCTCGCCTCTCGCGAGGCGGGCGCGCTCGCGGACGACGACGCGGGGTGATGGGTGATGCTTCCAGGCAGCAGTTTCGAAGCCTCACCTTGCAGCACCGTACGAGAGCCTTCTGAAGTCTTCGAACAACACGAGCGGCACGAGCGTTGGTAATGAGGCTTCGTGCCTTTTCTTCGTCGACGCGGGGCCGACCGTCCGCGCCCACGGCATGGTGTCGCGTCACTCTTCGCCCTCTTCGCCCTCTTCGCCAGCGCCGTCGCCCCGAGCTCGGCGCGCGCGCAGGCGCTCGACTCCGCCGAGCTGACGGCGCCCGGGCAGCCGTTCACGCTGCTCGAGAGCGCGTTTCCGGTCGGGCGCATCGAGCCTCGCTTCGGCGCGACCGTCACGTACGCGCACGAACCGCTCGTCCTCGAGACGCGCGCGGGCGACCGCATCGGGCCGGTCGTCGATCACCAGGTGCTGCTTCATCTGGGCGCCGGAGTCGGGGTCATCGATCGCCTGCTCTTCGACGTCGACGCGCCGTTCGTGCTCAGCGAGGGCGGCGCGTCGCCTGCGCCCGCGTTTCGCTCGCCGAGCGGGGCGGCGGCCGGCGATCTTCGGCTGGGCGCGCAAGCGATCCTCCTCACGCAGGACGGCGGCTGGCCCGCGATCAGCGGATCGTTCCGGCTCTGGTTCCCGACGGGCAGCGAGGATCGGTACGCGGGCTCGAACGGCGCGCGCCTCGGCGTGGGTGCGTCCGCGGGCGGCGACTTCGAGCACGTCGCGTGGACGGCGAGCGCGAGCGCAGCCTGGACGACCGAGCCCGACGACGTGGTCGGGAGCGTCGTGACGGTGGGCGCCGGAGTGCTCGCGAAGATCGCGTTCCTGCGCATCGGCCCCGAAGCGAACGTGCGCCTCCTCGTGGATTGTCCAGCGAGCGGCGAGTGCGTGGGCTTCGAGCCGGTGCTCACCGCGCGCGCGGGTTGGCGCTGGCTCTCGGTCGGGCTCTTCGGGGGTCCCGGGCTCGGCTACGCACCGAGCACGCCCCGCTTTCGACTCGGTTTGAACGTCGCCGTGGCCTTCGAGGCCGCACCTCCCGTCAGCAAGCCGATCGATCGCGCCGGGGATGGGACGAAGCCCGAGCACGTCGAGACGAAGCCGGTCCTGGACGAGGGCTCGAAGCGCGACGAGAAGCCGCCGACCGACCCGCGCCCGGAGGCGCCCGTCGACTGCGCGAAAGATCCCTCGGCCAAGGGGTGCGCGCCGGCGCTCGTCCACGTCGAGGGCTCGCAGATCGTCATCACCGAGGAGGTCCATTTCGAGACGGGTGAGGCGGTCATCGATCCGTCGAGCTACGCGCTCCTCGAGCAGGTCGCGGCGGCGATCACGTCCCACCCGGAGATCGCGCGCGTCGCCGTCGACGGGCACACGGACGATCGCGGCTCGGCCGAGCGGAACCTCGATCTGTCGAGGAAGCGCGCGCTCGCGGTCGTCGCCTGGCTCAACGAGCACGGCGTGGATCCGCGCCGCACGGAGGCGCGCGGGTTCGGGTCGCGCCAGCCGATCGCGGACAACACGACCGACGAGGGACGCGCCCGCAACCGGCGAGTCGAGTTCATCATCCTCGCGCGAACGCCCCTCGGCCCGGCGGGTTGGCGCGACGGCACGATCGAGCCCGCGCCGCCACCTCCGGTGAAGCCGCAGTGAAGATCGCCTGGAAGACGCTCGCGCTGCTCCTCGCGATCGCCGTCGCTCCGCTCGGCGCCGGGTTCGGGCTCGTGCTGCCCGCGTACACCACCGCGCTCAAGGACGACGAGGTGACGCACCAGGCGCTCGTCGCGAAGGAGGTGACGAGCCTCGTCGACGCTCACGTCGGTCGCATCTACGACGACGCGTTCGCGGTCGCGACCGCGACCAGCTACGCCGCCTCGAAGAAGGGCGTCTCGGCCGAGTCCGCGATCGAATCCGTGCTCGCGACGCGGCAGTCGATCGAGTCCGCGCGCATCGAGATCCCCTCGCGGTCCATCGGCACAGTTCTCACGAAGCACGGGAACGACGCGGGGCGCGCGCCGGAGTCGACCGAGGAGATGCGCGCCGAAGCGGACGCTCGCGGGGTCTCGTTCCGCCACACGAGCGACTGGGAGGCCGCGATGACGGTCCCGATCGTCCCGGATCCGGAGGTGAAGAACGCGCCCAAGGGCTACATCACGGTCCCGGTTCACCTCCGTCCGCTCCAAGAGGACCTCGATCAGCTCGCCGCCAGCCGCTCGTTCGAGAAGGCGAACATCGTGGTCACCGACACGGCGGAGCGCGTCATCGTCGCGTCCGGCCAATGGGGACTCGTCCCCGGCGCGGAAGCGAGCGCCCTCCCGTTCTTCTCGGCCGTCCCCGACACGCCCGCCGACGACGTGGGTGTGGAGTTCACGTTCGAGGACAAAGAGGGGCCGATGATGGGCTCCGTCGTCACGGTGCGCTCGCTCCGCTGGCGCGTCGGCGTCGCCCGATCGGAGGCGGTCGCGCTCCGCGGACTCGCGGATCTCCGGCGCCGCCTCGCGCTCGTCGCCCGGCGCGATCGTGGTCGCTTGCGTCGTCGCGGCGCTCGTCGCGGCGCGCGCCGTCGTCCGCCCCGTGCTCGCGCTGCGCGACAAGGCGCGCGTCATCGGCCGGCGCGCCTTCGCCGAGGTGCGCGCCCCCTCCCCGCGGCGGGACGAGATCGGCGAGCTCGATCGCGCGATCGTCCAGATGGCGACGGACATCGAGTCTCAGGAGGAGTCGCTCGCGCGGGAGGCGAAGCTCCGCGGCGACCTGGGGCGGTTCATGAGCCAGGAGCTCGTCGACAGCATCGTTCGGCGCGAGCACCCCCTCGAGCTCGGCGGCGAGCGCCGCACCATCAGCGTGCTCTTCGCGGACGTCGTGGCGTTCACGCCCCTCGCCGAGACGCGCAAACCCGAGCAGGTCGTCGCGCTCTTGAACGAGCTCTTCACGATCCTCACCGAGGTCGTGTTTCGCCATGGCGGCGTCGTCGACAAGTTCCTCGGGGACTCGATCATGGCGATGTGGGGCGCGCCCGTCGCGCACGCCGATCACGCGGCGCGCGCGCTCGCCGCGGCCGAGGACATGATCCGGTTCTTGGACGCCGCGACCGTGGAGTGGAGCTCGAAGTACGACGTCGAGCTGCGCATCGGGATCGGCGTGAACTCCGGCGAGGCGATCGTCGGGAACGTCGGCTCGAACAAGCGCATGGAGTACACCGCGATCGGCGACACCGTGAACATCGCGGCGCGCCTCGAGTCGATCGCGCGCCCGAACCAAGTCTTGGTGGGAGAGGCGACCCATCGGCTCGCGGGCGATCGCGCCTCGGGCCTCAGGCGATTGGGAGCGCAAGTGCTCTCGGGGAGAAAGACGGAGACCGTCGTCTATGAGCTCGAGGTGTGAGGTGAGCGCGTGGCGCGCGCGGCGAGTGGACGAGGTGGCGGCCCGCGTCGTCCGCGCGACGACGGCGGCGCTCGCCCTGGTCTCGACCGCGCCCCGAAGCGCGTCCGCGGACGATTTCGCGTTCGGGGAAGAGATCGTCCAGTGGGGCACGCAAGAGGGAGACACGTGCGAGGACATCGCGCGCCTCGTGTACGGGGAGCCGCGCTACGCGTACTTGATCCAGCGCTACAACGGCGTGTCGTGCACGCGCGGCGCGCCCCTCAAGGCGGGGATGACGCTCGTCCTGCCCGCGAAGGTGACGGAGGTCGCGCCCGCGAAGATCGGAGGCGTGCGTCCCGCCGTGAAGGCGAAGCCCCCCGGCGGGAGCTGGGCGCCCGCCGGCCCCGGACAGGTGCTCCAGAGCGCGTCGAACGTGAGCACGGAGGAGGACGCGGGCGCGGAGATCCAGTTCGTCGACAGGACGCACATCTACCTCGCGGAGAACACGCTCGTCGTCATCTACGGGACCGCGAGCCAGACGACGGTGACGACGAACCGAGCGCCCGCGATCGAGCTCCAGGAGGGCGAGGTGAAGGCCGCGCTCGGAGCGCTCCGCGGCGAGGAGGAGAGCACCGTCGTGAACGTCGGGATCACGGGCGGAGGGAGCATCCGCGCGACGAGCGAGGACACGGTCGTCGAGCGCAAGCAGACGCGCACCACGGTGGCCGTGTTCGACGGGACCGCGAAGGTAGAGAACGCGGGAGCGGCGGTGCAGGTCCCCACGAACTACGGCACCCGCTTCGTGGGCCCGAAGCCCCCCGACCCGCCTCGCCCGCTCCCGCCTGCGCCTGCGTGGGTCGCGGGCTCGTCCTCGCGCATCACGATCGCCGCGGCCGGTGCGGGCGTCCTCACGGGGGCGTGGGCCGAGGTGCCGAAGGCGAAGGCGTACCGCTTCGAAGTCGCGCGCGATCCCGCGTTCACGGATCTCGTCGCGCGCGAAGAGGTGCCCGCGAACGTGCACGACTTCCGGCTGGAGCGCCTCCCCGCCGGCGCCTATTTCGCGCGCGTGCGCGCGATCGACGTCGAGGATTACCTCGGCATCGCGGCGGAGACGCTGCGGCTCGGCCTCGTCGACGCGACGCTCGCGCGAGGCTTCGGGGCCGTGGGCGAGGGGATCGTCCTGAGCGCGAAAGGAGCGATCGCGCTCGGCCCGACGCCGGGGATCGAGGCCGCGACGGAGGGCGACTTCGCGGCGCTACCGAGGACGCTCGATCCGGCGGAGCGCCCCGCGCGCCTCCGCCTCCGCTTCGCCGCGAGCCCGGAGACGATCACGGAGATCCCCATCGAGGCGACGCAACTGCAAGCGACGCTCGACTGGAGCCCGCCCAACACGGATCTCCGCGTGACGCTCGCGAGCGCGCAGGCGTTCGATCTCGACCGCGCCGCGCCCGTCGCCGTCGTGCATCGCGGCGGCGCGACAGAGACGATCGCCCTCGCCCCGGACGCGTCCCCGCACACGTTCCACGCCGCCGTCGCGGATCCGGGCGCGGTCACGTCGATCGACGTCCTCGACGCGGACGGGACCCCGCTCGGGAGCACCGCGCCTCGACCCGCCGACGCTCCGCCGCCGCCGCGCGCCGTCGGAGCGCGCGCGAGCCGCATCGGCGTCACCGCGCCTGGATTCTCGCTGGGTCCGCTCGGTCCGCCGATCTGGTGGAGCCCGTCCGCGCGCACGGGCGGATCGGTGGGCGTCGTGACCGAGGGCGACTTCGAGGGGGGCGCGGCGGACGTGAGCGGGCGCCTCATGGCGAGCGGACAGATCGGTCCGATCGGGCTCGACGTCGCGCTCCGGACGGACGCGCTGCGCGGCGAGCGCGTCGGGGATCCGAGCGGCTGGGCCGGCGTCCGAGGGAGCGTGTTCACGGGACCACCGGGGACGATCGAGCTCGGCGTCGGGCTCCGCTTCGGGTTCCCCCTCGCGGACGAAGCGCGCGCACCGCGGCTCGAGGGCGGGCTCGCGGTGGGCGAAGAGATCGGAAAGTTCTCGTGGCTCGTGGACGTCGGGACGCGCCTGCAGCTCCAGGAAGATCTCGGAGGCTCCGTGTCGATGCCCGTCATGATCATCGGCGGTGGCACGTTCGAGCCCGTGCCCTGGCTGCGCCTCTCGGCGGCGCTCGACACGGAGCTGCTCGTCGACACGGAGAGCGCGACGTGCCTTCGGTGCGCGGAGCCAGGGCCCTTCGCGAACGGCGGACTCACGCTCGGCGCGGAGGCCGGCACCACGGTGTTCGGAGCGCTCTCGGGCCGCGTGTCTCCGTTCTACGCCGCGCTCGGGAGCCTCTCCGGCCAAGCCATGCTCGGGATCCGCGCCGAATGACCGACGAGAAGAAGCCCCCGGGCCCGCTCGAACCGACGCTGGTCCAGCAACCCGCGCCGCGGAAGAGGGAGCTCAGGCCGTCGGAGAGGATCACGCTCGGCCAATCGCCGACGCTGCCGAGCACCGAGATCCTCGGCGACAGCATCTACGGCGGGACGCTCGCGAAGAAGTACGAGCTCGGCCGACTCCTCGGCGTCGGCGGTATGGGTCGCGTGTACAGCGGCAAGCACCTGACGCTCGGCGTCCCCATCGCGGTGAAGGTCATGCACCCTGACGTCGCGATGAACGAGGAGAACCTCGCGCGCTTCGAGCGCGAGGCGCGCGCCGCGAGCCTGCTCCAACACCGGAACGTCGTTCGGATCCTCGACTTCGGGGTCGATCAGGGGCTTCGGTTCATCGTGATGGAGCTGCTCGCTGGGCAGTCCCTCGGCGACTGGCTCGCGGAGCACCCGACGCCTCGCCTCGACGACGTGGGCCGCATCCTCGACGAGCTCCTCACCGCGCTCGAAGCGGCGCACTCGCTCGGGATCGTCCACCGCGACCTCAAGCCGGACAACGTGTTCCTCGCGCGCGAGCCCGGGGGCGCCGAGATCGTGAAGATCCTGGATTTCGGACTCGCGCACCTCGACGACCGCCCCGCCGGGCAGACCCTCACGCAGGCGGACGCGGTCGCGGGGACGCCGCTCTACATGAGCCCCGAGCAATGCCGCTCGCTCGCGGTCGGAGCGCCGACGGATCTCTACGCGGTCGGCTGCATCCTCACCGAGATGCTGCAGAACGCGCCGCTCTTCACGGGTGCGCAGTCGATGGACGTGATGGTGAAGCAGATGTTCCAGCCCCTGCCCGAGCTCGCGCGACCCGCGAACGCGGAGCCGGTGCCGCCGCTCCTCGAGCGCTTGCGCGCGGACCTGCTCGCGAAGATCCCGGAGCAGCGCCCGACGGCGGCCCGCGCGCGTGAGCTCCTTCGGGACGCGCTCGACCCCGCCGTGAACGCGGAGCAGCTCCCGGGTCGACAGAGCGGCGCCGGGATGAGCCGAGCGTCGCGAGCGCCGCGCTGGCCCGATCGAGACGCGCGCGAGCCCGCGCCGCCGTCGTCGATGGTGTCGCTCGGCGTCGCGCCCGGCGCTTCGTTCGACGTGAGCGCGGCGAACTTCGGGCACGCTGGGATCCGGGTCGTGACGCCGCCGAGCGGCGCGCTGGACGTGATCGTCGTCGACGCGGCGCCCGTCGATCGCGCCATCGCCGAGCTCGCGTCGGCGCGCGCCCAGCACGGCGAGGCTCCAGTCGTGGTGATGACCGAGGCGCCCGGGAGCGAGGGCATCGCTCGGCTCATCGCCGCGGGCGCGGCGGACGTCGTGCTGCGCGGAGCACCGATCGAGCGGCTCGTCACGCGCGTGCTGAAGGTCGCACGGAGGGCGCGGCGCCCCTCGCCGTGATCAGATCGGCGTGAGCGTGAACGTGCGCTGGGCCGCCGGAGTGGTCGTCCGGAACGCGTCGACCGAGACCACGACGAGGCGGGACGCGGCGACGTCGTGGTGGACGAGCACGCCGAATCCGATCGGCATCGCGCTGGTCGCGACGGTCATCCCGTCGCGCGTGAGCGTCCAGTCCTGGGCGCTCCAGCCGTCGATGACGAACGCCGGCGCGAAGCGGTCGACGTCCGCGGACGCGCCGAACGAGACCTCCCCGCCGCTCGCTTGGATCACGTAGGCGGCTGCGCCCGAGTCGTACCCGTTCCCGACGCCGGCGCCCGTCACGACGAGGGACGGCGCGAGCACGTCCGCCGCGCGCGACGAGAGCGTCCCCACCGTTTGATCGCCGAGGCCGACCTGGAACTCACCCGTTCGCGCGAAGGTCTGTCCGGGCATCAACGTCGTCTGGCCTCCCGTGTCCCAGTAGTAGTTCGTCGGGAAGTCCTGGCCGGGACTGCCCACGGTCCCGAAGGACATCGTCAGCACGGTGGGGAGTGGGGTCGCCCCGTCCGTGCGCTGGAACATCGCCGCGTCGCCGTTGGCGAGCGTCGAGTGCGCCCAGGCGAGCATCTCGTTGACGGACGTGTGGTGCACCTCGGACGCGTCGAACGTCTGATCGCTCGCGGTCAGGTTCTGAATGACGACGCGCACGCCGACGCGGCCCGACGCGTAGACGGAGTACGTGTTGTGGACGGTGAACGCGCCGCCGCTCGGGTAGCGGAGCGTCGTGTCGAGGATCGCGCGCGCCGGCGTCTCGTCGGTGAGCGAGACGTCCACGAACTGCGCCTCGTCCGCGCCGCCCCAGATCCCGCCGACCTCCATCTCGATGGGCTCGTGCAGCATGTTCCGCTGCACCTGCGAGGCGAGGTTCACGACGTCCGAGGTCGGCAGGTCGAACCAGCGCTGGAGCTGCCAGTTCGTCGTCGCCGTGAACTCGAGGCGGAACGCGCCTTGGACCGTGAGCCCGATCGCGCCGTCCGCGGTGGCCCCCGACCGAACGAGCGGCGTCGCTGGGACGCCGGGAGCGCCGCCCGTGCCGCTCGAGGCCGAGGAGGCCGTCGACGTCGTCGACATGCCGGAGGTGGTCGAGGACGTCTGTCCACCGACTCCCGTCGACGACGCGGTCTCCGCCGTCGATCCAGTCCCGCTCGGATCGGTCACGCACGTCTGGGTCGCGGCGTCGCAGACGAACCCGTCCGCGCAAGGGCAGGGACGGCCCGCGAGATCGAGATCGGGGAGGAAGCACGCGCCCGCGAGGACCGTGAGCGCGACGAACCCGGCGCGACGCGGGACAGACAGCCGGTGCAACATTCACCCAGAATACCTCAGGACGCCCAGGCTTTCGTCGCAGCGCTGCGATGAGCCTCGACGAGACGCGCGCGGCTCAGTTCTGTTCGAACCACCCGCAAGCGCCGCTCTGGCATCCGCAGAAGGTGGGCGCCTGACGGCCGACGTAGAGCATCGGTTGGGGGCCGCCCGTGAGGTACCAGGGGAGGCAAAGCTCGCCGATGCCTTCACAGTCGCCGTCGTCCTTGCAAATGCCGGCTCCATCGCCCATCGGTCGCCGCGCCCCGCGCGGATCGTAGACGGCGGTCTTCGTGGAGTAGTGCGGCGCCGGGACGCACGCCGGCCCCTCCTTGCATCGGGGTCCGCGAGGCTCGAGCAGCTCGACGTCCAGTTGGAGCTCCGCGTCGTCGAGGTGCTGCGCCGCCGCGATCTCGCGCATCCAACCGGCGAGGCGCTCGGGCGGGGTCTTGCACCCCCAGACCGTGACGAGGAAGCACGAGGCGCTCCCGACGAACGCGCACGCCGATCGGGGTCCTTCGCCGTGCGACGAGCTCGACACCTCGTCTCCCTGGAGGATGTGCGCGTCCCTGAAAGCGTCCCAGAGGGCTCTGCCCTCGTCCGCGAGGAGGGGGCGCCCCGCGCGAACGAGCGAGACCCGGTTCGACTCTCTCGCGCGGACCTCGAACCCCTCGCTCTTGGGAGGGACGTTGTCACCGAGCGTCCCCCGCCGCGCGCTCTCCAGGCACACCTCGAGCGGCGTCACCTCCGCCGAGGCCGACGCGCTCGCCGCCGCGCTCACTCGCGGCGCAGCGGACGCGGCGGGGCGCGCTGCCGCCTCGTCGCCGAGGGGCCCCTGCGCGCTCGACGCGCACGCGGCGAGGCTCACGAGCAGGAGAAAGCACGACCACCCCGACCCCATCCCGCGTCCGCGTCGAAGAGCGTTCACGGTAGCAAGGAGCCGCGACCCCGCGGGATGTGACGTCCGACCCGGGGCGCGTGGTCGGCGGAGGACGGCGACGTGAGTGGAGCTCCGCGCGCACGCGCGTTCGCGCTGGTAGGCCGCGGAACGGAAATCTATTCTCGGAGGGAGGTCGGGATGAACGCCGAGCTGAAGCGCCTCTTTCAAGAGGCTGGTCTGGATCTCGTCGGAGCCGAGGAGCCGGCGGCGATCGCGCTCGCGACCCGGCTCCAGATCGTCCTCGGCCGGATGCAGCTCGGACTGCAGAACCCACGGCACGCGCCGGACACGCTCGCGCGCGCGCACCGAGACATCGAGAAGATCGTCCGCGCCCTGGAGGCCTGGGATCGCGCGCGGAGCGAGGGCGACCTCGCCCGGGAGTCGACGAACCAGTACGACTTCGCGAGCAAGCTCCGCGGTGAGCTCGGGTCGAACACGGATCTCTTGCGCGCGTTTCACGACGAGGGCTCGACGGAGGACACCAAGCAGTACGTCCTGGTGAAGGACGGCCCCGATCCAACGCTCGAGGTCGCGCCTCCGTCGCAGCGGCGACGGGGCTGACGCAGATTCAGCGCGCGCCGCCGCGCCCCTGGAGCGCGGCCCAACAAGCTCGGCAGCGCCACTCGAAGCGAGCGCCGCTCGCGTCGGACACACGCCGTATCCGCCAGCCGTAGAGCGGTCCGATCAGCGTGTGGGCGGAGTCGGTCGGGGGTGCGACCACGTGACAATCGTGGCAACGCCGAACCTCCCCCTCGAGGCCGGCCGCCACCTGCGCTGGATCGGACTTTCCCGACGACGCCATCCCAGGTCCAGATGCGTGCCTCGTCGCTCCGTCACTCAGAAATCGACATGAGCCGCGGTCCTCCACGGAATGATAGGATCGGCGCACGGGCTCGCGGCCGCGGGCCACCCTCACGATGCGCAGCGCACAGACGGGCGGAGACGACGACCAGGAGGGGGACGACGACCTCGGAGGCGACGTCGTCGTCGAGGACGAAACCAAGATCCAAAAAGCGCGGCGCTGGGCCGTCGTCTTCTACAACGACGACTACACCACCAAGTGGTTCGTCGTGATGGTCCTCCAAGAGTATTTCCGCATGGGACAAGCCGCCGCGACCGCGTTCATGATGGCCGTCCATCGGAACGGGCGAGGCGCGGCGGCGTTCTACACGCGTGATATCGCCGAGACGAAGGCCGCACAGGTGATGGAGCGCGCGCGCGAATACGGGATGCCGCTCAAGGTCGAGGCGGTTCCCGAGGATCCCGACGAAGACAAGGGCTGAGGCCTACCTGCCGAGCCACGCGCGGAGTTTTCCGAGGCGGCGCCGAGACAGGTATGCCGCGCCCCCTCCGAGCGCCGCGACCCCGAGCGTGATCGGAACGACGCGCGCCAGGTCGTTCTCGAGCACGTCCACGCGATCGGCGAGCAGCAGGACCAGCCAATGGGAGGTGCGGTGCTCGGGGATCCGGAACGCCGCACGGCGCAGGAAGCCCGACAATCCGCGCGGCGGGAGGGTCGTCCCGAACACGGGCGTGAGCGCGTCGAGGCCGACGCGCTTCAGCACTGTCCCGGGATCGGGCTGAGCGTCGGGCGTCGTCCAATGGGGCTGCCCGACGGGGTGCGGTGGGCGCGCTTCCATGGGGACGCCGGGGCGGCGCTCCCGCGGGGAGTCGATCGCGGCGAAGGGCGTGAGGGAGGGAGATTCGTTCATGGGTTCGCTCCAGAGGTGATCGGTTTCACGCGGCCGCAGACGGCGGGATGAGGACGCATTTGATGCACCCGTCCTTCTTGTGGTCGAAGAGGTCGTACGCGTGCGCGGCCTCGTCGAGCGGGACTCGGTGCGTGATGATCCCCTGGGCGTCGATTCGCCCCTCCCGAATGTGCTCGAGGAGGTGCGGCATGTACCGCTTGCAGTTCGCCTGGTTCATCCGGAGCGTGAGGCCCTTGTTCATCGCGGTCCCAATGTCGATCGCGTTGTAGGGCGGGCCGTAGACCCCAATGATGACGACGTGCGCGGCCTTCCGAGCGACCGCGATGCTCCAGTTGATCGCGGTCGCGGACCCCGCCATCAGCTTGGCGCGCACTCCGAAGAAGGACTGCGCGAGTGAGCCTTTCGCCTCGCACCCGACCGCGTCGATGCAGACGTCCGCGCCGCGTTTGTCCGTCATCTTGAGCAGGTGCATCACGGGGTCGTCCACCTCGGTGAAGTTGACCGTCTCGACGCCGTTGTACCGAGCCGCGAAGTCGAGCCGATATTGGAGGTAGTCGACGGCGATCACGCGGCCCGCCCCGAGCAACTGCGCCGATCGCTGCGCGAAGAGCCCGACTGGGCCGCAGCCGAACACCACGACGGTGTCCCCGGGGTGGATGCTCCCCATCTCCGCCGCTTGGTAGCCCGTCGGCAAAATGTCGCTCAGGAAGAGCACCTCCTCCTCGGACATGTCGTCGGGGATCTTCATCGGGCCGACGTCCGCGAAGGGCACGCGCACCCGCTCGGCTTGCCCTCCGTCGTACCCGCCTGTCGTGTGCGAATAGCCGTAGACGCCGGAGGCGACGGAGGAGCTCGGGTTCGTCATCTCACAGTTGCCGGTGAGCTCCCGCGTACAGAAGAAGCATGTCCCGCAGGCGATGTTGAACGGGACGACGACCCGGTCCCCGCGCGACAGTGTCTGCACCGACGGCCCGACCTCGTCCACGACGCCCGCGAACTCGTGCCCGAACGTGCACCCGACGCGCGTGTCCGGGATGAGGCCGTGGAGAAGGTGGAGATCGGACCCGCAGATCGCCGTCCGCGTGACGCGCAGGACGACGTCGTTCGGGTGCTCGATCTTCGGCTCGTGTTTCTGTACGACGCGAACCCGCTTGGGGCCGCGGTAGGTGGCGGCAAGCATGCGATGGACTCCTCCGCTCGGAGAACGCCCGAGCGCTGGATACGCGTGAGTGCAAGCGTGGCGCCGTCCTCCGCCGTGCTCGGCGGCCGCGTCGTTCGCGGAGCCGCCGCCCGCGATACCCACTCGGGGCACCGTCGAGCCCGCGCGAAAACACGCTGTGGCGGCGCCGTGTGGTGGCGCCGCGCGGTGTGAGGCGTTCTGTCGCCTGGCCGGGTTCGCGCTCCCGCGCTTCGGCCGCACCTCCCGCGCGCCCCGAGGAAAAGGAGGCTCCGGCACCCGACTTGCCAACGGATTGGGCCCACCAAGGAGACCCGAATGACGACGAGCACACCGACCGAGAGCAAGGCACCCCACACGGACGAGCCCAAAGAGCCTCAGGCCGAGCGCGACCCCAACGGGCCTCGCGTCATGGACGCGAACGGCAATCCGTGGACGGCAGAGACGGCGAAGCCCATCGCGCGCGGCGTCCTGATCCCCGTCGTCGCGGCGACGCTCCTCGGGGTCTCGGCGGTCGCGACGGCGATCGGGCTCCTCCTCCGGCGGCGCGCGCGCCGACAATCGTTCGGGGGCAAGGTGCTCGCGCTCCTCGGCTCCGAGGCGGGCCGAAGTGTACTCACCGGGCTCGGCGGCTTGGTCGCTGGCGTGGGAGCGAGCGCGGTGCGCTCGGTCGTGGTCGAGCGCGTGAAATCAGGCTCCGCGACCGTCGACTGACGGACGCGAGAGGGGCGAGAGCGGTGTTCGAGTGTCTGCGAACGAGAGACGTTCGCGGGCGAGGAAGAGGTCAGCGATGGGCACGATCGGCAACAACATGACGGGGGGCGACGTCGTGACGTTCCTCAAAGCACAGCACGAGCAGGTGAGAACGCTCTTCCAGTTGGTCTTCGAGACGTCGGGGGACGAGCGCGCATCCGCGTTCCACGCGCTCCGGCGGACGCTCGCGGTGCACGAGACCGCGGAGGAGGAGATCGTCCACCCGGCGGCTCGACAAGCGCTCCCCGATGGGGACATCGTCGTTGCGATGCGCCTCGCAGAGGAGCGCGCCGCGAAGGAGATGCTCGTCGAGCTCGAGTCGATCGACCTCGACACCGAGGCGTTCGAGCGCGGGCTCGTGTCCCTCGAGCAGGCGATCCTCACCCACTCCGACGCGGAGGAGGTGACCGAGTTCGATCGCCTCGCCAACGAGCTCGACCCCACGCGCCTCGAGCGGATGCAGCGCGCCGTCGAGTTCGCCGAGACCATCGCGCCGACGCGCCCCCACCCGGGGATCGAGTCGAGGGCGGCGAACCTCTTCGTGGGCCCGTTCGCGTCGATGATCGACCGCGCGCGCGACGCGATTCAGCGCGTGAAGTAGCCCCACCCATGTCTGTGCCGAGCGCACCGCGCACCCTGACGGCGGGACGGCGGAGCGCGTGGCTCGATTGCGCTATCGACCTACCTTCGGTCGAACTAGCGTGCGGCGGTGCACCGAATCCCGATCCTCGCGCTCACGCTCGCGGCGTGCGCGCCGGCCGCCCCACCCGTCGCCGAGACGGACGTGGGGGTCCCGAGCACCTCCGGATCGACCGCGAGCGCGCGCTCCGGGGCCGACTCGTCGACCCCCGCGGCGGTCCTTCACGACGACGTCTATCCGCCGGCCGCGTCGGTCGACGCGCGCGCATGGGTGATCGCGCGCGGCGCGACGCTGCCCGAGAGCCTGGGAGGCGGGGGCCCCACCGGGCCGCTCCGCGCGTGGGAGCTCTCCGACCGCGTCGGTGTTCCACCCGCGCCGGGGCTCCTCGTCGAGGTGACCGACGCGGACAGGACGACGATGGCGTCCGTGCTCCGCCTCGTGGGCCGCGAGCTCCGCGTCGTCTGGTCGGGGCCCGTCGCCGCGCAAGGGCTGAACCTCACCGTCGCAGTCTCGAGCGACGGAGCGACGCTGACCGTCCATGACGTGGCTCCCCACGCGTGTGACTGTGCGCTCCTGGAGAGCGGACAGAAGGCGGCGACGGGCCTCCGTCGAGCGGACGAAGCGTCGCTCCGGAAAGGGTGTGACAGTCGGGGCGTCTTCTCGTGGTCTGGGGAGGCCTATACGCGCGACCCGTCCATCTCCGGGCTCGGCCGTTGTCCCTCCGGTGCTCCGGCGGGGGATTGAGTTACTAGAGCATCAGCGATGCGTGATTCTCGGTCGGCAGCAGAGGCAGAACAACAGGACTCTCCTCTGAAACTTGACTCAGAATCGCGCTCGCTGAGCTTAGAGCTGTCGCTGAGCGATCTCGGGTTCGCGGGGGAGCCGCGCCTCTTGGAACTTCTCCACGGGCAGGGCCCGCAGCCCGGCGCGTCGACGCCGGTCGACGTTCAATCGAGCGCGCGCGCCACGAACCGACGCATCACCTTCTCGAGGCCCTCGTCGGTGCGGGCCACGACGTAGGTCGCGCCGAGCCGCTTGGCGTGCGCGCGGAGCTCGCCGAACAAGCCCTGCACGGTCGCGGCGTACTGGCCGAGGCTCTCCCCGTCCACCGAGACGTCCACGCGTGCGCCCGTCTCGGCGTCCTCGAGGACGAGATCGCCCTCGAGCGGCGGCTCCAGCTCATGAGGCGCGACCACGTGCACCAAGGCGACGTCGTGCCCCCGACTCCGCGCGAGCGAGAGCGCGGGCCAGACGGGGACGGCCTCCAAGAAGTCGCTCACCACCGCGAGCATCCCGGGGCGCTCCGACCGCCTCACCACCCCGTCGATCGCTCCTGCGATCGCCGCGCTGCCCCGCGCCTCCACCGCGCCGAGCGATCGCAAGAACCCCACGAGCCCCGCGCGCCCGCGCCCGGTGGCGATCGCGGGCCCAGCCGCGCCGAATAGCTGCGCGCGCTCGCTGCGCGCGAGCGCCATGTACCCAATCGCCGCCGCGATCTTGCGAGCGACGTCCATCTTCGTCGGCGCCTCGACGCCAAACCCCGCGAAATCGAGCGAGGCGGACGTGTCGATCAGCACGCGGACGACGACGTCCTCCTCCGCGCGGAACACCTTCATGACGGGCTCGTCCGTCCGCGCGTACGCCGCCCAGTCGATCCTCCGCAGATCGTCCCCCGGGCCGTACGGGCGGTGCTCTTGGAACTCGCTCGCCCCGCCCCGCTTTCGCGACAGATGCTCTCCCGGGCCGCCGCTCCGCGCCCGCACCTCGAGGCGACGCCTCAGGACCTCGAGCTCGCGCACGAACGCCGGGTCGAGCAGGTCGCCGGCGCTCACTCGCCCGTCCCGGTGGTCGCGGGCTCCCCTTCCCCGCCCGTGGCCGCGGTGTCCTCCGCCGTCACCTTCTCTGGCTCCGCCGCCGGCTCCGCGAACGGGGACGGAGGCAATTCCACGCGCGCGAGATCCTCCGCGGCGAGACGCGCGTCCGTCTCCGCGACCTGCGCGTCGATCGCCGCCGATTGCTGCGCCGCCCGCGCCGCGCCGAGACGCATGAGGACGACGCCGACGACGAGCCAGATGGCGATCACCACGTACCCAGCGACGAGCTCGCTCCCCTCCATCACGCGGCGGCTCGCGTTGGACGCCATCACGAAGGAGTAGAACGGAGACGGCGCGGCGAAGATGTAGCTGTTGCTCCCGCTCTTCAGGATGGCCTGCGCGACCACCGCGACCACCCAGGGGGCCACGCTGAGGCCAGCCACGATCGCAATCGTCAGCACGCGCGTGACGAGCGGCGACAGGCGCGCGCGGAGCCACGTCGTGACGCCGAGCGAGAACACGTAGAACGCCGCGATGTACACGATGAAGACGAGCAGCGCGCGCAGCGCCTCCGGCTCCACCGCGCGCCCATATTTGTCGAGCTGGCCGCTCCTCACGAGCGTGACGGCGGTGAGGAGCGCGACCGAGATCGTCCCCACGGCGAGCTGGAGCAGGGCCGCGGACGCGACGGACGGCCCGAAGAACCGGCGCACCGCGCCCGCCTTTTCGCGGTCCCACGCTGCGCGCACGCGGCGCGACGGGCCGATCGGCTCGCTCGCGAACACGAGGATCGAGAACGCGAGGTGCGCGAACATCCAGAGGAGGCACGCGACGCCGACGCCCAGCGCGTTCCTGGGGTCGACGGTGAAGAGGACCGCGGACGAATAGATCGCGATGACCGGCGTCGCGACCAAGAACCACCGCTTGTGGCCCTTCGATTGGTCGTCGTTCGCGTCCTTCAAATTCGCGACGACGGTCTGGTAGAGGAACCACGCGGGCAAGCCGAGGAACACGAGCGGTCCGGCGACCAAGAGCAGCAGGTACTCGGCGCCGAAGTCCGCGCGGAGGTAGGCGGTCGGGAACCATACGGGCATGCCCGAGGGGATCTTCGGCCACAGCGCGTGGGCGAACCCCGAGCCGATCAACCCGAACGCGCCGAACAGGAAGGTCGCGAACGGCACCGACACGAACAGCGTCGCGATGAGCGACGCGCGCATGCTTTGTGTCTGCGAGCTGATCGCGAGGCCCAAGAGGACGAACAGCGTGCCGATCCCGAACAAGAACACGAACGCGAGGACGACCTCGAGCGCGCTCACGCCGCCGAACAGGAACGCGAGCGCGCCCACGGGCGCGAGCATCGCGAGGTACGTCGCAATGCTCGTGAGCGCGGCGAGGAACTTCCCTCGCGCGATGAGCTCGGGCGCGAGGCCCGTCAGCATCACCGCCTCCCACGTCCGCCCCTCGCGCTCGCTCGCGATGCTGTTCGCCGCGATCGCGGGGCCGGCGAACGTCACGACGAAGAACGCGAGCGAGAAATACACGTGGTAGAGGGCGGTGCCGATCTTCTCCGTGGCGCCGTCCTCGTCCATCGTCGCGCCGAGCGCGGCGATGACGAGCGTCATCAGCACACAGAGCGCCATCAGGATGAACGGGGTGCGCACGAGCCGCGCGGACTGCTTGAGCTCCCGCACCCAGATCGGGTTCGGATCGCGCCGCAGCACCTCCACGCGGAACTTCGCGCGGTCCACCGCCCGCGACGAGGCGGGCCCCTCGGGGACCTCTTCTCCGGTCTGCGCGCTCATCCCATCTCCCCGCGCGTCGCGTCCAGGAACAGGCGCTCGAGGTCCGCACGCTTCTGCTCGACGCCCACGATCCCGACACCGCCTTCGACGAGGTGACGCACCAGCGCCGCGACCTCCGCGTCGCCGCCCTCGATCTCCACGAGCAGCGCGCCGTCCTCGACCTCGCACCCGATGACCTTCGGTGCGCCATCGACGACCGCGCGCGCAGCGTCGAGCTCCCCGAGGACGCGGAGCTTCACGCTGCGCTTCGGCACGACGGGCGCGATCGCGCCCACCGGGACGCCCTGCCTCGCCGCCTCGAGGTTCGCCCGCTGCTGCTCGAAGCGCGCGCCGATCTCCTGGATCGGCCCGCTGACGACGATGTGCCCGCGCTCGAGGATCCCGACGGACGTGCACACGTCCGCGAGCTCCGTGAGGATGTGCGACGACAGGAGAACGGTCTTGCCGAGGTTCCGGAGCTCGCCCAAGAGGGCGCGGATCTCGATGCGCGCGCGCGGATCCAGATCGCTCGCGGGCTCGTCCAGGATGAGGACCTTCGGGTCGTGGAGCAGGATGCGCGCGAGCTGGAGGCGCTGCTTCTGGCCCTTCGACATCGTCGCGACGAGGCGGTCCTCGAGTGGACCGATGTCCGTGAGATCGAGCACCGCGCTCACGATCCTCGGCGTGCGGACGCGGTACGCGTCCGCAAAAAACTCGAGGTACTCGCGCACCGTGACCCGCTCGTAGACGCCCGCGTGGTCCGGCATGTACCCGATGATTCGTCGGACCTCGTCCGGGTACCGCGCGACGTCGATGCCCTCGATCTCGACGCGGCCCGCCATCGGCTCGAGGAGCGTCGCCATCACTCTGATCGTCGTCGTTTTGCCCGCGCCGTTCGGCCCGATGAAGCCGAACACTTCGCCCTCGGCCACCTCGAAGTCCACGTCCCGAAGGACCTCGACGTTCCCGAACTTGTGGAACAAGTGGCGCACCCGGATGCTCGACCTCCGGGGCGCACGCGACGCCTCCACGACCGGCTCACCGCCCGTGATGGCGGGCGAGGGCGCGAGCTCGACCGCCTCGCTCACGGCTCACCCCCTACGCCCACGACGCGCAGGACCGTGCGATCCCAATCGATCGGAGCGCCCGCGTCCGACCTGCCCGGCGGCTCGTCGAACAACGCGAGCACCACGGGCACGCCCGTCGGCGCCCAGTCGACGTCCCGGCCGACGGCGTCCAGGATCGCGCCGAAGGTGATCGCGTCCGGAGTCCCCGCCTGGCCGAGGAACGCGGACTCGATCTGGGACGAAGCGCTCGAGGGCGAAGTGACCGCCATCGACGGTCTCTCACCTGGCCCCGCGGCGGGCGCGGTGATCGCGGTGTCCGGGGCGAGCTCGCTGAAGAAGCGGAGCGTGCCGTCCTTGAGCTTCACGAGCACGCTCTTCAGCGCGCGCCCCGTGCGGTTCCGCACATGGACGCTGCCGGCCTCGTCGACCCCTACGCTGACGCCTTGGCCCACCGAGAAGATCCCCTCTTCGCGCAGCAACACCGTCTCCCACGGCGCGACGTTCACCCCCTTCACCTGGAGGCCTTCCCGGTCGATGAGCTGCGTGCTCGGCTCCCCCTCGTTGCGCTCCATCCACGTGCGCCGAAGGAAGCTCGTGCGACGGTCGGGCGCGGCGTCGAACGTGGCGGAGCTCGAGAACAAGATGGCGCGCCATCGTCGGCCGACGCCCCGATCCATCCCCGCCCCGAGATCGATGAACGTCATGCGGCGCGCGCGCGCACCCGACCCGCGGGACGCGGCGCCGATGGCTACGATGACGAGGAACATCGCGGCCGAGAAGAGGGGCAGCCAGAGGAGCGCTCGGAGCGGCCGGTTCTGCTTCTTCGCGCGCGAGAAGGCGATCGGCCCCGCGATGACGGCGTAGATGCAGAGCAGGATCGCCGACAACGCGACGCCCCAGTTTCCGCCGCGCTCCGGGTTGAGCATGCGCCTCGCGCGGTAGGGTCCGCCGTACGTCTCCTCTCCTTCTCCCCGCTCCCCCGGCACGGCGATGCTCGTCGAGCTGTGGCTGTCGCGGTCGAGCATCTCCACCAGCCGGAGCTGCACCCACGGGTCGTCGGCGACGCCCGCAGCGCCGAGATCGAAGCCGAGCAGCACCACGCGGCCGAGACCGTACTGCGCCGACGCGCCGAACACGGTCGGCTTGAGGTTGCCCCCCGCGTAGCTCGTGAACAGGGTGGCCTCGCCGGGCGCGATCGGGGGCACGACCGGGGATGAGCGCGAGATGTTGAGTCGCGTGGGAGATGGGCGAAGCTGCTCGCGGCGGGGCAACGCGCGCGCGCACGCGCCCCCGAGGAGCGCGGTGAGGTTCGCGCTGTGACAGTCCTCTTCCCGGACGACGTTCACCGCGAGTGTCCCTCCGCCGAGCACGAACGCGCTCAGCGACTCGAGCTCCACGCCATCGAGGCGCGCGAGGCGATCGCTCGCGACGACCGCGAGATCGACGCCCGCCCACCCGGTCGCGAACCATGGCAACACGAGATCGCCCGTCCCCGCGTCGACCGCGGGGGTCTCGACCTGGATCTCGCCCGAACGGGAAGAGCCCGTGGCGACCGGCAACAGCATGCCGTTCATCGTGAAGAGGTGCGACGACTCCGCGAGATCGACGACATGATGCCCACGAACGCTCGACGCGCGGATTTCGGAGCGCGCGACCAGCGTGCCGCTCTTCTCCACCTTCAGGATCGCGGTGAACGTGTCCGTCACCTGGACCGGGAGGTGGAGGATGCCCCGCGCGTGTGCGTCCAGGCGGTACGCCGCCTCGGCAGCGGTGGAGTCGGGCATCGACGCGCTGACGTACACACGCCCCACCGCGGGCTCGTCCGTGAGGTTCTCGAGGCGGACGATGATCTCGTTCACGCCCCCGCGCACCGCGGACTTCGGGAACACGTAGTGCGCTTCGACGGCGAGCTCGGGCGGCTCGGATTGCGCGAGCGCCGGACGCGCGAGCACCCACGCGAAGAGCACCCCGATGAAGAGCACGAACCGCCTCGAGAGGCGCGTCACGAACGGGCCTCCGCGATCCCACCCTCGGCCGTGGGCACGAGCTTCACGAGCGCGGAGACGACGTCGTCGGTCGATATGCCGTCCGCCTCGCCCTCGAACCCACGGATCATCCGGTGACGGAGGACGGGCTTCGCGACGCGCTGCACGTCCGCGAACGAGACGTTCGCGCGCCCATCGAGGAGCGCCGCAGCCTTCCCCGCGAGCACGAGCGACTGCGCGCCGCGCACGCCCGCCCCGTACCGAAGCGCTCTCTTCACGATGTCCGGGGCGTCCGCCCTCGCGGGATCGCTCGCGCCGACGAGCCTCGATGCATACTTCAGCACGGGGCGCGCGACCGCGATGTCGCGGCAGAGGCCCATGAGCTCGAGCATCCCCTCGCGGTCGAGCACGGGCTTCGGCGCGTCCACCGCACGCCCCGTCGTGCGCGCGAGGATGTCGACGAGCTCGTCCTCGCTCGGCGGCGGGACCACGACCTTGAGGAGGAACCGATCGAGCTGCGCCTCGGGCAGCGGGTACGTCCCCTCCATCTCGATCGGATTCTCGGTCGCGAGCACGAAGAACGGCTCGAGGAGCGCGTGCCGCACGCCGGCGATCGTGCACGCGTGCTCCTGCATCGCCTCGAGGAGCGCGCTCTGTGTCTTCGGCGTCGCGCGGTTGATCTCGTCCGCGAGGATCACCTGCCCGAAGATGGGTCCCTTGTGGAGCGTGAAGCGCCGTTGCCCCTCGGCGTCCGTGACGAGGATGTTCGTCCCCGTGATGTCGCTCGGCATGAGGTCCGGCGTGAACTGGATGCGAGAGAACGCGAGATCGACGGAAGACGCGAGCGTCCGCACGAGGAGCGTCTTGCCGAGACCCGGCGCGCCCTCGAGGAGCACGTGGCCGCCCGCGAAGAGCCCGATCAGCACCTCCTCGACGACGGTCGCCTGGCCGACGAGCACGCCGCCAATCGCCTCGCGCAGCCGCCCGGCCGCGCCCTTCGCGCGATCGAGGCGACGCTCGATCTCTCCCACCGCGTTCTCGGTCACGCGCCGGAAGCCTATCAGACGCTTGTGCGTCGTCGACCATCGACACCGGGCGCAGTGCCCCTCTACGATTGCACCCGAAAACGAGGTGGTCATGCGACGCGCTTTCTTGGCTGTCCCGATGGGTCTCGCGTTCCTCGCCGGAGCGGTGGGCTGCTCACCCGACACGGCGGATCTCTTCAAGACGGGAGCGACCGGCAGCGGAGGTGCGGGCGGGAGCGGCGCGACGACGAGCACCAAGGCGGTGACGTCGACGAGCACCTCACCGCCGGACACGACGAGCGTGACGACGACCGGATCGACGAACCCCGACACGACGAGCGTGACGACGACGAGCGGTCCGATGGAGACCGTAGGTTCGCCGGCCTCCTCGGGCTCGGGCAACCCGGGCGGCGACACGGTCCCCTGCGGCGGCGCCGGCAACTGCGCGACAGACAATGGCGGAGTCTGCTGTTGGAACTTCCAGACGAAGACCAGCGCCTGCACGGTGGTGGACGACTGTCAGTTCGGCAACGACGTCTACCCGACGGCGATCTCCTGTCACCTCCCGAGCGATTGCGGGTTCGGAGAGGTGTGCTGCGCCCACAAGTATTTCGGCGACCCGAGCAATTGGTACGACTCGACGACGTGCGAGTTCGACTGCGGCAACCCCGATCGCCCAGTCTGCGATCCGCAGGCTCCCGTGAATGTCTGTCCGACCTATCAGGACCAGACTGGGCTCCACCAAATGGTGTGCAAGCAGAGCTCGTACTTGCCCATGGGCTACTCCACCTGCCAGCTCCCCAACTAGAGCGCGAACTGACGAGCGCGAATCAAGTAGCGCGGACCTGCGAGGCGAACCGGGGGCGCGAACCCGCGAGGGGCGAGCGATCAGTTCTGGAAGTACCGCCCGACGTGCGCGCGGTACTCCTGGGGCACGTCGCTGCGGTTGACGCCGCCGATCTCGTCGGGCGCGGCGTTGCCGAGGGCGCCAGTGCCGACGCGGTTCGCGGTGTCGCCGGGGCGACTGCCCGTTCGCGTCGTGTGCGTGGACCCGGTCGACGTTCCCACGCCAGGCTTCACGTCGGCCTTGGACCGGAGATCACCGCCGTCGATCTTCTTGGTCGGGTCGCCCGGGGTCTTGTTCGACGCACCGGGTTCGCTGTCGCCCCCCGGATCGCCAGGCCCATCACCGTTCCCCGACCCGTTTCCGGGGCCATCGTTGCCCGGCCCATTGTTCCCCGGCCCATTGTTCCCCGGCCCATTGTTCCCCGGCCCATTGTTCCCCGGCCCATTGTTCCCCGACCCATTGCCTGAGCCGGGAGAGTTCCCGCGCTCGGTCTTGCCGGGGCCGCCACCCGGGAGGGGCGCTCCGAGATCGTCGCCCGCCTCCCCGAGCTTCTTGTCGCGCCTGCCCTCCTCACTCGTCAGGTCCTTCTTCGCGAGCTCCTCGAGCTGCTTGGCGAGCGCCTCCGGATCGACCTCCGCCTGCTCGGCGAGCTTCTTCAGCTGATCGGCGTTCGGCGCCCCGGACTTCTCCGCCTGCTGGGCGAGCTTCTTCAGGTTCTCGGCGAGCCGCTTCTTCTCCTCGTCGGTCATCTTGCGGAGGGCCTTCTCGATCGCGTCGGCGAGCGCTTGCGCGGCCTTGGGGTCGCCGAGCTGCTCCATGCCTTTCTGCGCGGCGTTGCCCTTCTCGCCGAGTTTGTCTCCCTGGCCCGCGTCCTTCAGCGCGTCGCCGAGCGCCTTGAGCTCGTCGCGCCGCTCGCCGCTTTGATCGAATTTCTTTACCTGATCCTCGAGCGCCTTCGCGACGTTCTCGGCGCCCGCCTTGCGCGCGGCGTCCGCGGCCCTCTCGAGCGTCGCCTTCGCTTTGTCGCGCGACTCCTTCTCCTTCTGATTCGCGAGGCGCTGCATCTCCTGGTCGAACGCAGCGAGGTCGTGATCCCCGAGCGCCTTCGCAGCCGCGCCGAGGTCCGCGCTCTCTTTCAGCGCGCGCATCGCTGCCTCGAATCCGGCGCGCTCCTCCCCGTCACCGAGGCTCATGCGCTCCTTGGCGATCGCGTCCGCGAGCTTCGCCACCTCCGCCTGAATTTCCCGCTGGGGCGCGCCAGCACGCGCCTTCTCGCGGAGCGCCTTCGCTTCGGCGAGGAGCTTCTCGAGGCGCTCGCGCTGCGCCTCGTCGCGGGGATCGATCTTCGAGGCGACGTCGATCATTTTGTCGAGGCCGCGCACGTCCGTCACCGTGACGGGCTCCGTCCCGGGTGCGGGCGGAGGCACGGGCTTCGGCGCGACCGGGAGGAGCGCGATGACCACGAGCGCGCCCGCGAGGAGCGGCCCCGTGGCGTGCCGGCGCTGCACGGGCCGGAGCGCGAGCGCGCCCGGCTCGGCGCGCTCGAGCGCGGTCGTCGCGCGCTTCACCACCACCGCGGAGAGCGCGTCATGCGGCGCCTCACCGCGCGCGCCGATCGCGGTCGTGATCGCCTCCTCGGCGCCGAACCGCTCGTCGAGGAACATCGCGACGACCTCGTCGCTCGGCCGTCGCCGGTGCGCCCTCAGCCAACCAGCCACTCCGCCGACGAGCGCGCACGCGCCGAACGCGGGGCGGAAGAAGCGCGCGAGCGGGTGATGGAGCGGGTGCGCGAGCCCCGTGCGCTGCACGACGTAGAGGGCGAGCGCGCCCACCGCGCCACAGCGAGCAAGCCGATCGCCGCTCCCGTGAGCGCCGACCGCATCGCCAACCTCCGCCGCACCCGCCCTGCGTGCGCCTCGAACAGCGCGTCGAACACCGACTCAGAGTGTAGTGCGGGCGCGACCGCCGTCCAATCGAATGCCCCCGGCGACGAGCTTCGGGGACGTGGGGCCAGCCCGTGGCCCCGGCTACGAGGGGCCGCGGCGGGAGGCCGCGCGCGCGAGCTCCTCGGGCGTGTTCACGTTCACGAACGCGCGCAGCGCGTCCTCGGGACGGCCGCGCGGAGCTCGTCCTCGGTGATCCAGCGCGTGTCGAGCGCCTCCGCGAGCCGAGAGGCGCGGCGCTCGCCGCGCTCGACGAGGCTCCGCGCGACCGCGGTCGCGCGAGCGCCGTAGAGCGCGTGGAGCACGTGCCGCTTCCCGCCGATCACGGCGACCGCGGCATCGCGGCCAGCACCCAAGCACGCGAGCGCCCGAACGACCCGCTCGTCCACGAACGGCGCGTCCGTCGTCGCGACGAACGTGAACGCGCGCTCGGCATCGAGGGCGTAGAGCCCCCCGAGGAGGGCGACGAGCGGCCCCTCGCCGTCGATCGGGTCGAGCACGATCCGCGCGTCGCAGGGCGGGGCTCCTGGCCGCGCCGCGCGACGACCACCTCCGACGAGAACGCGTGGCACCTCCTCACCACGCGCGCGAGCATCGGCTCACCCTCGAAGTCGAGCAACGCCTTCGACGCGCCCATACGGGCGCTCAGCCCGCCCGCGAGCACCGCGGTCGCGATGGGGATCACATGGGGTCGCACGACGCGGTGCTCACGAACAACGACGTGCAGCCATCGTCGATCTGCCAGACCTTCCCGCGACGATCCGGGTGGACGTACATCGAGATGCGGTTCGACCCGTCCGCGCCTATCTCGATCGCGGCGCTCCACGCCTTCGCGAGGCTGCACCGAGGCCGCTCGATCGGAATGAACGGCATCGTGACGTTCGTGGTCGGGTTCGCGACGAGCTCCGCGTCCTGGACCGTCACCACGATCATTCTGCGGTTCGCGCCGAACAGGATCGAGACGAGGCCCTGCTTCGCGTCCACTTTCCCCTGGTAGACGGCGTCCTGGAAATCGATCTGGTAGAGCTTCGCGTCCGGGTCGATCTCGCGCGCCAACATCTCCGCGTGCTCGAGCAGCTGCGAGCCGTCGAGCGTGGAGAGCGACTGGCGGATCTCCTTGCGAGCCGCGTTGCCGAACGACGCGGCCCGACGCGCTCCGGTGACGCGGACGCCGAAGCGGCGCTCGCCGACGCGGACGCCGGGCGCTTCGCCTTCCCGCGCTGCAGGCCGAGCACGAGGATCACGACGAAGCCGATCGCGAGGAGCGCGGCGCAGGCGCCCGCGGCGATCATCGAGATCGGGGAGTGCTTGCGCGCGGGCTTCGCCTCGGGCGACGGCGCCCCCGCCACGATGGGCGGCGCACTTCCCGCCTCGAACGCGGGGGGTGGGCCGATCACCGTGGACGACGCGTACGCCTCGGGCGTGAACGTCTGCGTCGACGGAGGCCCCGTGAACGTGGGCGCGAGCGGGATGGGCATCACGCCGGAGTAGGCCTCGGGCGACGACCCGAGCGCCGCCGGCGTCGGTGGCGGCGCGAGAGCGACCGGCGCCGCGCCCATGTTCGCGCTCGGTGACGATTCGAGGGGCGCTCCCTCGGGGCTCGAGCCGATCGACGTCACCCCGGAGTGCGACTCGGGCGATGCGCCGTACGTCACGGAGGCGAAGCCTGGGTTCGATCCGCGCGCGCTCGGTGGTGTTCCACCGACCATCGTCGCGGCCGACGCGAGCCCGCCGTAGACGGTCGTGGCCGTCGGGAGTGAGGGGTCCACGCTCCCGCGCGAGGATCCCCCGTGCGCGAGTGACGCTCCGGCCTCCGACGGCGCGCCGTAGAGCGCGAAGAGCGCGTCGATCGCCTCGCGCGGGCTCGCGTGGCGCTCCGCTGGCGAGACGGCCGCCGCGCGCGCGAACCACGCGTCGAAGCCCCGCGGGAGCGCGACTCCGCGCCTCGCAGCGCGCGCCGTCGGGGGCTCCACCGGGCCCTTGAGGAGTCGCATGAGGAGCGCCATCGGTCCGTCTCGCGCCTCCTCCTCCCAGTACGGGAACCCGGTGAGGAGCGTGAACGCGACGTGCGCGAGCGCGTGCGTGTCCGCGCGCGGGCCGATCTCGCTCGTCCCCTCGACTTGCTCCGGGGACATGTAGAGCGGCGTCCCGACGACGCGCGTGTGAGACGCCTGCGGCCCCCTCGGCTCGACCACCTTCGCGACCCCGAAGTCGAGGATCTTGATGCACCCGCTGCCGTCGTCGCGCTGCGTGAGGAAGAGGTTCTCCGGCTTGAGATCGCGGTGGACCACGTGCGCGGCGTGCGTGCGCTCGAGCGCGCGCGAGACCTGCCTCAGATAGAGGAGAGCCTCCGACGGATCGAGCCGACGACGGGCGATCACCGACGCGAGATCCTCCCCGCGCAGGAGCTCCATCACGATGAACGGCCGCGCGCCCTGGGTCCCGACGTCGAAGATGCGAACGAGGTGCTCGCTCTCGATGCGGCTCGCGATCTTCGCCTCCTGCTCGAAGCGCGCGCGCAGCGAGCTCGAGTGCGACGTGGACGCGCTCATCAGCTTGAGCGCGCGCACGCCGCCGGTGCGCTCGTCGACGACCTCGTAGACGGAACCCATCCCGCCTTTGCCGATGAGCCGCGTCACGCGGTAGCGCTCGGCGAAGAGCGCGCCCTCGTTCAGCTGCTGCGTGGTGTCGATCCCCGGCGAGCTCATGGCGCCCACCGGAAGGATAGAGCCTCGGAGGCCCACGGACGTCCGTTTCGGCAGGCCGTCTCACGCAGAGCTCAGCGGCGCGCGGCGCCAAGGGGCGCGCGCGTCAGCCGCGCGCGCCGGGCTTCAGCGCTTCGAGTCCTTGTATTTCTCGTAGAGCTCCATCAGCGCCTGGAACTCCCACGTTCCGAGCATGCCGCCGCCGCTCCCGCTCGGGTGGATGAGATCTGCCTGGCCGTATCCGCTCTGGCTCCAGGCGTACATCATGCCCTGGCCGCCCATCACCTTGAGCTGGTCCCAGAACGCCCAGCCCTCCTCCGCCGCGACCTTCTTCTGCGTGTTGACGACGAGCGGCACCGCGGACTTCGAGTGCCCCTCACCCTCGCTCGTCGACCCCATGTCGGGCGGGCCGACGATCATGACGCTCGCGTCCGGCACGGCGGCGCGGACCTGGGTCATGATCGACTTCATGCGGCTCGCGTAGAGGCCCATCGGGTCGTCGACCTTCTGGCCCTTGTCGTCGAGGCCCATGTTGCCGTCGGCGATCTCGTTCGTGCCGTACGCGAGGACGACGAGATCCGGCTTCGCCGCCTGGAGCACCTTCGCCCAGTGATCGTTGTCCTGCTTGTCGAGCTGGTAGAGGCGAGCGCCCGTCATGCCGAGGGACGTGAGGGACACGCCGGGGACGTCGCGCTCCATGCGCATCCCGAACACGCGCGTGGGCTTCTCGGTCGTCGTGCGGACCTCGATCTTGTGCTCGCCGTCGTCCACCGGGACGGACTCGTACGCGACGCCCGCGTCGCCGTCCGTCGAGATGGACTTCACTTTGTTGCCGTCGACGCTGATGTCGAGGTCGCCGCCGCCCGGCTGCTTGTAGTACTCGAGTTCGAAGCGCGAGACCGCGCGGCCCCAAACATCCTTGGGGTTCTTGCTCGTGCTCGTCCCCATCGTGAACCACTCGTCCGCCTTGCGCGCCGTGAACGTCGCGCAGCCGAGACCGAAGTTCATGTCCTCGATGAGCGGGCCGAGGCAGCGCGACGCCTTCCATTGGTCGCTCGCTTTGCGCGCGACGTCGAAGTGGATCCAGCCGGCGTACGCGTTCGCGGCGATCGCGTACCCGTGCCCGGCGTCCCCGAACCGATCCTGGAGCAGGCGGCGCAGCTTGCCCGTGATGAGGTCGCTCGCGACGATGGAGTCCCCGTAATAGAGGACGCGCACGATCGCCCCGGGATCCTTGCGCTCCGCCGCCATGAGCTTGTCGAAGAAGTGGTCGAGCGCCTTGCCGGACGGATCGAGGATGTGCGCGTTCTGCGGCGGGAGCCCAGTCGGGCTCGGCGGCGGGATGACGAGCTTCTTCTCGTCCTGGGCGATGGGCCCCTTCGGCTGCTCGATCGGCGCGTCGATCTGGAGGGGGCTGTCCTCCGGGTTCGTGATCTCCTCGGTCTTCTTCTCGCCGATCTCGTTCGCCTTGCGCGCCGCCTCCGCGACCCGCGCGACCTTCTCGGCCTCCGTCTCGTTGTTCGGGACGAGGATGACGCCCTCGGTGAGCACGCGCGCGTTGCCGAGGTAGATGTCCCCCCGCTCTCGCTTCGTGACGAGGACGTCCCTCACCGCGGGGATGTAGGGCAGCGCGATCAGCGCGCCGAGCACGCCCATCGCGACGACGACCTTCTTCGTGATCGGGACGCTCGCCGCGACGAGCTCCTTCTTCTCGAGCGCCGCGCGCCGCGCCTCGTTCTCGTCGTCCGCGTCCAGCGTGACCTTGAGCTCGCCGAACGCCTCCTCCGCGCGCGCCTCCGGCGAGCGCTTCGGCGTCACCCCGGCGAGGGCGGCCTCCTCGAGGCTCGCGGGCGCCGCGCGCTCCGCAGGCTCCGCAGGCTCCGCGGGCGGAGGCTCGCTCGCGGGCTCCGACGGGGCGCTCGCGCGCTCGTCGCTCTCGGCCTTCGCCTCCTCCGCGCGAGGCGCGGGCGAGGCTCCGCTCGCCCCTCTGTTCGCGGGCTTCGACTTCTTCGATTTTTTGGAGGTCGCGCGGGTCACGCTGCTGCTCATCGGTCGGCCTCGGACGGTAGCGCGTACCACTGTTCCGGCGGGTGGGCCAAGCCGCCGTGCATTTCGCGCGCTCGGCGACGACCTGCCCCAACGGGGGGGCGGAGCCCCCAAATAGGCGGCCACGCCAACCCGGATTTGCTAACGATGCGCCCACCGCCGGGAGAAGGCCATGCTCTTCAACACCCTCGCCTTCGCGAAGTTCTTCCTCTTTGTCTTCGTCGTCTCGTGGCTACTCGCTCGCTGGCCGAAGGTGCGCTTCGGGTTCCTCGCGGTGATGAGCTACGTGTTCTATTCCGGGCTCGACCTGTTCGGCGGAAAGTTCGTCGAGACGCTGGGGAGCGGCGGAGGGTTCGTCGCGGCGGTCAAGGCGGGCGCGCCGCACCTCCTGTTCGTCCCCATCGTCTTCATCGGGTCCACCGTGGACTTCTGGCTCGCGCGCTGGATCGCTCAGCAGGAGGGGGACACCCACGAGGCGCGGCGGAAGCGGAAGCTCGCGGTCGTCACTACGGTGGTGATGAACACGTCTCTCCTCCTCGTGTTCAAGTATTACAACTTCGTCGTCGTCAAGATCCTCCAGCAGCCGAGCTGGCACGCAGACATTCCGCTGCCCATCGGGATCTCGTTCTTCACGTTCATGTCTCTCTCATACGTCATCGACGTGTATCGACGAGAGATCCCGCCCTCGAAGAACTACGTCCACTACCTCACGTACATCTGCTTCTTCCCGCACCTCGTCGCGGGGCCGATCATCCGCGGCAAGGACCTGCTCCCCCTCTTCGCGCGACCCGCGGCGCTCTCGAGCGCGCAGGCGGGTGAGGGAATGTTCCTCATCGCGCAGGGGATCTTCAAGAAGGTCGTCATCAGCGACTATCTGGCGCTCAACCTGGTGGACCGCGTCGTCCAATCACCCGGCTTCTACACGCCGCTCGAGGTGCTCATGGGCATCTTCGGCTACGCGATCCAGGTGTATTGCGACTTCTCCGGCTACAGCGACGTGGCGATCGGGGCGGCGCTGCTCCTCGGCTACCGCTTCAAGATCAACTTCGACTCCCCGTTCAAGTCCGCGAACGTCGCGGAGTTCTGGCGGCGCTGGCACATCTCACTCTCGAGCTGGCTGCGCGACTACATCTACATCCCGCTCGGCGGGAGCCGGTCCTCCCCGTTCCACCGGTTCGGCAAGGTCGGCGCGTTCATCGGCCGCTACTTCAACCTGTGGATCACGATGGTCATCTGCGGCATCTGGCACGGCGCCGCGTGGAGCTTCGTGGTGTTCGGCGTGGTCCAGGGCTTCGCCGTCGTCGGCACGCACCTCTACTACCTCGTCCGCGGCAAGAAGCTCGGTGAGGGGGACGACGGGCTGAGCGTGGGCAAGGTGCTCGGCGTCGCCGCGACGTTCGTGTTCATCGCGCTCTCGTTCGTCCTCATCCGCACGGGCAACGATCCGGGCGGCCTCGACACCGCGATCGCCCTCTATCGGCGCGTCTTCAGCTTCGCCGATTGGAAGGTGTTCTTCCAGGGCCTGAGCGCGGGCCAGAGCCTCGCGGCGATGGCGCCGAACCTCCACCGGACGATGCTCCTCGTCATCGCGGGAGGCCTCGTGGTGCAGTGGTTCCCGGCGAAGGTCTACGCGTCGGCTCGCGACCTCTTCATCCGCGCGCCCGCCGTCCTCCAAGGCGCGCTCCTCTTCGGGGTCGCGCTCATCCTCCGCCAGACCGCGAGCACCGAGGCGGTGCCGTTCGTCTACTTCCAGTTCTGATGGCGCGCGGGGCGGCCTATTGGCCGCCCTCGCCCAGCTTGTGCTCGTCGTCCGTTTCGCCGGCGGAGAGCTCCCCGTTCTTGTCCTCGTCGTCGAAGAGCTTGGCGGACTTGCGAAGCGCGGCGTCGAACGCCTTCAGCGCGGAGGGGTTCGTCTTGTCGTCGATCGTGATCGGATTCCCCGAAAGCGCCTCGAGCTCGAGCGCCGCGGTCGCCGCGTCGAGATCGAACGCGACGATGAGCGCGGGGTCCGTGCCGCGGAGCTCGAACGAGCCGTCCGTCGCATCGAGCTTCAGCGTGTCTTTCATCGTCGAGCGCACCGTGAAGACCACGCCGTCGGCGCGGTGGCCGCGGAGGAAGAGGCTCGCACCACCGAGCTCGAGAGGAACGCCCGCGGGCAGCGCGTCCGCGGCGGCCTCGTGGAACGAGAACGAGAGCTTGCAGAACGTGTTGCCGTCGGTCGGGAAGGTCTTCGCGCCGTCCACGAAGCCGACGCCCAGCAGATCCGCGAACGCGGGCCCCGGGATGTCGATGCGAGGATCCGGTTCGGAGCAGTTCGCGCCAGGGGTGAGACGATACTTCGCGGTCGCGACCCAGAGCTGATCGAGGATCGCGCCATCGGCGAGCAGCACCTTCTTCGACTCGGTCGTGGCAGCGAGCTCGGGCGCGAGCTGCAGGTTGAGCTTCACGGTGAGTCCATTGCCGACGTCGGTCCCGGCGCGCGGGAGGCACGACGCCGTGCATGCGACGACTAGAGCGAGAGATCCCCCGAACCGAAGCGAGGCCATGTGGAGAGAGCGTAACAGGTTCTGGGGCACACCTCGCATGGTCCGGCGTGTTCAAGGAGAACACGAGGAAACCGGACGGACGGCGCGAAGGCACGTGCGAACGCATACACTCGGAGCGTGCTCCCTTCGACGCCCAGCGTGTTCGAGTACATCGATTACCGCGCGTTCATGCGCGACCACTACACCGCTCAAAAGGCGCGCAACACGAACTGGTCGTTCCGGTTCCTCGCCCGCCGCGCAGGATTTGCGTCATCCAACTTCTTGAAGCTCGTGATGGACGGCGACCGGAACCTCGGCGCCGAGGCGATCGAGAAGGTCGCGAAGGCCCTCAAGCTCGATCCCGAAGAGGCCGAGTTCTTCGCGAACCTGGTCGCGATGAACCAGGCGCAGACCGTCGCGGAGCGCAATCGCGCGTTCGAGCGCGTCGCCGCGAACCGGCGGTTCCGAGCCGCTCGCAAGCTCGATGGGCCGCTCTTCGAGTACCTCACGCACTGGTTCTATCCCGCGATCCGGGAGCTCGCGGCGACCCCTGGGTTCTCCGAGGATCCCACGTGGATCGCGTCGCAGATCGTCCCCAAGATCACGCCGAAGCAGGCGCGCACCGCGCTCACCACGCTCGAGAAGCTCGGGCTCCTCGTCCGGAACGAGACGGGCAAGCTCATCCGAGGGGAGCCGAGCCTGACGACCGGGCACGAGGTCCGGAGCGTCGTGATCCCCGCCTATCACTTGCAAATGATCGAGCGCGCCGCGAAGGCCGTGGAGACCTTCCCGCCCGACGAGCGGGACGTGAGCGCCCTCACCGTCTGCATCCAGTCGAAGACGCTCGCCGACCTGAAGACGCGGATCCACCGGTTCCGCGAGGAGGTCCTCGACAAGTGCGACTCCGAGAAGGAGCCCGAGCGCGTTTACCAGCTCTGCATCCAGTTGTTTCCGCTGTCGGTCGTGACCCAAGAGGAGAGGATTGCCCCATGAAGACGAACCGCGTTCTCCAGGCCCTGACGGTCGTCGCGTTGCTCGGCGCGGCGGCGCTCCTTCCACCCGCGTGCGGCACGGACGGCCCCGGCGGTCCGTGCGCCCGGAACGGCAACGCGTGCAACAACATCTGTGACTCGAGCCTCGGGTGTGTCGAGTGCGCGGGCGACGGGGACTGCGGCGCCGCCGCGCCCTTCTGCGTGACGGGGCACTGCGAACAGTGCGCCGACTCTGGGGACTGCGGCACCGCGCAGGCGTGCTGGCTCGGGCGGAACGAGTGTCGGCCCGCGTGCGGCTCGAACGCGAACTGCACGGAGGGCGACGCGAAGCTTTGCAACGTCGACACGGGCGCCTGCGTCGAATGCATCGACAACACCGACTGCCCCGCCGACCACCCGATCTGCAGCCCGTACCACGGCACCTGCGGGCGCTGCGCATCGGACAGCGACTGCGGCGCGGCCGCGCCGATCTGCGATCTCGACGACGGCGAGTGCCGAGAGTGTCTCATCGACGCGCACTGCGTGGACGGCGGGCTCTGCGACGAGGGCCACTGCAAGGCGGGCTGCCACGCGGACAGCGATTGTCCGTCTCAGAAGCCGTTCTGCGGCGCCGACTTCCAGTGCAAGGAGTGCGTCGCGAGCGGCGATTGTCCGGACACTCGCCCGTTCTGCAACACGAAGGGTCAGTGCGGACAGTGCCTAGTCTCGGCGGACTGCAACCCGTTCGCGCCCGCGGCCCCGTTCTGTCTGGAGAGCTTGTCGTGCGTCCAATGCATCGACAAGAACGACTGCGCGAGCGGCAAGTGCAAGGACCACGTCTGCGAGTGACGCGCTCCTGAGCGAGCCCGCCGCCCCCTTCGTCGGCGACAGCCGTAGGGTGGCGGGCTCGACCGCTTCAGCGCTTTGGCTTGCGCCGTGAGGTGAGGACGAGGACGAACGCGAGGCTGCACGCGACGGCGAGCGCCGTGTCCTCCGACGACGCCTCGAAGCTACAGGAGGCGCAGCCGCTCCCGTGGACCGGCGGGACCTCACCGCCGCCGGTCGAGCTCGCGCCGTCCGGCCCGCTGCTCGTGCTGCTCCCCGAGCCCGTCGAGGACGAAGACGAGCTGGTCGACGGATCCGGCGTGTGCACGGGCTCGGGGAGGAACATCGCGACCGCGCGCTGTTGGCCGAGCGAGAGGCTCGCGGCGGCGAACTCGCGATCGTCCGCGCCCGCGACGATCCACTGCCGGACGAGCTCGATCTGATCCGGGGTGAGCTGCTCCGACCCGTCCGGCGGCATGTGATCGCCGTCGCTCAGCGGAGCGACGAGCCGACTCATCACGAGGCTCTTGCCGGGATCGCCCGCGATGACGGGAACGCCGCTGTAGCCGCCCTTGTGGAGGATCGCCCCCGTGTCGACGCCGAACGTCGATACGGGAGACTCGCCGACGTGGCACGGCCCGCACCGCGCGACGAACAGCGGGACGACGACGTCCGACTCCCAGCGGAGCGTGTTCGGCAGCGCGACCGGCGGGTCGGTGGAGTTGCCCGAGGACGAGAGCGGCGGCGCGCTGGACGACCCGCTCGTCGAAGGGTGCGTGGAGGGGTTCGTCGACGGGTGCGTCGACGGGACCGTCGATGGAACGGGGATCGGGGTCGGCGTGGGCTTCGTCCCGAGGAACTTCGCGGGGAGCGCGCTCGTCGGCGTGGTCGCGTCCGCGCCGTGATCGATCCACCACGCGACGAGATCGATCTCGTTCTGCGTCGGCTGCGCGAGCTTCGGCGGGGGCATGTGCTCGTCCGCCATCAGCGGGAGGGTCATCCGCGAGACGAGGAGGCTCCCCGATCCGTTGCCCGGCGTGATCGCAGCGCCCGAGACGCCGCCGGAGGTCATCGCCGCGATGGAGTCGACGCGGAGCTTGCCCTTCTGCTTCGCGCCGCCGTGGCAGCTCTCGCATCGCGCGGCGAGGATGGGCGCGACCGCGTCGCGGTACACGAGCCCGTTCGCCGTGGGCGCTGGGGGGCTCGTGCTCGTCCCGGGCGGGCTGCTCGACGCCTCGGGCGCCGCGCTGTCCGAGGAGGTCGGAGCCGCGCTCGCGCTCGGCGCGCTGCTCGGCGAGCTGCTCGGCGCTGGCGAATCGGTCCCGCCGCTCGCGCTCTCGAGGAGCTCCCGCGCGCCCGTGGGCGGGAGCGCGTCCGCGACGACGAGCGTGTCGGTCGCGCCGCGATCGATCCACCACCGAATCAGCTCGCGCTCCGCCTCCGTGGGTGCCGGGTGGCCCTCGGGCGGCATGTGCTCGTCGTCACTCGTGGGCAGGACCATGCGCGCGTAGAGCGGGCTCCGCGCGCCGTCCCGCGCGAGGGCGGCGGGTCCGCTCTCGCCGCCCTTCAGGATCGCCTCGAGCGAGTCGACGCGCAGCTTCGCCTTCGCGCTCCGCTCTCCGTGGCACTCGACGCACGTGCGCGCGAGGATGGGCGCGACGACGTCCTGGAACACCTTTCGATCCGCGCCGGGCTCCACCGCGACGGGGCTCTTCTTCTCGCGCGGCTTCTCGCCGAGCATCTTCTTCACGAACGCGGGCGCGTACTCCGTGAGGTACGCCTCTCCACGGCTCAGGTTCCCGCCGAAGTGCGCGCCCACGGTGAGCACGCCCATCGTCGCGAGGAGGAGGAGCCGATACACGATCCGCGGGACCGCCCCCGCCCCTTGGCTCGCCTCGAGCGAGAAGCTGAAGGCGACGCCCGCGAGCGCAAGCACCCCGAGCGCGCCGAGCGTGAGTCCGCGGTGCCACGCGATGGGCCCGTCGGCGTAGCCGCCGCCGTGCGCCAGCAGGAGGCCGAACAGGAACGCGACGCCACCGAAGAGGGAGGCCACCGGCAGCGCGAGCGCGAGCGCTCCATCCATCTTTCCGCGGAACGGCGGCAGCGCGCTCGCCGTCTCGAGGAGGACGACGAGCACGAGCGCGCCGATCGGGAGGTGCACGAGGAGGGGATGGAATCGGCCCAAAAACAGGGCGAATTCGGCGGCCGTCGAGGACGGCCCTGGCACGGCCAGGAACGCGACGAGGGCGAGGAGTGCGCCCGCGACCGAACCGATCGCGGTGAACCCGCGGAGCTTCGGGGAGACGGTCGCGGCGGCCTCTCCCGATCGAGAAGCTCCCTTCGGGGCCTCTCGATGTCCTAGCGCACCCGCCGTCATGCGCCGCTAGGTGTAACACGCCCGCGGCGTCGGGGCCGCGGGGTCGCGCGAGGAGACGTTCACACCGACCAGGACGCCGCGAACTCCACGGACGTCTCGGTCGGCCGATGCGGCACGACGCGGACGTTGCGCGCGCCGGAGCTCTCCGCGATCACGGCCATCGAGGTCGCGCGGACGCGCGCGACGAGATCGGTGTAGAGGTTCTTCGGGTGGTGGATGCGGATCCGGCCACCGTTCGCGCCCGCGTCCAGGAGCTCCGCGCCGGTACCGCGGCGCAGCGCGCCCCACCGCGGACCGATGCTCCGGAAGAGCCGCTCCGGGGAGGCGACGAAGAAGATGACCTTGTAGAGCGTGGAGGAGACGAGCGTCCGGTTCTCCTCCTTCACCCAACCGAGGAAGCGCCCCTCGTTGCCCGCGAACGGTCCGTCGAACACCGCATGCAACAGTGTGTTGAAGTGGACCTCGCTGCACCACGCGCTCACGAGCGGCGGAGCGTGGTAGTACGCGCGAAGGGCGGGGGGTAGGTGGGGCTCGATCTCTCGCGCGTACGAGGTCGACACGAACTGACGCACCGCCGAGCCCTTCACGCTCGCGAACGGGTGCGCGTCGAGCCCTCGTTCGAACTGCTGGACGAACGCCGCGGCGCTCGGGAACCGCTTCGCATCCATGATCAGTCGTCCCCCAAGAGCTCGGCGGCGAGCTCCAGCGTGCGCCGGTTCTCGGGCACCTTCTCGAGGAAGTTCTGCCGGTGCGCGGGTTGGCTGATGCGATCGGCGCGTGCGAGGAGCCGGCCGCGCGCGACGCGGATCACCTCGCCCGCGGCGCTCCTCCTGCCGAGCGCGAGCGCCGCCTCCGCGTGGGCGAGCAGCACGATCTCCTCTCCTTCGTCGGACCCGCCGAGTCCCTGGAGCTCCGCCACGGCGGCCGTCGCCGCAGCCATCGCTTCGTCGGGGCGCTCGAGGGCGACGAGGACGCGCGCGATCGCTCCCAAGGCGTGCGCGTGCACCGTCGGCCATTTGGCGGCGATGTCGCGCGCCGCCTCCGCGTCCGATAGCGCCTCGGACGGGCGCCCGAGCTCCATCAGGGCGTAGCTCCGATAGATCCGGGAAAATCCCTGGAAGCGCGTGATCTTTTGGGCGTCCGCCTCGTCGCAGCCGATCGACAGGTAGTGGAGGCTCTCGTCGTGGCGCCCCATGCGCGTCAGCACGAGCCCCATGTTGACGTTCGCGAACATGCCCACCGTCCGGAGGCCGAGGCGCGAGGACGACTCGAGCGTGCCCCGAAGGACGCGCTCGGCGTAGCGGTAGTCGCCGATGTCGATCAGCGTGGCCGCGACGTTGACGCGCTGAAAGCAGGCGTTCCGCGTGTCGCCCGCGAGCTCGAAGCTCCTCGCGCACGCCTCGAGGAGCGCGAGCTCCGCCTCCGTGTTGCCCGCGTGATCGGCGCGCGCCGAGCGCGCGCGGAGGATCCAGGCTTGAACGATCGGGTCGGCGCTCGTGAGCTCGCCCTCGATCTGGCTGATGCGGCGGAGGAGGCGGTCGGCGCGATCCGTCTGACCCGCGTAGATGACCTCGTTGGCGGCGCGAGCGAGCGCGACGAGGAGCGCGGGCTCGCTGCCTGGCGTGGGCGCCGCGGCCTCGACCTCGTCGACCTGCGGGTACAGCTCGTCCAGCCGAGCGAGGCGAGAGAGCGCGACGAGGCGCTCCGCGGCCGCGTCGAACCACTCGCTGCTCGCGATCGGCAGGTGATCCATGGCCTCCTTCGCCGACGTCACCGCGAGCTCGTGCTCGCTCTGCCAGGCGTGCGCGGTCGCGAGCCCTAGCCGGATCCGACCGAGCTCCGCGCCGGACGCGCCGGCCGCGATCGCGCGCTCGCCATAGCCGATCGCGCGCGCGAGATCGTGGCTCTCCATCGCCGTCTCGGCGGCGATACGCAGCCACACGCTCGCGCTCGCGCGATCCCCGCCACGCGAAAAATGCTCCGCCAGGACGACGGCGTCCGACTCTCCCGCGGCGAGGAGCCACGCACCCACGAGCCGGTGACCGCGCGCCCTGTCTTCCGCGGTGATGCGCGCGTACGCGGCCTCCTCCACGAACTCGGACGTGAACGTCCACGCGCGCGCGCCTCGGAACCGGCTCTCCCCGACGGACGCGACGAGCTCCTCGCGCTCGAGCGCGGCGAGCTCCCGCTCCACCACGTCGGCGCCGAGCCGCGCGAGCTCGGCGACGCCGGAGAGCCAGAACGTCCGACCGAAGAGGCTCGCGGCGCGGAGGATGAGGCGTTGGTCGTCGCTGAGCGCGTCGAGGCGAGCCTCCACCATCGCGAGGATCGTCGGCGGGCTCGACGGCTCGTCCCCGCGGCGCCGACCTTCGTCGCGGAGGAGCTCCTCGAGGTAGTACGCGTTGCCTTGGGCCCGCGCGACGACGCGCTCCACGATTTCGTCCAAACGCGCCGCGCCGGCGCCGGAGATCGCGTTCGACAGCACGTGACGAGCGAGCTTCCGCGCGGTGGGAGCCGGGAGCGGAGGGAGCTCGATCACGGCGGCGTCGTGGTCGCGGAGGAAGCTCGGGAGCGCCTCGCGGATCTCGGGGCGGCCGATCGCGACGACGAAGAGCGGCTGGTCGGCGCACGCGCGGCGCGCGGCCTCCACGAACGCGGAGCTCGACGCGTCGAGCCGCGCGGCGTCCTCGAGGATCGCGATCACGGGTCTGCGCGCGCACGCCGCTGCGACGAGATCGACGAAGGCGTCGAGCATCCGATCCCCCATGAGCTGCGGCGCGTGGCGCGCCGCGCGCAGCTGCACGCGACCTTCGTCGGGGAACTTCACGCCGACGATCTCGCCGACGAACTCGGCCACGGACTCCGCGCGCTCGGGATCGCGGACGAGCTCGAGACCTTCGCGCGCACGTGGTCGACGGCGCCCGCGTCGGCCTCGCCCTCGGGGATCTGGAGCGCGGCGCGGACCAGCGCGGCCGGCGCGCCGCCGCGCATGGGGTCGCCGCGCGAGACCCACGCGTCGACGTCGCGATCGGAGGCGCGACGGAGGAGCTCGGCGACGAGGCGGCTCTTGCCGACCCCCGGCGCGCCCACGATGAGCGTCGCGCTCGAGCGCGGCTCGTCGATGCATCGTTCGAGGCGACCGAGCAAGAGCGCGAGCTCCTCGTGGCGACCGACGAACGGGGTCGCCTGCCCGAGCACCGTGCGCCCCGTCGACGCGAGGAGCCGCTCGCCGAACAGCGTGTGCCGCTCCCCCGCGGAGTCGACGTCGAAGCGCGCGTCGAGGAGCCCCGCGACGACGTCGTCGAGCCGGATCCCGGGGGAGGTCGTCGAGGTCATCGAGACGGCGCGCTCGATGATCCTCGCGAGCGGCTGATCGAGCGCCGCGTCGACGCGCCCCGCGACGACGGCCACGCGCGTGCGCGCGCGGTGGAGGAGCATCGCGCAGCGAGCCGCCTGGGCGGCCTGCTCTCGCGCGCTCGGTGCGCGGCCCTCCGGGTCGCTGTCGAAGGTGACGATCGCCGATCCGTCGACCAGCACGTCGAGGTGCCCCCCGAGCGCCTTCAAATCCCGGCGGAGCGCGTCGAGCTCCGGCGCGCGCGACGACGGCGGAGCGTCGTCGGCGGCGCGGCGCGCGGACGCGTCGTTGACACGCGCGAGGACGAGGCAAGTCAGTCGATGCTCCGACTTCGTGAGCCCCAGCGCTTCCGGCTGTGGGGCGCGCTGTGATCGCGGCGCCTCGGCGAGGCTCGCGGTCTCGGCGGCGAGACGCGTGAGGGCGGCCGCGACCTCCCCCGCGTTGCTCGGGCGCCCAGCGCGGTCCTTCGCGAGGAGCGATCGGAGCAGCTCCGCCGCGTCGTCCGGCACGTCGCTCCGGAACTCGTCGATGGGCGTGGGCTCGTCGAGCACGAGCTTCAGCAGGACGGACGGGAGATCCTCGCCATAGAAGGGAGGCCTCCCGGTCAAGGTGTAGAAGAGCACGCACCCGAGCGCGAACAGATCCGCGCGCCCATCGATCGAGGGGTCGGCGCGCGCCTGCTCGGGCGCGATGTATCCCGGTGTTCCGAGGAAATCGCCCGCGAGCGTCAGGCTCCCGAGGCCGACGCGCGCGATCCCGAAGTCGAGGAGCTTCGGCTTGCGAGGATCCCCGCCGAGGAGGATGAGGTTGCTCGGCTTGAGATCACGATGGACGATCCCCTTCGCGTGCGCCGCGTCGAGCGCCCGTGCGACCTCGGCGCCGAGCGCGAGCGCGGGCGAGACCGCGAGGGCGCCGGCGAGCTTCACCTTCGCCGAGAGGCTCTCGCCGATCAGCCACTCCATCGCGAGCCACGGCTTCGCGTCGGGGAGCACGCCATGGCCGATGTACCGAACGATGGAGTCGTGCTCGAGGGACGCGAGCACCTCCGCCTCTTGCAGGAATCGGCGCCCCACGTTGGACTCCGCGCCCGCCGTCCCCGAGAGCACCTTGAGCGCCACGGTCGCGCCGGTGCTCTGGTCGACGGCGCGGTAGACGACGCCCATCGCGCCTTGTCCCGCCAGGGCCTCGAGCCGAAAGCGATCACCGATGAGGGCGCCGAGCTTCATGCCGCGCGCGAGCGTACACCCAGCGAGGCACGGCACAGACCGGCGCAAGAGAGATCGGGGTCCCCGACGAGGCTCGATGAATTCGGCGTTTTTCGCAAACAAAGCGCCGGCACCGTTCTTGTTAGCCGACGTGCCAACTGGAGATTCTGATGACGCGTCCTCGATTCCTCTTCGGTGCCCTCGCCCTCGTCGCCGCCGCGGCGAGTCTTCCGATGACCGCACTCGCCTCGGGTGGGGTCTTCACGAGCTCGCAAGGCGCGATGACCGTCACCGATCACAAGGTCGCGATCAGCCTGAGCGCGACGTCGACCTCGATCTGGGACGAGCTCCACTACACGGGCGCGCCGGCGGACTTCGCGTGGGTCATGCCGGTGAAGGGTCAGGCCGAGCTCGCTGTGGGAGGCGGGTACGTGTTCTCGATGCTGGACGAATACTCCCCCGTGCTCGCCTCCTCACCGTACATCCATTGCTACTGCAACGACGACGAGTGCACCATGCCCGTCGGCATCCAGCAGAAGGAGCCGCACAGCACGCCCATCGGCTCGCACGAGGAGGTGGGCCCGTACGACGTCGTGCGGGTCTCCTCGAGCGATCCACAGGGATTGTCCACTTGGTTCGCGACGAACGGGTACGCGGTCCCCGCGGACGTCGCGCCCATGATCGACGCGTACGTCGCCGAGGGGTACGACTTCTTCGCGGTCCGATTGAAATCCGGCGCGGCGATCTCGGACATGCGACCCATCCGCGTGACGACGCCGGGGCTCTCGCCCCACTTGCCGCTCAGGTTGATGCGCGCCGGCTCGGGGTCGGTCGCTCCGCTCACGCTGTGGATTGTCGGCTCGACGCGCTGGGCGCCGAAGAACATGCCGTCGTTCGCGGTCGACGCGAGCTCCGTCGTGTGGGACTGGGACACCCAATCCAGCAACTATTCGGAGCTCGTCACGACCGGCTTCGCGGGGTTGCCTGCGCCCGGATGGCTCATCGAGAACGCGCGCGCCATGAGCGGCGACGCGTTCGAGGAGATCGCGCTCCAAACGGGCTACTACACGGGCTCGGCCACGGAGGCAGCGGCCGCCGCCCAGGCGGACTACCAGGCGCTCGTGGGCGCGTTCGGGAGTGCCCTCGTCACCGTCACCCGACTGAGGGCGGATCTCCCGCACGACGCGCTCACCCTGGATCTCGAGCTCGAGGCGGGCGCGAACGACGAGCAGCCGAACCCCGTAGCAGCGTCGACGAAGGGCATGCAGCCCGAGTGTCCCATCAAGCCCGGGACGACGACCACGAGCGCGTCGACGGGTGGCGGTGACGCGACCACGGGCTCGACGAGCTCGGGCAGCGGCGGTGGCGGGGGGAACGGCGCGGACGTCGGGGGCGGTGGCTGCAGCGTGTCCGCGGGTGGCGGCTCGGTCGCGCTCGCGCCGGTCGCGGCCCTCGTCGCGGCGCTCGCGACGAGGAGGCGCCGCGCCCGGCGTTCCACGAGCTCGGTCAGTTCTTCTCGTACTCCATCGTGAGGCTGCCGAACTCGCACTTCATCAGCGTGGGGCTCTTGAGCGTGCATTGGACGGCGTCGAACGGGGACGCGTTCGAGCACTGATTGGTGAAGTGGCCGCTCACCTCGAAGCGATCGTCGCCGTTGTCGCGGAAGTCGGCCTCGAACGGACAGAGATAGGTGCCCGTGTTGTCGCCGACGTAGATGTGACCGCTCGCCGACCAGCCGCTCGCCGCCTGCGCGATCTCGAGATCGATGGTGGAGTCGCTCTTCGCTTCCCAGCGGCCGACGAGCTCGTCCGCGCATCCAGTGAGCGCGGCGGTGGCAAGAACGAGAGCGGAGCTGATGACGGTGGTCTTCACATTGAATCGCATGAGCTGGAGAGTCCTTCCGAGGTGAGTGGCGCGTCTCGCGGCGCGGGAGGACTCTCAGCAACGCTTGCGCCACGCGCGAACCTCGGAGAAACTGGAAGATTCGCGCGTGCGACCGCCGCGGAGGGCAATGAGTTGCGCCCGGCGATGCAGCGCGCTGCCCTCGGAGGCATGCGTACGCGCGAGATCCAGTCTGCTCGGCACACCATGCGATAGGCGCGCCCGCGCTACGACCAGGTGGGAGGTGTCTTCGTTTGGGCTCGTCGCGCCGCAGCCAACGCGCGGAGGAGCGCGGACGGGTTCATCCGCACATCATGGTGTTGGGCGCCACGGCGGAGCAGGCCTCGAACGAGAGCCTCCGCGTTCGGCCCCCCTCCTGAAACACGATGACACCCACGAGCAGTGGGCCGTCCTCGTGGTAGTCGATGACCACGCCGGTGACTTGTCTGCAGCTCCCCGACGCATCACACGACGACGCCACGCCGGACGCGAGCGTGGGCTTGCCGGGTTGGGCGTCCCCGAAGTCCACCTCGAGGACCGGGCGGGTCCCGGGCGGCATGCCCGCGCCGCACGGTGCCGCGTGATCGAAGAGGGTCAGAACCTCCGTCGGCGCATCGGTGGGTCCGCACTCCATGCGGAGCCGCGCGTTCGCCGGCGGGCCCGGCGGCAGCGGAGCGACGGTCGCAGTGCTCGTCGCCACCTCGATGGGAGTCGCGGTCGGCGTCGCGCTGACGGTCGCGACCGCGCTGGGCAGAGGGCGCGGTTCGGACGCCACGGGCGCCGCAGAGCCGTCCGTCGCGGAGCGCCCGCTCGTGTCGTTCGAGGAGGGGCGCGCACCGCAAGCCGAGGCGAGCACGACCGAGGACGCCACGAGGAGCCTTCGCATGCTGCAGTTCTACACGACGTCACCCACGAACCGAATCTCTCGGAGGCGACGCCCGAATCGCGATCGAAATCCCGAGCGCGCGAAGCGGGCCGCCACCGCGGTACAGAGACAATCGACAGAGACAATCGACCGCAGCGTACCGGGCGATGCGACAGCGAAGCGGCGCGCGCCCAACGAGATCGGTGCAGCGGCGCGACGACCGCTCAGGGGCAGGGGCCGCTCGGCTGCGTCGTGTAGAGCTGCGGGGACTGGTTCGGGGCCCACCCCGCGGCGTGCATCTTCGCGGCGAGCGCGTCGATGCGACACTGCGGGAGCATCGGGTTCGTGCCCACGAGGAACGGCCCATTGCTCGCGAATTGGACGAGCGCGGGCAGGGCGATCTGAGACAGGTTCGGATTGACGTAGTTCCCCCCGGGGTAGGCGAGCAGCAACGCGCCGAACGACTGGAGGCTCGGGAGCGACAGTGTCGAGAGCGTCGAACCCCGAACCGAGAGGATTCCCACCGCGCTACCGCCGCCGAGGGTCTCGAGGGCGGGCGCGCTGAAGGACGAGACCTGGCCCGCGATGCGGAGCTCCTCGCCGATGTGATCGAGCTTCGGCACCGAGATGGCTCCGCCCTCGAAGTCCGCGGTTCGTCCGACCGTGGTCAGCTGCGGCAGAGTCGCCGCGCCGAGCGCGCTCACGTAGACATTCGGCGCCGCCCCGATCAACGGCACGTCGACGGTTCCCGCCTCGCTCACGGCCATCAGGATCGACAGCATCGGATCGGTCCCGATCGTCGTGAGCGCCGGGAGGGAGACATTCGACGCGGTCGCCTTTACAGACACCGCCCTTGCAGACGCGAGGACCGGGAGCGAGATCGAGGCCGCCGTGACGTTCACACCGGCGAAACCCGCGATGCATTCTGCGCTCGTACATGGCGGCAGGTCGGCGCTCAGCTGGGGCGCGGAGAAGGCCCCGCTGGTCTGGACGAGCACCGACCCTGTCGTGAGCGACGGCAGATCGATGGTCGCGCTGCCGACGCCGAGGGCCATGCGCCCCGAGACGAGGCTCTCGAGGTGCACCGTGGCGGGCGAGCCTCCCCAGATCATCTCGGCGCTCTCGAGCTTCGGGAGGTTCAGCACATGCAGGGAGGGCGGCCCATTCCTCGGGTCGATGTCCGTCGCCGTCCGCAGCTTCGGGAGATCGAGCGTGTCGAGCCCCATCGCGCCCAGGTTGCGAAGGCTCCCTCCGAGCGTCTCGAGGTTCGGCAGCTGGAGAATCGTGAGGTTGGTGGCGCTCACGACGAGGTCGCCGGTGATCTCGCAGTAGGGCGCGATGATCGCGATGTCGGACAGGTCCTGGATCGTGAACGAGCCCTGATAGACCATCGTGCACGGCGCACCGCCGCTCGACGAGCTCGCGCCGCCCACGGAAGAGCTCGACGCGCTCGTGGTGCTCGTCGCGCCGACGCTCGTCGAGGAAGCCCCGCCCGCGCCTCCCGTGAGCGCGCCCGAGGCGCTCGACGCCCCGGAAGACGAGCTCGTGGCGCAGACGCAGTCGTCGTAGGCGCTCCCGTCCGCCTTGCAGACCTGGTGGCCCGCGCAGGCCGCGTCTCCGGTGCACGCGATGGATTGGCCCGGCGTACAGGGCGAAGCCGCGGTGTCATCGCACGCCGGGACCGCAACGGCCGCGACGAAGGACAGGCAGATCGAAGTGAGCGCGAGTCGGCGTCGGGTCATTGCACCTTCGGTGCACGCGCGCACCGAGCGTTCAGGGACGGAGCTCACGCGCGGCGCGGCGCGCATCCTCGAGGCGCTCGGCGGTCGCGTTTCCGTCGGCGCGGTCGCCTACGGGCCCGAGTCGGTGGACGGCGTGCACCGCATCTTCGCCCATTGAGCCGCGTCCTCCGCGCGCCCCTTGCATTCTCCTCCGCGGCAGGGCGCCGCGTGTGGAATGCTGCACCGGGATGAAGCCCGGGGACGTCGTCGAGGAGCGGTTCGAGCTCGTCGCGCTCGCCGGCCACGGCGGGATGGGGACGGTGTGGCGCGCGCGCGATCGCGCCGCGGGGGACGTCGCGGACGCCGACGTCGCGGTGAAGGTGCTGCGCGACGACGTTCCCGATCCAGACGCGCGGGATCGCTTCCTGCGCGAGCAGCGCCTCCTCGCGGAGCTCCGTCACCCCTACCTCGTCCGATACGTCGCGAGCGGCGTGATGGACGGATCCACGCCGTACCTCGTGATGGAGTGGCTGGACGGCACCGACCTCAGCACCCACCTCTCGCGGACGCGCCTCTCCCCACTCGACGCGCTCGCGCTCGCGGAGCGCCTCGCGGAGGCGCTCGGCGTCGCGCACGCGCGCGGCGTCGTCCACCGGGACGTCAAGCCGAGCAACGTAATCCTCGTGGGGGACGATCTCGGCCGGGCAAAGCTCATCGACTTCGGCCTCGCGCGCCGCATGGACGCGACGTTCGCGCTGACACGCGCCGGCGTACCGCTCGGGACCCCGGGGTACGTCGCGCCGGAGCAGGCGCTGGGACGGCCAGTGGACGCGCGCGCGGATCTCTACTCGCTGGGTTGCCTCCTCTACCGGATGCTCACGGGGCATCGCCCGTTCGAGGGAGACGATCCCATCGCGGTCATGTGTCGCGCCGCCCTCCAGGACGCGCCCCCTCTCTCGCGGTGGGTCCACGAGCCGCCCGCGGCGCTCGAGGCGATCGCCGCGCGCCTCCTCGCGCGCGAGCCCGACGCGCGCCCGAGCGACGGGGCCGGCGCCGCGCTCGAGCTCGCCGAGGTGCGCGCCGAGCTCCGGTCGACGGGGCACGGCCTGAGGCTCTCGCCTCCGGGCGCTGGGCCGATGAACGAGAAGACGCTCACGATCGTCGACGAGCGCACCGAGGCGCCGCGGGTGTCGCGCGACGAGGCGCGGCTCGTCGCCGTCGTCGTCGCGAGCTCGCCCGTCCGCGAGGGCAAGGGAGCCCGTCGACCTCGCGTGGACGACGAGACGGTCAAGATCACGGACGTCCCCGTCCTCCCGCTGGTCGACGCCGTGGGTGGCCGCCTCGAGCGCCTCAGCGGAGGGGCGACCGCGATCGTCGTCGCGCCCCGCGCGGTGTCGAGCGATCTGGGTCCGCGCGTCGCCCGCTGCGCGGTGGATCTCGCGCGGCTGATGCCGAGCTCGGTCGTGGCCGCCGTGATCGCGAGGGAGAGCGCGGATCACGCGGTCAACGCCGCGATCGTCCACGCGATGCGGCTCCTCGCGAGCCCGCACGCGTTCGCTCCCGACGCCGTGCGCGTCGACGACGCGACCGCGGTCCTCGTCGGCCCGGACTTCGAGACTCGTCCCGTCGATGGCGCGCCGAACCTCTTCGAGCTCCGCGTCGTCGGGGGGGACGCGTCGACCCGCGCCGACATCCGATCGCTCCTCGGCAAATCGACGCCGCTCGTCGGCCGCGAGCACGAGCTCGGGATGCTGTCGGCGATCTTCACCCAGTGCGCCGAGGGGCCCGAGGCCCGCGCGGCGATCGTGATCGGCGCCCCAGGCGTCGGAAAATCGAGGCTGCGCGCCGAGCTCGTGCACCGGCTCCGCGGGGACGGATCCGCGTATGTCTGGGTCGCGCGCGCGGATCCCACGCGCGCGGGCTCTCCGATGATGATGCTCGGCGAGCTGGTACGGAGCGACGCTGGGTTCGACGACGCAGCCTCGACGTCCGCGAAGCAGTCCGCGCTCCGCGAGCGCATCGAGCGCGTGCTCGCCGATCGCCCCGAGGACATCGAGCGCGCCACCACGTTCCTCGCGGAGGTCGTAGGCGCGCCGTTCGACGCGGAGGGTCGGCTGTGGCTCGCCGCCGCGCGCGTCGACGCGCGCTTGATGTCGGACCAGATCGGGCGAGCCATCGAGGACTACGCGTCGGCGCTCGCCTCGGACAAACCGCTGCTGATCGTGCTCGAGGACGCGCAGTGGGGCGACGCCGCGACGATCGGCGTGATCGATCGCATGCTCGACCGCCTCGCGCAGAGCCCGATCATGGTGCTCGTCCTCGCGCGCCCGGCGGCGAAGGAGGCGTTCGGGGAGCTCTTCGCGCGCCGAGCGCGGACGGAGATCTGGCTCGCGTCGCTCGGGAAGCGCGCGGCCGCGGCGCTCGTTCGCGCCGCGCTCGGCGAGCGCGTGGAGGACGCTCGGGTGGACGCGATCGTCGAGCGCGCCGCGGGCAACGCGTTCTTCCTCGAGGAGCTCGTCCGCGCGGAGGCGGAGGGACGCGGCGGCGAGCTCCCGGAGACCGTCGGCATCGTCCTGCAGGATCGCCTCCTCGGGCTCGACAGCGAGGCGCGCCGCGTCCTCCGCGCCGCGAGCGTCCTCGGCCTCACCGCCTGGACCGGAGGGATCGCGCGGCTCGTCGGCGCGAGCGAGGCGGCGACCACGGAGTGGATCGCCTACCTCGTCGATCGCGAGATCCTCGCGGCGCGCACCGAGAGCCGCTTCGCGGGCCACGCGGAGTTCCGCTTCCGACACGCGCTCCTCCGAGACGCGGCCTACGCGATGCTCACCGAGTCGGATCGGGCGCTCGCGCATGGGCTCGCCGCCTCGTGGCTCCTCGATCGAGGCGAGACGGACGCGGCGGTGATCGCCTCGCACTGGGAGCTCTCGAACGAGCGACGCAAGGCGATCCCCTACTGTCTGCTAGCGGCGCAAGCCGCCCTCGAGGCGGACGACGCGGCGGGCGCGCTCGACTTCGCGCGCCGCGCCATCGCGCTCGATCCGACGCCGATCGATCGCGGCTCGGCGCTGGCGCTCGCGGCCCACGCGCACGCGATCCGCGCGGAGTACGTCGACGCGCGCGCGACGGGAGAGCAGGCCCTCGCCGCGCTCCCGAGCGAGGATCCCAGGTGGGCGCTCGTCGCAAGGAGGCTCGTGAGCACGTACGCGGGCGCCGAGAAGCGCGAGCGCGTCCTCGCGCTCACGAATCAGCTCCTCGAGCTGCCCCACACGGAGCACCGCCTCGTCGTCGTCGCCCGGATGGTCGCGATCACGCACACCATCCTCGGGGACGACGCGAAGCTCATCCTCGACCGCGTGCGCGCGTCCGCCCGAGAGAACGCGCTCGAGAGCGTCGCCCTCGACGCGGCGCTCGCGCTCGCGGACGCCTGGGGTGCGCTGTCGCGCGGGGATCTCCCGAAGTTCATCGAAGGGTCGGAGATCGCCGCGCGCTACGCGGAGACCATCGGAGATCTGCGCGAGGCGTGCGCGCGCCGCATCGGCGCCGCGTGGGCGCGCGGGGGCCTGGGGCTCTTCGAGCTCGCGAAGGCGGACATCGAGAGAGCGATGGCGTTCGCGGAGAAGGCGCGGCTCACGCAAATCCGCGCCGAAGCCGCGGAGAACCTCGGCGCCGTGCTGGTTCGGCTGGGCCGCACGTCGGAGGCGAAGGAGCTCCTCGTCGACGCGCTGGCGACGTTCCGGCGCGGCGGAGACGTCTGGATGGAGTCGGGGACGCGGATCGACCTCGCGCACTGTCACCTCGCCCGTGGAGAGCTCCACGACGCCGAGATCCACGCGCGCGCAGCGATCGCTGCGACCGACGCAGCGCAGGACTTCAAGGCGGACGCGTACGCCGCCGCGGCGGAGGTCGCTGTCGCGCGCGGCGCGCTCGAGGAGGCGGCCACGCTCGCGCGCGAGTCGCTGGCGTACGCGCGCAGCGGATTCCCCTTCGGTGAGCCGCGCGCCCGCCTCGCGCTCGCGCGCGCCGAGCGCGGGTTGGGAGACGCGGAGGCCGCGCGCGCCGTCGCCCTCGACGCGCGAGACCGCCTGCTCGCGCGCGCCGAGGCGATCCCCGACTTGAAGACGCGCGCCGCCTTCCTCGAACGCGTCGAGGAGAACGCGCAGACTCTCCTGCTCGCGGCCACATTGGAGGCGGAGATCCCTCGTTCTTTGTGACCTCCTGTCCCGAGGCTCGAACGATCGAGCGCTGGGAATTCGACCAGTCACGGGAGCGTCGCGACACCAGCCGATCCCTGCAGCGCGGCCGGCCCCCCGCCTCTCAGCGACTTCCGCCACGCGACCCAAGTCGTCACGAAGACGGAGGGAAGAGCTGCGAGGTCGGTGGGGTCGGTGACCGCCGCCGTCTTGCCGAATGGCGTTCCGTGCAATACCGCGTTCGGCAGCGAGCGCAGCGATCCTACGACGATGCGATAGAGCTCCGTGGCCTCGGGCCAGACCTTGATGGCAGCGAACGCCACAGCGGTGATGGCGCCTGCGATCGCCCAACCTCGGACGGTCTTCGCCCATTGGGTCAGCAGGATCGGAAAGAACGCGAGCCCCGCGACGTCGGACAGTTTGCCCGTGACGATCCCGGGCCATGCCGCCTTCAAGACGTGATCGTTGAGGAGCAGGAGCGCGATTGCAGCGACGACGAGCCAATGCGTGCGGACGTCACGCGCTGCCACGGCTCGATTCATCGCGGTGGGCTCCGGAACGCGACGCTCGCCGACGCGGGCGGGGAGCAGGGCGAACTCGTGCACGTCCCTCGGAGGGAGGCGCGGAGCGTCGGCGTCAACGTCCTCGGGTAGCACGTGATCTCGTAGGTCGCCGGCGTGCCGCTCCCAGGGGAGCGCGCAACGCTGCAAGTCGAGACCCTTCCTGCCTCCTCCGACACGACCTCGGGCGTGGACGTCGCCTCCACCACGGCTCGATTGGATGTCGTCCCGGGGGACGTCGATTCGAGGCGCCACACGAAGACTTCATCCGTCGAGACGACGCGCACGAAAGTTCCCTGAGGAGGGGAGCAATTCGCGCATCCCCCGCAAGTGCCCGCCAGACCGACGGCACCGAGCACTTGCCCTGGGTCCAGGAGGTACTGCCCCGTCCCCGTCCACGCGTCGCCAACGGCGCGGTTCCACGGCGGGATAGCTTCGTCCCCGACATGAACGTGGGCGGGCGCGGACGCTTCAATCGTGACGAGCAGCCCCTTGCCGCCCGAGCCGGTCGTCACGGCCGGGAGCACCGCGTCGAGCTCCCAGCGGGCCTGCTCGGTGGCGACCGATGCGACGGCTGCGATCCCAACGATTCCGCGACCCAGCCACTCCCGCCGTTCGTTGCGCACGTGTTCTGGCGAAGCGTAGTCGAGCCTCCCGAATCGGCTACCCGGGTCCGAAAATTGGCGCAATTCGGGCGCAGCTTGGCGCGCGCCAGGCGTCCTCACGCGCTAGGTCCGCGCCATGAAGCGACGTCGACCGCTCCTTCTTGGTGTCCTCTGCCTTTCATTCTTCGCCACGACCGGGTGCTCCGCCTCGCCCGGAGACACCCCGCGCGATCCGGTCTCCGGCACGACCCGCGCGACCAGCACGACGTCCGCGCCCGCGGACGCGCAGGTTGGCCTGCAGGATCCGAACAATGATCCGGCGATTGTCGCTCTCGCGAAAGGCGTCCTCTCTTGCCACTGGAAGGTCGGCCACGGGTATTCGAAGGAGTGTCCGGCGGGCGTCGCCTGGTACGAGACCGAGCTCTTCCACGACAAGAAGTCTCTCCCGACGCTCGTGTCGTTCCTCGAGGACGCGGATCCCGCCGTGCGCGCGATCGCCGCGGAGGCGCTGCGCGTCTACGGGCACGAATATCAGGAGGACGCCTCGCTCTGCCTACGGGTCGTCTCCGCAGCCGAGCGCGAGAAGGATCCCGAACTGCTCGAGCCGTTCGGGGCTCTCGTGGGGGCCATCGATCTCGAGCGGACGAACCTCGTCGATCGCGCGCTCGCGCTCGCGAAGACGGCGCCCGTCGAGCTGCGTGAAGAGCAAATATCGTCCCTCGTCGGCGCGAACCCGTACTCGCAGACCGTCTTCAGCTTCGTGACCTCCGCCCTGCACGATCCCGAGGCGCGCATCCGTGCAGCGGCCATCACCACGCTCGGCGAGACGGGCGACGCGGAGGCGTGCGAGCTGCTCGAGAAGGAGCTCGGCGCCGACACGGAGGAGGCGTACCTCGTGGCGCATGCGCTCACCTATGGTGGGAACGGCGATTGCCGCGCGTCGTTCGACGCGGTCCTCCGCTGGCTCGAGAGGCCGCGCACGGGCGAGCTCGCGAGCGCGCGCCTCACCGGGATCACCGAGCAGCTTTGCCGGGACCGCACCGCGACAGCCACCGAGGAGAAGCGGGGCGCGGCCGTCCTCCGCGGACTCGTCCTGAACGCGCACCTCTCGTCGTGGGACCGCGCGTCCGCGCTCCGCTCACTAGGGAAGTGCGACGTGGACTCCAAGGCGTTCGCGTCGACGCTACAGACGGACGACGAGGAGCTGAAGCGGGCCGTCGAGGAGGTCTCGACGTCGCCGTCGGAAGCCGAGGGCCCTGCCCCGGACACGATCGGCCCGGACGAGCCCGATCCGCCGGCGATCGACACGACGCGCGAGATCCGCTCGATCGACGCGGTGTCGTTCCTGTCGACGTGGGACCCCACCCGCGAGGGGATGTGGGACATCTTCCCTCCTGGCCCATATCGCGTCGCGGGGACTGTCATCGGTGTCTCGCGAAGCTCCCACGGGCGGGTCGAGCTCTCGCTCGCCGGCCCGCCGGGGACCGCCGTCCACTTGCATTGGACGGGTTCGCAAGCAACCCAAGCAGGCCGAATGCGCCGCGGGCAATCCGCCAAGGCCGTCTGTGACTTCCATGGCGACGGCGGGCGCGGCTACGCGAATTTCACAGACTGCCACTGGGAGGACTGAGCCCATTGTCTGCGTCCACTGAGCCGACACATGCGAATCGCACCGACGATCTCCCACCTCGCGACGGTGAGCCGGGACGAATCGAGCGCGCACTTTGGACGCCGCGCGATCGTGCCGTTGGTACGGAGAGATGTCGAAACCCGAACCTCTCGTCCTGGTAGTCCCGGTTCTGATGGCGATGGCACCCACCGCAGCGCGATCGGAGGAGCCCACCTCGTCTCACCCCGATGAGGCGGTCGCCTCATTGGACGTTCGGACGCTCGAGCAGCATCGACGGCCAGCGGCGCAGAGCAATGCATCACGCGCAGAGGCCCCGGACGCCGGGCCAGAGGCGTCCGTGCGGGGCGTGGATGTAGGCTATCAGCTGGAGTGGGGCATCGCCTCCACGTACGTCAACCGCGGCATCCTCCAGTACCGCTCACTGAGTGATCCGAGCAGCCAGGCGTTGGCGGTGCTCGCGCTCCACCATGTCGGGCCCGGGGACCTGACGTTCTCGGCGACGAACTTCACCTCGGTCGCCCACTTCGACACGCAGCCCGGGACCGCGCTCGAGCTCGACCTCGCGGCCGCGTACGGCGGGAGCTTGGGGGACCTGTTCAACCTCCAGGCGGGCTACAGCGTCGCGCTCTACCCCCTCGCGCCCGAGCACGTGGACGGTGCTCACGAGCTCTTCGGATCGATCGCGCTCGCGGAGGGCTTCATCACTCCCTCGATCGCGGTCTATGGCGAGTTCGTTCGCCTTCGCGGGGCGTACGCCACGGCCAGTCTGTCGAAGACCATCGAGGTCGCCCCCTTCACGTTCACGCCCGCGCTCTCCGCGGGGGTGGCGGGGTATGCCGAGAGCCCGGCGCACCTCAACGACATCACGTTGAGCGTCTCCGCCGCCTGGCACATCACCGCCCCGCTCTACCTCACCCTACGCGGCGCCTACTCTTATGCTGCTGCGCCCGAGCCGCTCGCGCCCGACCCCGACGGGGACGGCGTCTCGAATCGCGACGCGCCCGTCGTCTTCCTCGGGGTGGGCGCGCAACATTGACGTGGTCGGATGACCCGCGGTTCGCGAGCTCGCGACCGCAGCGTTCAACGAGATCGGTAGCCTTCAGAAGCTTGCTCTGGCGCACGTGCTCCTCGGGGCGCGAGATCATCCGTACCCGCGGAGCGCAGCTCGGTCGGCGCGCGCCCCTTTCCAGACTGGCGCAGGACCGAGCTGGATCAGCCGTGACGCGCGCGCCGGCTCACCTCGACGAGGAATCCGTCGCGACGGCAATAGATCATCGTGCCGCGACCGTTCCGCGTGACGGGGGAGACCTCCTCCCCGGCCGCGGAGAGCTCGGCGTGCGCGCGCTCGACCGCCACCTCGTCGTCGACAATGAACCCGATGTGGAAGTCCGTGGGGTAGGACTCCGCGGGGTCCTTCTTCCGCTGGAGCACGAGCGTGAATTCGCCCGGCCCATCCAGGATGGCGATGGCAGGTGAAGTCCGCGACGTCGTGAGCCGGAAGCCGAAGTGGCGCTCGAAGAACAGCGTGGTGTGCTGAACGTCCGGAACCTGCAGATCAAGGTGATTGAGCTTCATGGGAGACCTCGAGAGCGCACGTGTGCGCATTCACCGAGGCAGCTCATCCACGCTGGAGGCTGAAGCGCTCCTCACCCATGAGGAGTGGCCGGGGCTCACCCGAACCGGCCCGCCGTTTTTCGGAGACCGAAGCGTCTCACGCCAGCTCTCGCCGCACAAGAGGGTCCAGGCTCGACGAGGAACTCCGTCGCGCGCGATGTGTCAGCGTGCCGTGCGCTTCTACTTGGCCCCGCTCGTCATGCTCACGTCCGCGTGCTCGATGGCTCCCCCGAGCAACGCGTGTCCGCCCGTCCCCTCGCCGTCGGCGCCGATCGTCCAGCCTTGGGCCGCGCTCGTCGCGCCACCCTCGAATCCGCCGCCGCCGCTCTCGCCGCGTCAGCACCTCCGGGGAGCGGTCCCACCGCCCGCAGAGGCGACGGCGATCGAATATGCGGCTTTGCCCTTGATGGCCGACGAGTCGCAATGCAGCGGGACGGACGCGGGGACGGGCACCGCGCGCTCGTGCGCGAACGACAGGTTCACGCTGTCGAGACGCTCGGTCCACGAGACGTGCAGCCGGATCGGTCAGCTCATCCACTATGACACCTGGTCCCTCACCGGGCTCGACGCCCACTCGCGCGTTTGGATCGAGGGCGCGCCGGTCCTCTCGCTGGACCGGTTGATCGCCGGCACGTACGAGGACTCCGTCGGACAGTTCGAGGCGCTCTCCAGCAGGGCGCCCGCGTCCGCGGACTGGATGACCGTGCAGATCCCGCCTGGAGAGTCCATGCGCATCGCCCGATGCGCGGGCGTGTTCGATGGCGGCGCGCTCACGGCGCGCGCGGTGTGGAAACAATCGGTGCAGGCCAAGGCGATCCTTCCGCGGCGCGTCTTCGTCTTTCGCGCTTGCGAGGAGGGCTGCGACCGCCCGCTCGACGACCCGAGGCGCGTCGAGGTGATCCGTTTGCTCGCGCCTCGCGCGCAGTGGGTCGGGACCGGCGGAGACGCCAAGGAAGCCGTCATTCCGCGTGGCCAATCCTTCACACTGCTCGAGACGCATGTCCGCCCCGGCGCTTCGTCCATGCTCGAAGTCGTCTATGACCGCGAGAGCGCCGCGTCGTTCGGCGCGCTGTCTGATCCGCAGGCCGAACCCGAGCTCACGAGCTTCACGCTCGACATCGTTTGGCCCGAGGGGCAGGCCCCGACGGCGACCGCCTATCGCGCGATCCCGACCGTGGGAGTCGTCCGCCCGCCCGTGCGCGCCGACGCCCCCTCCGCATGCGACAGAGAGATCAGCAAAAGAGCGCCCAAGAGCTGATTCTCGGGCTGCGAAGTCGCTCGGCCCCCGGCCGTCGAGCGGCCGACGCCGCGAACTCGCCGCCGGGGGGGGATACGAATGTACCTCCGGGCGGCGCGGGGACACCGACCCGTGGGAGCGCTCAATCAGCGCTCGCTGATCTAGGCTGGCGCCATGGACGTTCTTTGGGACGACGTTCGAATCCTCGAGAGGGTCGAACGGAGAGGGAGCGTGAGCGCCGCGGCTCGGGAGCTCGGATTGTCCGCGTCGACGGTCTACCGCCGGCTGGGCGCGCTGGAGGCAGCGGTCGGTCAATCCGTCGTGCTGCGCGGCCCAGGCCCGGCCGTGCTGACCGACGCGGGGCGCGCGGTCGCCCGCGTCGGCCGCTCCACGCGGCTCGGGTTGAGCGAGGTCGCGGCCGAGCTTCGCAGCCAGGCGACGAGCGTCGCGGGCCGCGTCAGCTTCACTACGGTCGAGGCGCTCGCCCCGCTCGTCGCGGAGCCGCTCGCGGAGCTCGCCATCCAGCACGGGCTCGAGGTGGACCTCGTGCTCGGCGACGACGGCCCCAGCGTTCGCGACCGGGAGGTCGACGTCGCCCTCGGAATCATGAAGAACCCGCCCCCGGGCTGTTGGGGACGCAAGATTGGGCGCCTGCCCTACGGCGTGTTCGCGACACGCGACGCGATCGAGAGGAAGGAGACGCGCTGGGTTCGGCGAACCGACGCGCTCCGCCACACCCCCGAGGCCCAATGGGAGGAGGAGCACGCCGGCCCTGCCGCCGCCCGGGCGCCGTTCACCGGGCTCCTCGCGTTGGCTGCGGCGGGTGCGGGGCTCGCGCTCGCGCCTCGCCTCCTCGCGGCCCGCCATCCGAGCCTCGTGGAGCTGACGTCCTTTCGCCCGAAGGTCGGCGCACTCTCTCGGACGCTGTGGCTCCTCACCCACCCGGACCAGCGTCGCGCGCCCCGCATCCTCGCGGTCATGCGCGCATTGTCTGCGACGTTCGCCGGTTCGGAAAGCGACGGTCACGCACGGCCCGACTGACGAGACGGCGTCGTCGCCCCGACGCTGCGTCCGCATCTCGCAGAACTCCGCGCGCCGCGCGCCGCAGCGGATCAAACGTCGTCGCGCGCGGACGGCGCGATCAGACGCCCGAGCGCGAAGTGGACCGGACAAAAGCCGGTGAACGCGCTCTGGAGCATCACCGCGCCGGTGGCCGCCCCGAGCCAGAGAAAGCGCACGTCGACGAGCGCAGTGAGGAGCGCGCTCAGACCGAGGAGAGCGCCGATGATTCCGTCGTGGATGCGTACCCGCTTCGACATGCGAGCCACCCTAGCGAGCGGCGGCTCGGTTGACCTCGCGCGTTCCTGCGAACGGCATTCGCAAATTTGCTAGGGCCGCCACGCACCGCGAAGTAGCGCTGCGAACGCGACCTCGGGCTCTCGAGTCGCCGCTCAGAGAGCTTGTCGACGGCGCTCTCGAGATCGTCCACGGACTTCTCGATGCGGCTCTTCAACGCATCCCAATCCGCCGCGACGGTGTCGTCGATGCGCTTCATGTCCGTGCCGAGCGCGGCCCGCCGCGCCTTCAGGTCGGAGACGGAAGCATCGAGGTCGGTCTTCGCCTTCCCGGTCTCCTTCATGGCCTTCGTGTCGAGCTCGCCGAGCTTCTTGTCGAGCTTGTCGAGCTTCGCCTGGACGTCGTGGCGGAACTCCTCGCGCGTCTTCGCGAACGAGGACTTCGCGTCGTTGATCTTCTCGTTCGCGTCGGCCTGGGCGTTGCGCTTGAGCTCGTCCGCTTTTCGTGCGCCTCGACGGCCTTCTTGTCGGCCTCGCGCTGGGCATCCGTGATCTTCTCCTGGGCCTGCTTTGCGGGGCTGTCGCACGCGATCCCGAGGAGGGCCGCGCACACGGCGAGCGCCGCGACGGGAGTCTTGGTGTTCGAGCGAAGAGAGAGACGAATCATGAGCCAGTCCTCGGGTGAGAGGTGAACGACGTGGTCCACGCGCTTCACGAAGCACGCCAAGACGACTGACGGACCGCGGGGCGGGCGCGCCCGCCCGAGTGGGGCATTACGCACCGGTCACAGCTTCCGCGAGGGGGCGCGATCACATGGTCCGGCGAGGGAGGCGCGGCTATCCTCCGACCGAGTGTCGGACGAGAACGATCACCTCGCGCGCATCGCTCAGCTCGAGGAGACAGTCCGCGCGCTGCGCGGCCGTCACGACTTCCTCGCCAAGCTGGACGCGGCGACGCAACCGCTCGCGGAGCCGCTCGAGATCATGCGGGCGACCGCGCAGCTGCTCGCGGAGCACCTCGGCGTCGACAGGTGTGCGTACGCGCGCGTCGACGCCGAGGAGGTGTTCGACATCATCGGCGACTGGTCGTGCGGTGTCCCCACCATCGTCGGCCGGTGGGACGTCGCGATCTTCGGTCCCGCGTGTGTCGAGGCGATGCGCGCGAACAAGCCATACGTCGTGGACGACGTCGGCAACGATCCGCGGGTCGGGCCGGAGTTCCGGGCGGCGTATGCGGCGACCACCATCCAGGCGGTGATCTGTGTGCCGTTGCACAAGCACGGCGTCTTCACCGCGGCGATGGCGGTCCACCAGAAGGCGCCGCGCCGCTGGAGCGCGTTCGAGATCGAGCTCGTGACGACGGTGGCCGCGCGATGCTGGGAGGCGCTCGAGCGCGCGGCGGTCATTCGAACGCGGCGCGAGGCGGAGACCGCGCTCGCCGACAACCGCGCGCGGCTCGAGTACGCCGTGCTCCTCTCGGGCGTCGGGTTCTGGTACTGCGACCTGCCGTTCGACGAGCTGATGTGGGACGAGCGCGTCAAAGCTCACTTCTGGCTGCCGCCCGACGCGGTCGTCACGATCGATTTGTTCTACGCGTGCATCCACCCGGACGATCGCGAGGCGACTCGATTGGCGATCGAGAGCTCGATCGCCAATCGCGCTCGATACGACGTGATTTATCGAACTGTGGATCCTACGAGCAAGCGGGTGAAGCACGTGCGCGCGCTCGGCGGCGCCGCATACGGCCGGGACGGCGAGCCGATCCGGTTCGACGGAGTGACGCTCGACGTGACGGCGCTCCGCGAACACGACCAGCGAAAGGACGAGTTCCTCGCGACCCTCGCCCACGAGCTCCGGAACCCGCTCGCGCCCATCCGAACGGGCCTGGAGCTCATCGAGAGGTCGAGGGACCGCGCCGAGGTCGATCGACTCGTCGTCACCATGAAGCGCCAGCTCTCGCATATGGTCCGGATGGTGGATGATCTGCTGGACATCTCGCGCGTGACCCTCGGAAAGATCACGCTGGTCTCGAGCCGCGTCGACGTTCGGACGATCCTCGAGAGCGCGCTCGACACCGCCCGCGTCGCGATACAGGCGGCCGATCACACGCTCGAGGTCCACGTCGCCGAGGGCCCGCTCCCTCTGGACGTCGACGCGACGAGGATCGCCCAGGTGTTCGCGAACCTCCTGTCGAACGCCGCGAAGTACACGCCGCGCGGAGGGTCGATTCGAGTCCTCGCCGAACGCGAGGGCGAGGGGTGGGTCGCGGTTCGCGTGACGGACACCGGCATTGGGATCGCGGCGGAGGAGCTACCCGCGGTGTTCGACATGTTCAAGCAGCTCGGCCCAGCGATCGATCGCGCGGAAGGCGGACTCGGAATCGGCCTGACCCTCGCCCGCCGGCTCGTCCAGATGCACGGCGGCACGATCAGCGCCGAGAGCGTCGGCCTCGGGCGCGGCTCGACCTTCACCGTTCGCCTGCCCGTCGCGGCGAGCACCAAGGCGCCTGTCGAGGCGGACACGAGATCTCCAGCGGACCCTCGCGGCATGCGCATCCTCATCGTCGACGACAACGAGGATGGGGCGGAGCTCCTGGCGATACTGCTCCAGAACCAAGGCGCATCCGTCCACGTCGCCCACACGGGCCCAGAGGGCTTGGCCCAGGCGCTCGAGATCCAGCCCGACGTCGTGCTCCTCGATATTGGTTTGCCTGGGATGGACGGGTACGAGGTCGCGCGGAGCATCCGCGCGGCGGCGATCCCGCAGCCCGTCTTGATCGCGATCTCCGGCTGGGGCGCGGAGGAGGACCGCCAGAGGGCGATCGAAGCGAGCTTCGACCATCACCTCGTGAAGCCCGTCGATCACGCCCGCTTGCTCGAGGCGATCGCGGACGGCGCGCGCCCCCCATCCGAGGGCCGAGCACCCCGCGGCGCGGACTCACCGCCTTCCCGGAGACGAGCGACTCGCTCTCCGGCGTGACATCCGCGGGCGGACACGTGCCTCGGAAGGGTCCGGCTCGTCGACGGCGGAGCGCCAGTCGAGCGACGAGCGTGCTGTCGTTCCCCGTCGACGGTACGGGATGCGGGAATCCCACGCGCAGGCGTCGCCGCGTGGCAAGCTGCGCCGCGTGACGACGCCCATCGATCTCGATCGCTACTTCGAGCGAATCGCCTATCGTGGCCCGCGCCATGCCACGGTCGAGTCCCTCGCGGAGCTCTCTCGCGCCCACGTCACTGCCGTGCCGTTCGAGAATCTGAGCGTCCTCCTCGGTCACTCGATCCCGCTAGAGCCCGAGGCGCTCTTCGACAAAATCGTCGTCCGGCGACGCGGCGGATACTGCTTCGAGCAGAACGGACTCTTCCTCGAGGTCCTGCGAGCGCTCGGCTTCGACGCGACACCACTCTCCGCGCGCGTCCGGCTCCGACACTCGCGCGAGCACATCTCCGCGCGCACTCACGTCCTCGTTCGCGTCATCCTCGACGGGCGTCCGTGGCTCGCGGACGTGGGCGTCGGCGCCGCGAGCCTCACGGGCGCGCTCCGATTCGACGAGGAGGGCGAGCAGGCGACCCCCCACGAGCCGCGGCGGATCGTCCGCGAAGAGGGCCGCTGGTTTCACCAGATCAAGTACGGGGAGACGTGGAACGACGTCTACGAGCTCACGGGCGAGGAGATGCCCTCCATCGACCGCGTGGTAGGCAACTGGTACACGAGCACGCACCCGGAGTCGCACTTCAAGGATCGCCTCATCGCCGCGCGCGCGCTCCCCAACGGTCGACGCGCCACCCTCCTGAACCGCGATTACACGATCCGTGACGCGAGCGGGGTCGGCACGACGACGCGCATCGAGAGCCCAGCCGCGCTGCGCGACGTCCTGGGCGAGCAGTTCGGCCTCGTCGGCTTCGACGAGCGGGACGTGGCCCGCCTCTTCGCCGCGGGCACCGAGACTCGCGCCTGAGCGCGCGACGAGGTTCGGCCGCCTCGATCACGGAAAGCAGACACTCCTAATCTTCACTCCCGCGGCAACCAGGCGAGCCACGCGCCTCCTACGAACGACCTTCGCCATTTTGATGTCGGGGAGAGGCCCCATTCCAGACGAAGAGCGCCTCCTTGTGCGGAAGGGCGCTGTGCGCGGACTGCAAGCGATTGTGATCACCCCGCTTTTCTCGCGGCTCATCGGGAGTAAGCGGACTTTGGTCGCGCGCGCGTAGACTGGAGCGTCGTGCTCAACGGACTTCTTCAACCAGGTCGGATCGTCGGGACGGATTTCCGGGTCGATCGTGCCTTGAGCTCGGGCGGGATGGGGGCGGTCTATCTGGCCCACCAGATTTCCACGGGCAAGACGCGAGCCCTCAAGGTGATGCAGCCCCACATCCTCGGGAGCGCGGACGCGCGCAAGCGCTTCGCCCAGGAGGCGCGCGTCGCGTCGAAGGTCGACAGTGAGCATGTCGTCGAGGTGATCGGCGCGGGAATCGATGGCGACACCGAGATGCCCTGGCTCGCGATGGAGCTGCTCGAGGGCGAAGACCTGGCTTCGTACCTCGCACGCGAACCACGCGCGAGTCCCCGCATGACGCTCCACGTGTTCCTCGAGCTGGGACACGCTGTCGGCGCGGCGCACCGCGCGAACATCGTCCACCGCGATTTGAAGCCGGAGAACATCTTCCTCGCGACGTCGAAGCGCGCCGGCGGGGCGTTCGTCGTGAAGGTCCTCGACTTCGGCATCGCCAAAATCCTGAGCGACACGAGCGCAGCGACCACGGCGACCATCGGCTCGCCGATGTGGATGGCCCCCGAACAAGCGCAGCGGGGCATGGCCGTGAGCCCGGCCACGGACGTATGGGCGCTCGGGATGATCGCGTTCCGGATGCTCGCGGGAAAGCCCTATTGGTGGGCGGCGGCGGAGGCGGACTTTGCGCCGATGAAGGTGCTCAGCGAGATGCTCCTCGAGCCGATGGCCGCCGCGTCGGAGCGGGCGCGCGCGCTGGGTGGCGCGGAGCTCCCGAGCGGCTTCGACGCGTGGTTCCGTCGAGCGGCCGCCAAAGAACCGTCCGAGCGCTTCGCGGACGCGACGCTCGCCGTCGACGCGCTCCAGACGTGCCTCGGTGAAGGCCCCCTCTCACCCGAATCCGATCGCGAGCGTGGGCGCATCACGTCCGCGGGGGCCGCGGGCGATCCTTGGGGCCACACGGAGCCGGTGTCGACCGTCGGCCCATCACCCGTGCGCTCCGCGCTCGTCGTCCCGTCCGGCACGACACCGACAGCCCGCGGCCGAGGCAAGACTGGCTGGATCCTCGGCGGCGCGCTCACCCTCGCCGCAGGCGTCGGGGGCGTCGCGTGGTACGTCTCGAGACAATCCACACCTACGAAGCGCAGCGACAGGAGGAGCTCGGTCACGGCGTCCGCTTCCGCTCTGTCCCCTCCGGCGCCCGTCGCGCCTCTGTCCGCGAGCGTCGAAGCCCCCGTCGTTGCACCGCCGATACCTTCGTCGTCGACCGGACATTTCGGCGGCGACGGCGGCGGCGACCTTCGACTGGAATGTCCCGCGGGAGAGGTCCTACGCGGCCTCTTTGGGAGCGGCGACGCGTTCTTCTTTCAGGTCGGCGCTCTATGCGGCATCTTCACTGGATGGGAGCAGGGCCGGGCAACCTTCAAGCGTACGACGAAGGTCGGTCCGGTCGGCCAGTACTACAGCAACACCAAAGAGATCGAGCTCGAGTGTCCGCGCGACGCAGCCTTGGTGACGCTCAATGTCGGTCGCGTGCGCGAAGGCCGGAGCTTCATGGTCGGCTCGGTGAATTTGGAGTGTGCGCCGATCGTCCGGAGCAAAGACACGTGGCAGGTCTCCGGTACGCCCTTCATGACCGAAGAGGTGAAGTTCGACCGGCCGGTCGTCGAGCGCGCACGGATGCATTGCGAGGGCGGGGCGGCGCTCGCGCTCATCGGCAGGAGCGGGGCGTGGATCGATGCCGTGGGCCTCTCGTGGGGGGGGCCATCGTTGGGCGGCCCGGGGGGCGCAGCGCGAGCGGCGGAGCGGGACCGCCGCGATCGTCGCGCGCCCCCCGAAGGCGTGATCACGTCGGGAAGCGATCCACCCTCGGTACCGTCTCGAGTTCGGAGTCCCAGTCGGCGCGGCTCGCGACGAAGATGTGCGCGTTGGGTCGGAGCGTGACCGGGCTCTCCAGGCTACCCGCGGGAACGATGACGCTCGCGCCGCCCGCGTGAAATCTCGGGAGCGCCGAACCGCACGTCGCGCAGAAGCTCTTCGCGTGCCGCGTCCCAGGGAGGTTGTAGGTTCGCACGTGGTCGCTGCCCGCGACCCAGGTGAGCGCGGCGCGCGTGGAGAAGAGGTTGGCCGCGTGCGCGGAGCCCGTGTCCTTCCGACAGTACGAACAGTGGCAAAGGAAGAAGCGCTCAAAGTCTCCTTCGACCTCGAAACGCACCGCTCCGCAGAGGCACGAACCATGGTGTCGCGTCGTCATGCATCCTTGTAGCGCGCCCTGGCCTGGTGACGCGAGGATAGGTCCTCCCAGGCGCACGCACAGACGAAGGTCTGTGGTCCATGAGAACACGGAACGTGCTCTCGCCACGCGGCGCGTCGATGCGTGGGAGCTGCGGAGTGCGATGCTTCATTCGCCGGGCGGCTCGATCGACTCCCGCCCACGCGAAGAGGTCGGTGTGTCTCGTCTTGTTCGCTCCGCTTGGTCTTCGATCCTCGCGCTCGGATGCACTGTCGCCGGCAGCGGCTGCGACGCCGGGCCCGCGAATTGTTCGACGGCTCACGCCGTGTTCGCCGAGGAGGGGCCGAACATGGCGCCCGGAGGGGATTGCATCGAATGTCACGCATCGGGGGAGGGGCCCCGCTACACGGTCGCCGGCACGGTGATGGGAAAGGCCAACGACGACGAGAACTGCGCCGGCATCGCGGGCGTCACCGTCGAGATCACCGACGCCAACGGCGACGTCTTCAACTTGGCGACGACACAGGACGGAAACTTCTTTTACGGCGCCCGCGGCGAAGACGAGTCGCCCGCGCCCACGAAGCCCATTGTATTCCCCTACACGGCGAGGGTCGTTCAAGGAGCCAAAGCCCGCGCGATGGTCGCCTCGCAGAGCGATGGCGACTGCGCCTCCTGCCACACCGCGTCTGGCGAGCACGGCGCGCCTGGACGCATCCTCGCGCCGTGAGGGCCATCCGTCCCACGCGCGACGGACTCCCCACGGCTCGACGCCGCGCGGCTCTGGGCCGCGCGGCGTCCGCGCAACATCATCTCGAGGCGGACGATGACGAGTCCGTCCGCTTCACCGAGAACCTCGTGGGCTCGACGTTCGACGCGGGCGGGCGCGGTCACGTTCAGGCGGATCAGCGACTGAACGCACGCGCGCCGCCCGAATCAGTCGGTGCGTGATCGGCCGCTCATTCACCCGGCGTGGCGCTCGACGCGCCATCGGGGATCAGATCCCCTTCGTCGCACATCGGGGTTTTGTCCTCGAGGTAGCAGCCTTTCGGTCCCTTGCACGGCTTCACCGCCACCTTGCCCGGTTGCATCTTCTCGGCGAGCGTGAAGTCGCAGCGGATCTCCTTGTCCTTCCCATCGCAAGAGCTCGAGGCGAAGAGCGGGGCGCAGAGATCGCCCACCGCGTTCTTGCTGATGTCGCACTCAGGGAAGAGGTCCGCCGTGATGCCCTTCGGACCTTTGCACTCGACCGTGAAGGACTTGGATCCCTCGAAGCAGTAGATCGCCTTCGTCTTCGACAGGAACCGCATGCCGCCGCTCTTGCAGTCCTCGCCATCCTTTGTGGGCATGCCTGCCGCGTCGGCGGCTTTGTTGATCGCCGCGAACGCCTCGGGGAGGTCGTCCTTGTTCGACTTCGAACTGCAGCCCGAGACCATGAACATCAACGAACCAAGGGATACCCACGCGAGCTTCATGAAGACTCCTCGCGCGCGAGCCTACACGCTGCGCGTCCGAAACCCAAAGGCGCCGTCCCGCCCACCGGCGGCGTGCGGGTGGCTCGCACCGGGCGCCGATCAAGGACTGTCGCGCTTGGGAACAATCGCGTTCATGCCCAATGGTCCGCGCCACCGCTCGTCGCTCGAGGTGGCTACCCCGGGGTGACGAGCGGTTCACGTTGCACGCGTGCCGGTTGCCGTCGTCTTCACTCGGGGTCTCTGGTCGGCGCGTCGTGCCAATCGCTCGGCTGGTTCTTGACCGTTCAGTTCATAATCATTATAGAACGAGTGGTCCAGAACAAGGAGCTCCCATGGCAGGCAAATACGAAGGCAAGACGGCGGTCATTACCGGCGGCAGCACGGGCATCGGCTTCGAGGCGGCGCGAATTTTTCTCCGTGAAGGCGGCAAGGCCGTCGTCACCGCGCGATCCGCCGCGGCGTTGGATGCCGCCGCGAAGGAGCTCGGGTCGAACGCGTTCACCCTCGTGTCGGACGCCGCGAACATTCAGGACATCGCGAAGCTCGCGGAGGTGGCGAAGGCCCGACTCGGAGAGGTCGACTTCCTGTTCGTCAACGCGGGGATCGCGAAGTTCTCGCCGCTCGAATCGGTCACCCCCGAGTTCTGGGACGAGCAGCACGGGATCAACGCAAAGGGCGCCTATTTCACCGTACAGAAGCTCGCGCCGCTGCTTCGAAAGGGCTCCGGCGTGGTGCTGAATACCTCCGTGGTCGACGAGAAGGGCATGCCGTCGACCAGCGTCTACGCGGCGTCGAAAGCCGCGCTCCGGTCGCTCGCGCGCACGCTCGCGGCGGAGCTCGTGGGTCGCGGGGTTCGCGTCAACGCGGTGAGCCCCGGTCCGGTCACGACCCCCATTTACGACAAGCTCGGCCTCCCCGCGGACGCGCGCGTCGGGTTCGAGGCGCAAATGCGGGAAGGCAACCCGATGAAGCGCTTCGGGCTGCCAGAAGAGGTCGCGCGCGCCGCGCTCTTCCTCGCGTTCGACGCCACGTATACGACGGGCGCAGAGTTCCCCGTCGATGGCGGCCTGACACAGCTCTGAAAGCGGCTATGTTGGGGGCGATGGCGCGTCCGCGTGAGTTCGAAGAGTCCGATGTCCTGAACGCCGCGCTCGGCGTCTTCTGGGCGAAGGGCTACGACGGGACGTCGATCGAAGACCTCGTGGACGCGACCGGCGTCGGGCGAGCGAGCCTCTATGGCGCGTTCGGGGACAAGGCGCGGCTCTTCGCGCGCGTGCTCGACCACTACCTGGAGCGCGTCCGGGCGCTCGACGCCGTCGACGAGGGGGCGACGCCGCGTGAGGCGCTCGTCGAGATCACGTCCCGCTGGGTCGGTGGCGCGTGCGCCACCGACGGGCCGCGGGGCTGTCTTCTCCAACAGTCGTGTGCCGCGGAGTCGATCGCCCCGATCGCGAAAGACATCGCCGCGCGCGCCAGCGCGGACCGTCAAAAACTCCTCGAGTCGCTCATCGCGCGCGGTCAGAAGAGTGGTGACTTCCCGTCGGGTACCCGCCCCGTCGAGCTCGCGAGCTTCCTCCTGATCGTGCAGCAAGGCATCGCCTCGGCGGCGCGCGCCGGCGCGTCGAAGCACGAACTCACGGCGACCATGCGTCTCGCCCTCGATCGCGTGATGGGCGAGGCGAAAGCCGCCCGGGGCGCGCGTCGGGCGGGCTGACACTCGCCACGAGCTCTGCCGCGCGTGGTATGCGGCGCTCGCTTCGTGGTGCTGGATCATGATCGCCCCGAGCGAACCGGAGCATCCATCGGCCGTGGGTGAACTCGTCTGTCTGTCTGGCCGCGAGCTCGCCCCGCCAGCATCCACTGGATGCAACCGCGCATGTGTCGCGGGTGGCTCAGCGGTGGCGAAACTCGCCTGACAAGGATCAGGGACGAGTGTGCGGTCGATCGGCACCCTCGCCGGCATGGTTCGTCGAAGGTTCAGGACGCGGCCCCCAGGGAGGGCCGGCGCCGATCTGGAGCGGCGCCCCGTCGGCGGCGTCGGCCGACGCAACGCTCGGATCGCAGGGCTCATGAGCGCGTCGGGCGTTCCGTGGCGCGTTGCCTTCTCGGTTCAGCTCTGCCGTCGTGGTCGAAATGCAGGGTCCCGTGGCATCGAGCGCGACAAAGAAATCGTGCGGTCGCGTCCAAAGTTTGTGCAACGTGGCGGGCGGGCGCCCGTACATGCCGTGCCGGTCAACGGGTGATCGGCGCCCCACTCGCCGTCCAAGCAACGCTTCACGTTCTTCAAAGGGAGGATATCTTGAAAAATCGAGTTCTTTTCGCGGCTGGAACCACGCTCATCGCCATCGCCACCGCGGCCTGCGACGACAGCTCCGGTTCGGGCGGGGCGGGTGGCGCCACGTCGAGCACCGGCTCGTCGTCCTCGAAGGCCTCCGGGTCGACGACCGGCACCACTGGCTCGACGAGCTCGACGGGGGCGACGTCCTCGAGCTCGACGGGCGGCGGTACCGAGGGCAAGGTTCGCGTCGTGCACCTCTCGCCGGGTGCGCCGGCCGTGGATTTCTGCGTCATCCCCGAGGGTGGAGCAGCGATCGGTCCGGTGCTCAAGGGCCTCGGCAAGACGGAGGGTCTCGCCTACCCCGGCGCGACGCCGTACGTCTCTCTCCCGACCGGCGCGTACTCCGCGCGCGTCGTCGCCCCGAACGCGGCCGACTGCTCGAAGGCGCTCGCGAACCTCCCGGACATTCCCGGGATCCAGGTCGCGGCGGACGGCATCTACACGGTCGCCGCCACGGGCGTGCTCGCACCGACCGGCCAGCAGCAGCCCTTCGCCGTCAAGCTCTACACGGACGATCATACGGTCGCAACGGGCAAAGACAGCATCCGGTTCATTCATACGTCGCCCGGCACGCCCGCCGTCGACGTCGGGACAGGTTCGGCCGCGAACTTCACGGCGGTGTGGAGCAACGTGGCCTACGGCGACGTGGGCAAGGTCGCGAACAAGGACTATGTCTCGGTGGACCCGCTGAACAACGCGACATTGTCCGCGCGCGCGACGGGCACGACCACCGACGCCCTCGTCATCAACGGCGTGACGGTGCCGGCGAATCAGGTCGTCACGGTGTTCGCCATCGGCCTCTTGGGCGACAACAACAACCCGCTCAAGGCCCTTGCGTGCCTCGACCTCTCGGCCGACGGGACTTGCCTGGTGCTCCCGGCGCCCTGAAGCCCGATCGCCAATGGACACGGGATGGCCGCTCGGCGACTCGAGCTTCTCCGGTGCGGCCACCTCCCGGCGCCCTTCCAAGGTGCGGCGACGGGCCGGGCACGCGACCGGTACAATCAACACCATGAAGATCGAACGCGTGCCGTTCCACACCACCCGTTGGGCCGACGTGCCCGCGACAGAGCACCCCGGAGAAGTCGGCGTCGCGCGGTGGCGCACGGTGGAGCAGGGCAATGTCCGCGTGCGCATGGTCGAATACTCGCCCGGCTACGTCGCCGATCACTGGTGCGAGCGCGGCCACGTCCTCCTGGTCCTCGCGGGGGAGCTCCTCACCGAGCTCCGCGACGGACGGCGCTTCACTCTCGGCCCGGGCACGAGCTACGAAGTCGCCGACGGCGACGGCGCGCACCGCTCCTCGAGCCCGAACGGCGCGACGCTCTTCATCGTCGACTGAGCCGGCGTTCCCGATGCCCTATCCGTCCGTTGAAGAACGGACCGAGCACGGCGCGTCGAGGGCGTCACCGTGCCGAGATGCGCGCGAGCCACGCTTCCCAGACCTCGCGCTCGCCGTCGACGAGCGCGGGATCGCGGATGACAGCGTCCCAATCCTCGTCACCCCAGACACGGGCAAGGACGCTCTTCACGGAGTCCGCCACGGCGTCTTCGTTGCCCAGCGCGACCGCACTGCAAAGCGCGTCGACATCCCTGCGTTGGTTCGCGGGCAGGTGCTTCTTGTAGCGATTGTACAACTTCCAGTTGTTCATGCTGAACACCGACGCCCAATACGCGACATGGAGGTCGAGCGTGGCCTGCTCTTCCACCGTCCACGTCGCCTTGGACGGACGCACCGGCAGGTCGTGAGCGGGAGCGGCCTTCCGACTTCGGGTTTCGGTCTTCGCGCGCTTCGGCCCGGCCGCCTTCCTCGGCTCCAGAACGGTCGCGCCCCTCGGCAGGAGCTTCTGGAGCTCGACCGCCGGCAGAACGGGAGGCAGCGGTTCGTAGAACGGCAGATCGAGTAGCTTCTCGAGGCCGTGCTGCATCGTCCACGCGCGAAGCCCATTCGCGTCCGACAGTCGCTCGAGCCATTTGGAACGTTGCGACCGATCGAGCACGTCGAGCGCTTCGAGCCTCCCGAGAAGCTCGAAGTCCTTCTCGGTGAAGCCGTCGCCGGGCAACGAGATCTCCCCCACGAGCTCCCCCGAGGCGTAGCTCTGGAGGAAAACGCCGACGTCGTCGTCGAACCACACGTGGAGGAGGGCGCGATCGAGGACCTTGGACGCGCGCCCACCGTCGAACGCCAGCGCATCCTTCGTTGCGGCATCCATGGGCACGAACGAGGTCCAGCGTTCGTTCGATCCCAGCACGACGACGCGATGGCCCACGGCTCGGAGCGCATCTCGAGCCGCGCCATCTCGCACATGGATCGTTCGTCCTCGCTCGCCCATCCTGGATCCCGCGGGCGGAGCCGCGGCTGAATCGCGCGCCGTCGGCGCGCGCGGGAACTCCTACCGCGGTTCTTCGCGCAATTCCATAGCCCCTTCGGGCGTCTTGGAAAACCCCGAGCGCCCCCGGCGCGTGGCCCATCGACGAGGAATGCCTCTAGAACTCGTGCACCGCGCTGTTGGGACCGCAACGGCAATCCTCGACGGGGCAGACACTCCGCAGCGCGGCCGTTCGCGCGGCCGACCGCGTGCTACACACGTGGATCATGCGCTCGCGCCCCTCCCTGGCCGCCCTCTCCTCCGGGCTCCTTCTGGCCTGCGGGAACACGCCGAGCCCGCCCGTTGGATCGAGCAGCCCATCCAGTGCGAGCGCGTCCGCCTCCGTCACGACGCCGGTCGCCTCATCGAGCGCGCAGCCGGGCACGGTGCCCACGGGGAGCGCAGGCAGCTCCGCGGCTCCGTCGGAGCGCACCTGCGCCCCGCTCGCCCCGAACAGCCCGACGACGCCCGCGGACGTCGAGAGGCGCGCCGCGACGCTCACCGGAGACAGCAAGATCCCCGCGTCGCATCTCGTGAAGTCGCGCTGCAAGGACCTCGACACTCTGTTGATCACCAACGGGTACACGTCCGAGTGGTACGTCTTCCGACAGGGAAAGCTCGTGGGGTCGGGCCGAGGCACCGACTATGCTGGTGACACTTGCGCAGGCGAGCAGCCACCGGATCCATGCCCGCCGTGACGCTCGACGAACGGGCCGGGAGGTTCGGAGCGCCGCGAACCACCACGTTCCACACGAACGGCCGGCACCGATTGTCTGTCAGCCGTCGAACGCTTCGGTTCGATCTCGACCTCGACGGGACCGTCGGCCGCGACGCGGATCTTCGCGCCCGGAGAGAGCGTCACCGTCCCACCGACCTCTGGCGCCGCCCCGCCTTCGACGTGCAGGAGCCCCGTGAGCGCGGTCGCCGTGAGCTCGACGGTCGGCAGCCTCGGACACCGCCCAGGGCGAGCGGCGAGCGGGCTCTCGCGCGCCCGCGCGGAGTAGACAGAGAGCCCGCTCCGCCACCGGGCGCGGGGATCGAGCGGCCCCCCAATCGCGTACCGCTCAGTTGGGCGAGAACGCCATCGGGTAGGCGACCTTCACCGCGTCGCCGTGCGTCGCCGGGAACACGAGGTTCTTCACGACGTCCGTGGTGCACGCAGAGAGCGCCGGATCGCGCAGGGTGCTCTTCGCGTCGTTGACGGACGCGCTCACGACCGTTCCGTCGGGCCCGATGGAGAAGTCGAACACGACATTCCCCGTCGCCTTCGCGTCCGACTTGAGGAGCGTCTCGTAGCACGCGCGCATTTCCTTCCGGGACGCGCGCACGACCGACTGGATCTCCTCTGGCTTGAGCTCCGGCGAGAGCGGGACGACGAGCGGCGTCTTCGGCATCGCGGTGAGCTCCGCGAACGCATCCTGCACGGCGTCGAGCTGGCCCACGCGCGGCGCGGCGATGACGATTGTGGGCTTCGCGTTCGGCCGCTCGCGGAACGCGATGAGGCCCTCACCCTTCTCGAGGTGCTTCACGATCTCCGCGCTCGGGATGGGGAGGTATTCGTCGTACCGCTCGGGGACGCGGTCGTCGCCGAGGTCGAAGTAGAAGACGAGCAGCGAGCGATCGATCTGCGGCATGTCGGCGGGCGCCTCGCCCATCGCGCGCGGGATCGCGGTCCACGATCCCGTCCGGCTGAACGAGCGGGCGAGGTCGAGGCCGCCCTCGCAGAGCGGGCACGTCTCGCGGTAGAGATCGCGCTTAGCGCCCGGGATGTTGAAGATGCCGAGCTCGTCGGCGCGCGTACCGCCCCGATCTCCGAACGCGTAGATGTCGACGAGCGTCTGACCCTTTTCGTCCGGCTTGAAGTACGGCGCGAGCGCCTTCGCGCTGGGGGCGTAGCGCTCGCTCGGGGACCACTTGTCGGTGCCGGTCTCGCTGCCCGTGAGGAGCTTCCGGAGGCGCTTCTCCGCCGCGTCGCGGCCTTCGAATCGGCCGCCGTCGCCGTGCGACTGGAGGAGCTCCTCGATCGCCTCGACCGCGCCGTCCTTGTCCCCGAGCGCCTCGCGCGCCGCGCTCACGCCGAGCCGCGCCTCGTCCTTCTCCTCGAGCGTCGCCCCTTCGTTCGCGACGACCGCCTCGAACGTCGCGAGCGCCGTCTTCGCGTCCCCCCCTCGCTCGAGCAGCTTGTTCGCCTGGTCGAGCTGGAGCGTCGCCTGCCGCGGCTTCGCGATCGCAGTCTGCGCGCGCACGTCGCGCGCCCCCTCTGCGCCGTCCACGCCCTCGTCGCGGCCCGAGCGATCCACCCCGCACGCCCCGACGAGGAGCGTCACACCCACGAGCCCAGCGAACCCCATCGCCCTCATCGACATCCGTCCATCCTCCTCGAGGCGGTCCGTCGCCTCGAAGGAGAGCATGCGCAGCGACGACCACGCGAACGTCCCCGCTGTGTCACCGTTCTGTCAAAGCGCACGGGTCACGCTCCTCGCCTCGCGAGGCGATAGCCGCCTCCGCGCACCGTCACGATCACCTTCGGATCCTTCGGATCCGCTTCGATCAGCGCGCGGAGGCGCGTGATGAAGTTGTCGACCGTGCGATCCGTACCGAAGTAATCCGAGCCCCAGACGCCGTCGAGGATCCGCTGACGCGAGAGGAGCTCGCCCTCGTGCTTCAGGAGGAAGCGGAGGAGCTTCATCTCGAGCGACGTCACCTCCACCGGCGCGCCCGCGCGCGTCGCCGTGTGCGATCGGAAGTCGACGCGCACGTCCCCGAAGTCGACGGTCGTGAGCTCGCGCTCCTTCCTTCGGTGGCGCCGGAGCGCCGCGTCCACGCGCGCGAGGAGCTCGGACACGCCGAACGGCTTCACGACGTAGTCGTCCGCACCGAGCCGCAGCCCGCGCACTTTGTCCTCCTCCTCGCCCTTCGCGGAGAGGAACAAGATCGGCAAGTCCGGGTCGGCCTCGCGCAGCTCTTCGCAGACCGCGAACCCGTTCTTCTCGGGGAGCATCACGTCGAGGAGGACGAGATCCGGTCTGTCCGCGAGCGCCTTCTCGAGGCCCTCGCGCCCGTCCTTCGCCGTCTCGACGCGAAACCCCGCGGATCGAAGCGTCTTCACGAGCCCGAGCCGAAGCGTCGGATCGTCCTCGACGACGAGCACCATCTCCTGCCTGCCCTGCACCCGCTCCGCCATCTTCACCGCTCCGTTGTTTCGGTCGTCTCGGTCTCGTCGGTCGTCATTGTCTGCTCGGCCGCCGCCGCGATCTCCGGCAGTCGCACGACGAACGTCGCGCCCGCGCCCGGCTCGCTCTCCACCCACGCGTCACCGCCGTGGGCGCGCGCGATCTGGCGCACGAGCGAGAGGCCGATCCCGCTGCCCTCGGTCGCCTTGCTCAGCCGGTCGTCGACGCGTTCGAACGGCTCGAAGATCCTCGCGTGGTGCTTCGCCGCGATCCCCGGGCCGCGATCGCGCACCGAGAGAAGGACGGCGCCGGCCTCGCGTCGCACCGACACGCGGTAGGGCTTGCCGCCGGGCGCGTATTTGAGCGCGTTTTCGAGGAGGTTCGTGACGATGATCTCGATCTGACCGGCGTCGATGTCGCTCGTCGCGTCCGCGTCGAGCGCCTCCTCCACGATGTCCTCCACGGCGTCCTCGACGTCCTTCCCCACCTTCTCGGGAAGGGCGCCCGCGCGCCGCTCGCGGAACGCTGCGACGGCGCGCGCGACCGGCGCCGCGACGGGCTGCACGCGGCGCTCGAGGGTGAGCTTCCCCGCGGCGAGGCGACTGAACCCCAGGAGTCGATCGACGGTGTCGCCGAGCCGCTTCGCTTCCTTGGTGAGCGCCTCGTGCACCTCCTTCACCTCGGACGGATCCACGCGTCCCTCCTCGAGGAGCTCGGCGAGCATCCGCACGCTCGCGATCGGCGTTCGGAGCTCGTGCGACACCGCGGCGACGAACGACGTCCGGAGCTCGCTCGTCCTTCGCGCGGCGCGCATCCGCGCGAATAGGATCGTCGCGAGGGCGGCCGCGATGAACGCGCCCACGGCGGCGGCGACGCCGATCACGACCTTGCGCGTGCCGGCGCGGGCGGCGTCGCCCGACGGATCCCTCGGGGCGGCGCGCACGCCGAGGCCGTCGCTCAGCCAGGCGACGGCCTCGCGATCTGGATCGACGTTCGCCGCGGACGTCACCGCGGTCGCGGCAACGTCGACCCCGAGCGCCTCGGATCGCTTCCACGCGAGCGCCCGCGCGACCGACGACGGGGTGAGCAGGAATGCGCCGACCATCCCGCGGCCGATGGGCCGGACCACGCCGAGCCCGCCCTTCGACGCGAATCGCTGCGTCCCCCGGCCGCTCCGGAGCGCGCGGATGGCGGCGTCGGAGCGGAGCACCGAAGCGAGCTCGTCGACGTCGGTCGCGCCCTGAAACGCCGCGATGAGGTCACGGCGCACGTCCGGCGCGACGCCCCGCAGCCGGTCGAGCTCGTCGACGGCGCCCACCCGCTCCGAGTCGCGAAGATCCGCGGAGTGCGCGCCGATCCACCGCGAGATCCTCGCGACGAGCTCCGCGTCGAACGGCTTCTCCAGGAGCGCCTCGAGCGCGAGCGACAGCCAGAGGTGCCGGCCCGTCGTCGTGATCAGGTCCTCGCAGCGCGCGAGGAGCTGCGCCTTGTCCCCGTTCGCGACGAACGCGTTGCAAGGATCATCGGCGTTCCGCCGCGCGGGGACGGCCGACGCGGACGGCTGCGGCTCGAGGATGCGGCCATCGGCCGAGAGGATCATGGGCTCGGGCCCGTAGAGCGGGCGCGCGGACAGTCGGGTGTACGCGCCACGCGCGATCTCGTCCTCGCCCGGGCCACGATCGGTGCTGTTCGCGGAGACGTCGTCGAGCACCGCCGCCGCGACGTCGAGCTCCGCCTGGAGCGTGTCGCGCACGCTCGTCGCCTCTCTCCGGAGTTCGTCGGCGCGCGCGCGCCGCTGCGCGGCGTCCTCGTTCGAGACCGCACGCAGGCCGAGCGCGCCGACCAGGATCGCCGGGACGATCGCAGCGGCCGCGAACAGCAGCCAATCCCGCAGATTCCCCGGCTTGGCCATCACCCGCGTGCCCGCTCTCTCCCGCGAACTCCACCGTGGTGTCCGCCGGTGCACGTGTACGCCTCCTCTTGCGGAGGTTCAACGCGACCCGCGCCCTCGGTCGTGGACGCGCGCCCGCCGGGGGGTGCGCGCGGGCGGCGAGCGATAGTGCCTCACGGTCCCGTCCTTCGTACGCGTAGGCAACCGAAGGATTGCAGTGTCGTCGAGTTCACAATCTGCGAAGGTGGGTGAGTGGCTCCCGCAACAGCCCGACCGCTCGATGGCCTGAAGGCGCTGGAGCTCGGCCAGCTCCTTGCGGGCCCCTTCGCGGGCACACTCCTCGGCTATTGGGGAGCGAGCGTGATCAAGGTCGAGCCGCTCGACGGCGACCCACTGCGCTCGTGGCGCGCGCTCGAAGAGGACGGGACCAGCGTCTGGTGGCGGAGCCTGTCTCGGAACAAGCGCTGTATCTCCGTCGACCTTCGCACCGTCGAGGGGCAGCAACTCATTCGCCGATTGGCCGCTCAGGCCGACATCCTCGTGGAGAACTTTCGCCCCGCGACGATGGAGTCCTGGGGACTCGGCCCCGAAGAGCTACGGGCGCTGAACCCGCGCCTCATCTACGGGCGAGTGTCTGGCTTTGGGCAGACCGGTCCCTCGCGTGAGCGGCCCGGCTTCGCGTCCGTGTGTGAGGCTGCGGCGGGGTTGCGCCACCTGACAGGGCACCCCGGACAGGCGCCGGTTCGGTCGAACCTCTCCCTCGGAGACACGCTGGGCGGACTCCACGCGATGATGGGCATCTTGCTCGCGCTCGTCCACCGCGAGCGTACGGGGCAGGGTCAGGTCGTCGACGTCGCGCTCACCGAGTCCATCTTCATGGTCCTCGAGTCCGTGCTCCCGGAGATGGATCGCCTCGGGGTCTCTCGCGATCCGTCCGGCACCTCGATCACGGGCGTGGTCCCGTCCAACGCCTATTGCTGCAGCGACGACGCTTGGGTCGTGATTGGCGCCAACACAGACGGCCTGTTTCAGCGCTTGATGCGTGCCCTGGGGGAGCAGGAGATGGCGGACGACCGAGCCCTGGCGTCCAACCCCGGCCGAGTGGCCAACGTGGCGCGTATCGACGCTGCGATCGGTCGCTGGTGCGCGCAGCGGCCCGCGGACGAGGTCGTGCAAACGCTCGGCGCCGTCGGCGTCCCCGCGAGCCGCGTCAACGACGCAGCCGCCATTCTGCGCGATCCTCAGTTCGTACACCGAGGCGTCATGGAGCGCGTGGGGGAGACCGCGCGCACACTCCCGGCCCTCTTTCCGAAGCTCTCCCTGACCCCGGGTCGAACGGATTGGGAGGGCCCGAGCATCGGTCATCACACCGAAGAGGTCCTCCGCGAGCTCGGCGTCCCGGACGACGAGATCGCGGCGCTGGCGGCGCGCCATGTCATCCGTCGCTGATCCGACGCTCGGAGCTAGAGCACCGACCGGTTTGAATCAGCGGTGGATTCGCGGGAGTTTGGGTGGGAGGCGCGCGCCCGAGGAGCGCGCACCGGAAGACTGCTGCGGACAATCTGAGGAGCACAGCGACGAGGCCGTGTGGATCGCACCTGAAATCGCGTGAATACTCGGTGATTCAAACCGATCGGTGCTCTAGAGCACCGACCGGTTTGAATCAGCGGTGGATCGCGGGAGTTTGGGTGGGAGGCGCGCGCCCGAGGAGCGCGCACCGGAAGACTGCTGCGGACAATCTGAGGAGCACAGCGACGAGGCCGTGTGGATCGCACCTGAAATCCGCGTGAATACTCGGTGATTCAAACCGATCGGTGCTCTAGAGCACCGACCGGTTTGAATCAGCGGTGGATTCGCGGGAGTTTGGGTGGGAGGCGCGCGCCCGAGGAGCGCGCACCGGAAGACTGCTGCGGACAATCTGAGGAGCACAGCGACGAGGCCGTGTGGATCGCACCTGAAATCGCGTGAATACTCGGTGATTCAAACCGATCGGTGCTCTAGGGCGCGGCGGCGCGCGTCGGGCCGTGGCGTGTGCTGCCGACGGGGGCGCCGCTCGCGAAGTAGATGCCGCTCGGCGAGTCGACGAGCAGGTCGTACGTGAACTCTCCCTCGTACACGATGGGTTCGGCGGCGACGACGCGCGCCGTTCCGAGGACGTCTCCCGGCCTCACGTCGTCGAAGGTGCGCCCGTCCGCGGTGGGATGGGGTCCGCTCATGCGGACGACGCGGCCGTCGTCGAGGGTGAGGCGCACCATGCGATGGCCCGCGTCGACGTGGTGCTTCTGCGCGTCGATCACGGGCCGGAGCGCGATCCCTGCGCCGAAGTACGTGTAGACGAGATCGCCCGCACGAACCTCCGAGATGGGCCGGTCGCCCGTCGCGGTCGCGATCATCGTGTCGCTCGCCGCGCACTGGCAGAGCACACACCCCATCGGACACGTGCCGCTCTCCGTCGGGGAGACGCAACCGAGCTGCTCCCCGATCGGTCCGGGGACGGAGCAGCAGAGCTGGCCCGGGTTACAGCACTGCGTCCCGCAGCACGTCGCGGTGCCGACGCAGACCGTGCTGGGATCGCACATCGGCGTTCCGCATTGACCGTGATCGCAGTACGGAGCGAGCCCGCCGCAAGGCTTCCCGCAGTCGCCGCAGTTGTGGATGTCGTTCTGCTTGTTCACGCACGCGCCGTTGCCGCTCGCGTCCGGACAGCAGTCGAACCCCTGACAGTCGCCGCACGTCACCCCCGTGCCGGTCGAGGTCCCGGTCGTCGTCGCGCCTGTCGTCGTCATCGACGCGCCCGTCGTCGTCATCGACGCGCCCGTGGTCATCGACGCGCCCGTCGACGCCTTGGAGGAGCTCGCCGTCGACCCACTCCCGCTCCCGCCGCCGCCGGTCGCCTGCGTGACCTCATTCCCGCAAGCAGACAGTCCCGCGAGCCACAACCAACCCAGCGCGAACGCAGTTCTCCCCGCCCATCGTCCCATGCTGATCAGGGTAGCGCGTTCTCAGCGCGGCGGAGCCGCCCCCTCCCTCCCCGGATCCAGATTTTCCACGACGCGTCGGAGCAACGCGAGCAGCGTCGACTTCTCCTTCTCGCTGAAGCCGGCCGTCGCGTCGCGCTCGCCCTGGATGAGGGCTGCCTTCGCCTTCGGCATCCGCGCGCGGGAGCGGCGCGTGAGCGACACGAGGGAGCCGCGCTTGTCGCTCGGGTTCGGCGCGCGCTCGACGACGCCGTCGCGCTCCAACCGAGCGATCATCTCCGCCATCGTGGGTTGCTCCACGCGGGCGACCTTCGCGAGCTCCTTCTGCGGGAGGGCCGCGCCGTCTTCGAGCGCGATGAGGACAGGAAGCTGGCTCATCCCGAAGCCGAGCGGCCGGAGGCGCGCCTCGTGCGCTCGGAGGAGCAGTCGGGACGCGTGGTTGATCCAGAACGCGACCGTCGCCTCCGGGTTCCACGGGGGCGCGTCCGAGTCGGGATCCCGGGCGGGGCGGGTTTGCATAGGGCCCTATCATGTATTAGATAGGGCCCTATGCACATCGACAATCGAACCATCGCCGTCGTCGGTGGGGGCCCTGGCGGGCTCACGTTGCGCGGCTCCTCCAGCGGCGCGGCCTGCGCGTGACGGTCCTCGAACGGGATGCGGACCCCGACGCCCGCGCGCAGGGAGGCTCGCTCGATCTCCACACCGAGTCGGGGCTCCGAGCCCTCGACGAGGCCGGCCTTCGCCCCGGTTTCGACGCGGTCGCGCGCTACGACGACCAGGGCGACGCGCTCTTCGACGCGAGCGGCGAGCGCCTCTTCGACCTCGGAGGCGATCCGAGCGGCGGACGCCCCGAGATCGATCGCGCGCAGCTCCGAGATCTTCTGCTCGCGAGCCTCGCGGAAGGAACGGTCCGCTGGAGCAGCCGCGTCGCCTCGATCGAGCCCCGCTTTGACGGGCGGCTCGAAGTGCTCGGAGCGAGCGGATCGCTCGGCGTCTACGACCTGGTGGTCGGCGCGGACGGCGCATGGTCGCGCGTCCGTCCCCTCGTCTCCGACGCGGTCCCGGCGTACACCGGCGTCACGTTCCTCGAAGTCGATCTCGCCGACGTGGAGGAGAAGCACCCCGCCATCGCGGCCCTCCTACCCTCGGGCAAGCTCTCGGTGGTCGGTGGGACGCGCGGGCTGATCGCCCAGCGGAGCAGCGGCGGCGTGGTGCGGGCGTACTTCATGTTCCGCGTCGAGCCCGGATGGCTGGAGAAGGGCGGGCTCGATCTCCGCTCGCCCGACGCCGCCCGCGCGAGTCTCCGCCGGGAGCTCCAAGGATGGGCGAGCGCGTGGCTCGCGTTCGTCGACGCGGCCGAATCGACGCCGATCCCGCGCCCCCTCGTTGCCCTCCCCGTCGGCCATCGCTGGGCGCACCGCCCCGGCGTGACGCTGCTCGGAGACGCGGCCCACGTGATGCCACCGTTCGCCGGCGAGGGCGTGAACATGGCGATGCTCGACGCGCTCGAGCTCGCGCAGTCCCTCGAGGTCGACGAGGAATGGAGCCGAGCGATCGCAGCGTATGAGGCGCGGATGTTCGAGCGCGCCGAGCGCGCGGCCGCCGCGTCGCACGAGGGCTTGGCGTTCGTCTCGGAGGGCGCGCGCGAGCACGTGCTCGCGCACTTCCAAGAGATCGCTCGAATGGGAAGTGCGCTCGTGTGAGCGGACAGCAGCCCAAGGCCATCCGCTCTCGGGTGTGCGTCGCGGCGGGAAGCCCACCCCCAAGTCGCCGCACGCCCGCGCGGCGACCGTCGACGAGGCCGTGTGGATCGCTCCGAAATCGGACCTCCTGCTCGTCGCCCTGGCTCCGGCGCTCGACGTCTGGGTGCCTCACCCGTGAGGAGCATTCACATCTGCGATTCGCCGGACGCGTGCACCATGATCTCGCCCATCATCCCCTTCTCGCTGTGCTCGCTGATGTGGCAATGGACCATCCACTCGCCGGGGTTCTCGAAGTAGGTGAGGATCGTCACCGAGTCGGCGCCGCGGACGTGGACGGTGTCGCGGAGGCCGGGCTCGTCCGTGACCGGCTCTCCGTTCCGCTCCAGGATTTGGAAGAACTGCCCGTGCAGGTGGAACGGGTGAGCGGGGCTCACCATGCTCGTAAACCGAATTTTCACCGGCTTGCCTTGCTCGAACATGCCGAGCATCGCGTGGGTGCCGTCGCCGACGAAGGTCGACTCGCCGTTGATCGTGAACTCCACTTTGCCACCGACGTTGGCGCCGGAGAGCTTCCAGTCGAACGTCTCGGCCTGGACGTCCGTCGCGGGGAGGACGACCGCTGGATACACCGGCTCCGTCGGCGTGACGTCCCCTTCGACCGTCGCGTGCGCGATCTCGAACGGCACCTCGACGACCATGTCGTTCGCGTCGAGCTCTAGGATCATCGCCTCGAGCTTCACCTCGGTCGCGTCCGCCTTGGGTCGCACTTCGAACTCGTACCGCTGCCCGGGCGCGACCTCGACGCGATCGCGCGGGATCGGCGCGGGCAAAAGCCCGCCATCGGTCGCGATGAGCGACACGTCCGCGCCGGTGAACTGGAGGCCATACGCGAGCGAGTTCGTCGCGAGGATGAACCGCCACCGCTCCACGGCCCCCCGCGGGATGGTGAGCTTCAGCGGCTCCGCCCGTCCGTTCATCACGAGCGTGTTGCCGACGCGGCCCATCCCGATGTCGGGCCCGCTCGTCTGGAACGGCGCGATCGCGTTCGTCGCCGTGAGCCGAATGTCGTCCGCGACGAACAGGCGCTCCGCGGTGAACGCCGGCGCGTCCTTCTCGTGGACGACGATGGCGCCGTAGAGGCCCTTCTCGAACTGCTGAATCTGGTGGAGATGCGTGTGGTACCAAAACGTCCCCGCGTCCGGCACGACGAAGTCGTACGTGAACGTCCCGCCCGGCGGGATCGGCGATTGAATCATCGGCGACCCGTCCATTTGGTCCGAGATCCGGAGCCCGTGCCAGTGGACAGTCGTCTCTTCGTCGAGAGCGTTCGTGAAGTGGACGATGATCCGATCGCCCACCCGCGCGTGGAGGAGCGGTCCGGGCAGCTGATCGTTGTAGGTCAGCATCGCGGTCGGCTTCCCGTCCGCGAGCTGCACGTCGTGCGCCTGTGCGGTGAGGTTCACCTCGAGGATGTGATCGTCCGGGTTGAGATCCTCCGCCGGCGTGACACCCAGGACCTCCGGCAGCGGAACGAAGGTACCCGTTCACCCGTCGGACGGGATCAGCGTGGGGACTTCCAGTTGAGCTGGGTCGCAAGCTGCAAGGAGGAAGCCGAGGATCGACCTTCGCTGGAGGCGAAGCGAATGGATCACGGTCATGACTCGCTGGGCGAACAGGCATCCTCGCTCGCTCTGGGAGCCGTAAGAGACCTTGCGCCAAAGCACGAACGGGCGCAGCGCGCGCTCGGCATGATTGTTTGTGGGATCCACTTCGGGCTCGAAGGCGAACGTGAGGAGGGCGGCCTTGTGTTCGAGTATGTCGAGGCAGGAGCCGGAGACGCCGCGCAGGCGCAGCTCCGCGCCGCGTTCGAGGAGTCCCTCGAACGCCATCTGCGCGTTGGTCGCCATCCTCTGGTACTTGGCGCGTGTGAGGGTGCCGTCCCGCACCTTGTGCCAGGCGGACAGCATGGCGTGAGAGAGCAGGAGAAGGTCCTCCCCGAGTTGGCGTCCCGCGTCCTTGCGTTCGGAGAAGGCGACGAACTTCCTGATGAGGTGCGCCCAGCAGATCTGCCGCCGCTCCATGGCCCAGAAGCCGAACTGCGAGCCTCGGTCCGTCACCATGATCCCGGAGAGGGTTCCAAGGAGCGCGGCGATTGTCTCGCGACAAGCATCGGCGGTGACGAAGAACACAGCGACGGACCGCGTTGCGATCGTCCAGAGCGCGGCATACAGGCCGGCGACTCGCCAGGTGCTTCCGTCCACGTGCTTCACGGGGTGCGCGCGGACGTAGCAGGCCGCGGCATCCACCGGGGCAGCGATAGCGTCGCTGATCCGCTCCTCGGCCTCGCTGAGGGCGCCGAGCGAGACTGGGATGCCGAAGATCTCGGAGAGGTACTCCCGCAACTGTCGCCGGCTCGTCCGCGCGCCGAGGAAATAGCCGATGAACGCGAGCAGCCGGGGACCGAACATGTGGCTCGGGACGTCTGCCGGCAGACTCGCCCACGTCGTCTTCCCGCAGTCCTTGCAACAGGCCCCGCCCATGACGATCTCGTGAACGTCCGGCTTGATCTCGGGGATGTCGACGACCTGATGCAGGCGCGGGTCGATCCCCTCCGCCGCGAGATTCCGTCCGCCGCATCCTCGACATCTCTTCGGCGCCAGCTTCGTCCGACGGGTCACCTTCTCGGGCGGGAACAGCACGCGGGTGTTCGGCTTGTGTCCGGGCTGGCCGCCGCGACTTCGACCGGTCGGCTTCTTCTCGGGTCGAGTCCCAGGTGGATCGGTCGACGGAGGCTTGCCCGAATTCCTCGAGTTCTGCCCCAGCTGCTGCTCGAGGTCGGCGACTCGCACCTTGAGCTGCGCGATCTCCGCGTCCCGCTCCGCGATGATTGCGTCGCGCTCCGCGACCATGGCAAGCAGCGCCGCGACCTGGGCTTCCAACTTCGCCAGACGCTTGCCGACCGAGGTCACCGACCCACTCGATCATGCGGCGATCCTCGTGTCGATCCCCGATCGCGTATGATCACATATGATCATGTATGGCTGCTCGACCCGGTGAACGGGTACGAACGAACGGCTCCGGCTTGCCACCTTGACCGCCTTTCCCGTCGTCCGATCCACTGTCGCACCCCGCCCCCGCCACGAGCGCGACGCACGCCACCACGAACCCGCCCACGACCACACGCCTGACGCCGAAACCGCGCATGCGGTCGTCATCGAACGACTGAGGCGCCGATGGAACCCCAAAAACGGCGACTTCGTCCTCCGTGCTCCCGGCGCCACGCGTAGGTCGGGCGCCGACTGTCTTCGGGGCAACGCTGTCGCGCCCGTCGCGCACCTCGTGATCGCGGAGTGGCCCGCGCAAGACGCCGTGCAGGAAGGACGGAGGAGAGCCGCTCCCGCAGCGAGACAGAGTCTCGATGCCACCCGTCATGAGGATGACATTGGTCGCCCACCGGAGCAGCCATTCGGGGCGGACCGAGTAGGACGTTCCGCAGACGCTCTCCGGACGCGCATGTCGACGGTTCGATCCGGCGCCCCGGACCCAGAGCTCATCGACGAAGACGTCTTCGATCCTGCGGAGACCCGGATCGAGTCCCTGAGCCGACCCTCCCGTGGGGAAGAACGCGGCTCGTTTCTGGCCACGAGCCTCGAGATGCGCGCCACCGTGCCGCTCTCGCTCGAGCCCCGAAGGAGTCGTGGTGGGACGAGGTGAGCCCCGCTGAGCTGGCGCATGGGGTCGGGGCCGCGCCGAGCGACGTGACCTGTCCATGCCGTCCGGCTCGACGCGACACCACGCTGCCCCGGCACGATCCCGGATCGAGCCGGCCCCCCCCAACCCCGAGGATCCCATGCACAACCCACGGCTTCGGTTGAAGAAGCACTGCGACGTCAAATACGAGGAAATGCGGATCGAGGCAGAGACGCCCCTCACTCACCGGTCGTGCGCGCGTTGCGAGACCGCGGTGCACGATGTCTCGGCGCGCACCGAGCGCGACGCGCACGAGTTTCTGCGAGAGAATCCCGGTGCCTGCATCCGGTTCTTGCAGGACACGGACGGGCAAGTCGTCCACGTGGATCGACCACCGCGCGTCGTTCCTAGCGCCTGGCTCGTTCGAGGAAAGCGAGCGGCCTTGATCGCCGCGACCGTCGCCTCGGCAAGCCTTGCCGAGGCTTGTGGGGTCGAAGACTGGTATCCCGACGGCGACAGCGACAGCGGCAGCCAAAGCAGCAGCTCGACTGGCCATGCGACCACCACGAGCGGAACCAGCGCGAGCAGCACATCCAGCGGCAGCAGTAGCAGCGGCAGCGGCAGCGGCGGCGGCGGCGGCGGCGGCAGCAGCAGCAGCGGCCCGTAGCGAGCGGCACGCGAGACACGAATCCCGGCTCGTCACGACGTTCGATCCGGGGGCTGCATTTTGGCGACGACGAGCGGCGCCTCGTGGATCGGTCGGTGATGCCGACCTCCGACCGAGGCGCCCACGCGGCTCGTTGCCGGCGCCGATAGCCGCCGCGTAAACCCCGCTCAGGTGGCGCTCGCGAGCGCCTTCTCGATGACGAGCCACGCGGCTCCCGCGTCCGTGCCCGGGTCGTCCCAGAACCCCGTGAACCGACCCGCGAATGAGCTCTTCAGGATTTCGAGGAGCATCTTGCGCTGCTCGCCCTCGAAGATCGGGTGCTTCAAATACACGCACGCCTCGTCCGTCGCGCGCACCGACAGGCTCGCGCGGAGCTCCGGCGCCCGCCGCACCGCGCTCGCCGCCTTCACGATGTCCTCGACGAGGCCGTGCGGAAGCTCGGGGTGTCTCGCGATGAGGAGCTTCACCTCCTCGGGCTCCGGTGGGTACGTGACCTGGAGGGGGGCGAACCGGTCGAGCTGCGCGGCGTCGATCCCGAACGTGCCCGAGAACTGCGAGCCCCGATTGACGGCGGCGATGAACTGCACGTTGTCCGGGATGTCCATGAACGCGCTCCGGATCGGGTGGAAGAGGCGGCGCGTCGAGTCGAGCGCGGGCATGAGCGCGTTGCGCGCGCTCTCGGGGCACCGGTTGAACTCGTCGAGGAACACGAGGTACCGCCGGTCCGGGTGCTCCGTCGCCTCCTCGAGCGCGCTCAGGATCACGGTCTTCACGAACGCGGTGACGGGCGCCCCCGACTCGCTCGCGCGCACGTGGATCGTCGCGAGGAAGTCGGACGCCTCGACCACGGCGCCGCAGTTGAAGAACACGAACTCGAACCCGAGGTGGGTCGCGATCGTCCGCGCGAGGAGCGTCTTGCCCGAGCCCTGCGGGCCGTCGAGGAGGATGTTGAGCCCGCTCTCGAGGAGCACCTGGAGCTTCTTCGCGATGATCGGCTCGAGGTAGACGCCCTCGAGCTTGAAGTCCGCCATGCGGACGAACTCCACCTCGATCGCGCCCCGATCGTCCCGCTCGGGCTTCTTGATCGCCGTGATCTTCACGAGGACGGGGACCCCCGGCTGGATGCGTGGGTCGTCCGCGAGCACGACCTTCGGCGCGCGCTTGCCGTCGAGGTGCGTCGCCCGGAAGCGGAAGCCCGACTCGCGCTTCGGGTTCACGAGGAACGTCGCCTCCATCACCGCGCCCACGGACAGATCCTCGAGGTTCAACTTGGACATGGCTCTCCTTCTCGGGGCTCCGCTCCCGCGCCTCCGGCGCGCCCCCTTCGAGCTGCTCTTCGACTCATCATCCGCCCCCGACCGCCCGCGCGACGAGCTTCGCGACGAGGGCTCCGAACTTGTTCACGGTGGTCTCGATGCTCGCGTCCGAGAGCACCACGTAGTGCGGGAAACAAACCTCCGCGAGCGCCTGCACCGCGACCTGGGCGCACACCATGCGCTCGCGCTGCCCGAGCTGGCGAACGAGCCCGCGCAGCGCCGCGACGGTGCACTCCGTCGGCAGGCCATCGCTCACCATCACGAGCACCTTCGCCTTGCGCTGGCTCTGCTTCGCGATCGTCGCGAGGTGGTAGAGCGCGGCCGCGTCGTTGTTGCCGCCGCTCGCGGCGAGCGCGTGCGCGGCGCACCGCCTCGCGTCCCCGCAGTCGTAGATCACCTGATCGGTGAACCCCAAGACGCGCGTGTCGATCCCCGAGAGCGGCGCGGCCGACTCGGCGAGGAGCGCCGCGAAGAGCTTCCCGCGCTCCATGTTGTCCCGCGCCGCCATCGACCCCGAGCAGTCGACGACGATCCCGAGGAACAGATCGCGCGCGAAGAACGCGTGCCGCGCGACGAGGAGCCGAGGATCTCCGTGGAGCACGAGCGGGAGCAGGCGCGTCTGGTCGAGCCGGCGCCCCGAGAGGCGCATGCGCTCGGGCCGGAACCCGAGGCCGAGCTCCTCGAAGTACCGCCGGAGGAGCTGGGCCGGGCGCTGCACGCGGCGCGCGTACGGGGCGTGCGCGCTCGCGTCGAACACCTTGCGCTCGACCCGCGTGATGCGGTTGAACGACTCGTCCGCGCCCACGTTGATCGCGAGGCCGCCGCCTCCGGAGGACGACGCCGGGGCCTCGCTCCGCTCCGTGATGCGGCGGACCATCCGATCGACCTCGTCCTGGGAGAGGCCCTCGCCCCACACGACGCTCTCGGCGTCCCCGTGCTGGTCCTCGATGGACTCGTGCGCGCCGAAGCTCTCGCAGAGGTTCGTCTCCCAGCCGAAGATCAGGCGCAGCTTGTCCGCGATCTCGAGGAGCTGCTCCATCGTCGACGACTTGAACGACGGACCGAAGAGCTCGAGCGCCTCCGCCACCTTGGGATCCGCGTGGCGGTTGCCGAGCCCCATGCGGAGCGCTCGCGCGAACCGCGCGAACGAGAGCGCGGACTTCTCGAGCGTGAAGAGGAAGCTGCCTGTCTCGATCATCACCGACGCGTCGTCCCGCGCGACGCCGAGGCCCACTCCGGGCAGCACGGAGACCGCCGCCGCGCCGACGTGGGACAGCACGCGTCGAACCGGGAGCATGCGCTTCGTGTGCTGGAACGCGTACGCGGCGAGGCGCTTAAGCCGATCGCCGTGCTCCCGGTCGAGCGCGCGGATGTTCCGCTCGAGGTGCTCGTCGGCGACGAGGTTCAAGAGGCCGCCGATCCCCGCCTTCTCGGCCCTCGACCAGACACCCTCGTTCGCCTTGCCCGCGTGGAACATGTGGTGCCCCACCTCGTGGATGATGAGGGCCTCGACGATCTCCGCGCCGTGCCGGTCGCCCCGGAGGATCGGCAGGGGCGTGACGTACACCACGTTCTCGCGCGTGCGCGTGAACCCGAGGCTCTGCGAGCCCGTCATCCGGACGCGCATCGGCTTGCCGAGCAGGCGCCTCGCGACGCGGACACCCCACGAGAACGTCTCGACCACGCGCATCAGCTTGCGCTCGCGGCTCGCGCGGCTCCCCGCATACCTCGCAGCCGTCATGCGCGCCTGATCGGTCGTCGCGCGGTCGAGGATCTCGCGGAACGCGTCTTCGGACGTGTGGAACGGCATCGCGACGACGTGATGGACGATCGACGCCTCCTTCACGATCGTCCCCCCGGCGGCGAGCAGACCGCGGACGAACATCGCCGCGCGCTCCGCGTCGACGTGCGCGAACAAGCTCGACTTGCCCTTCGTCTCGTCGAGTGAGGTGGCGATGGCGATCGGGAGCCCGTAGGGATCGCCCACCTCGAGGAGCTTCATCGCGGCGCGCCGGCGCTGCGATCCCATCCGCTCGGTGCCGCAGTCGAGGTACGCGCGGAGCGCCGACGCGTCCTCCGCGTCGATCTCGCCCGTCAGGAGCACCTCGACGGCGCGCAGGCTCGCGTGGGGCTGCGGGGAGGTGGAGAGCGCGCGCGCCGCGCCGCGCGCCGGGATGAACGGGAGGAGCTTGTCCCAGTCCTCCGCGCGGAACCAGCCCGACTCCAGCGGATCGCGGGCGGCGTCGATCGCATGCTTCAGGCACGCCGCGTCCCCGCGCTCGAGGAACGCGAGCGCGACGCGGAACGCGCGCTCCGTGAACGGCTCGAGCTCCAGCACCCGACGCGCGCGATCGAGGCTCGGCCCTTCGGACCAGAGCGGGAGGCTCTCGATGATCAGCGAAACTCGCTCGATCGCGGCGCCCTGCTCGAGCCGCTCCGCGAGGACCGCTTGCCCTTGCTCCCCGAGGAGGATGAGCCGAAGCGTCGCCTCTTGGACGACGATCGCGCGCCGATCCTCCGTGAACGCCGACAGGATCGCGACGTCCGAGCACGCGCGGATCTTCGCGAGCGTCTCTGCGTCGACCTCCGCGTCCGGCGCGCGCGGGGGACGACGCGGCGGCAGCCCCTTCGAGTCGACGATCGGCGCGAGCTCGCGGCGCGCCTCGTCCCCGAGCTCGGGGAGGGCGGAGCGGATCGCGGGGAGAGCGTCCGCGAGGGATATCTCCGAGGACTCGAAGATCCTCCGGAGCCCGCGGGCCGCGGCGATCTCGGCGTCCCCTGGCAACGCGCTCGTGAGGGCGTCGACCAGATCGGCGTCGAGGAGCGACCGAAACCGCGGGCGATCGCGGTAGCGGTGGATGTCGAGCGCGGAGACGATCGCCTCGATGCTCGTGCGCCGAAGCGCGCGCGTGACGAGCCCGAGCCGCGCCCGAATCGCAGCCCCGAGGGAGCCGTGCTCCGCGACGCAGAGCTCGAGGTGGAGGAGCGCGTGCGCGTCCCACCTCCAGAGGCACGCGTGCCCCAGCGGGGAAAGACCTCCCGTTCGCACGCCGAACGCGGCGACGAGAGCGGTGTCGAGCGCGCCGTCGAACCTCGGATTGCCGAACGGATGCGCGGCGAGCGCCGCGTCCGTCGCGGGGACGGGATCCGCGCTCCCGAGCAGCGCCACCGCGCGCGCTACGGACTCGTCGATCGTCGCGGCGGGCGCGGCGCTCGTGGCCCGGAACGCGACGCCCGCGGCTGAGCGGGGGAGCTCGCGCGTCGGCGCCTCCTCCTCCGGCAGGCGGCTCCTCGCCCACGCGCGCGCGTGCTTGCTCGAGGAGCCCGCGAGCGCGTGCGCGAGCGCGAGCTCCTTGCCCATCGGGAACCCCTCGGTACGCGAGATGCACTCGAGCATCCACTCGAGGTCTTCGCCCGCGAGGGCGGTCACGTGCTCGACGTACGGATCCGCCTCGCTCGCGATCGCGGACTCGCGGATCAGCGCCTTCGCGAGCGGGCCGGGCTCACGTCGGCGCCGGAGGAGGGGCGGGAGCGCCTTGCGGAGGATGCCCGGACCGAGCAGCCCTTGCGCGAACCCGGCGATCGCGGTGGCGCGCTCCCGGTCCATCGTCGCGGAGCCGTCGCTCTCAGGCGCGTGGAGTTCGGCGTCCGCGCACCGAAGCAACGCGGGGAGCACCTCCGCTCCCGCCAAGCCGAGCTCTCCGAATCGCGCGATGTCCGCCTCGAGGAAGATCCCGACGAGCAAGCTCACCCGGTTCTCCGCGGGGAGCTTCTCGAGGATCGAGACGAACTTCACGTTTCCGCGCGGCGGCAGCGCCCCGAGGAGGCGGGCGCCGCGCTCGTCGCGCGACACCGCTGCGACGAGGCGCTCGACGCCGACCCACTCGATGAGCTTCTCGAAGACCTGCGTGTTGACGAACGCCATCACGGCCGCGAGGACCGCGAGGTCGAGCTCTCCGTCGACCGCGACGAGGGGCGACTGCACGACGGACCTCACGGTGTCGTGCTGCTCCATGTTCGCGAGGCGCCGCTCTCCCAACGATCGGAGGTGGCGTCGCGCTTCGGGCTCGGGGAGCCGACGGATGAAGCGCAGATCCAAGAGGAGGACGAGCTCGACGACGCCGTCGCGCGCGGGGCCCTCCGGCATCGACGGGAGGAGCGTCCAGGCCGCGACGGCCAAGCGATGGCGCATGCCGCGTTGCCCTTGATCGCGGAGCAGCGAGAGCCACACGTCGTCCGTCGGGGGAAGCGCGCGGAGGAACGCCATGAGGCGCGCGCGGCGGGCCGCGCCGCCCTCGAGCGAGGCGGGGTCGGTGAGCGCGTCCGTGAACGCGGCCCGCGCGTCCAGGTCGGTTTCGCCGGCGAGCTCCTGGATCGCCGCCATGAACTTTCCCTTGTGGTGCACGAGCGCGGCGCGCGCGCTCGCCGCGGCGATGAAGCCCCGGTCGACCATCTCGACGAGCGTGTAGAGATCACCCGACTCGAACGGGAGCGGGTGCGCCTCGTGATCTCGAAGTACGGCGTCCCGCACGGCAGCGTCGGCCAAGAGGAACAGGTCGAACACCCGCGTCTTCTCGGGGCGGGGGGCCGCGTAGGCCGCGCGGCGCACGGCCTCGTCCGGATGAAACGCGACGTGGACCCAGCGCATCGGCGCGTTCTCGGCGAGACGCACGAGGACGGTCAGGGCGGCCGCGCGGAGCTCGGGGTGCGCGAGCGCGTCCACCGCGCACTCGGCGACTGCCCACCCGTGCGCGCCCTGCGTCGCGAGGAGCGCGGCCGCTCGCACCGCCGGCGAGCGCTCCTCGTCGGCCGCGAGCTCGAGGAGCCACCCGAAGTACGGCGCGCGGTCTCGAATCGACTGCTCCGCGAGTTGGACGAGGAGCGGCTCGAGGCGCGGATCGTCCGTCGTACGGCTCGCGAGCAAGCGGTAAGAGAGGAGGTCGAGCACGGCGGGCTCCGCATACTAGAGCACCGATCCCGTTCGGCGCTCTCGCGACGGTTCGAACGCCGATACGCCGGCCGGAGGATGCTCCGCCGCCTCGACACGCGCAGCGATCGAGAGGAGTGTCGTCGGCTCTCGAGCGCCTCGTTCGACGTGTTGCCGCGCACAGGCTGTTCATCTCGCCTGCGCGCGAAGGACTTCGAACGAGGCGCTCGAAGCGCGCCCTTCCCCCACCATCGGCGCCCTGGAGAGGTCGCGCGGCTCGAGCGAGCCGCGCGGACCAAAGAGACCTCTTGGCGGTATGAGCGAGGCCTCGGTCACCGCGCCACGCCGCTCCCACCCGAGAGGCATCCAGAGTCGCGCGGCCGATCGAGCCCGCGTGGAGGCTCGACGGAGCGCGCCCTCACGGACGCGCTCGCACCAGTTGTGGAGGAGAGTCGGGCGCGCTGCTCTCCGCACGCGCGGAGAGGAGCGTCGTCTTCTGGGTGTCCCCGACGCCGCGGCCACGAGCGATCTGACGTGGGGTCGGCGTTCTTCGAGCGGGCCGCGCAGGCCTCGTTCACTGCCGCTGGCGCGCGGCGTAACGCGTCGCGCGCGCGGCGCCTTGAACGACGAGGCGCGACTTCACGAGGCGGCGGAGCGCGCGGAGCGCCGTGCTCGGAGACGCCGAGCGCCTCGGCGACGTCCGGCGCGCTCGTCGACCCGAGGCGCACGCGCTCGAGTACGCGATCGTCCAGGGCTGCCTCGACCCTCGGGCTCGGTCGCGCGGGGGGGTGGAGCTCGATCGCATCCTCGAGCGACATGTCGAGCACGTGGACGGTGCTCGCGATCGACGGGCGCGCGCCCCACGATGCGCACCTCCGCGTCGATCGCAGCCCGCGGGCCGTGACGACCACCCAGTCGCCGCGAGGCTCGAGCAGTCGCGCATGGGCGGTGGATCGTCGTGCGGACGAGGAGTCGTAGACATCGGGCGAATACCGGCGGATGCCCCAGAGCTCGCGCACGATCACCTCCTTCTCGAGGCGCCGCCCGACAGCACCCGTAGGAGCGCATGACCCACCGGGGGGCTCGCCCGGGCGAACAGATCGCCGTGATCCCCGACGAGGGCGACGTTCTCCCGCGCGAGGAACATCACGGCGCCGGCCCGGCGCGAGGCCGAGCATCTCGGGGATGGGCCCGAGCACGCCGAGCGCGAGCAGGCGCGGACCGGCCTGCGTCGCCTGCGGCCGCCGTGAGCATCGGCGAGATCTCGTCCTCCGCGAAGAACCGTGGGCGTCGTGCGGATCGCGGACAGCGTCCGGTCGATCCGCGGCGGCCGAGCGCGGTCGTCGCCAAGTGCTCGGAGCGCGGACGAACGCGCGCAGCGCGTCCACCGCCCGCGCGAGGCGGGCGTCGTCCCCGAGGGAGCGGGCGACTTGATCCCCATGGAAAGAAGCTCGGAGCGGTAGGCGACGTCCCCCTTCTGGGTGAGCGCCGCGACGTCGTCCAAGATCGCGGCGCACGCGCGCGCGCCCTCCCGGAGCCGCGTCAGCTGGAGGCGCGCGATCAGGGTCGCGACCTTGGCGCGGCGCGCGTCGACGCGGAGCGCGTCCGCGTCCGCGCGCTCGAGCTCCCGCACCGCGTCCGACGCCCGGCCGCGCAGCGCGTACTGGATCGCGAGCGCCGTGCGCACCATCCGCTCGGAGTACGAGTCGTGCTGGCGGCGAAGCCGAAGGAGCGCCTCGAGGTCCGACACGACCTCCGGCCCGAGCTTGAACTTCGCTCGGTAGATCGCGATCGAGCACGCGATGGCGTGCGCGTTGAGCTCGAAGCCGACGCGCTCCGCGTGCGTCCGCGCCTGCTCGAGCAGCGCCGTGCCCGCGTGGAGGTGCCCGAAGCTGCACGAGCGCGCCCCCTGAGATCCGTCGAGAGCATCTGCGCGTACGGGAACCCGGCCCCGTGCGCCGCGCGCAGCGACCTGGAGCGCGGCGCGCCGCCGCGCGGTAGCGGCCCGTGCGAAGTAGCGGTGGCACGCGAGGCCCTGGAACACGAGCGCGCGCGCCCAGAGATCCGTCGTGCGAACGCGCGAGCGCGTCCTCGACGAGCCACGCGCGCGAGCGCAGGAAGTCCCCCGCGCGCGCGCGCCCGACGCCGAGGAAGAGCCGCGCCGCCGCCTCCGTTCGGACGTCGGGCTCGGCGTGATCGCGCCACGACTCGAACACGGTCTCCGCGTCCTCGACGCGGCCCAAGAACGCGAGCGCGCCCACGCCGAACGGGACGTCCTCGTCGGCCATGTTGCCCGCGCCGTCGAAGCCCTCCGCCACGACCTCCGCGTATCGACCGGCGAAGAACTCCTTCGCGATCCGCGTCGAGCCGAAGGCTTTCGCTTCGGGCCTCGAACGCGGCGCCACCCGCCCGGGTCGTCGAACGCGTCGCACGCGCTAAATCTACATGAAATGACGAACCTATCTCGAGAATCCCGTCACGATGACGTCACCCTGTCGCGACCCGAAACTGACGCGCGAACCCGGGTGGCCTCACCTTGACTCGAGGCCGCTCGAAGCGGTGCGAGGAGAAGTCAGAATGAAGAAGCTCTTGGGTTGTCTTGGGTGTGCGGTTCTCATCGTCGCGGGGTGCAACTCCGGCGGCGGAGAGGACACGGTGTTCTCGGCGGACGCCGTAGTGCTCGACGTGCGCTGCAGCGCCGACGCGGACTGTCCGACGGGCTTCGAGTGCGAGACCGAGGACGAGCATGGCGTCGAGCAGTCCTATTGCGTGTCGCACGACGAGGACGCCGCCGCGGCGGGACAGTGCCCCGCGGGCTACGAGCTCGAGGAGGAGCACGGCGGGACGTTCTGCAAGCTCCACGGCGAAGGGAGCGGTCACGGCCCCTGAGTGCGGTACAAGAGAGAGTGCCATGAAGACTCTGCACCGCTTCGCCACCTCGATCTCGATCGCCGCCTGCGGCTCGCTCCTCGTCGCGTGCGACGTCGGCGGGGGCCACCCCTATGCGGGCACCTACGAGGTGCCCGTCCCCGCGGGGCTCGAGAGCGCGGCGACCTACAAGGTCGACAAGGTGGAGTGGACGGTCGACGGCGACGCGGCCGAGCTCCGCTACGACCTTCCACTCGGTCTCGTGGGCAAGTCCATCGGGCTGAGCTTCAAGGGCTCGGTCGCTGCCTCGGGTGAGTCCGCGTCGCTCACCGGCTCCGCCGGCACGGCGGAGTGCACGATCGCCGCCGACGAGGTCGTCTGCAACGAATCGATGGCCGGCTTGCTCCCGCTCGAGCCGGACTATGGGGTCGTCGAGGCTCACGCCGCGACCGAATATGCGGGCCCGGTCGCCGACCGGGTGGACGTCGCGAAACGCTTCGCGGGCGATCCCATCGGCATCGTCCACGTCGATTTGACCCGCGCCGCGCCCGGCGCGGAGTCCAACTGAAGGAGAACCCATGACATCTCACGATAGGCTCCTGCGCGGGGCCACTGCTTCCCTCCTCGCGGGCGCGCTCGCCCTCGTCTTCACCGCATGCGACTCGGGCACCGGGGCGGGCGTGGGTCAAGCGTGCAAGACGCCAGGCTCCACGACCGAGTGCGTCGCGGACGCGGTGTGCGACTCCGACTCGAAGCTCGGGACTGTCTGTCTCGAACAATGCGACAAAGACGAGGACTGCGCGTCCAACGAGAAATGCAGCGGCACGACTGGAAGCCTGAAGGGCTGTCACCCCCAATAGCTGTATCCGGGGTGCTCGGCGCGCTCCTCCGAGGAGGTCACCGAGGGACGTTCGCAGACAATCGCTCCACGACGCCCTTCGGCGCCCGGACGCGGAGGTGCGTGCCCTCGGCGTCGTGCCGCTCGCCCACCACGGTCGCAGCGCCGTAGACCTCCTTCACGAAGCCGTGCTTCGCGTACGGGACGAAGATCTCCTCCTCGACGAACGCGCCGTCGAAGAACGTCACGATCCGCTCGCGGAGCGCGGCCACGTCCTTCGGATCCTTGGAGCTCAGGAGCACTCCGTCGGGGTACTCCCTGCGGAGCGACGCGATCTGGAGCTCCGTGAGCCGATCGCGCTTGTTCAGGAGCAGCAAGCTGTCCCCTTCCCCCGCGCCGATCTCGCGCAACACCTCCCGCGTGACCTCGAGCTGCGACCGGAACGTGGGATCGCTCGCGTCGACGACGAAGAGGAGCAGGGACGCCTCGAGCGCCTCGTCGAGCGTCGATCGGAACGAGGCGACGAGCTCGTGCGGGAGCTTCTTGATGAAGCCGACCGTGTCGCTCACCAGGATGCGCGGCTCCACCTCGGGCTTCAGGGATCTGACCGTCGTGTCGAGGGTCGCGAATAGTTTGTCTTCGACGAGGACGGCGCTGCCCGTCAGCGCGCGCATCAAGGAGGATTTCCCCGCGTTCGTGTAGCCCACGAGCGCGACGCGACGCGCCTCCCGGCGCGCGGAGCGGCGCGTCTTGTCCTCCGCCTCGATCAGCGCGATCTCCCGCTTCAGCTCCGCGATCCGATCCCGGATCCGGCGCTTGTCGAGCTCCACGGCGGACTCTCCGGCGCCCTTGCCGCCGATGCCGCCGCGCTGTCGGTCCGCGCCAGCGCCCGCCTCGCGCAACCTCGGGGCGACGTACGCGAGGCGCGCGATCTCCACTTCGAGCTTCGCCTTTCGGCTCTTCGCGTGCCGGTGGAAGATCTCGACGATCACGCTCGACCGGTCGAGGACCTCCGCGTCCGTCGCGCGCTCGAGGTTCCTCGATTGCCGTGGGGTGAGCTCGTGATCGACGACGACGACGTCCGCCTTCGTGTGGGGCTTCGGCCCCTCGGGGCCTTCATCGCCTTCGTCCGCGGCGTCCACCTCGTCGGCGGCGTCCGCCTCGTCGAGCTCCTCCTCCGCCGCCTCCGCCTCGGCGGCCTCCTTCTCGCGCCGGTCCCTGAGCTTGTTGTTGCGGCGGACGATGGGTTGCGGTCGGCCCGATCCTCCCGTCCACGCCGCGAGCTCGCGGAGCTTCCCCTCGCCGAGCACGGTGCCCGTCTTCAGCGCCGTCCTGCGCTGCGTGACGCTGCCGACGACGTCGAGCCCGAGCGTCGTCACGAGCCGGCCGAGCTCCGCGAGGTCTCCCGCGTGCTCGTCCTCCGAGACGCCGGGCAGCCACACGCTGACGAGGACCGCCTTCGGGCGGGGTTCGCTTCCAGTCACGTCAGGCTCCTACGATCTCGTCGAGGCACGCGTCGCGCCGCGCGCAAATTTCGCTGACGGACACCGCGATCGCGGGCTGACCGCCGACCCGAACGGTCAGCGAATCCCCGCCCGTCGCGCCGATCCTCTTCACGGGCACCCCCGCCTCTCCCGCGCGCCGCACGAGCGCGTCCGCGCGTTCGGCGGCGACGGAGACGACGATCCGGCTCGGCGCCTCCCCGAAGAGCGCGTCGACGGCGCGCTCCCCGCCTTCGAGCTCGATCGTCGCGCCGACGCGCGCGCGCGCCCCGACCGCGCAGCACTCGGCGAGGGTGATCGCGAGCCCGCCGTCCGACACGTCGTGCGCGCTCTCGAGGATCCGCGCCTTGCCGAGCGATCGCACGAGCGTGAGGAGGCGCGCCTCGAGCGCGAGGTCCATCGCGGGGAGCGCGCCCTTCACCTCGCCCGTGAGGTCCGTGAGGTAGCTCGATCCGCCGAGCGGCCCGGCCTTCTCGGCTCCGAGGACGAACACCTCGAGCCCCGCGCGCGGGAACGCGCTCTCGACGACGTCCTCGATCGAGTCGAGCAGACCGACCCCGGCGACCGTCGGGGTGGGGAGGATCGCGCGGCCGTCGGTCTCGTTGTAGAGGCTCACGTTCCCGCTCACGACGGGCACCTCGAGCGCGCGGCACGCCTCCGCGATGCCGTCGATCGCGCGCGCGATCTGGCGCATGATCGGGGGCCGCTCGGGGTTCCCGAAGTTCAGACAATCCGTGAGCCCGATGGGGACCGCGCCGACGCACGCGAGGTTGCGACACACCTCGGCGACGGTCATCTGTCCGCCGACGAACGGATCGAGCTCCACCCACCGCCCGTTGCAGTCGCTCGCGAACGCGAGCACTTTGTCGATCGTCACGCCCGCGTGCTCGCAGGGCACCTTCAGCACGGCCGCGCCCGCGCCCGGACCCACGCGCGTGTTGCCACGGACGATCGAGTCGAACTGTCTGTACACCCACGCGCGCGATCCGAGGTTCGGGGATCCCACGAGGTCCCTGAAGATCGCGTCGAGGGAGCGCTCGTCGTTCACCGTCGCCGGATCGAACGCGAGCCGTGCGGGGAGTGAGGGGTCGTCCGCCTGCGGGCGATCGTACTTCGGGGCCTCGTCGGTCAGGAAGTCGACCGGAAGATCACAGACGACCACGCTCGCGGCCGGATCGGGCGCGCGAGTCTCCACGAACGGGTCGTACCCGGGCGTCGCCCGAATCACCCATCGGCCCGTGTCCGTGACCTTTCCGATGATCGCGCAGTCGAGATCCCACTTGTCGCAAATCTCGAGCACGCGCGCCTCGAGCCCGGGCTTCGCGACCATGAGCATGCGCTCCTGGGACTCGCTGAGCAGCATCTCGTAGGGCGACAAGTTCTTCGTGCGCCGAGGGACCTTGTCGAGGTCGAGCTCGAGCCCGCTCCCGCTCCGCCCCGCCATCTCCACGCTGCTCGACGTGAGGCCCGCCGCGCCCATGTCCTGGACACCGACGAGGACGTCCGCGGCGAAGATCTCGAGGCAGGCCTCGAGCAGGAGCTTCTCTTTGAACGGATCGCCCACCTGCACCGTGGGCCGCTTCTTCGGTCCGCCGTCCTTGAACTCGTCGCTCGCCATCGTCGCGCCGTGGATCCCGTCGCGCCCCGTCTTCGCGCCGACGTAGATCACCGGGTTTCCGACACCGCTCGCCCGCCCGTAGAAGATCTTCGACGTGTGGGCGACGCCGCACGTGAACGCGTTCACGAGGATGTTCCCGTCGTACGCCCTGTCGAAGAAGAGCTCGCCGCCCACCGTCGGCACGCCGATGGAGTTGCCGTAGTCACCGATGCCCGCGACCACGCCGCGCAGGAGCGACGCCGTCCGCGGATGATCCGGGCGGCCGAAGCGGAGCGAGTCGAGGTTCGCGATCGGCCGCGCGCCCATCGTGAACACGTCCCTCAGGATGCCTCCGACCCCGGTCGCGGCACCCTGGTACGGCTCGATGTACGAGGGGTGGTTGTGCGACTCCATCTTGAAGATCGCCGCGAAGCCGTCCCCGATGTCGACGACGCCCGCGTTCTCTCCCGGGCCCTGGATCACGCGCGGGCCCTTCGTGGGGAGGCGCGCGAGGTGGACGCGCGAGCTCTTGTACGAGCAGTGCTCGCTCCACATCACGCTCAGCACGCCGAGCTCCGCGAACGTCGGCGAGCGACCGATCCGAGCGACGGCCTTCGCGAACTCCGACTCCGTGAGCTTGTGCTCGCGCGCGAGGGCGGGGGTGACCGGCGGATCGTTCGGGAAGGGCGTGGCGCTCACGCGCCGCACATACCCTACCTACACTCGGGGCGTATCACCATGATCTGCTTCACCGGGTCCCAGACCTTCGGGTTCGAACAGTCGGGCTTGTTCGGCGGGCGGATCGGCGGCGTGGGCCAACTGGTGCTCGGCGGGTTCTGCTGGGGGACGTTGGGCTTCGGCGGCGTCGCCGACGGCGCCGCGGACGCGGACGCGCTCGGCGCGGCGCTCGCGCTGGCCGTCGGCGCCGCGGGTGGGCGGGCACCGATCGACGCGCTCGATCCGGACGGCTCGCTCATCCGCGCGGACGAGGCGCTGTCCGGCGGCTTCGAAGATCCGCTGAGGAGCACGATCAACCCGACCAGCAGCGCGACCCCCGCCGCTCCCGCAACCGCGATCAAAGCGACTTTCGGCGAGCGCGGCGGCGCGAGCGGGGGCGCCGCAACGGACGCGGAGACGCTCGAGAGCCGCGTCCCCGAGTGCTCCGTCGGCATGACGCCCGATGGCGAGCTCGTGCGCGCCGCGGGTACGGCCTCCGTCGTGCTGGGCTCGACGGAGAGATCCCCGCTCGACATCTCGATCTGCTTCACGCGCGCCGCGCGCTTCGCGAGCGCCTCGCCCGCACAGCTCCGCAGGAACTCGGTGATCTTTCGAGGGGACTCGATCCCGAGCGTGTCCTCGAGCGCGACCGCGAGCTCCGCCGCGGTCTGGAAGCGCTTGTCCGGGTTCCGCGCGAGGCCGCGCATGATCACGTCGTCCACGGCGGAGCTGATCCCTGGGACGACGCTGCTCGGGGGCGCGACCTTCCCCGAGAGGACCTTCGTCAGCACGACGCCGTCGTTGTCCCCGTCGAAGAGGCGACGCGCCGTCAGCGTCTCCCAGAGGACGACGGACGCGGCGTACACGTCGCAGCGTCGATCGACCGCCTCGCCCGAGAGCTGCTCGGGGGGCATGTACGCGATCTTGCCTTTGACCTGCCCCTCCTTCGTCGTCTGCACTCGGCCCGTCGCCTTCGCGACGCCGAAGTCGAGGACGCGGGAGATCCCGTCCGTGCCGACGAGCACGTTCTGCGGCGATACGTCCCGGTGCACGATGCCGAGGGGCTCCCCCCGCTCGCTCTTCGCCTCGTGTGCGGCGTGGAGGCCGTTGAGCAGGTTCACGACGATGCTGCCCGCAATCTTTGGGGGAATCGTTCGGTTCTCACTCCGCATGGTCCGGAGGATGCGGGCGAGGGACTCGCCGTCGACGTATTCCATGACGAGGAAGAGCTCGCCCTCGAGCGCGACCACGTCGAGCGTCGCGACCACGTTGGGGTGCTGGATGCGGGCGGCGACGCGGGCCTCGTCCAGGAACATCGAGACGAACTCGGGATCCTTCGCGTACTGCGGGTGCAGGCGCTTGATCGCGATCGTCCGCGAGAACCCCACGGGACCCAACAGCCGTCCGATGTGCACGGTCGCCATGCCGCCCGCGGCGATCTCGCCGAAGAGGGCATACCGACCGATGACGCGCAGCGGTCCGCGCGCCTCGCTCTCGACCATCCTCTCAGGTTAGCAACCCGATGGAACTTTTGGCCAGCATCTCCGTTACCCAGGGGGCAACCCTTGACCGCCTCCTCATCGCACTGGCTCCCGCGCTCGACCGCCACACCGCGGCCTCACCCATCAAGAAAACCGCTTCTCGCGGCCCAAAACCATGGCGCTGAGCCGGCGCGGCGTTTGCTTGCAGGTCTGTCGTCCGGCGGTTAGCTGACGTCTGAATCACTGTTTTGGAGTAAGGAACCCCGAATGTCTCTCTCGTCGTCCCCCCGATCTCGACGCGCGCTCGCGGCGCTCGTCATGCTCCTCGTCGCGTGCTCGAGCGAGGACGGGGGATCCGGTTCGTCCTCCGCGTCGAGCGGCTCGGCCGGGCTCAGCGCCACCACGTCCTCGTCCGCCCCGAGCGTGAGCTCGTCACCCGTTGCGCCGCCGTCCGTCACGGCGTCCACGCCCGGCACGACCCCCACGCCGGCGCCCTCGGGATCCGTCGCCCCCGCGACGTCTGGCTCGACGAAGCCCAACACCCCCGCTCCGCCATCCACGGGGCCTGTCGCGACGAACCCGGGGACGACCTCCAGCACCGTGCCGACCACCGATCCGCCGACGCCGCCCGTCGTCACGCCGATCGAGTTGCCCCCGCCGGATCCCGGCACCGCGGACGCGGTCGCCGCGCAGATCGACGCGCTCTACGCGCCCCTCCCCCGGTACAAAGCGAACTTCCTCCAGAAATACACGCAGAAGGTCCAGGGCACCGAGAAGGAGTCGAAGGGGACGGTCTTCGTCGAGCGGAAAAACAAGATCTCTTTCCGCTACGACGCGCCGAACTTGAACCGCATCGTGTCCGACGCGATCACGCTGAAGGTGTACGTCGCCGACGATCAGCAGATGTTCGAGAACCCCGTGGGCAACACCGAGTACCCCGGCGCGATGGCGTTCATCATGGGCGAGGGCATCCGGAAGAGCTTCACGTTCGCGTTCAACGAGAAGGTGAAGTTCGAGAAGGGCCCCGTGCTCATCGGCAAGCCGCGCTCGCCCACGCCCGCGTACGAGAAGGTGCAGTTCTACGTGGACAAGGAGAAGCTCGACAAAAGCGATCTCGGCGCGGTCGTCTCCGTGCTGATCCTGGACGCGCAGGGCAACAAGAACCGCTTCGAGTTCTACGACGCGCAGCAGCCCGCCTCGATCGACGCGTCCGAGTTCACGTTCACGCCGCCCGCGGGCACGAACATCGCGCACTGAGCTCCGCTGCCGTGGCCGACCAAGAGCTTCCGCGGGCGCGGATCGACGCGCTCGCGGCGCTCTTCCCGGCGTGGGACGCGCGCTGGATCCTGTTCGAGGACGCGAGCGTCATCGCCGTCGACAAGCCCATCGGCATCAGCACGCACGCGCCCGACGATCGTCACCGCGACGACGTGGTGACGAGGCTCGGCGCGTTCCTTCGGGCGCGCGGCGACGACACGTACCTCGGGATCCATCAGCGGCTCGATCGCGACACGTCCGGCGTGCTCGTGTTCGCGCGCAGCAAGGGTGCGAACCCGAGCCTCGCGAAGCAGTTCGAGGGTCGTCACGTCGAGAAGACGTACGTCGCCGTCGTCGAGGGCAAGCTCCGGCTCCCGAGCGACGGCGTGCTCCGGGACGTCCTCGCCCCTGATCGGGACGGCAACGTGCGCGTCGTCGAGCGCAGCGCTCGCGGGAAGGGTCAGAGCGCGGTGACGCGCGTGCGTGTCCTCGAGCGGAAGAGCGGCCGCGCGCTCGTCGAGGCGAGGCCCGAGACGGGCAGGACGCACCAGATCCGGGCGCAGCTCGCGCACGCGGGCGCGCCGATCGTGGGGGACGCGGCGTACGGCGGGGCGCCTCACGCACGGCTCATGCTGCACGCGCGCGCGCTCGAGCTCCGTCACCCGATCTCGGATCGACCGCTGGCCCTCTCTTCTCCGGTGGACGCGTCGTTCGGCGCGGCGCTGCGCGGCGAGGATCGGGACGCGCCCTCGAGCGCGGACGAGGTCGAGGCGCTCGTCCGCCGCGCGGCCGAGCGGCGATACGGCGTCTTCGCGAGCGACCCGAAGCCGCACGCGTTCCGCATCGCGCACGACGTGGCGGACGGTCTCCCGGGTTTGTCGGTCGATGTCTACGGAGACGATCTCGTCGCCCACCTCTCGGACTCCCCGATCGCGGAGGAGATCGTGTTCGACGCGCTCGAGCGGCTCGGCGCAGCGCGCGTCTGGGTGAAGCGCCGACCGAAGCACGCGAGCCGCATCGTGGACGCGCGCGGCGGCGCGTTCGCACCTCGGGCGCCGGTGCGCGGGGCATCGGGCCCGGAGGCGATGCTCGTGGAGGAGAACGGGCGCTCGTTCGAGATCCGCCTCGGCGACGGCCTCTCCACGGGGCTCTTCCTCGATCAGCGCGAGAACCGCCGGCGCTTCGGGGAGCTCGTCGCGGGGATGCGGGTGCTCAACCTGTTCGCGTACACGGGGAGCTTCTCGGTCGTCGCGGCCGCCGGTGGAGCTCGATCGACGGTCACCGTCGACGCGTCCGCGAGCGTCTGCGGGTGGGCGCGGAGGAACCTCGAGCGCGCGAGTGCGGGCGAGCCGGATCACGTCGTCGTCGAGGCCGACTGCTTCCAATACCTCGCGCTCGCCGCGAAGAAGGGCCAGCGCTTCGACGCCGTGGTCCTCGATCCGCCGAGCTTCTCGACGACGAAGACCTCGCGCTTCTCCGCGGACGGGGACTACAAGAAGCTCGCCGCGGCCGCGCTCCGCGTCGTCGCGCCGGGCGGTTTCCTCCTCGCGTGCACGAACCACCGCGGGATCGTCACCGCGAAGTTTCGGAGGTTCCTGCACGAGGCCGCGCGCGACGCCGGCGTCGCCGTCGGGCAGATGAAGGATCTCCCGCCGCCCGTCGACTTTCCGCCCCCGCCCGGCGCCGAGTCGCACTTGAAGAGCGTGCTCGTCCGGGTCGCCTGACTCGACCGCTTCCGTTCCCCGGAGCCCGCAGACGCCTTGGGCGGTTCGTCTCACGTCACGCGCTGACGCGCGAGTCCGCTCGCCGCTACCTCTCGCCCGACGGGACGCCGGCGCTCGTACTTGGACAAAACACGCGGAGGGCGTCCATCCGTCGTTCGCCGTCGCGACCCTGGGCGCATGATGACCGGATCGACCGTCGCTCGGGAGCCACGCTGACATGGCGCGCAAACCTCTGCTCGTGCTGGGACTTCCCAAATCGCCGCCGCACGGGTCGCTCACAACGACCGTGTGGTTCGAAAGCACCCTCCACCCGAGCAAGAGAGCGGCGATCGCCGCCACGATCCCCGAACCCCTCGGGGCTGAGGTGAGCTGGCCCGCGGCGCACGTCATGCGGTTCGGGGCGGCGCTTCGCGCAGGCGATCAGGCCACCCGCCGCGGTTCTGCGGAGGGACCGCGGCTGAGCGGAGCGCCTTCGGCGCGCCCATGGGATTGGCCCAAGCTCCGGCAGGCGCTGATGAGCTTCCTCGAGGCGCTCCACGCGCGCGAGCCCATCGCGTTTGCGCAGGGCCCGAACACCTTCAGCATCGTCCGAGGCGCGGATGGCGTCGCCGAGCGCGTGGTCCCCGCGGTTCTCTCGTACTTCGAACAGACGAGCGCGAACCGATCCTGCGAGGACGATCCGGGCGTCTCGGTGACCCGAGACTGCCTCGAGCAGCTGTGCGAGCGCGCGAGCGCTGGGAAGCCGACGCCGTCCGAGGACGTATGGCGCAGGCTCTGGGTGCCTTCGCTCGGCCGCAGCTTTCGCGCGGACGCAGAGGTCACCGCGGAGCTCCTTCCGCTGTCGGGTGGCCTCTCCGCGGACTCGGATCCACGCTTGGTCCTCGCGGCGTTCCGCGCGCTGCCCGATGGAGCGGATTTCGTGCCCGCGATGGCCGCGGTGGTGGAAGCGCGGAGCGTCTCCCCGTCCTGGTTCGGCGAGATGTTGCGAGACCACCAGCACGAGACCGCTTCTCGCGTGTTGCGAAGGACGCTCCGGCGCGGCGGCGAGATCGCGCTCGAAGACGTGGCGCGCGCCATCCCGTCACGAGCCAGACAGTTCGAGGTCGTGAAGCGCTACCGGGAGCTGGGTGGGCCATTCGATCGTTCGTTCCTCGAGGCGGCTCGCGAGATCGCGCGCGAAGCGGGTCACTGGGAGGACGAGCTCTCGATCACCGCGGACTTGATGACGGTCGTTCCGTCATTCGAGGCGCAGCGGATGCGCGGCGGCATCCTCGAAGAGGCGCTGCGCCGCGATGACGCGGCGGTGGTCCAAACCCAGCTCGCGCACGTGCTTGCCATGGTCCGAGCAGCGAGCGCGCCCGGGTCGCCGGACCTCGAGGCCGCGCTCGTCACACCGGCTCTCCGTGAGCTCGTGCGTCGAGGCGAGCGCGCAGCCGCCGCAGAGATCGCGGCGGCCTATGTTTCGAGGCGCGGGTCCGTCTTCGAGACGGACGAGACGCTGTCGCTCGTGCTGCGTGCGTTGAGCTTCGACCCCGAGCGCGAGGCCGTCGAGGACGACGTCGCCGCCGACGTGGAGAATCGCGTGACGTACCACCGACAGCTGGTGTGCGAGGGCCCTCCGCCATCGCCCATTCCGGATGGCGCCCCCGACGAGTTCCGGTGCTTGATGACGGCGTATCTGGCCCAGATGCAGCCCAAGGCATCCAACCTGCTCCCGCTCGTGCTCGCGGCTTGGCATGCGCGGCGCGGGCGACATGAAGATGCATCGGTCCTTGCGTCCACGGCGCTCGAGTGGGGGAGGCCCGTGGAGGACGTGCGCGGCGAGCCGGATCTCGCTCGGGCGCGCGGCCTAGAACCGCTCGCGAGTCGGCTGCGCGAAGCCCCCTAGATCCTCGTCGGTCCTGGCTTCGCGCGATTGTCTGCCAAGAGTAAAGAACCACATGGGCAAGTCTTCGTTCGCTGCGGTCCTCATCGTCCTCGCCGCTTGCGGGAGCTCGTCGCGCGCCACCGCGCCGACTTCGGCGGTGGTGGCCTCCGCCGCGCCGTCTTCGGTCCCCAGCGTCGATCTCACGGCGCCGGTCACCGGCGATCCCGTGCTCGTGCCGCAGATCACGGGCGCGGTGGGGGCGAGCGCGATCAGCGCGGACGGCCGCTACGTCTTCCTCGAGCGCCCCGAGGGCGACGAAATCGTCGAGGTCGCGACGGGCGCCGTGCGCGGCTTCGCGCGCCGGCCGTGCGCGACGCGAGCCGCGTTCACGGCGACGGGGAGGTACCTCGTCACCAACGACTGCGGCGCCGCGCGCCTCCACGTATGGGACCTGACGACGGACACCTGGAGGGACGTGCCCGTCGCCGGCAGCGAAGGCGTCGTTCTCCGGGCGTCCACCGGCGATTCGGTGTTGTCGTGGACGGCCGCGGGAGTGGACGCCGTCGACGCGGGCACGCTCGCGACGACGCGTCTCGACCTTCCGAAGGACACGCCCGTCCGCGACGTGGCGGCGACCGCAGATGGAGGCGCGATGGTCATGACCAAGCACGAGATCCTCCTCTATCCGAGGGGCGCATCCACGCCCCGGCGCCTCGCCGTCAGCACCGAGGGCGAAGAGCTCGTAGCGGCGAAGCTCGACGCGAGCAGCCAGGCGCTGGCGCTCGCGGTCGCGACCACAGCGCGGACGTCGCCCCTCGAGGTCCGGGTCGTCGAGGTCGCGAGCGGCGAGACGCTGGCCGAAGGCACACCGTGCGGTAAGCAGACGGGGACGAGCGACTTCCACCTCGCCATCTCCCCCGACGGTCAGCACGTCCTCGTGGCTTGCTCGGCCTCCGCCTCCGCGGAGGTCTTCACGCGGAAGCTCGAGAAGGAGCGCACGATCGAGGCCAGCGGAAAGGGGTACGTCACCGCGGGGACGCGCGTGGTCTCGTTCTCCCCCTCGACGGACGTCTACATCACCGACATGCGGTCCGATGAGCCGCGGCGTGAGGTCAAAGTCTACGGAGATCTGAGCCTCGACGCGGCGGGGGCGCGCCTGCTCGCGGCCGACCCAGCCGGGAGGGGGGCCCGCGTGATCGACCTCTCGAGCGGCGAATCCGTTTGGTCGGACATCCCGGCGAATCGGCCGAAGGTGGACCGCGTTCTGCCCACCGGCTTCCTCGTGACCGACGGCGACAAATCGTGCCTCTTCGATCTCGCCGGTCGCTCCTGCGCGCCGGTCGAGGAGGTGACGTCCGACGGCAAAGTGGACGTCGTACGCACCGACGAAGGCACCAAGGGGAAGATCACGTTCACCGAGCGAGGCGGGAACCGCACCTGGACGATCGCAGCGCAGGAGCCCCGGCACGCGAGCGTGTCGGCGCACGGGACCTACGTCGTGACCCAAGGCATGGACTACAGGACCCGCACCGGGGAGATGATCCTCGTGATCCACTCGGCCACGAGCGAGCGCTCGATCAGCTGGGGCAACTACGATCTCGGCCCCAAGGAGGACTTCCTCGCGTCCGTCCTGATCCCCGAGCGCCCCGATCCGAACTGCTGGGCCGACGGGCCCTGCTGTGTCGTGCGGCTCACGCGCTTCGCGACGGGGGCGACCGAGCTCATCCATCCGCAGAACCCCATCGGAGCGCTCGCGCGCCTCGAGTTCAGCGCGTCTGGCGCGGAGCTCCGCGTCGCGAGCGACTTCTACGACGTGGCGACGAAGAAGCTGATTTGGTCCCTGGAGAAAGAGGAGGACGTCGCCTCCTACCTCCCGAAGAACGATCTGGTCCTGATCAAGCGACCGAAGGGCCTCCGCTTGGTCGAGGCACGGACGGGCAAGACGCTGAAAGCGTTCGACGACCTCGACGGCTACGTCGGTGAGAGCCCGAGCGGGGAATTCTTCGTGGCGTCGAGCCGCGCCGGCACGACGCTCGTCGACACGTCCTCGCTCGAGGAGAAGCCGCTCACGCTCCGGGTGCCGGCGAGGGGCACTGTGGTCGTCACCGACGACGGCGCCTTCATCTGGGCCTCCGGCGCGCCAACCCTCGTCGTCCACCGCGTCTCGGACGGTCGGTCACTCCGCTGGGACGGCGACGCCAGCATGACCGACGAGCTGGTCGTCGACCCATCCGGACACGCGCCACCGCCGTTCATGACTCGCCGCGGTCCCAGCGTGCTCGGGAGCCCGATGGAGCCCGTCGCCGCGATGCCGGAGGCTTACTCGCACCCCGGCCTCGTCGCCGACTTCTTCGGCGCGAAGCCCGTGTCCCCGCGCTGAGCTCCGCGACTCCCGTGCCGGGTGAAGGTGAGCTCACTCGGCCGGCGTGCGCGCGCGGGCAAAGCGATCCTCGCGACGAGCTCGGGGCAGCGAACATGAACGTGCTCCTTCGGGTCGGCTCGAGCGGCCCCGACGGCTCACTTTCGGAAGAACTCTTCGAGCGTGCAGAAGTGCCGCATGTTCTCGATGCGTGGAGCCGAGATGGGGATCGTCCCCTGCGGACAGCCGCCGGGTGCCGCGGGCGGCTGCTCCGTCGCGCCGGGCGGCAGCGGTGGCTCGTGGGGGCAGGGCCGCGCGGGATCTTGGCAGCCAGGCTGCTTGTCGAAGTCGATGCAGTCGACCGGGCCGTCGCTCATCTCGATCGTCTTGCGGACGTACTGTCGGTCATAGAGGCCGTCGATGTGCGCCTGCATGCGGCGCTGCTCCTCCTCGGAGGCACACACCTTCATTCCATCGGGGCCGACCGTGCCGGGCGGGACCGTGCTCGACGCGCACGCGGCGCTCGCGAAGACGGCGAGGACGGGGAGAAGCATGAGAGCGCGGGGAAGGGCGGATGGGAGTCGCATGGGTTCGCTTTTTCGAGTGACCGTTCGAGAACGGGGCCATCGGGTGGGACCTTACGGCTATAGAAGGGCATGCGCGCCGTCCGCTGCCACGAGCTCATTGGACCGAAGGGCCTCCGCGTCGACGAGATCGATCCGCCGAAGCCCTCGTCCCACGACGTCCTCATCGAGACCCGCGCCGCGGGCGTGAATTTCCCGGAGGTGCTGCTCGCCTACGGGAAGTACCAGTTCAAGCCCGCGCCTCCGTTCATCCCGGGTGGCGAGGTCGCGGGCGTCGTCCGCGAGGTCGGCGCCGCCGTCACGAGCCTGAAGCCGGGCGATCGCGTCGCCGCGACGATGATCCACGGCGCGTTCGCGGAGCAGGTCGTGGTGCCGGAGCTCGCGGCGGTGAAGCTCCCGGACGCGGTGAGCTTCGAGGTCGGCGCGGCGACGCTCCTCACGTACCTCACGACGTACCACGCGCTCGTGGATCGCGCGCACCTCCGCTCGGGGGAGTCCCTCCTCGTGCTCGGCGCGGCAGGAGGCGTGGGCGTCGCCGCGGTGCAGCTCGGCAAGATGCTCGGCGCGAAGGTCATCGCGGCCGCGTCGACGGACGCGAAGATCGCGTTCGCGAAGGCCCAAGGCGCGAGCGACGGGATCGTCTACGGCCGCGAGGACCTCAAGGAGCGCGCGAAGGCGCTCTCCGGCTCCGGGTTCGACGTGATCTACGATCCGGTGGGCGGTCCGTACTCCGAGCAGGCGCTCCGCGCGATCGGGTGGGAGGGACGGTTCCTCGTCGTGGGGTTCGCGCACGGGGACATCCCGAAGATCCCCCTCAACCTGACGCTGCTGAAGGGCTGCCAGATCGTGGGTGTCTTCTGGGGTCAGTTCGCGATGCGCGAGCCCGAGCGGAACCGCGCGAACGGAGCGCTGATCTTCGAGGCGGTCGCCGAGGGCAAGCTCGCGCCCCACGTCGACGCGGTCTTCCCGTTCGCCGAAGCCGCCGCCGCGCTCCTGAAGATGGAGCGGCGGGAGGTGCTCGGAAAGCTCGTGCTCGTGCCCTGATCGACGTCCGTCTAGTCTCGGCGCGATGCGCTCCGCACTCGGTCTCGCCGCGACGCTCCTCCTCTCGTGCGACGTGGGGCCACAGCTCCCGCCCCCCGCGCCGAAGACGCTCGCGACGATCACGAGCGGGACCGCGACCCTCACGTTCGACTCCGCTGGGACCCTCGCGCTGTCGCGTGGAGACACGACGCTCCTCCGCGTCGACCGCTCGGGGTTCGTCCTCGGGACGCTCGAGGTCACGAACGACCTCACGTACGACCCCTACCCGATCGCGGTCGCGAGCCCGCTCTACGTCGTTCCGGACGATCTCGTCTGGGCGGCGCCGACGGCGAGCGAACTCGTCTCCGCGACGAACGACGCGCTCCAGATCCGGCTCACGTACCCGGCCGGCACCGCGCTCCTCGCCGCGACGGCCGGCCCCGCGGGGACGTTCGATCTGAAGCTCGTGCCCGACCACCCCGAGCGCGTCGGCTTCGTACGCCTCGCGGCGCACGCGAACGAGAAGGAAGGGTTTTACGGGCTCGGCGAGGTCTTCGACGACGTGAACCACCGCGGCAAAATCCGCGCGATGCAGCTCGAGCAGGACGGGACGACGGAGTCGAGCACGAACGAGGCGCACGTCCCCATCCCGCTTCTCATCGGTACGCGCGGTTGGGCCCTCTTCATCGACGATCCGCACCCCGGCGTGTTCGAGGTCGCGACGACCGAGCCGACGCTCGTCCAGGCGACGTACGGGACGGGCGTCGACTCGGCGCGCGGGCTCGCGTTCCACCTGTTCTCGGAGCCCGAGCCCCTCGATTTGACGAAGCACTACTACGACCTGACGGGCTACCCGCGCCTCCCGGCGCCCTGGGCGCTCGGTCCGCTCGTGTGGCGAGACGAGAACGACGATCAAGCGCAAGTCGTGAGCGACCTCGAGGTGATGCGCACGCTCGATCTACCCGCGACGGGCGTCTGGATCGATCGGCCCTACGCGACGGGCGTGAACACGTTCGACTTCGACGCGGCGAAGTTCCCCGACCCCGACGCGATGATCGCTCTCGCGCACGCGCTCGGGTTCCACATGGGGCTCTGGCACACGCCCTATTTGGATGAGTCGGATCCCTCGACCGCGACGCTTCGCAGCGAGGCGCTCGCCGCGAACGCCTACCCCGCGAAGAGCGGGCTCCAGCTCAACAAGTGGGGCGACCTCCTCGACCTCACGCGCCCCTCCGCGCGCGCGTTTTGGGGCTCTCACATCGCGCGGTACACCGCGCACGGGATCGATGGGTTCAAGCTCGACTACGGGGAGGACGTCGTCGTCGGTATCACGGCGGAGCGCCTGCCCTGGTCGTTCTCCGACGGGAGCGACGAGCGCACGATGCACGAGCGCTACCAGCTCGCGTACCACTCGACCTACGCGGACGTGCTCCGCCCCAACCACGAGGGGCCGGACGTGGACTTCGCGGACGACGGGTGGTTCCTCCTCTGCCGGCACTCCACCGTCGGCGATCAAGCGAACGCGCCCATCATCTGGCCGGGCGATCTGGACGCGTCGTTCGCGAAGTGGGCTGAGCACGTCGACGAGGATGGGGAGTCCTACGTGGCCGTGGGAGGACTCCCAGCCTCCGTCATCGGAGGTCTCGGCCTCGGCGCGTCCGGGTTCCCGTTCTACGGCGCGGACACGGGCGGCTACCGGCACTCCCCTCCGGACAAAGAGCTCTTCACGCGGTGGTTCGAGCAGACCGCGCTCTCCACGGTGATGCAGATCGGGAACAGCGCGAACACGGTCGCCTGGGAGCCGGACGAGGCGACCGGCTACGACGGCGAGATGCTCCGCTGGTACCGCGACTACACGCGGCTCCACCTCCGACTGTTCCCGTATGTCTGGTCGCTCGCGCATCGCCTCGCCGTGGACGGTCGCGCGATCCAACGGCCCCTCGGGCTCGCGTTTCCGTCGCTCGGGGTGCACCCGAACGACGAGTACATGCTGGGGGACGGGCTCCTCGTCGCGCCCGTCCTCGAGCGCGGCAAGACGAGCCGAGCAGTGATCTTCCCGCCCGGATCGTGGGTGAACTTCTTCGACGCGACGACGCACCGCGGGGAGGAGGTCGAGGGCGGGACCTCGGAGAGCGTGGACGCGCCGCTCGACGTGTTGCCGCTCTACCTCCGCGAAGGCGCGATCGTCCCCATGCTGCGGCCGACGATCGACACGTTGTCTCCCACGACGACCCCGGCGGTCGTCGACTCCTTCGCGACGGCCCCCGGGGAGCTCTGGGTGCGCGTCGTGGGAGGTCCCAAGACCTCCTTCGAGGTGTTCGATGGGACACTCCTCGAACAGGAGGGGACGGACGCGTCCGTCACGATCGCGATCACGCCCGGGACGGTCTTCCGCGAAGGCGCGATCTTCACGCTCGACGGGCTCGGCGGACCGCCCGGCGCGATCACGATCGATGGAACGACCCTCAAGAAATCTGCGCTGAGCGACATCGAGGGTCACCCCACGAGCTACGCGATCGACGAGGCGGGCCGCGTGATCGTGCACCTCCAGCCCGGCCCGCACGTCGTCGTCGTGAGCCGCGCCGCGCCCTGAGCCGGATCTTTCGCGTGCAGCGACGGGCGCCGCCGACGCTACACTGAGGCGTGCTTCCTTCTGCCGGGCGCGTCGTCGGCGCCGCGATCCTCTGCGCGGTCGGCGCGAGCTGCCAGCTCGTCGCTGGGATCGAGCCGTGGGCCGCGGCCAGCTCGGGCGGCGGGGGCGCGTCCACGACGGCGACGACGACGAGCGGGAGCGAGACGGGGTCGTCCTCCTCGGGCTGCGACGTCCTCTGCAGCGGTTGCTTCGGCGGGGAGTGCGCGTGCGGCGTGTGCTTGCCCGTCGTCGTGAAGCTCAGCGACAATTCGAAATGCCTCGCGGGATCCCCGCGGTGCCTCGCGGCGGCGCCCGACCACGTGATGGTGATGAAGGGCGCCGGCACTTCCGAGGACGTGTTGCTGGTGCCGAAGGCGCAGCCCGCCGAACCCACGCCGAGCCTGGAAGCGGTGGACGTGAAGGACGTCGCCTGGTTCGAGGGGACGGGCTACGCGCTCTCGGGCACGGGCATCTATTTCGGCGACGCGACCAAACCGTGGAGCTCTACGATCCAGATCCCGGATGCGCAGCCCTCGTTCCTCCGGCGCCTCGAGTTCTCTTCGAGCGCGGATCTGCTCGTCTACGTCGACGACAGCCGTTCGCCGGACTCCGGGCTCTACCGGGTCGACCTGGACAAGCCGACGAACCTGCTCCCCGGGAAGCTCCTCACGGGCGCCACCACCGACGGGCAAGACCGCGCGTGGGTCGCGGTGTCCGCAGCGCAGCCCAGGCTCGAGAGCTACACGTCGGGCTTCGCCGGCTCCGACGTCGTGCCGCTCGACGGGCCCGCGGTGGATCTGGCCGGCGGAGGTGGGACCATCTTCGTCGTCCTTGCGGACGGCGCCGTCCTCGCGCGCTCCGCTGCGCCGCCGAGCAACCTCGTGCCGGTGCTCCTCAGCGCCGCCGTGACCACGAAGCGCATCGCGTGGACCCCCAAGTTCGTCTACGGCTCCGACGGGAAGTCGATCTTCCGCTGGTCCACGGCGCCGCCGTACGCGGTGGATGCCGCCTTCACGATCGACGCCCCCGACACGCTGGACTTCGCGGCGGACGAGCAGGGGCTCTATTGGATCGATTCGATGGACCAGCTCCACCTGCTCGGGTTGAAGAACCAGTAGCCTCGCGCGCGTCAGACCTCGTCGAGGAGCTTGCGCTTGATGGCCTCGAAGTCGTCCTCGCTGATGACGCCCTTGTCCCGCAGCTCCTTCGACTTCTCGAGCTTCTCGAACACGTCCCGGGACTGGCCCTGCTTCTTGTCCTTCAGGTCGGCCGCGACCTCTTTGCCCTTCTCGAGGTGCTCCTCGAACGCCTTCTTCGCCTTGTCGAAGTCGATCCCCGAGAACGTCCCGTTGCTCTCGAAGTGATTCACCGCCACCTGGCCGAGCGCGTACGTCGAGGCGCCGGAGAGGACGGACATCGAGAGGCCGCCGATCACCGAGCCGATTCCCGGGATGAACTTGATCGCGTTCGCCGCGAGCTTGGCGAGGATCGACCCCGTCATCGCGGACAGGAACACCTTGCCCTCGGACTCGGTGTACTTGACCTTGTAGAGCGTCGCGAGCTGCTTCAGCATGTCGAGCTGGATGGCGCTCACGGCGGCGATGTCGAGGAGCGGCACGGGCACGAGCCCGGCGCCCACGGACCAAATGATGTGCTCGCGGATGATGCGCTCCGCCTCGCCACGGTTCTCGCGACTCATGCGGCGATGAGGCCCCATTCCTTCCCGCGCTGCAAGCGCCGCAGCCTCTTCGCGTGGAGTGCGTGCCTGCTCCTCTCGAGTTGCACGTCTCCAGCCGGAAGCGATCCACCGCCGCGGAGCGCGGCGCCGACGAGCTCGGCGGCGGCTCCCGGACCGATCCTCGTGAGCGTCGTCGGCCTCGCGGATCTGCACGGGCACGTGGAGACGACGCCCCTCCTCGGGGGCTACGTCGCGAACCTCCGCGCGGCGCGCGCCGCGACGGGCGGCGGCGTGCTGCTCGTCGACGCCGGGGACATGTTCCAGGGCACGCTCGAGTCGAACCTCGGCGAGGGGCGCGCGGTCCTGCACGCGTACGGGGCGCTCGGCGTCGCCGCCGCCGCCGTCGGCAACCACGAGTTTGACTACGGACCCGCGGGCCCCGCCGCGACGCCTACGAGCCCGTCGGACGATCCGCGGGGCGCGCTCCTCGCGCGCATCCGGGAGGCGCCCTTCCCCATCCTCTCGGCGAACGTCGCCATCGCGAAGACGCACGCGCGCCTGCCCATCGGCGAGCCCTCCACGATCGTCCAGATCGCGGGCGTGTCGTTCGGGATCATCGGGGTGACGAGCGCGGACACGCTCCAGACGACGGCGCACCCCAACGTGGCGGACCTCGAGATCAAGCCGCTCGCGTCCACGATCGAGGCGGAGGCGAAGCGCCTGCGAACCGAAGCGCGCGCGGACGTCGTCGTCGTGCTCGCGCACGCGGGCGCGAAGTGCCGCGGCTTCAGGAAGGGGATCGACGAAGATCAGTGCGAGAAGGACGCCGAGATCTTCAAGGTCGCGCGCGAGCTCCCGAAGGGCGCGGTGGACGTGATCGTCGCGGGTCACACGCACCAGGGCGTCGCCGAGACGGTGAACGGCGTGCCCATCGTCCAAGCGTGGGCCTACGGGCGAGCGTTCTCGCGCGTCGACCTCTCGATCGAGCGGGGCCCGAGCGGCGCGAAGGTGGCCGGCTCGACCGTGTTCGAGCCGCAGGCGCTCTGCCCGGACGCGAAGGAGTTCTCCGTGACGTGCGCGCGGCCAGCGTACGAGGGATCCGTCCCCCAGCCCGACGCGGCGGTCGCCGCCGCGATCGCGCCCGACGTCGCGGCCGCCAAGGTGCGACGCGACGAGAACCTTGGCGTCGTGCTGAAGGGCAAGGTCCGGCGCGACTACGACCACGAGTCCGAGGAGGGAAACCTGTTCGTCGATCTCTTGCGCGAGGCGTACCCGACGGCCACCGTCGCGATGACGAACGGAGGCGGCCTGCGCGAGGATCTGCCCGCCGGTCCTCTGCGCTACGGGAGCCTCTTCGAAGCGTTCCCGTTCGACAACAAGGTCGGCTTCGCGACCCTCCGGGGCGCGGATCTCGTGAAGCTCCTCACGGAGCACATGCGGCAGAAGGGCGGCGTGTTGAGCGTCTCGGGGATCCGCGTGAGAGCGGCGTGCCGCGGCGCCGATCTGAAGGTCGAGGTCACCTACGACGATGGCAAGCCCGTCGGCGACGCGGACACCATCACGCTCCTCGCGAGCGACTTCATGCTCACGGGCGGAGACTCGTTCTGGGGATCGGTGCACCCGAGCGCGCCGACCCTCGAGGATGCCCTCGTCCGCGACGTGCTCGAGGCGGGCTTGAAGAAGCGGAGCGAGATCGATCCGAGCGCGCTCGTCGACGAGAAGAACCCGCGCATGTCGTTCCCCGGGACGCGCCCCGTGCGCTGCCCCTGAGCCTCGCCCCCGAGCTCTTTTTTCGAACCCCGCGTTAACGCTCCGCGGGGGGCGGGCGTCGTGTCAGCACGATGAAGACCCACACGATCCGCCCCACGAAGTTGCTCGCGATCAGCGCGTTGACGGTCGTCGCCTCCGGGTGCGCCGCCACACCGAAGTCGACACCCGCGATCGTCCCGGAGACGAGCGCTCCCTCCCTGACGTCGACCAGCGAGGCCCCTCCCCCGCAGCCCACGGTCGAGACGATCTCGCACGTCGAGGCCCCGAGCGCCGGCATGGAGTCCGGCCGCATCGAGCGACGGTTGCCGGACGACACGCAGGTGACACCGTCGATTCTGGAGCTCCGCGAGGAGCTCTATCGGCTCGAGGACTCGGACGCCGTGTTCGCGCGCACGGCTCACTTCCGCCCGCTCTGCGACGCCGACGGATACCCGGTCGTCGGGAACGTCGTGCGCAAGGTGTCCGGCTACGGCGCGAGCTCGTTCTGCTCCGAGCTTCGAGCGCGGCGAGACGCGAAGAAGTGATCTTCGAGCTCGAATCGCTGGGCGGCCCGTTCGGAAAGCGCCTCGGCAAGCGGCGCGCGCCGTTCGATCGGCTCGACTGGAGCGAGCCCGTCGATGCCCCGGCGGACGCGCTCGCCGCGGCGCGCGTCGTGTGGACGCAGACCGCGTTCAGCGAATACGCGAGCGCCGCGGCGTTCGCGGAGATCGCCGCGGCCCTCCTCGCGGCCTCCGCGCCGCTCGATCTCGTCGCCGCAGCGGGGGAGTTCATCCTCGAGGAGAGCGTGCACTGCGAGGTGTCCGCGCGGCTCGCGATGCGAGCGGGCGGAGCGGTCCCGCTCGAGGTGGATCTGCGCAAGCTCGTGCGCCCGCCGCGGTCCTCGGAGCCGATCCTCCGGGCGGCCGAGCTCCTCGTCCGAACGTCGTGCGTCGGGGAGGCGCTCACGCTGCCGCTCCTCAAGACGTCGCAGCGCGCCTGCACCTCGCCGCTCGTGTCGGAGGCGCTCGGGCTGATCGCGGCGGACGAGTCGGCGCATGCGGAGCTCGGCCCGTGGTTCCTCGACTGGGCGCGAGATCGCATCAGCGACGAGGATCGCGCCGAGCTCGGGCGATCCGCGGGGGAGGCGATCCGCGCGTTCTGCCCGCTGTTCGGGCAGCCCTGCTCGAAGGACGCGGCGCGGCTCGGCGTGCCCACGTGCAGCGCCTACGACGCCGCGTTCCTCGACGCGCTCGATCGGCGCGTGATCGCTCCGCTCGCCGCGCGCGACATCTCGATCCCATCGAGCGCCATCGCAGAGCTGCGGCGCGCCGCCGGGGCCGAACTTCAGTAGCCGTAGCCCGGTCGCACCGACGCGTTGAGCGTCGCGCCCGGCTTCTGCGCGTTCGGATCCACCTCGACGACGGCGCTCAGGCTGCCGACGTCCGCGTCGCACACGACGGGCAGGTTCACGTACGCCTCGCGAGAAGTTCCGTCGTAGAGGAACGACACCTCCAGATCGTTGCCCACCTCCTTCACCTGCGCGGGGCCCGTCCCGCCGTTCTGAACCTGGATCTCGGTGGCCGAGCCGAGGCGGATCTTCCCGCCGCTCGCGTGGTGCAGCGTGAGCACGATGTCGTTCCCGAGCTGACTCGGGCGCAACACCGCCTTGGCGACGACGTTCGGCGCGACCTCGGTGCCGCACCGCGAGGGCGGCGGCAGCATGTCGACGACGAGGTAGCCGCTGCTCTCCGGAGGTCGAGACCCGCCGTCGTCCGCGAGGCCGTCGTCTCCGCCCGCAGCGGCGGGTCCGTTCGTCTTCGGGCCCGTGGGCTTGTCGGCGGAGCAAGCGGTGTGAAGCGCGGCCGCCGCACCGACGAGGAGCTTCATCCGGAGGAGCGTTCGGTCTCGCACTCGAGCAGGACGGTCGGGGTCGCGCGCCATGCGCGAGAGCGTACTACTGGAAGGGAGGGCGCGCGTCGGCGTTCGCCCATCAGTAGCCGTAGCCGGCCGTGAGCGTGGCTCGGAGCGGGGCGTTGGGGATCTGCCTCGACGGATCGATGGAGACCATCGCCCGCATGCGGCCGACATCCGCCTCGCAGATGACGGGCATGTCGACGTCCACGTCGGGGGTCTGACCATCGTAGAGGAACGAGATCTCGAGATCGTTCCCGATCTCCTTCGTCACGGCGGGCATCGTACCGCCCCGATCGATCAGGATCTGCTCGGCGGCGCCTACCTTCACCTTCGTGCCGTTCGTCGACCGGAGGGTGAGGACGACGTCGTTCCCCTTTTGGCTCGGGCGCAAGAGGGCCGTCGCGGTGAGCTTCGTGGCCATCTCTCCACCACAGCGCGACGGAGAGGGGACGGGATCGACGACCATGTACCCGCTCGTGAACGCCTCGCCGCTGGACGCGGAGTCGTCCTCGGGTCCCGTGCTCGCGAGGCCGCCGTCCGTCTTCGGCTTGTCCGCGGCGCACGCGGTCTGCACCGCCGCGGCCGCGCCGACGAGGATCTTCATGCGGAGGAGGGTCCGCTCACGCACACGCTCGGTTCGGCTCGGTTGGCGCGCCATCTCGGCCAGGATACACCGCCCGGGCGGCACGCGCCGACCTCACCGGGGGCCGTGGGCCCCTTCGTGCCACCGGGGATCAGGGGCCGAAGCGCCGCGCCACCAAGTAGATGGGCGCGACGAGATTGATTCCGACGAGGAGGCGGACGTCGTGGTGGAGCGTGACGCCCTCGTTCACGAACTGGTGCCCGAACTCGAGGGTGAACGTGTCGAAGAGCGCGTGCGCCGAGATGCCGTTCCGCATGCCCGCGCCCGTGTGATCGGCGAACGTCCCGACGATGAGGTGCGCCTGGTAGAGGAGGTAGAGCATCTGGTTGCGCTCGTCGCCGAGGACGTTGACCCCGACGCCGAAGGTCGCCGCGAACGCGTCGAAGCCGAGATCGTCGTACGCGTAGCCGATCTCGGCGTCGAACACGCCGCGCCCGCCCGCAAACGGGTAGATGAACCCTCCCCCGATGTCCCCCGAGAGCCCCACGCCTTTGTCGGGTCCGATTCGAAACGCGGGGCCAATCGCCCCGCGAAAGGAGGGGATCCAGAGGGGATCGTCGTCCGCGCGCGCGACCTCCGGGGCGAGCGCCGAGAACGCGAGGGTGGTGGCGGCGACGAGCGCTGCGAGGCGAGGCATGGCGTGGACGGGACAACGGAAGATACCCCCCGAGGGCTACACCTCGCCGGTCGATCGTTCGCGCACGGCGGGACCTTCTCACAGGGGCTCCGGCACCGCCGACGCGCGCACCCTGAGCTCGGAGCCACGAGCGAGCCGCCGCCAGAGCACGACGTGCCCAAACACGGCCGAGGACACCAGGCCCGCGGGGAGCCAGACGAAGGGGAACCTCGTCACCCACGTGTTCAGGCGCTCGGGCTCGCTCCCGAACGCGTGGAATGACGGCAGGGAAGCGATCGCGATCGCCCCGATGGCGGCGAGCAGGGCGGTCCCGAGCGCCGCCCAGGCGACGACGAGCCAACGCGGCGCGCGGCCCGTGGACACGAGGGCGGCAACGAGGATCGCGGTCGCACCGCTCACGACGTCGAAGTTCACGCCCGTGAACGTCATCTGCGGGGGCATCGTTCCTTCGCGCGCGGCTTGGTGCATCACGAGCTCGAGCGGCAAGCGAAACGCGTGGATGCCGACGAGCGCGGCGAGGGGTGCCCGCGTCGAGAGCTCACGCCCGACGCGCGACAGCGCGAGCGCCACCGCGAGACCGAACGTCGGCAGCATGAAGAGCAGCGGGCGGGGCGGGATCGTTTCGGTCGCAGCGAAGAAGCCGGTGGCCGCAGCGGCGCCGCTCACGACGAGCCAGGCCCCCATCACCGACAGGAACGCGAGCGCGTAGGCGCGCCTCCTCTCGGGACGGGCGTAGCGGTGGATCAACGCCGCGAAGCCGAACACGACCGCGAGCGCGAGCAGAGGGATTCCGTAGGTGACGAGCGGGGAAGCGAGCATGCCGAGCGGTTCTGCACCCGTCGTGCCTCACGCCGAAGCCCATCGAACCGCGTGAACCCGCGCCTCGAGCTGCCGGAAAACCGACAGCTGCCGGCGGACCGACACGCTCTCGGGCGCGCGGGCGGCCGTCCACCGCGAGTACAGTACGTGCTCCTCGCGCATCCATGTCCTCGAGTTACGAGCTCCTCCGTTCGCGCGAGCGCCTCCTCGTCGGTCGGCGCTTCCTCGTGCTCCGTCCGGCGATCGCCCTCGTCGGGGCGGGGGCGAACGCGATCCTCGGGGGCGCGTCGAGCGCGCCCGTCCATCAGAAGCGCGCGCTCGCGATCGCGCTCGGGTCGACGGTCGTCGCGTTCTTCGCGGAGGCGTGGGCGCTCCGTCGGCGCGCGCTCGACGAGACGTGGCTCTTCACGTCGCTCGCCCTCACGCTCGTCGCGCTCGCCGTGGGGTCGTGCCTCGCGGGCGGCCTCGCGAGCCCGCTCCTCCCGCTGCTCTTCGCGCCGATCGTCGTGGGGTTCGCGGCGTTCGGGCGCTCGCGCGCGAGCGCCGCGCTGATGACGACGGGCGCGCTCTCGCTCCTCCTGTTGGCGGCGCTCGGCCCGCTCGCGGCGTTCCCTCCCCTGCCTGCCCCGTGGGTGTCACGGATGACGCTCGCGAGCGCGCTCACGTCGCTCGCGCTCCTGGGCGTCGGGGTCATCGGGCTCGTGGACGCGCACGCGCGCGTCTCCGCGCAGCTCGAGGGGATGCGCGCGGACGTCCTCGAGGAGGCGGAACGGCGCGCGCGGAGCGTCGATCGCCTGGGCGCGCAGGTGGCCCACGAGGTCAAGAACCCGCTCGCCGCGGCGCGCAGCCTGGTGCAGCTCGTCGCGAGGAAGGCCGAGGCGCGCGATCGCGATCGACTCGACGTCGTGCTCGCGGAGATCGATCGCGCGCTCGACACGTTGCAGGGGTACCTCGGCCTCGCGAAGCCCATGACGGATCTGACGATGGCGGACGCGGATCTGCGCGACATCTTGGAGGAGACCGCGGCGGTGCTCGAGGCGCGCGCCGCGCAGCGCCGCGTGCGCGTCCGGGTCGAGGGGCCGTCGCTCCGCGCCGCGGTGGATCGGAGTCGACTGCGGGACGCCGTGTTGAACCTCGCGCTCAACGCGATCCGCGCGATGCCCGACGGGGGAGAGCTCGGCCTGGAGGTCGCGCCCGGTCCCACGCTCTCGGTCGTGGACGACGGGGAAGGCATGAGCGAAGCGATGCTCGCGCGCGCGGGCGAGCCGTTCGCGTCGGAGAGCGAGGGCGGGACGGGGCTCGGGATCGCCATCGCGCGCGGCGTCGTGGCGCAGCACGGCGGAGCGCTCCGGTTCGAGAGCGCGAAGGGCCAGGGGACGCGCGCGATCATCGAGCTTCGAGCGGGCGGCGCGGACCGAGAAGGGAGCGGGCGGAGGTCGACATGAGCGCGATCCTCATCGTCGACGACGAGCGCGGTGTCGCGTTCGCGCTCGCGGAGCTCCTCGGAGATCTCGGCCACGCGACGCGCACGGCGGGGAGCGCGCGCGACGCCCTCGCGCTGTTCGACGAGGCCCCGTTCGACCTCGTCCTCACGGACTACGCGATGCCCGAGGTGGACGGCCTGGGGCTCCTCGCCGAGCTCAGGTCCCGCGATCCGGAGCTCCCGGTGGTGCTCCTCACGGCGCGCGGCAGCGAGAGGCTCGCGGCGCGAGCGATCAAGGAGGGCGCGTTCGACTATCTGCCGAAACCGTTCGACAACGACGAGCTCGAGGCGATCGTCGCGCGCGCGCTGGAGGTGAGCCAGCTCCGCAAGGACGCGCGCCGCGCCGCGGCCGAGACGGCGCTCGGGCGCCCGTTCATCGGCCGGGCGCCGGCGTTCCGCCGCGCGATCGACGCGGCGATGCGCGTCGCGACGCGGGACGTGCCCGTGCTCGTGCGCGGCGAGACGGGGACGGGGAAGGAGCTGCTCGCGTCCCTCCTCCACGCCGCGAGCCCGCGCGCGCGCGGGCCGTTCGTCCGCTTCAATTGCGCTGCGATCGCCGAGGACGTCGCGGAGAGCGAGCTCTTCGGTCACGCGAAGGGCGCGTTCACGGGCGCCGTGGCGGCGCGCCTCGGCTACTTCGCGCAGGCGCACCGGGGCACGCTGGTGCTCGACGAGGTGGGCGAGCTCTCGCCCCGCCTCCAGCCGAAGCTGCTCCGGGCGCTCCAGTCGGGGGAGATCCAGCCCGTCGGCGCGCCGGGCGTCGCGCGGGTGGACGTGCGCGTGGTCGCGTGCACGCACCGCGATCTCCTGGGCGAGGCGCGCGCGGGGCGCTTTCGCGAAGACCTGTTCTACCGGTTGTCGGTCGTGGAGCTCGAGGTGCCGCCGCTCCGCGAGCGCATGGCGGACGTCCCGCTCCTCGCGGAGATGTTCGCGCGGGACGCCGCGCGCCGCTTCGGGCTCGAGGGCGTCCTGCTCGCGCCGGAGCTGCTGCGCGCGCTCGAGGCGCGCGCGTACCCCGGGAACGTTCGGGAGCTCGAGAACTTGGTCACGCGCCTCGTCGCGCTCTCGAGCGGCGGGACGATCGACGCGTCGGCGCTGGGTGATCCTCGCCCGCCGGCGCGCGCGGGCGGGGGCTCGTTCCGCGAGCGCGTGGAGGAGCTCGAGCGCGCGATGCTGCGGGAGGCGCTCGAGGGGAGCGGGGGCAACCAGTCGGAGGCGGCGCGACGCCTCGGGCTGTCTCGCGCCACGTTCCTCGACAAGCTCAAGCGGTACGGGATGCCCTGATCGCGGCCCGCCCGCTCGGGTTCCGCTCAGGCCTTCAGGATGACGACCTTCACCTGCGCGGGGACGATCGTCACGCCGGGCGCGTTCATCGTGTTCATGAGGTACATGGACGTCATGCGCGTGGCGGGCATCCCGTCGACGAGCATCGTGAAGGCACCGAGCACCGGACGGGAGGGGCCCATCACGGTGTGCGAGGCGACGCCGAGCATCACGCCGGGCGTGTCGCCGACGCTCATCGCGGGCTGGGTCATCAGGTTGTGCGCGGGCGTGCCCATCCAGAACACGTTCCACGCGGGGGGGAACCCGAGGGGGCCGAACGAGATGTTGGGGTACGGGATGGGGAGGGACGTGGGGGGCGTCAAACAGACGTCGGGGAAGCCGACGTTCACACCACCCATTTGCGCGTTGCCGAACATGGTGCCTCCCGAGATCAGCCGAAGTGGATCTGCTCGCCGTCGACCTTCACGAGCTCGTTCGCGATCATCACGGTGTTCTCGCTCTTGATGCTCACGGTCTGCTCGGCCGCGTAGTCGATCTGCCGGGCCGTGAGCTGGTCGATCTCCTCGACCTTCCGGAAGCTCCGCTGCACGCGCTCGCTCACGCGTTCGAAGACGCGATCGAAGATCTTCCCGGCGACCTTCACGGTCGTGAGCTCGCCGATGGCCTGCGACGCGAGGGCGACGAGCTCCGTCGCGACGATCTTCGCGCTCTCCGCGTGGACGCCAAAGCGGCTGGAGACGACGTCGACGGACTCGGCGGAGACCAGGTCGATCCCCTTGCGCGAGGCGACGCGGAACCGCCCTTCGCGCAGGCGCACCTCCATGTCCCCGCTCGACGACAAGGCGACGTTCGGGCTCTCTCGCTCGAGCACGGCGAGGACGTACGCGGGCTTGAACGTCGCGCCGCTCGGCTTCCCCGAGACGAGGACGTAGTCGTGGAGCTCGGGCTCGACCAGGCAGCTCACCGCGCGCGCGGCGCGGATCTCGTGGCCAGGGCCGGGGAGGAGCGCGTCGTCGTCGTCGGGGCGCACGACGTACGTCGAGCCCTCGATGCGGACGATGGTCCCCATCCGCTGGGAGGCGTCCGCCGCGATGCTGGCGGAACGGGCGGAGTGTGACGCGCGGGATCGGGGTGAGTTCATGAGGATGCGCTCCCATTGCGGATGACGGGTCTCCTCGGGGCGTCGAGGAGGCGGGGATCGGGCTTCCAGTCTTCGGCTTCTTCGAGATCGGCGTCCGTCGAGACGGCCAGCGCGCGCTCGGGGCCGAAGGTCGCGCCGTCTTCGACGATCGCGTGGAGGCGCGCGCGCTTGAGGCTCGCGCCGGAGAAATCGCTGCCGCGCACGAGGGCGCGCGAGAGGTCGGCGAAGTCGAGACGCGCGCGGCGGAAGGACGAGTCTGTGAGCGCGGACTCGCGGAGCACGGCCATCGTGAGATCGGCGCTCGCGAAGGAAGCCGCGCGGCCGCGCGCCTCGACGAAGAGGGACTCGGCGAGCTTCGCGCCCGCGAGGTTCGTGCGATCGAGCTTGGTCATCGCGAAGAGCGCGCGCGGCGCGACGACCCCCTCGAAGGACGCGTCCTCGAGGCGCGCGCCCTTCAGGTTGCACTGCGCGAGCTTCGCCCCGTCGAGGCGAGCGCCGCGGAGATCGGCGTCCTGCAGCTGGCAGAGCTCGAGCTCGAGCCCGGAGAGATCGGCGCCGCGCAGATCACAGCCGAGGAGGAGCGTCGCGGAGAGGGCCGCGCCACGCAGGCCGGTCTCGCGCAGATCGCCCTTGTAAATCGTCGCGCCGGGCAGCTTGGCGCCCGTGAGGTCGACGCGGAGGACGCGGCAATCGAGGAGCTGAGCGCGATCGAGATCGCTGCGCGCGAACGACGCGCCCTCGAGGTTCGAGCCCGCGAACGTCGTCATGAGGAGCTCGCACTCGTCGAATGCCGCGCGGGGGAGCGCCCCCTCGAGGAACCGCGCGAGGGGCGCGCTCGCGCCGGTGAGGCGGGTGTCTTCGAGCGCGCACCCGTGGAACGTCGCGTGGCGGAGGTTCGCGCCGCGAAGGTCGGCGGTGGAGAACTCGCAGCTCGTGAAGATCGCCTCCCGGAGGCTCGCGGAGACGAGCGAAGCGCCGCGGAAGGAGCAGCGGTCGAACACGCCGCCCGCGAGCTCCGCGCCGTCGAGCGCGGCGCGATCGAGCGTGAGCCGCGAGAGGACCTCACCGGCGTAGACGCGCCGCTCGAGCTCCGCCTTATCCACGGGCTTCTCCGTCCTTCGCGGGGGGCGTGACGGAGTGGCGCACGCCCGCGACGAGCGCGCGCTTCACGTTGGATCCGGCGAAGCTCGTCTGGTCGTCGCCGACGGCGCCCGTGAGATCCGCGCAGAAGAGGTTCGCGTCGCTCGCGTCCGCGCCGCGGAGCACCGCGCGGTGCATGATCGCGAGCATCAGGTTCACGCCGGCGAGGCGCGCGCGCGAGAGATCCGCGCCGATGAGGAGGGACTCGGCGAGCACGGCGCACGTCAGGTCGGCGTCGCGCAGATCCGCCTCGGAGAGATCGCTCCGGCGCAGGCGCGTCTCGCGCATCGTCGCGCCCTCGAGCTTCGCCCCGCGGAGGTTCGAGCCCATCATCGAGGCGCGGGAGAAATCGGCGTGCGTCGCGCTGGACTCGACGAGGCGGAAGCGCTCCGCCTTCGCGTCGGTGAAGCGGGCGTGGTCGAGCTTGGATCGGACGAAGGCGGCGCGCGAAAAGTCGGAGGCGCGCCCGTCGAGCCGGGAGGCGTCGCAGTCGACGAACACGGATCGGGCGAAGTTTGCGCCCCGGAGGTTCGCGCCGACGAGCTCGGCCTTGAGGAAGAGGAGCTGCTCGCCGTGCGCACCCTCGAACGAGGCGCCGTCACACAGGCAATGCAGCGTGGTCGCCCTCGACAGGGTCGCGCCGTCGAGGACGGCGTCTCGAAGATCGGCCTCGTAGAGGACGGCGTCCTCGAGGGCGGTGCCGCGGAGGTTGGCCTTGCGCGCGTCGGCGCGCCCGAGGTTCGCGCGGCCGAGCTCCGCTCCGTCGAGGTCGGCGCCGCGAAGGTTCGCGCGGGACAGCACGGCCTCCTTGAGGTTCGCGCCGCGGAGGTTCGCGCCCTCGAGGTTCGCGCGCTCGAGGAAGGCTCCGGAGAGGTCGATCCCGGAGAGGTCCTCTCCGGAGAGATCCACGCCGGTGAAGTCGCGCTGATCGCGGGTCGCGCCGAGCATGACGGCGCGCACCTCCGCGCGGGCGCGCGCGCTCGCCTCCGCGTCCGCCTCCCCCGCGGGCTCCTGCAGGTGAGCGACCGTGCGATAGGCGACGACGAGCTTCTGCTCGATCTCGAGGAGGGAGGAGAGGAGGTTGGGATCGGCGAGGCGCTCGCGGACCCCGTCGATCTCGATCCCCGTGTGGTCCGAGAGGAGCGCCATCTGCTCGAGGCGCTCGATCTCGGCGCGCGCGGAGAACTTCGGCGGCCCGGCGTGCGCGCGCTTCGCCTGCTGCGCGAGCGCGCCCATGTCGACGCCGTGCTCCTTCGCGAACGCCGCGAGCGTCGCGTCCGCCTCGCCTCGCCTCGCCTCCGCTTCGCGCCGAGCGTCGTCCGCGATCGCGGGCAGGTCCGCGAGATCGGGCGCCGCGTTGGGCGGGGGCGCGGGGGGCGGTGGGATGAGGGACGGATCGACGCCTTGCGCGAGGAGGCGGTCGCGCGCGCGGTCGTACTCGGCCTCGGCGCGCCGGAACGCGTTGGCTTCGAGGAGGCCCTCGCGGCGCATCGCCTCTTCGATGGGATCCTCCTCGAGCAGGTTCGCGCGCACGTCCGCGGAGGGTGGGAGGAGCTCGGCGTCGCGCAGCGCGTGGAGGGGGCCCTTGTCCTTGTCGAGGCGCCGCGCGAAGACCTCCTCGTAGTACGCGGCGGGCCGTTTGTCGTCGATGGACTCGTCGAACCCCGCGCCGAGGACGCCGACGTCGCTCCCGTCGGGCGAGTGGATCTCGTGGACACCCCGGAAGAACACGACCGCGCGCTCGCGGTGGGGGAAGAGGTGGATCGTGTCGAGCGCGAGCGGCACCTCGACGAACCGGAGGCTCGGGTCGATGGCGCTGGTGAAGCGAAGGAATCCGCGCGCGCGGTAACCGGGGAGGCGCGCCTCGAGGACGCGTTTGTCGGGGTGCATGTGCTCGACGCGGATCTCCTCCGAACCCTCGAAGAACCCGCGCACGCGCTGATCGGGGGGCGCGACGTTGAAGAGGCTGGGGTCGAAGTCGTCCGCGAGCGACATGCCGCGCTCGCGCACCCAGTCCTTGTCGTAGGTGCCGATCTTCTTCTCGAAGTGGTAGGGCCACATGGGGTCCCACGCGGCGAGGCTCACGGCGTGGGGGCGCTCGGTGGGCGCGGTGAGGAGGTGCTTCGGATCCTCCACGTTGGGGAGGAAGTGATCCTCGGCGCCCGTCGCTTCGTCGATCGTGGGGCTGCCGCCGCGACCGACGGGGTTCTGCGGAAAGTCGGGGCCGCCGAACGCGTGCGCCCAGTCGACGGGCATGCGCGTGAAGGGGGCGGGCTCGCTCGGGCCGAGGAGGGTCCAGCGTCGATCGCCGAACACGTAGAGGCGCTTGTCGATGAGGCGGCGCTCGGGCGGGCCGACGAGGAGGCGCACGAAGTCGGAGCCCTTGGGGGCGCCCGGATAGCACGCGCCGGTGACGAGCACCTCGGCTTGGGGCTTCCACATCCAGTGATCGAGGACGCCGAAGCGACCGAGATCGGTCGCCGCCATCTTCCACATCTCGGGCTCGCTCACGAGCGCGCGCGGACGATCGAAGCGGAAGCAGTAGCCGACCGTGAGGGCGAGCACGAAGCGCTTCTTGTGCTCGAACACGCGGTGGATGACCGTCGATCGCAGCGGCTTGAGGAGCTTCAACGACGCCTCAGATGTCGAGGTGGAGGCCGGAGCCGGAGATGTCGATCCCGCTGTACGACAGGCTGATGCCGGTGAGGGACATGTTCACGGCGGTGAGGCCCATGTTCGCGCCCGCGACGACGTTGATGTTCACCGCGCTCATCGCGAGCTGGAGCGCGGCGGCGAGGCTGAGCTTCACGCCGCCGAACACGTCGAGCTGCGCTCCGAGGGTCATGTTCGCGAACGCGCCGGCGTTGAGCGTCGCTTTCGCGCCGAGGAAAGCCTCCGCGGTCGCGCCGTAGGTAACGTGGGAGGAGTCGGCCTTGCGGAGCCAGGACTGGGGCGCGTTGACGTGGATCGTCTGCGCGCCGGCGATCGTGATGGTCTGGTCGCCGAGGATGTCGAGCGTGTGGCTCCCGACGATGGCCTCCGTCCTCGAGCCCATGACGGCGTGCGTTTGCGCGCCGAGGACGACGGTCTGTTGGTCGCCGAGGACGACGGTCTCGTGGTTCGCGTTCACGACGGTCGCGTCGGTGCCGACGACGAGCGCGCTGCGGCTCCCGGCGATCGTGGACGCGTGGTTCGCCGCGTAGGTGTGCGTCGCGTTTCCGGTCACGGCGAGGCCGAGCGTCGCGTCGTACTTCTCGGTGGCGGCGCCGGCGACGTGCTGGTGGTGGGTGGAGTCGAAGTGGAGGCGCGCCGCCCCGTCGACGTGCAGGCCGAGGGTCGCGTGGTAGTGGGTGTTCACCGCGCCGAAGACGTCCCAATCGAGGTTCGCGTGATAGTCGACGTCGACGCTCGAGGCGACGTCGACTTTCATCTCGCCGTTCACGTCGACGTTGAGGTTCGACTCGGTGTGGATCTGCCCCGTCCCCATCGTGGTCAGGTTGAAGTTCCAATCGCCGGCGCCGAGGAACATCTTGGTCGTCGCGATGGGGCAGTAGGCCTCGAGGTACATCGCGCCGGCGGTGTCCTCCATGACGATGTGGTTGAGGCTGCCGGAGCGGATGACGTTCTGCGTGTGGTTCGAGGAGGTGACGACGCTCGGGTTCACCGCGTTGTGCACGGAGCCTAGGATCACGGGGCAGTCGGGGTCGCCGCCTTGGAACGCGCAGAGGACCTCGACACCTTTTCGGAGCGGGAAGTGCTGGCCCTCTTGGGGTCCGTCGTGGGGCTGCACCATTCGAACGAATGTGCTCGCCTTGCCGTCGCGAAGGGAGCCCTCGTCGAACTTGAACTTCACGGCGTAGCGCCCTTGCTCGTCGATCTGGGCGTACTGGCTCGTGGTGCTTCCGTCGACGATCGCGTTCTCGTAGCCGTCGATGCGGGGCCAGGGCGTGCGGCGCTCGGGCCGGAAGGGCGTGTCGGATTCGATCGCGGTCACCTCGACGCGGTAGAGATCGGGGTAATCGGGTTTCACGAGCGACCCCCAGGCGGTGGCGAACGAGGGTTCGAAGCCGAAGTGCCGGAGCGCGGTCGCGAGGTACGTGCGGTTGAAGGGGGGGTTCGGGTGCTCCTCGACGTCGAAGGTGTGGCCGGCGTAGAGGTGGGATGCGGCGCCGGTCACGTGGTACACGGTGTCGGACGCGCGGAGCTCCTCGGCGCGGACGTTCGCGAGGCGCTGGGCCTCGCCGAGGGAGAACATCCTCCCGCCGTGCTCGACGATCTCTCCGAGGCCCGCGTGGGAGACGGGCGCGGAGCCGGAGATGTGGAGCATGGGCTTGGCGTAGTCGTAGTCGGTGAGCTTCACGCTCGCGGGCCGGGCGGCGTGCGTGCAGGTGAAGTTGTCGAAGGCGTTCTTCGCGGAGACGTCGCCGGAGGAAGAAACGGGGTGGTAGCGGACGGGGGACGCGCGGCGCGTGACGCGGGAGACGCGCGCGTCGGTGAGGACGAGGCGCTCGCCGGCCTCGTCGTGCTCGAAGAAGTAGGAGATGCCCTCGCGCTCCATCCAGCGCTCGATGAACGCGAGGTTGGACTCGCGGTATTGGCAGACGTGCGCCTCGGGCGCGTAGGGGTTCTCGAGGCGGAGCTCGACGTCCGTCACGCCGCCCTCTTCGAGCACCTCCTGGATGATCTCGACGATGCTCTTCTTCGTGAACACGCGGCTGTGTCGCGTGAGCGAGAGCTGCCAGAGCTGGGGAACGATGCGAACGCGGTAGAGCGCGCTCTCGCGGAGGGCGCGCACGAGCTCGAGGGACGCGACGACCCCCGCGAAGACGAAGGGCTCGAGGCCCTCGCCGAGGTCGATGCGGAGCGCGATCTTCGAGTAGACGGCGTCGCGCATGTCGACGAAGTGCGCGAGGGAGCCGCCGAGCGCGAGCTCCGCCGCGCTCTGGCTGAGCGTGAAGTAGACGTCGAATGCGTAGGTCCGGGAAATCTCCTCGACCCCGCGGAACCCGACGACCACCGCGCGCGGGGGGACCGCGCTCGACCTGAGCTGGAAAGACGCGCCTGCCATCCCTCGGAGGCTACACGCGGGCCCGCGCGAGGACCCGCCGGATAGCGTGAAAGCCCTTATTTTGCAGAGGAAACGTGAGCGTCCGGGTGGATCGCGCGCGCGTCGCTGCCCATGACCTATCCCACATGCGCGCACGCTCGTGGGTGGGGGGCGGCGGGCCGCGCGCCCGGCCTCGAGGCGTGCGGATGAGCGGGGTCTAGATCGAGTAGTCGTCGGAGAACACGCGCGCCTCTTTCAGACCGACGCGGACGGTCTTCCCCGCTTGGAGGGACATCGCGGCGGCCTGGTCTTTCGGGAGCTCCGCGATCGCGGTCTGCCCGTCGTCGAGGACGAGCTCGATCTTCGCGACCCAGCCGACGCGGGAGACGCGCTGGACGGTGGCGGGCACGACGACCATCCCGCGGGGCTCGGATCCGAGGGGGAGGATCTCGATCTGGTGGTGGCGCACGAACGCGCGGACCGCCCGGCTCTCCCCGTCCGCGCGAGCGGGTTCGGGCGCGGAGAAGGGGAGGCCACGGCTCGACCGGAGCACGTTGCTCGAGCCCATGAAGCTCGCGACGAAGGGCGTCTCGGGGTGGTCGTAGACGTCCTCGGGGGAGCCGATCTGCTCGACCTTTCCGCGGTTCAGGATGACGACGCGGTCGGCGAGCTCCATGGCCTCCTCTTGGTCGTGCGTCACGAAGATGCTCGTGATCCCGCGCTCCTTCTGGAGCGTCCGGAGCCAGCTGCGCAGCTCGACGCGGACTTTCGCGTCCAGGGCGCCGAATGGCTCGTCCAGCAGAATGACGGCGGGGCGGGGGGCGAGGGCGCGCGCGAGGGCGACGCGCTGGCGCTGCCCGCCGGAGAGCTGGGAGGGCAGCCGATTTCCGAGGCCGCGGAGCTGAACGAGCTCGAGGAGCTCGTCGACGGTGCGATCGACGTCTGGTTTGGGATCGCCGCGGACCTCGAGCCCGAACGCGATGTTCCGGCGGACGGTCATGTGCTTGAAGAGCGCGTAGTGCTGGAAGACGAAGCCGACGGCGCGGTCCTGGACGCGCTGGTGCGTCGCGTCCTTGTCGAAGATGAGCACCTGGCCGCGATCGGGCGTCTCGAGTCCGGCGATGATGCGGAGCACGGTGCTCTTGCCGCCGCCGCTCGGGCCGAGGAGGGCGACGAACTCGCCGTTCTTCACGGCGAAGCTCACGTCGTCGACGACGCGCTCTTTTCCAAAGCTCTTCTCGAGCGACCTGACCTCGATCGTCACGGCGCGGGGGCTATAGCACGCGCGCCAACCCGACAACCGCGTTCCTCGAGGAACTGCTTCAGGCGGGAGGGCCCGAAGCGCTTGGTGACGATGACCTCGCGCCCGAGGCGGTGCGCCTCTTTCTTCGCGACGCCGACGGCGCCGTGGCTGTTGGGCTCCGTCACGATCAGGACGAGGTCGCTCCGAGCGATGGCGGCGCGGAGCTTCTCTTCACCGCGCCCGCCGACGTGGCCGCCGTGGAACTCCATGGTGCAGCCCGCGTGCTCCGCGATCGACTCGAGCAGCCTCTCCGACTTCTCCACGCCACCGACCCACGCGATCCTCATGGGGACCATTGTGGGTCGTCGACCGGCACTGGGCAAGAATGATTTCTACTATAGTGAACAAGGTTAGGGGCGGGGCCGGGCGCAGCCGTCGATCAGGAAGAGGGCCTCGGGGATGGGGGGCTGGCTGAGCGTCCAGACGCCGTCCGCGGGTTCGCCGCGCTGATCGCGGGCCTCGGCGGCGCGGACGCCGCGAATCACGGCGGTCACGCGCTGGAGGACGGGCGTGGTGGGGGACCGGTCGTGGAGATCCTGGCTCCGCGCGCCGATGTACAGCGCGTCTACTTTATGGGAATAGCGGAGAGCGCGAACGGCGGGGCGGTAGGCGGGCGGGATGGTCCGGATCCCGGGATCGGCGTGGCGATAGAACCGCTCGGCGGCGCTGAGGACGCGCGTCACGACGGCGTGGACACCGCGGTTGGGGTGGGGATCGGTGATCCAGGCGTCGACGTCCACCCCGGCGTCTTCGAGCCACTCGATGGGGAGTAGGACGCGACCTTCGCGCGCGTGGCGGGAGACGTCGCGGGCGATCATGGTGAGCGCGATGGCGACGCCGAGATCGGCGGCGCGCGCGAGGACGTCGCGGTCGCGCTCCCCGAGGAGGAGGGTGATGCCGACGGCGGGGGCGGAGCCGGCGCGGACGCAGTAGTCGAGGAGGTTGTGGTACGTGGCGTAGCGCCGCCCGCTCGCGTCCCAGTCCGCGGCTTCGAGGGCCGCGTCGAGGACGATGCGGGGGAGGCCGTACTCGGTCGCGAGGCGCGCCATCGCGCGGTCGAGGGGGCGCTCGCGCGGGGTGCCGGCGTACGCGAGGAGGACGCGCTCACGGAGCTCCGCGATGGTCTTGGGATCGACGCCCTCGCGGCGAGCCTCGTCGAGGAACACGCTGTTCGCGGCGCCGAGGAGGATGGACGCGGTGCGCGCGCGCCCGGGGAGGAGAGCGCACACGGCGAGCAGCTCGGGTGCGCTCTCGCCGAGCAGACGGGCGCAATAGGCCACGTCCGAGGAGAGGATCCAGTCGAGCACCGCCATGCGGGGGCGCTCTTACTCCGAAAAGGGTCAGGGCGTCATCTTCGGTGGGACGCTGACGAGGTCGGGATCTCCGCCGATGAGGTTCACGAGCCAGTCCTCGAGGAGGACGCCGTTCGAGGAGACCCCCTTGTATGCGTCGAGCCAGACGTGCCGGGTCTTGTCGCTCATGTCGGTGCCGTCGATGTAGTAGGTGAAGAAGTTGGGATCGCTCCCGGCGATGCGGTCGCGCAGATCCGCGAGTCCGGCGGCGTAGTCGGCGGGATCGTAGGCTCCGCCGGTGCCCATCAGGTCTTTGCAGTTGTCGACGCCGAACGCCCAGAAGCTCGAGATCGTCTTGTCTTCGGTGCTGGAGACGAGCGCGAGGGAGCGATCGGAGTAGGTCGTCGCGAGGTACTTCGCGAGGGGCTCCATGAAGATGCCGCTCGCGGGCGCGCAATCGGTGCAACCGGCGGGCACGGTGTTCTTCAAGCCCCAGAGGTCGAAGAGGTACTTCTGCAGACAGGGCGCGACGTACGCCTCCGCCATGGGGGGGCCGGAGTCGTCGATGAGGATGACCTTGTTGTTCGGGAACTTCTTCGCGACGTGATCGTAGTTGTAGGCCGCGCCGAAGCCGCCGGCGCTGAACCCGGAGAGGATGATCTTCCCGGCTTGGGGGAACGTCGCGACGAGCTTGTCGAGGAACTGGTCGAGGTTCTTGTAGCCGTGGAAGTTGCGGGCCTTGTTGCCGACCATCACGCCGGAGGCGTCGCCGCCGTGGACGTCACCGGTGCAGTAGGGGACGTAGACGTAGTTGAAGTCCTTCGTGGGGTTCGCGGCGTCCGTGCGCGCGAACAGGGGCCAGCCCGCGATGGCGTCTTTCTCCAGGTCGAACTGGGCCTGGCCGAAGCCGGTTTTCTCGTGCGCGGTGATCTTGCAGCTCGCGAAGTTGAAGCAGGCGTTGCCGCCTTCGAGGAAGATGAAGAGGTCGTTGGACTTGCTCGTGAAGTTCACGGCGATGCCGGTGGGCGAGTCGTCCATGCAGCGGGAGTCGGGGAAATCGACGAACGTCCAGGTGTTGTCGGGCACGTCGATCGTGCCGGAGCCGGTGGAGCTCATGCTCGTGGAGCTCGCGTTGCTGGACGTGGTCCCGGAGCCCCCGGTGCCGCTCGTGTCGTCGCAGGCGACGGACCCGAGGAGGAGCGCGGCGCCGAAGGAGGCGCATGCGCCGAAGAAAGCGACCCGTGAAGCGAACGTCGTCATGCGTCGCAGACTATCAGATGGAGGAGATCGGTCGCCGCCGATAATGGACGAAGCGGAGGCCGGGGGTCGCCGCGATCTCGCGGTCGGACTCTTCGAAGTCACCGCGGGGTGAGGCGAACGCGGGATCGGGGAAGAACGTGTCCGCGCGCTCGACGGGGGGCGCGTCCACCCAGGTGACGTGGAGATCGGTCGCGCGGGGGAGTGCCTCGCGGTAGAGGCGCGCGCCGCCGATCACGAAGGGCAAGGGATCGGTCGCGCGGGCGGCGTGGATCGCGTCTTCGAGGGAGGGGAACACCTCGACGCCGGGGGAGGAGGAAAGGGTCGTGGAGACGACGAGGTTGCGGCGGCCCGGGAGGGGCTTGCCGATGGACTCGAACGTCCTGCGGCCCATGACGATGGCATGGCCGGTGGTGAGGCGCTTGAAGCGCTTGAGATCCTCGGGGAGGCGCCAAGGCAGGCCGCCGGCGACGCCGATGGCGCCGTCGGGCGACATGGCGACGATGAGCGCGAGGGGACGCGGGAGAGGCGCGGGCGCGTCGGCGCGGGACGGGCTCACACGCTGACCTCGGCCTTGATGTGGGGGTGGGGATCGTAGTCGCGGAGGACGATGTCCTCCGCGGTGAACGCGAGGAGGTCGCGCTTGTCCGCGATGTCGACGCGAGGGAGGGGCCGGGGCGCGCGGGAGAGCTGGAGGCGCGCCTGCTCGAGGTGGTTCTTGTAGAGGTGCGCGTCCCCGAGGGTGTGCACGAACTCGCCGAGGCCGAGGCCGGTGACGCGCGCGACGAGCGCGGTGAGGAGGGCGTAGCTCGCGATGTTGAAGGGGACGCCGAGGAACGCGTCCCCGCTGCGCTGGTAGAGCTGGCAGGAGAGCTTGTCGTTCTGGACGTAGAACTGGAACAGGGTGTGGCAGGGCGGGAGCGCGACGTCGTCCGCCTCTTTCGGGTTCCAGCCCGTGACGATGAGGCGCCGGCTCGTGGGGTTCGTGCGGATGGTGTGGACGAGCTTCGTGATCTGATCGACGCCGTCGTTCGCGTACGTCCCGTCGGGGTTCCGGGTCGCGCCGAAGTTGCGCCACTGGTGCCCGTACACGGGGCCGAGATCGCCCTCGGCGCGGCCGAACTTCGCGGTTTGCTCGGCGGTGGCCCACTCGTTCCAGATGCGAACGCCGCGCGCCTGGAGGTCGCGCGCGTCCGTGCTGCCGGAGAGGAACCAGAGGAGTTCGTGGAGGATGCTGGGGAAGTGGAGCTTCTTCGTCGTGAGGAGGGGAAAGCCGGCGGCGAGGTCGAACCGCATCTGGTGGCCGAAGACGGAGAGGGTCCCGGTGCCGGTGCGGTCGTCGCGCGCGCTGCCGTGATCGAGGATGCGCTGGAGGAGGTCGAGGTAGGGCCTCACGGGTCTTCTCTTAGCGCAGCGAGCGGAACGACGGCGAACGATCGCGGCCCCTGCAGTGAGTCGCGTGGCCTCCGCCGTCGGATGGAGCACTGCCTGCCGGGAGTGGTCATTCACTCCGCCCGCCAGGGTCGCCCTTGGCGCGACTGGCTGCTCGAAGCAGCCAAAACAGAGCGGCACCAATAGGTCAGAAACCCGCCGCATTCCCGCGCCGCCGCGCGCCCCAGCCCGCCCGACACTACTCCGCGGGTCAGTCAACTGGATCGCTCTCGGCGACACGCCACTCCCAACCGTCCCTTGGCGTCCCTACTCCTCATGCGCAGGCCACGGGCACCTGCGCCATCGAAAGGCCAATCCTGGGTACGCGTCCCCACGACCAGCCGCGGTCGCCCTCGCAGAACTCGTGCCCGCGCCACCACCCAGTGTTTTGGGCCATCTCCGCGATACGACCGGTGACGGATTGGCGGATCTCGCTGGCGCGCGCCACGACTGGCGGCCGCCACGTCGGTCGAGGCGGACGGCCTCCCGATGCGCGCGCCACGGGGTCATTCAGCACGACGCCACCCCCGACCGGCGGGCGTCGCCGCCCCAAGTCGACCAGCCCGTGAGCGTCGGGCTCCCCCGTGTCGACGCGACGAGCACCCTCGCACGTCGCGGAGCCTCCACGCCGCGACAGACGATTTGCGGGTCGCTACGTCGCACCCACGCCTCGGCTACGCGCGCACCGACTCCCGACGCGCGCGTGACTCCGGCCGCTCCTTCTACGATGCCGCGAGAACGCCGTCACTGCCGCGCGGCGGTTTTCGCGGACCGCTCCCATGACTATCCGCCGACCCACGTTGAGTGCGCCTCATCAGCTCGCGTCCGCTCGGGATCGCGCGGGCGAGGCGCAGCGGTGCGGGCCGGTCTAGCGCTTCATCGCGAGGTCGATGGCCTCTGGTGTCACACCGACGAGGCCGGAGATCTTCGTCCTCGCCTGGTTCTCGGCGTCTGCGATCGCCGTCGCGGTGAACAGGAAGCGGATGTAGTTCTCGGAAGCCTCGTCGCCGTTCTGATCGCCCTCCGCGGCTCGCGCCCGCGTGAGGTAGTCGGCGCGGTAGCGCTCGTACGCGTTGAGCACGCTGCCTTGCGCGTGGGAGACGGCGTCCTCCACGACCTTCTTCTTCACGGCGCCCTCGGCGGGCAGGTTCAGCGGATCGCCCGCGGCGATCTCCTGACAGAACCCAGGCTCCGCCTTGAACGTCTCGTCCACGGCGTCGAAGTGTCCGTTGACGGTCTCGTTGAGCGTCGGCGTCTCGTCGTAGAGGCTCTCGCCGTTCAACACGAGCGCGACGTCCCCACGCTCGCTCACTGTATCTACGTTGTAATTGTGGGTGCAGTGCTTGTCGACCTCGATCTGGGGCGGCGTGTTCTGGAAGCGCGAGCGCGCGCCGAACTCGGCGCTCTCGGCGGAGCTGCGGCGCGACTGTGCCTGGCTCAGCTGCGAGCGCCCTTCCGAGAGATCCGCCTCCGCGCGGTTGCGCTCGTTCTCCGCTTGGTGGAACTGCGCCTCGGCCTGGTCGAGCACCGCGCGCATCGACGCGCACACCTGGGAGGCGTTCTGACCCGCGGTGCTCGCGCACGAGTTGTACGCGGAGCTCGCGCTGTCGCGCGCCTGCCGCGCGCTGCTCTCGTTCTGCTTCGCCGTGTCGACCGCGCGCTCGAGCGACGGGATGCGCGCCTGCGCGGACTGCTCCGCCGCCTGCGCGTTCGAAAGCTCAAGCTGCGCCGCATTGAGATCGGCCTGGGCACGACCATACTCGGGGTTCACGACGAGCTCGGTCCCGCAGATGTAGTCGCAGCCGCGCGTCGAGTTCGAGTGCTGCTTCTGGAACTTGTAGCCCTTGAAGATCCCTCCGAGCCGCATCCCCTGGAGCGTGAACGACTGCTTCGCGGGCGTCTTGTCCCCGACGCGGATGAGGTACCGAGGATCGATGCCGCGCGCGAGGTCCTGCGCCCCGACGTTCGAGCCCAGGTTGTCCGCGGCGGTGTCGCCATCGAACGTCCCGAGCACGACGTTGAACATCACGCGCTCGCGGAGCTGAAGCTTCAGATCGCTCACCCGACCGATCGCCGTGCCGTTGTCGGGGCGCATCACGAGCGCCTCCGCGTACTGGAGGAGCGCCTGGGAGAGCTTCCCATCCTTCTCGAGGGCCTGACCCTTCTGCACCGCCTGCTCGGCGATCCGCGTGCGCGCCTGCCCCTCGATGTCGAGCGCGCCCGGATCGGCCGGGAGGATCGCGAGCACCTCCCGGGCGACGAGCAGCGCTTGCCGATAGTTCTGCGCCTGGAGCTCGCGCTGCGCCTCGTCGAGCGTGCCCTTGTGGGCCTGCTCGAACGTCGCCTTCGCGTCCGCGCTCGACGGATCGAACTGCGTCGCGTCGAACGCCGGCCGCAGCGCGTCCCGCGGGTGGCCCGCGGCGAGCGCGTTCTTCGCGATCTTCACGCGATCGGCGGCCTGGTGCTGCTTCGCGTTCCGGAGTTTGTCGCGCGCCTCCTTCTCGCCCGGCTCGAGATCGGCCGCGGTCTGGTAGTGGCGCGCAGCCTCGTCCCAGTTGCCCGCGGCCGCAGCCACGTCCCCGCGGTCGATCGCCTCCGAGTAGAGCGAGGAGCACCCCGCGACGGAGATCGCGAGGGCTGCGCCGAGAACGAGGCCGAAGAACGAGGAGCGGCGGGGGTTTCGCATGGGCTTTCGGGGGTTCGTCGTAGCAAGATGGGCGCGCGCGCGAGAGACGAGATGAGCCCCTTCCGATTCAGACCAAACGCTGCTCTTCACGGGGGACTCGCGGCACGCCGGCGCGCGCGCGGCATGCCTTTGGCGGGAGGTAGTCAAAGAGTCTCGCGGGTGCGTCAAGCGACCTCGTCCTCCTTGTTCACCTCGACGAGCGAACCGTGACCGCTCCTATCGAGCTCACCCCGATAGGCCGCATTCGGACGCCGTTTCGCGAGAAGGCGGAGGCACCTCGCCAGGCGACCGTCGCGGCCGACGTCCCCGGGAGGATCGAGCTCTCCCCCGGCCGCGGCTTCGAGGACGCCGTCTCGGACCTCGAGCTCTGGCCACGGATCTGGGTGATCTTCCTGTTCCACCTCAACTTGAGAGGCCCCGACGCGGGCTACCGGCCGAAAGTGCAGCCCCCGCGGAGCGACGTGAAGCGAGGAGTGTTCGCGACCCGGTCACCGCACCGCCCGAACCCCATCGGGATGAGCGTCGTACGCCTCGTCAAAGTGCGCGGGCTCGTCATCGACGTCCTCGACGTGGACATGGTCGACGACACGCCCGTGCTCGACCTGAAGCCTTACGTGGCGTACGCAGACGCGTTCCCCGACGCGGAGAGTGGCTGGCTCGACCCCGGTGAACCCTCTCGGGAACCTGGGGCAGCGAGCCCTCGCGATCCCCGCGCAGCGTTCGACGTCGACTTCGATCCCCTGGCCACCGCGCAACTCGCCTGGCTCACGGAGCGTGGCGTGGATCTCGACGCGCGGCTCAAGTCCGCGCTCGCGCTCGGCCCCGAGCCCCACGCCTACCGCCGCATCAAGGACATGGGCGCCGGGCTCTCCCGGATCGCAGTGAAGGCGTGGCGCGCCGACTTTCGTGTCGAGGGCCGACTCATCCGCGTCGTCCGGGTTGCGTCCGGGCATCGGCCAAGGGATTTGGCCGAGGGGACCGCGGATGATCTGGACCTCCACAGGGCGTTCGTCGCGACGTTTGGCTGAGGTCGTCTCCGCGCTCGCGATCTGCCAAGCCGCCTGCAGCGACCCGACCTACCAGCCCCCCTCCGCGAGCGCGACCGCGTCGACCATGCCCCCGAGCGCGGAGGGAACGATCGCGCCGTCCGCGCCCGACGAATCCAGCTCCGGGCCGATCGATCCCGACAAGCCCATGGAGCTGCAGCGGTTCCAGTTCACGAGCAACGTGAAGAACCGAGAGCCCGTCGACAAGATGTGGCGCGTGCGCCCCGGTGAGCGCGTCTACGCGTTCATCAACCTTCGAAATCGGACGGGCCGCGAGCGCTCCATCCACGTCTCGTTCAAAGTGAACGGCAAGTCACGCACGGACGTGGATCTCAACATCGCCGAGTCCTGGTCCTTTCGAACGTGGGCGTACAACACGGTGAAGAAGGACGACAAACCCGGGAAGCTCGAGGTCGTCATCACGGACGACACGCACACCGTCATCGTCGACGAGTCGCTGCCCATCACACCTTGAAGCGCTCGCCGCGCTCCTACCGGAAGTGGTCGAACTCGCCCGCGGGCAGTCGCGAGAACGCGCGGTCCTGTCGCATCACCGCGTCGAAGTCATCGTCGGTCGGCCACGCGTCCATCGAGGCGATCTCGCGTCCGCGGCGCGCCCACCGGTGGAGGAGCCACGGCTCGAGCTTGCGCAGGTTGTCGAGCGTGAGCGATCGCAGAGCCGCACGGTCGACGCCGCGGCGACCGTAGAACTCCCAGTACATGAGGTTTTCGAGGACGAGGCGGTACAGGAACCCGGCGAAGCTCGGCGCGACGTACGACGCCCCCCCACCGTCGTGGGGGCAAAACGCTATGGGGATCGTCCCTCCGACGCGCAGGCGCGCGTCGAAGCACCAGCGATCCCCCGTCGAGTCCCCGCCGATGGGGACGAGCCCGGGGATCAGCATTTCGGAGACGAACGCGTCCCCCTCCGCGATCTCGTCAGCGCTGTAGAACTCGAAGAAAGCGAGGTTCAGGGCGCCATGCGCGGCGAGTCCCGCGGCGTGAACCTCGCGACACTTCCGCGGCGGGGTGAAGCTCCACACGGCCTGGTAGGCGGAGGCGATATCCATCTCGAGAACAGCTACACCCCGAGCGGTTCAGCGGGAAGCGCGCGAGAGGTTCGGATACGCTCGCGCGCGTGCTTCGCAGGGTCTCACGACGAACGGTGTGGATGGGGTTCGGAGCCGCAGGCGCGGCACAGCTCCTCGGGTGTCGCGTGGCCCCGGCGCGCGCCGCCGCGCCGCCGCCTCCTCCAACCTCCTCCTCCGCGAACGTGGCCGTCGAGCCCGTCCCCACCGCCGAGAGCGTCCCGCCGCCGGCCCCCGTCGCCGAGGAGCCTCCGAAGCCACCGCCTCCCGATCCTTCGCTGAAGCTTCCCGCGCGCGAGAAAGGCGCACTCACGGGGAGCCAGTTCCTCGCCGTCGCCAAGTCGAAGAAGCTCGGTCGCGAGGGCTTCGACAACGCCGTGCTCGCCGAGATCTCCACGGGCAACGTGCCCGACTTCGAGCGGAAGCTCCTGCCCATCACCACCCAGGACGCCGCGGGCCGCACCGCGACCTTCCTCGTGCTCGCGGACTACCTCGCCGTTGGCACGGACGACGACTTCATCCGCGCTCCAGTCACCTGCGCGGCCGCGCAAACCATCGCCGACCTCACGAAGACCATGCTTCCCACGCGCTTCCTCGTGGACGCGATCTATCGGCAGGCCGAGGCCAAGCTCCCCCCGAGCTACATCGACGGCGGCCCGACGGACGACGAGATCGCCGACTTCAAGGAGCACCACAAGAAGCTCGAGAAGGCGCGGAAAGCGAAGGGGTTTGCGCTCGGGGTGCTCACGGGGGGCGACATGAAAGATCTCGTGCTGACGAACCGCCTCGAGGAGCACCCCGGCAAGGTCGCGATCTACGGGTGGCACAACCGCGACGACAGCGTGATCCAGAGCCTCTCCACGAGACACGAGTGCCGCTACGCGGACTACAGCCACGGCGTGCGCCTCATCGACCGGCGCGTCCTCGTCGACGGCGTCGAGCACGACCTCGCGGATCTCATGCGCGATCCCGATCTCTCAGGGCTCGTCAGCGACGAGGGCCCCCTCCGCGTCGTCGCGTACGCGAAGAACCTCCCCGAATACGTGGCGGGCACGGGCAAACCGAAGTCGAAGTAGCCGTTGTTGCGGCGCCGTCAACGCCTCGTTCCCTCGCCGGAGGTGGCTTCTCCCGCGGACCATGCGCACTCTGAGGCGATGACGAAGCCCCCGACCATGGGACGGCGAGAGGCCCTCTCGATCGGCGTCGCCGCTGCGGCGTCCGCAGCCGGGTGCGCCTCGAAGGAGACGACGATGACCGAGAGCCGGCCGACACCCAAGCCCGAGACGGGGCGGATGCCCGTCGTCTACCTGCCTCATGGCGGTGGACCGTGGCCGTTCGTCGACCTCGGCATCGGCTCGCGCGCCGAGCAGGACGAGCTCGCGGCCTATCTCCGGTCGATCCGGGATCTCCCGAAGACGCCACCACGCGCGCTCCTCGTCGTGTCCGCGCACTGGGAGGCGCGCGTGCCGACGCTCATGACGAGCGTCGCCCCGCCCATGCTCTACGACTATTTCGGCTTTCCGCCCGAGTCCTACACGATCACCTGGCCCGCGCCCGGCGCCCCCGAGATCGTCGGGCGCGTGCGCGAGCTCCTTGGCGCAGCCGGGATCGCGAGCGCGACGGATGACGCGCGCGGCTTCGATCACGGCACCTTCGTCCCCCTCAAGCTCGCCTACCCGAACGCCGACGTGCCGACGCTCCAGCTGTCCCTGAAGGCCGGGCTCGACCCCGCGGAGCACCTCGCGATCGGCCGCGCGCTCGCGCCCCTGCGCGACGAGGGCGTGTTCATCATCGGCAGCGGGATGACGTTCCACAACCTTCGCGCGTTCGGCGATCCCGCGAGCAAGCCCGTCTCCGAAGCGTTCGACGCCTGGCTCCAGCGCTCGGCGACGCTCCCGAGCGACGAGCGTGACGTCGCGCTCACGGCCTGGGCCAAGGCGCCGAGCGCGCGCAGAGCCCACCCCCGCGAGGAGCACCTGATCCCCCTCATGGTCATCGCCGGCGCCGCCGGAGCGGACCCCGGACGCGTCGCTTACGACAGCACGATCATGGGGCTCCGCATCTCCGCGTACCACTACGGCGCCTGAAGCTCGCGGGGCCGAGCGCCCCCTCTCGATGCGCGCGCCCCACCCGGCGAAACCGAGAGGGTGCCGAGACGAAGCAACCGAGACGAAGCAACCGAGACGAAGCAACGAGGACGGAGCCGCCGAGACGAAGCAACGAGACGGAGCCGCCGAGCTCTTGAACTCGGACCGAGCGCAGAACCCGCCTCGGCGCGCGCGACGCGCGTGCGGCCTCGCGGAGTCCCCCGATGCGGGGCTACTCCGCCGGGTACATCGACTCGATCTCCTTCTTGTACTTCTCGGCGACCACCTTGCGCTTCACCTTCAGCGTCGGCGTGAGCTCTCCCGTGTCGACCCCGAAGTTCCGCTCGAGCAACACGAACTTCTTCACGGTCTCCACCTGCGCGAGATCCTTGTTCACGTTCTCGATCGCCGCCTGAATCGCGTCCCGGATCGCGGGGAGCGCGTGGAGCGCGTCCGTCGGGAGTCCGCGATCGGTCGCGAACTTCTTCGCCGCCTCCTCGTCCAGCGTGAGCACCACGGTGAGGTACTTGCGCCGGTCCCCGATCACGACCGCCTCCGAGATGAGCGGGTCGTTCTTCAGCGCCGCTTCGATGTTCTTCGGGGCGATGTTCTTGCCACCCGCCGTGATGATGATCTCTTTCTTGCGCCCCGTGATGCTCAGGAACCCCTCGCTGTCGAACGCGCCGAGGTCGCCCGAGTGGAGCCACCCGTCGATCAGCGTCTCCGCGGTCGCCTCCGGCTCCTTGTAGTAGCCGAGGAACAGGTTGGGCCCGCGCACGAGGATCTCGCCGTCCTCCGCGATCTTCACGTCCACGCCCTCGATCGCCGGCCCCACCGTGCCGAGCTTCGCCTTCCCGGGGCGGTTGAAGCTCGTGGGCCCGCAGTCCTCCGACTGCCCGTAGACCTCGAGCACGAGGAGATCGAGCGACGCGAAGAACTCGAGCACCTCCTTCGCGATCGGCGCCGCCCCGCTCACGCAATAGCGCGCGCGTCCCAGGCCGATCGCCGCCTTGAGCTTCGAGAACACGAGGCGCTGCGCCGCCGCGTACTCGATCTTGAGGAGCCCGGACGGCTCCTTCCCCTCGCACCGGAGCTGCGTCATCCGCGTGCCCACGCTCCGCGCCCAGTTGAGGAGCGTCCTCTTCGAGCCCTTCGCGAGCGCCATCTTCGCCGAGATGCCCGCGTGGAACTTCTCCCAGATCCGCGGGACACCGAAGAACACCGTCGGCTGGATCTCCTTCAGGTTGTCCGGGACCTTGTCGAGTGCCTCCGCGAAATACACCGAGCCCCCGAACGAGATCGGCCCGTGGATCGTGAAGACCTGCTCCGCGATGTGGGAGAGCGGCAGGTACGAGAGCGAGCAGTCGCTCGACGAGAGGTCGCAGATGCGCTTCGCCACGTCCGCGGTGAACGTGAGCGCCTCGTGCGACAGCATCACGCCCTTCGGCGGGCCCGTCGTCCCCGACGTGTAGATGAGCACGGCGAGCCCCTTCGGCTCGAGCGCGTGCACGCGCTCCATGAGGCGCTGCTCGGACACCTCGTCCGCCTTCGCGAGGAACTCCTCCCAGGAGAGCGCGATCGGGTGATCCGGCTTCGTCGCCCCGCGCATCATCACGACCGCCTTGAGGAGCGGCAGGTTCGGCAGCTCGGACTCGACCTTCTTCCACTGGTCCTCGTTCTCCACGAGGATCACCTTCGAGGCGGCGTGGCCGACGATGTACGCGACCTCCGTCGGGGAGCTCGTCGAGTAGATCCCGGCGCCCGCGCCCCCGACCGCCATCACGCCGACGGCCATGTACACCCACTCGGCGCGGTTGAAGCCGAGCATGCACGTCGTGCCCTTCGGCTCCACGCCGAGCGCGATGAGCGCGCGCCCGACGCGCTTCACCGTCTCACCGTACGCGCGATACGTGATCGATCGCCACACCCCGTCGCGCTTCTCGTAGAGGGCCGGGGCCTCGGGCCTGCGGTCCGCCTGACCGAGCAGGCGGTGAACGATGGTGTACTCCGACATGGTCGCGAGCATACTCAAAGGGACCCTCGATGAAAGGAAGGAGAACGCCCCGACCGCCCGTTCCCCGAGGGGTCGCCGCGGCGTGCGTCGTCGTCGCCTCGCAGGCGCTCGCCTGGGGCGCGTCCTGCGGCGCGGACACGCCCTCCGCCGCGACGCCCGCGCCCGTCACCGGGCTCGTCGCGCGCTACGAGATGCGATTCCGCGAGGACATGACGATCGACGTCGTCGCCGACTTCGAACCCGGCCTCGGGACGCGGTTCATCCTCGACGACGGTATGGACGCGTCGCTCGAGTCGATCGCCCCCCGCGGCGTCGGCTCCAGCGAGTGGACGTGGTCGCGGAACGAGTTCGAGGCGCCCGGGTGCGCCGGTGGCTGCACGATTCGCTATCACTACGATCTCCCAAAAGCGGCCGCGCGCTTCGACACGGGCGACATGGTGGAGAAGCGCGCCGGCGCGTTCGTCGGGACGCCCTCGATTTGGCTCGTCCGCCCCATGGGGGTCTCCCCCTCCGCCGAGTACACCGTGGGCGTGACGATGCCCGACGCGATGGATTTCGAGTGGGGCCTCGCGCGGCGCGAAGGCCGATACGTCGGCGTGTACGACGACGCGGACGAGTCGCCCTACGCGGCCATGGGCAAGGTGCGACGCTTCTCCATCGGGACCGAGTCGCAAGGCTTCGACGTGATGATCGCAGGCCCCGATCCCGCGGTCGGCCTCGAGGCGCTCCTCGATTGGGCGCGCGGGGCGCTCGCCAACGTGCAGACGATGTTCCCCGCGTTCCCGCGCGTTCGACCCATGCTCGTCATCATGGTGAGGCACGGCGACGGAATCGCAGACGGGACCGCGCTCGGCAACGGAGGCGCCTCCATTCGAATCGAGATCGGCGACGAGACGACGAAGGAGGAGATCGCCGGGGACTGGATGCTCACGCACGAAATGACGCACCTCACGCTGCCCGGCCTGCGCAGGCAGCACCACTGGGCGGAGGAGGGCATGGCGGTGTACCTCGAGCCCATCATGCGCGCGAAGCGAGGCGTCGTCCCCGTCTCCGACGTCTGGAAGGAGTGGTTTCGAGACATGCACAAGGGCGAACCCCGCGGGCCCGCCGACCCCCTCGACGGGACGAAGGCGTGGGGGCGCACCTACTGGGGAGGAGCGATCTTCTGGCTCGAGTGCGACGTCGCGATCCGCTCGCGCGCCCCCGATCCAATCGCGATCGGGCTGCCCTCGGGGTTCCAATCGGTGTTCACGAAGGGCGACATCTCGAACAAGTGGAGCATCGAGAAGCTCCTCGGCGAGATGGACGCGGCCACGGGCGCGACCATCGTCTCCGAGACATACGCCGCGCAAGCCCCCGTGGGAGTGAACGTGGATCTCGACGCGCTCTGGAAGAAGCTCGGCGTCTCCGTCGAGGACGGGAAGACCCGCTTCGACGACACGGCGCCTCTCTCCGCCGTGCGCAAGGCGATCGTCGTCGGTCCGACGCCAACGCCGAGGTAGGCGTCAGCCGAAGCGCGCTCGGAGCACCGCGCCCATCATCGAGACGCTCCACGCCGCGAACCGGAGCGCGCTCGGGTGCGCGCGGAACGCGCCGCCGAAGCGCGCGAGCCCGCGCTCCAAGAGGCGAAGATGGAGCGCGAAATCACTCGGGTCGCTCGGTCACACCCTCAGTTCACGGTGCGAATGGACTCGCTGCTCGTCCGCTCTTCGCGCGTCCGCTCGAGCTTCTTCTCGAGCGCCGCGCGCACGAAGCGCGCGAACAGCGGGTGGGGCGACTGCGGGCGGCTCTTGAACTCGGGGTGGAACTGACATCCCACGAAGTACGGGTGGTCCTTCAGCTCGATCATCTCCACGAGCCGCTTGTCCGGCGAGAGCCCCGAGAGGACGAGGCCGTCCTCCACGAGCTTGTCCCGATACTTGTTCGAGACCTCGTAGCGGTGCCGATGCCGCTCGCTGATCGTCGTCGAGCCGTAGGCCAGCGCCGCCTGGGTCGACTTCTCGAGGATGCAGGGGAACGCGCCGAGCCGCATCGTCCCTCCCTTCTCGAGGACGCCGCGCTGATCCGGCATCAGATCGATGACGAGGAACGGCGCGTCCGGCGCGAACTCCGCGCTGTTGGCGCCCGCCATCCCCGAGATGTGCCGCGCGTACTCGACGACCGCGAGCTGCATGCCGAGGCAGATCCCGAAGAACGGGATGCGCGTCTCGCGCGCGAACCGGATCGCCTCGATCTTCCCTTCGGTCCCGCGATCGCCGAACCCGCCCGGCACCAGGATCGCGTCGAAGTGACCGAGGCACTCCGCGGCGCCCCTCTGCAGGATCGTCTCGGAGTCGAGGTACTCGAGGTCGAGCTTCACGTCCGTCTCCATGGCGCCGTGGACGAGCGCCTCGTGGAGCGACTTGTACGAGTCCTTGAGATGCACGTACTTCCCGACGACGCAGATCCGCACCGAGCCCTTCGAAGGCTTCGTGAACCGATCGACGACGCGGTGCCACGCCGTGAGATCCGGCTGGCGGCACCACATGTTGAGCAGCTCCGTGATCTTCTCGTCCACGCCCTCGGCGTGGAGCGCGAGCGGGAGCTCGTAGATGCACGCCACGTCCACGGCCGAGATCACGCAGTCCACCGGCACGTTCGAGAAGAGGGCGATCTTCTCCTTCATGCCGCGCGAGAGCAGTCGATCACAGCGGCAGAGCAAGAGATCCGGCTGGATGCCGATCTCGCGCATCTCCTTCACGGAGTGCTGCGTCGGCTTCGTCTTGAGCTCACCCGCCGTCGGGATGAACGGGACGAGCGTCACGTGCACGCTGATCGCGTTCTGGACTCCGCTCTCGAGCTTCAGCTGGCGGATCGCCTCGAGGAACGGGAGCGACTCGATGTCGCCCACGGTGCCGCCCACCTCGACGATCGCGACGTCCACGCCCTCCGCGGCCGCGCGGACCCGCGCCTTGATCTCGTCCGTGATGTGGGGGATGACCTGCACGGTCGCGCCGAGGTACTCGCCCCGCCGCTCCTTCTCGATGACGGCCTCGTAGATGCGGCCGGTCGTGAAGTTGTGCTGCCTCGTCATCCGCGCCTTCGTGAAGCGCTCGTAGTGCCCGAGGTCGAGATCCGTCTCCGCGCCGTCGTCCGTGACGAAGACCTCGCCGTGCTGGTACGGCGACATCGTCCCGGGGTCGACGTTGATGTACGGATCGAGCTTCACGTGCGTGACGGTCAGTCCGCGCGCCTCGAGCAACGCCCCGAGCGACGCGGCGCCCAGCCCTTTTCCGATCGACGACACGACGCCGCCGGTCACGAAGACGTACTTGGTGCGCTTAGCCATGACGTGCCTCGACCCTTCGAAATGCGCGACGGCTCTCCGGAGCCGACGCCACTCGAAGACCCCGTCGAACTAGGCCCGGGTGGTCTCTCTGTCAAACAAACACGCGCATTTCACGCAGGAAGAGGCTCGCCGCGAAGTGTGATAAGGTCATCGACCCCGGGGCGGACGAGGCGAGAGAACGCGATGCGCTTGTTGCGCCTTCGGATCCCGGAGTCGAGCTTCGACGTCGAGCGCCTCGAAGACGAGGGCGGCGTGAACGCGACGCGCCCGCGGATCGCGCTCGAGCGCGACGGCGCGTTCTACGACGTCGAGGCGCTCGAGCGCGCGTTCGGGGACGCGGAGCCGATGGCGCTCGACCCGTCCGACTTCCAGACGCGCGTCGCGACGCTCCGCTGCGCGGGCCTCTACGATCTCGACGCGCGGCTCCTCCGCGGAGAGCGCCCGACCGCGTCGCGCGTCCCGCCCGGTGAGGGCTGCCTGCTCGCGCCGCTCGACACCGATCGCGCGGCGTTCGTCCAGGTCGACGTCGGCGCGAACGGCGCGATGACCGCGCGCCTCGCGCAAGCGCGCACGCTCCTCGGCGACGGCGCGTTCGTCGGCGTGCGGAGCGCCGACGGCGTCGCGGTGTGCGACGTCCACCTCGGCGCGGTGCTCGGGGACGATTTGCGCATGGCGACCGCGCGCGAGGCGCGGGCGGCCATCATGGGGTACGGCGTCGTCGTCGAGTGGCGCGCCTCGCGCGACGAACCGCGAGGACTGAACTGCGCGTTCGGACCCGCGCTCGTCTCGCCCTACGTGCTGCCGAAGCGCGACGCGCGCGCGGTCCGGCTCGGGCCGAGCGCGCCGGTCCCGCTCGATCGGATCGGCGTCTCCATCGAAGACGCCATCGCGTTCGCCTCGCGCGACCACGAGCTCCGCTCCGGGGATCTCGTCACGCTCGGCAGCTTCGGCCACGTGAGCGTCGCGCTCCACACGGCGCTCGACGCGGAGATCGAGGGCGTCGGGATCCTCCGCACGACGCCCGTCCCGCCGCGCGGGTGACCCTCGCGACTTCGATCTATTCGGAGCGCCGTCGCCAGGGCGACCGAGGGATCCTCCGCGCCATGATTCCTCGCCGCCCTTGGGTCGCCGTCGCGCTCGCTGGTCTCGTCGCCTGCTCGAGCGAAGAGGGGACGACGTCGTCGTCCGTGAGCTCCACGGTCTCGTCGAGCGCGACGGGCGGCTCCTCGACCTCGAGCGGCGCGGGCGGCGCGCACGACCCGGGGATGCCGAGCGACGTCTACCCGGCGTTCCACCCCACGCTCCCCACGCTCGTGAAGGAGAGCGGCGCCGTCCTCACCGCGCCACGGATCGTCCCCGTCTATTTCGCGGGGGACGACGCGGCGCTCACCCAAGGCATGACGAACTTCACCGCAGCGCTGGGCGCCTCATCCTATTGGGCGGCGGTCGCGACGGAGTACGGCGTCGGCGCGGCCACCGCGACCGCGCCCGTGGAGCTCGCGGAGACCGCCGACGCGCACCTCGACGACGCGGACGTGCAGGCGTGGCTCGCCGCGAAGCTCGACGCCGACGACCCCGCGTTCCCCGCGCCCGACGCGAACACGATCTACCTCCTCGTGTATCCGAAGGGGACGACCGTCACCATCGAAGGCGCGACGACCTGCGTCGACCTCGGCGCGTACCACAACTCCACGAAGCTCGACGCCGCGCACGGCGGACTGGACGTCCCGTACGCGGTGATCCCCCGCTGCGGGGCGTTCCAGGGGCTCAGCGGGATCGACGAGCTCACCGTCGCCGCGAGCCACGAGATCCTCGAGGCCGCCACCGATCCCCTCCCCTTCGAGGCGCCCGCGTTCGACACGCTCGATCCGGATCACGCCGTCTGGCCGATCTTCACGGGGAACGAGGTCTGCGATCTCTGCGACGCGTCGCGCTCCTCCTACGGGAAGCTCCCCGGCTTCGACTTCGCGGTCGAGCGCTGCTGGTCGAACGCCGCGGCCTCGGCGCTCCACGACCCGTGCGTTCCCGCGAACCCGGCGACGCCCTACTTCAACAGCGCCCCTGTGTTGCCCGACACGATCCACTTCTCGGGGCTCTCGTTCCCGGGCCTCATCGTCCCCGTCGGGGAGACGCGCGAGCTCGAGATCGATCTCTTCAGCGAGGCGAAGACGAGCGGGCCGTGGACCGTGACCGCGACGGATCTCGTCCCCTCGTTCGGCGGCGCCCCCGAGCTCGACCTCGCGCTCGATCGCTCGACCGGAGTGAACGGCGAGAAGCTCTGGCTCTCGGTGACCGCGAAGAAGAAGGCATCGAGCGGGTTCAGCATCGCCGTCCTCTTGTCGAAGCTCGGCGAGCAGACGGGCGTCTGGATCATCCCGATCGGAAACAAGTAGTCCTCGGGCCTCCCCTCCCCCGGCCACGCGCGCTGGGGCCTCAGGGCCGATGAAGCAGCACTCCGTCCGGACCGACCGCCCACACGTCCGCGGCGCTGCGACCCCAAATCCTCGAGACCCGCGCGCCCGAGACCTCCTTCGCCCACCCGCCTTTGCCGCGTACGAAGATCCCATCCCCTCCGGCCCACACGAGTCCTCCGCCCGGCGTCCAGACGGTAGCGAGCGTCTGATCCGTCGTGCTCACCACGGTCTCCGTGCTCCACGTCGCGCCGCCGTCGACCGAGTGGGACGCGGTGCCGTAGCCGCGCACGACCCAGACGTCCGACGCGCTCGAGCCCCCGATGGCGACGTTGTCCTCGGTTCCCGGAGAGAACCCCTCCGTCCAACTCTCGCCACCATCGGAGCTGTGCATGAACTCGAAGGGCACCTTCAGCCAGAGCTCCTTCGGCGACGCGACGAACGCGAGGCTGCGCCATTCGCCCGGGCTCGGCGCCTTGCGGCCCGGGGACGAACCGTGGAACGTGAACGTCGCGCCACCGTCCGTGGTGTCCGCGAAGAGGCACGTCTCGCCCGCACGGCAGAGACCGGTGACGAACACCTGCCCGCTCGGGAGGAGATGCAGCGCGCCGCCACCACCGTTGCCCTCCTCCGAGGTCACGTAGCGCGCGAACGTGCGACCGCCGTCGAGGATCCGATAGAGACCGCGCGCCCCGGCAACCCACACCTCGTCCGCGCTCACGCCGGCGACCGCTCGCAGATCCTCCCCGCTCGTCGACAGCGTGCACGCGTCGAACGATCCGCCGACATCGCGCGTGTGGAGGAGCGTCCCCGCGTCGCCCACGATCCACGCATCGCGCGCGCTCGACGCCCACACGTCGTTGAGCGCGACGGAGAGGCCCGTCTCGCGCCGTGTCCACGTGGTCGACGTCATCGTGGTGCTCCCCACGACGCGATCCGCCTTCTCGCACACGAGGGGCGCCGTCTCCCAGTGATCCGGGACGCTCTCCACGACCGCGGGCTCCACCGAGGGATGGGGGCCGGCCGACGCGTCGCTCGCGGCGATCGGAGGGTACGAGAGCAGAGTCGACTCCCGATCGGCGGCGAGGGAGGACGTGTGCGCCCGCGGTGGGGCCGGGATTGGCGCCGCGCGCGGGGGCGTGCACCCCAAGAGCACGAGGACCGCGAGGTGCCGCACGGCGGAGCGATTCACTCCAGCCCGTCGCTGGGGTTCGCCGAAGTGTGACACCGAGCGATGACGCCAGTCCCTCGCCGCGGCCGGCCGACGCGGGCCCGCGGCCGCTCGTGCACGGCTCGTTACTGCACGGCCACGAGCCACAGCTGCGCGCCTTGGTCCGGCGTCGCGGTCCATGTCACGTCGTACGTTCCCGCGGCCGCGACCTCCCGCGCGGCGACGAAGCACTGCACGAGAGCGCCCGCGTCTCCGATGGAGTCGAGCACCACGAATCCGTTGTCCGGCGTCGCCACCTTGTCGCCGCCCACGTCCGCGTCGCCCCACCAGAACGCGACGAGCGTCGCGGGTCCGGTCGTCGTCACGGAAGCGCTCGTGATGGGCTGGCCCTGCAGGCGCTCCACCCACTGCGCGTCCTGGATCTTCGTGCCGTTCTCGACCTCGACGACCGCGAGCGTGATCTCGTCCCCGGGCTGGTTCGCCGTCGTGACGACGTGACCGGGGCCGCCCGTCGCGCCGACGAACGCGTGGAGATCGGTGCCCGAGGACGGCCACATCGTGTACGCGTGCGGCGTCCCGATCGGGGCGAACGGGGCATTCCCGAGGTTGTCGGTCGGTGGCGCGGCGGCGGCGAGCGCCCCCCGACCCGACGCGACGAGGAGCGTGCTCCCCGACTTCGTGGTGAGTGACGGGCTGTCGATGCTCGCGAGCGAGTTGGCCCCGTACCCGTAATAGGAGAGTCCGTGCGCGCCCACGTGCGGCGCCGAGCTCACCCCGCTCGACGTGCTGCTCCCTGACCCCGTCGCCGAGCTCGCGTGACTCGACGTCGCGTTCGTCGAGCCGTGCGTCCCGCTCGAAGCCGAGCTCCCGCCGGCGCTCGTCGCGGCCGATCCGTCGTCGCATCCCCACCCGAAGAACACCGCGAACGCCGCGCACGCGGCCCACGACTCGAAGAGCGCTCGTCTCTGCACACCCGATCGCTATCACGTCCCCCCCGGGTACGCTCCGTCCGCCATGCCGACCGAACAGGAAGCGCGCATGCTCCGCTGGGCCCGGTCTCGATTCGACCGCCACATCGCGGGCAAGCCGGCCGCCAAGATCGATCTCGCGCTGCTCGAGGAGATCGTCCCCGAGCTGCGCGCGCTCGACGCGGCGGAGCTCCCGGAACGGGAGAAGCTGCTCGAGGAGGTCCGCCGCGCGCAGCACCCGGCGACGGCCAGCGAGACGCTCTGGTGGGGACACGTCGCGAACCAACAATTCGAAGTCGAGCAGTACCAACTCGGGGAAACCGTCCGGCCCTTCGAGGCGCTGCCGGCGCGCGTCTACGCGCGCCTGATCCGCAGGTTGGACCAGATCCTCGAGGCCATGAAAGGGAAGCCGAAGAGCGCCTCGATGGATCAGTGCATCGGCGCGGTCGAGAGCCACCTCTCGCGCTATCGAGCGAAGGTCAACGAAATCGAGAGGCTCCGCGCACGCCTCGACGACGCGGGCACGCGGCGCGTGCTCGCGGAGGCCTGCGACGAGCTCGGGAAGACCTGGCCGCTCTTCACCGCGCCGCACCCTTCGCTCGTCGACCCGCTGGAGGCCGGGAGCTTCCTCGATCGGATCTTCGCGTGCATCGTCGAGCTCGACGCGCTCGGACCGTCCGCGGAGGCTGATCGGGCGCGCGCCCTGGGCGACGCGTTCCTCGACACGTACGCGAAGATCACCGCGGCCCAAGCGGTCGTCCCCGACGCTTCCCTCCCGACGGCGCGGACGAAGCCCGCCAAGCTCGTGCCTCACACGGACGTCGATCGGCGGCGCGCGATCCGGGCTCTGCTCACGAGCGATCTCGACGAGTCGGACGACGACGCGGGCGGCCCGCTCGAGATCCCGATGAAGCGCGGGGGCGAGCTCGTGCTGCTGTCCAGCGCAATCGCGGTGTTCGCGACGCTCGGGCCTCGCAATACGCGATCGCACTTCGCCGAGCGGCACCTCTTTCGATGGCTCGCGTTCCGGGACAAGACGTGGGACTACCACCAGGATCTGCGGTCGGAGCGCGATCGCGCGGGCGGGCCGCGGCCCGTGCACCTGTTTGTCCGCGTGAGCGGGGACAAGAACTATTTCTATGGAGGCGTCGCGTCCGTCGTCGCGACGCGAGACGTGACGCGCAAGCCCGGCGTCTGGGTCGATCTGGCGCTCGAGCGCGCGATCCCGCTCGAGCGCTGGAGGCGCCTCAGCGGGTACCCGGCCATCGTCGCCACGCGGACGCGGGATCACGAGTTCCCGCACAATCCAGGAGAGTTTGCGCGCTGGGCCGAGAGCGCGTCGACGCTCTCGCACCTCGACCTCGTGCGCGAGACGGGCGCGAAGCTCACGATGCACGGCGCGGGCGCACGCGTCGAGCTCGAGTACCGCGCGGCGCACGACGCGCCTCTGCTCTCGTCCGTCGACGCGTCCCTCTCACCCGAGGAGGGAGCCGCCGCGGTGGAGATCGCCTGTCCCTGCGGGCGCACGCGCGAGCTCGCCGCATCGAACACCGTGCCGCGAGCGGCCGCGCTCGCCGCGATGATCGCGTTCATCGAGGAGGACGGGACGCCGCCCTCGATCGGCGTCCGTGTGCCCCCTCCGCCGACGAAGAACGCGTGGCTCGCCCGCTACCGCGCGGGCGAGCACGTCGCCGTGTGGGAGGAGATCCGCGCGCTCGGCGCGGACGTTCGGCGCGACGAGAACCTCGGCCGCGCGATGGAAGTGCTGCGCGAGATGATGCTGCGCGTCCGCGCCAACGTGGACCTGATCGTGTCGCGCCTCCGGGAGTTCGGCTACCGGTTCGAGGCGCCCAGCAAGACGCGCGTCCCCCCGACGGACGCGGCGCGCGCCGCGCTCGCCGCGCCCCCCGAGGGCGTGCCGCTCTGCCTCACGGCGTTCCTCGGGATCGTCGGCGCCGTGAACCTCGTCCAGTCGGAACGGCAGCGCACCCACGAGGACGTGCACCATCGCGCCGGCAGCCTCACGGTCCTCGGCCAGGAGGGCCCGCTCGAGCTCGAGGCGGCCCCGACGTCCGTCGACGCTCCCCATCGATGGGCCCTCTTCCGGGAGGACTGCCTGAAGGCGGACTTCAGCGGTGACTATGTCTACGTCGACCTGCCCGCGGCGGGCGCCGACGCGCCGCTCATCGTCGGCGACGAGGCCGGCGAGGGGTTCATCGACTACCTCCGCGCGACGATCGCGCAGGGCGGCTTCCGGGGGCACACGTGCGAGGGCGAGCACGCGGACGAGCGCGGCTTCGGCCGGGTTCCGAGGGCGTTCGCGGACTTCCTCGGCCGTGACCTCGAGCCGTTCTGAGCGAGGATCGGAGCCGCGAGCACGACCGCCGCCCGCCCGAGTAGGATGGCCGCATGAAGAGGTGCATCGCCCTGATTCCGGTCGCTGCGGGGCTCATCGCGTGGGCGTCCGGGTGCGACGACGCCGAGACGACGACGTCGACATCGTCGTCGGGATCGACCGCCAACGGCACGGGGGGAGGCGCGACCTCGTCGTCCGCGAGCTCCGGCAGCGGCGCGACGACCACCTCCTCGAGCACGGGCGGCGGCGCGCCCGTCTGCCCGGGACCGCCGTACCCGGCGAGTCCGCTCCCGCCGAACGCGAAGGTGACCGCGGTGCAGGGCGGGTTCGATTTCCTGGAGGGGCCCGTCTGGTTCGCCGACGACCAAACGCTCTTCTTCTCGGACATGCACTTCGGGAACGACAACGATCCCCCGCTCAATGGCCCGAAGTCCACGATGCACGCGCTCCACGCCGGCGCGATCACCGACTTCGTCGACAACGCATCGACGAACGGCCTCGCGATCGATCTCGCCGGAAACATCCTCGGCTGCACGCACGACATCCGCGGGCTCTCCCGCTTCGACCGGGCGTCGAAGCAGCGGACGACGGTGCTCGACGCGTACATGGGCAAGAAGTTCAACTCGCCGAACGACGTCGTCGTGCGGTCCGACGGGAATGTCTACTTCACCGACCCCGACTGGCAGCTCAACCAAACGTCCGAGCTCCCGATGGCGGTCTACCGCGTCGCGCCCTCGGGCAGCAGCGTCGAGGTCGTCGACATGCTGAACAAGCCGAACGGGGTCGCGCTCTCCCCCGACGAACAGACACTCTACGTCGGCGCGGCGGACGGTCAGATTCGCTGGTACGCGGTCGCCGCGGACGGCACGACGGGGCCGTCGCACCCGTTCGCCTCCGTGAGCGGCCCGGACGGGATGGCGGTCGACTGCGCGGGCAACGTGTATGTCGCGGGCGGCCCCGCCGTCACGGTCTTCGCGCCGGACGGCACCGAGATCGGCAAGATCACTGGAATGTCTGCGTCCGCGACGAACGCGGCGTTCGGCGGCCCGAACCGCACGACGCTCTACGTGACCGCGGGGGACACGCTGTACTCGATCGAGCTCGGGATCCCCGGGTATCCGTACTGAACGATCTCCCCTTGCCCGCGCGCGGTCGAATCAACGCCGGAGCGCGGTGATCCACGCCCGGATCAGCGCCACGCCGTCCTCGTCGACGCGCTCGGTCGCGAGCGGTGGCACCTGATCTCTCCCGGGCTTGCCCGCACTTCGCCGCGAGACGGTTTCGAAGAGCTTGCTGTCGTCCGGATCTCGTACCCGCTGCACGCGTTCGACGTCGCTCGTAGAGCGACAGACATGTTGGAACGCCAGCAGATTCGCTCGAGTTCGTTCGTGAGGCGCACGCCCGAGGAGCGAGCACCGGAAGACGACTCCTCGTACTCTGAGGAGCGCAGCGACGAGGCCGTGTGGCGCGCCAAAATCGAGCGCCGATGCCGTCATTTTCAACATGTTTGTCGCTCTAGCGACGCCCCAAATACGCTCTCGCGATCTTGCCGATCGCCTTGTCCTTGACCTTGCTCTCGAAGAACGCGCGGGTCTCCGATGTCTCCGTCAGAGCGAGCGCTTCGGCAAACCACTCCTTGGCATAGGCGCCGCGCACGGACGCCAAATATCCAAGTAGATGCGGTGCGGCGCCGTCACCGAGCCGGTGCACGAGAGTGTAGCCGTAGAGCGCGGTGTCGGTGGCGAACGGTTGATCATCTTTGGCCATGCTCGCAAGCACCGGCGGGATCGAAGCCTCGTCGATCCGCGTCGTCACCAGGCCCCAGGTCGCGGGGCCGAGCTTCGGCGTCTTCGACTTCTGCTTCGGTTGCGCGTCTGCCAGATCGGCCTCCCAGTAGGGCTCGTCGGGAAACACGAACGCGATCGCAGCGCGCAACCACAGCGGTGCGCCCTCGCGTACGCGGCCCGCACCGTCGGGCTTCGCTCCCGCGGCGGCTCGGCGAAGCACGTGACACACGCCGAGATCCCCGACCTCCAGGCACCACCACGCGTTGCCGTCGCGGCGCTTGATCGACAGCGTGTGGGTCGCGGGCTGTCCGCTCCTGCTCCCGTCGATCTCGAACCGCCCGAATGCCGCGAGCACGTCGAGAGCGAATTCGACACCCCTCCCCATCCAGCGCCGCACGAACCAGGCGTCGACCGGATAGTACCGATCGTTGCTGCCCCCCTGGCCCACGGACGCGAGGTCGCGGCGCGACCAGTAGTCGAGCATCCACATCAGCACAGCCTCGACCTCGGGCTCGGCCGCGGGCAGGGTCGGGTCCTCGAGCAAGCTGATCGCCGAACGCGTCCAGGCCGCGAGTTCCGGCGGCGCGTGTGCGAGCCCGCGCGTCCAGTAGTCGCGCTTGCAGAACGGGGCAAACAACTCGGGCCGGGTCCACCAGTCTCGCAGCCTCCGCGCACCTTCGTCGGCGTCCGGTAGAGGCGAGGTCTCGCCGCGAAACGGATGGACGCGCGCGCGTTGCTCGGCGGTCATCTCGATCATCGAAGCGGTTCTATCGCGCGGACTCCTTGTTGTCGATCGGGGCGCCGGCCTTCTCCTTCTTTCGAGGAGCCATTCCGTCTCGCGCCGCAATCGACGTCTCTTGGCTCGTTCAGCGAGCTTCGACGAGGCCGGCGGATCGCGCGTGGTGGGCGCTCTCGACTGTCCCTCTCAGGCGGGCAGCGCGCCGAGGTTCGCCGCCCACAGGCGTTCGAACACCGTCGTGAAACGAGCTCCCAATCATGAGACAATCCCCTACGCTCGAGCGATGGAGCGAACGTTGTCTGATTCGCGTCGACCGACACACCGGGGCCGAGGCGCATGGCTCGCCTTGGCGGCGCTCGGCGGCGCTGGGTGCGGCAGCGCGACTCCACCCGTCGAGGTGAGGACCGACTCCTACGTGGAGAGGACGTGCGCGTGCCCGGACCCGCGCTGCCTCGCAGAGGTCGAACGGAACAGCACCGCCGACGAGCACCAACTCGACGAGGGCGAATTCGAGCGCCTGAAGAGCTGCGTCGAGCGCATTGCAGCGTCGCTGCGCGAAGCGCGGTGAGCGGTCCACGTCCGGACATGGGCGAGTGCAGCCTTTGCTCGCCACGTGGCAGCCTTTGCTCGACACGCGGGCGCTCAGAGTGGCGGCGCCGCGGAGCGATTGGACCGCAGGCGTGCGACCGCCCTCCGCTCATCCCCAGCTTTGCAGCTCGACGATGTTTCCCTCGATGTCGCGCACGTAGCACCACGTGACCCGGCCCCCGTTCGCCGTCGTCAGCGCGACGACCTCGCCCACGGCTTCGCCGCCTTCTCGGAGAACCTCCTCGCGCGCAGCGCACACGTCGTCGACCTCGAACGCGACGTGCCCAAAGCCGCGCTGATTCACGGCCACGTGTGGAGCATCGACGGCGTCGTCGTACGAGAACACCTCGAGCGTAGGGCCGGCGTCCCCGTGTCCGGGCAATCGGAGGTGCGCGCCCGTGAGGTGCGCGTCCGAGAGGCCCGTGCCGCGATCGAGCTCGGCGCTCCGGTAGTCGCGCTCGGGTGGCACGGGGACGCACCCGAACACGCGGACGTAGAAGTCGGAGAGTCGCCGCCAGTCGCGTGCGATGAGATTCGTGTGGGCGTAGCGAGCTCGCATTGGACTCGAACGTAGCTTCCCTCTCGGACTACGGCAGCGGTCCAGCGCGCCACGCACACTGCGTGGATGTCCACGCCCCTTCCAGGGGGAGTGATGACGTCCGCGGGGCGTACGACGGACGATGCTCTCGACTCGATACGTGCGTCATGCTGGAGCAGCCGCGGCGCTCTCGACCACGGCGCTCGTGACACGCGCGGCCGTGGCCGAGGACGCCCCGCCGAGCGCCCCGGTCGTCGACGTCGACCTTGGCCTCGATCGCGAACCGGAGCCGCAGCGCGAGTTGCCCCTCCACTGGCAGCCGCCCTACGAAAACAAGAAGGGGTACGTCCTCGGCGAGTTGAACCTCGTGATCTTCGGCGGCCCCACGTTCACGGGCGGCCTCGACACTGGGGGGTACGAGCGGTTCGGCTTCGAATCGCAGTACGCGCCGCTCTGGCGCACCGTCCCCGTCGGGCCCACGTTCGGCTTCGGATTGTCTGTCGAGCAGTGGGAGACCGCGGGCGCGTGGGGGATCGGCGTCCCGCTCGAGGCGTTCGCCGGCGTTCGGCTCATGCTGAACTACCTCGACACCGACACCGTATGGATGACGATGCGCCTCCACACCGCGCTCTCGCTCCTCGAGGTCGACAAGGTCCGCGGCACCACCGGAGGCGGTGTCTTCGCGCCGACGATCGGCGCGGACTTCACCGTCGGAAGTCCCTGGTTCCGCGTCGGCGCCGAGATCCGCGCCACCTATCGGTGGGAGTGGAACATCGAGGACCGCGCGCAGATCTCGATGGGCGTCGCGACCATCTTCCCGATGGTCCTCGACCACCTCGTCGTCGACTGACGTCACCGCACTCACGACCGGCTCGGGGTGAGGGGCGTGAGCTCGCCCTCGTGTTCGCCGTCCACATCGAGGAGTTCGCGGCTTCCGTGTAGCGCTGCTGAGCCGCGCGAGAAAACTCCGGTACGCTGGCAGCGATGATGGGGTGGTTCGTGTCCCGGGGTGGGCACCGACAAGGGCCGTTCACGTTCGCCGAGATCCAGCGCCAAGCAGCAGCAGGGCAGCTCGGTCCGCAGGACGGCGTGTGGCCCGAGCACGGGCAGGGTTGGGTGCAGGCCGCCTCCATCCCGGGGCTCTTCCCGCACGCTCCCCCGGTCGCGCCGCAGCCGTATGCGTCCCCGCAGCGGGCCGTACCGCAGGCGCCCAACCACGCGCCGCCGGCGCGTCCCCCGCAACCGCAGCAGCCCGCGCGACCCGGGCTCCACATTGGCCGTGCGTTCGCATGGAACCTCCGCACGATCGAGGTCCTGCCTCACGAGGAGGCGGAGATGCTCCGCAACGGCGTCGACGACCCTGCGGCTCGCGCCTACCTCGCGTGGAGGCGGAGCTTGCTCCTCGTCATCACGTTCGCGTCCGCCGTGACGGCCATCGTCGGGATCATCGACGCGTTCCTCGCCGAGCGGGAGCGGATGACGAACCTCGGCATCGCGCTCGTGTTCGCGAACGCGTTCAGCCTCGTCGTGATGCCCGTCTCCGCATGGGCCGCGGGCTCCTCGTGGTCGAGGCACAAGAGATCGCGGCGCACCCTCACCATCGGCTGGACGATCTCCTTCCTCCTCCCGCTGCTCTTTGCGCTGCTACCGGTGAGCTGGCGCTACGACATCGCGGGCGTGCCGGCGCAGGCCAGCATGGCGCTCCAGCTCCTCGGTGCGGTGTCGAACTACGTGACGCTCATGCCGACGGTCCTCGCGCTGATCCCAGGGATCATGCGCGCGTGCCTGCGCGTGAAGGTGCTGCTGCCGCAGTCGATGCTCCCCGGCTGGTTCCTCGTCGGAGCGTCGCCGCTCTGGGTGTTCCTGTTCCTCGTGATGTTCGCGATCATCGATCAGGTCGCGTCTGAGGCGATGCTCATCGCGGGCGTCGTCCTCCTCGCGGGTGCGCCGATCATCTATCTGTTCCGGATCAACGTCTTCACGAAGCCGATCACCGACGACGTCGAATTCAAGAAACTCCTCTCGATCCAGACCATCGTGCGCTTCGTCCTCGGTGCCGGCCTCGTCCTCCTCGGCATATGGCTGTTCGCCGGGACGGTGTTCGATCGCCACATCATCGGCCTCGACGACGGGACCTCGTTCGTCCGCCCTTGGGACACGAACGTCCTCAAGCTGCCGCTCGAATTCATGAGCCACTCGCTCTTCACCGTCTCGGTCGTCGCCGACCTCATCATGGCGATGAACCTCGCCATCTGGCAGCACTCGAAGGCGTTCCTCGGGAACCCGCAGGCAGCGGCCGACTACGACCGAACGATGAGTGAGATCGACGAGGCCGGTACCCGGGACTAGCCGACAGGTCGTCGCGTACGCTCGCTCGGTGGCGCCTTGCAGCGCTCGGCTGCTTGCTCGCGCTCCGGGAGGTCCCTCAGGCGCCAAACGCAACGGATTCTGTCCGGCGGGGGGCCCCACTGCGGGACCGATCGCTCGACAACACGCCGTCGACTCCGTCGAGGGGTTCCACTGGTCCGGCCAGTCCAGAGTTGGGCCGACCACGGTCGACCTCCGCGGAGCCGCGAGCGCCTCAGAACAGCAGGACTGCGCGGCGACCACGTACCCCGTTGCAACGTCTACAGGCACCCCGGCGGGCCACAGTTGCTGCTGTCGCACAGACAATCGCGATCGCTGGGATCGCCCGGCGCGTTCGGCTTGGCCCTGCGCAGGCGGTGAACGGGTCGAACGGCGTCGCGCAGCAGCACGGTTAAGTCACGCCGTTCCCCCGTCGGGATCCCGCCGTCAGCGACGCACTGGACGCCGATCCGGTAGTATCCCGGCTCGATGCATGCGCGCGCGATCGCGATCGGCCTCCTCTCGGCGCTGGTCTCCCTCGCTCTCGACCGGCCCGCGCGCGCGGACGACGATTCGTTGGTCAGCCCCGTCGCTCGGATCATGTTCGGGCCAGCGTTCCACGTGGGCTCCTCACCGCTCGTGCAGTTCATGCTCGACGCGGACGCTGGCGTCATGGTCATCGCCGGGCGGAACCACTCGCTCTACTTCGACGTCGAGGGCGGCTATTCCTTCGACCACTCGGAGCTCCATGCCTTCAACCTGATGGGCGGGATCGGGTGGGGTGCCGACAATTTCGCCTACGTCGTGTACCAGCCGCGGCTCCTGCTCGGAACGCTCGCGGGCGACTTCGTCGTCGGGATGCGCAACGCCGTCGGCGGCCACCTCTTCTCGGACATGCTCGACGTCGAGCTCGGGCACCAGTTCGTGTCCGATCGGGGCCACCTCACGCAGAGCATCACGGCGACGGTCGGCATCAACCCCGCGATGGTCCTCTTCCTGGTCCTCTCGGGGGACAATGATTGAGCGCCAGGCTCGAGTTTCGCGACCACGAACACGCGGTCGGCCGGCCCGAGTCGACGAGGTTCGAGTCGCCGACTCCGCGGCCGGGGCGACGACGGGGACGTCGTCCCCCGAGGTCTGCCTCCTCGACGACGTACCGAGCTGATGCTCGCGCCTTCGAGGCAGCCATTCGAGCGCGCGCGCTACGCCTCGAGAGGGGCACTTCGTCGGGGCGGCGGCTTCGCCTCCCACCGACTCGGCCCTCACCCGACGAGCGCGAGCAAGACCCGATGGATGGGCTCGTCCATCGCGGCGCCGAGCCGGTCCCGCGCTTCGCGCTCGGTGGTCTCGCCGAGCGCGATGTTCGCGATGGCGACGAGGACCCGAGGCGCGCTCGGGTCGAGCGCCGCCAGCGCGCCGCCGCGATCTCCGCGCGCCATCGAGAGCCCCACGCGGACGACCATCGCCAGGTTCCGCTCGTTCGGCGCCTCCACCTGCGCGAGCACCCGCTCCGCCTCGACGAGGCGCTCGAACGCGGCCCCGAGGTCACGCGCGCGCCACGCGAGGATCGCGAGGTGCGCGAGCGCGTACGCCTCGCTCGACGCGTGCCCCGTCTTCCGAGCCCGGTCGCGGTGCTCCTTGAAGCGGGCCACGGCCTCGTCGTCCCGACCGCGGTAGAGCGCGAAGTTCGCCCGGTGCGACGCCAGGATCGCGAGCAGCCGCTGATCGCCGACCTCGAACAGCACGCCGTCCGCCCGCGCCACGAGCTCCTCCGCCTCCGCGAACTTGCCGCGATCGATGAGGAGCCCGGCGAGGTTGACGAGCAAGAGGCCCTCTCCGCGCCGCATACCGAGCGAGATCGCGAGGCCGAGCGCCTCCCGGTACCCCCGCTCCGCGGCGTCGAACGCGTAGGCCCGCTGCGCCGCGACCGCCGCGTTCACGAGGAGCCCGAGGCGCGCGCGATCCTGGAGCGGGGACGTGCACGCCGCGAGCGCGCGCGCTGCGGCGGCCTCCGCGTCGTCTCGGCGGCCGAGCGCGCGCAGCACGATCTCCAGCGTGCGGTGGCTCTTCGCGATGTCCGTCGCGTGTCCGTGATGGAGCGCGACGCGGGCCGCCTCCTCCGCGTGCGGCAGCGCCTCCTTCGCGTGGCTCCGCTCCGCGAGGACGAACGCGAGGGCGCTCGCGACGCGCCCCGCGTCGATCGATCCCGGCGGCGCGAGCTCGAGCGCGCGCGCGAGATCGCGCTCGACCTGCTCCTTCTTCGACGCGCGCTCCGCGAGCAGCGCGCGTCCGAGCCGGAGCTTCACCTCGAGCTCGGGCCGGAGCGCGCCGGGGCCGTCGAGGAGCTCGTTCAGCATGCGCGTGAGCTCCGCCACGGGTCCTCGCTCCTCGAGCAGGCCGTAGATCCCCGCGACGAGCGCCGCCGCGTCGTCGCGCCGCCCGGACGACAGGGCGAGCCCGACCGCCGTTCGAAGCCGCAAGAGCTCGCGGAGCAGCGCCGCGTCGGCGGCCCGATCGGCGCCGTCCTCGAGCCGAGCGACGAGCGGCGTCGTGCACGCGAGGACGTGGTCGACGAACCGATCGGACGCGCCCCGCCGCTCCGCGGCGAGCTCGGGCTGCTGCGAGACCCACTCGCGTACGCTCTCGAGCACCACGCACCGCCGATCGCCGCCCCCGTCACCGTGCACGAGCGCGTGCTCCTCGAGCGTGCGGATCGCGTCGAACGGGCGGCGCGCCGCCGGCCCCGCGACGCGCTCGAGCTCCGAGTACCCGAACGCGTCCGGGAACACGGCGCACGCGACGAGCGCCGCGCGCGCGTCGCCGTCGAGGAGCTCCCAGGATCCGCTGATCGTCGCCTCGAGGCTGTCGTGCCGGTGCGCGCGTCCGCGCGTCCGCTTGCGGAGCAGCTCGAAACGCCGATCGAGGCGCGCGGAGATCTCCGCCGCGGAGAGGAGCGGCATGCGCGCCGCGGCGAGCTCGATCGCGAGCGGGTTGCCGTCGAGGCGCTGCGCGAGCGCGACGAGCGCGGCCTCCGGCTCGGCCGTCCCGGTCGTCGGGAGACTTCGAAACAGCGCGACCGCGTCCTCCTTCGCGAGCCCGCCGAGCGCGACGACGCGCTCGCGCGCCGTCGCGAGCTTCACGCGTGACGTGACCAGGATCCGGAGCTCCCGGGCGACGTCGAGGAGGATCTCCACGAGCGGGGCCTCCTCGACGAGCTGCTCGAAGTTGTCGAGCACGAGCACGAGGCCCCCCTCCCGCGAGAGCTGTCGCCCGAGCACGGGCGCGATGTCCACCGCGTCCGCGCGCGGAAGGCTCCAGCTCGGCAAGCGCGAGGCGATCGACTGGAGGAGCCCGTCCGCTCCCCTCACGCTCACGAGATCCACGAAGATCGCCGGCCGCCTCTCGATCGCGGAGACGCGCTCGATCCACGCTGTGGCGAGGCGCGTCTTGCCCTGGCCTCCGGGCCCGTGGAGCGTGACGAGGCGCGCCCCCGCCGCGAACGCTCGATCGATCGCCTCGAGATCTTGCGCCCGCCCCACGAGCCCCGTCGCTGCGCGCCGCGACGAGATCGGCGTGAGCGAGCTCGGCCCCGAGGAGGGGACGGGCACGGCCGAGGGCGAGCTCGGGATGGCCGACGGCGAGCTCGGGATGGCGGAGCTCGGGACGGCCGAGGGCGAGCTCGTGATGGTCGGCCGCATGGCCGCCGCGAACTCGATCGGCGTGCGGTCCACGCGCCTCACCGGCGCGGGCGCGACGCGCTCCACGGCGTGAATGAAGCGGTACCCCCGCTTCGGCAGCGTCACGAGGTACTTCGGCGAATCCGTGTCGTCCCCCAGGGCCACGCGCAGGCGCCGCATCATTTGGCTGAGCGCCGCGTCGCTGACGGTCGCGTCCCAGACCTCTTCGAGGATCTGGTGGCGCGTCACGAGCGTGTTCGGGCGGTCGCACAAATACTGGAGCAGGCGGAGCACCGCCGGCTGCGTTTGGATCTCGACCCCGTCCTTCGTGAGCCGCCACTCGGCGACGTCGAGCACGAAGGGTCCGACCCGATAGGGCGCTGGTCGAGCCACGGCCGCGATGGTCAGCGAGCGGTCAGCGAGCGGTCAAGGGTGCTCCGCGTACGAGACCACGCCGACACGGACGGAGCCGCGTCGGACCGCGCCTCGAGGCGCGCAAATCCCCTCCGATCTTCTTCGCGAAAGGCACGGCTTACATGCGACGCTTCCCTCTCTTCTCGTTCGTCTCCTTCTCCGTCGTCACCGGGCTCGCGGCCGCGCTCTCTGGCTGCGACGACGCGGCGAGCGACGGCACCGGCTCGAGCTCCTCTGGCAGCTCGATGAGCTCCAGCGGCACCGGGGGCGGTGGCGGCAGCACGCCGAGCTGCGCGCCCAGCGCCGGCAAGGCCATCGAGGCCTCGTGCGGCGTCTTCGTGCAGACCGGCGCCGCGGGCGACGGCTCGCGCGCGGCCCCGTTCGGATCCATCAAGGCCGCCGTGGCGGGGCTCGGGGACGCGAAGGCGATCTACGTGTGCGGCAGCGAGTCCTACACGGGTTCGCTCACCGTCCCGTCCGGCGTGTCGATCATCGGAGGCCTGAGCTGCAACGATTGGGTCTTCGACGAGAAGCACGCGAAGCCCGAGATCGTGGGAGATCCGAACATCCCCGCGGTCCTCGTCGACGGCAGCGGCAGCGCGGCGTTCGAGTCGATCCGGATCCGCGCGGTCGACGCGACGACGCCCTCCGCGAGCTCGATCGCGCTGCTCGTCCACGGCGCGACGCTCTCCATCGCGCACTCCGAGCTCGCCGCGGGCGCAGGGGCCGCGGGCCTCGACGGGACGGACGCGCCCGACACGAACACCGCCACCGGGAAGCTCGGCAGCCAGGGTGGCATCGGCTGCGCGGCCCAGCAGACTTCGAAGGGCGGCCCCGAGACGGAGCAGATCTGCGATGGCGCGGTCGCGTCCATCGGCGGCAAGGGCGGCGACGGCACCTTCGGCAATGGGATGGACGGCGCGGCGGGCCAGACGGGCGCCGCTGGCCAGGGCGGCAAGGGCGAGGTCTTCTCGGGGTGGAGCTGCGCGGTCGGCGGCGCGAACGGCGGCGGCGCGAACGGAGCGACCGGCACGTTCGGAGCCGTCGGCGCTGGAGGCGTCGCGAAGGGGATGCTCACGCAAGCCGGCTTCACGCCCGCGCGCGGCGGCGACGGCGGGCTCGGCCTCGCCGGGCAGGGTGGCGGCGGTGGTGGGGCGTCGAAGGGCTCGTTCTCGAACTGCGGCGGCATGCCGGGGATGGCGGGTCCCGGCGGCGCTGGCGGCGGCGGCGGCACGGGCGGGTGCGGCGGAAAGGCGGGAACGGGCGGAGGCGGCGGTGGTGCGTCGTTCGCGATCGCGGTGATCGACGGCCACGTCTCCCTCGTCGCGACGAAGGCCACGAGCGCGACCGGTGGCGCCGGCGGCGACGGTGGGAGCGGCCAGCCGGGTGCCCCCGGTGGCCTCGGAGGCTACGGCGGATCCGCGATCATCATGCCGCCCGGGTGCAACGGAGGAAACGGAGGGAGCGGCGGCAACGGCGGCGGCGGCGGCGGCGGGCGCGGCGGCCACAGCGCCCCGGTCGTGTACATGGGCAACGCGCCGACGATCGACGCGCAGACGACGCTCACCAAGGGCTCGAGCGGGGCGCACGGCGTCGGCCAAGGCAACGGCGCGGACCCCGCGGAGGACGGCGCGGACGGATCCGCGTGCGCCGTGCTGGACTTCACCGGCGCGACCGAGGCCTGCTCCAAGAACTGAAGTCCCCAGAGGACCGCGGCCGATCGCGCGCGCTCGGCGCGCGCGTTGAAACGCGAGCGCGCGACGCGACCCAAGGACCGCCCCATGCGCGGCCTTGGGTCTCACCGCTTCGAAGAGCCGGAGCTCGCGCGACCTCGTTGATCCACCGACGTTCGCCGCGCGGATCGAGGTGCAGTCAGGCGCTCCAAGAGCGCCGCGCGGCCTCGGTCATTCTCTTCGGGGCGAGGGGAGACGCGTGAACGCGATCGGTGCGTGGTCGTCGTCGTCGGGGAGGCGCAAGCCGCCCGCGAGCGCGAGGACGATGTCCGTCGGGGTCAGGATCCCGCAGATCTCCGCGTTCGCGTTCACCACGAGCAAGCGGTGGACGCGCGTCTGCGCGAGCAGGTTCACCGCGACCATCACGGGGTCTTCGGCGCGCACGCTGTACGCGATGCGCGTCATGAGCTGGTCGACGGACTCGCTCGATCGCGTGGGATCGAGGAGGTCGGAGGCCGAGATCATACCCATCAGCTCACCCGACGCGCTTCGCACCGGCGCGCCGCTGACGTGGTGCTCCGCGAGCGTCGCAGCGGCGACCTCGCGCGTCGCTCCGACGGGGATCTCGACCACCGCCGCCTGCATGACGTCGTGGACACGCGTCAACCTCGGAAGCCCAACTTTGGCAGTCACGGGTGCACCTCGTGAGCGCGGTGTGCACGCCCCGTTCCGGAGGACCGCGCGGTCCCGCGTCGCGGGATCCGCGCGCGGGTACGCGTCGGGTTCGCGGCCATCGCACCGCAGTTCTTGCGCCCGGTGCGCAGATTCGTCGCGCCGGCTCCTCTCTGCCGGGCGCTGCCCACGCAGGCGCGCGGCCTCGCTGTTGCAGCGGATTGCGCCGAGCGCCGATCGGTGGCGGCGCGACCGAGGGAGGCGAGCCGTGGGCTTGACGATCGAGCGAGACAGCTTCGAGGAAGCGGACTTCGAGCGGTTCTCGGCTCGACTGCAGACCCAACTCGAGGCGCTCGAGCGGGTGCTGGGCGATCCGTCGTTCGGCGCCGGACCGAGCTCGATCGGCGCGGAGGTCGAGCTCTCGCTCGTCGACGCGAACGCCCGGCCGCTCGGCGTGAACGACGAGGTCCTGGCGCGCGCGAACGATCGCCGACTCTCGCTCGAGCTCGACCGCTTCAACCTCGAGATCAACGCGGATCCATCCCCCCTCGAGGGCCGACCGTTCGACGCGCTCGAGAGCCAGCTGGGCGAGACCCTCGCGAAGGTCCAGGGTGCGGCCGCGGCGCTCGGCGGGCGCGCCGTGCTGATCGGGATCCTCCCGACGCTGACCCCGGACGACGTCGCGCAGGGCGCGCTCAGCGACGCCAACCGGTACCGCGCGCTCTCCGCAGGGCTGCGACGCCTCCGAGGCGAACCGTTCGACGTGCGCGTGCGCGGCGAGGACGAGGTCACCTTCGCGAGCGACAACATCGCCCTCGAGGGCGCCAACACGTCGTTTCAGATCCACCTCCGGGTCGACGCCGATCGCTTCGCGGCGGCCTACAACGCCGCGCAGCTCGCGTCCGCGGTGGCGCTCGCGGCGGCGGTCAACTCCCCCACCCTCTTCGGCGCGAGGCTCTGGTCGGAGACGCGGATCGCGCTGTTTCGTCAGTCGGTGGACGACCGTGCGGCGGCCGCTCCCGACGACTGGCGCCCCGCGCGCGTGTCGTTCGGACACGGGTGGGTGCGCCGGCAAGCGTACGAGCTCTTCGCGGAGAGCGTGTCGATGCACCCTCCATTGATCCCCGTGTGCGGCGACGAAGACGCGCACCACGCCGTCGATCAGGGGCGCCCTCCGCTGCTCGCGGAGCTGCGGCTCCACCAGGGAACGGTGTGGCGCTGGAACCGAGCCGTCTACGACCCGACCGCGGGGGGACACTTGCGCATCGAATTCCGCGCGCTCCCCTCCGGGCCCACCGTCCCGGACATGGTGGCGAACGCAGCGTTCCTCCTCGGCCTCACGCTCGGGCTGGAGCCGTCGATCGAGCACCTCTTGTCCCGGATCACCTTCGGACAGGCGCGGCAGAACTTCTACGCCGCGGCTCAGCACGGGCTCGACGCGGAGCTCCTCTGGCCTGGGCCGACGGCGCCGCTGCGCCGCGTACGCGCCGCGGATCTCGCGCTCGAGCTCTTGCCCCTCGCAGCCCGAGGTCTCGAGCGGCACGGCGTCGCAACGTCGGACGCCGCGCCGCGGCTCGCGCTCCTCCGGGAGCGCCTCGAGCGCCGCCAGACCGGCGCTGCCTGGCAGCGCGCAGCGCTCGCCGATCTCGGCAAGACCCTCGGCAAGCGCGCCTCCACGGCGGCGATGCTCGAGGCGTACCTCGCGCACGGCCGCACCGGCGCGCCGGTCCACGGCTGGCCGCTTCGCTGAGCACGAGACCGTCCCCCCCGACCAGGGCCGCTCGGCGAGCGACCCAAGGACCGTCCCAGCGGTTCCTTGGGTCTCCCCGCTTCGAAAAGACGCAGGCGATGATTGTCTCATCCATTCCCAAGGGCCGCGTCGATGGACGGTCAGAGGGCCGAGATGAGACACTCGAACACTTCGCGCTCGGCTGCGGCCTGGGTCGCGGTCGGCGCGATCACGATCTCTCTATCCACGCTGGCGCACGGGTCCGCCCGCGCAGCAGACAATGAGGAATGCATCACCCCTGCGGCGGAGAAGGCCTTCGAGTGCCCCGCGCAGGCGAAGCGCCAGCGGGGCGGGAGCGTGAAGCGGGAGCTCTCCATCAAGCAGCCCCCGCCCCCGATGGCAAAACCCAAGGAGCCGAGCCCCGGAGCGCCAGAGGGCGTGAGCACGCACGAGCGGGACCAGCGCGCGAAGAACCGCGAGATCCGGTCGCAGCAGCTGCTCATCACCGAGATCCAGAACCTCGAGGCGCTCTTCGAAGACACCAAGGCGAACTCCCCCGACCGGCCGAAGCTCGCGCGGCGCATCGCGGAGTCGTACGTCGAGCTCGAGTCCTACGCGCTCCACGACCAGACCGAGGCGGACGTGGCGGCCGACGCGGCGGCTAAGCGGAAGGACACCCGCGCCGCCGAAGACGCGAGGGGGCACAGCAAGACGGCGAAGGCGGTCGTCGAGGCGTCCCGGAAGAGCGCCATCAAGTACTACAAGCTCCTGAAGGACGACTATCCCAACTATTGTCTGGTGACGAACGCCAGCGACCCGAAGCTCAGCACGGGCTGCGGCGACGAGGTCCTCTACTACCTCGCCTACGAGCACGAGCAGGGCAAGGACTTCGAGAAGGCGCGGAGCGTCTACCTCGAGCTCATCAAGTCCTGGCCGACGAGCCAGTACATCCCGAACGCCTACTTCGCGTTCGGCGAGCTCTTCTTCCAAGAGGCCTCGGAGGACCCCTCGAAGTGGTCGTTCGCGGAGCAGTCCTACCTCGAGGTCATCCGCTACCCGCCCCCGGGAAACAAGCTGTTCGGCGCCGCGAACTACAAGCTCGCGTACGTCTATTGGAACCAGGGCGACTACGCCAAGGCCATCTCGTCGTTCAAGGCGGTCGTCGACTACTCGAACCAATACGCCTCCCTCGCCGACGCGGCGCGCCTCGGCGCGAGCGCGCGCCGCGACCTCGTCCCCGTGTACGCGCAGTCGGGCGATCCGAAGAAGGCATACGCGTTCTTCGACCCGCTCTCCGGGGACTCAGGGGGCGCGCACGAGAAGACGTTCGCGATGATGAACGACCTCGGCCTCGCCTACCTCGACATCGGCCACTACGCCGAGGCGATCGACGTCTACACCGACCTCGTCGCGCGGGATCGCAGCGAGCGGTCGTGCGACTATCAGGGCCACATCACCGAGGCGGGCCTCACGCTCGACTCAGGAGACAAGGAGAGCGCGAAGAGGCGCCTCGACAAGCAGCTCGAGACGTACAAGCAATTCGCCAAAGGCGGGTGGAGCGCGCCCGCGGTGAAGCGGTGCGGAAACACCACCGCGTACCTCCTCTCCGAGTCGGCCATGTCCTGGCACCTCGAGGCGGTCGGCGGGGACGTGAAGGGGACGGGCGACAAGCAGACGATGAAGCTCGCCGCGGACGTGTACGAGGCCGTCGCGTCGTCGTTCACGACGGAGGAGTTCAAGAGCTACGAGTTCCCCAAGATCGTGAAGGAGGACTGGCCGACGATCCCCAAGATCCGGTACCTGATGGCGGATCTGCTCTACTTCCAGAAGGACTGGAAGCGCTGCGGCCCCGCGTTCGACGCCGTGTTCGAGAGCGATCCCGAGGGCCCGGACGCGACGGAGTCCGCGTTCTCGGCGATGCTCTGCTACGAGAACATGTACGCCGCGGAGCACGCGGCGGGCGCCGATCGGGCGGGCACGGGGAACCTCGAGACGAGCGCGCTCTCGAGCACCGAGTCCACGGACGCCGCGAAGTTCGCGCCGCGACCGCTGACCGATACCCAGACCGGAATGGTGGGCGCGTTCACCCGGTATGTCTGCGCCGTCGAGCCGGACGCCTCGAGCCCGAAGGAGGAGATCACGCGCTACGCCGAGGTGAAGTTCGCCCGCGCGCGCCTGTACTTCGAGGCCCGACATTTCGAGGAGGCGGCCATCGGGTTTCGCGACGTCGCGATGAAGTATCCGAACGAGGAGGTGGGCATCTACGCGGGGCAGCTCTACCTCGAGTCCATCAACATCCTGCACTCCCACTCGGCACCCGCGCGCCCCGCGTGCGTCGACGCGATGGCGACGGACGTGCCCGAGCTCACGAAGCTCTACTGCGAGGGCTCGGGGAAGGGAGCCCACCCGGAGGAGTGCAAAGCGCTCGGCCAGGTGGCGCGCGACGTCGAGCGCCTCCACGCGGAGCGCATCTTCGATCGAGCCAACACCCACCCCGACACGCCTCAAGGCATCGAGGAGTTCCGCACGGCGGGACAAATGTACCTCGACGTCTGGGAGAAGTACGGCAAGGCCCCCTGTGAGGCGAACGACGCGGCGGCCTGCGCGAAGAACGACGAAATCCTCGCGAACGCGGCGGAGTCGTTCCAGCACGCGCGCCTCGTGATGAAGGCCGTGACCGTCCGCAAGACGCTGATCGATCCCAAGTACCACCTCGACGACACCCCGCTCGCGAAGAAGGCCATCTACAAGATCGGCGCGAACTACCAGGCGATCGCGGTGTACGACGAAGCCGCTAGTTGGTTCGAGCGCTTCGCGGCCGAGAGCCCCACCCTCGACGAAGCAGGGACGTCCGCGTCCACCGCGCTGTCGGACGCCACGGTCCTCCGCCTCGGCCTCGGCCAGGAGGAGAAGGCCGTCGCGAACGCGGATCTCTTCAACAAGAACTACGGGTCCAAGAAGCCCGTCGACACGGCGCGCGTCGCGTTCGCCATCGCCGCGCACTTCGTCGAGAAGGAGGATTGGCCGAGCGCGAAGAAGCGGCTCGACGGGTCGCTCTCGCTGATCGACAAGAGCGCGCCGCTCGACGTCCAAATCCAGGCACACGCGATGATGGGACGCATCCATTCGCGCACCGGGAACGGCCCATCGGCCCGGACCGAGTACGAGAAGGTCCGGTCGATGTGGTCGAACCCCGAGGACGTCGTCCGGCGCATCGAGGCGACTGATCCGAGCGAGACGGAGGACGCGAAGCTCCGCCGCGTCGAGCGCGCGCTCACCGCGGTCGGCGAGGCTCTGTTCTACTTCGCCGAGGAGAAGCGGGCGATCGCGGACAAGATCGAGTTCCCGCGGTACACGGGGAGCGGCGAGCGCGCGGACGTGGAGAGCTTCGTGAAGACGAAGGTCGCGGACTGGATCAAGCGCAAGCGCCCGGCGATCGACGACGCGGAGAAGGAGTACCTCAAGATCGTGAACCTGATGCCCGCCGCGCCGCCGCGCTGGGTCATCGCCGCGGGCTCGCGCGTGGGGCAGATGAAGAGCAAGTTCGTCGCCCAGTTCCGCGCAGCCCCGATCCCCAAGGAGTGGATGGGGAGCGGGCCGAGCGGGATCGGCGATCTCACCTGGGAGGAGATCCGCGGCGCGTACTACGACGAGCTCGACCGCGCGAGCGAGCCGATCAAGCTCGAGGCGAAGGGCGCCTACCAGACGTGCCTCAAGTACTCCGTCGATTATCGCTTCTTCGACGACTACTCGCGCACGTGTGAACAATGGCTGTCCGCGAACTATCCCTCGGAGTACCACCTGATCGACGAGTTCCGGTCCGCCTCGGATCGGGTGGGCTCGGGCCTCGACGAGCGGCCGCAAGCGCTCCTCGCGGACCAGACGCCCGCGCTCTGAAGGAGGACCCTCGGGGCGACCGCACGAGTACCATGAGGCGATGCGCCCCTCCGTCCCGTTCGCGTTCGCGCTCCTCGCGGCGCTCGTCGGCTGTGACGACGACCCCGTGACGACCGGCTCCGGGTCGAGCGGTTCGAGCACCAGCACGGGCTCGATGGGCTCGACGACGCTCACCCTCCCGCAGTTCGTCCACGGCGCCGCCTACGTCGACGGCGCGCTGAACCCGAGCGCACCCATCGTCGTCGCGGCGATGGGCACGGCTCCGGAGGCGGTCGAGGTCTCGGTGGACGGCGTGGTCAGCGCGGCGACGGCCGACGGCGATCGCTTCGTCGCGACGGTCGACGCCGCCGCACTCGCGGACGGGAAACATCCTCTGGTCGTGACGGCGAAGATCGGAGGCGCCCCGGTCGCGACCCTCGAGGCATCGCTCACGTCGGCGAAGGGCAGCCTCCCGTACACGACCTTCGCGAAGGACGGCCCCGCGTACGGGGGACACCTCGTGCACGACGCGGCGGAGGACGCGCTCTACCACTCCTGGATCAGCATCGTCGGCGGCAAGCACCAGCTCTCGATGAACCGATTGGATGGCGCGTTCGAGCGGCTCGACGCGAGCGACACGATCCTCAACGCGCCGGGGGACGAGCCCTTGAACGGCTACACGGCCTTCGGGCCCGGGGGCATCGGCGTCGTCTATCGGACGGCAAAGGCGGGCGATCCCCACTGGTCCGTGAAGCTGCGCGTCGTCGACAAGACGGGCGCGGAGAAGGTCCCCGCGCAGGATCTCACGGGCGATGGCGCCTCGTTCTCGATGCAGCAGGCGGGCGCGGACGCGAACGGGTTCTCCGCGGCGTGGCTCCACATCACCCCCACCACCGATCCCAACGCTCCGCCCCCGGTCGAGGTGCGCTTCGCGCGGTTCGACACGACGAAGGGCACGCTTTCGGGCCCCATCACCCTCGACGCGGACGGCCCCGACGCGGGAGACGGACCCCAGCGGCTCGAGCCGCTCGGCGAGCTCGGGGTCGCATGCAACGCGACGATCTGCCTCGTCTCGTACTCTCGCCAAAAGTTCGACTCGCTCGTCGCCCCCAACGTCCCGAAGCTCTACCTCGCGACCGTCGACCTCGCGACCGGCGGGATGGTGGGCTCGCCCGTCGCCGTCGCAGACAAAAGCTGGGACACGCAGCTCTTCGGCCACCACCTCGTCGCCCTCGCGGATGGATCGTTCCGCCTCATCTACACGGCGAACGACACGAAGGCGGCCGTCACCCCGAAGTCCCCGTGCGACGAGACGCTCGAGCGCGATCTGCTGAACGCGGTCGACCTCGACGCGACCGGCAAGATCGTGGGTCGCCGCGTGGTCTTCGATTTCGAGGGGTCCCGCCAATACCCCCGCATCGCCCCGCACCCCGCCGGGTTCGCGATGCTCTGGGAGGATCAGCGCAGCGAGTGTGGACCGAACGGACACATCCGAATGGCGGTCAACGTCGGCCCCCCCGGCCTCGACGCGCTCCTCGATCCGTACGTCGAGCTCCCTGGCTCCGTCGGCCTCCCACCGGAGGATCCCACGCTCGCGACCGTTGGTACGAACGTACTCCTCGGCTGGTCCGACAACCGGCATGGAAACGGCCTGCTCGATCCGAAGAACGAGATCTTCCTCGACACGTACTGGCGCCCATGAGGGCCCTCCGCGCGCTCGGAGGGTGCGCCGTCGCAGCCCTGCTCTCGTCGTGCGACGACGCTCCGGCGACCTCCGCCACGAGCTCCTCGAGCACCGGCCGAGCGGTCGCGTGTGGCTCGCGCAGCGGCATGCGGGGGCTCACCCATCGGTCCGTGACCGTCGGCGGGAAGGAGCGGACCTTCGAGGTGTATCTCCCCGAGGCGATCCCTCCCACGGCCCCCATCGCCTTCGTCTCGGTGCACCACGGGTACCTGCAGAGCGGCGAAGAGATGCGCGTCCTCACGCGGTATACGGAGCTCGCAGACAAAGAGGGCTTCGCCCTCGTCTTCCCGGACGGCGAGGCCGGGCCGAACACGTTCGGCCCGCCCTGGAACATCGGCGACGACGTCTGCCCGAGCGCGACCGGGATCACGCCCGTCGGCGACGGGGATGACTTCGGGCTCCTCGACGCGATGAAAGCGTCCGTCGCGCCCGACCAATGCCTGGACGAGGCGCACGTGTTCGTCACGGGATTCTCCATGGGTGGATACTTCTCGCACCACGCCGCGTGCCTGCGGGACGACGTCCGCTCGGCCGCGCCCCACTCGGGCGGGACGGCGCACGATCTTGCGGCCTGCACGACCGGGCACAAGCCGATGATCATCTTCCACGGTGACGCGGATCCGCTCATCCCCGCGGGGTGCGACGATCCGGGCGCGACGAACACGCCGGATGGTTTCACGCCCTCCGCCGCGGCGTGGGCCGCCCGGAACGGCTGCGCCGCCACGTCCACGGTCATCCCCATCAAGAACGGCGAATGTCTGCTCTACGACGGCTGCCCCCCGGACGGCCAGGTCGAGCTCTGCAGGTTCAAGGGCATGGAGCACTGCTGGGCGGGCGGCGACCCCAACGTCGGCAGCGACGCGTGCCCCGACTACGAGCGCGCGACGGAGCTCACTTGGGCGTTTTGGAAGAAGTACGCCTGGTGATTCGGACGATCCCGCCCGCCGATGCGCTCAGCGCGAGAACGCTTTGGTGAGGAACGCGCGCGTCACCGTGTTGCCCGCGCGCTCGGCCTTGGCGTTCGCCTCCGGGGTCCCGCCGACCACGAAGTAGAGGTGGAAGTCGGCGCTGTAATAGCTGTCCGACCCGAGCGTCGAAGAGCCCGGCGGGAACGAGATGAAATGTCCCGCGCCGGGGTAACAGTGGTTCTCGTCGGCGAACTTCGCGGCGTGCCCCGACGCGACCAGCTTGTCGTACGCCACGTCCGCGAGGACGCAGCTCGGCCAGAGCTGATCGTCCTCTCCCCCGAGGAGGAGTACGGGCCCCATCGCGCTCTCGATCGGGATCCGCGCCGCCTCGAGCTCGGCGGGCGTCGCCGCGGCGATGTCCTCGAGGAAGACATTGCGTCCATTGTAATACGTCTTTCCGTTCTCCGTGTACTCGACGGGGAGCGCGCCCGAGTAGGGCACCTGCGGGAGGGGAGCGCCACCGAGCGTCCACGCCGGAGCGTCGACGTTCGCGACCGAACCCCAGACATATCCGCTCGGGATCTGGGCGACGACCGCGCGCACGAGCTCCGGGTAATGGGCGCCGAGGAGCAGCGCGAGCTCGCCTCCCCGAGACCCTCCCATGACGGCGATCTTGGTCGCATCCACGTCCGGCTGCGACGCGAGGAGATCCAGATCGCTCTTCAGGATCTCGAGCGGCACGCTGTCGAGCTCCGCGGGCAACCCGTCGGCGCCGAAGTAGCCCACGCCGAACGCGACATACCCGAGCTGAGCCAGATAGTAGGCGAAGAACCGCCCCGTGGATGTTCCGCCCTCCGAGCCACCGAAGACCAGGATCGCGGGCCGCTTCGCGGAGCCACCGTCCTGCGGACGGGTGAGGAAGCCGACGCGCGTCCCGTCGTGGACCTCGGTGACGTCGACCCCGTCGTTCACGGGGCGTCGGTGGAGCGCGCCGGTGGCGAGCGGCTCGCCCGAGGTCGCGTCCGTCACGTCCAGCGTCACGTCGAACACGGGCTTCGCGACGGGAGCCGCGGACCAGAACGGACCGTCCAGATCCGCGCTCGCCCAGCTCCCGTTCGACGGCGCGTCGCGACCCGTGTCGATCGTCCCCTTCATGTCCGCGGTGAACTCGCCGAACGATCCGAGCGAGGAGAAGTCGAGCTTCACGCGGCGCCCAGGCGCGAGGTTCTCGACGACGACGCGCACCGGATCGCCCCACCGCACGGAGGTCGATTCGACCTCCTGCGATCCCTCCACCTCGGGCGACGGGTTCGTGAAGAACCGAACCTCCGCGCTCGGACCACCGCCACCAGCGCCCCCGGTCGCTGCGGCCGACGACGCAGAGGAGTCCGACGTGGGGGTCGCGGGGGTCGCCGCGTCGTCACAGGCGACGGTCAGGGCCGCGAGGCCCGCTAGAAAGTGAACTCCCGAGGCGCGCATGCAGGCTGCGCCAGCAAGGAGCGCGCCCCTCTAGAACGTGCCGTAAATCCCGATGCCGCCGGTCGTCGGCGTCACGATCGGAGCGATCCGCAGCGTCTCGATCAACCGCTTCGACGAGGCTTCCTTCGGCGCCGCGCTCGGATCCGCGTTGGGGTCGACCTTCCCGGGCGCCTCCGTCGTCATGAAGATCCCCTCGCCGATCAGCGGGAGACCCGCGACCTGGACGAGCCCGCTCAGGACCTCGAGCACGCTCCGCACGTAGATCGTGGCGCCGCAGCTCCCGTCCGCCTCGATCAGGTCGGCCGAGCAGTCGTTCTTCGCGAGCGCGATCCACGGCCCCACGATGGGGATCTTCAACGTGTCGGAGCCCGGGACCTCGGGCCAGCCGAACCCCGCCGAGAGGGACGCGACGTACGCCCCGATCGTCAGCGTAGAGCCGCCGAGGATCAGCCCCCAGCGGACGCCGCGCGGCGGGTACCGCATCACGTTCGGATCCGGCTCGTCGTCCGCTGGCTTCGCGGTGTCCGCGCTGCTGGGCGCGGGGTCACCCTCGGCCTTGGAGGCCGGCGCGACGCGGGACGGCGCAGCGGGTTCGTCCGCGCGCGCGATTCCCGGCGCGAGCGCGCCGGCGAGGAGGAGGGTTCCGAGGAGCTTCTGCATGGCCTGCTTCGGGCGCGCGGAGGAGCCGCGGGCCTACTTCTTCGGCTTCGGCGTGTCCGTCTTGGGCTTGTCGATCTTGATCGTCGTCGGCACGGTGAGGGGCGCCCCGTCGAACTTGAGGACGATCTGCGTGTCGAACGCCTTCTTGATGCACGCCTCGAGCTCGCTGCCCGCGAACGGCGCACCGACCTCGACGTTGCTCACGTGGCCGGTCGATCCGTCGAACGTGACCTTCACCTCGCCCTCGCCGGTCGTCTTCGCGCTCGGGACGCTCGCGAAGCACTGCTTCGAGCTGTCGACGCCCGTCTTGATCGCGCCGCGAATCGAATCCTTCTGCTCGTCGTTCATGTCGCCGGTGGCGCCGCCCCCGGTCGTCGCCTCGGAGGTGTGCTTCGGCGGGCCGTCACCAAAGGGGTTCTCCGAGACCGCGGACAGCGGTACGAGGATGTCGTCCATCCCGTCCGTGGTCTGCGGGCTGCTGCACGCCGCGATGACGATGGAGCCCCCACCGAAGACGGCCAATGCCACTGCGATCGCTATCCTCGACATCCCAACCTCCGCTCGAACCCCAAAGCGGGGCGACCTTACACGACTTGGACGCGAGATGAACGGCAAGCGGCTCGTCGCAGCCCTGTTTCCGCTCCTCGTCGCGTGCGACCCCGGACCGCCCGTCCTCCCGGATCCGGCGGCGCCGCCCCCCGTCGCGCTCCCCGGAAAGCCGGCCCCGGCGCAGGCCGTCCAAGGCATCGTCAAGAAGCTTGACGAAAAGGTGACCGCGCTCGGAGGCTCGGTCAGCGCCGCGTTCGTGCGGGTGGGCACGGGCGAGATCCTCGGGGCGGCGAACGAGCACGCCCCGAAGAACCCCGCGTCGAACGCGAAGCTCCCGACGGTCGCCGCTGCGCTCGCGCTCCTCGGCCCCGGGCACCGCTTCTCGACGGGGCTCTACGGCAAGGCGGACGGCGCGGGCCACGTGCCGGAGCTCGTCCTCCGGAGCCACGGCGATCCGACGCTCCGCACGGAGGATCTCGCGGCGATGGCGCGCGAGCTCACCACGCAAAGCGTCACCAAGGTCGACAAGGTGCTCGTCGATCAGAGCTGGTTCGACGATCAATACGTGCCCCCCGCGTTCGATCAGCAGCCGAACGAGTGGGCCTACTTCCGCGCGCCCGTGGCCGCGGTCTCGCTCGACGAGAACACCGTCACGATCTACGTGCGCACCGGCGCGAAGGGCGAGCGCGCGCGGATCACCGTGGATCCGCCGGGCTTCGTGGACGTCGAAGGGTTCATCACGACCGGGAAGAAGTCCTCCGCGGACACCACGACGTGCGAGATGAGCGCGAACGGGGATCGCCTGAAGGCGACGCTCGGGGGCAAGCTCGCGGAGGGATCGCGCCTCTACCCGATCGTCAAGCGCGTGGAGGATCCGCGCAGGCTCGCGGGGTACGCGCTCGTCGCGGTCCTCCGGGAGCAGGGCGTCGAGGTCGGCGGGGAGGTCGCGCTCGGCGGCGCGAAGGAGAAGCACGCGCTCGCGACGCACGCGTCTCGGCCGCTCCTCGAGATCGTGGACCTGTGCGGCAAAGACAGCGACAACTTCGTGGCGGAGATGCTCTTCCGCGCAGTGGGCGAGGGCACGGGCAAGACCACGAGCACGGCGGACGGCGCGCGCGTCGTCACGGACTTCCTCGAGGCGCGAGGCGCGCTCGACGGCGGGAAGATCGTCAACGGCTCGGGGCTCTTCGACGCGAACCGAGCGACGGCGGCCGGCACGACGAAGCTGCTCGCGGGGGTCTACGGCGATCCCAAGGTCGGCCCCGAGTTCCTCGCGCACTTGTCGATCGGCGGCGTCGACGGGACCCTGAAAGGGCGGTTCGAGAAGTGGGGAGACGCGCGTGTCATCCGCGCGAAGACGGGGACGCTCGCGGGCGCGGTGGCGCTCTCCGGGTACATCCTCTCGGACGAGCCGGGGGCGCCGATCGCGTTCTCGATCCTGGTGAACGGGATCAACGGAAAGCAGACGGACGCGAAGGCCGCGATCGACGACGCGGTGGACGCCGTCGCTGCGCTGGTGTGGAAATGAGCGCGCGGGGCGCGGCCGCGGGCCTGCTCGTCCTCCTCGCCGCGTGCGCGGCGACGCCTCCCCCCGCGGAGCCCGCGGACGAGAGCACCCGCGCGATCGACGCGATGCTGAGCGACTGGCACGACGCGGCGGCGAACGCCGACGAGGCGCGGTACTTCGCGCACCTGTCGAGCGACTCGATCTTCATGGGGACGGACGCGACGGAGCGCTGGGACAAGTCAGCGTTCCTGAAGTTCGCGCACCCCCACTTCGCGAAGGGGAAGGCCTGGCGGTTCCACGCCGCGAGGCGCGCCATCACGATCGACGAGCCCGGCCGTGTCGCTCACTTCGACGAGGACCTCGTCACGGAGAAGCTCGGCCCTGCGCGCGGGAGCGGCGTCGTGGTCCTCCGGGACGGGGCGTGGCAGATCATCCAGTACAACCTCGCGCTCACGATCCCCAACGAGCGGTTCGACGAGGTGCACGCGCTGCTCGAGTCCCCCCCTGCAAAACCGGCCGAACGGCCCTAAGGAGCTGGTCATGACGAAGATCGTGCCGATCGTCGCGAGCGAAGCCCCGACGCGCGCGAAGCCCTCGAACTACCCCGAGCCGTTCCTCGCGCGCGTCGCCGGGCGCACGAAGCGCCCCCTGGGGGACGTGTTCGGGCTGACGAGCTTCGGGGTGAACCACACGCGCCTCGCGCCGGGCACGTGGTCCGCGCTGCGGCACGCGCACACCGTGCAGGACGAGCTCGTCTACGTGCTCGAGGGCAACCCGACCCTCGTGACGAGCGACGGGGACACGCTCCTCGAGCCGGGCATGTGCGTCGGGTTCAAGGCGGGCAGCGGGAACGCCCACCACCTCGTCAACCACACGGACAAGGACGTCGTGCTCCTCGAGATGGGGGACCGGAACCCGGGGGACGCCGCGACCTACCCGGACGAAGACCTGCTCGCCGTCCAGGACGAGAACGGCAAGTGGCGCTTCACCAAGAAGGATGGCTCTCTCTACTGATCCGACGGGCGACCATCGTCATCATCGTGAGCTCGCTTCGAACCGACGTGCTCGGGTCGTCCGCGACCATCTGCCGGAGGGTGCGGAGGCCCCGCTGGTACTCGGCGTCCTTCAGGATCGCGAGCTCGGAGATCTCACGGCGCTCGACGTCCGGCAGGCACGCGGACAGATAGGTCCGGCTCCGCCGCGCCTCGATCGCCGTCTCCACGACGAACTCCCGCTTCTCGAGCTGGTGCTCGAGGATCTCGGGGAGCCAAAAGCGCTCGAGGTCGAGCACGAGCGCCCCCGGGAACACCGTGTAGAGCCACCAGTCGCGCATGCGTGAGGGCACGATGTTCACGCACCGCAGCGTGCCACCGGGTGCGAGCACGCGCGCGATCTCGTCGAGCGCCTTCGGCTTGTCTTCGAAGTGGTGGAACGCGAAGTGGGTCGTGACGTAGTCGAAGCGCCCCGCGTCGAACGGCAGCGCCTCCGCCGACCCCTCGCAGAGCTCGATGGTCGAGCCCTCGAGCTTCGCCTTCGCGCGCGCGAGCATGTCGGGGGAGCGATCGATCCCCACGAACTCGACATGCGCGCCGAGCTTCGCGTGGTGGACGAGGTAATTGCCGGTCCCGCAGCCGAGGTCGAGCGCGCGGACGGGGCGCGTCCGGGGCAGCGCGACGAGGGCCGCGAGCGTGAGGTCGTCCGCGATGCGGAGGCGATCGGCGTTGTCGTCGTAGCGATCGGCGATGCGGGCGTAGTCCGTGCGCTCCATCGACGGAGACTCTAGATCACGACGCGCGATCGTCGATCGTCAGAAATGCGCCGAGGCTCTTCACGCCCACGCGCGGTTTGTGTTCCATCGGGGCTCGCATGGATCTCACGGAGCGGACGCGCGGCTCGATCCTGGGACTCGCCATCGGGGACGCGCTCGGTCACCCGACCGAGTTCCTCGCGAGCGTGGACGCCATCCGCTCGAAGTACGGGCCGCTCGGCGTGGTCGACTTCGTGCCTCTCGGGGCCCACCCGCGAGGGACGTTCACGGACGACACCCAGATGACGATCGCCGTCGCGCGAGCGCTCGTGCGCGCGGGTCACCGGGACCTCGACGCGCTGATGACGCTCATGGGAGAGGAGTTCGTCGCGTGGGCGCGCGCGCCGGAGAACAACCGCGCCCCCGGGGGGACGTGCCTCGCGGGGTGTCGCGAGCTCGCGCACCGCGTGCCGTGGCGGACGGCCGGTGTGCGCAACTCGAAGGGGTGCGGCGCGGCGATGCGCGCGGCGCCCATCGGGCTCTACCACCACGACGACGTGGACGCGCTCGTGCGCGTCGCCGCCGCGCAGAGCTCGCTCACTCACCGCCACCCGACCGCGACCGCGAGCAGCGTGGCGGCGGCGGCCGCGGTCGCGCACGTTATCCGCACCGGCGCGATCGACGGGATGCTCGCGTTCACGCGAGCCTGCGTGGAGCGCCTCACCCCCGCCCTCCTGCGCGACGTCGGCGCGGACGAGGCCGCGAGCGACGCGCTCGGCGCGTCCGAGATGCTCGAGCACCTCGACCGCACGGAGGAGGTCCTCGATCGCGACACGGACGACGTCTGTCGGCTCCTCGGCGGCGCGTGGGTCGGCGAGGAGGCGGTCGCGACCGCGCTCTGGTGTGTCCTCAAGGCGAACGGCGATTTCCGCGAGGCCGTGATCCGCGGAGCGAACTCGTCGGGCGACTCGGACTCGATCGCCTGCATCGCGGGCTCGATCGCCGGCGCGCTCGTCGGGGCCCGCGCGTTGCCCGAGGCGTGGGTCACGGGCGTCGAGAAGGCGGAGCTGCTCCGGCGGCTCGCGGACGCGCTCGTCCGGGCGAGGGCCGGGTCGGACGAGCCGTCGACGCCGGCGGATCTCGATCCGTTCGGCGCAGAGGATCGAGACGAGCTCGACTACGAGAGTGACAGCGACACCCTGATCGAGGACGAGATCAGCGAGGACACGCCGATCGACGGCGACGAGGACGGGTGATGAGCTCCGAGATCGAGAAGCTCGAGGCGGAGATCCGCCACCACAACAAGCTCTACTGGGACCACAACGCCCCCGAGATCAGCGACTACGCGTACGACGCGCTCACGCGCCGGCTGCGCGAGCTCGCGCCGAACTCGCCCGTCCTCGAGGAGCTCGGCGAGACGCGCCACGCGGCGCTCGGCGCCGAGGTGCGGCACAAGGCGGCGATGCTGTCGCTCGACAAGTGCTACTCGGCGGACGAGCTCGTCGCGTGGGCGAAGGGCTTCGCCGGCAAGGTCGTGGCGATGCCGAAGTACGACGGCATCGCCTGCTCGCTGCACTACGAGCGCGGCCGGCTCGTCGTCGCGGCGACGCGCGGCGACGGCGTGACCGGCGACGACATCACCGTGAACGCGAAGCGCATCGCGGACAGCCCCTCTCGCCTCCGGAGCTCGGACGGCGCGCACGCGAAGCTCGCCGAGCTCCGCGCGCTCGAGGTTCGCGGCGAGATCTACATGCGCCTCTCCGTGTTCGCGAAATTCAAGGCGGAGGGCATGTCGAACCCGCGAAACCTCGCGGCCGGCGCCGTGAAGCAGAAAGATCCGAACGCGAGCGCGCGCTACGAGCTCTCCTTCGCCGCGTACGATCTCTTGGGATCGGGGCTCGAGCAGCACGAGGACATCCTCCGCGCGCTCGAGGCGTTCGGCTTCCCGCCCGTCGATCATTTCGTGCTCGACCGGGGCGACGCCGTCTCGGGCTACGAGGAGTTCGCGAAGCTCAGGCCCACGCTCGACTACGAGATCGACGGCGTCGTGTTCCGCGTCGCGTCCATCAAGGAGCAAGCTCGCCTCGGGTCGACCGCGCACCACCCGAGGTACGCGATCGCCTACAAATTCCAGGGCGACAGCGGCGTCACCACGCTCCGATCCGTGGAGTGGTCCGTGGCCCGGACGGGAGCGATCACGCCCGTCGCGATCGTCGATCCCGTGTTCCTCTCCGGGGTCACGGTCGAGCGCGCGTCGCTCCACAACGTCGCGTTCATCGATCGCCTGAACCTCTCGCTCGGCGCGAAGGTCACGCTGGTGCGCCGCGGCGGGGTGATCCCGAACGTCGAGTTCGTCACGGAGCCCGGGGATCGCCCGGTGCCGATCCCCACGGAGTGCCCCGAGCCGACGTGCCGGTCGAAGGTCGTGCGGGAGCGCGACTTCCTCTACTGCAGCTCGCCCGCGACGTGCCGGCGCGCGGTGATCGGGCAGCTCGCGCACTTCGCGTCCGCGCTCGACATGCTCGGCTTCGGCGACTCGATGCTCGAGCAGGCCTACGACACGGGGCTGCTCCGCTCGCCCGCGGATTTCTACACGCTCGACTGGAAGGCGATCGCGAAGCTCGAGCGGAGCGGCGACAAGATCGCGAAGAAGCTCGCGGCCGAGGTCGACAAGAAGCGCTCGCTCGACCTCGCCACGTTTTTGCGCGCGCTCGGGATCGACGAGCTCGGCAAGAAGGTCTCGCAGCTCCTCGCAGATCGCTATCGCACGCTCGACGCCGTGCTCGCGGTGACGACGACCGAGCTCGCCGCGATGCACGGCGTGGGGGACGCGATCGCGACGAGCGTGGTCACCGGGCTCGCGCTGGCGAGGGATCGGATCGACGCCCTCCGGAAGCACATCACCTTCCGCGAGCCCGAGGGCGGGGCGCAGGGCGGGCCGTGGTCGGGCAAGTCGTTCGTGTTCACGGGCAAGATGGTCGCGTTCGCGCGGAGCGATGGAGAGAAGCGCGTGCGGGAGCGCGGCGGGGAGGTGCTCTCGAGCGTGACGAAGACGCTGCACTACTTGGTCATCGGCGCCGACAAAACGGGCCCGAAGTCCGCCAAGGAGAAGGCGGCGGAGAAGATCCTCAAGGAGGGCGGCGCGCTCGAGGTGATCAGCGAGGAGCAGTTCCTCGCGATGCTCGCCGAGGCGCCTCTCGGGGGCTGAGGCGGTCCCCTCAGAACGCGCCGCTCCAAGCGACGCCGCCCGCGTCGCGCGTCGCCCACGGGAGCGGCAGGTGGAGCGCCGCCGCGGGGCGACCGCTCCGCGCCCCGACGACGATGAGCGGTACACCGACGGCGACGCCCACGCCCGCCACGACGAGCATCGCGGCATTCGCCGCGTTCACCGCGTCTCCGAAGTCGGCGATCTCGCGCGCCTTCGCTCGGCTCTTCGGACCGCCGCAGTTCGTGCGGTCGGCGTTGCAAATCTCGTCGAGCTCGCTGTCCTTCGAGAGGGAGAAGCCGCCCGTGATCGCGAAGCCGACGAGGCCCAAGCCTCCCACCGCCGTCGCGATCGCGCCGCCGACGAGCAGTCCCGAAGGACCGCCGCTCGGCGGCGCGCCCCCCTCGCCGCCCGCGCCACCGCCGCCCGCTCCGCCGGAGGGCGGATCGAACGGGACGAGGATCGTGAAGTGCTCGCGCTCGGCGCTCGCGTGGGTCTGCGATCGGCCGTCGCTCGTCGCGATCGTGTGGCTCCCGAGGTTCACGGGCACCGCGGCCCCGAGCGTGGCGGGCGAGCCGTCGATCGTCGCGGTGACGGCGCCCGCGCCCGGGCGAGCGTCGATCTGGATCGTCGGGACGAGCGGCTCGAGGCGGGTCACGCTGTCGACGGCGGTACGCTTCGTGTCGGCGTTCGTGGCGTCCTTGGCGACGCGTCTCCACGCGGTGAGCGCGTCCGCCGGGCGGTGGCCTTTCTCGTGGCACGACGCGGCGCTCATCAGCTTGCCGATGTTGTCCTGCGTCGGGTTCGCTTCGTACTGGGACGCGTAGCTCGAGCAGAGCTCGACCGAGTAATCCTCGGCGACGGCCGCTCCGCTCGAGACCAGGGCGAGCGCGACAGCGAAGACCCGGAGCGAACGCACGCGGACACTCTAAATCAGCGGGCGCGATTCTGACACATCCAGCGGATCGACTGCCTCTCCGGTCTTTTGTGATTCGCGCAGTTGGAGCACCGAACCGCTCGTCGCTCGGCGATTCCGCGGGACGTCGCCGCCGATCCACCCGGGCCTCGACCACGACCTCTCCGGAGCCGAGCTCGACCGGAGGGCGGTTCGGCGGCCGAGCGAACTTCGCGTCCGTTTTTCCTGGTGGATCGGATCGTGTACGCTTCTCGATTCCGGAAACGAGATGGACGACGCGGCGTTCAGGCGGCGGATCGGAACGGTCCTCTCTGGCAAGTGGCGACTCGACGCGCTCCTCGGGACTGGGGGAATGGCCTCCGTCTTCGCCGCGACGCACGTCCGCAACCGCCTCCAGACCGCGGTGAAGCTCCTCCACCCGGAGGTCTCGCGCGACGAGAAGCTCCGCCAGCGCTTCCTCCGGGAGGGGTACGTCGCGAACTCGGTCAAGCACCCCGGCGTCGTCCAGGTGTTCGACGACTCCGGGGAGGAGCTCGAGGCTTACCTCGTGATGGAGCTGCTCGTCGGACAGACGCTGAAGCAGCGGTGGAACGCGAGCGGGCGGAAGCTCCCGCTCGAAGAGGTGCGCGGATACATCTCGGCCACGCTCGACACGCTCGTCGCCGCGCACGCCGCGGACATCGTCCATCGCGATCTGAAGCCCGACAACATCTTCCTCACCACGAGCGGGATCGTGAAGGTGCTCGACTTCGGGATCGCGCGGCTCCGCGAGGTGCAGAACGCGCACGAGCAGGCGACGAACACGGGGGTGCTCCTCGGGACGCCCGCGTTCATGCCCCCCGAGCAGGCGCTCGGGAACTGGGAGGAGGTGGACGCGCGCGCGGATCTGTTCGCCGTCGCGGCGACCGCGTGGGTGCTGCTCACGGGCCAGCTCGTCCATCAGGCGAAGGGGGTATCGGAGCTCCTCATCGCCGCGGCGACGCGGAAGGCGCGGCCGATCAAGAGCCTCGTCGAGAACCTCCCGGACCCCGTCGCGTTCGTGATCGACAAGGCGCTGTCGTTCGAGAAGGTCGATCGCTTCCCCAGCGCGGAGGTGATGAAGCGGGCCTGGGACTCCGCGTTCATCGTCCGGCACGCGCCCACGTTGCGCATGGCGGCCCCGGCCGCGCAGGCCATGCTCGACTGGTCCGTTCGTGCGCCCGCGGCAGCGCCCTACCCCACGACGCCGGGGGCGATGCCCGCCGCGACGCGCGCCTCCCACCCTTCGTTCGCCGAGCGATCCCATCCGCTCCCGACGGAGACCGCGTCCGACGTCGCGATGAGGGGCGCCACCCCCGTCTTCGATCCCACCGCGGCACCGCTCCCGCACGCGAGCAAAGCGCCCTCCATCCCGACCCCGCTGTTCACGACGGAGACGCCCGTATCGCGTGAGCACGCTGCGCGTGCGAGCCACCGAAAGCCCCTCTGGATCGCGCTCGCGCTCGCGGCCTTCGCCGTCGCCGCCGTCGTGGTCGTGGTCGTCACGGCGGGCCCTTCCCCCGCGGGTCGCAAGGAGACGAGCGCCCCAGCAGCGCCGCCCCCCTCGTCCGTCGAGTCCGCGCTGTCCCCGTCTCTCGTGCCCTCCGCGATCCTCGTCCCCGCTCCGCCTCCGAGCGCCGAGCCCTCCGTGAGCATCCCGACCGCGAGCGCCGCTCCCTCGGTGTCCGCCTCCGCGGCGCCGTCGGTCAAGCCTCCCCCGCGGCCTCCCGTCACACGACCGACGAGCTCGATCCCCTCGGGCTGCGAGGACCCGATGCGCGACTTCGCGAACAACGGGCAGCCCTGCCCGCGCCGCCGATGAGTATCCTCACCCTCCCATGAAGAACCACGCCGCGGGTGTCGCCGCGCTGGCCGAGGTCGTCCGGACGCTGTTCGCGGATTTCGATGCGCGCGGAAAGACGCCGAGCGCGAACGCGCGCGCCGCGCTCGCGCTCGTGGAGCGCTGGCTGGGCGGCGAGGCCGTCACCACCGAGGCCTTCGAGGAAGCGGCGATCGCGGCGCAGGAGGACAAGATCCCGTTCGCGCAGCGCGAGAAGGATCGCGCGCTCTACTGGGCGAACGCCGCCGCCGGCAACCTCGCGTACGCCGCGCGGAAGGCGCGCGGTTGGAAGGAGGACGAGCGCGCGACGATGGACGCCGCCGAGTACGCGCTCAGCAGTCTGCGCGTCGAGGGGGTGCGCGATCGCGCCGCGCTCGAGGCGATCCGCGCGGCCGCGTACGAGCGGGCGGACAAGGCCCCGAAGCCGAAGGCGCCCAAGACGAGCGCGCCGAAGCCCGTGCGGGTGAAGGACGAGCTCGCGCCGACGATCGGCGAGGTCGCGAACGCGCGGCTCGTGAAGCTGAAGGCCGTCGTCGAGCCCGCGCGGCGCGTGGACGACACGCAGCTCCGCGCGTTCCTGAAGGAGCGGCAGTACCCGGACCACGCGGCGGTGCTCGCGTTCGATCGGCGCTACGGCGGGATCGTCGTCGCGGACAGCGCGGGCGAAACGGGGATGGACTGGGTCTACGGGGCGTACGCGTGCCTTTCGAGCGAGGCGCACAAGGCGCCACGCGGCGCGCCCGGTCTCCGCGGTGACGCGGCGCTCGTCCCCGTGATCTACAGCCCGAACGACGTGATCTATTTCCTCGACGGCCACGGGAAGGCCTGGTGCGAAGACACCATCGAAGGGGGCCTCGCCCCGTACGCGGCGGACGCCGATCGCATGGTCGCCCGCGTCCTTCTCTACCAAGTGCTCTTCGAGCGGAGCGACAAGGACGCGGTCGCGGAGATTTCGGGCAAGCGCGGCGAGGAGGCCGCCGCAGCGCTCGGCGTGCCGCCCCTCCGCGAGGCGACGGACGACTACGTCCACGTCTGGGGCGACGCGCGCGCGCTCGTGTTCGAGGAGCGCACTCCGGAGGACGCGAGCCACCACCGCGGCCCCTGGAGGACGCGCGTCGCGACCGAGCAGAAGAAGTCGCTCGCGCCTCTCCTCGCCAAGCTGAACTGATCAGGGGGACTCGAGGAAGCGCCCGCCTCCAGTGCCGATGAAGTCGAGCGCCGGGTTCCCGCGCTCGAGGCTCCGCGCGGCGAGCGCGCGGATCGCCTCTCGCCGATCGCGTCGGTGCCCGAGGCCCCACAGCGCCTCGAGCACGTACACCGGCAGGAGCCTGGGAGACGCGATCCACTCGTCGAGTGGGCCGAAGAAGAAGTGGCTCACCATGCGTGCGCAGCGCCCGAGGCACGACTGCCGCGTCGCCGGATGGTCCGAGCGCGAGAGCGGTCCGAGGAAATACGCGCGGAGCGGCACCCAGTCGGGGGTCCCGTTCAGACGCGGCGGGAGATCGGGCTCGCGGAGGTGGGAGAGCGCCTGCCCGAGGGAGGTGATCGCCATCCACATCCACGGGTTGTGAGGCGTGCGCCAGGCCGCATAGAAGGGCGCGTCCGGCGCGTCCGCGTGGGTGAGCGTGAACTGGACGTTCGCGCCGACCCACATGCCGAAGACGAGCGCGACGAGGGTCGCTCCCCAGAGGACGTCCCGCTCGAGGATCGCCCACACCGCGTAGTACACCGCGAGGACGATCGCGACGATCGCGGCGCCGTTGAAGAGGAACACGTTCCCCGCGTCGAGCGTGTGGGTGACGGGGCGCGGGCCGACGAGGGACGCGCACGCGAGCATGACGAGCCAGGTCGTGACGGGGATGAGCGCGGCGTGGCCCACGCGCGCCGTGATGGACCGATGGAAGATGCGGTTGAGGTACGCCTGATAGGTGAGGCTGAGCGGCGTGAGGATCGTCAACGGGACGACGAGCACCATGCCCATCGCGCGCGTGAACAGGCTCCCCCGCCCGTCGCGCGGCGCGAAGAGCCACGGCATCGTGCGCATCCAGAAGCGCTGCGCGCGGCCGATCGGGTGAATGAGACGCGGGCTCTCGGACTCCGACACGCGGTCCCCCTCTCGCTGGTCGATCTCGAGAATACGCCCGCTCGGGGCGGCACGCGCACGCCTTTTTTCCCGGCGGCGCGCTCGGCGCAGGATCACCCGCGAGCTTGGGTGATGGCGGCGAAGAACACGTCGTTCGCGAGCTGATTCATCCGCTCGAAGGGGGCGACGAGGTCCTTCGACGTGCTGTCCGCCTCCCAGCTCCACGGCCTCGAGACCCGCGTCTCGATCGATACCGTGAGCGGGGAGGACGACGCCTCGAGCGTGCGAAGGCGGAACGCGACGTCGAGCCCGTCGCGCGTCGTCGACGACCGCGCGTCGATGCGCGCGGCCCCGGAGCCGGTGAAGCTCGAGAGGCCGCGCACGACGGGTACCGCGCGCGCGAGGTGCGCGAAGTCCGTGAAGTTCACGCCCTCGATCAGGTGGTCGACCTTGGAGAGCTCGAGCCGCGAAGGCGCGAGGTGCGCGCGCGGGATCTGCGCCTCGCAGAACTTCTTGTAGGCGTCGAGCTCGCGGAGGCTCATCGTGAGAACGCCCTCCTCGCCGTCGATGTCGGAGAAGTGGGGGTAGGTGTTGTCCCGCTTGCGCCAGAGAACGGCGAACCGGGACGCCTCGAGCTCGATCGCGAACTCACCCGACTCGCTCACGAGCCACGTATGGAATGCGCCACCACCGATCGCCCCGCGCGAGCCCGTCTCGCGGTAGGGAAACCCGAAGCGCTCCTTGTGGAGCGCCCAGTATTTCCCGATCAACATCGCGTCGACGCCCTCGATGGGATCGAACCCCACTTCGCAGCCGACCTCGACGATCGGAAACTCGCTGAACTCGAGCCTCTCGGCCTCGGAGAGCGGTTGTGCGGTCACGGCGCGGGGAGCATAACCGGGTCCGCGAACGTAGGAAGCGCCGATCGAGGTCCCCCCATGCACTCTTCGACGTTGAGCCGCCCCCTCGCCTTCCTCCTTTCACTCTCGTTCGTGTTGTCGCTCGGCGGGTGCGACTTCATGAAGAAGCTGAAGCGCAAGAAGGAGGAGGCCGAGGCGCTCGCCGACACTGCCGCGAAGCTCGCTGGCGGGCCCAACAAGTCGGTCATGAACGGTCCGAACGTCGCGTCGAACGACCCGGACGCGCTGCTCGGGGAGAAGCTGAACCACCCCATCGAGTGCATCAACGGCGCGTCGATGGGCGTCTCGCGCTCGCACGAGCGGTACCTCGGGTGGGTGAAGGATCCGAAGGCGGGGCCGACGGGCACGGAGAACGTCGTCTATGGCCTCTACGAAGTGCAGTCCTTCCAGGTGGAGAAGTGCAAGCAGGAGCTCGCGGCCCTCGCGTCGACGCCCACGCCGCCGACGCCCGATCTCGACAAGGTCGCCGCGGACTACGCCGCGAAGCTCGACGCCGTGCTGCCCCTCGTCGCGGAGGCCTTCAAGTACTACGACCTGAAGAACTACCAGGACGACAAGTTCGCCAAGGGCAAGGCGTGCACGCGCCCCTCATGGCCGCGTTCGAGGCGTTCGAAACTTCGGCGACGGCGCTGCACGAACAGGTGGGCAAGCTGAAGGCGGGGCTCGCGGAGCGAGAGCTCGATCGGCTCGAGAAGACGGAGGGCAAGAAGCTCACGTGGCACCGCCAGAAGCTCATGCTCCTCGCCAAGGTCGTCGCCGACACCGGCGACGTGGACGACGCGAAGCTCGACGTCGCGAAGTTCGAGGCCGCGATCAACGACCTCGAGACGATCGAGGGGGCGCTCGAGGGCTACGTGAAGGCGAACCCATCCGAGGTGCCTGCGGCGTTCTCGATCTTCACGATGGAAGCGCAGAACCTCCTGAAAGCGGCGAAGGAGCTCCACCGCCGGGTGCGCGACAAGAAGCCGTTCTCCCACGGAGACCTGATGATGCTCGAGGGAAACAACGGGTGGATGGTGGACGGCACGCAGGCGAAGCTGATCCACGCCTACAACGATCTCGTGAACCAATCGAACTCGATCAACTCGTCGCCGTTCTGACACGGATGTCAGGGGGCGCGCGACCCGCGGCGGTCGAAGGCGCGGAAAACACCCGCTGGCCGCCGATTTGCTGAGGAGCCCGAGCGATGCGCTCGGGCTTCCTTGCTTCCTTCCTCTCCCTGTTCGTCGCGAGCGTGTCACACGCCGCGCTCGCGGAGGACGCCGTCACGACCGACGACCGTTCCTTCGCCGAGCGCGGCGTGTATCCCGTTTTGCTCACCGGCTCGATGGCGATGGCGCCGGACGGCATGGAGGGTCGCTGGGGCCTCGGCGTCGAGCGGCACCCGAGCCGTCCAGCCGCGGGGGAGAGCTTCTCTGGCCTCGGCCTCGGCTTCGGCGCGGAGGCTGGGTTCTCGGTGCTCGGGAGCAGCGCAGACGGGGATCCAAACGCGCGCCCCGGAGCGCGCGCGGGGTGGTTCGCGCCGATCGCGCGGCCCGGCTGGTTCTTCGCTTCGCGCAAAGATGGGATGACGATCGCGGGGGCGCTGGGCGTCGGCCTCGCCCCGATCGTGGACGTGCTCGAGACGGGGGACGCACACCTCACGCTGAGCGCGCAGCCCGGGTTCGAGATGGGCGTCGAGCACTTCGCATTCGGCCTCGCGATGATGTTGAACGGCCGGGTCGTCTCCACGGACTCGGAAACGGGGTTCGGCGTGGGCGTGAAGGTCGGCCTCGGCGCGTCGATCTGATCGCTCGCTCCTCCGAAGGGGCGGCCTCGCTGTGATAGATTCACGCGCTCCTGGATCGCCGCCGCGGAATCATCGCGCGAGGCCAGCGGAGGGGCGCCGATCGCGACGATGGACGAGCCGCCTGGAATCAAGCGCTACCTGCCGTGGATCGTGTTCGTCGGGGCGGCGTTCGCGTTCGGCATCGCGTACGCGTTCGTGGGCGTGCACCTCTCGACGCTCGGTTGGCTGAATCGCGTCGTGGAGGCCGATCACCTCGTCGAGGGTCCAGCCATCTATCGGGGCAGGCTCGTCGGCCCGAGCGATCGCGTGGATCCGCTCGGGGAGCCTGCCGTGATCCATTGGGGTTGGGTGGAGTCGACGGACAGTGACAGCGACGTCCCCGAGTGCGCGACGCAAGCGAACGACGGGATCTCGCTCGAGACAGAGGCCGGCACGTACAGGCTGTCGTGGCTCGAGAAGCCCGTTCAAATCACGAGCGTCACGCACGACATGCCGAGCGCACCCGCGGTCATCGACCTCGGGAAGTCCGCTCCCCGCGAGCTCGAAGAGTTCCCGGGGCCCTTTCAGCCGTGCGCGGGCGACCACCGCAAGCTGACGATGTACGCGATCCCTCCCGGGACGACGGTCGAGGTGCTCGCGTGCGCGAGTCAGGGTGAGCTCGGCCCATGCAAGGGCGGGCTCGAGAACGTCCTCTCCACGGACGGGATGAAGGCGCATCGCGCGCGGCGCGCGGACGAGATCGCGACCGCGTTTCGCGTCGCGGTCGCGATCGCGCTGGCGCTGTCGATCGCGATGGGCATCTGGGCAGCCGCGCACCGCGCGAAGGTGTTCGAGCAGCTTCGACCGGAGGGCCGGCGGTGATCGGAGCGTTCGACGTCGTGCTCGCGTGCATCGCGGGGCTCTTCGGCGCGTTCTTCGTGCGCCTGTATTTCAGCGGGATCGGCGTCGTCCGGCGCATCCAGAAGCAGCCGACGATCCGCGCGGCCGACGTCGCGGAGGGGCCGGCGGAGATCGCGGGGCGGATCCGCGTCGTCGGCGATCCCCTCCTGAGCCTCGAGGGCGCCCCGTGCGCGGCGATCAAGCGCGAGATCGCGCGCCTCTACCGCAGCGAGGGAGACCAGGCGCGCACGCGCGACGAGCTCAAGACCTCCGAGACGACGGAGATCGAGATCGAAGACGAGAGCGGGACCGTGCTCCTGGACCTGGACGAGCTGATCCTCCTCGGGCCGAAGAAGGAGTACCGGTTCGAGGGTCCGACGGTGAAGGCCAAGCACCCCGATCTCTGGAAGGTCGTCACGCGCGACCTCGAGGGGAAGAGCGCCACCGTGTGGGACGTGACGGTCGAGGAGACGATCCTGCCCGACGGCGTCGAAGGGTTCGTGTCGGGCCACGCGAGCCCGAGCGATCGCCTCGCGCCCGGCGGGAGTTACCGCGGAGCGACGCGGCGGCTCAAGATCTCGGGCGAGGCGCGGAGGCCTCTCATCGCGGCCGCGTGGAGGGAGGACCAGGTGATCTCGTTCCTGCGCGCGCCCCTCCGTCGCGCGCTGGTGATGGGCTTCGTCACGTGGTGCGTGGGAGCGATTGCCGTCTTGATCCCGCTCGCCATCGCGCGCTACGCCGGACTTTGATCGAGCTCCCTGCTTCGTCACGAAGGGCGACGCAGAGGCTCGATCGAAGAGGGTCCCATGAAGATTCGACGACGCGACGCGCTCCTCGCCATCCACGCGGGCCTCTCGACGACGCTCGTGGGGTGCGGACAGAAATCACCGAGCCCGCGAGCGGCTCCGCCACCCCGTACAGCTCCGGCGCGCCGGGAGCGGCTCCGGCGGCGTCGGGCGCCGTGGGTCGGGCGAGCCGCGCGGGACACCTTCGGGCGGCCCACAATCCGCGGACGTGATCGTCGTGGGCGCCGGCGTCTCCGGGCTCTCTGCGGCGCACGACCTCGTCGCGGCGAAGCGCTCCGTGATGTGCTCGAGGCGCGAGCCCGCATCGGCGGCCGCCTCGCGACGGATCGAGCGTGGGCGGGCGTCCCGCTCGAGATGGGCGCCGCCTGGATCCACGGGTCGAAGAAGAACCCGGTCACGGAGCTCGCGCGATCCCTCTCGTTGAAGACGGAGGTCACGACCTGGGAGAACGAGCGCCTCTACGAGGACGGAGAGGCGCTCTCGAACACGGAGCGCGATCACGTGCGCAAGATCCTCGAGCGCGTCCTCGACGCGATCGAGCGGCAGTCGGGCGGCGCCGACCGCTCCCTCGCGGACGCCGTCGCCCAAGCGGCGGACGATCTCGAGCTCTCGAAGGCGGATCGCGTCGCCCTCGCGTACGCGGTCACGTCCGAGATCGAGCACGACGACGCGGCGGACGCGGCGGACCTCTCGATGCGCGGGGTGGACGAGGGGAAGCGCGACCGGGGGGACGATCTCGTCCTTCCGGGCGGCTACGACAAGATCCTCGACGCGCTCACGCCCGGCGTGGACGTGCGCCTCGAGCACGCGGTCACCAAGATTTCGTACGGCGACGACGGGGTCGTCGTCGAGACGGCGCGCGGCGCGTTCCGCGCGAAGCAGGCGCTCGTCACGCTCCCCGTCGGAGTCTTGAAGGCAGACCGCGTGAGCTTCGATCCACCGCTGCCGGAGGCGAAGCGAGCCGCGCTCGGCGTGATGGGCATGGACGTCCTCCAGAAGGTGTACCTCCGGTTCGACTCCGTCTTCTGGCCGGAGGACGTCGAGGTGTTCGGTCGGATCGCCGCGGACGGGGAGTTCGTGTCGCTCCACAACATCGCGTTCCACGCGCACCAGCCGATCCTGATGTTCTTCAACGCAGGGACGTTCGCGCGCAAGGTGGAGAAGATGACGGACGAGGCCGTCCGCGCGCTCGCTACGAAGCACCTCCGCGAAATGTTCGGCGCCGAGACGCCGGAGCCTTCGTCGTGCTTCGTCACGCGGTGGGGCGAGGATCCGTGGGCGCTCGGCTCGTACGCGCACCTCCAGGTCGGCGGGAAGCCCTCGCACCGGGCCGCGCTCGCAGGGCCGATCGCCGGTCGCGTGTTCTTCGCAGGCGAGGCGACGGAGAAGGACTACCCCGCGACCATTCACGGCGCGCTCTTGAGCGGACGACGCGAGGCGAAGCGCATCCTCGAAGGTTGAGGACGCGCCTCGCCTCGGTGGCTACTTGCAGACCGAGGCGTCGGTCAGCGCGCAGACGCCGGCGGTCGAGGTCCCATCGCCGAAGCAGTGTGCGGGCGTAGAACAGGGCGGCCCCGCCTCGGTGTCGCACGCGGCCCCGTCCGCCACGGCAGCGACGCATGCCTTCGCACCGTTCGGACCGAGACACGCGCCGTTGTCGGCGCACACGGCGCCGATCGCGGCGCCACACGCCTCCCCCGCGTCCGCAAACGTCACCGCGGCGCACTGGCCGGCGGCGCACCGGAGGCCCTGCGTGCGATCGCAGTCGGGCGCCGAGATCGCCTTCGCGTCGCACGCGGCGCCCACGGCGGCGCCTGCGGTCTGGCAGGTGCCCGGCATCCCCATCGAAGGGACGACGCAGGAGAGCTCGTTTCTGCACTCGATCGCGTCCTCGCACGCCGCGCCGACCCCTCCCGGGAGGACGCAGATCCCCGTCTTCGCCGCGCATCGGAGGCCCGATCCGATCCCGCAGCCCGTGTCGTCCACGCACGAGTCCCCCGGCCTCGGTGGCGGGCGCAGACGCCGCACGCGGCGTCCGCCGACTTGCATGTGCTCGCGCACTGCGCGGCGAACGCGCACGCGCCGCCGTCCACGACTGCACCGGGGTCGGGCATGCACGCGGAAGGGAGCTTCGCGTTCAGGAACTCGCCGCACGAGAACGCGGGGAGAGCCGCAGCGCACGCCTCGAGCTTCGAGACGTCCAGGCTCGTCCCACTCGCGGAGAGACGGAGCAGACATTCTTCCTTCTGGCGGCTCTCGCAGGTCGCCACATCGCCGTAGTCGCGCGTCGTCAGGTAGCCGTTCGTGCACGCGTCGCGCTTCGCGCACGACGCCGCAGCTTGGGCCGCGCACGCCTCGTCGGCCGTCGGCCCGCCGCCAGTGGTGGAGCTCGTCGACGTGGCCGCCGACGACGACGTCGACGTCGTCGTCGCGGCGGTCGTGCTCGAGGACGTGGAGCCCGCGCCCCCGGACCCACCGGTCCCATCGTTCGTGTCGCACCCCGCCATCGCGCCCACGCCGAGCAGTGACACGCCCAAGCACAACGCCAATCCGAATCTGCTGTTCATCGAAGAGTTCCTGTTTCCTTCTGGCGGCGCGACGGTGTCCGCGCGAGCGCGCGAGGATCCACCGGCCACCACGAACGGTGAGCACGACGCATCGCCCTGCCGCCCCCCACTGGGCGCGCGTCGCGTGCGTCGCGGCTTGGCTCGGTGCAGCTGCGATGCCACGTCGCGGGCGCGAGGATCTACGGAAAAACAGCCTCGACGGGCCTGCGGCCTGGGCTCCGCGCCGCGGCGGCGTGCGGCGCGCGCTCCGCATGGCGAGAGACGCGCCACTCGGTGGTCATCCCGCTGGCGAGCTCTCCGCGATCACGACGTGCCGGCCGAGCGTCCGAAACGGCCGATGCACGTGCGGCAGGAGGTCCGCGGCGATCTCGACGTCCTCGCGATCCGAGCGCACTTCGAAGCCGCGCGCCGACAACCAGCGCGGCAGCTCGGATGGGTGCCACCCGAATCGAAAGGGCTCTCCGAGCGCCGCCACCGCGAGCCGGAGCCCGCGGTTCTTGCGGTCGAGCGCGTCTCGCTCGAAGTAGTTGAACACGAGCGTCGAGCGGGCGCTCCGACCGAGGGCGCGCACCGCACGGACGGTCGCGTCGATCGCGGGCTCCGAGAGGTACATGGTGACCCCCTCCCAGAGCGTGATCGTCGCCCGATCGGCATCGTGCCCGATCTCGGCGAGCGCGCTCGGGAGCTCGGACATGGAGCGCGACTCGAAGTCCCACGGGAGGAAGTCGACGCTGGCCGCGACTGGCTCGACGCGATCCATTCGCTCGCGCTTGAGCCGTTGGGTCGCGGGGTGATCGACCTCGAACACCCGAGCCGCGCGGAGCGCGTCGAGGCGAAACGCTCGACAGTCGAAGCCGGCCCCGAGGATCACCACCTGCGCTCCGCCGCTCGCCGCGAACGCCTCGACCGCCTCGTCGATGACGCGCGACCGGAGCTGCATCCAATAGACGCCCGACCGCGGCGCCCACGCACGCACCGCGGCCGCGGCGACGGACCGAGGGAGGCGATCGAGCGCGGAGCGGAGCGCGCGGGCCGCGGGCCCACCGAAGTCGAGGCCGAACGGGTCGCGGACGAGCTGCTCGTCGGCCGGCAGATAGGCGCCGAGCCCGCGGCAGGTCGCGACCCACATCGCCGTGCGGCTCGCGCGGTTCTCTCGCATCCGCGCGACCCTACTCGACGCCCGCCGTCGCCGTCGACGAGTTCGGCGCGCTTCGATCCCGAGCTCAGCGGCTCCGCCCCCGCGGGTCGCGCGCTGAGTCGACCTGCCGATGGAAGCTCGACCGCCGATGGAAGCTCGACCGTGTGGGCGATGTCCCTCGGGATGCCTCATCGATGAGGGCGAGGGGCGTCTTTCTACAGCCTGCTAGGATGCGGCGCATGATGATCCTCAAGGCTCTGCACTCCGCTGCGTCCATGGCTGCGCGCGGAGTGCCCGCGGTCCAAGCGGCGATCCACGGCGCGCGCATTGGCGCGAGGCGGTTCGCCGCGTCGACGCTCGAGACGCTCGGGATCAAGGTCGCTCCGGTGGCCGCGGTCGCTCTCCGGCCCATGGATTCGTCGATCGTCGCCGCCGAGGGCGTCGCGCCGATGATCCGGCTCGACTCGATCGCGCGCAAAGGGATCGCGCTCGGCGTCTCCCCGACCGGTGGAATGTCTGCCACCGTCAGCCAAGAGATCGTCACCGCCGCGGCGAACACCACCGTGCGCGGAGCGCTGATGAACGTGGGTCGGGCGACCGCCGTGGGTGCGCTCGGCGGGGCCGCGATCGACGTCGCGCTCGCGACGCTCGAGGTCGTGCCGCTCGTGCGTGGCAACAAGATCACGCGCGACGCGGCGGCGAGGCGCGTCGGCAAGCGCGCGCTCCGCGGCGCCGCGTCCGGCGCGGCGGGGGTCGCCGCGGCGGCGATCGTCTCCGCGGGCGTCGCCGCGAGCGGGCTCACGATCGCGGCCGCGCCGGTCGTCGTGCCCTTCGTGGGCATGATGGCGGTCGGCACGCTCGTCTCGCGCGCGTTCGATCGGAAATTCGGGACCACCTGACGATCACTCCGGGGTCGGAGTCAGCGCCGCGCGCGCGTGCATCTCGAGCACGCCCGCGCGTGTCTCGGCGCGCAGCCCGGAGAGCGTGAGCTCCGCCCCGCGGACGAGGGACACCCGGATCAGCCGCTCTGGGATCGGCATCGAGAGCGGCATCTCGTACTTCGAGAGATCCTCCGCGCGGAGCACGGGCACCACGTCCGACAAGCACGGCCTCAGCGTGTGATCTTGGCCGCTGTCGCAGTCCACCGCCACGTACCTGAGCGTCCCCAAGAGATCGATGCGGTCCTCCGTGACGGTCGGGATCGCGCAGATGTCGGCGTGCGCGATCGCCGTCCAGCCCTCCTCGGTCTCTCCGAACGCCGCGTCCGCGAGGCGGATCCCGAACCCGGGGCACGCCCCGATCCCCGACACGAACGCCGGCGGGAGCCCGAGATCGAGGCCGGTGATCTTGAGCGCGAGCCGGTCCTCGAGCTGCGCGCTGAACGCCTTGACGACGCGCGGGCTCTTCCCCCACGCGTCGAGGACGCCGCTTTGCCAGAGGATGTAAAGCGTCTGCTGCAGCGCCTCGCCCGACGCGACCGCGTCGAGGTTCTCCTCCGCCCGTGGCTCTGTCGGCGCTGGGAACACCAAAGGCGCGACCCTCCCGCGCGTCACGGGCGGGCCGTTGATCACCTTGCTCCGCCGCGGTCCCGTGAGCTCGACCGTCGCGCCGAGCCTCCGAACGCGACCCCGCCGTTGACGACGGGCTTGCTGCATAGCCGCAGCGCGATGGCCCCGGCGACGCTCGCGTCGGGGCCGGCGATCGCGAGCTTCGCGAGATCGAACGCCTCCTTCGGGAGCCGCAGGAACGGGAGCACCTTGCCGATCTCGCGGCGCACCTCGCCCTCGGCGATCGTCTCGACGTCCGCGACGATGTCGACGAGCTCCACGAGGAGCGCGCGCCGCGTCTTGCCCTTCCAATCCAAGTTGAAGCCCTCGAGCCCGACGCGCAGGTCACCCGCCTCCTCGGAGAGCGTGATGCCGGCGTCGAACCGGAACACCGTCGGGCTGTCGGGCGCGTCGTCGAGCGTGACCTCCCCGTGGACCTCGAGCTTGCCGCGATCGGTGCGCACCTCGTAGTGGCTCTCCCTCACCTTCGCGAACCTCAGCACGGTGACGCCCGCGACCTCGATCTTCCGCGGGAATTGCTGGCGGATCTGCGCGTCGATGATGGAGACCACGTCGCCCTGGTGGTCCTTCCGATCATCGAGGAAGGACGGCCTCATCCGGACCTTCACCGAGCACGGCCACGGCTTGCCCTCGGGCTCGAGGGGGCCCTCGATCGATGGGATGGTGATCATGCGCTCCCACCGCTTGCCGTAGACGACGCGGTAGCCGAGCAGCTCCGTGGACGACGTGCCGTCCGGCGCGAAGCGCTCCACCCGCGAGAGCAGGGAGTCCGGTCCGAGGGTCACGCGCCGCTCGGGGGTCGCCTCGAGGAGCAGGTGGGTGTCGCGCGACCGCGTCCTCGCGAAGAGATCCTCTGCGCGCGGCGCGCGCAGCGCGAGCGCGAACGCGAGGAGCACGCTCGCCGCGACCGCGAGGCCGATCCACGGCTCCGCGCGGGACACGATCCCCTTCACCTCTTGCCCTCGAGCGAGAACAGGAGGGCGACGCTCGCGAGCTCCATCGCCACGACGAACAGCGTCGAACGAATCACGGAGGACGTCATCGCGCGCGTCACGTCTGCGGCCTCGTTCTTCGGGGCGACACCGCGGCTCGTCGCGATCGTCGCGATCGCGATGGCGTAGACGAGGACGAGCCCCGCGCCGCGGACGAGGTACGGCGTGCGCGCGGGGGCGGGGTCCAGGAAGTCGCTCGTGAGGAGGGTGAGCGCGTCGCTCGCGCCGTAGACGCGGAACAGCACCCAACCGCCGAGGATCATCGACCCGATGAACGCGAGCACGGTGAGGAGGTACGCCGCGAAGAGGGAGGCCCACGCGGTCGCCCACAGGTAGCGCTGAACGGGGACACCGAGGCCTTCGAGCGCTTGAGTTTGCTTCTGGAGCTCGACGCTGCCGAGCCACGCCGCGATGACGTTCCCGCTCGTCGCGGCGAAGAGCACGGCGGAGAGCGGCGGGGCGAGCGAGAGGATGTACGTGCCACCCACGAGGCGCAGCATGCTCGCGGTCTTGATGTCGCCGCTCATCTTCGCGATGACGAAGAGCACCGTGAAGCCGAGGAGCGCGCCGACGACGGCGTAGAACGGGAGCGGCGCGAGGAGGCTCTGCCTCAGGCCGCGGAGGAAGACGCGCGCGCTCGCGCCGAAGAGCTTCGGCCGCCCCACGTGGACGAGCGCTGCGCCGAGCACACGCAGCGCGCTCGGCCCCGACTCGCGCGCGCTCTTCGCGCCCTTCGGCCGCGGCCCCAACCCCGCCCCGCCCGCGAGGAGCCGCACGACCTCGCGCTCGAGGTCGACCACGCGCTGCGCCCGCTCCGCCTCGGGCATGCGCTCCGCGGGGCCCTTCCCGTCGTTCTGGAGGCGGACGAGGCGCCGCTCGTGGAGGAACAGGATCGTCCGGCACGCGCCCGCGGCGAGCGTCAAATCGTGCGTGATGAGGAGCACCGCGGCGCCGATCGCCCTCGACTGTTCGAGCAGCAGCTTCGCGAGGTTTCGAACCGCGAGCGGGTCGAGGCCGACGCTGGGCTCGTCGAGCACGAGCACGCGCCTGCCCGCCGCGAGCGTGCGCGCGACGGCGAGGCGCTGCGCTTGCCCGCCGCTCAGCGTCGCCACGCTCGTCCCGCCGTGCGCGAGCGAGCGATCGAGCCCCACGGCGTCGAGCCACGGCTCCACGTTGCGTGGCGCGCCCGCGGCGAGCTGAGCGAGCTCGATGTTCCCACCGACGTCGAGGTGATCGAACAGCGCCCCGCGCTGCGGGACGAACGCGACCTCCGCCGACAGCTCACGCCGCCTCCACGCGACTCGATATCCGCGACGGACGAGCTTCTCCGGCTCGAGCAAGGCGCTCACGAGCGTCGTCTTCCCTGCGCCCGAGGGCCCGAGGAGCGCGACCACTTCGCCGGCACGGAGCCGGAGGTCGCTCGGCAGAAGCACGGACCGCCCGTCGGGGAGTCCGACCTCGAGCCCCTCGGCCTCGACGAGCGGCGCTCCGCGCGCCCGATCGGGATCAGCCGCGGCGAGCTCGGCGTTGGGCATGCGACACGTTAGCGCACCCCGCGATCCCGAGAGCGCGTCAGTGCCAGGAGACGAGCAGGGAGGACATGGGGGAGTTGCCCTGCACGTACGACGACAGGTTCCAGAGGTCGTAGGAGCCGGTGTGCTTCCCCGTGGTGATCGTCCACGGCACCGTCGTGCCCAGCTGGACCTCGATGCGCTCACCCGGGTCGTCCTCGGCAGCGACGTACATCCCGCGCGCCGTCAGGGTTCCGTCCACCGTGTAACAACGCTCCGACAGGGTGAACGAGGCCGTGAACGGCGCGTCGTCGACGAACCCCGACATCGCCTCCAGCACGACGTGGCCGCCATCGTCAATCGGGTTGACCATCCCATCGAGCGTCGCGAGGTTCTCGAGGACGACGGCGAAGGCGCCGTCGTCCTGAGCGAGATAGCGAAGCCGAACGAACACGCCTTCTTCGAGCAGGTTCATCTCGATGAGCCCGGGGCTGAGCTCGACGCGATAGAGCTCGGGTTGATCGCACGCCTTGAGGGCGCAGGCGTCGACGGTGAACCCGTTTCCGTCCACGCCCCCGAGGACGCCCGAGACGTCCACGGGGTCCGCCCCGACGTCCACGCCCTCCTTCGCGTCGAGGCGAATGACCACGCCGTTCTCCGCGAGCGACGCGTGGATCTGCGCCGGACTGGCGGCGCACTCCCCCGGGAAGAAGCCCACGCCACTCGATCCCACCGATCCGAAGCCGTCCGGGGGCTCGTCGCCGATGAAGTCGTCGGGAGCGATGTCCGCGTCGGGCCCGCTGCACGCCGCCACGAGGGTGATCGCCATCGCGGCGAGGAAGGGGAATCTCTTCGATGCGCTCATTCCACGGGGCCTTTCCACACGATGTACATGGCCGCGAACGCGGTCTCACCATCTGAAAACCCGGCGATGGTCCGCCACTCGTAGACACCGGCGAGCGGCGACGCGTGGAGCTCCCAGAAGTCGATGGACTGGTTCGGCGCGGTGAACGAAAGCTCGGGCGACCCGGTGACGGAGATCACGAGATCGTGTCCCTGGAAGCTCGTGTCGTCGCTCTCGCACGTCGCTCGCAGGGTGAACGCGACGCTGAACGGCGCGTCCGCCTCCAAACCATTCGTGACCTGAAACCACGGGTGGGCCTTGGGGTCGACGGGGTTCGCGACGCCGCTGATTTCAGGGAGGTTCGAGACGACGACGGCGAACGACCCGTCGGCCTGGGCGTCGTAGTGGAGCCGAACGAGCGCTCCCTCGGGCGCCGTCACGTGGCCTCCCGCGAGGTCGAGCTTCGCGGCGTAGAGCGCCGGCTCGGCGCACGGGTTCACGCCGCACGCGTCGAGGACGAACCCGTCCGACGATGGGTGAAAGACGCCGTCCACGTCGAGCGGCTCGGGGCCGAGTTGCCCGGCTTCGTCCTTCGCGTCCACTCGGAGCGGCTCGTCGTTCAACGTGAGCGACGCGTGGATCGACGACGGAGCCGACGTGTTGCACGGAGGGATGAACCCGCCCGAGCCGACGCCGACGCCGACGGTTCCCCCGCCGAAGTCGTCGTTGATCTTCTCGACCTTGCAGGCCGAGAGCACGACGGCCAGCGCCAACGACGCGGCGCCGAGGCTCCACACGAGCCCCTCGCACCGGGGACCCGCTCTTCGCTCGGACGGCCGTGGCATGCGGCGCCGTTCAAGCAAGCCTGGTGCCGTGGCAAAACCGCGCTTGTTTTGGGGCTTTTCACGTGGGGCCAACGCCATTCGGATCACACGATGGCACACCCCAGCGCGCCCGAGGTAGACACGAGAGGGTGTCGCGGGCGGATCGACTGCTTCGGGGGGAGGCGCTCGCGCGCGCGATCGCGGATCGGGCGCCCGCTGCTCGCGACGCGTTCGTGGACGATCTCCTCGCCGTCCCGGCCGCTCGGACCGACGATTACGGCGACGCGCGCGCGTCGCCTCCCCCGGATCGGATCGACTTCGTGCCGAGCGGTGTCTCCGCAATCGCGGACGCGATCCTCAAGTCGCGGATCGGCGCGTCCGACACGCTCGTGGACGTGGGCGCGGGCTTTGGCCGCGTCGCGGCGCTCGTGCATCTCCTCACCGGCGCGCAAGCCCGGGGGATCGAGCTCCAGCCCGCGCTCGTGGAGCGCGGCAACGCCTGGCTGCGATCTCTCGGCCTTGGAAGCGCCGTCCGCATCGAGCGCGCGGACGCGATCGACGCCGAGCTCACCCCAGGCACCGTGTTCTACCTCTACCTCCCGTTCATCGGAGAAACCCAGCGGACGTTCTTCCGCCGCCTCGAGGAGGTCGCGCGTCAGCGACAGATCGGCGTGTGCACGCTCGGCGTCGATCTTAGGGACGCGAGGTGGCTGCGATCGATCGACGACTCGTCTCTTTGGCTCACCGCGTACGAGAGCGCAGCCACGGGCGCCACGCCGCGGACGATTCGACCCGCCTATCTACCGTCGCTGCGCTGGGTCGCAGAAGAACGCGCGCGCCCCTCCGCGACCTGAGCCCGAATCATCGTTCCGCAAAAAGACCGCCCGGTCGGCGCTCAGCTCCCACGAACAGGCTTGGGGCGACTCCGGAGGACCACCGCGATCGCGAGCAAGACGCTCACGATCCCGATGGGCAGCGCGAGCGCGAACCAGCCCGTCCCGCGGGCCCGCCCGAACGCGAGGAAAGCCGCCGTGAGGAACCCGAGCCCCCCGGCGAACGCGAGCGCGACGAGGTGGAACACCGCCGAATAGCGGACACCGAGCGCGACCAGGGTGCTCGTCACCAGGACCGCGAGCGGGCCCGCGGCAAACAAGGCGCACGTGAGCACGAGGTCGGCCGTGTACGCCGGGCGGTTCGGGCGCGTGAGCGTGTCGAAGCACAACGAGCCCAGAGCCACGCCGAGGGGAGCGACCGAGAGCACGCCCGTCACCGCGGTGGCGACTCGGAGGCGCAGGGTCATCGGGTCGTTCATGCCCTCGCATCGTGAGACCAGCCCCGCGCGGGCGGCGAGAAAGATGCGACCCGCGCGGCGTCCGCCCAACGAGGTCGGTGAGCCTGCGGCTCTCCGACGGTGGCGACGGTCCTCGCTCCGAGCCCGGCTCAGTCGTCCGGGAACTGCTCGCGGTGATGCTCGCGATTCTGCTCGCGCGTCTCCTCTTCGTTGCGCTCGCGATCTTCGTCGCGCTCGCCGTCGTAATCTTCGTCATCCATGGGTGCCTCCTTGCGACAGCGCTTGACTCTGCAAGTTGGGCACCGCCCTTGGCTCCAGCTCGGCGCGGGCTCGGGCTCGGGCTCGCCGAGAGTGGGGCACGCAACGCCCCATTCGGTGGAATGGGCGCGATAGTCGTTCGATACCGGCTTGATTCGCGACTGCGCACGCTCGGCAAAACGCGGGTGCCGCCGCGCGGAGTGGAAGAGCGGCTGCCGCACGCTGCACGCGCGCCCCGCGGCGCGGAGCCCGGGTGTGGCCCGAGGTCCCGATCCGCGCGACGGATGAGGTCGGCCCACCTCGACAGGCCGAATGCTCGTGGCGGGTCTCAGCCCATCCGTGCCGCCACGTCCGCGGACCACGCCGGCCGAGAGCGTTCGACGAGCTCGGCGAGGACGCCGCCGGCGCCGGCCTCGATCTTGATCGTCGCGTCCTCTTCGCCGCGCACGGGTCCCACGTTGACGATCGCGATCGGCTTCTTCCGCTCGACCGCGCGCCGCAGGAAGCGGTACCCCGAGAATACGGCGAGGGATGTCCCGACGATCAGGAGCGCGTCCGCCGCGTCCACCATCGCCATCGCTTCGTCGACCTTGGGCCGAGGCACGCTCTCTCCGAAGAAGACGACGTCGGGACGCAGATAGTCGCCGCACGAGGTGCACGTCGGCGGCACGAACCGCTCGACGAGCTCGTCCGGGAGCGTGCTGTCGCCGTCGGGCAGGATCTGGGATGGGTCGACCTCGGCGAACGCGGGATTGTCTGCGATCATCCGTGCTTGCACCGCGGCCCTGGGGAAGCGCTCGCCGCAGCGGACGCACCGCGTCTCCGCGAGCGCGCCGTGGAGCTCGACGACGCGCTCGCTGCCCGCTTCGTGGTGCAGACGGTCGACGTTCTGCGTGACGAGCCCCGTCAACCTCCCGGCGCGCTCCATCTCCGCGATCGCGATGTGCCCGCGGTTCGGGCGCGCCCCCGAGAAGCGCGCCCAACCCGCGAGCGATCGGGCCCAGTAGCGCGACCGGGCCGCGTGGCTCGCGGAGAACGTCTTCCAGTCGATGGGGTTCTTCGCGCGCTGGCGCGTGCCCTCGCCCCGATAGTCGGGGATCCCCGACTCGGTGCTCACCCCGGCGCCGGTGAGCACCGCCATTCGACCTCGCGCGGCGAGGCCGAGGAGGACATCGAGATCAGTGGACACCCTTCTTCGGGCGGAGCTTCGCGCCGTCGGCGACGTGCTCGTTCCACGTCGCCGGCGGGAGCCGCTCACCGACCTCCACCATCGTGATGCAGTCCGGCACGGGGCAGACAATCTGACAGAGGTTGCAGCCGACGCACTCCGACTCGTCCACCACGGGGACCTTCGAGCCCTTGGGATCGGGGTGGATGCACTGGTGCGCCCCGTCGTGGCACGCCACCTGACAGAGATGACAGCCAATGCATTTGTCTGCGTCGATCTTCGCGACGATATCGTAGTTGAGGTCGAGATCGCCCCACTCGCTGAACGCGGGGACGGCCTTGCCCACCATCTCGGGCACGGTGCGGAAGCCGTGCTCCGCCATGTACGTCTCGAGCCCCTCGATCATGTCCTCCACGATGCGGTAGCCGCGGAGCATGACCTCCGTGCACACCTGGACGCTCGACGAACCGAGGAGGATGAACTCGACGGCGTCACGCCAGTTGCAGATCCCGCCGATGCCGCTGATGGGAAGCTTGCCGAACTCCTCGTCACGCGCGAGCGCGGCGACCATGTGCAGGGCGATGGGCTTCACCGCGGCTCCGCAGTAGCCGCCGTTCGTGGACAGGTTCGCGACGCGCGGCTCGGGCACGAGCCGGTCGATGTCCACGCCGATGATGCTCTTGATCGTGTTGATGAGCGAGACGCCGTCCCCGCCGCCGCGCTTCGCCGCGCGCCCGTGCGGAAGGATGTCGCTCACGTTCGGCGTGAGCTTCACGAGCACCGGGATCGTCGAGAACTCCTTCGCCCAACCCGTGATGCGCTCGTTGATCTTCGGCTCCTGACCGACGGCGGAGCCCATCCCGCGCTCGCACATCCCGTGGGGACAGCCGAAGTTCAGCTCGAGCCCGTCCGCGCCCGCGTCGATGGAGCGGGTGATGATGTCCTTCCACTCCTCGCGGGTCTCCACCATGAGCGACACGATCACCGCGTGCTTCGGGTACTTCTTCTTCACGTCCGCGATCTCGCGGAAGTTCGTCTCGAGCGGGCGGTCGGTGATGAGCTCGATGTTGTTGAAGCCGATCGCGCGCGTCCCCTTGTAGTGGAGTCCGCCGAAGCGGCTCGACACGTTCTGGATGGGGACTCCGAGCGTCTTCCACACCGCGCCGCCCCAGCCGCAGTCGAACGCCCGCTTGATCTGATCCCCCGAGTTCGCGGGCGGAGCGGACGCGAGCCAGAAGGGGTTCGGCGAGACGATCCCCGCAGTGTTCGAGACCAGGCTCACCTCACTGCGAGGGATCGCCGCTCCGTTCTTTCCGTTCGCGCTCACTTCGAACCTCCCGTGAACATCGCGTGGATCGCGCGCGCCGCGTCGCGGCCCTCGGCGACTCCGTTGACGACTTCCTTGCCGCCGTTCGCGGCGTCGCCGCCGGCGAACCACTTCTTGCGCCCCAGCGCGCCGCCCTTCCCGGTGACGACGCGACCGTTCTTGAGCTCGATCCCGTCGAGCGCGCCCAGCATTTGGCCGAGCTTCGACTGCCCGGTAGCCAGGAAGACCAGGTCGGCCGGGATCGCGTACTCGGTGCCCGCGATGGGCTTCTTGTGCTCGTCCGTGCGGACACACCGGATCGCGCGTACGCGGCCTTCGCCCTCGTACGCGACGGGGACGGCGCGCCACTCCGCGTACGCGCCCTCGAGCTTCGCGCCCTCCCACTCGTGCTGGTACGCGCTCATGTTGGCCTCCTCGCCGCGGTAGAGCATCGTCACGCGCTTGATCCCGAGGCCGCGGAGCTCCCGCACGACGTCGATCGCCGTGTTCCCTCCGCCGATGACGACCGCGCTCTCGACGGCCGAGAGATCGACGCGACCGAGCTTCATCTTCTCGATGAACGCGACGGCTCCGCCGATGCCCTCGAGCTCGGCGTTCGGGATGTCGAGCTGACTGTCCGCTCCGAGCCCGGCGCCGAAGAAGACCGCGTCGTACTTCGACTCGAGCTCCTCGAGCGACACGTCCTTGCCGACCTCGACGCCCGTCTTCACCTCGATGCCGCCGATGCCGAGGACGTAGTCCACCTCGGCGATCGACGCGTCCGCGCGCAGCTTGTAGGGCGCGATCCCCGTGGTGTTGAGCCCGCCGAGGACGCTCCGCTTCTCGAAGATCGTCGGCCGGTGACCGAAGCGTCGGAGCTCGTGGGCGCAGGCGAGGCCCGCGGGCCCGCCCCCGATGATCGCGACCGTCTTTCCAGTGTCCGGGGCCGCCGTGAAGAGCCGCTCCCCGCGGTCGACGATCGCGTCCGTCGCGTAGCGCTGGAGCTTGCCTATTTGGATCGGGGGCTCGTGTTTGTCGTTGTAGACGCACGCGCCCACGCAGAGCACCTCCACGGGGCACACGCGCGCACAGCTCTGCCCGAGGATGTTCGCCTCGAGGATCGTCCTCGCGGAGCCGCGCACGTTGTCCGTCGCGATCTTCCGGATGAACTCGGGGATGTTGATGCTCGTCGGGCACGCCTGGATGCAGGGCGCGTCGTAGCAGTAGAGGCAGCGGTTCGCCTCGGCCCTCGCCGCCGCCGCGCTCAGCGCCGGCTTCTTGTCCGCGAAGACACTCTCACTGCGGTCCGGATCGATCGGTCCTTGCATGCTCGCTCCGCTCTCGTTCCCCCGCGAACGCGAGGGAGTCGCGGAGGATCGCACACAACGCGCGACGAGCGCCAGAACCGGTCTAGCTCACCTCGTCCGAAGTTCGGCCGGTATCAGCGCCGGTCCGGGCTGACGCCCGCACGTGAAGACCGGCGCTGATGCCGGCCGATCGGGCTCTCGTAGACTCGGCTCCCCCTCATTGTCTCCGCCCGCACTTCGTGCGGGCGGCACTAGAGGAGAGTGAGCGCGCCCGATCGGTAGTCCTCGAACGCCTGCTGGAGCTCGGCTCGTGTGTTCATGACGAAGGGCCCGCGCCGAGCGATGGGCTCCCTCGTGGGCTTCGCCGAGAGCAAGAGGAGGCGCGCGCCGCTCGAGCCGCCGCGGAGCCGGGCTCCGTCCCCCGCGCCGAGGACGGCGAGCGCGGCCTTCGGGACGGCCGTCGCCTCCGGGCCGATCTCCGCGGCGCCGTCGAGCACGTAGGCGAACGCGTTGTCGGTGCTCGGGAGCGGCACCTCGACGGTTTGACCGGCCGCGAGGGTCACGTCGAGCATCGTGGGCGCCTGCACGATCCCGCGGACAGCGCCCTCCACGCCGGACGCGACACCCGCGACGACGCGGGTGCGGGCGCCCTCCATCGAGACCTCGGGGATATCCCTGGGGGCGATGTCCTGGTAGCGCGGCCGATCCAGCTTGTTCGCGGCGGGAAGGTTCACCCAGAGCTGGAGCCCGTGGAGCCACCCGCTGTCCTGTCGAGGCATCTCCGAGTGGATGATCCCGTGACCCGCGGTCATCCACTGTGCGCTCCCGTCGACGAGGAGGCCGTGGTTGCCGACGCTGTCGCGGTGCTCCATCGCGCCCTCGATCATGTACGTGACCGTTTCGAACCCTCGGTGCGGATGATCCGGGAAGCCTCGCTCGTAGTCGGAGCGCTTGTCGCTCCGGATCTCGTCGAGCAGGAGGAACGGATCGAGATCGGGGAGCGCGCGGCCCCCGAGCGTCCGCGAGAGGTGGACGCCGGCCCCCTCGATCGTCGCCGCGCCGGGGACGACGCGCGTGACCGCCCGAACGCTGGGCGAGGGGGCACGCGCCTCGGGCGCCGCGGCGCGCTCGCCGCAGCCCGCGAGCACCGCCGCGAACCCCGCGGAGGCGCGGAGAAAGTCCCGTCGTCGAAGGCCGTGCATGACGTTCGACGATAGCGCACGCCGCCTTGCCGCGCGCGAAACTCTCTGTTGTCCTCCGCGGTCCCGCGCTTCGCGAAGGAGAGCCTCCATGCCCACGATCGTCCGCTCCGGACTCATCCAGTGCTCGAACCCCATCAACGACGAGAGCGTCCCGGTGAAGAAGATCCAGCAGGCGATGTTCGACAAGCACGTGTCGTTCATCGAGGACGCTGGCAAGAAGGGCGTGCAAATCCTCTGTCTGCAGGAGATCTTCAACGGCCCCTACTTCTGTCCGAGCCAGGACAAGCGCTGGTACGAGGCCGCCGAGGAGATCCCCGGGCCCACGTGCGAGCTCCTCACTCCGTTCGCGAAGAAGTACGGGATGGCGATGGTCGTCCCGCTCTACGAGAAGGCGATGCGGGGCGTCTATTACAACACCGCTGCCGTCATCGACGCGGACGGGACGTACCTCGGCAAATACCGGAAGCAGCACATCCCGCAGGTCGCGGGCTTTTGGGAGAAGTTCTTCTTCAAGCCCGGAGACGGCGGTTACCCCGTGTTCAAGACCAAGCACGCGACCATCGGCGTCTATATCTGTTACGACAGACACTTCCCGGAGGGCGCGCGGTGCCTCGGGCTGAACGGCGCGGAGATCGTCTACAACCCGAGCGCGACGGTCGCGGGGCTCTCCCAGTACCTGTGGAAGATCGAGCAGCCCGCGCACGCCGTCGCGAACGGCTACTACGTGGGCGCGATCAACCGCGTCGGCACGGAGGCCCCGTGGAACATCGGGAAGTTCTACGGGCACAGCTACCACGTGAACCCGAGGGGTCAGATCGTGAACGAGGCGAGCGAGGACAACGACGAGCTCGTCGTGTCCGACCTGGATCTCGACCTGATCGACGAGGTCCGCAACACCTGGCAGTTCTATCGGGACCGCCGCCCCGACGCGTACGCGGAGATCACGAAGAACGACGGCACGCCTCGCTGATTCCCGGCGAGACGCCTCCGGCGCCGCGCGACGCCTTCGGCGCAGCGGCGGCCCCGTCAGGTGCGAGCGGCGACCCCTTCGGTGCCGAGTGGGGCCTGGGGCCTGAGGGCCGGAGGCCAGGGGGTCGTGGAAACGGCCCGTTTTCTGCGGTTTGCGCGCTGAGCGGGCGCGGTATCGAGGTTGCTAAGTGAGGGGGCGAACCTCGACTCTCACGAAAGGAACCTCTCCATGCGATCCCTCAGCGCCCTCGTCCTCGTCCCTTGGATTGTCTGCCTCACCGCGTGTGACAACGCGGGCGCGGACGGGGCGGGAGGAGAGGGTGGCGGCGACTCGACGTCGTCTTCGATGTCGACGTCCTCCAGCATGTCGACGTCTTCGACGAGCACGTCGTCGAGCATGAGCGGCTGCGCGCTCACGGCCGACACGACGGAGACGGCCACGGAGTCGCCGCTCGAGTGCGTGGTGCTCGACCGCGACACGTCGGCCTGCGAGGCGACGCGGAAGGCCGCGGGCATCGACGGGTTCTGGCTCCACTTCTCGTGTCGGGTCGACCTTTCGAAGAGCGGCGGCGTGATCCACGCGAAGTCGGATGGCCTGCCGGACTACGAGAGCAACTACTTCGCCACCAGCGACGCTTGCCACGTGGACTATCCCGAGGGGAAGCAGAACCCCAACACGCTCGCGGCCGGCAACTACGACGTCGGCTTCCCGGAGACGCCGTCGGGCACGGGGGGCAAGATGATGGGCGCGGTCGTCGGTATGGCGCTCAACGGCGTCGTCATCTTTGGCGACTTCGCGGCCCCCGGGGACGACATCTACAAGGAGGCCGAGACGTTCGATCGCTGCGCCGGGCACCCGCAGAACTCGGGCGTTTACCACTACCACGCCGAGCCGACGTCCATCTCGTACGACGACGGTCGCTTCATCGGCGTGATGCGTGATGGCTCACCCATCTACGGGCGCCGCGACACGGACGGCAGCGTTCCCGCGGATCTCGACGCGGCCGGCGGTCACACCGGGGTCACGCCCGACAGCGCGACGCCCGTGTACCACTACCACGTGAACCTCCAGACCAGCACGACCCCGGGGACCGCGGGCGACCAGCAGTGGTTCATCACGACGGGGACGTACCACTCGTCCGCCGGCACCTGCACCGGCTGTATGTGACCTCCCCGGCGCGGAGCCCGCGGAGACATGGTAGAGGCGTCCGCAAGGAGCCTCCCACATGAAGCGAATCGTCTCGATCGTCGCACTCTCCATGGGTCTCGCCGCCTGCGAGGACCCCCCGGCCTCCACGTCCGGCGCGCCTGCCTCCACCGGCAAGCCCAGCGCGACGACGTCCGCCTCGCACAAGGCGCCCGTGACGAGCGCTCCGTCAGGCTCGGGCTCGGCGAAGACCGCACCGGCGCCGGCCCCCGGAGGTGAGGGCTTCACCGCGACGATCGAGGGGAAGACCTACACGTTCAAGACCGTCACGATCTCCACGCAGAACCAGGTGGACGTCCTCGAGCTGTCCACCGCCGAGGGCGGCTGCAAGGCCGAGACGAAGGACTCGGATCTGCGCATCACGTTCGACCTCCCCCTCGGACCGGGGGGCAAGCACTTCGCGCCGGGCCCGATCGTCGGCCCCCTCCGCGAGGGGAGCAAGCTCACGAAGGGGATGAACGGCGCCGCCGTCGTCACGCTCGAGAAGGGGGACGTCAAGAAGGGCGACAAGGTGAAGGGCACGCTCCAGTTCGACTGGAAGAAGGGCGATCTCGCCTACACCGGAAAGGGCGGCTTCGAGGCCCAAGTCTGCGAAGAGCTCATGGGCGACTTCCGCTACCAGGCGACGCCCGAGAAGGCCGACGAGAAGCCCGCCGCGGGCGAGATCGAGGGCACCAAGTGGGCGTCGAAGTCGGCGGTCGTCGTGCTCGGCACGCTGGACGGCGTGGACGTCGTGCAGTCGGTCGATCTCTTCGACGGCAAGGTCGACTGCAAGTCGTACGGCGAGGCCGCGGGCAAGAAGCACGTGAGCTTCACGACGAACCTCCCGCTCCCGTCGGACGTGTTCAAGTACGTCGGCGCGCCGCAGCCCGCCGCCGCGCTCTCGTACGGCGACGCCAAGAAGAAGACGGACGTCTTCGGGCCCATCTGGGTGAAGTTCGACGCCCTCGACGCGAAGGACGGCGGCACGGCGAAGGGCTCGCTCTTCGGCGAGACCGCGGAGAACAAGAAGAAGGACGGCAAGCCCAGCAAGATCAGCGGGACGTTCGAGGCCGCCGTCTGCAAGGCCGAAGCGCCGAAAGAGAAGAAGCCCTGATACGTTCCCGGATCGTGAGTCGACGTAGACTGTCTGTCGTCCTCGTGGGGTGCGCGGTGGGCTGCGCGAGCCCGCCCCCCGCCGCTCCCGCCACCGCGACCGTCACGGCGAGCGCGCCGGCCGCCTCGGCGATCCCGTCCGCGGCGCCGGTCGCGGGGCCACCGAAGTTCGAGGTCCACGAGTGGGGCCTCGTCGACGTGGACGGCGGGGCGGCGCGCGTCCTCGGCGGCCCCCACGGACACAGTCCCCAGTCGCCAGGGCGCCCCGTGCGCAAGCCGGTCCTCTACTTCCACTTGAACGAGGGAACTCCCTCCGTGGACGCGATGGTGCGGGTGGAGCTGCCGGCGCCGGGCGTCCAGGAGTACTTCCCGACGACCGGCTCGTTGACGAGCAGCCGCCGCACCCTCGAGTGGTCCGGGCTCCACGTTCGAAAGGGGGCGTGCCACTATCACCTCCCCCGCGAGTCGAATTGCAACGCCTCCGACGGCTGCGAGACGCCGGAGCTGCCGAACTACGAGACGGACGACTCCGCGTGCATCGAGTCCGGCAAGGACGGGTTCAACCTGCTCTTCTACCGCGGGTCCGTGTCCGGCAACCTCGATCTGCCGTACGTCGTGACCGACAATGGCGCGAGCGTCTCGATCCGCCATGCGAAGGGCGCCGACATCGTCGGCCCCCTGGTCTACGTCCACCACGACGCGGGGGACGTCTACATCTCGGTCATCGCCCCGCCGGACCTCGGAAAGTCGATCGAGGTCACGCCTCCGAAGGAGCAGGACACCGTCGTCGCCCAGCGAGCCCTCGATCAGGCGATGCGCGAGGTCGGGCTCTCGAGCGACGAGACCGCGGCGTTCAACCGCGCGTGGTCCGGTGAGCTCTACGGCCTCGAGCAGGGGCGAAAGGTGGTCCGCCGGGATCGCGCCGAGAGAGACGTGATCCTCTATACGCTCCCCGCATCGATGATCGACGGCATCGCGAAGCTCACCATCGAGCCCGCGCCGACGAGCGTGAAGCGCTTTCTCCTCGTGCGCTACGAGCTCTGAGGGCCGACCAAGCAGGCGACGGAGAGAGGAGCGCGAGTCGCTCCAGCTCTCCGTCGTTCATCCCGCCCCGTGGGCCTGCCCTCCCCATCGATCGAGCATGAGAGAGTGAGGTGGCTCCACGGGGGGCAGCCCCTCACTTCTTCTTCTGGGGCTTCGCAGCGGGCTTCTTGTCGTGCGCCTTCTGCGGCTTGCTCTCGGGCTTCTTGGGCTCGGTCTTCGGCGGATCGCTGACGTCGGCGGTCGCCTTGTCCTCGTGGTGCACGACGCGGCACGTGCACTCGAGGTCGTGGCAGACGCACTCCATCTTGTCCGTGCACACGGGCTTCTTGTCGTCGGCCTTCGGGGCGGGCTTGTCGCCGTTGTCCGCGGTCTTGGCCTTGCTCTGGCCGGGCTTGTCGTCGGGCTTCTTGTCGTCGCCCTTCTTGTCGCCCTTCTTGTCCGCGCCCGGCTCCTCGATCCCCCAGGTCTTGTCCATGCGGATCCAGCCCCCATCCCCATGGGTGTCCACGACCTTGACCCAGTCGTCCTTGCGCTCCTGGACCTTGAAGACCTCTCCGTGCGCCACCTTGAAGACGACCTCGGACTCGGTGGTCGGCTTCTCGCGGATGTTCGCGCTGTCCGCGTGGATGACGATCGTCTGCTGCTTGCCGAGGACGCGCTCCGCGACCCACGCGGTGTCGCCTTCGAAGTCTTTCACCTTCGCCCACCCCGACTTTCGTTCGAGGACCTCGACGGGGTAGAACTTGTCCGCCGAGTAGACGATGGTCGCCTTGTCGTTCGGGCTCGCGCGGAAGTTCGCGCTCTGCGCCTTCACGCTCAGCATCTCTGCCGAGGCGATGGAGGGCACGAGCGTCACCGCTGCCGCGGCTGTCGTGGTCAAAATGCCGAGAAGGATGGGGGTGAGTTTCACGGGGACCTCCGGGACTGCGCGCACAATGACCTACATCGGAGCCATGACCTAATTTCCCGAGTGTTTTTTTTTGAGGCGCTTGACGGGTAGGCGCAGGGGGGAGGAAAACACCGTACCCGAGGTACGCGATTCCGCGGACGGAGCCACAGCAACACGAGCGCCTCCGACGCGCACAAGAATGACGGCGCCTCCACGCCCGAAGAGGAACCCATGTCCGAGAACTTCTCGCTCGAAAAGCACGGCATCCACGTCTCCAACGTGAGCCGCAACCCCGCTCCTGCGGAGCTCTACGAACAGGGTCTGGTCCGCGAGAAAGGCACCGCGATCACCTCCACGGGTGCGCTCGTCGCGCTCTCCGGCGCGAAGACGGGCCGGAGCCCGAAGGACAAGCGCATCGTGGAGAGCCCGGTCAGCTCGGGCAACGTCTGGTGGGGTCCGGTCAACATCAAGATGACGGACCACATCTTCCTCACGAACCGCGAGCGCGCGCTCGACTACCTCAACACGCGCGATCACCTCTACGTGATCGACGGCTACGCGGGCTGGGATCCCAAGTACCGGCTCAAGGTCCGCATCATCTGCGCGCGCGCGTACCACGCGCTCTTCATGCGCAACATGCTCATCCGGCCGACGGACGCGGAGCTCGCGTCGTTCGGGGAGCCGGACTTCACCGTGTACAACGCGGGCCAGTTCCCCGCGAACCGCTACACGAGCGGCATGACGAGCACGACGAGCGTCGCCGTCAGCTTCGAGCACAAGGAGTTCGTCATCCTCGGCACCGAGTACGCGGGCGAGATGAAGAAGGGCGTCTTCACGGTGATGAACTACCTGATGCCGCTCCAGGGCGTGATGAGCATGCACTGCTCCGCGACCGAGGGCGCGAACGGCGACACGAGCGTCCTCTTCGGGCTCTCCGGCACGGGGAAGACCACGCTCAGCGCCGATCCGAACCGCAAGCTCATCGGCGACGACGAGCACTGCTGGAGCGACGAGGGCATCTTCAACATCGAGGGCGGCTGCTACGCGAAGGCGATCAACCTCACCGAGGAGAACGAGCCGGACATCTACCGCGCGATCCGCTTCGGGTCGGTGCTCGAGAACGTCGTCTACGACGAGCGCACGCGCGCGGTGGACTACGCGAACGTCTCGATCACGGACAACACGCGCTGTAGCTACCCGATCGAGTTTATCCCGAACGCGAAGGTCCCCTGCGTCGGCGGGCACCCGAACCACGTCATCTTCCTCACGTGCGACGCGTTCGGCGTCCTTCCCCCCGTGTCCCGCCTCACGCGGGACCAGGCGATGTACCACTTCATCAGCGGCTACACGGCGAAGGTCGCCGGCACCGAGGTGGGCGTGAAGGAGCCCGAGGCCACGTTCTCCGCGTGCTTCGGGCAGCCCTTCATGGTGTGGCACCCGACGAAGTACGCCGAGCTCCTCGCGAAGAAGCTGGAGAAGCACGACGCGCAGTGCTGGCTCGTGAACACGGGTTGGTCCGGCGGCGGCTATGGCACGGGCTCGCGCATGAAGCTCAAGTACACGCGCGCGATCATCGACGCGATCCACTCGGGTGAGCTCAACAAGGTCGAGACGGAGACCGATCCGATCTTCGGCCTCGCGATCCCGAAGGCCGTGAAGAACGTCCCGAGCGAGATGCTCGTCGCGAAGAACACTTGGTCCGACAAGGCCGCGTACGACGCAATGGCGAAGAAGCTCGCGTCGCTCTTCACCGAGAACTTCAAGAAGTACTCGGACCAGGCGAGCGACGCGGTGCGCGCGGCGGGGCCGAAGCTCTAAGGGCGCGTCCGGAAATAACTGGCGCATTCGGCCGACGCTGCATCCCCGCGGCCGGCGTTACTCCTCCTCGAAATAGCCCCACTATTCCTCGTCGTCGCGCCTTGGCCGCGGGGCGCATCGTCGCCCTCGGTGCAGCCACTTATTTCCGGACGCGCCCTAAGCGGGGCGCGAACCATCAGGGCGGCGCGGCGGGAGAAAACGTCTTCACGATCTCGAAGCACGCCCGCGGGTCGCTCTCGTCGGCGCAGATCAGCTCGTAGGCGCGGATCTTCTTCCGCGCCATCGCGACGACTCCGGGACCGAACGCCGAGCGCGTGCACTGGATGCGCGCTTGGCTCCCGTCCGCGATCTCGATCATCGCGGTGTCCATCGTTCCGCCCGGGCAGACGACGGCGGCGAGCTGATCGCCGCCCGCGTCTTCGTAGCGGGGCGCGGGCGTCGCGCCGAGCCCAGGCACGTCCTGGTGTGCGATGACGAGGCGCCCCACGGCGGCGCCGCTCTCCGTGTAGCGGACGTACTCGACGTCCGCGGTCATCCCTTGGGGGAGTGGGATCATCGACGCGCCGGGGCGGAACGCTCCGTCGACCTCGAGCGTGCCCCACGCGCCACGGAGCTTCTTCCGCGCGGGCGGTGGCTTCGGCGTCGGCGCGTCACTCGCGTCCGCGTTCTCGGACGTGGAGGCGCTCGGCGGTGGGGTCGGGGGATCCTTCGATCCGCACGCGGCGATCAAGAGGATCCCGCCGAGCCAGCGCATCACCGTCCGGCGCGCTTGCGGCGCTGTGGGCCCTTCGCCTTCACGGACTTCCTCGTCGGCGTCGCGAAGTCGACGCACTCCTTGCTCGACTTGGGGCACGCGATGCGGACGTGGAAATGATTGTCGTGCGGGAGCGCCTTCTTCGGCTGGAGCATCAGGCTCGCCGCGCGATCGCGGGTCTTCTGCGGGGCGCCGATCTTCGCGGCGTACGCGAGCAGGCGCGAGCGGAGCGGGTTCGCGACGAAGATCTGGAGGACGCGAGCGTCCGAGTCGTTCACCAGCGCCGAGACGAGCTCCCAGTTCGCCGCGTCATCGAAGCGCGCGCCCGGGACACCCTTCGCGCGGCCCTCCTCGTCGATGACGGCGAAGCGCGGGGCGAACTTCGGGTTGCCCTTCGCGTCGACCAGGTAGAACCCGAGGTCCACGTCCCGACCGCTCTCGTGGGAGTGGTGCCCCCCGACGTCCCCGCCGCCCTTCTTCGAGAGATCGCCGACGGTGAGGCGAGCCGCCTCGTGGTTCTTGCGAACCTTCTCGCAGGCCCGCTCGATGAGACCCGTGAGCTCGGGAACGCCCCACGTGTTCGCGCCGACGATGCGCAGACATTTCGAGGGCTCGAGCTTCTCGCCCCCCACGAGCTTTCCTTCGTTCGGGGAGCCGACGCTCGACGCGGCCACCTTCTTCGGATGGGCGGCGGCCTTGGACTTGTGCCGCGGGCCCGCGAACGCGAGCGACGTCGACGCGAGGACCACCAGGGCCAGGATCGACGGCCACACCACGCCCCGTGTCCACGACATCGCGCGCATTCTGTACGGAACGCCGAAGCCCCGGGCAAGCTTTCCGCGGGCCGCGTTTCACCCCCGCCTCCCGCGCGGGGCTCAGCTCTCGCTCGAGAAAATCACGGGCCCGACCTGCGCCTCCTCCTCGGCGGCGGCCTCGCGCTCCGCTTCGATCGCCTTCGCCTCCCGCTCGAAGTCCGGGAACCGGTAGCGGACCTTCCCGGAGGGCGCGTTGTCCACGTCGCCCCCGAGGCGGGCGACCTCGTCGAGGATGACCTTGTCGTTCGCGGGCTTTCGGATCACGCGCTCGACGGCCTCGCGCATGTCCTCCTCCGTCATCCCGCCCCGCTCCGCGCTCTCGATCGCCGCGCGCCGCACCGCGAGCTCCGTGTTCACGCGGTCGAGCCTCGCCTGCTTGATCGGCCTCCAAATCGCGCGGAAGACGGGGATCGCGAGGAGCGCGATCGAGAACACGAGCGGAACGATGCCGAGCGCGATGGGCGTGCCCTCGAGCGGAATCTTGTAGCTCGGCACCTTGGAGAGCATCAGCTGCAGGCGGTGGATCGTGAGGTTGTTCGCGAGCGCGTAGATGCTCATCACCAGGTTGAACCCGTTGAGCCCGATGATCGCGAGGTTCGTGCCCGCCGTGTTGCCGGTGAGGGGCGGGAGCTGCTTCGGCTGCACCGGCGTGAACGACGCGCGGTCGCGGAGCGGATCGGGGCCCTTCACGGTCTTTCGCAGGGAAGGGAAGCTGTAGACGATGGCCCCATCCTCCGTGACGTCCACGGTGCCGTCGTAGTCGAGCATGAGCTTCGACATGAGCGCGTCCGCCTCGTCCCGCGGCAGGCCCGTCGCGCGGATCACGTCCGTGACGCCGATGCGCCCCTTCGATCGGCGGATGCGCTCGACGATGTGGCGCTCGTTCTCGAGCGGGTCGACGGGCGGCGCTGGGGGTCCGAAGAAGAAGCGATCGACGCGCTGGTAGAACGGCTCCTTCGTCTCCTCCCTCTCGTCGCGCCCCCGGTAGGACCGGCGGTAGCCCATCGTCGGGGCGACGTAGAACGGCGAGAACGGGTGCCACATCCAGAAGAACGCGTCGAAGACGACGCGCAGGAGGAGGCCGATCGCGCCGAGCCCGCTGCCGCCGCGGTTCCGGTCGCGGTTCGAGGTCGCGAGGCCGATGAGGATCGCCAGGAACACGAGCGCGTACCCGACGAGGACGATCGCGATCCAGGCGCGGACGATGAACCGGGCGACACCGAGGGCGCCGCGCCCGATCGCGCCAAAGAACCGGGAAAACGCGCTCTTCACGACCCAGGGCTGGGAGAACCCGTGGGGGAAGGAGAACAGGAGCTCGCCCTGCTCGGTGACGGAGAGGTGCCCACGATACTTCGCGACGAGGGCGTGGAGGCCCGACTCCGCGTCGCGAAGCGCGAGCCCGCTCTGCTCCGCCGCGTCCGCGATGGTGCACCGACCGCGCGGATCGAGCTTCTTCTCGAGGAGCGCTGCGGCCGCGCTCGGCTCCATCGACTTCGGCGAGTTCTTAGCCAATGTCCTTCGGCGAGAGCATAGTCCGCTCCTCGGCGTTCACCAGCCCCGCGTCCAGGCTCGACGTGGGCGACATCGAGAAAGCTCGGGGCCGCGACGCGCGTCCGCGCCGACCCGACGAGGCGCGAAGCCTCGGAAGCTCTACCTGCAGAGCCCCTCGGACTCGCTGCAGAGCCCGTTCCACTGACAGTACTGCGAGTTCTCGCAGTCGGCGTCGCTCTTCGCGACGCATCGGTTGTTCACGAAGCTGCAGAGCCCGCTGACCTTGCAGGCGCGCGAGGCGCGGCACTTCTCATCCGAGACGGCGACGCACTCCTTCGGCCCCGTGCCGTCGACCTTCTCCCCGCACCAGCCCCACACGACGCACACGTCCGCGGTCTCGCAGCGCTCGTTCGGCGGGTCGCCGTTCGTGTTGAACTTCGACGGCGGCGTCTCGGTGCATGCAAAGATGCCAATGGCCGAACAAACAAGAGCGATCCAAGCCGCAGCCGTCTTCACGCGGACGAGCCTAGCAACGACGGCCGCGCGAAGTGAAGTTCGTGTCCCTCGCGCGCGTTCGCAGCGGGAGATCGAGGCTAAAACGAGCCGGAGATCGAGATCGCGCCGCCCTCGACGCGCCGCTCGGGGCCGAACACGGGGACGAGGTCGAAGCGCTGGATCGACAGGGCGTCCGCCTTCTTCGGCTCGGCGTCCTTCGCGTCGATCTCCTTCGCCCCGACGTGGAACCCCCAGAGGAACCCGGCCGTCACGAGGCCGGCGATGCCGACGCCGAGGCCGACGTTCGCGGCGTTCGCCGCGGCCGTCGCGCTGTCACGCTCGTCCCGCCCCTTCTGCTCGTCGCACCCGCTCGGGTTCGATCGACACGCGTCCTCGATGTCCTTCGAGTCCCCGTTCAACACGATCGCCGCGATCCCACCGCCGCCCATCACGCCCAGGCCGACGAAGCCGATCACACCAGCGATGATCGCGGGGGCTGGCGGCCCCGGCGCGTACCGCTTCTCGCCCGCGGGCGGCGCCGGCCCGGGCGGCTCCCCGCCCGCCCAAGTGGCCGACGCGGGGATCGCGAGCGTGAACTTGTCCGACGGCGAGAGCGTCACCTCTTTCGACCAGGACTTCCCCGACGCGTCCTTGGCGACGATCGTGTAGCTCCCGGGATCGTACATGCGGGACGCCGCGAGCATGTTGGCGTCCAGCTCCTCGCCGTTGACCGTCACCTTCGGGTGCTCGTCCGCGGGCAGAGAGATCGTGAGCCGAGGGACCAGGGGCTCAAGCCGCGCCGCCTGATCACGCGCGAACTTCTCCCGCTCGTCCGCGGCCTTCGCCGCTCGCTCCGCGGTGACGAGGTACTCCTTGTAGGCGCTCGCCGTCTTGTTCTGCTTCTCGTGGCAAGCCGCGACCAGGCCGATGCTCTCCACGTTCGGCTCCGCCCCCTCCGCCTTTTGGAGCGTCTCGCACGCCTGCGTGATGAGACCCTGTTGGTACTGTTCTTTGCCCTTCTTTAGCAACTCAGCACCCGTATCCGCGCGCGCGGGAACCGCGGGAGCGGCCGCGCCGATCGCGAGACCGAGCGCGAGGACCACCGCCGCGAGCCTCGGGCCCGCCGGCCCTGGAGGCAAGACCGGGCCCGCCGGCCCTGGAGGCAAGACCGGGCCCGCCGGCCCTGGAGGCAAGACCGGGCCCGCCGGCCCTGGAGGCAAGACCGCGCCTGCGGGCGCCGGAGGCGAGACCGAGACCGGGCCCACTCGGCGCCCGAGCGCGTCCGGGCTACTTGTGGCCACCGAAGACGGTGAACGGGTCCTGCGAGTTCGCGGGGGTCGGTGCACTGTGCGCTGTAGTCGGAGGAATAACACGACTCCCCGGGGGCGTCGGCGGCCGCGAACCGGTCGTCGTGGGCTTCGCGCTCGACGAGGCCGAAGGCACGGCGGAGGAGGGCATTCCCGACGCTGCGGGCGCGCCGATCTCGGCGGCGGAAGCGCTCGCGGTCGGCGCCGCGACGATCACTTGCGCGCTCGGCTCGCTCGCCGGCGCGGTGGCGTGCGTGGCCTCCGCTGCGGGCGCGCTCGGGGCCGGCGGATTGCGCAGGACGAGGAACAGCGTCGCCGCAGCGGCGCCCGCTACGAGCACGCCGATCCCGACACCCCAATAGAGGCTCGAGCTGCGACCCCTCCACAGGTGGCCGCTCGAGAACGAGCCCTGCGTGGGGTTGTTGGAGATCGATGGGATCGAGTTGCCCGGGGGCAGCGCGTCCACCGCCACCGCGACGGAGGACACACGGAGCTGCTGCGCGACGAGATCCGCCAGCGCCCTCGCGTCCGGGAACCCGAAGGGAGCGAGCGCTTGCGCGAACGCGCCGACGTTCGCGTAGCGGTCTCCGGGCTTCTTCGCCATCCCACGCTGGATGATCTCGTCGAGCTTCTGCGGCACCTCGGGCCGCAGCGCGCGCGCGCTCGGCACCTTCTGGGTGACGATCTTCACCGTCATCGCGCCGGGCGTGTCCGCCTCGTACGCGGGGCGCTTCGTGAGGAGTTCGAACAGGATGAGGGCGAGCGCGTGCTGGTCACACCGCGCGTCGACGTGCTTCGCGCTCATGATTTGTTCGGGCGACATGTATTGCGGCGTCCCGAACGAGCTCGCGGATTGCGTGAGCCCGACGTTGCCGTGCGCCATCACCTTCGTGAGACCGAAGTCGAGGATCTTCACGATCTCGGAGCCATCTGGTTGGCGCGCGAGGTAAAGGTTCGCGGGCTTCAGATCCCGATGCACGAGCCCCGCGGCGTGCGCCGTGGCGACGCCTATCGAAGCCTGAAGGACGAGTCGAATCGCCTCCGGAATCTGAAGGGGACGCGGCTCGGCGATGACCGCGTCGAGGTCGCGCCCCTGGAGCAGCTCCATGACGAGGAACGGCTCGCCGCGCGGTGTCTGGCCCATGTCGAACACGCGGACGACGTGCGGGCTCGACAGGCGCGAAACCACCTGCGCTTCCTGGTTGAAGCGCGCAACGGAGTCCGCGTCTCGCGCCGCGTCCCCGTGGAGCACCTTCAGCGCGACGTACTGTCCGAGCTGGAGGTGAACCGCCGCGTACACCGAGCCCATCCCGCCGCGACCGAGCATTCGCTCGATGCGGAAGCGCCCCCCGATGACGAATCCAGGGAGGAGGTCTTGTTCAAAACCGCGGACGGCCAACGTGCGTTCTTCAAGGCGGCGATGAGTCGCGTCGCCCCCTCGCGTGAATGTACCTTGGACGAGCCCAGGGGCTGTAAGAAAGAACGAGCGCGTCGGCGCGCGCGGGCGCGCTGATCGCTGCGCGGGCCGACGCGATCCGCGCTACTCGAGGAAGTCGATCGTGCTCGAGGCGCCGGTCGTCTCGTACGAGTACTGCTGAGGCGGACCGAGCTGCTCGGGTGTGCCGGGGAGGGCGGATACGAACGCCGTCGCAGACGGTCCCGTCTCCCCCTCGGCCCAGACGACCTCGAAGCTGAACGCGACGACGCGCGCGTCCCCCATGCCGGGCAACACCGAGCCCCGGAACGCTTTGAGATCGTCGCTCGCGACGTCCAGCACGGCGGACGCGCTCGACCCGCGCTGGACGGGGACGACGAGGCGAGCGAAGGGCTCTTGGAGCTTCTGGTTCTGGAGCTCGGTCGGCGCGTCCGTCCCCACCCAGATCGAGCGCGGGCCGATGATCTCCAGGCGCTCGTCGAGTGGGTTGCCCCTCACGGGCGTCTCGGGTGGCGTCGCCGACGCGGGTTGAGTGGCCTGACCGGTGGGAGGCGCCGCCGTCGGCGGAACGGCCGTGTTCGGTCCTCCTCGAGCGCGGTACGCGTACACCGTGGAAGGGACGATCGCTCGCGCCTGCACCTTGTACGAGCGCTCGGGCTTCGCGACGCACGCCGCCGCGTCGAACGTGCCCTCGAAGCGCGTGATGACGAGGGAGTCCGGCATCTTCTCGGACGACACGAACGTCATCCACGCCGCCCGTACGGGGCCACCGCCGCCGTTGCACATCTGCGGGATGCGCTCGGGGTGAGTGACGTACGGCGGATCCTTCTCGTTGCCGCCGACGATGTAGATGGGCGCGACCGCACCGACCTGCAGCAGCGTGATCGAGTTGTTCGGCGCGTTCGGGTGGAACATGCCGTCCGGCGATCGACCGAGGCTCGGTCCCAGCGCACCGGCGGCGAGCGGGACCTTCTCGATGAGAGGGAGCCCCGCGTAGTCGATGTTCACGTCCGCGATCGCCTTGGGACGCGTGGGCGCCGTGAGGCGGGGCGCGGGGACGAGGGACGAGGACAGCGCGTCCGGGGAGATCGCGGTGGGCTTGTCCGGGTTGCTTCCGCAGCCCGAGACGAGCGCAGCGACGACGAACACGGAGAGGCGAGTGGAGTTCGCACGCATACAGGCGAGCCCTCGGGGAGGTGAAATGACCGCGGCGCGCTGGCCCGGCCCTTCGATGAAGGACTGAGAACCGCGCGCCGCGCTCTAGAATGGGCGAGGAGCCCTCGATCTTACAGCGAGTTGAGGTACGCCTCGAGCGCCTTGCGATCCTCGACCGGAACCTGCGTGATGTGGCCCATCGCGTTCGCGGGGTCGTTCAACAGATCCGACATCGTCGTGTAGCGACCGTCGTGGAAGTACGGGGCGGTGAGGCCGACGTTCTTCAGCGAGGGGGTGTCGAACCGGGTCGAGTCGCTCGAGCTGAACGAGTAGCTCCGGTGATCCGTACCCGTCGCGCCGACGTGGCACTCGTCGCACTTCTGCGCGATGAACACCTCACGACCACGCTCCGCGTCCTTCGCCGAGTACTGGCTGGCGGGCGGGGACGGCAGCTGATCGATGAACGTAGCGAGCTCGCTGAGCTCACCCGCGGGGAGACCCGAGCCGCCGAGGCGGTTGCAGGTGTCCGTCACGTACGTCTCGAGCGTCTCCTGCTCACGCGACCAACCGAACGGCGCGCTGCCGTGGAGGCGCCCCGCGAGCATCGGCGTCTGGCGCAGACCCTCGGGCGTGGACCAGGTGATGCCGTCCTCCGTGCCATCCGGGTGGCAGCTCTGGCACGCGAGACCCTCCGCCGTGATGCGCGGATCGTCCGAGCGGTAGAAGATGTCGCGACCCGCGGACGCGACGTCGTCGAGGTGCGAGATGCCACCATCGAGGTGGACGCGCACGCCCGGCGAGCCATCGAGCTTCACGAGGGCGATCTCCTCGTCGAACTGCGAGTACACGACCGCCGCGTTCTCCTGCGTGGCGATGGCGACGCCCGTCGGGCCCTTCGCGACCGAGTAGCGGGCGCGGATGGTGCGCATCGGGTCGGCCGAACGCCCATCGAGCTCGAGGACCTCATCGAGGCCGAGGCAGGTGACGAACAGGCGGTCACCCACCGACGCCGAGGCGCGCGGGACGAAGCACTCACCCGAGCGCTCGTTGCCCGTCGTCGCGACGACGCGCGTCGTGAGCGTGCGCTGACCCTTCGGGTCCACGACGATCGCCACCGGCGCTTGCTTCGGCACACCCGCGACCGGCGGCGGACCGTAGTAGAAGCGCGTCGGCCGCTCCGGGGCACCCGGATCCACGCTGACCATCGGGACGACGATGCGAACGCTCGGGGTCTGCGGCGTCGGCGGGACGACCGGGGTGACGGTCGCCGTGGACGGGACCGCAGGCTTCGGCTTCGGCGTGGGCGCGGTGCCGCTGATCGGCGGGGGCTGCTCACCACCGACGGGGTTCCCCGTCATCGGCGAGCTGCTGCTCGACGCGGGCTTGGTGATCTCGACGCTCACGAGCGAGTAGCCCTGCGAGCCGAGACGAACGACGTTGAGGTCCGCGTCCTGGGCTTGCGCGGACCCAGCGCGGACGCCGAGCGGGATGTTCTTCGCGTCCGCCGTCTCGACGCCGAGATCGACGACGCTCAGGTTCGCGCCGACGACGTGCGACACGTACGCGTGGTTCGAGTCGTCCACGAGGACGCCGCGCGGCGCGCGGGCCAAGCGGGAGATCACCTTCGGAGAGAACGTCGCCGTGTCGATCTTGGTGAGGGCGGGCTCCCAAGCGCTCGTCACGACGATGTTCGAGCCATCCGGCGTGGTGGCAAGACCGAACGGACCGGCGGCGACCGGGCGGGCGCAGAGCCGCTCGGCCTTCGCATCGGCCTTGGAAGCGTTCGTCAGCTGGAAGACCTCGATGTGGTTCGCGGAGCCGATGCTCACGACGGCGCGACCGTCGTTGAGGATCTGGACCTGCTCCGGCGAGCCGAACGTGGGCTCGGTGGAGAGGACCTTCTGATCCGTCATGTCGACGACGACCAGGCGGTCTCGGTCGTGGTCGGCGACTAGGGCGATCAGGTGGCTGTTCTCAGCGCGGGTCAGCGCGACGCTCGAACCCTGGCGGTTCGTGCTGAGCGGGCCGCTCAGGCCGGTCGCCGTCGCGTCGCACTTGGCGGACATGAACGTCTCCAGCTGCGCGCTCGGTTCGCCGCTGCCGCTGTTGTTCACCGCGATCAGGGACCCCGGCTGCGTGGTGGCTGTTCCCCCGCAGCTCATGCCGAGAGAGGCCCCTGCCACGACCACCGCAACCAAAATCGCCGGACCTACGATGCTTCGCTTCATGACTGCTCCTCCGCCTTTTTCCGCTGTCTTCACTTCGCTGCGCTGCTCTTCCAAACTTGCCGGGGGCTTGGCCCGTAACAACGTGAACGCCGCCCCCGTCCTTACACTTCCGAGAAAGTCAGATTGCGCCGGCAGCCGAGCGAGAACTCGTGGCTGCCCCAATACGGCCGTTCCTCGGAAATGATCCCCTCGCCGGTCGTCTTTTTTCTCGACCCACTTTTCCAGGTCGCACCGGCAGGCCGAATTGTGACACGAGAGATCCGATTCTGTTCCCAGGTCCTGAGACCCGGGCGGTCGAATTTCATTGGCGCTGCTTCCGGCGTACTTGCCACGGTGTGTGGCTGCGTTCCCCAGCAGGAGTCAGGCCAAGACCGCGTCCGGGATCGAACGCTCGACGAACAACCCAAACGCCCTGAGAATGCGCCCGTGCCTCGCCGACCCACCGTTGCCACCAGGTCCGTCGTCCCCGTCATCGTGGCCTGCGGTGCAATCTTCGGCACTGGAGGTGTGGGGTGTGGCGCGAATCGGTTCGACCAGGACCCCGGCGGCTCGCCGCTCCCAGCCCACCCAGACGCCATGGGCAGGGACATGTCGGTACGGCCGATCGGGCAGTCGTCCGCGAGCCCTGCGCTGCCGCAGGTCTCCGGTGACACCGTCGCCTCCGCCATCCCCTCCATCACGGCCTCCAAGGCAACCTACGTCGTCGGCGCAGGGCAACTCTATTCGCGCCTCAGCGACGTTGTATCCGTGCTCAAGCCCGGGGACGTCGTGGACGTCCTCGGGGACGCCACCTACGCGGGCGGCGTTCGGTTCGACGTTCCCGGGACGGCCGACAAGAAGATCGTGATCCGCGGCGTCCTCAAGAACGGCCACCGACCGATCATCAGCGGCGGCGGGGACGCGATCGAGGCGGCGGGGGACCACTACGTGTTCGAGGGCCTCGAGATCACGGGCGGGCAGAACCGATGCTTCTACATGCACGCGGACGACGTGACGCTTCGGGACACCCTGGTGCACGACTGTCCGAATCATGGGATCCTGGGCGCGGACAAAGACTCGGGATCGTTCCTCATGGAATACGTCGAGGTCCGCAAATGCGGGGCGAACGGCGTCACCGGTTCGGGGAGGCAGTCCCACCCCGTCTACATGGCGTCGGACGAGAAGGCCCACCCCGGCTCCCGGTTCCGCATGCAGCACTCCTGGATCCACGACGGGAACGGCGGGAACAACGTGAAGAGCCGCGCCGAGCGGAACGAGATTTACTACAACTGGATTGAAGGAGCCGTCTACCACGAGCTCGAGCTGGTCGGCCCGGACGGGATGGATCCGAAGGTCGCGCGCGAAGACTCGGACGTCGTGGGCAACGTGTTCATCAAGTCGGGGGCGTTCTTCGTCGTGCGCGTGGGCGGGGACGGCACGGGCGAGACGGGGGGCCGCTACCGCTTCGCGAACAACACGTTCCTCGTGAACTCGGATCAGCCCGTGTTCCGGCTCTTCGATCGCGTCGAGGCGATCGACATGACGAACAACGCGTTCTTCCGCCTCGCGGGCGTGGGCCTCAACATCCTCGAGGACAAAGACGTGAAGTGGGTCGGCAAGCGCACGATCGGCGGCGTGGCGAACTTCGTACCGACGGGCTCCGCACCGCCGACGGAGTGGAAGGGGACGCTCTTCGGGGACGACGCGGGCTGGGAGAGCCTCGCGTCGAGCGACTTTCACCTCGTGAAGACGAGCCCGCTCCTCGGCAAAGGGACGACGGCGTCGATGGCGCTCACCGGGTTCCCGATCGACGGCGTGCTGAACCCTCCCCTGTTCGAGCCCCATCGCGGGGTCGTCGTCGCGATCCCACGGCAACCGACGGGTAAACTCTCGATCGGCGCGTTCGAAGGCGCACCCGCGCCCGCGACACCCTGATGTTCGCGGTCTTCGGACTCATCGGCCTGATCGTCTTCATCTACCTGAAGCCGCAGGAGTTCATCCCGGTCCTCGGGAAGCTGCCCTTCCTCTATCTCTTCCTCGCGCTCACGGTGTTCGGGCTCGCGCTCGATCTCCGCGGCAAGCACATCCGCCTCGCGAAGGGCCCGCACCTGCCCTACATGATCGGGTTCTTCGTCTGGTGCATGATCACCGGCTTCGCGAAGACCGGCGGCGCGGGGTTCACGGGATCGATCACGCAGCTCGCCATCGCGCTGACGCTCTACGTGCTCGTGTCGACGACGGTGCAGACCTTCAAGGTCTACGAGACCGTCGTGGTGACGCTCATCGCGGTCAGCCTGTTCGTCGGCTTCGTGGGCTTCCATCAAGGGCTCTCGCCGATGGGGTGCGCGGTGCAGGAGGGGCGCGCCGAGAACCTCCGGCCCGACGGCCGACCCTGCCAAGTCCCGAACGACTGCTACCTCGGGGACGCGGAGCCCGGGGCGGATTATCAGTGCGAGCGCCAGGGCCTCTTCGGGACGATGAGCGTCGGCGGCGGCCGCGTGCGTTACCGCGGCGTGCTCCGCGATCCGAACGAGCTCGCGCTGTCCACGAGCGTCGCGATCCCCCTCTTGATCGGGCGCGTCCAGCGCAAGCCGAGCATCTCGCGCGTCCTGCTCTTCATCGTCGCGACCGTGATGATCGCGGTCACGCTGATCTTCACGCAGTCGCGCGGCGGTCAGCTCGTCTTCCTCGCGACGTTCGGGGCGTACTTCATCAAGCGGTTCGGCGCGAAGGGGCTCGCCATCGGCGCGCTCGTCGCGATGCCCGTGCTGCTCCTCGGCGGGCGCGACACCGGCGAGGCCGCGGGCTCCACGACGGAGCGCGTGGAGATCATGGTCGAGGGGCTCGAGATGTTCCGCGCGAACCCGCTGCTCGGCGTGGGCTACGACCAGTTCACGCAGCACCACTTCCTCACGGCGCACAACTCGTACTTGCTACCGCTCGCCGAGACGGGGCCCATCGGCCTCTACCTGTTCGCCGCGATCATGTACCTGTCCGTGAAGATCCCGCTCCGCGTCCTCTCGACGTACCGCGACAGCCCGGAGGCGAGCGTGGCGCGCGGCTGGGCGATGTCCCTTCTCGCGGGCTTCGCGGGGTTCGTGATCGGGATCTTCTTCCTGAGCTTCACGTACCACCACATCCTCTGGATCTACTTCGGGCTCGCCGGCGGCCTGTACCAGGCGGTTCGGACGCACGACCCAGACTTCAAGGTGGAGCTCACGTTCTGGGAGTACGTCGCGCTCGCGGTCGCCTCCGTGGGCTTCATCGCGTTCCTCTTCGTCTACACGAAGATCAAGCTCGGCTGACCCGCCGATCGTCAGCGGAAGCCTTGGAGCTCGTGCTCCGAGTCACCGTGGATCGCTCGGACCTCGAGGGCCGCGGACGGCGTGAGCGGCGGGGGCGTCGGCATGGGTGGCGTCGGCATCGGGGAGAGTGTCACTACGCCCGTCGGCTGGACGGGTGCGGGCGGAGGCGCGAGGGACGCGAGCGTCCCACGAAGCTTGAGGGCCTCCTTCGCCTTTCCGGTGAGATCGTCGTCCGCGAAGCGCTTGGCCGACGCGGTCGCGAGCTTGATCGTCGCGTCGATGAGAGAGCGCGCGCCCACGACGTCCCCCGCGCGCGCGAGCGCGATCGCCTGGACGATGCCGTTCGCGACGCGGAGGCGCGCGACCTGGTGCGCGAGCTCGACGTTCGTCGCGTCCCCGAGGCGCACGGCGTCGTTCGACACGTCGAGCGCCACGAACCGCGAGACCTCGAGCGACTGATCCGCCGAGGCTGGGACGTAGTGCGCGGTCGTGTCGAGGAGCTCGAGCCTCGACCCCTCGCCGCGCGGAGAGATCTGCACGTGCACGATGACGTCGCGCGATTGCTCCTCCGCGAGATCGCCGATCATCACGGAGGCGCCGCGCCCCGTCGGCGCGAACGGGAGGCCGAGCGTCTCCACGATCGACACGCCCGGGCCGGGGAGGAGCTCGAGCATCACCGAGCGCGCGGTGATCCGCTGCATCTTGAGGATCTCGTCACGAAACACGTCGGCCACACGGGCAGCGTCGTCGACGAAGTGGAACGCCCCGCCCGACGTCGTCGCGATCGCCGTCATCTGGGTCTCGTCGAAGGCCGGGCCGAGTCCCAGCGCCGTGATCGGCACCTGGATGTCCCTCGCCATCGCCGCGCGCGCGAGGATGCTCCCCGGATCGTTGGGGACGCCGTCGCCCATGAGGATGATGCGGTTGATCTTGTCGGGGGAGAGCTGCGCGCGCACCTCGGCGATCCCCGTGTCGAGGCCACCCGTCATGTCGGTGGTCCCGTCCGCGACGATGCCCGCGACCGCCCGGTGCGCGGCGGCGCGCGTCGCGTCGTCGAGCTTGGAGGCGTGCACGAGGACCGTCGGCTTCGAGCCGAACGTCACGATCGAGAGGACGTCCCCCTCGCTCATCGCGTCGACGAGCTTGTCGCACGCCGCCTTCGCGCGGTCGATCGGATCGCCCGCCATCGAGCCCGAGGTGTCGACGACGAGCGCGAGGTTGAGCGTCGGTCGCGGCACGTCCTTCCGCGCGAGCCCCTCGAGGTGCACGCGAACGAACGCCTCGGTCGCCGTCGTCGAGACGACCGTCGATTCCGGGGTCACCTCGAGAGCGAGCGTCGGATCGACGGCCTTCGGTGGAGGCGACGCGACGACCTCGGGCGGCGCCGCCACCACCACGTCTTTCGCGGGCTCCGCGGTGACGGGAGGTTTGACAGCGCTGCACCCGAAGCAGGCCGAGACGAGCAGGAGCGCAGGGAGGATCGGGCCCGGAAGTCGAAGCATGCCAGCACGTGGCGGCGACACTCGCGGTTGTGACCGACCGGTGCGAACATCCGCCCCATGAAGCTCCACTACCACCCGCTCTCGACGTACTCGCGCAAGGCCGCCATCGCGATCGGGCTCCGCGGAGATCCCATCGAGCTCGTGATGGTGGACGCGCTGTCCGGGAGCCTGAAGAGGGAGCCCCACCTCTCGTTGAACCCGTTCGGGAAGATGCCCGCGCTCGAGCTCGACGACGGCTCGTCGGTGTTCGAGTCCACGTCGATCATCGAGTACCTCGAGGAGGTGATCGGGCCTCGGAGGCTGCTGCCCGACGCGCACGCGCGGAAGTGCCGCCACTTCGATCGCCTGTCGGACTTCTACCTGCTCGATCCCATTGGCAAGTGGTTCTGGGACAAGACCCCGGAGGTGTTCGAGAAGACCAAGGCCACGACGGCGAAGGCCTGGGCCTTCGTGGAGAAGGAGCTCGCGGACGGCCGACCGTTCATTTGCGGCGACGCGATCACGCTCGCGGACATCGGCCCCGCGATCGCGGCCCACTACGCGACGACCGAGGACGTCCCCCTCTCCGAGGTGATCCGCGCGTACCGGGTGCGCCTCGAGGAGAACCCCGTGGTCGCCGCGTCCCGCGATGCGGCCCTCCCGTTTCTCGCGGCGACGAAGCCGAGGCGCGCTCCGAAGCCGACCGAGAGCGCATCCGCCGGGTGATCCGTTCGATGGCGCGGGCGTCGAGAGGGCGTCACGCTCCGGGGCGGGCGAGCGACATGGCGGGTGTGGAGGGATCGAAGACGGACGGTGCGGGGCTCGGGCTGGTCGCGCGGAGAGCCGCGCGAGTCGCCTGGGTGGGGGTCGCGCTCGGGCTCGTGCTCGGGATCGCGGGCCAGATCGTCGTCGCCGCGACGGACGCGCCGGGCACGTGGGCGCCCGACGCGGGACACCGGATCGTCGGCGCGCTCCTGTTCGGCGCGAGCGCGGGCTTCCTCCTCGGAGTCGTGGCCTTCGTCGGGCTGCGCGTGCAGGGGGGACGGCTCGGGCGCGGCACGCTCGTCGTCACCGCCGTCGTCGCCGCGCTCTTCGCGTGGGTGCACGCGCTCTCCACCGCGCTGCGCGTCGCGACGGGATCCCACCTCACGCTCTCCGGCGTGCAGTACTTCATGAACAGCGGGACCGGGATCGCGCGCGAGGTCGCGAGCAAGATGTACGGCTGGCTCGCGCTCCTCGTGGTGATCGGAGCCCTCGTCGGGTTCGCCGTCGCGCGCGCGATCCGCTGGGCGGGGGGCGCTCGACCGACCGGTGCGCGCGGCGCCGTCGAGGCAGGGACGCTCTCCACCATGATGCTCGGCACCGCGGTCTACGCGATCGCGCCCGTGCCGCGCTCGTTCTCCCTGGGCGTGCGTCAGAGCACGCCCGAGATCGCGTTCGTCGCGTCCCTCGAGCCGCCGACGGCGCTCGCCACCAAGCTCGACACCGCGTCGACGAAGCTCGTCGAGCGGTCGCTCGTGAGCCCCCCGCTCAGCGCGGGTCCGCTCTGGGTCAGCGCGGCGACGGGAGTCGGTCGGCGACCGAACATCGTCCTCATCACCGTGGAGGCGACGAACATCAAGCACCTCGGCTACGAAGGGTACGCGCGTCCCGTGACCCCGAACCTCGATCGGCTCGCGGCGACGAGCCTCGTCGCGCACCACGCGTACACGACGGCGACGCACTCGAACTACGCGCAGCCCGCGATCCTCTCGTCCCTATTTCCGCGCCGAGGTGGCGACCTCGACATGTACGAGAACCTCGAATATCCGCGCTTCCTGCTGCACGACGCCGCGAAGGCGCTCGGCTACACGACGGCGGTCGTCTCGAGCCAAGACGAGGAGTGGCAAGGGATGAAGTCGTTCCAGAGCACCGGGAACATCGACTACTACCACCACTCCCCCGACTTCCACGGCGAGCACATCGACATCGGCGCGCAGGACGTCGTGCCGGACGGCGTGACCGCGGACGCCGCGCTCGCGTGGATCGACGAGGCGCGAAAGACCGGCAAGCCGTTCGAGCTCTACGTGAACATGCAGGCGACGCACTTCCCGTACGACGTCCCCGCGAAGGAGCCGCACCCGTTCGCGCCCTACGAGGTGCAGGGCACGTTCAACTACGTCCACTACGATCGCGCGGAGCTCCCCACGGTCCTGAACCGGTACGACGACGCGCTCTTCTCCGTCGATCGCGCGGTCGGCAAGATCGTCGACGGCCTCGCCGCGCGCGGACTCGAGGACGACACGCTCCTCGTCTTCGTCGCGGACCACGGAGAGCTCTTCTGGGAGCACGACATGGTCACCCACGGCCGCACGCTCTGGGAGAGCGAGGCCGTCGTCCCCCTCCTCATCCACTACCCCCGGGTCATCCCTCCCGCGCACGTCGACGTCGCGGTCTCCACGCTGGACATCCTTCCCACGATCGCCGAGGCGATGGGCATCCCCGAGCACCCCTCGTGGCAGGGCCAGAGCCTCCTCCCCTTCGCCCAGCCCGGCCGCACCCCCCAGCGCCGCGACACGAGGCACGCGGCCGTGTTCATGAACATCCAAGGCTGGAAGCACCTCGATGGGGTGGTCTGCTTCCCGTACAAGCTCGTGTACGACCCCGAGACCGAGACGCGCGCCCTCTACGACGTCGCCGCGGACCCTGGAGAGCTCGTCGACCTGGCCGAAAAAGAGCCGAAGCTCACCGAGCAGCTGGCCAGCACGCTCCACGCTCAGATCGGCGCGCAGCTCGACTATCACCGCGGCGAGAAGAAGCTCACCCAGTCGGTCTATGCGCCGCGCCTGCTGAGCTGCCCCGAATAGAAGGCGCTCGCGCGGACGCGCGAGCGAGCGGGCACCTCGCGTTCTTCGCGTTCGTGGCGGGTCGCCCTACGACAGCGCTCTGATCACGTCCCAGCGCGTGATGATGTAGGTCGCGTCGAGCTTGAAGTCGCGCACGAGGACGGCGGGGCTGTCGGGCGTGAGCATCCCCGAGAGGGCCTCGATGCTCGTCGAGATGTCCGCGAAGGGGATCGCGGTCTGCATGATCCCTTCGACGGGGCCGTTGAGGACGTCGGGGTGCTTGACGATCTCGGAGTAGAGGTGGCCCTCGTGCACGGCACCGACGAGCCGCCCATCCGCGGTGACGGGGATCTGCGAGTACGCGCGCTCCGTCATGATGTGGGCGACCTTCTTCACGGACTCGCCCCGATCGATCGTGAGGAGCGGCGCCTTCTTGCGATCCGCGACGATGTCGCGCGCGGTGAGGCCGCTCTTGTCGACGAAGCCCTTCTCCCGCATCCAGTCGGGGTTGTACATCTTGCCGAGGTAGCGCGTCCCGTGGTCGTGGAAGAAGACGACCACCGTCTCGCCCGCCTTGAAGCGATCGGCGAGCTGGAGGAGCCCCGCCATCGCGGAGCCAGCGGAGTTGCCCGCGAAGATGCCCTCCTCGCGCGCGATGCGCCCCGTCATCATCGCGGCGTCGCGGTCGGTGACCTTCTCGAAATGGTCGATGAGCGAGAAGTCGACGTTCTTCGGGAGGAAGTCCTCGCCGATGCCCTCGGTGATGTACGGATAGATCTCGTTTTTGTCGAAGATCCCCGTCTCTTTGTACTTCTTGAAGACGGAGCCGTACGTGTCGATGCCCCACGCCTTCACGCTCGGCTTCTTCTCCTTCAAGTACTTCGCGACGCCGCAGATCGTGCCGCCCGTGCCCACGCCGACGACGATGTGATCGACCTTGCCGTCCGTCTGCTCCCAGAGCTCCGGGCCCGTCTGCTCGTAGTGCGCGGCGGAGTTCGAGAGGTTGTCGTACTGGTTCGCCTTCCACGAGTTCGGCGTCTCGCGCTCGAGCCTCGAGGACACGGAGTAGTACGAGCGCGGATCCTCGGGGTCGACGTCCGTCGGGCAGACGATCACGTCCGCGCCGAACGCGCGGAGCGCGTCCACCTTCTCCTTCGACTGCTTGTCGGTCGTCGTGAAGATGCACTTGTAGCCCTTCACGACGGCGGCGATCGCGAGGCCCATGCCCGTGTTGCCGCTCGTGCCCTCGATGATCGTGCCCCCCGGCTTGAGCTTCCCGCTCTTCTCGGCGTCTTCGATCATCTTGAGGGCCATGCGGTCCTTGATCGAGTTGCCGGGGTTCGTCGTCTCGATCTTCGCGAGCACGTCCGCGGCGACGATGCCCTTCGGGATGCGGTGGAGCCGAACGAGCGGGGTGTGGCCGATCGTCTCGAGGATGTTGTCGCAGATTTTCTTGGGCATCGGGGCTCGTCCTGGCGGGCGGGCATGATACACGCGTGGACGGTCAGCGCTTCGCCTTCGCGCGCTCGCCGAACCCCGTGACGATCGCGTCGCGGAGCGCGGTCGCGGCGCGGCTCAACGTCGAGCTGCCGTGGTGGGCGACCGCGACGAGGCGCTCCGTCCCGCCGTGCTCGAGCTCGACGTAGCGCACCCCCGCGACCGCGCCGAGCGTCATGAGCCGCGGGCAGAACGCGACGCCCGCGCCCCGCGCCACCATGCGGCGGAGCGTGATGAAGTTGTCCGCGGTCGCGACGATGCGCGGCTTCTTCCCGCGCGCTTCCATCGCCTCGAGCGCGACGCGCGTCATCACCGAGATGGGCACGACGAGGAGCGGCTCGTCCGCGAGCGACGCGATCTTCACCGGCGACGTCGCCTCGGCGAGCGGGTGGTCGGACGGGACCGCGAGGACGTAGTCCTCCCGGTACACCTTCTGGATCACCAGATCCTTGCGGTGTACCGGCAGCGTGATGACCGCGAGGTCGAGCTCGCCCCGCGCGAGGTCGTGCTCGAGCGTCTCCGGCATGCCCTCCCGGATGCGGACGCTCACGCCGGGGTGAGCGCGGAGGAAGCGCGCGAGCAGATCCGGCAGGACGTGCGCGCCCACGCTCCCGCCCGAGCCGACCGAGACGGCGCCCCCGAGATCGGTCGCGCTACCCGACACGGACGCGCGCGCCTCGTCCACGGTCGCGAGGAGCTTCATCGCGGGCGGGACGAGCGCGAGCCCCGCCTCCGTGAGGTGGATCCCGGTGGGCGTCCGGACGACCAGCGTCGCGCCGAGCGCGCCCTCGAGCGCCTGGAGCCGCCTCGTGAGCGTGGGCTGCGAGACGCCGAGCGTCTTCGCCGCGGACGTGAGCGAGCGGTTCCGTGCGACCGCGGCGAACGCTTGAAACAGCCCGACGTCGAGGCCCTCCGTGTCCACGCCGGACGAGCCTACGCGAGGCGCGGCTCGGCGGGCATACGGCCGTTGCATGGCCTCCATGCGGGACCATGCATGTCTCCCCCGGCGACCCGAAGGAAGCTCGCGACGGGCGCGATCGTCCTCGCGCTGGTCGTCTCGGCGTTCGAGGGGACGGTCGTGACCACGGCGATGCCGACGATCGCCGCCGACCTCGGCGGGTCCTCTCTGTACCCGTGGGTGTTCGCCGCGTTCCTGATGGCGTCCACGCTCGGCGTGCTCGTGTTCGGCCGCCACGCGGACGCGCGCGGGAGGCGGCCCGTCTTCCTCGTGGGGATGGGGTTCTTCCTCGCGGGTACGGCGATGAGCGGGCTCGCGTGGTCCGTGCCCGCGCTCGTCGCGTTCCGCGTGATCCAGGGGTTCGGCGCGGGCGCGATCCACCCCATCGCGATGACGATCTCGAGCGACCTCTACTCCATCGAGGAGCGCGTGAAGGTCCAAGGGGTGTTCACGTCCGTGTGGGGGCTATCGAACCTCGTCGGCCCCGCGCTCGGGAGCTTGATCGTCACCCACACTTCCTGGAGGTGGGCGTTCCTGGTCAACGTGCCCGTCGGCCTCCTCGCGGCCACCGTCCTCGCCCTGAGCTACGTCGACCCGCCGCGCGAGGCGCGCGCTGCGGACGCGAAGAGCGCGTGGACGCTCGGCCTCGCGGCGATGTGCGCGCTCGTCGCGCTCGAGCCCCGAAGCCGGGAGAACGCGTGGATCACCGTCGTCGCCGCGGTCGCCGCGGGCGCGGGGGCGGTGCTGCTCGTCGCGCGGGAGCGGCGCGCGGCGAGGCCCCTCATCGAGCCGCGCCTCTTCGCGGATCCCGTCGTGCGCACGGGGTTCGTCGGAGGCGCGGTGGGCGGCGCGGTGTTCTACGCGACGAGCGCGTACCTCCCGCTCTACGTGGAGGAGCACACGGATCTCGGCGCGCTCGGATCGGCCACCGCGCTCACGGCCCTGCTCGTCGGCTGGGCCGTGGGCTCGACCGCAGGGGTGCGCGTCTACCTGAAGCACGGGCTCCGCGCGACGATCGGCGGAGGGCTCTCGGCGTTCGGGATCGCGCTCCTGCTCGCGGCGCTCGCGGCGCACGAAGGTGCGCCTTGGCTCGCGCTCCCGGCGCTGTTCGTCGCGGGCGCGGGCGTCGGGCCGACGCTCAGCACCTCCGTCCTCGGGCCGCAGAGCCGCGCGCACTGGTCGGAGCGCGGGACGCTCACGAGCTCGCTCTACGCGGTCCGGACGCTCGGTGGCGCCGCGATGGTCGCCGCCGCCGGTGGGCTCGGGGGCGACCGCGCGCTCCTCCGCATCGCGTTGATCGGGGCCATCGCGCTCGTCACCTCCCTCGGGGTGCTCTCTCGCGGGCCCGGCGCGCCAGCGCCGAGCGCGGCCGCGCGCGACGCGTAGCGTGTCTTCCGGTTGTTCGGGTCTCTGCTGCCGACCGAGATCACGCTCGCCGATGTGGATCACGCGCCGGCCCGCGGGCCTCCGCTCGCGCAGTGGAGGCGAAGACAGGAAGCCCGGAGAAGCAGAACAAAGTCATTCTGCTTCTCCGGGCTTCCTGACTTCCCGTCTTCTGTGACTCTCCTCTGAAACGGATTCAAACCGTGCTCTAGGATGCGCGCGATGCTGCGCAGCGAGGTGGAGCTCGCGATTGTGGGAGCGGGACCTGCGGGTCTCTCCACCGCGCTCTTCTTGCAAGCTCACGCGCCCGCGATCGCGGCGCGCGCGCTCGTCCTCGAGAAGGCTCGGCACCCGCGCGAGAAGATCTGCGCGGGCGCGATCGGCATGCGCGCCGAGCGGCTCCTCGGGAGCATCGGCGTTCGTGTCGACGTGCCGTCCTCGCCCCTCCACGGGGTCGGGGTACGGACGGAGCGCGGAGAGCTGGTCCTCCGGCGCGACGCGCCCATCGGGAGGGTCGTGAAGCGGCGCGCGTTCGACGCCGCGCTCGCCGAGATCGCGCGCGCTCGAGGCGTCTCGATCCGCGAGGGCGCGGGGCTCCAGCGCATGGAGCGCGACGCGGCGGGGTGGACGCTGACGCTCGCGGACGGAGAGACCCTCCGCGCACGCGCGGTCGTGGGCGCGGATGGCGTGACGAGCGCGGTGCGGCGGGAGCTCGGCCTCCCGAAGGGCGAGCTGATGGCGCAAGCAGCGGAGGTCGACACCCACCGACGCGCGACGGACGGCCCCGGGGACATCGCGATGTTCGACCTCACGCGGCGGGCGCTGCGCGGGTACGTCTGGGATTTCCCGACGCCTGCGGAGGGCGGGCCCGAGGTGTGCCGCGGCGTGTATCAGCTGCGCATCGGAGCCGGCTCGAGCGCCGCGGAGCGCGTGTCGGTCGACGAGGTGCTGAGCGCCCACGTCGGCGACACGCCGCGCACCGGCCCGACGCGGAGGTTCGCGGAGCGGGGGTTCTCTCGGCACGAGGCGACCGCGGTCGGCAGCGCGATGCTCGTCGGGGAGGCGGCGGGGATCGATCCCGTGCTCGGCGAAGGGATCGCCCAAGCCATCCTCTACGGCGCGACGGCGGGCGCCTTCCTCGGCGAGGAGCTCTCCCGCGGGGTGTACGATTTCCGCGCGTGGCCCGCCGCGCTCCGCACGGCGCACATCGGGCTCGACGTGCGCGCGCGTTCGGCGGCGGTGCCCCTCGTCTACGGCGCGCGCCGCGGGTTGCTCGAGCGATGGGTGACGCGATCCCCCGCGCTCGCGCGCGTCGGAATGGCGTACTTCGCGGGAGACCGCGTGCCGCGCAGCGCGCTCGTCGGCGCGGCGCTCGATCTGGGAGCGGCGCTCCTGGGCCCGCTCGCGCGCTGATCCCAGGGGAGCTACGCTCGGCGCGCGCGTACTCACACGGAGGCCGTTCGAATGTCGACGCGCGGGACGGGGATGTTGGGAGCAGCCTTGATCCTCGCCGCGTGCGCGAGCGCGCCCAGCGCCGCCCCGGACGCGCCCGCGCGCACCCCGAACGCGCGCCGAGACGAGCGCGGAGACGCGATACGGGCGCTCGCGATCGGACATCAACGGGCATGCGCGGTGCGCGCGGACGGACGCGTGGTGTGCTGGGGCGGTTGTTTCACGTGCTACGACGATCCGCCTCCCCCCGAGCCGACGCTCGTCCCGGCGCTCGACGACGCGATCGCCATCAGCGGCGACGATTCGCGCTGGTGCGTGGTCGAGCGAGGCGGCACGGTCGCTTGTTGGACGGGGACGGAGCCGGCCTCGCAGGTCGCGGGGGTGCGGGGCGCCGTCGAGGTCGCGAACACGTGCGCGCGGCTCGCGGACGGCACGGTGACGTGCTGGGGCACGGTGCCGACGCTCCCCGACGGCCCCCTCCCGATCACGCGCCTCGCGCAGGGCTACGGGAGCGTGTGCGGGATCCGCGCGAACGGCGGCCTCGTGTGCTGGAGCAACGTGTACCCCTACCCCACGGGACAGCCGCTCTACGAGGACGCCCCGGTCGAGTTCACGGCACCCCGGGACGTCGAGCTCGTCGCGACGAGCGCGATGCGCGGGACGTGCACGAAGAGCCGGGGGCGCAACGTCGAGTGTTGGGGCGGCGAGGCGGCGTTCGCGCCGGAGTCGTCGATCGTCGAGGGGACGTCGGACGCCATCGCGCTCGCGCTCGCGGAGTACCACGGCTGCGTCCTCAAGCGGGACGGGCGCGTCGCGTGCTGGGGCTTCAACTTCGCGGGCCAGCTCGGTGCGCCGCGCGACGTGCTGGAGGAGCGGTGGGACGCGCGGCCGATCGAGGGTCTCACCGCGGCCGTCGCGGTCGCCACTGGATCGGGCGAGCCGTCGAGCGGCACCGGATCGACGTGCGTCATCACGCGCGACGCGCGCGTGATCTGCTGGGGAAACCTCGCGGACGTGCCGGGCGGAGTGCTGGACCTCACGCCGCGCTGATCTCCTGTCCTCGTCCCGCGCGCGCTCCACTGTGTTGCTCCGAGGACCGAAAACGGCGCGACCGCCCCGAGGGCGCGCGATAGACCAGAGCGCCATGCAACGACGCGATTTTCGTTCGCCCCTCTCGCTCGCTCACGCCCGCGCGCTCGCGTTCCTCGAGGGGTTGCCGGATCGACCGATCCGCCCGTCCGAGAGCGGGCACGCGATCCTCGCGCGCATCGACCGCCCCGTCCCGCCGGAGCCGCGGGATGCCCGGGAGGTGGTCGCGGAGCTCGTGGACATCGCGGATCCGGGAGTCACCGCGATGCCGAGCGGGCGCTTCTTCGGCTGGGTGATCGGGGGTGGCCTCCCCGCGGCGGTCGCGGCGGATTGGCTCGCGACGGCCTGGGATCAGAACACGGGGAGCTACGAGGGGACGCCCGCGGCCGCGATGTTCGAGCAGGTCGCGATCCGGTGGGTCATCGAGCTCCTCGAGCTGCCGCCGTCCGCGTCCGGCGCGCTGACGACGGGCGCGCAGATGGCGAACACGGTGGGCCTCGCGGCCGCGCGGAACGCCGCGTACGCGGCGATCGGGCACGACGTCGAGGCGCGAGGGCTCGCGGGCGCGCCGCGCGTGCACGTGCTCGTCGGCGAGGAGCGACACGACACCGTCATGCGCTCGCTCCGGCTGCTCGGTCTCGGGTCGGACACGGCGATCGCGATCGGGTCGGACGCGAACGGACGGATGCGCGCGGATCGCCTCGCGGAGAGCCTCGCGCAGATCGACGGGCCGGCGGTGGTCTGCGCGCAAGCGGGGAACGTGAACACGGGCGGCGTCGATCCGATGGATCCGATCGCGGACGCGATCGCGGCGCGCCGCGCTCGCGGCGCGTTCACGTGGCTGCACGTGGACGGGGCGTTCGGGTTGTGGGCGCGCGCCTCCGCGGACGAAGCGCTCCGCGCGCGCGTTCGCGGCGTGGACCGGGCGGACTCATGGGCGACGGACGGCCACAAATGGCCGAACGTGCCGTACGACTGCGGGGTCGCGATCGTGCGGGATCGGGCGGCGCACGAGCGGGCGATGGCGATCCACGCGTCCTACCTCCCGGGCTCGGACGACGCGCGCCTTCGGAACCCGTTCGACTGGACGCCCGAGCTCTCGCGCCGCGCGCGCGGGTTCGCCCTGTACGCGGCGCTCTCGGAGCTCGGGCGGAGCGGGATGGCCGCGCTCGTGGATCGGACGTGCGCCTACGCGCGCCGGTTCGCGGAGGAGCTCGCGCGCGTGCCGGGGGTGTCGATCCTCAACGAGATCGATCTGAACCAAGTGCTCGTGCGCTTCGAGTCCGGGGTCGGCGGCGACGGTGACGCGCACACGCGCGCGGTGGTGCGTGCGATTCAGGAGGACGGGACGTGCTACGCGACGGGCACGACGTGGCGGGGCCGCGCGGCGCTCCGGATCTCCGTGTGCAACGCGTCGACGGACGACGAGGACGTGCGCCGATCCATCGCGGCCATCACCCGCGCGCACACCGGTTGACGCGCGAGCGGCGCGATGGGCTCAGTGAAACCCGACCATCCCCTCGCGAAACTCGAGCGTCGGGGTCTGACCGTCGAGGGACTTCTTCCCGTCCCACGAAGAGTTGATCTCGACCCAGCCCGCGCCCTCGTCGCACTGGATGAACAGGCTTCGGAGGGAGCTCCCTTTCGCCGCGTCGACCTTGTCGCGCAGCTCGAGGCCGCTCGCGGTGCGCTTGCCGCCGGTCTTCTCGAAGTCGAGCCGGACGGTGGGCGACGTCGGCTCCTCGACGAGGATCACCATCTCCGCGGGACCTCCATCTGAGACCTCGAAGCGCGCGGTCGCGCGGAAGAGCTTCGCCATGCGCGCGCACGGCGCGGGCGAGGGCGCCGGATCCACGACGGCGTAGCCGCCCGAGTCCGTGCGCCCGCTGCTCTGTTTCCCGCCGTTCGAGCACGCCGCCTGGTTCGCCGCGACGGCGCCGCTCAGCGCCGCCGTCCCGAGCAGCCGTGACATCCGCGCGAGCGTGCGACGCCGCGCGCTCGAGTCTCGCTCGCCCCCATCCATACGAGAGAGCATAGCGTCGCGCGGGCGGGATCGCGGAGTTACTTCGGCGCGTCGGTCGTGAGCTGGAGCCAGAGGTCGGCGAACTCGTCGAACTCGAACTGGAGCCCACCGTCGTCCGTCAGCTTCGGAGCGATGACGGTCCAGGTCACCGTGACCTTGCCCGCTTCGTCCGTCGTCGCGGCGCCGAGCGCGAGGTTGTTCTTCGCGGTCGTGGGGATGCGAACGAGGAATTTCGGGCCGGCGCTCGTGACCTTCACGGCGTCCGCGGCGGGCGGGTTCTGGGCGATGACGTGGTAGACGCTGCCGACGCCGTGGGGTCCCTTCTGGGCGTTCTTGTCGTCCACGGAGAACGTGACCTTGAGGGCGGTGTTCATCGCCCCCTCGGGGACTTTCAGCCACGCCTTCGTGCTGTCGAGGATCATCTTCGCGCCGGCCTGAGCGATCTGCCCCGCGGCGGACTTCGCCCCGTTCAGCATCGTGAGGGGCGCGCCGGTCGGGACGTACGTGGGCGCGGCGGAGGCGCTCGGCGCGGCGGACACCGCCGGTGGGGTCGACTCGATCGGGGGCGGGGCCGCCGATTTCACGGGCGCGGAGACGCTGGGCTCGGCGGTGGGCTGAGTGGCATCGGGGCCGGACGCGCAGGCCGCGAGCCCGAGGAACAGCGCAAGGAATCCGGTGGATCGGTTCATGGTCATCTCCCGTCAGAACGACGTTTGGGCCCGTGGTTCCAGCTCACGGTCCATTTCTTGAGCCCGTGGCGGGCGCGGTTCACTGCTTCGCGGCCGCGGAGTCGATGAGCGCCTTGGCGTCCGCGACCGTCCCCTTCGGGATGTTGAGGATGAAGGACGAGACGAGGGGCGACGTGCTGGTCACGGTCACGCCGTATTGCATCGGGCTCGCCCCTTTGTTGGGGAGGCCCTCGAACAGCTTGTCGAGGCTGTCGCTCGCGTCGAGCAGCCCGTCGACGGGGTTCGTTTGGCCCTTCGCGTTGATGTTCGCGAGCACGTTGAGGCCGAGCCCGCGGAGGGACTCGAGCGTCCAGAACCCGGCCATCGTGTGCTTCGCGGTGACGTCGAACCCGGACTTTTGAGCGAGCGTCTTCTCGGCTGGCGCACCGTTCTTCACCATCTCGAGGCGGGTGAGGAGTTCGTCCTTGCTCGTGCCGATGGCGAGCCACGAGTCGTCCCCGTCCGCCATCACGAGCGCGTAGAACGTGAGGACGCGCTTCTTGTCGCCGGCGATCTTGATCTCGACGTCGAGCTCGTAGGCGCCCTTGCCGAGGGACGCGGGGGGCGTGGGCGTCTTGATCGTCGGGAGGTTCGAGCTCAGCTTCGTGAGCTCCTTCTGGATCCCGGCCTGGTTGTAGGCGGCGACCGCTTCCTTCAACCACTTGGTGAGGGCGTCGGCCTTCTCGCCGAACCCGTAGAGGCGGTAGCCGAACTGGGCGTCGTTCGCGGCGATGATCTTCTCGTCGTCGGTCTTGCGGGGGAGCGCCTTGCCCGCGTGCCGGGTGCCGGAGCCGGAGACGAACGCGAGGTTCGGGACGAGGGGGAAGTCGAGGAGGGCGCTCACCTTCTTGCGCTCCGCGTCCGTGCCGACCTTCGAGGCGGCGAGGAAGCTCTCGAGACCGTCCTTCAGGGTCTTCTTGATTCCCTCCCAATCCGCGGGGTCGTTGAGGCGGCTGTAGGAGGCCTCCGCGACGTCGATCGGGAGGCGGGCGAACGCGGGGGGCGCGGCCTCGTTCTTGGACTTCGCGCCGGTGGTAGCGACCCAGGACTTGTTGTCGCGGAACGCGAGCGTGCCGGCGAGCGTGACCCCGTCCGCGGCGGTCACGCCGAGGTCGACGTGAAGCTTGTCGAGATCCCCGAGGAGCGCGACGGCTTCGTTTCCGAGGCCGATGCCGACGGCGTCGAGGACTTTGTCGAGCGCGGGATCGCTGATCCCGATGCGCGACTTGAGGAAGGTGGGCGCGAAGTTGATCTTGCTCGCGAGGAGGGAGCCGAACTTCGCGTTCAGGATGGTGAAGTCGACGTCGATCGTCGCGTCCGTGGTGGAGGGGATGGAGGACGCGCCGCGCGCGAGGTAGGGGCCGAGGGCCTCGAGGTCGTGCTCGCCGGGGCCGCAGATCATCCGCGCGGGGACGAGCCCGGTGGCTGCGGCGACGACGCAGGTGACTTTCGCCTTGTTCCCGCCGAAGAGCCACATCCCGCCCTGGAGCTCCTCGGTCGCGTTGAACGCGGCCTTCGCGTCCTCGAGGGAGCGGAGCCCGATCGCGACGGCGATGGAGGGCTCGAAGCCCTTCTTGTCGGGGAGGGTGACGATCGCGTCGATGGGGGCCTCGGGCGCGACCATGGAGGCGAGCTTCTCGGGCGCGACGTCCATGCGGAGGCCGTTCTTGCCGGCGACCTGCGCGAAGAGGCGCTTCAGGAGGGTGTCCGTGTCGACGCCGAGCTTCGAGAGCGTGCTCGAGAGGCTCTTCGCGTGGAGCGAGACGACCTGGTTCTTGGGCGCGTCGACGGGGGAGAGATCGTAGGCCGGACCGGGCTGCGCGGACGCGCTCGCGACGGGCGCGCTCGCGGAGGGGTGCGCGGTCGGCGTGGACTGCTGCGGCGGTGTCGAGCTGCACGAAAGCGCGAGGGCGGCGGACAGCGGAGCGACGAAACGGGCGAGGCGCATGCGGGTTCCCATACACCCGAACGGGACGCGGTGCACGCCACCGAGCCTGGGGTACGATGCCCCTCCCCACCCGTCCGAGGAGGACAAAATGTCGCTCTTGATCAAGAACGGTCGCGTCATCACTGCAGTGGACGACTACTTCGCCGACGTGCTGATCGAGGGCGAGAAGATCACGAGGATCGGCCAGAGCTTGGACGTCCAAGCGGACCGCGTGATCGACGCGACGGACAAGCTCGTCATCCCCGGGGGCATCGACCCGCACACTCACCTCGACATGCCGTTCGGGGGGACGACGAGCGCGGACGACTTCCACTCGGGCACGATCGCGGCGGCGTTCGGCGGCACGACCACGATCGTGGACTTCGCGATCCAGTCGAAGGGCGAGTCGACGATCAAGGGCCTCGACACGTGGCACCAGAAGGCGGAGGGCAAGGCGACGATCGACTACGGGTTCCACATGATCATCACCGACATGCCGACGACCCGGCTCGGTGAGATGAAGGAGCTCCGGGACCGCGGGATCACGAGCTACAAGCTCTTCATGGCGTACCCGGGCGTCCTCTACGTGGACGACGGCACGCTGTACCGCACGTTCCGCCAGGCGGGCGACAACGGGACGCGCATCTGTATGCACGCGGAGAACGGGATCGTCATCGACGAGATCATCCGCGAGGCGCGCGAGCGCGGTCACACGGAGCCGAAGTGGCACGCGGCGACCCGACCGACGAGGATGGAGGCGGAGGGCGTGCACCGCGCGATCTCGATCGCGGAGGTCGCGAACGTACCGCTCTACATCGTGCACCTGTCGTCGAGCGACGCGCTGGATCAGGTGAAGCAGGGGCGCGCGCGAGGCGTCGACGTCGTCGCGGAGACGTGCCCGCAGTACCTGATCCTGGACGAGACCTGGTACGAGAAGCCGAACTTCGAGGGCGCGAAGTGGGTGATGACCCCCGCGCTACGGGAGAAGTGGAACCAGGAGAAGCTCTGGCAGGGATTGAAGTTCGGGGACCTCACGGCGATCGCGACCGATCACTGTCCGTTCTGCTTCAAGGGGCAGAAGGAGCTGGGGCGCGAGGACTTCACGAAGATCCCGAATGGCGCGCCGGGCGTCGAGAACCGGATGAGCCTCATTTTCTCGAATGGCGTGGTGAGCGGGAAGTTGAGTCTGAACCGGTTCGTGGAGCTGACGAGCACGTCGGCGGCGAAGACATTTGGTCTGTTCCCGAAGAAGGGGACCATCGCTGTGGGGAGCGATGGGGACGTCGTCGTTTTCGATCCGAAACGGAAGGAGACCATCTCGATTGACCGGCCGCATACGCATCACATGAAGGCGGACTACTCGGCGTACGAGGGGCACGAGGTCACCGGGTGGAGCGAGGTTGTCATTTCTCGCGGGCGGGTGATTTGTGACAACGGGAAGTTGGTGACGGAGAAGGGGGGGCAGTTCGTGAAGCGGGCGGGTGCGGGCGAGTTGTTGAGGTAGCATCCGTTCCCCCCTCGAGCGACTAATTGGAGCCTCTCCCGCGCGTCCGCAATGAAGCGCCGCAAGGCTGATATTCGCGGCAGGCCCATCTCAGCATCCGCCCAGGGAGCTATGAGCAAGATCAGGAATGCGCCGGTGAAAGACGTTCGATGCCACGGTCCCGCCGACGTACAACGCGCACTGAAGCGACTCGTTCCCGACGATGAACAGTTGTCAATTACCGAGAGTCGTTTACGCCAGACTCATCGCACGATCCTTGCGGAGGCGGCCGCCGCCCTGCTGTCCGTGCTGCGTTGGGAGGACCTAACTCTCTCAATCGGCGCGGAGCCAGCGCCCCCGCGACAGCAGGGCAAGGTCATTGGCTGGTCGCGTGGAGGCAGCAGTGCCCGCTCGGTCACATTGGTCGCACCGAAGGAGCACCTCCGCTACGAACTGTCAGGGTCAGGCATCAACGACTGCCATCCTCTCGCCCCAATTTTCGCAAGCCACGTTCACAACGTTGCGACCGCCGCCCTGGAGGGCGCAAGCGCACTTCACAGCGTTTGTACTGGGAGCACCACCACCGAACGCTGCTACGAACTACTGGCTGGCGCGGCACAGAGTGCGACGATCTCGTCGATGATGCGGGAACTGCTTGAACTGCCGCTGCCGCCGCTCGGCGCATTCATGCTCGGCCACAGGCCGTTCACCGGAGCGTCGATCGCGGCAGGCCGGGTTCTCGATTGGCTCCACACGCTTCCGGCGAAGACCTACGAGGGCGCGAGCATAGTCGCCGGGGCCGTGATAGAGGCAACACCAGGTTCGCTTGAGGGGCTAGAAGGCGTACGTATCCACCGATTCGAGCGGGCAATTCCATTTGAAGTGGCCACTTCGTCTGGTCAAACCCTCGCGCTGGCTGATGGAAAGCGTAGCTTTCTCGTTCTTCGTGAGAATCTGTCCGCGATCGGCGTCGCAGCCACCAAGCCCAATCTCGACAACCTGGCGCGTAGCCCCGCACGCGAAGCGGAGTTGCCTTTTCACTCTCTATGGCTCCAGGTACAACGACCGCAGCTACTACGGCTTTTCGGCGTCCGGAACGGCTACAGAACGCCAATCGGCACTATCCGCAACGGAACATTCTCACTCTCGGATCCCGCGAGCGTCGAGAGTGCCATCACGAAGATAGTTAGTGGCGCCTGCAGTAGGAACGCCCAGAGCGGAGTAGCCGATCTCGTCGCCGCCCTGCTCCGACGCGCAGACGACATGAGTGGTGCCGGCTTGGTCATCGGGACATCGCGTAGCCACAAGGGAAAGCGACTGAAGATCCCCGCGAATATCGATGCTGAGTGTTCATGGGACTCATTTCTAAACCCCGACGGCGCAGTACTTATTGATCGGAACCTCCGGCTACACGAATACGGTGTCATCCTTCCCCAGCCGGAGCGCCGTATTCTCGCAAACCACGGGACACGACACAATGCTCTCGCTCAGGCCTCACGTGAGCGCGGCTGTGTGGCGATCGCCGTCAGCGACGACGGGATCCTTTCAGCCTTTCGCCAAGGAAAACTCGTCCTTCGGGCCTTTTGAACACGCCTCACCTCCGCCGTGGCGAACTCGACGGAGTGGGCATATGTGCGCCACGAGTCGCTGATTGGCTTCGCGCTCGTCTTCATCACGCCGGCGGTCTGATGGAGAGCTCGGTGGTACTCATCCAGCGTCGCGGCCACCGGCACCTCCTCGCCTACTACGCGGTGTGTCGCCCCCATCAGTCATGGGCCAGTGTCCTCCATTGCGCTGTCGCGAACACGAGTCCAGCAGTGGTCGTCCCGGTGGCTGGCTTGGGTCCCGCCTCGCGCATGGCCGCGGCGACCCCGGCGCGATCGTCACGAGGAACTCCGTGCGAGGGCCGAAGCACCTTGCGGCTGGGGGTCGAACGCGGGAAGGATGGGGGATGTACGAGCGCCTCCACGTGACCGGGTTCCGCGGCCTCGACGATGTCGAGCTCGATGGTCTCGGTCGAATCAACCTTCTCGTGGGCCAGAACAACACGGGAAAGACATCGGTCCTCGAAGCGATCCTGCTGATGGGCGCAGGCGACGCGCAAATGCTGTGGACCCTGGCGAGCCTGCGCGGACTCAGCCCAAAGGACGACCCTGACTCGGTGCTGGGGACGTTCCAGACGCGACAGGAGCGCGATCGCATCGTTCGAATCGCGGCGAAATGGACGGGCGACGAGAAGGAGCGAGTCTTCGAACTCGTTGCCTCACTCGGCCTGGTTCCGGCGGAGACCGAGGACGAGTCCGTAGCTCGCGTCGTGGAGCGCGCATGGATTGGCTTGTCGGGCAGCTACTACCCGGCATCGTCGTCGGCGGCGCCAGTTCAGTCGGACACGGCGAATCCCACCCGGGCCTTCAAGCTGCGAGAAGACTTTGTTCGCTCCGTATTCGTGTCGGGTCGCGCTCGGTCCGTGAAACGTGAAGTCCAGCAATATGGCTGGCTCGTCAAGTCGCGTCGCGAGGGTGAAGTCCTCGCAGCACTCAAGCTGCTGGATAACCGCATTCAACGAGTGCAGGTCGTTCCGCGCGGCGACCACGCAGCAATATTCGTGGATCTCGGCCTGCCAGATCTCTATCCGCTCGCTGTGTGCGGAGATGGCGTCGTGCGGATGTTCTCGTTCATCGTGGAGCTCACCTCCGTTCGTGATGGCGTCCTCTTGGTCGACGAGATCGATGCCGGCCTGCATCACACCGTGATGACCGAGTTCTGGAAGTACCTTCTCGAGCTTGCTGAAAGGCTCAACGTCCAGGTCTTCGCCACGACCCATAGTGAAGACCTACTTCGGGGAGCCCTATCCGCCAGAGAAGGCGATCTCGAGTGGCTCCGCGTGTATCGCCTTGATCGACGGAAAGGCAATGTCGTTACAGTACGTTATTCGCCCGAGCAACTCCGGTCAGTTCGCGACGACTCGTTCGAGGTCCGCGGATGAGCTCCAAAACCAACATCAAGATCTCTAACTCGAGACTCTTGCTCGTCGAGGGGAAGGACGAGGTCAATTTCTTCAATGCCCTGCTGGAGCGCGTGGGCCTGAATTTTCAAGTGCTGCCCGTCGATGGGAAAAGCAAGTTCCGTTCGACCCTCGACTTGCTCCGCAACGATCCGAGGTGGAGCGAACTCACGCAGCTTATCGCTATCCGCGACGCGGATCAAGGGAAAGATGAGTCATTTCAGATCGGTGAAGCCGCGAAGGGTGCATTCGCGAGCCTAGCGGATTCCTTTAGACAGTTCGGAGTTCCCGTCCCTAGTGGGCACGGAGCGATCGCTCGACGCGATCAACTACGCTCGGCCATCTTCATCATGCCGGATGGAATTCGTGATGGGATGTTGGAAGAATCTTGTGATCGATTCGGTGGCCGCGGAGCCAGCCATGAAGTGCGTCGATGCCTTCTTCACATGTGTCGGTTCCACGCCGACTCCAATGGCGAAGGCGCGCATTCACGCCTATCTTTCGACCCGTCAGCCGCCGGATCTGCGCGTCGGCGAAGCCGCGCGGAGCAAGGTGTGGTCCTTTGACCACGACGCATACAAGCCGCTTATCGACCTGATCTCCGACATTGTGAAGCCACTCGAATGATGCTCACTCAGAGGCGAGCTCATCGTCGCGGTGCGAACATCACCGCGTGGCGCGACTCGTCTTCTCGTCGAAGTCATTCTCGAAGCGAACGCGGCGCCTCTCAACTGATTGGCCCCGAGGTGCGTGCGTCTCCCCGCGCCCTCCGAATCTCGATCCGGGTCATCGGTCCCCGCATGAACGACATCGCCCACCGCGGCTGCAGGAAGACCGCGCCGCCGCCGTCCTTGCTCTGCGTGTCCCGCATCAAGAACCACCGCGGCGCGAGCCGCTTCAGCGTGTCCCCGATCACCTCGGCGTCGTCCCCTCCCCGCCCCACCAACCCGTCCAGCACCCGCGCGCGATCCGCGTCCGTCTGCAACCGCCCCAAGCACCACAGCCCCGCGTTCGACAGCGCGCGGTAGTCGAGGTCCATCGGGTTCTGCGTCGCGATCACGACACCCACGCCGAACGCTCGCGCCTGCTTCATGAGCGCGACGATCGGCCGCTTGGTCGGCGGACACGCGGGATGAGGCGGCAAGAATCCATACACCTCGTCGAACACGATCAGCGCCCGGAGGCGCTGCGATCCCGGGAGGCTCCGCACCCACGTGAGGACCTCCTCGAGCACGACGCCGAGGACGAGCTCGCGCTCCTCGTCGTCGAGGTGGGCGACGCTCACGATCGTCGCAGGCGTCCTGCCCGGCGTCGGGGTCATCCACTCCGCGACGTCGAGCGTCGCGCCCTGGCGCCAGCTCGCGAACGTCGGGGACGCGAGGAGCGCGTTGAGCGCGGCGGCGAGGTCCTTCCTCGCGCGCTTCGAGAGGAAGGCGTCGACCCCGAGCGCGCCGATCGTGTCCATCGGCGGGGTGAGGACATCGGGCAGGAGCTCCGCGATGTCCGCCGATTGTCCGCTCGCGAGGCGGCGCTCGGCGAGGACGGACAGAAGCACGTGCTCGCGGCTGCGCGCGGGATCCGCGTCCCTCCCGAGGAGCCGGAGGATCAGCGAGATCGCAGCGGACAATGCGGCGCGCGCGCCCTCCGGATCCTTGTCCCAGCGCGCCGACCGGCGCTCCAGCGACGAGAGGACGTGGAGGAGCTCGCCCGCGTCCGCGCCCGGCGTGATGACGCGGAGCTTCGCCCGCGCGTTGTACGCGGCGATGTCCGGCTCGCGGACGCTCCAGGCCTCGAGGCCCGCGCGGCGCGCGTCCGCAAGCTTCGTCGCCTCCTCGGCGGACTTCGGTCCGGGCTCGATCCACGGCGCGATCGCGGCGGCCTCGAACGTCGGGAACGCGAGGAGGAGGTTCGGGAGATCGCCCTTCACGTCGATCATGAGGACGGGGACGTTCGACCGGATCGCCTCCTCGACGAGCACCGTCACCAATCCCGTCTTGCCGCTGCCCGTCATGCCGACAATCACCGCGTGCGTCGTGAGGTGATCGGCTGGCATGACGAGCGTGCGGCGCTCGCTGGATCCGTCGAGAGGCTGCGTCGCCCCCAGATAGAGGCCTTCGCCGCTCATCGCTGGGCGCTCCCGGATCAGGTGATCGGGCTACCGCCCGGCATCCCACCCGATGCAGCAGGCTTGGGCGTGACGTTCGGCGGCGCGTTCACGGGTGCACCGAGCGGCGTGGTCGGCGCCGCGGGCGTCGCTGGCTGTGACTCCTCCGGGGGTGCCTCGACCGGCTTCGGCTTGCGCCCCCCGCGACCGGCGAAGAGCGATGGGAAGAGGTCCTCTCCCTTCGCCTCGTCGTCGAAGAAGAGGTATTCGATGCCGCGGCGGACTTGCGCGTGCGCGCGGAAGAACAGCGTGTACGCCTTGTCGCGGAGGAGGACCGCCGGCTCCTGCTGCGCCTTCGCGGCCTCGCGCGCCGCGAGGCCCTCCGCGACGGTCGCGGCGAGCTTGCTCGCGGATTCGATCTCCGCGAGGGTGAGCGCGCAGCGCCCCTGGATGGTGCTCCAGTGCTCGCGCAGGAACGCGGTCAGCTCGAGGACGTTGTACGCCACGTTGCGATAGCCCGCGTTCGAGCGGACGCGCTTCAGCTGGTCGTTCGAGAAGAGGTTGCGCTTCGCGAGCGCCTCCACGTCCGACACGAAGAGCTCGCGGGTCGTCTGCAGGGCCGCGATCTGCTCCGTGAGCTCGTCGCTCGCCTTCGACTCCCACGCGCAGCGCGTCTGGGCGTGGGCGAGCGCCATCGTGTAGCCCTCGAGCTTGTCGAACTTCGTGATGTCGAAGCCCGGGAGCTTCGCGAACTCGTCGCGCATCGGACGGATCCTCCCGATGGCGACGAGCACCGCGCTCGTCGCGGGGAGCACCTCGAGGTTCATGTGCACGAGCTTGTCCTCGGGCACGGCCTCGATCTCGGCGCGGTGCTGGTTGAACGCGAGGACGTATTTGCTTTGGTCTTCCGGAGGAAGCGGTGAGGTGTTCACAGCGATGATCCCTGTTCGAGCCTGGGCCACGCGGACGAGGCTCGCCCACCGCGCACTCCGTCGCGCCGAGCTCCCCATCCACACTCTCTAGGCGACGGCGACCCGCCCCGATCCGCAGCGCGACCCCACACGGAATGGTCGAACCATCGGCGCGCGCCCGATCCCTGCGTACGAAAAGTAAAACCATCCCTCATCTCCTACGGACGCGTTTGGCGGATGGTTGAACCATCCAGTTCGGGCGCCGAGGGCGCCCGGAGAATGGTTGAACCATCCTCACCGGCCCCGATCGGCCGATCCGGAATGGTTGAACCATCCCCTCCGGGGCCGGCGCGGGGTTCCGGGATGGTTCAACCATCCTTCCGGGCGACTCTCGGGGTCGCAAAGAAAAGTTCGCCCGCCCTGTCCATCCCGCCGTGACGGCGCGGACCTACGCGCACGATGTGCAGCGGGGAACGGATCCACGAGCGGGAGATCGACAGCTACCTCCGGGCGACGGACGTCGTCCGTCGGGTCACGAGGAACTGCCGGCGAGAGACCGCGAGCGCGCGCCGGGCGGACGCGTACCTCGCCCTTTGGAAGCTCCTCGTCGAGCGGCTCAGCGGAGACGATCACGCGCGCTGGTGCGCGCTCCTCCGCGGGCCCGCGGCGGCGCTCGACGCTGCCCTCTTGCGCACGCTGCGGCTTCGCTTCCTCGACGAGATCCGCGCGACCGACGGTCTGCGGCGGAAGGTGCTCCCGAGCGCCGAGCTCCCGCTCGCGAACGAGCGCGTCGCCTCCGTCTTCTACGCGGACGCGGCGGGCGGCGGCGCCACATTGGTCGAGGCGCGCGAGGACGCTCGCCGGCTCCAGGACGCGGTCGCCGCGCTCCCCGAGAACGAGCGCCTCACGATCGAGGCCGTCGACCTCGAGGATCTGAGCTTCGCGGAGGTCGGCAGGCGGATGGGCGTGGGGGAGTCGACCGTGAGATACTGGCGCTCGAGCGGGCTGAAGCGGCTGAGGGAGACATTCGGGCGGCGACGGCGACGCTTCACCGTAGACGCGCAGGGTCCTCATCGGAGTCGAGACAGGAGATCGCCTCCGAAATGAACGCGACCCTGCCGGAGGCCGGAATCTTCTTCACCTTCGACCAGCCCGCGATGGCGGCGGGAAGGACGCGACGAACATGGGCCGAAGCGAAGGGATGGTGTTGGGCGACTCGTCCCCGGCGGGGCGCGCCGGCGTCGAGGAACGCGGTTCGACATACTTCCACCCGTGGCGACGGGAGCGGGGATAGGATGACACCTGAAATCCGGGTCGCGCCGGGCCTCCGAGCCCGCGAGCTCTCCATCGCGTGGCACATCGAGCCCAATCCTCGGCTTTCGTTGGAGCTCACCGCCGATCGGCTCCTCGATGTCTTCAATGCGGGGCTCGCGGCTGGATGCTTTGGGCCAGGCGGTGCGGTCGAGCTCCGGCTCCGTCGCGAGTCCATCGGTAACGGAGAGCTCGTCCGCGGCACCATGCGGCTGCCGCCGGTCCATGCCGTCGCCGTGAAGTGTCTCGGTCGGATCGCCCAGTGTGCGAACGGAACGCTGTCGTTCAGCGCGGTTGAAACTGGAGGTGGCGAACGGCGGGAGGGCACCGCGATGGCCGACGCCCTGCCCGCGGGCGAGCTGCCTCCGTGGGCATTTCTTCCGGCAAGACAGCCGGCGGGGTCGCCGGCATTGTTTGCCCTGGGCAGCCCCCCCGATGGCTTCTCCCGAAAGTTCACGTCGGTTCGAGTGGTGGTCGCCGAGGGGGCGGAGGAGCGCGCCGCGCAGCCCCTCGAGCGGGCGCTACGCTCATGGGGAGACCTGCTGGGCGCCGGCGCGTTCCCGTTCGAAGGAGGGGGGTCGAATGGGTGGGTCGACCGCTTCACCAACCTCTTCGTCGACGAATTCACGGCGACGCTCGAGGCGGTCGCGACGGATGCGCTCGGCTTTCAGTCACTGCTCTTGGCGCTCCGTCACTTTGAAGGGACTGTCTGCGCCATTCGAGCGGCGGAGGTGACGGCTTGATCGTCCCGATGGCGAACCCTGGCGTGGTCTTCCGTGGGTCGAGCGTTGGCCCCCACTCCGCAGCCAGCTCCGTCCCAACGCGAAATACCGCATGTCACGGACTACCCCACCCCCTGGAATCATCCCGAGGGGGAAGACCCCTTGGATACCTGGCGATGATGCGACATTGTCGAGCGTGACGCGTCCGTCGCCTTTGCCGCCGACGCGGGAGACAACGATGCCCGAGAAGAAGTCCACAGACCCCTTGAAGGATGTCCCTCCCGAGCAATTCCGCCTCGCGGCGCACGTGTCGGTTCACTACGTGACGCACCCCGACCCGCAGCCTGTCTTGCGCGCCCACGCCGCGTACGTCAAGGCACACGGTGGCGAACTGAATTGGCTCCTGGAGTCCGCAAGTGGCCGGCACCGGCCCTTCGACGCCACTGATGCAAAAAGAATGTTGGAGCGCTGGGTCAAGTCCGGCGAGCCGACCGAGAAGTTCTTTTGGGCGTGCTTCGGAGGAGACAGCCATCACGCCGTGTCCGAGTGGTTGACACACGGGCGGTTCGGTCGCCGCGTCCCCAAAGACGGTGGTTCCCACATGCAATTGACTTGGCCGGTGCCGAAGGATGATGACGGATGGAGTGCGTTCGCCACTCGCGCGCTCGACCTGTTCGATGGCCCCTTGGACTATGGATACGCTGGTCTTCTCTTGTCGTTCCCGATTCACCATGCCGGGCGCGGCCATCACGCGCTTCAGGACCAGCTCCTTCGAAGATTCACTGGGCTCGATCCTTTCGATCTGTCGTGGCACGCGCTCGAGTCGGAGGACGGGATGCGCACGCCCAGCTGGCTCACGGCGATCGGCCGGCACCACCTCGCGCGCCTCGGAGCAGCGGCGCTCCAGTCACTGCCAGCGGACGTCGTGCGACACGACCTCGAGCACTGCGTCGTGCTCCAGCTGGGCCCCGCGCCCAAGCTCGGCGACGTCAACGCGAAGGAAGACATGAGCCTGTACAGCGCGGTGGCCCGAGCGCTGAGGCCGCTTCGATCGAACCGGAACCTCTGGCTCGGGAACTACCGATACCGGGAAAAGGACTGGCTCGCGCGGTTCGACTAAATGAGCGGTCACTCCTGGCTGACCCGGCGCCGACGTCCCGCGAGCTGCAGCGTCGCGTTCCGCAGCGCGGGGAAGTTGCGGAGCTCTTCGGGGCTGTCCATGAAGAGCAGCTCGCCGGCGAGCTTGAGCCGGTTGTAGCAGCGGACGAGCGCGCTCCACGCGCGGTTGCGGAGATCGCCGAGCGAGGCGTCGACCCGCGGCGAGCGCGGCGCGGTGATCTGGCTCACGAGAGCACGAGCCCGCGCCTCGTCCGCCGGGTCGTAGTGGATCGTGTCGCGTGCGAGCGAGGCGCGGCGCGTTGCGTACAATGCCGCCAGCCGCGCGAGATCCTCGGCGACATCGACGTGGCGCCGAGCCGCGCCATCGGCGAGGACGTAGGCCACGACGCGCTCCATCCGATCGCGAACCTCGACCCCCGCCCGAATGACGACGGGATCCACACGGCCCGCGGTGGCAGCTCTTGCCTCCGCGCGAAGGCGCGTCTCGAGGGAGAACAACGCCTGCGCGAGCTGTCCGAGGTGCGGTCCGCTCGCGTCGCCCATCGCCTCGTGCGGCATCTTCGCGAAAAGCATGCGGTACCGATCCGCGCTCACGTGGGCCGCGAGCGTCATTGCCACGCGCGCAGCCAGGATCGGGTCGCAGTTTGGTGGCACGACATCCGCTGGCTGGATCGCGTCCAGCGACGGCCGGCACGCCTCGACGGCGTGCTCACCGACCGCGGGGTCTGCGGTCAGCAGCGCCCGTCCAACGTCGAACTCATTCGGGTCGGGGTTCCATGAAGACGCGCGGGGCATGATGCCCGTCAGGTCGGAGCGACGCGAACGAGCTGGACACGTCCGACGGAGAAAAATACCGCGAAGCGTGTCCGGCACCGCTCGGCGTGCTTGGTGGCAGCTGCGTGGCGTGTCGGACACGTCTTGGAGACGATTGTCTGTCTCCAATCGTGTCCAACACGACGAGTGGCGCGCTCTCGCAAGGGTCGAAAATGATTGGACACACCTGCGGAATTCCCTTGACGAGCCCGGCACCACACCGCATCCTGCAAGTCTCGACAGGGGGGACTTCATGGCGTTGTTGCAGTCGCTGCGCGCGAGCGCGTCCGCCGCGGCATACCAGCGTATCGTGCTCGAGGAGGTGCTGGCCGGCAGGCACCTCGCGTCGTGGTTTCCACTCCATGTGAAGCGTGGAGCGAGGACGCTCATCGTCGACGTGCTTTCACGCCCGCTCGCGATCGGCACCGCCCCGGACCCAGCGTATGTGATGGCGAGCGCGACGCTCCAACAGCTCGTCGCCGACGCCCTGGACGCGCTGCTTCCCACGTCGCTCGTCCTCGATGAGATCCATCGACAGGCGACGGGCCATATCCCGCCCATTACCCATGGCGATTGGGTGACCGATCGCACGATGGGCCTGCCATCGCGGCTTGCGGAGCAGAGCGAGATCCTCCGCGCCAAGATCGACGCGCAGGCGAACCCGACACTCCTCTCCGACGGGTGGAAGACGTGGGTGCTCGCGAAGGGAATGTCTGCGAGCAAGATCCTCGAAGGCAGCGAGCAAGCGTTCAACCACGGGCTCTACACGCCGAGCGCGACCAGCGTCACGCCCGGCGGCGAACATGCCATCCAGGTGCTCGGGGGCGCACACGGCCGGTTCGAGATCGATTACTCGCAGGTCGTCCTCCTGATGCGTGGCGATTGCAGCGTGGACGGCGCTGCGATGCGGACGGCGAACGTGCTGACGCACCCCGAGCTCGCGGGCCTCCTCTCCGACGAGGGCCCGCTCGAGGTCACGCGGCAGCCCGGGCGGTACGATCGTACCACCTTCCTCGCGGTGCCTGCGGGAGCGCCACCGGATCCCGCTCACCCCGTGCTCCGCCGCGGATCGACGGGACCTGCGGTTCGCGTGTGGCAGGGGATCGTCGGCACCAAGGTGGACGGCGACTTCGGCAAGGACACCGAAGCGAGGACGCGCGTCTTGCAGGCGGCACGGCACCTCGTCGCCGACGGCGTCGTCGGTCCGCTCACGTGGGCCGCCGCGCTCGCGGCGACGCCGACCCCCGAGCCTACGAGGCCACTCGAGGGGATCGACGTCTCCAGCAACCAGGGCCGGGTGCGCTTCGACCTGGTGAAGGCCGCCGGGATCGACGTCGTGTACCTGCGCGCAAGCGAGGGCGTGGGTTGGACGGATCCCGAGTTCTACAACTACGCCGCAGCGGCAAAGGCGGCGCGGCTCCCGGTGGGCGCCTATCATTATCTCCGCGCGCGACCGGACGCGGACGAACAGGGCAGACAGTTCGTCGAACGGTTCCACAAGGCGGGCTGCACGCTCCTGCCGATGATCGACGTCGAGCCGGAGAACAACAAAGGGGTGAAGAGCCCCGCGTGGCTCGACGCGATCCTCGAGTTCTCCCGCGTGGTGGAGCAGGCGCTCGGCAAGAAGCCGTTCGTCTACAGCTACCCAGGCTTTCTCGACGCGATGACCGCGTTCGGGACTTCGACGGAGCTCGCGGCCCATCCGCTCTGGATCGCGGATTATTCGCTGGAGCGGCCGGTTGAACCGTGGGTGCCCGCGCCGTGGACGAAGTGGTCCGCGTGGCAATACGCGGCGGGCGACCACCGAGGTCGCGTCGGGCGGGTGGACGGGGTGTCGACCGATGTGGATCGAAACCACTTTCGTCTCCGCCTCGAAGAGCTCCAGTTCGGCGCCTGACCCGTCATCCCATCCGTTTCGCCTGCCCGAGACGCCTACGCATCACCACGGCTCCGTCGTTGTTCGGCCTGAGAAGAGGAACCATGAATTGACCCGATGAACTTGGCGACGTGTCCGTACCGCAAATCTTCGAGAGCGATCTCGTCACGCCGCCCCCCCAAGTGGAGACGGTCGTCGCAGTCGCTGTCGGAACGTTCAATGCGTGTGACGCGTGGTTCCGAATTCCCTCCACCGGATGGGCGACGACCACGACGTTCCGCTTCTATGCGCGACTGAACGACGCGCGGGTGCTCCTCAAAGAAGTGGATCTGGGCGACGTGCACAAGACGACGGACGCGCTGACGTCGACCGTCTCGGGCATCGTCGTGTCGGTCCGAGGTCGACCCGTGACGGGCTTCGAGCTCTCCGTCCTCGCGCGCACGGCCCTCACGGGCGCAGGGCGCTTCACCTTGCAGGCCTGGACGGGCGCAGACAATCCGAGGGTCATCGGCGCGGGCTCGGTCGCGAGTCAGCCGGCCGCCGAAGAGTCGCTCGTCGCCGTCCGGAGCGGGAGCGTGCCCGTTCACGTCGCGGGGGACAGCGCCGGACGGATCTTGGTGGCCGGCGCCGGCGTTGCCTCCGCGCCGTCTGGGGGCGTCATGACGGTGCAGGGGCCATGGGCTGCGGGGCCGACGTACGCCATCGCGACGCCCGCCACCGTGAAGCCTTCACTCGCGACTGCCAGCACCACGACGAACCTCCTCACACTTCGTAGCTCCGCCACGAAGCGCGTCGAGATCCGCCGGATCCTGCTCAGCTACAACGGGGTCGCCGCGGCGGCAGCCGCGGACGGGAGGATCCAAGTGATGCGAACCGCCTCCGCGCCCACCGGGGGCAACGCCGTCACGCCTGTCTCCTTCGACGGCTCGCAGTCCGCTGCCACCGCGACGGCGCTCGCGCCGAACCCCACGGCGATTGTGCTGAGTCCGACGGAGGTCCTGCTCTCCCTGACCGTCCGGTGCGACGACAAGGACAAGCTGGTGCTCGAGCCCGACGTCCTGGGGCAGCCGATCGTGCTTCGGACCTCGCAGGAGACGCTCTGCATCCGATTCACCAACGACGTGGCTGTCGCGAGCCAAACGTTCTCGCTCCAAGCCACGGTCCACTTCGTCGAGATCTGACGACGCCCTGTTCGGCCGGAGCGGCCAAGACCGATTCCAGAGGAACTCCTATGAAGACCTTCAGCTACCGCGGCGAGATCGTCGACAAGACCACCAAACTCCCCGTCACCAATGTCCGCGTCGAGCTCCTCGACGTCTACCGACGAACGGATGCGCCTTTGGCGGTCCGGCCCGTGGATGCACAGGGCAAATTCACGTTCGAGCTCACGGACGATTGGATCCGGAAGACATTTGGGGATGGCGACGCCGTCGGCTACTTCCGCGTCGTCGTCAACGGCTCGAACGCCGCTGCCGCCTCCACCGAGCGCACGCGGCGGTGGACGCTCCGCTCGGACTCGGCCGGGCGCATCGAGGTCGACGCCAGCCGGCCGCTCGCGACGCTCGCCGCGCCAAGCTACGTGGTCGAAGGGCTCGTCGTGAACACCGCTGGCCCCGTCGCCAGCGCGGCCGTCACGCTGAAATGGAAGGAGTTCCGCGCCAACGACGTCCTCCTCTCCGTTTCCTCGGCGACCGCCACCACCGACGCGGCGGGCCGGTTCCGCGTGGTCGTGTCCGCGTCCGTGCCCGTGAACCCGTCGTTCGAGATCACCGCGACGGCGTCGAGCCTCACCGGAACCGTCACCGTGTCGAACGCGAAGCCGACCGAGTACGTCGAGATCGTCCTCGGCGACGTGGTGAACGCGGCGACGCCCTCACGGACGACCGCGCACCGGATCAACGAAGCCATTCAAGAGGCGACGGGCGCCACCACGGCGAGCGCCATCAACGCCTTTGCCAGCACGAACGTGAACACCTACATCGCGGCCCGCGGCGGACTCGTCGAGCGGGAGGTGGCCGCGTACATCGACGCGGCCAAGCTCCAGACCCAGCTCGCCGCGCTGAATACGGTCGATCTGGATGCCCTCTTCGCCCTCGCCGCCTCCGGGATCGCGGCGACGAAGGATGCCGTGTTCACGCACCGGCTTCCCGTCTTGCATCGCATCATCCAGCGGGCGTCGGAGTCGCGGAGGATTCGCTCTCTCACGAACACCGAGTGGACGACGCTCAAGACCAACCTGGAGGCCCAGGCCATCGCCGCGGTACGCCAGTCCCCGACCGCGACGACCTACCGAGTCGGCAACCTGGTGGACTCCATCACGGGCGTCGGTACGGCTCCGGCGCCGCAGAACACGTTCCTCTCGCTGCTCTTGAACCACGAGGGGACGAACGAAGCCTTTTGGACGGCCGTCAACGCGTCGGGCTCGCTCACCGCGACCGCGAAATCTCGGTTCCAGCTCGCGATCGAGCTCGCGAACGCGTGCAACTGGCACCAGGCGACGATCACGTCCGTGGTCGCGGAGATCAACGCCGGCACGACCAGCACCCTCGCGCACCTCGCTGCGAAGACGGCGGCGCAGTGGCAAGTCCACATTGGCACCCCGCCCGCCGGCACGACGCTCGCGGACTTCGCATCGCTCATCGAACTCCAGCTCGCGAAGCGCGCGTTCACCGCGCACATCAAGGCACGGGCAACCAGCAACCCTGAAGCAGCGTTCTTCACCGCCAATCCCAACTTCGACTTCGACGCGAAGCGCTTCAGTCGGTACCTCGCCGAGAACCTCGGCGGCGCCGCGGATGTCCCGACGAAGGCGAGATTGTCTGCGATGGACCGGCTGTTCCGGTTGACCGAGACCTGGGCCGAGATGAGCGCGCTACTCAACGCCGGCGTGACCAGCGCCCGGGACGTCGTTCGGATGGGCCGAACCGCCCTCGCCGCTCTCCCCGGGCTGTCGACGAAGGCCGACATCATCTTCAGGAAAGCGACGTGGACCGCCGGTGCCGCCGTCGCCATCGCGTCCAAGTGGAAGGGAATGTCTGCGATCACGAGCCCCGTGTTCACCGACCAGACCACGTCCGCGCCGACGCTCGACTCGAAGATCGGCGACTGGGCGACGCTGTTTGGAAGCCTGGATCAGTGCGTGTGCGAGCACTGCCAGTCGGTGCTCTCGCCGTCCGCGTACCTCGTCGACACGCTCGAGCTCCTGAAGAAGGTTCCCGCGTCGTCCGGGAGCAACGCGCAGGCGGTGCTCCTCGGCCGCCGCCCCGACGTCGCGAAGCTCGCGCTCACGTGCGAGCACGCGACGACGCCGGTGCCGGCCATCGACCTCGTGAACGAGATCCTGGAGGTGCGGCTCAGCAGCACGTGGCCCACCGTCGGCACGGTCAATACGACCGCGAAGGCGGAGGACCTGGCGGCGCACCCGGAGGTGCTGTTTCCCCTCGAATACGCGCAGGCGTACACGAGCCTCGACACCGCCGTGTTCCCGTTCGAGGCACCGTGGAACGTGTGGCAGTCCGAGGCGCGCATCTACCTCGAACACCTCGGCGCGCCGCGGGATCGCCTGATCGCCGACCTCGCCGCGGGCAACGGTGTGATTGCGGTGCACCTCGTTCTCGAGCGCCTCCGCATCTCCCAGAACGCGTACAACTTGCTGACCGCTGGGACGGAGCCAGCAAGCCCGCACCTGCACTGGGGGCTTGCCTCGAGCGGCTTTACAACCAACGTCGCGAACGTCCGGATCTTCATGAACCAGACGGGCCTCACGTTCGACGAGGTGCGTGAGCTCACCACCACCGGCACCCCAGCCCTCACGATCACGCCGAGCAACACCTGCAACCTGGACGCGATGTCGATCACCGAGATCAGTGCAGCGGCGCCGCTGCCCGCTCGGCACCGACTCAATCAGTTCCTGCGCCTCCGCGCTGCGCTGCGTTTCCAGGGGATCGACATCACCATCTCCGACTTGGGTCGTGTGGTCGCGGCACTGGTCCCGACGCCACCCACGGGCGCGCTGTTCGACGCCTCGACCCTCCAGGAGATCGCCGCGCTCCATGCGCTCACCCAGCGGCTCGGCGTTTCCCACGTCGTCGCCGCGTCCTGGTACGCGGACATGGACAGGAACGACGCCTGGAACCCGTCGCTCTTCACGCGCACGTTCCTGAGCCGATCCACGTTCGCCCCAGCCTACGACGGCCTGCTGGCAGTGAAGACGAGCGGCTCATCGAGCCTTCCGTACGTCGATCCGGTGACGGGCGTAGCGAACGCTGGCTTGCTCGCCGGACTCGAGATCTCGGCGTACGATCTGGGCCTCCTCGTCAACGCCGACGCGGCCTCGCGTGAACTCGGCCTTCCGGCGTCGGCGGTCAATGGCACAAGCGGGATGACGCTCGTCGGCGTATCGCTCCTCGCGCGCATCGCGACGTTCTCGCGCGCCGTGGGCCTCAGCATCCGCGATCTCGTTGCGTTCGCGCGGCTCACCGACTCTGCCACGGGCGCCGGCATCATTCACGGGCTGCTCCGCAACGCGAAGCCGACCGACACGCTCAAGTTCCTGGACCTGCTCGACCGCCTTCGACGCGTCGAGCTCACCGCGCCCGTGGCCGACTATGTCATTCGCCATGTTGCGACCCAGGAGAGCGGACTCGAGCCCTCGACGGAGACGATCGCCGACTGGGAGACCACCCTGGCCGAAGCCGTCCGAAAGGCCGTGGAGGAGACCCGAACGCTCACGGACGACGACGCGACCGACAGCGCGACGACGGCCGTCGGCACGTTCTGGGCGCTCGGCCGCCAGCTGCTCAACACCACTGAACTGGACAACCTGAACTCGATTGTCAAGGGCACTGACCTAACCTTCTCTGAGGCAACGACATTCATCAACCTGCACGCGGGTGTGCTCGGCGACGCGGCGTCCTGCGTCAGTGCGATCGCCACCGGTGGGCCCACACCGCCCCTGCCCACGGACGCGCTTCGCCGGGGGTTCGTCACGCGCCGTCTTGCGAGGTACTTGAAGGCAAGGTCCGCAGTGATCAGCGGAACTGCCGAGCTCCTTTCTCTGCCGGCCGCAATCGTCGCGAAGATGTGGGGATCCATTGACACGACCGCAAGTCCGCTAGCGACGCGCGACGGCGTGATGGGACTGGTCATCGACGGCTGGGTTCCGACCGGCTTGGAGTCGGACCCGAAGTACGCGACGCCGCCGACGGCCACGCAGGCTGCGCGGCGAGACCAACTTCTCCGGCTGCACCAGGCCGCGTATGTCCTCAAGGCCACCAAGCACGAGCCGGCGGAGCTCGCCGCGCCGTCCGTTGGCTACAGCACGCTCCGCACGACGCGCCTCGCGGACGCGACCACGAACGTCAGCGCCGAGTTCGAGGCGCTGATTCAGGAGCACGAGCGCGCCTGGCTCCGCGACCGCTGGGGCAAGACCGACGTCAACGGCCCGCTCGCGCTCACCGCGTACGCGACCGGCGGTGGCGCGACCGTCGACGGCGCCGCGTCCCTCGTCGCCGACCAGAACAGCTTCCAGAAGACGGACGTGCTCGCGCTCTTCAACCGGTTCTCGGCATCCGGCACCGCGGTCGTCTCCGAGGTGCACACGATCAGGATGCTGATGCGCGTGTTCGGCGCAATGGAGCTCCTTCGACGCGTCGGCGCGTCTGCGCCGCAAGCGATCGACTGGGTGGACGTTCGAACGACGCCCCCGCAGACCTCCCCGATCGACCTCAACCTGCCGACGTCGAGCGCCCTCGTCCAAGCTCGCGCCATCAAGGCGGTCGCGCGAGCGAAGCACGACGCCGCGTCCTGGGCGACGGTGGGGCGCTCGCTGCGGGATCCGCTCCGAGAGCAGCAGCGCCGCCTCCTCGCGGTCGCGGTCATGAACCTGGTCGGCGTGAAGACGCTGAATGACCTCTACGACAACCTCCTCATCGACGTGGAGATGGGGTCGTGCGTCCTCACGTCCCGCATGGTGGCCGCGCACGCGTCCGTGCAGGCGTTCGTCCAGCGCATCCAGTTGAACCTCGAGTCTCCCGCAGTCGCGCCGAACACGCTCCTCTCACGCCGCTGGGATTGGATGAGCGCCTATCGCGTCTGGGAGGCGAACCGCAAGGTCTTCCTCTGGCCGGAGAACTGGCTCGATCCGGAGCTCCGCACAGACACAACGGAGCTCTTCACCGCCCTCGAGTCCGCCCTTCGGAAGGGCCCGCTCGACGACGTCACGGCGGGGAACGCCTACCGCACCTACCTCGACGGCCTCGCCGAGATCGCGAACCTGGAGGTCGTCGCGATGTGCCGGGACGGCCTCACGCTCCATCTCTTTGGACGGACGACGACGCCCTATCGCTATTTCTACCGCACCTACCGCCTCGGCGTGTTCACCCCATGGCAGCGCGTCGAGCTCGCCATCCAAGGGGAGAGCCTGCTGCCCATCGTGAACAATGGGACGCTCTACCTCTTCTGGATGCGCGTCGACGAGCGCGCCACGAAGGACTCGGTCACCAAGATGAAGACCGCGTCGTCGCACACCGCGGCGGAGCAAGAGCTCGCCGTGTTCATCACGTGCGCCGAGCGTCGCAATGGGACGTGGAGCGTTGTCGCCGCCGACACGTCGGGGGTGGGGCTGGTGGCGGAGGAGGACCCCTCCAGGCTCCTGCTGACCGCGTCGTCGACCTCGACAGCAATTGAACTTCGCGTGAGCACGCACTGGACCTTCGAAGCCCAGCCGTCGCTCAACAGCGCCTTCGTTACCTTGGCCGCTGGAGCCTTGGATCTGGCGAGCAACAAGTTGCGACTGCTTCCAACGAAGGCCACCCTGGCGAACGCGGTAGTAGGCACCTCCGAGGGAACCCCGAAGTACCAGGCCTACGAGACAGCGAGCGACGGCAAAGTCTACGCGATTATGAAGGACACGTCCCAGGCGTCTTTCGTCGTGACGCTTCCGCGCGTGGGCCGAATCGCGCTCGAACGGCCGCACGAGCCCGCAGACTCGGGGCGCTTCCTCTGGGCAGGCAACGAGGACGTCTCGTACCTCTTCGTCGGCAAAGTGGCCCGCCCGACCACGCTGCCGTCGGTGAGCCCCCGAAGCACCCAATCGAATGCGGAGTCGCTGCACATCGTCACGGTGTCGCCAACACTGGCGCCTCCGAAGGTCGTTGGCTTCACGCCAGTTCCTATGCATCACAACTTCGTAAACGAGTTTCGCGGCCGCGTCGCGAGATGGGGCATCAAAGGGCTACTCTCGCCTCGGGATCTGCCCGCGGGCACCACTGGCTCGCAGAGCCTCTCGCAGACGAGGAGCTACACCGTAGGCGCAAGCGTGGATCCCATCCCCAATGACGTCGTGGACTTCACGGCGGGGAGCGCGTTCGGCGAGTACAACTGGGAGCTCTTCTTCCACGCACCGTTCCTCATCGCGAACCGCTTGAGCCAGGAGGGCAAGTACGCGGAGGCGAGGCGCTGGTACCACTACATCTTCGATCCGACGGACGGCGCCGCCGTCCCTGGAACGAGCGCGGCGACGCGGTATTGGAAGTTCCTCCCGTTCGCGGAGAACAAGAGCCTCGCGGACATCCAGTCGGAGCTCACCGGGCTCGGGACGTCGCAATACGGCAAGGACGTGTACGGCTGGGCGATGAACGCGCACACGCAGAACCTCATGAACCAGATCCAGCGGTGGCGGGACGATCCGTTCAACCCGCACGCGATCGCGAAGGGACGGATCCTCGCGTACCAGAAGGCGACGGTGATGCGGTACATCGACAACCTCATCGCCTGGGGAGACGCCCTGTTCCGACAGGACACCCGAGAGACGCTCAACGAGGCGATGCAGCTCTACATCCTCGCCCTGCGCGTCCTCGGCGCGAAGCCCGTCATCAGCCGCAAGGTGACCGCGCCGACGACCGACTCGTACTCGACGCTCGGAAGCATCGATGCGTTTGGCAACGCGATCGCGGACGTCGAGACCGTCACCCCGGCGGCGCCGGACGAGTGGACGACGGACGTCACCGTGGGCGAGTCCGAGGCGGAGCCCGACGTGGGGAACATCATTGGCTCGCTCAAGTTCTGCGTCCCGGAGAACGAGAGCCTCCTGCGCAAATGGGACATTGTCGCGGACCGCCTCTTCAAGATCCGCCATTGTCAGAACATCGACGGCGTCGAGCGCCAGCTGCCGCTCTTCGAGCCGCCGATCGACCCTGCCCTCCTCGTCCGCGCGCGGGCCGCGGGCCTCGATCTCTCGAGCGTGATGTTCGACCTCCAGGTCAGCGCGCCGCCCTATCGCTATGTGATCCTGATGGCGCGCGCCATGGAGTATGCGAGCGCGATCACGGGGCTCGGCGCGAGCCTCCTCTCCGCCCTCGAGAAGCAGGACGGCGAGGAGCTCGCGCGCCTCCGGACGGGCCACGAGCTCGCGAACCTCGGCTGGACGCGAGACATCCGCAAAGAGCAGCGGGACGAAGCGAAGAAGCAGGTCGAGAGCGCGACGCAGGCGATCGCCGTCGCCGAGGCGCGAAAGGCGTACTACGCGGCCCGCCCGTTCATGAACGACGCGGAGGCGGGCGCGCAGGACAAACTCCGCTCGGCGGAGCAGAACTTCGAGGCCGCCAGTCTGCTGAACGCGTACGCCGCCGGCGTGCGGGCGCTGCCGGAGATCGCGACCGGGTTCGCCTCCGCGTTCGCGATGATCGGCGGGCAGGCGCTCGCGGCCGTCTACAGCATCACCGGTCAGCAAGAAGAGGCCGCGGCCGGCCGAAAGACACGCGCCGCATCCCAGCTCGCGACGCAAGGCGGCTACGAGCGCCGCCAGGACGATTGGACGTTCCAGGCCGCGCAGGCGGAGCTCGAGCTCGTGCAGCTCGACAAGCAGCTCCTCGCCGCCGAGATTCGCCTCGCCGTCGCGGAGCATGAGCTCTTGCTCGTGGAGCAGCAGCTCGCCCAAAGCGCGGAGGTGGAGCAGTACTATCGGTCGAAGTTCACGAACAAGGAGCTCTACGGGTGGATGGCCGGCGAGCTCTCCGTCGTGTTCTCCGAGTCGTACCGGATCGCGTTCGAGATGGCCCGCCACGCGGAGCGCGCGTTCCAGCGCGAGCGCGGGGACACGTCCCAGTCGTTCATCAAGTTCGGCGCGTGGGACGGCACGCGCCAGGGCCTCCTCGCCGGCGAGAAGCTCGCGAGCGATCTCCGGCGGATGGATTCCGCGTACCACACGCAGAACACCCGGGAGCACGAGATCATGAAGACGATCTCCATCGCCCAGCTCAACCCGGCGGAGTTCCTGAAGCTCCGCGAGGGGAAGTGGAGCCCTGCGCCCACCTCCTATGAGTGCGCATTCTCGCTGCCGGAGGCCCTCTTCGACGAGGACTACCCGACCCACCACATGCGCCGGATCAAGTCGGTGAGCGTCACGCTCCAAGCGGCGGCCGGGCCGTACCAGAGTGTGAGCGGAAGACTGTCGCTCCAGCAGTCGTCGCTACGACGCGGCCCCACGAGTGACCCCACCGTGGAGCCCGGCCCGATCACCTCCATGGTCACGTCGGGCGGCGTCAACGACAGCGGCCTCTTCGAGCTCAACTTCAGGGACGAGCGCTACCTGCCGTTCGAGTACCGAGGCGTCCAGTCGGACTGGAAGTTCACCCTCTCCGGGGGCAATGAGTTTCCGTACGACAGCATCACTGACTTGGTCTTTCAGGTTCGGTACACCGCGCGTGAGGGGCGAAAATCCGGGTCCGCGGCGGCGCTCACGCCGAGGAGCGTCCTCCTCCGGCTGCCGCACTCGCACCCGGACGCGTGGACTGCGTTCAAGGAGACCGGAGCCCCAATCACGTTCCAGACAACGAGCAAGTCATTCCCCGCTGGCAAGGCGAGGACGCTCGGCACGGTCTCGAATGTCGCCGTGTACGCCAGGCACCCTACCGTGCCCAGCATCACCCTCGCGACGCCCGCCGTGGCGTGGACCGGCTCGTGGAGTTCATTCGAGAGCAACCCAGGGTTCCACCGCGCGGTGCTGACGCCGGCGACAGCCCCGTCGGCCGCATCAAGCATCACGTGGACGCTCAGCTCCGCGCAGTTCGCCACGATCACCGATCTCTGGGTCGCGTTCGACTACTCGCTCACCTGAGCCGGAGTGCCCGATGGACGAGAAGAAGGACTCCCCCAAGCCGGCGACGACGCCCCATCCGACGTCGTCGTCGGAGGACAAGCGATCCACCCCGAGAGATGCCCTGTCCGGGGAGAGATCTCCGGCGCAGCGATCGTTCCAGGTCGCGGCGGCGCCCTCCATGGAGCTGCCGAAGGGCGGCGGCGCGATCCGCGGCATCGGGGAGACGTTCAATGTCAACGCCGCGACGGGGACGGGGTCGTTCGGCGTCCCGCTCCCGCTCTCCCCGTCGCCACGCGGACCCACCCCGGAGCTCGCGCTTTCCTACGACTCCGGCTCCGGGAACTCCGTGTTCGGCCTCGGCTGGTCGGTCTCCGTCCCGGCGATCACGCGGAAGACGGACAAGAAGGTTCCCGAATACCTGGACAGTGAGGACAGCGACCTCTTCCTCCTCTCGGGCGCGGAAGATCTCGTCCCCACGCTCGACGCGGGGGGCGCGCGCGTCACGTCGAGCTCGACCGTCGGGACCGTCACCACCCGGGTCGACGCGTACCGCCCGCGCGTCGAAGGCCTGTTCTCGATCATCGAGCGCGTCACCGTGACGGACACCGGGCCGACGCCGTCTCGCAATGTCTACTGGCGGGCGTGCACGCGCGACAATGTGAAGTCGACGTTCGGACAATCGGCGGCGGCGCGCGTCGCCGATCCTGCGTCGCCGACGAGAGTCTATTCCTGGCTCCTCGAGCGAACGGAGGACGACCGCGGGAATGTCGTCCTCTATGTCTACAAACAGGAGAACGCCGACAACCAGCCCGTGGGCAAGCCGTCGGAGGTCCACCACAAGGACGGCCTCGCTCCGATCACCGCCAATCGCTACCTGAAGCGCGTCCTCTACGGCAACACCACGATGAGCGACACGACGGGCGCGAGCGCGAAGTTCGAGCTCGTGTTCGACTTCGGGGAGCACACCGCGAACACCCCGGCCGAGACGACGACGTGGGGCTGCCGGCAAGACATCTACTCGTCGTTTCGCCCTGGGTTCGAGCTCCGGACGTACCGCGTCTGCCGGCGCGTGCTCATGTTCCACCGGTTCGCGTCGCTCAGCCCGAACCCGTACCTCGTCCGGTCGCTCGACCTCACGTACGACGAGAACAGGCGCGTCTCGAAGCTCACCCGCGTCGACGTCGTCGGGTACGAACACAATGGCACCACGTACGTCACGAAGTCGCTCCCCGGCGTATCGTTCGCGTACACGCCCGATACCCTCTCCAGGTCCATCAAGGACCTCACGACGGACGATCTCGGAACCGACTATCCTCAATCCCTCATCGGGTCCAAAGCCGAGTGGGTCGATCTCGACCAGGAGGGCCTGCCCGGCCTCCTCATCGACCACGGCGGCGCCCATCGGTACAAGCGCAATGTCGGCGGCAAGCTCCAGGGAGGCGCCACGCTCGAGACCGTCCCTACCCTCCTCATGGACGCGGCGGAGAGGCCCGTCCAGCTGATGGACGTCGCCGGCGCCGGGACGCTCTCGATGGTCCTGCAGTCCGGCAACGCGTCGGGGTTTTCAGAGCGCACGTCCACGGGATGGGGAGCGTTCACGCCGTTCAAGTCGTTCCCCGCCGTCGACCTCCACCACCCCAATCTCCGGTTCCTCGACCTCAATGGCGACGGGTTCGAGGACATCCTCGTCCTGCGCGGCGATCACCTCGTCTGGTACCCGTCGCTTGGAAAGGAAGGCTACGGCCCGGGTCGCCGCGTCCCGATCGACACCGATCTCGAGCGAGGCCCGTGCGTCCTCTTCGCCGAGCCGACCGCCCTCGTCGCCGTCGCCGACATGAATGGTGACGGCCTCGCGGACATCGTCCGCGTGACCCACAGCGGCGTCGTCTATTGGCCCAACGTCGGCCACGGCCGGTTCGGCGCCGCCGTCCGGATGAATACCGCCCCGTGGCTCGCCGCGTACCCCCTCCTGTTCGATGCCCGCCGCGTCCGCCTCGTCGACCTCGACGGCACCGGATGCGCCGACCTCTGCTTCTTCCACGAGGACGGCACGTTCGTGGTGTACCGCAATGAGTCCGGCAATGGGTTCGATGCGGGAGAGGCGTTCCCGCTCCCACCGGAGGCCCACGCCACCGGCCAGTTCGTCGACTTCTACGGCGCTGGCACGTCCGCGTATGTCTACTCCCTCCGAAGCCACCCCGCGTTCCTGGCGAAGGTGTGGGACCCGTTGGGCCACGCGAAGCCCCACCTCCTGAAGGAGGTGGACAATCACATGGGCAAGACCGTCCGCCTCGCGTACGCCCCGTCCACCAAGTTCTACGTCGAGGACCGAAAAGCCGGCCGTCCCTGGGTCACCAAGCTCCCGTTCCCCGTCCACGTCGTCGAGCGCGTCGAGACGTACGACGCCGTCCGAAGAGCTCGCCTCGTCTCCACGTACGCGTACCACCACGGCCACTACGACACCGTGGAGCGTGAGTTCCGAGGGTTCGGACGCGTCGACCAGACCGACACGGAGAGCTTCGGCAAAGACCACGGCCAAGGCCTCTTTCCGAGCTACCCCGTCACCAACAACGAGATCCCCCAAGACCCCGTCGTCACCAAAACCTGGTTCCGCACTGGCGCGTGGACGGACCGCGCCGCCCAGGAAGCACAATATCTCTCCGAGTATTGGTCCGGCGATCCCCTCGTGACGACCCACCTTGCCGCGGGGACCGACAGTGACTTCACTCCGCGAGAGCGCCGCGAGGCCCATCGCGCACTCCGCGGCACCGTGATGCGGACCGAAGTGTACGAGCTCGACGGAACCACCCAAGCCGCCATTCCGCATGTCGTCACGGAGAGCATCTACGCCGTCCGGAAGCTCCAATCGCCCCAGAACGCCCTCGGTGCGGATCGGCCGCAGCTCCCCGGCGTGTTCCATGTCGTCGACCTCGAGACCCGTAGCCTCACGTACGAGCGCAATGCGTCCGACCCGCGCGTCGCCCAGACGTTCGCTCTCGAGGTCGACGCGTATGGAGTCACCGTCCGCGCCGCAGCCCTCGCCCATCCGCGCCGCGGCACCGGACGGCCGGCCGAGCAAAAGACGGTTCACTGCACCGTCACCATCCAAACCGTCGCCCACCTTCCAGGCACGTTCGATAGCGGCCGCCGAATCGCCATCCCGCTCGAGGCGAAGGTCTACGACCTACGCGACATGCGGGTGCTGTTCGACGCCCTCCCCAGCGAAGGCGACTTCGTCGACATGGGGGAGGTCGCCGCGGCGTTCGGATCCGCGAGTGAAATCCCCTACGAGGAGGAGCACGCCGGTCCAGCGGACACGCGCCGACTCATCCAACACGAGATCGCGCAGTACTACGACAGCGCGACCCTGACGCCGCTCGCCGTCGGGACGGCGGACGTGAAGGCGCTCCTCTACAAGAGCTACCTCCTCGACATCACCCCGGGCCTCCTCACGAGCGTCTATTCTGCGAAGGCGAGCGGCCCGGAGCTCACCGCCCTGCTCACCGAGGGTGCGTACACGACGCCGTCGGGGCAGACCGGGCACTGGATCCCGAGCGGTCACGCCGTGTTCGACGCCACGAAGTTCTTTCTGCCCACGAGCCTCGTGGATCCGTTCGGCGCCACCACCACGATCGCGTACGATGCGGACAAGATGTTCGCGATCAGCGTCACCGACGCCCTCTCGAATGTCGTGGCTGCGACGCACGACTACCGCGTCCTCGCGCCCAAAGAGATCACCGACCCCAACGGCAACCGCAAGCAAGCGGGGTTCGACGCCCTCGGGATGCTCAAGGCGATCGCGATCATGGGAAAGACCGGCGGCACGGACGGCGACAGCCTCGCCGACCCCACGGTCGAGTACACGTACGACCTGACCCGCTGGGACACCGCCCAGAAGCCCAACTGGACGAAGGTCCGCGCGCGCGAAAAGCACGGAGCCGCCAATCCAAGGTGGCAGGAGAGCAAGGTCTACACGGACGGGGGCGGCGGCGTCGCGATGACGAAGGTGGAGGCCGAGCCGGCCACCCCCGGAGGCCCCGCCCGGTATGTCGGCTCCGGCCGCACCGTCCTCAACAACAAGGGCAACCCGGTCAAGCAGTACGAGCCGTACTTCTCGAGCACGCAAGAATACGAGGACGAAGACTCCATCGTCGCGACCGGCGTGACGAGCGTCGTCACGTATGACGCGCTGGGCCGCGTGGAGCGCACCGACCTCCCGAATGGAACGTACTCGCGTGTCGAGCGCACCCCGTGGCTCGAAACCTCGTACGACCCGAACGACACCGTGACCGAGAGCGGCAATGCGTGGCGCGCTGCCCGCCAACCGACGGCCACCCCGACGCCGAGCGCCGAAGAGCAGCGTGCCCGCGCCCTCACCGAGCTCCACGCGGCGACCCCGACGAAGACGCACGTCGATACGCTCGGCCGCGCGTTCTTGGTCGTGGCGCACAACAAGGTCGGCGCGGCCGACGAGTTCGTCGAGACGAGGACGAAGCTCGACATCGAGTCCCAGGTCCTCGCGGTCACCGACGCGCAGAACCGCGTCTGCCAGACCAACGTGTTCTCGATGGCGGGCAAGCTCCTCAAAGAGACCAACCTGGACTTGGGCAGCCGGTGGCACTTCCACGACGCCGCGGGCGCGCTGATTCGACGGTGGGACGACCGAACCCAGACGTTCCGCGTCGCGTTCGATGCCCTCCGCCGAGCGACCGAGCTGTTCCTCAAGGTGGGCGCGGGTGCGGAGACGCTCCTCCAGAAGACCGTGTACGGGGACGACGCGGGCCTCACGGCGCCGGAGACCAACAATCTGCGCGGACAAGCCATTCGTGTGTTCGATGGCGCCGGACGGGTGAAGAGCGAGAACTACGACTTCAAGGGCAACCGCCTGTCCTCCGAGAGGAGGTTGGCGGTCGCGTACACGACGACGCCCAGCTGGTCGCCGCTTTCAGGCCTGACGAGCGTCTCTGCGATCGACACGGCGGCCGCGTCGCTCCTCGAGACGGAGACGTTCTCGGAGTCGAGGACGTTCGATGCCCTGGGCCGCGTCGTCTCCGCGACCAGCCCCGACGGCTCGATCTTCCTCCCCACGTACAATGAGGCCAACCTCCTCGAGAAGGTCGACGTCAGAGTCCGCGGTTCCGCGACGGCGACGCCGTTCGTGGCCGACGTCGACTATGACGCCAAAGGCCGCCGGACGGAAATCACGTACGCGACGGGCAACTTCAAGACGACGTACGAGTACGACCCCCTCACGTTCCGGCTGACGAGGGTCCTCACGACCCGGACGACACCGAGCGAGACGCTGCAGGACCTGAAGTACACGTTCGACCCTGTCGGCAACATCGTCGAGTCGACCGATGGCGCCCAGCAAAGCCTCCTGTTCACGAACGGGTTCGCGACGGTCCCCAATCGGTACGAGTACGACGCCCTCTACCGACTGAAGCGGGGGGAAGGCCGCGAACACAAGTCCGTGGGTGATGTTCAGGTCGACGAGAATGACCAAGCCATCTTCAACCTCCCCCACCCCAATGACCCGCAGGCCATTCGCAGCTACTTCGAGACGTATGTCTATGACAAGGTCGGGAACATCCTCGAGATGTTCCACAGCGCCGGGGGAGGCGTCAATACGTGGACCCGAACGTACAATTACGGAGCGGGCACACCCACGAATCGCCTCGTAAGCCACAACGTGCCTGGAGGGACAGCAACCTTCGGGTACGACGCTCACGGGTCGATAACCAGCATGCCGCACCTGTCGACGGTGACGACGACCCCGTTCGACCAGATGAAGTCGGCGGACAAAGGCGGCGGCGGCATCGTGTACTTCACGTATGCGGCCGACGGAAAGCGCGTGCGGAAGGTCTGGGAGAAGACCGCGAGCCTGAAGGACGAACGCATCTACCTTGGCAGCTACGAGATTTTCCGCCAGAAGACGTCGGGCGTCACCCAACTCGAACGTCAGACCCTCCACGTGATGGATGGCGTGAAACGCCTCGCGATGGTGGAAACGAAGACGATCAACGGCGGCGCCGCCGTGACCCCGCTCGTCGACCGGATGCGCTACCAGCTCGGCAACCACCTCGAGTCGGCGATCTTGGAGGTCGATGAGACGGGACTCATTATCTCGTATGAAGAGTATTCTCCCTATGGGACGAGCTCGTATCGGAGTGCTCGAAGCGGCGTCGATGTGTCGGCGCGACGGTACCGGTATGTGGGGTTGGAGAGGGATGATGAGACGGGCTTCTACTCCATGGGCGCCCGCTACTACTGCCCCTGGCTCGGCCGGTGGACCACGGCTGACCCGATAGGCATAGCCGCCGGACTGAACGTTTTCGCCTACTGCAGAGGGTCGCCCGTGACGATGAGCGATCCCGGCGGGCTCGCGGCGACGAAGGCATTGCCTCCGGAGACCGAGCCTGTGCTGACGCGGGCTCCCGAAGGTTCTGGGTCCGTCGAAGGAAGCGAAGCGGCGCAATCCAGCGCTGCGGTCGCGAGCGGGGTCTATCACCTTGGGGATGACGGTGGCTATCAACACGTAGATACGTCCTCGGGCGAATACGATCCCGGGCCCGTCATTGGCAGCGACGCAGCGGGCAACTACATCCGACAAAGCGACATCGACTACCAGCGCGAGCATCCGGTCGATCCGGACATGCAATCAACGGGCGCAGGCGGCGACAAGAGCGGGTATTTTAACTCGCCGGACAAGCAACTATATCAGGAGACACACTCGGGCCAGGACCCATGGACAGAGCTTGGCAAAGCGCTGCTGTTCGGCGCGCTCGCCTACCTGAGCATCAAAGTCAAAGCGATTGGCATCGCGCTCAGCCTCCTTGAGCTGGCGCAAGCCGGCGGTGATAACGACCCGCACCTGGTGCTAGGCGTGATGGGGTTCCTAGGCGCCAGACTTGGCGAGCCGGAGGGCGTACTCTACGAAGGGAAGTACAAAGACCCGTGGACGACGATCAACCCTGAGGAGTTTGCGCCAGGTGTAATTCCGCAGGCACCGCAGCAGTGCGCGGCCGCATGTGGCGAGATGCTCTCTGGCGGAGAGATCGCGATGGGCGATCTGTCAGCCGTTTTTCCCAATGGTGCGACAGGAAAGCAACTGGCTGCCAAGATGAACCAATTGGCAGGCAAGGAAAAGTTTCGGTTCGGTGTAATCAAGGACGCAACTGAGCAAGAGGTACTTCAGTTCGCCGACGACGGCCCGTTTATTGCGGGAATGGATGCAAATGGATCCGGTCATGCGGTGGTAGTGGAGGGGGTCTCCGAGAACGGCAATCTCATCATCGCGGACCCGATCGGGGCGCGGCGATACGAGATGACAGTGCTTGAATTTCGCAAGTGGTGGACCGGTCAGGGAGTTTGGAAGAAGTAGGCAAGATGGCACTGCTACTATTGAGCATCGAGCGAACCGGTTCAGGGTTTCGGCTCCGTTTTGACGATAACGGTAACCCGTGTGAATTCGAGCTCGGGCTCGATGCGCGGAATCGCTATGTTGGCGGAATCGAGGACCTTTGTGAGCACTTTACAGATCGCTCGAACGTATACGAGGCATTCGATGCGCTGACCAAATTTCGAAACGGGGAACAGGTCAGCTTCCCAGTCGTCGTGACTGAGGAGGGGCCCGGTGCCTGGCGCTTCTTTTGAGCCGGCAAGACCCTACGTAGATGCAGAATTCGAGCTCAGCGTGGGCGCATGCGTCACGACACACCAGGATCGGATGACGCTGCCGACATCGGCTGCGACATTTTGGAGCGCCGCCGCCGAAGCTCCGTTGCGACTGACGGCCACCGTCGGTCGGCCTTCGGCCTCCCTCCGAGTGTCCGCAGTCGAACGGGGCTTCGGCGGACCTACGTCGTCATCGCGTGAATCGACGGCATCGTCTCCTGACAGTGCTCTGCTCGCGAGCATGCGCGCGCCGCGTGGCGCGCGCAGCTCGCTGGCTCTGTCGTCGCGTGCGGCGGCGGCCGTGGGGCGCTGCAAGGGACGACGGCGCTTGGTTGCTCGGGCGCGCGCCGCGGGGCGCGCGCACCCGCGTAGCCTTGCCGGTCGGCTGCCGCACCCCGCGCACGCAGCGGCTCAGTTGTACATTGCCGGATCCTTGGCGCATGAGATGACCGGAAACGGCCCCGAACCATCGATTCGTTGCATCGTGAACGTGGACCCGCCAAATCGTAGTTGACCGGAGCCGATATCGCCCCGGTGAGCGCGCCACAGACGAACGGCGGTGTCTCGTCGTTGATCGTTCCGGCGAGGACGAACGAGGCGGTCATCGCTCCGCCGGGCGTCACTGCGTTGGCATCCGCTGGGACCGTGAGCGTGCCCATGTCGAAGGAGAAGCTTCCGTCTGACTTCACCGTCAGAGAGCCAAGAGTGGCTGCGGGCCTGTTACCGCGCCAGTTTGATGGTGGCTTGAGGGTAGATCTGGGAAAAGAGGCGTCTCCTGAAGCCGAAAACGGCTCCGGAGGCGCCTCGTTTATCTCACTCTCGATCGGTAGACGGATCGGTCCCGAGATCGACGCTCCGAAGATCGTCGACGAGCCGACCGATCTCCCGCTCGATCAGGTGAAGCTCGGCCGGCAGCGCGGCGTGGACGTCGTCACGGAGACGTGCCCGCAGTACCTGATCCTCGACGAGACCTGGCACGAGAGGCGGAACTTCGAGGGCAGCTCGTCGTCCTCGACAGCGACGGGCTCGGCGCAGAGCCACGCCAGCTGCTCGAGTCCGTCCAAGAGATCGGCGTGGAAGTCAGGCATCTTCGTCACGCGCTTCTCGCGATCACCTTCGCGCATGAACTTCACCGCGGCGAACGCGCCGACGCACGTCGCTGCGATGTCAGGGCGTCGAGGTTCACGAGCTTCACCGCGTCCTGCAGCATGGCTCGGAGTCGCTGCTGCCCGATCGAAAGGCACAGAAGCCCCCTGTCCAGGTCGGGCGCAGCCAACCGACTCTTCGGGCATTCCGGGGAGCAGCGCGACTTTAGCCCCCCTGTGTCTCAGCTCCCATGTCGCTCGCGGAGCGCGTCCTCGGTCTCGCGATTCATCTGTCCGGTGCGCGTGAGGCCCGCGAGGCCCTGGAATTTCCGAATCGCGTTGCTGTAGAGCGGCGTCGCCGTAGGGCCGATCGGACCGAAGTAGAGTGCCAGGTTGCGAAGCCGCGCTTGAACGCCCGTCGTCGTCGTGACTGGATCGAGCCAGCCAATCCCGACGTCGTAGAAGCCGAGCTCGCCGTCATCACCGACGGCGACCCAAAGGCGCGTGATCGTCGCGGGCACTCCCACGTCGAGGAGCCCGTCGCCGTCGGTGCTCGTCTCGATGGGTTCGCGCTCGCCGATCGTCACGACCACTCGCTTGCTCGCGAGCACCTCCGTCCCTCGCACGAGCTTGAGCCGTAGCCGCACCTGCTGCGGTGCCTTGAAGGTGTTCTCGCTCTTCGCGGTGAGGGTCAGCGTCGGCGCTGGCTTGTCCGGAAGCGTCAGGAGATCGTTCGGCAAGAGCGCAGCGGGGCTGCCGCGCTTTTCGCGCAGCCGCTGATTGGCGCTGTGATTCCAAATGGTCTCCCACTCCAAGCCGAGGCGCGCAGCGATCGAAAACACGCACTCGCCCTGCTGCACCACGTGCGTGCCTCGACCGATCGGGCCGGAGCCCTCGGATTCGCCGCTCATCGTTACTGTGCCTCCACGCCACTCAGGTCCGGAAACTCGATCTTCGCGTCCTCGTCGATGAGGACCTCGGCCTTCCCGTGCCCGTCGAGCACACCCGATTCGATGGTCCCGTCGCTTAGTACGACTCTGAATCGCTCGTGGCCCAGGTCCTTGCCATCCGCATCGACGAGATGGATCTTCGTCGGCTCCGGGCTCGAGACATCGATCGTGACGCTTGCCTGCTCCGGAGAATTCAGCAGGACCTGGGCTCCATCGAGCGTCGCCTCCGAGCTCAACCCGAGGGACGCTCCGGAAGACTTCAAGACGATCTTGTCGTCCGACACGACCTCGAGTGCGCTCTTCACCTTGAACTTTGCGTAGCCGTCGTCGAGCTTCATCTTCGCGTCCTTGCCCGCGATCGAGACCTTGCCCGAAACGATCTCGATGTCTCCGTCCTTGATGCGGATAGAGCTACCGCCGACCCGGAGCATGATCTCCGTCCTCGAAGAAATGTCCAGGAGCCCGGTGGCGCTGACGGACAAGGGCCCTTCGACGTGCAACGTCGCCCCCCGTCCGGCCTCCGTCGTGCCCACGATCGCCGCGGCCGCGCCCCGGATCCGAGTCGTGTGATCGGCCTCGAATCTCTGCTCCGTGTCCCCGCCGACCACGAGCGTGTCGTGCGCTCCGACGTCGGTGCGACGTGCCCTCTGCACGACCTGTTCGAGGTTGCCCTGGACATCGAGGTGCCGTGAACCCGAGACGTGGTGGCGATCGTCGCCGCGTACCTCGGTCAAGAGATCCCCCGACACCCGCACGTTCCGGCGGCCTCCGACGGCGAGGCTCTGGTCACGGGCAACCTGCCGCACGTCGTCGTTGCCCACCCGCGCGGTGCGGTTGTTCTCGACGACCGCCTCGAAGTCCTTCTCGGCCCGGATGAAGACGCGCTCGCTGCCGGCGCTGTCGTCGAACGAGAGCTCGTTGTGACCTTCGCTGTTCGGCGTCGACTTCGTCCTCCAGCCGCTCGTCGCCTTGCCTTGTGGCAAGGCGAACGTTGGCGGTGTGATCCCGTTGTAGACGCAGCCAAGGACCATCGGCTTGTCTGGATCCCCACCGTCGAAGGTGACGACGACCTCCATGCCGACGCGCGGGATGAACTGCGTCCCCCAACCGGGACCCGCCATCGACTGCATCACGCGCAGCCAGCAGCTCGCCTGATTGCGCTGCTCCCGGCGATCCCAGAAGAACGCGACCCTGATCTCGCCGTGCTCGTTCACGTGGATCTCCTCGCCCTCCGGGCCGACGACGATTCCGGTCGTCGTGAGGTTGACGAAGCGGGGCGGCGGGGCGGCGGGTGTGTACAGCACGTCCTCCGGGACGCAGACGAAGCGCGTCGCGACGCGGCCCGCCTCGTGCGTGCCATACGATGAATGGAAGGCTTCGAGGTCCGCCTCGACGACGACGTATCCGCGGTTGAGCTCCTCGGCGTCGTGGCCCTCCAACGCCCAGCGGTGGCCCGCCTCGAGTCGAACGCTGTCCGCGCTGCCGCGCACGACGTCTCGGTCGCGGCGCTCTTGCTTCAGGATCCGATCCCCCTCCTCGTGCGCCCGCTCGGTCGACGCGAAGAGATCGCGCGACGCGTGGCGATAGACCTCGAGGTCTCGCCGCTCCAGCAGTCCCTCCGTGAGCTGATCGGCGGCGGCGCGCAGCGGCTCGAGCGAGCCGCTCGCGAGCGCGCGCACGTCCATGGTCGGTGGGCGCCGCGCGAAGGCTTGATCGAGGCTCTCGAGGATGTGCAGCGGGCGCCGCGGGTCGAACTCGCGGTAGAGCCCCACCGTCGGTTCGACGACGAGCGTCCGCGTCACTTCGGTGACAGAGTCTTCGTCGGTCGAGGCGCCGCCTCTGCGATACGCTGGGAGGGACGGGCTCGGGACGCTCGCCCTCAGGCGGATCGGACCGAGCGCCCGTTCGACGGAGAGCGGGACGCCTCGCGCCGCGAGCTCGTCCTGGATTTGGCCCGTGCGAATGGGCGGGTAGCTCTCCTGGTCGGTGAAACACATCACTTCGCCGCCGAACTGTGAAATCCCGTCTTGCACCTCGGCCGGTAGGGGAAGGAGGTTCGCGAGCTCCGTCATGGTGTCGAGCGCGCCATCGAGCGCTTGATCCACTCCAGGTGATGGCTGCTCGAAGTAGAAGAGCAGCCCGTTCTCGGCAGCGAGGCGCGCAATGAAGGCGAAGTCGGTCTCTGCGAACTGCGTACAGTACTTGCGCTTCGGCAGCTCCTTCTCGAGCTGGAAACGCACGGGGACGTCGAGCGCCGTAGCGACCTCCGCGATCACGGTATCCACGCTCTCTTCTTGCCAAACCCGCGACCCGAATCGCTTCGTGAGGAGCCACGCACGCGGAACCAGTCGGAGCGTGAACTGGTGCCAGACACCGTTCGGGTCGCGCGTCTCGTCGAGCCTCACGGCGGAGACGACGCCATGGATGGCGCGTCGCTGTCCGCGCGCGCTCAGCGCGACGCTCGCGCGTCTGCCGAGCACCACGCGCTCGAAGATCGCCGGCGGAACCGCCGTCGCGACGATCACCTCGAAGCCGTAGAGCGTCGATATCCCCTCGTGCCCGCGGACGGCGATCGGGCGTAGGCAGGGAGGGGGAACCAGCGCCGATCGGAACGCTATAGTCAGGTCGACACTCATGGCGTGGCCGGAGCATACACACGGACGGCCCCGTGGACGGAGCGCCGAATTTCAGATACCCCGGAAAGGATGCCTCGCTCGCTCCCCACGATCTACGTCGCGCGCGGGCGCGCCGACCACACGCCGTTCAACGTCGTCGCGTTCGGTGGTCCGTGGGTCTACGTACAGGTCTTTACCCACGGCTACGACATCGTCGCGAATGGTAGCTATTCGCTGCGCGGGCTGACGAGCGGCCACTCCGTGTCCGGCACGACGGACGAGTTGGGGCTGGTTTACGAGGATCGACTCCCCTCGGACGAATACGAGCTCACCGTTCAGGGCGCGACGGAGAGAGTTCCGCTGTACACCGACGAGATGCGTCAAGAGGTCATCCAGCCGTGGGCGCTCCGGATGAGGGCGATCTCCGCCCGCGAGGGTGCTGAGGGGGGCGACGACCCACCGGAGGGCGGAGAAGACGATGGAGATGCTCGCTGAGGAGGATCCACGATGGCGATGACGATCGTGTTCCAGGTGCCGCAGATGGGGGACTCACGCACGCTGCATCTCGCGCCCGGCGTATGTGGGATCGGGCTCGTCGCGACGGGCTCGTTCCCAGAGACGAGCTCTCCGATTCAGGGGGAGGACGTCGCGGGAATCGAGATCGTCGAGGCGACCGGGACTGGTCCCGGAGCGAGTGGCGAGGTGCAAGGCAACCGGCCCATCGCCACGTTCTACGGTGTGTGGCGCCAACTGCCTCCGCCGGCGCCGGCCCGCGGCCGCACGAGCTCGAACTGGGACTTTCGCTTCGTCATGATCAAATACGAGCGACCGCCCCTCAACGCGCCCGCCGATCGAGACCCCAGCTTCCGGGGCCTGGCACCGGGCACGCGCGTCTCACTCAGTCTGTCGGACGAGGACGCACCGAGCCATCGGCTGAGCGGGTTCGTCCCGGAGGTCGTGCCACCCTCGGGCGTGGACTTCATCGTCCTCTACATGAAGGTCGACGAGCATTCACCGGACGTCATCCGGCGGTTCCCGATCCCGTTCCCCTTCTTCATCGACGATCGCGAGGGTGACAACCTCGAGCTCGTCGCGATCGCGTCCAAGCAGGATGGAACCAACTGGACCGAGGTCGGGCGGTCGCAGATCCTCCACTTGCCCTGCAGGCGGAACAACCAGACCGTCACGACGACGACGAGCGGGGACTCGGACACCTACACCGACGATCTCGTCGGCATCACCGTCCTCCACCACCGCCGCTTCCTCGTCCAGGCCGCGGTCCGCCAGGGACACACGTGGCCCACCGAGATGCACTACACACCGCTCGAGCCGGGGCCAGACATCCAGACCTTCTCCCCGACCGCGCCGCCCCAGATCCAGATCGTCCTCTCCGATCAGCTGTTCGCGGGAAGGAGCAGCGTCGATGCCGCCTTCGTCGCTCCCGGGACAGCCGCGTGTTTGGACCTGGTGAGCACCCGCCTTCGGGACGCGGGGTTCGCCGTGGACGTGCAGCTTCGGAGCGCGCTACAGGCGACGAACCCGCTCGTCGCGCAGTTCGACGCGCTTCCGAGCGACGGGGTCACGGACGATCACGCTGTCGAGGTCCCTTACTTCACCTTCTTCTTCCGCGCAGCGGACAGCCTCGCATCGATCGGACTGGCGGAGGGCTTCGCGACGAACACCACGTTCGATCGGGACGTCAGGGTCGACGTTCGCACGCCAGGTCGCCCCCGCGTGAGCCACGAGACCCGTGGCTATCGGGTCATCACGAGCTGGCCGATCGGCTCAGGGACGAAGCGGCTCACCGCGCCGATCCGTATCCGCCGCGGCTGGTTCACGGGGATGGCCCACGAGAGCGGAGCAGAGCGCGCCGGCAAGGTCCTGGGGGCCGTCGTGCTCCACGAAGTGGCACATTCGTTCGGCATGATGCACGAGTGCATCGTCCGTTCGCCGGCAAGCCCGTCGGCGGCGAGCGGAGAGTCGCTGCGCGAGAGGGACGCGGCGCCCATCGACTCGGTGATGTGCTCCGCGACGGACGGAGCTCCCGTCAACGTCGAGCCGTACTACTCGAATCAGGCGAAGCGGATCTGGCAAGCGTGCTTCGGGATCCAACCCACCTATCGGCGTGCCGACTTCACGTCGCCAAGCCAAGTTCCCTCGTGGAACTCGCTGCCCACAGGTACCGACCGCGCGTCGACGCGGGTCAACCTCGCAGCCGGAGAGGTCGAGACGTGGCGCCACGACTTCGCCATGTGGACCCAGTACCCTGCGAACTTTCCCGGGCGTGCGAACTGGCTCCGAGCGCATGCGAACCCGCCCGAGCCGCGCTTCGCGACGGACGTGCAGAACCCGCCCTCGGTGGACTGGCGGACGAATTGGCGCGAAGTTTCGTGGCATGACCGCGACCGCCTCATCCACGGGATTCGCACCATGAATCGGTCGATTTCGTACACCGATCGGATACGGAATCCGTTCCTCCGTTGGGACAGTCCTTACGACGGTTGAGGCGCACCGCGCGCTCCGAGAGACGGCAGCGCTGCGCTTCGCTCGATGCAACAGTGCGCCGAATGAATCCAGCCTGTCTGTCCTTTCCGTGAAGCGCGTGGCCCGCCTCGGAGGAGCCATCGCAGTCGCACTCGTCGCGGCGGTCCGGGAACGTCGGGGACGCGAGGAGCGCGTTGAGCGCGGCGGCGAGGTCCTTCCTCGCGCGCTTCGAGAGGAACGCGTCGACCCCGAGCGCGCCGATCGTGTCCATCGGCGGGGTGAGGACATCGGGCAGGAGCTCCGCGATGTCCGCCGATTGTCCGCTCACGAGGCGGCGCTCGGCGAGGACGGACAGAAGCACGTGCTCCCGGCTGCGCGCGGGATCCGCTTCCCTCCCAAGGAGCCGGAGGATCAGCGAGATCGCAGCGGACAATGCGGCGCGCGCGCCCTCCGGATCCCTCCGGATCCTTGTCCCAGCGCGCCGCGACAATCCGCGGTGCTAACGTTCCTCGCGATGAACCGGGAGAGCGGCCCCCCCGAACGACGGCACCACGCGCTCTCGCGAGCGCCGCACCCCGCGCTCCAGCCGTTCGTGAAGCGCATCTGGGCGGGCGACGGGAGCGAGTCGCGCGTCGCCGGGCAGCGGGAGCACGTGCTGCCGACGGGGCTCATGCACCTCGCCGTGCGCTTCTCTCCCGAGCCGATCGCGCTCTTTCAGGGCGGCGAACGGCGTGAGTTCGGCCACGCGGTCGTCGGCGGGGCGCGCTCGGGGTTCATCGTGAAGGACGTGTCCGCGCCTTCGATCGCCGTCGGCGCGGAGCTCCACCCCGGCGCCGCGCTGCCGCTCTTCGGCGCCCCGGCCGACGAGTTCGCCGAGCGCCACACCGCGCTCGAAGACGTCTGGGGTGCCGAGGCGTGTCGCCTGCGCGATCGGCTCGGCGCGGAGTCATCGCTCGAGCGCCGCCTCGAGGCGTTCGAGGCGTTCTTGCTCACGCGCCTCCCACGCGTGCGCGGCGTCCACCCCGCCATCGCCGACGCGATCACGAGCATCGCGGATCGGCCGATCGCGTCGAGCGTGGAGCGGAGTGGGTACAGCCACCGCGCGTTCATCGAGCTCTTCCGTCGCGCGGTCGGGCTCCCGCCCAAGGTGTTCGCCCGCGTCATCCGCTTTCAGCGCGTCGCCCAGCGCATCGCCCGCGGCGAGAGCGTCTCCCTGGCGGACGCTGCGGCCGAGGCGGGCTACGCCGATCAGGCGCACCTCTCCCGCGACTTCGCGGCGTTCGCTGGCGTCTCGCCCGCGGCTTACCGCGCGATGGCCCTCGCCGAGCCCAACCATGTCCCGCTCGACCCCGCGTCGAGCGGGCTGGATCTGCGAGCGGTCAATTTCGTCCAAGACCGCGTAGCCCCCGCGGCCGCAGGCTCGCGCGAGAGGACACCCATGAAGATCCACGAAGCGTTCACCTACCTGCGCGTGAACGACGCGCGCGCCGCCATCGACTTCTACCGGGAGGCGTTCGGCGCGACCGAGAAGTTCCGCCTCACCGAGCCGGGCGGGCGCGTCGGGCACGCAGAGCTCGACTTCGGTGGGACGACCATCATGCTGTCCGACGAGTTCCCCGAGGCGGGGATCCTCGGCCCCGTCACGCTCGGAGGGACATCGTTTTCCGTCCACTTGCATGTCGACGACGCCGACGCCGCGGTCGCGCGCGCCGTCGCGGCGGGTGCGACCGTCGTGCGTCCTCTCCGCGACCAATTCTACGGGGAGCGGAGCGGCGCGGTCCGCGATCCGTTCGGCCACGACTGGTTGATTGGACACGAGCTCGAGAAGGTCACCCCGGACGAAATGCAGCGCCGATACGAGCTGCTCGTGGGGCAGCGGTGAAGGTCCGTGCGCAGCCGCTCATCGCCGTCGAGGACGTGATCCGGAGCAGCCAATGGTATTCGACGCTGCTCGGCCTCAGGGCGACGTCCATCGAGCAGGCGAGCGACCACGCCGATCTCTACGATCGGCTCCTCGATGGCGGGGAGCTCGTCCTCCAACTCCACGCGTGGGACGCGGAGGACCACCCGAACCTCGTCGGTCCGAACCAGGGGCGCCGCGGGCACGGCGTCCTCCTGTGGTTCGAGGTGGATGACGTCCACGCGGCCGCGGAGCGCGCCCGCGCCCTCGGCGCCGAGGTGATCGAGGACGTGCACGTCAACCCGCGGCCCGCCCACTGGGAGCTCTGGCTCCGCGACCCGGACGGGTACGTCGTCGTCCTCGCGAGCCGCGACGGATCGGCCCCCGGCTGAACCGACCACGCCAGGCCCCCCATCGCCCGCGATGCATGAGAGACTCGGCGCATGAGCTTCGTGATCCACGGCGGGCGCAACGATCCGACGCTCGAGTACGACGTCACGGACGCGGCGTCGGGGGCGCCCGCGCGTGTCACCATCCTCACGGGGACTCTCGCGATCGTCTTCCAGCGAAAGGGCTTCATCGAGGTCCACAGCAAGGCGGACGCCGCACACACCGAGCGGCTCGGGACCTTCGTCGTCGGGATGAACCCGCTGCCACCCGGACCCGAGCCGGTCGTCGTCGCCGAGATGTTTCTCTCCCAGGTCGCCGTCTACGACGGGGACCTCAAGGGGACGTTCTTGCACGGCGTCGGCGAGGTCGCGGCGCAGGTGATGCCCGATCCGCAGCGCGGCGGGCAACGCTTCGTCTACCTGTCGTTCACGTGCGTCGGCAAAGAGACGATGGCGCTTCGCTACCGGATCACCGTCTATCGGGCCCGCTGACGCACCCGCCAATCGCCGGCGACGGAATGTCACGGAGACGTGACTGTCGCGCGGCGTGGCGCTCCACAATCATCGAGCGTCATCTTCTTTCACCGTGAGAGAACACGGGACGGTGGGAAGACGGGAGTTCGGAGAGCCAAACGAGCGCACGCGCTTCTCCTGCCCTCCGGTCTTCCCGTGGCTCTCCGCTGAATTTTCTCCCGGACGGATTCGGAACCGCCTTCGCCGCTTTGGTGGCGCGAAGGCTCAGAGTGGCTTCGCGCGAACGAAGTGCCAGCGCGTCCGCTCGACCGCGCCGTCGGGCCCGCGATAGTCCTCGACCCGATCGAAGCCCTCGGCGCCGAACTCGAGATCGAGTTCGACGAGATGGGACTCCTCGGGATCGAGATCCGTGATGTCCGCCTCGGCGAACCGGAGCGCGTCGGGTTCGACCGCGACGGCGCGGAGGCGCGGCTGGTTGCCCTGTGCGCAATAGTGGGTCGCGACGAGGCCGCCGTGGTCGGGATGAAAGAGCGTCATCGTCGCGCGCGTCGGCCCACCGAACGTCTCGGCGAGCGCGCTGCCGCCCGCGATCGGGGCGTACGTCACGTCGACGGCGCCGCCTTCGCCCGTCGTCCCATGCCACACGCCGGCGAGACGATCGCGAAGCCGAGGCCACGCGTCGGGTGCTCTCGCCCAAATCGTCGAGGTGGCGTGCGGGGTGCACGCCGTGAGACCGACCGATCCAACGAGGAGGCCCACGAAGAGAAGGGAACGCATGGCGGTCCTCAACCGTCCGGCCGGCCGATGATTCCTCGCGAGCTTCTCGGCTCGTTCGTCGAATGACTGCGAGCGCGCGTCGAGCCGCGGCTCCGTCGTATGGCGACCGAAGGATCGCAACATTGAGCCGGACGTTCCGAGTCAATGGGCTCTCGTCCCCCGGAGAAGATGCCACTCACCGCTAGCTTCTTGTCGCCGGCGCCGCCGCGCGGCGATCGCGAGCCCGGCGCCCACGATCCAGAGCGACCCCGTCAGCGTCTCCCCGACCGCGAACGCGCAGCTCCCCCCGGCTGCGTTCGCCGACCCGTTGGCTCCGCCGGCTCCTCCGGTCCCCGTGGATACACCGGAACCCGTGGACGCGTTCGCACCGGTCGATGCGCCCGAGCTCGTGGACGATCCGGTCCCCACACCCGTGGAGGTCGTCGCAGCGACGCTGGACGACGCCGAGACGCTCGATGAGGTGGACACGCTGGAGGACGCGGACACGCTCGAGGTGGAGGGGGCGACGCATGTCGCGTTCACGCAGACGAGACCGCCAGAGCAATCCGCGTCGATGGAGCAGCCGAGCGGCTCGAGCAGCCGCGCCCGCGCGCGGAACCCGTGATAGCCATCCGCCGGGTCGTCGTACATATAGGCGACGAGTCCGTGGCCAGATTGGAAGCCGAGCGTCGGTGAGAGCTCATGCCCGTGCGCTGGTGTCGCGGGCGTGGTGTGGTTCGAGACGACGATCGGCGCCGCATCCACCAACGCTCCGGCCTTGGAGACGCGCCTCGCGAAGACGTCGTAGTCGGTCGCGCTGGTCGCGTGCCACGTGACCCAGAAGTCGGTTCCATCGAACGCCACGCGCGGTTCGTGTCCGGATGCGACGTCGATCGGGCCCACGTCGAGGAGCGCCCCGGTCGCCGCGTCGAGCCGCTGCGCGCGGATCGCACCACCGAGATCGTACACGAGGAGATAGACGTCGCTCCCCCCGGTGGACGCGGCGAGCCACATCGACTGGTAGTCGGCGGCGGGCATGAACTCTGGGCTCGCGAAGAGGAGGTTGCCCGTCGGGTCGAACATCTTGAGGAACAGCTTTCCAAGCTGTCCGGGGAAGTCTTCCTTCCGGAACACTTGCATGTAATTCGTGCCGTCCGACGCGATCGCGTACTCCCCGAACGTGCCCGATTGACCTACGAGAATCGGGCCTTTGATCGTGTTGCCCACGTCGTCGAGGAAGTAGTCTTCCTGGGCCTTTCCATCCGAGAAGGGAGTCTGCGTCACGCTCACCGCGACGAGGTAGCCATTCGGGCCTCGCGCGATGCGCGGGGCGAGCCCGCTGATGCCCGTCGCCGGCAGCTGAAAATTCGTGTCGAGCGCGACGGGAGCGGCCACGCTTCCGTTCGGCAGCACGCGGATCGCCTTGTTCGCCGCGATCAGCATGTAGTCGCCCTGGCTCCCCGCGGCGAACGGGATGGGTTCGTCCTTCGGCGTCGCCGCGTAGAGCAGCGCCGCGCTCGCGTCCGTGGGCTGACCGTTCGCGCCGACGTGCACTCCATACACGCCCTGGGGCGATCGGTAGTCCTCCCAGGCGACCATCCACCCCGTTGGGCCCGCTGCGACCTCCGGGCGCCGCTCCACGTTGCCCGTCAGGGTGATGTTGGAAGCGCCGACGCGATCGACGGGTGGAATGGGCGCGAGGGTCGCCGGATTGAACCTCGTGAACGTCGCCGTCTTGCCCGTCACGCCGACGAGATAGTGGAGCGCGAGGTCGGTCGAGCTCCTCGACATCGCAATGGATATGCGATTGGTCCCGTCGCCGAACGCACTCGCCGGCATGGTGAGGCGGTTGCCGTTCGCGTCGAGGCGCCAGAGCTCCTGACCCGTCGAGCGAGCGATGTAGTTCGCGCCGTCCGGGACGAGCGAACCGATGACGGGCGTCGTGCAGAGCGCGGCTGAAGCAGGCCCGCTCGTTCCGAGGCGCACGACGCAGTCGTCATACGAGATCAGGAAGCTCGAGCCGTTGGACGCGATCGCGCCCTTGTACGAGGTCTTCGGGCCTCCGAGCTGAATCGGTGTCGCGTCGATGGGGACGAGGTTCGTGTCGAAGCGCCGGGCGAAGAACAGTCCGTCGGTCGCGCTCGTCTCGGCCCAGACCGCCGCGATCGTGTTCCCAATCGCCGCGAGCTTCGCGTTGACGCCGAACGCGTTGAAAGTCTGGTTTGCGAACGTCTGGTCCGTGGCGTCGAGGAGAACGCCTGCCGGTGAAATGCGGCGCACCGCTCTCGGCCCGACCGAGTACCAGTAGTTCCCTCCCGCGAAGATCACGGAGGAGCCCGCGCTGAAGTTCGGCGCGGAGAACCCTCCCGCGTCGAGCACCGCGCCGCCGGCCGTGACACGCGCAGCGCGCGACTGCGCAGCGCTGCTCACGGGGTTCCACATCACCAGGAAGTCGGTCCCGTCGCTCGCGGCGGCGCTCGCCCCCGAGTAGCTGAGGTTGGTCTGAAGGACGATCGGAGACGCATCCACGATCTGTCCACCCGCGTCGACGCGGAAGACCTCGACCGAGGAGACCCCCGACACGTCGCCCGTGAGCGGAAATGCCCACGTCGAGCCGTTCGACGCTGGCGCGCCGGGCACCTGCGCGCCCGACGTGGCCGCGGTGGTCAGGGGTGCGTCGAGCTCGACTTCTGTCGACACGGACAGGGGGAGCGCCGCCGTGTCGGTTCGTTCCTCGTGCCCTCGGCCGGTACACGCCGCCGCGAGGAGCAAGGCGAGACTGGTACTGGTTCGCGCTGCGTGTCGGAGCCCTTGCATGAGACGCCCTCCCGGCAAGTCCGCATTCGGTGCCGCTCGGGCCCCGAACGTTCAGGAGCGGCGGTCGCGACCGTTCTGTCCCTTCCATTTGATGCTGCAGCCGATCGACGCGCGCTGCTCCCGCGCGGGCGAGCGCCCCTCGAGGAGCGCGTCGAGCGCCGCGCGGAGGTCCTTCCCGTGGGCGGGGGCTCTCGACGAGTCGTAGTTGCCCGAGGAGATGCGGTGTGGTCGCGTCTCGTCGAGCTGGCCGTGATAGCCCAAGCGCCGCTCGCGATCGAAGACATACAAATCCGGGGTGCACACGGCGTCGTAGGCTCGCGCGACCTCCTGCGTCTCATCGTAGAGGTAGGGGAAGGGGTAGCCACGTCGAGTCCTCTCCTTCGCCATCTCGGGCGGCGCGTCCTCCGGGTACTCGGTGACGTCGTTGCTGGAGATCCCGACGAACGCGACGCGGCCCAGATAGTCGGTCGCGACACGGGCGAGCTCGGGGGCGACGTGCTTCACGTAGGGGCAGTGGTTGCACATGAACACCACGACGAGGACCGGAGCGCCGAGATCGGCGAGCCGCACCACGCGCCCCTCGGTGTCGGGGAGGGCGAAGTCGGGCGCGGGGCTGCCGAGCTCGAGCGTCTTGGATTCGGTGACGGCCATCCCCGCACTCCACGGCAAAGGGCGCCCCGCGTCCAGCGTCCCGCCCTTTCGCCCTCGGCTCGTCGAGGGCACCGTTTCAACCTCCACGAGCTCCGACGCGTATGGGCTGCGCCGGGAACTTCGCTCGGGCCGAGGTGTCGGCCCCCCTTTGGATGAAGTTGCGTGCCGAGCTCCTCGCGGTCGCGGCCGCCTGCGCGCTCGCGTCTCCGCCCGCCGCGCAAGCCGCGGTCACGGAGAGGCGTCGCGGCGTCGACGTCGTCATTCATCGGGCGTACGCGGAGGTGTTCGTGATGGCTTCGTTCACGAACGACGCGGACGCTCCCGGGAGGATCGACGCCTCCGTGGGGCTCGACGGCGGCTGGGTCGTCGGCTTTTCGATGCTGCAGCCAGAGGGCCGATGGCGATCGGCGAGCCTCTCGCCACGCGAGGACGCGGCATCGCGGCTCTTCGACGCCGAGCCGCGCCTCGGCGCGGCGGATCCGATTCTCGCGCTCCTCTCGTTGCACGAGCAGGGCATCGCCGAAATGTCTGCGACGATTCCCGGGACAGGGGACGAGACGCTCGCGCTCCAGCTCGTGCTCCCCATCGACGTGCGCGAGCAGAGCCAAGGGAAGCTGACGCTCCCGAGCTTCGACGGCGCCGCGACCGGCGTGACGCACATCCGCCTCTCGGGGACCGCAGCGGATGGGCTCACGGGGTTGGTCGTCGACGGCCGAGCGCAGGAGGGCGGCGTCGCAGAGGTGGAGAGCGCACTCTCCCACGAGATCGTGTTCGAGGCCCCCACCGCGCGGTTGGTCACGGGGGACCTCGCGATGCTGAACACCACGGCAGCCAGCGGCGGCGACAGCTCCAGCCCGACCGTGGTCGACTATCGCGTCGACGTGGGGTCTCGCGTCGGTGAAGTCCCGAACGATGCGCACGTCGTCGTGATCGTGGAAACGTCCCGTTCGATCCGCGGCGCGGCGCGGAGGGGCGCGATCAACGCCGCGCGGAGCTTCGTCTCGAACTTCGAATCCCACCGCGGCGAGGTCGCGGTCGTGGCGTTCGACCGAAGCGCAGAGACGCTGACCACCGGCGCGGCGGGGCCGTTCGTGAGCCCGAGCGAAGCGATGGATGCGCTCGCAGCGCTTGCGACGCGCGAGGCAAGGAACGGCTCCAACGTCGACCTCGCGCTCGCGGAGGCGAGCCGCGTCCTCGATCCGGTGGGTGGCACGCGTCGAGTCGTGCTGTTCACGGACGCGGAGACCGCCGACCGAATCGATGTCGGGGCGCTGGAGCATACAATCCCTCCGCGCGCGTTGCTCCACGTCGTCCGCATCGCGGACGCGACCGGGCTCTGCTTGGAGCGCGAGGACGCGTCGCCGTGGAGCGACCTCGCGCGCGCCTCGGGCGGGGCGCTGTGGGCGGCGTGCGTGGGGGGAGAGGCCGAGGCGCAGCGTCCCGTGTTCGAGGAGCTCGCGCGCCCGAAGCGCCTCGATCACGTCAGGCTCGTGCCGACGAAGGGCGGAGACGTGATCGAGATCGGCGCGATCCCCGAGGGAGGTCGGGCTCGGGGCGCCGAGGTCGTGCTCAACCCGGGGGAGTCGATGACGCTCCAAGGGGAGCTCTGGTCGACGCCCTTCTCGCAGAAGCTCGAAGCGTCGACCGACTACCGGAAGTTCGCCGTTGGGCGACTCGTCTCCATGGGCGGGCACTTTCGCGAGGTCGAGGCGAGCGAGCTCGAGAGCCTCGCGACATTCGCGCACGTGCTCTCGCCCGTCACGTCGTTCCTGGTAGGGGAACGCGGGGCGCTCGCCCGCCCGCTCGATCGGGGCTCTGGGTCGTCTGTTCGTGAGGGTATCCATCTGGGCTCGATCGGGACGCTCGGTCCCGGGCAGGGCGATGGGGACGGAGCGCTCGGCCAGACCGCCATCCTTCGCGCGGTCCTCCCGCTGGCGAGCGCTTGCTCGCGCGCGTCCGGCGCGTTCACGCAGACTCGGATCGATCTCGACGTCGAGACCACGGGAGACGAGATCGTCGATGTCGGCGTTACGGGTGCTCCGAGCGATGATTTCGAGCGGTGCCTCCTCGAGCGGACATGGAACCTGGATCTCGATCCCACGTTCCAAGCGGTCCGGCATCGCCACTGGATCGTGCACACGCTCGATACGCCCTGACTGTGCGTCCGCGCCCAGCTTGCGTCCGCGCTCCGACTCCCACGAGCCGGCTCGCTCGAGCGCGTGTGCACGGCGCACACCGAAACGTCGTTCCGGCGTTCAGTCGGCGCGCCCAGTCGGCGAGCGCTCGGCTGCGAGGCGCTCGCGAAGTGCGAAGAGCAGCAGGGAGCCGAGCCCGCGATCGAGCCTGAGCGTCCCAATGTCCACGCCGCCCGTCACCGGTGCGAGCTCGACGATCATCGGCTTCGGCTCCGGCGTCGTCGCAGACAGTGCAGGCGGAGGCGCCGGCAGCTCCGGGCGGGGCGCCGGGCCTGGCGGCGACGCGACGGCCGGGGGCGCGATCTGGAGGACCCCCGCGAGGAGCGCGTCACGCGCCGCCGGATCGTGGAGGGTCTCGAGCTGCAAGGGTTGGGCGGGGATCGCGACGGACGGTGGAGCGCCCGCGAACGGAGTGCCTACGACAGTCCTCGGCTCCGGCGCCCCCTCGACCGGTTGGGCGGACGGTCCGTCGAACGGAAGCGTCGGCATCGCCAGGCCCTTCAGCTCGAACGCGCCCGTCTGATCCTTCGCGGGCGCTCGCACCGAGGGCCCCGGCGTTGGGTCCTCCTCCGCAACGAAAGAGGGCCACGCGATCGTCTCGGCGGCCACCGCGACGCCTGTCGCGACGACGAGGCGCTCGGTCCCCCCGTCGATCGCGGCGGTGCCCCGCCAGACAATGCTCACGCGGCGTTTGTCGGTGTCGATCTTGAGCGTGTCCGCAGCGAGCTCGATCGGCGTGTGCTCCCGGCCGGCCCACAACGCGCGCGCCTCTGCGCGCACGCCTGGAAGTCGCCAGTGGATGCGCGCGCCGTTCGCGCTCACGCCGTCGATCCAGATCTCCTCGTCCCCCACGAACTTGCCCGCGATACGCTGGCGCACGGGAGCCGCATGGAAGTACTCCGGCGGAACGCCGTCGAGCGTCCAGACCGGGCCCGCGAGTCCTCTCCGCTGCTCCGCGTCGAGGAGGCTCGCCCTCCCCTTCCACGCGCGGGCGATGGGTCCAAAGCTCCCCGGGGTCGACGGCTCGATGGGATCGAGGAGCAGCGGTGATGCATGGCCGACTGGGTTCTGTGGGTGACCGGCGCCGCCAATCGCGTTCTCGTGCGTGAGCGGAACGAGCAACGCCTCGCCGGGCCGAGCATCGTCACCCCGCACGACGACCCGACGATCCATGAGCGCCGCGCCCGCGCGCGCGACCACGAGGCGAACCACGGCGCGAGACCCGCCGGTCGCGTGGGCGACGCCGCGCAGCAAGACCTCCCCGCGAGGGAGGAACGGCGCGAGCTCCGAGGACTCTTCGACGCTCCGCGCGGGGCTCTGCTCCCAATGCTCGTCGCGGAGGCACACGGGGGCGGCCTCCGGCGCGAGCACGAGCGCGCCGCTCGCCGCTGGGACGAACGTCGCCTTCACGATGATCGTCGCGGACAGGTTGGATCCGAGGCGCCACGTCTGCGACGCACAACGCACGGGGCCGACGGGGAGGAGCCGGACAGTCGCCACGTAGGGAGGGTACCTTGGCTTTCGCTCCGCTCGTTCACCACTTCGGGCTCGACCTGGGTAAGCTCTCTCGGTGTCGGGGAGCGAACGTCCCGCGTGGGTGGGGAAGATGGGCGCGATCATGAACGCCACGGGCCGCAGCAACTTGCTCGCAGCCGCGGGCGTGACGGAGGAGGAGCTCGCGCGGCGCGGGATCGCGGAAGCCTCGGTCGGGGAGCTGCGGCGTCGCTTCCTGCGCGAGACGTCGGCCGAGGGCTGCCGCATCGAGGTGCCCGAACCGCCGACCGACGAGCGGAAGCACCAAGGTCCGGCGCCGGCCCCGCGCGTGTCGTTCGACGTGCTCGCACGCCCGGTGCGCGGCGTTCGTCCGCTCTGGTCCGACGTGGATCTCTATGGCGCGTTCTCCGTGATCGCAGAGCTCGCGCCGCACCTCGTAGTGGACGCGCTCCTTCTCTGCGGAGAGACGCCGGACGTGTTGCCGGATCTCCGCGCGGAGTGGGCGCGCCGCGCGCGCGAGCCCGAGGTGGGCGCGGCGCTCACCGTGCGCCGCGCGGAACACAGCGTCGTCACGAAGCGCGCGATCCGAGGCGCCAAACTCGAGCTCCCCGAATCGGTGGACCCCCATGCGGCCGAGGGTTCGAGCGGTGGGTGACGGACTCGAGAGCGTACACATCGGCCTTCGGTCCGAGGCGGCGGAGCGAGGCGAGCTCCTTCTTCTTGGCGTCCGTGGGGCGGACGAGATGAACGGCCTCTACGAACTCGATCTCGTCTTCGGTCGCGAGAAGGGCCCACTCCGCGCGACGCAGATTGACGCGCTCTTCGCGGCGCCGTGCGCGGTCTCGCTCGGTCCGACGCGGGACGACCTCGTGCGCGGCGTCTTGTCGGCCCTTCGACAGGTCGACACCGTCGCGGGGGAGCCCGCGGTGTACGTCGCGCGCCTCGTGCCGACCGCCGCGCTGCTCACGCTGTCGCGGACCAACCGCATCTTCCACGACCTCACCGTGCCCGAGCTCGCCGCGAGCGTGCTCAGCGGCTACGGCCTCGTCCCCGGGAAGCACTTCCGAGTGGAAGGAACGAAGCGCGACGTCCGTCGTGAGTACATCGCTCAGTACCAGGAGAGCGACTGGGATTTTCTGCAGCGCTGGCTCGAGCACGACGGACTCTCGAGCTGGTTCGAGCAGACGACGGCCGGCGAGCGACTGGTCATCGCGGAGGCGGGAGCCGGGAGCTCACGCATCGCAGCCCCGAGCGCGATCGGTTACCGCGCGCGCAGCAACAAGTCGACGGGCGGGGAGGCCACGATTTGGGCCTGGGAGAAGCAGCGCACCCGCGTCTCGGCGCGCAGCGTGGTGTTCGACTACAACTACCGCGCCCCGCACGTGCGGCTCGTGGCGAAGGCCGTGGCGGACCCAATGGGGTTCGGCACGGTGATGGACTACGGCGGACACTTCTCGACAACGCCCGAAGCGGAGCGCTTCGCGACGATCCGCGCGGAGGCGATCGCGTGTCGACGGCTCGTGTACACGGGCGAGACGGACACGCCTCGCGTCCGTGCGGGGCATGTGTTCGAGTTCGCCGGGCACCACGACGAGGATCACCACGGCGCCTACCTCGTGACGCGCGTCGACTTCTCGGTGGGCGCGCACGTGCCCGCACCCGGCATCAGCGACGACACGTGGCGCGCCGGGAGCCATCGCTACGCGGCGCGGTTCACCGCCGTGCCGAGCGCCGCGCGCTGGCGGCCGGAGCTGCGCACGCCGAAGCCGCGGATCCATGGCGTGATGAACGGGCACATCGACTCGGACGCTGCGGGGGAGTTCGCCCAGATCGACGAGCAGGGCCGCTACCAAGTGTCCGTCGCGTTCGACAGCGCGCACAAGCAGGGCGTCACCATGTCGCGGTGGATCCGCATGGCGCAACCGTATGCGGGCCCGGGTTACGGAGCTCATCACCCGCTCCACCGCGGCACGGAGGTTCTCGTGGCGTACGTCGATGGTGACCCGGATCGGCCCGTGATCGTCGGCGCCGCCCCGAACCCACGGACGATCAGCCCGTCGACGAGGGTGAACCCGACCCAGTCCGTGACGGAGAGCGCGACTGGCGTGCGCATCGAGATGGAAGACTGGTCCCGGCCCGACGGCGCCGCGAGCGAGGAGCCGAGCCGTGGATGATGCCCTCTTCGAGGTGGAGCTCGACGGGACGCTCAGCGCGTACGATCAGGACTACGACCTCGTCTCGCGCGAGACGGTTCCGTCGCAGGCCGAGAGCCCGAAAGGCGTCGACCGGCTCACGATGTGGGTCCCCTCGGAGCGTGTCGTCGTGAACCTCGGCGCACCGGTGTTCGAGGTCCGCCAGGCGTCGCCGGGGTTCTATCGGCTCCCGACGCGCGAGCAGATGAAGGTCGATGGCGGGTTCGTCGCGCAGACGGACGCGCACGCCCACCTCTATACGTATGGCGCGCTCTCCGAATCGAGCTGGGCAGCGCAGACCGCCCCGAGTCGCACGTTCGTCCGACTGGGCGTCCCCTCCGCGCTCATTCTGCCGTCGTTTCGCGCGACGCTGCACGAGCCGAAGGACGGTCCGCCACGCACGGCGTTTGTGTCGAGCGTGTTCGCGGACGACTCCACGCCGCACAAGAAAGCCGGCTACGCGATGATCACGGAGGGCCACGCGGTCCACGAGTCGATCCAGAACCACTTCGTGACGTCGAGCCTCGCGGACGTCCGCGTCGTCGGCCAGCGCGCTGTCGTCGTGACGTCACCCGGGGACGTGTTCATCGGCTCCATTCCGGATGCGACGACCACCGAGCTGCTCGGAGACGCCGACCAACCGACGCTCCCCACGGGGCCGATCCGCGAGGCGCTGTCGTGGTTTGCAGACGTGAAGTCCGAGATGGAGACGATCCAATCCGAGGGTCTCCGCATCCAGGAGGAAATGGAGCTCTTCCGGCGCGAACCTCTCTTTGGATGCGCCGGTTGGGAGAAGGTGAAAGTCGGGCCTCGCATTGGCGCGACGCTCGGGCACGCGATCGACACCGTTTCGATGGCGATGCCGCTCACGCGATTTCTGGGCGGCGGAACCGGGGGATCCGTGAACGCCTACGGCAACTTCAGCATCAGTCTCGGCGCGGGGGTGCTCGCGGGCCTGCACAGCGACTTGCTCACCAGCATCGGCGGGCGTGTGACGACGATCAGCGCGGGTGGTGTCCTCAGCTTGTCCTCCGCCGGAATGGCGTCGATCTCGGCCACTCACCAAGCGACCCTGAGCTCGAACGCGGTCTCCATCAACGCGCAGCTCGGCAGTGCGAGCCTCCGCGCACGCTCCACCGCGGAAATCTCGTCGAGCCACGGCAACCTCATCGCCACGAGCCTCGACGACGCGCAACTCAACTCGCTCGACGGCACCGTGTACGTGCATGGTCGCGACGGGTTCGTCCTGACGGCGGGCGCGGGAGATACGCCGAAACACACCATGGACCGGATGTATTGGCCGCAAGAACCTGGCTTCGGCGTGATCGGAACGGACAAGCTGCTCTACTTGGGCCACGTGCAAAATGCGACGGCGTTCCGGCTCGCAATGCCGGACGCAACGAGCCTGCCGTACATCAAGCTCACGCCCGACGGGATCACCATCGTGTCTGGGGGCGGCGTCATCACGCTCTCCAACAGCGGCGTGACCTTGGGCGGAGGCGGCGTTTCGATCGAGCTCGGTTCGGGCGGTATCAAGCTCAAGTCGAGCTGACTATCGGGCTGGAAATCCCCGCTTGGAGACGATTCCCTTCGCGAGGGGGCCAGGGCCGTAGTCGAGCTCGCTCATGCGCTCCGTGCAGCACTCGGCGTAGCCCGCGATGCGCGTCACCGAACCGTGGATCTGCGGGTGGATGATCTTGCCCCCTTCGTCGACGTCATAGGTCGCCTCGGCGTCGACGTTCGGCGTCCCGGGCTTCACGTTCAAATCCCAACACTTGATGAGGATTTGCGTCACCGCGTCGGGCGTTCGCGGTGGGGGCGTCGACGTCGGCGTGGGGGCAGGCGTCGGTCTCGGTGAGGGCGTCGGCGTGGGCGCTGGAGTCACGGTCAGCGCTCCCGTGGTCGCCGCCGCGGCTGCGGTCTTCGAGGGTGGGGACGCGCTCGCGCGGGTCGAGGGGGGCGCGTCACCGCGCGTCGCGAGGTAGCCGAGGGTTGCGCCACCCCCGACGAGCACGAGGACAGCCACCGACCCGAGGACGACGGGGAGCCGCGATCGAGGCGCCGGGGTGAGGACGGGGGGCGCGGCGAGCGCCGAGGGCGCAGTCCCTGCGACCGGCGCAGCGACGGGCGGCTTCGCCGGGATTGGCGCGGTCGCTGCGAACGCGAACGGCGCCGCGGTCGGAGCGAGCTCGTTCGGCCGAGGCGGCGCGGGAGCGGTTCCGAGCGAAGCCGCAGCAGGCGCGTGACTCGGGGCGGTCGATTGGCTTGCCCCTGGGGGCGCGGCGAAGCCTGCTGGCGCGCCCGTCGGAGCCGCCATCGCCGCACGCGCCCGATCGAACGCCTCGGCGAGATCCTTGGCGCTGGCGTAGCGCTGCGCTGGATCGCGCGCGAGCGCCCGGTCGAACCAGACATCGAGCGCGCGCGGGAACTCGGGTCGATGCGCCGTAATGGGCTTCTTGTTCGCGGCGACGACGGCGATGCCGAGCGCCGTGAGGGTCTCTCCCTCGAAGGGAAACGCCCCGGCCAGGCAGTAATACGCGACTACGCCGACCGACCAGAGGTCCGTTCGGTGGTCGATTCCCTTCGGGCTGAGGAGCTGCTCGGGGCTCATGAAGTAGGGCGTCCCGAGGACCGCGCCGGTCTTCGTGGCGGTGTCCACCTTCGCGGACGCGCCGAACCGGGCGATCCCGAAGTCGAGGAGCTTCACGTGGATGTCGTCCCCGAGCTCGACGAGGAAGATGTTCGCCGGCTTGATGTCGCGGTGGATGACGCCCGCGTCGTGGGCGCGCTGGAGCGCCCGACACGTCTGCCTGAGGATTTCGGCCGTCGTCGCGAGGTCGAGGCGACCCTTCGCGAGGCGGGACGCGAGGTCTTCCCCGCGCAGGAGCTCCATGACGATGAACGGATCGCCGTCCGGCGACATGCCGAAGTCGAAGATGCGGACGAGGTTCGGGTGATCCAGCTGAGCAAGGCCGCGCGCCTCGGCCTCGAAGCGCCGACGCGCCTCGGGTGAGCCGCCGTCCTCTGCCCGTCGAAGCACTTTGACCGCGACGTGGCTGCCGAGCGCGAGGTTCTTGGCGCGCCACACGGTCCCCATGCCGCCCGAGCCGAGCTCTTGCTCGAGCACCAAGCTGTCCGTCAGGTGGTCTCCCGGCGAGAGCGGCATCGCCGGGATACTAGAGCACCGACCGGTTTGAATCAGCGGTGGATTCGCGGGAGTTTGGGTGGGAGGCGCGCGCCCGAGGAGCGCGCACCGGAAGACTGCTGCTGACAATCTGAGGAGCACAGCGACGAGGCCGTGTGGATCGTACCTAAAATCGCGTGAATGCTCGGTGATTCAAACCGGTCGGTGCTCTAGCCTGCCTCAATCAGCGAGCGCGATTCTGAATCAGTTTCAGAGGAGAGTCACAGGAAGACGGGAAGACAGGAAGCCCTGAGAAGTAGAACAAGATCATTCTGCTCCTCAGGGCTTCCTGTCTTCTGTCTTCCCGTGGTTCTGCCACTGCTGCCGGCCGATCAGGATCACCCCCGCCGTCGACGTGCGCATCGATCGAATTCGACGAGCGCGCCGAAGGCGCTCGATTCTGCCGCGGTCCTCCGCGGAATTCGGCGGAGGAACGCCGGCGAGCGGAGCGCCCATGGAATTTGAATTGCCGTACAATCACCGGAGGTTTGCGCGCGGGGTGATCCCTCGAGCGCCGGCGCGCGCTGCCCCGACCCGAGGGCCAATGGAGCGATTGCCGCGACGTCGCTTCATAGGGCCAGTCGCACGGCGCTGAAGGAGTTCGGCGCTTCGCCCGGCTTGAATTGCAGCTTCATGGGAGCGCCGGAGTTCTGGTACCCGCCGCAGGTCACCGCGTCGCCTGCGGAAAGCTTCAGGAGCGCATGAACGCCGTACGCGGCGGAGTAGCCGTCCCCAAGGGACGCTGCGACGTCGACGCGGCCGGAGCCCGCGCCGTTGCCGTTCAGGAACAGGCCCGCCTCCAGGTAGTACTTGCTCGTCGTCTGGCCGGAGTCGAAGATGAGATTGCAGTTCACGTCGTAAATGCCGCCCGTCTTCGTCGTGAACTTTCCGGTCCCGGGGTCGTACTCGTCCGCGGTGTCGAACGACTCCGCGTCGAAGTGGACAGTGCTCCCGCCATTGGGGAGCGTGACCTGAGAGTTCGTGTACGCGCGAAACGCCGAGCCGGAAGCGGAGGAGTTCTCGAGCGCGTCGAGCCGCGCGCGATCGTCGGTGAACGCAGCGTTGAGCTTGTCGGCGGTGAGCGTCTCGCTCTTCATGAACGTGGTCGGGGCCGACAGCGCCACCCCGCACAGCGTGAAAGCGGCGATGGGCAGGCAGACTTGGCGATGGAACGGGCGTCGATCGTGATGTGCATGGGAGGCTCCCTCGAAGCGCTGCCGCAGTGGCGACGCGACGCACGGCTGAGCAACGAAGGTGCCATTCTGCGTTCTCCGCGGTCGAAGCGGTCGCCTCGCCGCGCGTCGAGCAAGGGTTGCGCAAGTCGGGCGAGCCGAGTTGCGCAACGCTGGCGGTGAGCGGCTGCGCCTCCCTCTCGAGCTTGCGGCGCCGCGGCTCCGGACCCGACACCGTGGACGCCGAAACCGGGTTCCCTTCCGCCGCTCCCCGTCGTTTGCTCCCGCCATGCCGACGCGCATCGTCCGCACCCATGAATCCCGGCTCCCGCCGAACGACGACCACCCCTACCGCACGGGCGCGTGGCGGCCGAACCTCGTCGAGTACGACGCGGACGACCTCGACGTCGTCGAAGGGAAGCTCCCCGACGATCTCGACGGCCTCTACGTCCGCAACACGGAGAACCCGCTCATGGGCGCGTTCGAGCGGTACCACCCGTTCGACGGGGATGGGATGCTCCACGCGATCTGGTTCGAGCGGGGCCGCGCTCGCTATTCCAATCGGCTCGTCCCGACAGTCGGCCTCGCGGAGGAGCTCGCCGCGAATGCCCCGCTCTACGCGGGGATCGCCGAACCCCCCGAGCTCTCGAAGCGCCCGGGCTGGGGCGCGCGGGGCGGGATGAAGGACGCCTCCAGCACGGACGTCCTGATCCATCGCGGGCGCGTCCTCTCCACGTTCTACCAATGCGGGGACGCGTACGCCTTCGACGCGAAGGATCTCGCGTCCCTCGGCCGCGAGACCTGGGGAGGGCGCTTCCCGAGCGATACGGGGATCTCGGCGCACCCCAAGGTCGACGAGCGCACCGGGGAGCTCTTCTATTTCCGGTACGGCAAGGCCGCCCCGTACCTCCACTACGGCGTCGTCTCCCGGGACGGTGAGGTCGTGCACGAGATCCCGATCGCGCTGCCCGGGCCTCGGCTCCCGCACGATATGGCGATCTCCGAGCACCACGCGATCCTGAACGACTTCCCGCTCTTCTGGGACCCCGCGCTCCTCGCGAAGAACGTCCACCGCCCGCGCTACAACCCCGACATACCCTCGCGCTTTGCGGTCGTTCCGAAGCGCGGCTCCGCAGCGGAGGTGCGTTGGTTCGAGGCGGCGCCGACCTACGTCCTCCACTTCTCGAACGCCTGGGAAGAAGGCTCCGAGGTGATCCTCGAGGGCTACGCGCAGACGACGCCGATGCCGAAGCCAAAACCGGAGCACGGCGCCTACGCGTGGCTCATGAGCCAGATCGACATGGCGAGCCTCGGCGCGCGCGCGCGCCGCTGGCGCTTCGATCTCGCGACGGGCAAGACGCGCGAGGAGGATCTCTCGCCCACGATCAGCGAGTTCCCCTCGATCCACGGGCGCTACGCGGGGCTCCGCAACCGGTACGTCGTCTCGATGTCCGCGAAGCCGGGGTGGTTCATGTTCGACGGGCTCATCGTGACCGACAAAGAGACCGGCACCGAGCAGCGCTTCCAGTACCCGAACGGCGTCTACGCGAGCGAGTCGCCCGTCGCGCCGAAGCGCGGGCGATCGGCCGAGGGGGACGCGTACGTCGTGACGTTCGTGAGCGACACGGTCCGCGATCTCTCCGAGTGCCACGTCTTCGAGCTCACGCGGATCGCGGACGGGCCGATCGCGAAGATCCGCCTCCCCGAGCGGATCGCGAGCGGGACGCACGCGTGCTTCGGGACCCTCGATTGAGCCCGTCGCGCCTGCGGATCCTCGGTCGCGACACCAAGACCGCGAAGAACGCGCTCAGCGTCCTCACGGGCACGCTGCGCGCGCACCCGGAGACGCGCGACCTCGACATCCGCTTCCCGGCGCGCGGTGAGCCGCTGCGCGACGCGCTCGATCAGGCCGCGAGCGACGGCGTTCACGCGCTCGTCCTGTGGTCGTTCTACTCGACCGAGCTCGACGGCGTCTGGCCCGAGCTGCACGAGCTACGCTCCGGGTCACGCCGCGACGTCACGCACCTCGCGGGCGGGCCGCACGCGAGCGCCGAGCCGGAGGCGACGCTCCGCGAGGGCTTCGACTATGTCGCGATCGGCGAGGGCGAGCGGACCGTCACCGGGTTCGTCGGCGCCCTCCTCCGCGGCGCGGATCCGAGCGCCACCGCCGGCATCGGCCGATTGGACGGCGGCGACTACCGATCGACGGGGCCGGGGGAGAAGGTCGATCTCGACGACTACCCCGCGTTCAACCTCCCCGACCGCCGGTTCAACGCGATCGAGATCACGCGCGGGTGCGTCTACGCGTGCTCGTTCTGCCAGACGCCGTACATGTTCAAAGCGAAGTTCCGGCACCGCTCCATCCCCAACGTGCGCGAGCACCTCCGCATCCATCGACGCGAGAACCTCAAGTACCTCCGGTTCGTGACGCCGACCTCCCTCTCGTATGGCGCGGACGGAGAGGCCCCGAACCTCGACGCGGTGGAGGAGCTCCTCGCCGCGTGTCGCGCGGAGCTCGGCCCGGACGGAAAGATCTTCTTCGGGACCTTCCCTTCCGAGGTGCGCCCCGAGCACGTGACCGACCAGGCGATGCGCGTCCTTCGCAAGTACGTCGACAACGACAACCTCGTCATCGGCGGTCAGTCCGGCTCGAACCGCGTCCTCGAGTCCACGCTCCGCGGGCACACCGTGGAGGACGTGACGCGCGCCTGCGAGATCGCGATCGCGCACGGCTTCAAGCCGAACATCGATCTGCTCTTCGGCCTCCCCGGCGAGGAAGAGGCCGACGTCGAGGCGACGCGGAGGCTCCTCGGCGAGCTCGAAAAGAAGGGCGCGCGCGTGCACACGCACACGTTCATGCCGCTCCCCGGCACGCCGCTGAAGCGCGCCCCCGCGGGCAGCGTGTCCGAGAAGCTCGAGCGGGACGTGAACCGCCTCGAGGCGCACGGCCGCTCGTACGGAAACTGGCGCGATCAGCTCGCGCTCGCGCGCAGCCTCGAAGCGCGCCAGCCGCCCCGTCGGCGCCTGCCCGTCCGCTGAGCGCGAGACGCTCTCCGGCGCGCAGACCGTCGAACGCGGTCCTCAACGCGGTGGCGTCGCTCGGCCCGGTTGCCCTTCGCGGTCGGTCTCCGCCCCGAGAGGTGCGGCGGCGCGCTCGCGCTCCGCGCGCTCCTCGAGCACGGCGGCGAGCTCGGCCCTCACCCGGGCGACGACTTCTTCGTCGCTCATCCGGTCGAGCCGCGCGACCACCGCGTCCACGAGCGCGTCGAGCTTCATCCCTCTCGAACGATAGTCCGAGGGATGGAGAGCGCGACATCCGAAAACGGTGTAAAGGAGCGCCGTCGATGGTTCGCCTCACGACCTTCCTCGCGCTCGGGCTCGTCGCTTCGCTCCTCACCACGGCCTGCGGCGACCCCGCTGGCGGTGCACCTACCGCAGCGCCGTCGGGCGCTCCCGCGTCCGCGAAGGCGTCCGCGTCCGGGTCCGCGAGCGTGGCGCCGAGCGCCTCGGTGGCGTCGTCCGCGAGCGCGGCGCCCGCGCCGAGCGCGAAGGCGGACGCGAAGATCGTCCAGGCGTTCCGCGGGCCGTTCGAAGCGAAGAAGCAAAAGATGAAGCTCCCGCCCGGCGCCTCCGAGCCGTTCTGGGGGCTCGACAAGGGCAAGCACAACGTCGGCAAGGGCGAGATGACGCTCTCCGTGTGGAGCGATGGTCGCGTCACCGGGACGGTCACCGGACCGCTCGGCGATCTCACCGTCGAGGGTCACTCCGAAGAGGGTGCGCTCACGGGCGCGCTCACCCCGAAGGAGCCCGGCGGGTTTCGCGGAACCATCGCGGGCAAGATCGACGGCAACAAGTTCGTCGGCGAGCTCCAGGCTTCCTCGCGAGACGTGACGATCGTGCGTGAGGCCGCGCTCTCGCTCGACAAGAGCTGAGCCCGGAGACGCGCGGACGAGCCGCGCCGCGTGCTTCCCGGCGCGCATCGAGAGGACACACCACTCGAGCGTTGGGGCGCGTCAAACCACGGGCGCATCGGGCGACGCCGCAGCCACTCCTTTCGGGGCGCGCCCTTGGGGCGCGTCCGAAATAACTGGCGCATTCGGCCGACGCTGCATCCCCGCGGCCCGGCGTTACTCCTCCTCGAAATAGCCCCACTATTCCTCGTCGTCGCGCCTTGGCCGCGGGGCGCATCGTCGCCCTCGGTGCAGCCACTTATTTCCGGACGCGCCCTCAGCGGAAGCGCTGCGAGGGAGGCGGCGCGACCTCCCAGACGCGCGCCTCGATGAAGATCCGCACGAGGTCGGCGTCGATGTGCTGGTCCTTCACCTCGTAGCCGAGGATGTCGAGCGCGCGCTCGACCGGGACGGCCTTCTTGTAGGGACGATCCGCTGCCGTGAGCGCGTCGAAGATGTCGGCGACGCTCATCATCTTCGACTGGAGCGGGATCTCCGCGGCGTGCAGGCGGTTCGGGTACCCCGTGCCGTTCAGGCGCTCGTGGTGCGCGCCCGCGATGTGCGCGACGCGCCGGAACTGCTTGCCCCACGGGATCTGCGAGAGGAACTCATACGTGTGCACGACGTGGCTCCGGATCTCGTCGATCTCCGTTGAGGTGAGCGTCCCGCGCGGCACGCACAGTGACTGCGCCTCCTCCTGCGAGAGGAGCTGGATCCGCTCTCCCTGCACGCCCACGTACGTCTCCCGCGCGACGGCTTCGATGAGCTGGAAGTCTCCGCCCCTCATGATCGTGGGCTCGTTCGCGGAGGTCACCGCAGCGAAGAACCCCTCGAGCTCCGTCCGCCGGCGCACGAACTCCTCGTCGAGCCGCTGGAGCTGCTCCGCGTGGTCCGCGTCCCCGCCCTTGCGATCGAGGACGAAGAACTTCTTGCGCAGGATGTCCGTCTCGAGCGCGCGGATCGCACAGTCGAACCGCATCCGGATGTTCTCGAGCTGGTGCTCGTAGAGCTTCTTCGCCTTGACGAGCACCTCCTCGCGCACGCCGATCTTCCCGAAGTCGTGGAGGAGGGACGCGTACTCGAGCTCGCGCAGATCGTCCCGCGTGAACCGCACGTCCTGGAAGCGGGGCTCGCCCGCGCGCTCCACGGACCGCGCGAGGGACACCGTGAGATCCGCGACGCGCCGCGAGTGACCGCTCGTCGTGGGATCGCGCTGCTCGATCGCCTCCACGCTCGCGCGGACGAACCCCTCGAGCATCCGGTTGATCTCGGCGTAGAGGATCGCGCTCTCGAGCGCGATGCCCGCCTGGGACGCGAGCGTCACGAGGAGCTCCTCGCTCCGCTGATCGAACGCGATCACGCGCCGCTCGAAGTCGTCCGCCGTCCGAAGCTTCTGGTGCGCGTCGACCTTCTTGTTGATGAGCTGGATGACGCCGATCACGTCCCCGCGCCGATCGAGCATGGGCGCGCACAGCATGCTCTTCGTGCGGTACTGGACCTTCGCGTCGAACGAACCGTCGAACGAGAACGGCGAGTCCGTCGGCAGGTCGTACACGTCCACGATGTTGAGGGAGCGCTTGTTGAGCGCGACGTACCCCGACATCGATCGCGGGCTGATGGGGATCGTGAACTCCCTGAAATCGAGCTGCGTGGAGTCGTTCTGCGTGAGCTTGAAGCGGAGCGTCCGGCGGCGCGGATCGGGGTCGTCCCCTTCGACGACGTAGATGCTCCCGGCGTCCGCGCCCGTGATGAACCGGCTCTTCTCGAGCACGAGCCCGAGGAGCTTGTCGATCTCGCGCTCCGTGCTCACTGCCTTGCCGATCTCGATGAGTTCGCCGAGCTCGTAGCGGTATCGGCTCAGCCACTTGCCGCGGCTCTCCGCGCGCATCTTCGCGTCCACGAGTTCGAACGCGGTGAAGAGCGCGAGCGTGAGCTGGCGCTCGCTCGGCGTCTCCGTGAGCACGCTCGAGATCCCGCGCGCGACGGCCTGCTCGAGATCCGGATCGTCGATCTCCCCGAGCACGACGAGCGTCATCTCACCGTCCGCGAGCGGATCCGCGAACGGTCGGAGGAGATGGCGCGCGCGATCCCACACGACCGCCGGGAGCACGAGCGCGGCCGCGTTGTTCCGTCGCGCGAGGATCAGGAGCGGGTGGGGGCGAACGAGCACGGTACCGACGAGGCGCGGGCTCTCCTCGAGCATCCGCCCGATCTGTTCGAACGCCGCGAGACCCAGCGGGACGGGCTCGCGCGCGGCGGGGGCCGCGTCGGCGTCGGGCGGAGCGGAGTGGAGCGTGGAGGCGGTCATGTGCGTCGAGGGTTCATGCGCGCGAAGCTCCTTCCGGGCCGGCTCCTTCGCCGGATCGAGGAGCGAGAAGCTCCCTTGGGTCCGCGGTTCCCCCACGGAATTCGCACGCGCGGACTTTCTTGAACTGGGGTATAGGACTCTGCGATGAGAATAGCGATCTCGGCCGTCGTCGGGGGGCTCGTCTGCAATTCCTGGCTCTTGGCTGCGCTCATCGCTGCCGCTCCGAGCGCGGCGTTCGCCCAGCCGGCAGGGGAGAAGAAGCCCGACGGGAGCTCGGTGCTCACCCCCGGAAAGACGCCGCCGCCGCCCCCCACGCCGGGCACGGCGCCGAACGCGCAGCCCAAGACTCCAGCGGGTCCCCCGCAGTCGTTCAACGACGAGACGGGCATGGCCTGGAAGCCGGGCGGCGGAGGCGAGTCCAACGCTGGCTGGCACGGGATGTTCTACATCCGCGACAACGACGAGAACTTCCGCATCTCCCCGAACCTGCTGCTGCAACTCGATTTCAACGGGTTCGCGGGCGGGGCCGTGAACGGCAAGAACGTCTCCGTGAAGGACGGCGCGGGCCTCCCGCCCCGGTTCTTCCTGCGCCGCCTTCGGTTCGGCCTGTCCGGGGATTTCCTGAAGCGTTGGTCGTTCACCGGCCAGGTGGACATCGGCAACAGCACGGACAACGCGGACGGCGGCGCGGAGATCTTCGCCGCTCCGCCCGGCGTGGAGCCCACCGCCTCGACCGCGCGGTTCCGCCCCGTGCAGGGCGCGGCGACGGAGGCGAACCTCGCGGACGCGTGGATCAATTACAGCCTCTGCCCCTGTCTGAACTTCCAGTTCGGGCAATTCCGGCCGCCCCTCTCCATGGAGAACCGGACGAGCGATTGGCAGCTCTCGTTCATGGATCGAAGCCTGCCGATCCGCGCGTTCGTCGTGCCGGGCGCGCGCGAGACGGGGCTGATGATTTGGGGAGACGTCCTCGAGAAGGTCTTCACGTACGAGGTCGCGGTCGTGGGCGGCGACGGGCAGAACCGACCGGAGGTGGACACGCAGGCGGACTTCGCCGCGCGCGTCCTCACGCGACCTCTCGGCGGAGTGAAGCTCCTCAAGGACGCGCACATCGGCGTGAGCGCGCGGCATGGCGAGCGCGATCCCGAGGGCGTCGGTTACAACTACGCGCCCATCACCTCCTCGTTCGGGTACGTGCTCTACAACCCGAGCTACACCGACTCGCTCAAGCGCAAGATGAAGGTCATCCCCTCCGGGGGCCAGAACCTGATCGGCGGTGAGCTCCGCGTCCCCATCGGCCCGGTCGATATCCGCGGCGAGGCGTACTACGTGGCGAACCACACGCGCGAGGCGGTCGATGGGTTCCAGTTCACGAACACGGAGCGCCTCGGCACGCTGAAGGGAGTCGGCTGGTACGGGCAGGCGACGTGGTGGGTCGCGGGCGACTCGTACATCTCCGGCGAGCCCGGCTATCCGCGCCCCTCCAAGCTGAACACGCACAAGAAAGAGGAGATCAAGCGCGGCGCGGAGCTCACGCTCCTCGGCGCGGGCGTCCACGGCGACTACGACGGCAACGCGCGCGGCGGCAAGGACGACGACGCGACGCCCGGGTCGGCGAAGAACCCCGCCACGAACTTCACGATCTACCAATTCTCCGCGGCCGCGAGCTATTGGCACTCGAAGTTCATCCGGATGACCTTCAACTACTCGATGTACCTCACGCCCGGATCCGGCTCGACGGACAACCTCGCGAGCGTTCCGGCGAACGTGTTCGGTGAGCGCGATCCGTCCGATCACCTGCTCCACGAGTTCGGTTTGCGCCTGCAAGCCTGGTTCTAAGCCAGCACCGATCATGTTGAAACACCGACACGAGTGAGCCGGCGACTGCCCGGCCGCGCTCGCCCGCGGGCGGCAGCCCGGCGTCAGCGCTTCTTCTTGCTGCCCACGGGGTTCGGCTGGACGAGCGTCCACGTCGTCGTGACCTTGGGCGCCACCTCCGCGGAGTAGCGCTTGGCGATCTCGAGGAAGGGTTGGTAGTGGCGCTCCTGGACCGTCGTCCCCCACCCCATGATGCAACCCTTGTCGGGCGCGGTCTCACCATACTCTTGCAGGCCGGAGGCCTGCGTCCCGGCCGACGTGAGCTTCCCCTGGAGCGGGTGGTGGAGGCCGATGTGATGCCCGAACTCGTGCGTCGCCGTGCACCGATTGTACACGTCCCCCTCCATGAGGCGCTCGTCGAAGTAGCGCGTATCCGCTGGCTTGCCGCCGGCCGTGCCGACTTTGAGGTCCATGATTCGCTTCCCACCTTTCTCGCCGGCCGAGCTGCGACTCAACGCATTCGAATGGATGATCACCTCGAGGTGAGCGTCGCTGGGCTCCGCATCGTTGACGACGATCACGCGCGCCGCGTAGCGAAAATTCTTGTCGGCTGGAATGTCCGGCTGGATCTCGAACACCCCGGACCACGCCTGCTGGACGACGGACTTGAACTCACTTTGGAACGTCAGGAACTCGGCCTTGCCGCTCGTGGAGAGGGTGTGGTCCCGGTCGTACCAGTCGGGCGGGTCCTCGGACGAGATTGTCCATTTGCAGTTGACGATCAGCTGAATCTCCCCGTTCCGCCGGTTGACCCGGCCGAGGAATCGACCCTTGAAATCTCCCGTGAACCCGCTCGCGGGGTAGTCGTACGAGTCCTTGATGAGCTTCACTTGCGCGTCGTTGTTGGGCGCGACCGCTGCGCTACCGTCTGGTGGTCCACTCACGTCGTACCTCTTCCCATGGAACTACACTCGATGGATCGAGAGGAGCTTGGCCCGAGTCGCGTCGTCCAACTCACCGGTCTCTGGGAGCCCTTGGAGTCGCTGGAAGACCTTGATCGAGAGCGAGAGCGCCTCGTCCTCGTCGGCGTCGCCGTCGAGGTAGAGCCCGAGGTTCGCGAGGCGCTGCTTGATTCCGCTGTCGTCGGCGTGCGGATCGAGCCCACCGATGTCGAGCGCGAGGACCATCTCCTTGTTCGGAAAGCGCACCTCGACTTGGCGCATCGTCACGGGCACCTGTAGCGTCAGCCGGCCGTCGCCGTCCGTCGCCGTCGGAGCGTCGGGGATGCTCGGTACCTCGCACGGCTCGTTCGCCAGGATCTCGTCCGTCAGGTCGACGAAGACGACGCGCACCTCGACCTTCGGCACCTCCGCCGCGTACGTGTTGGAGCTGCCGCCTTCGATCGGAGGAGGGGCGGCTGAGGGCGGCGGGACCATGAGCACGTCCCCCGGGAGCAGAATGTTTCCATCCTTGCGCAGCTCCCGCAGCTCCTTGTTCTCGTCGCTCTGCCAAACGGCGTCGCGATCGAAGCCGAGACTGTATGCAAGTTTGTCCAGATAGTCGCCCGCACGGACGACGTAGGGTGTGGAGGCGCTCATCGATCACCTCGCCGCGTTCGAGCTGTCCGGAAAGCTGATCACGCCCTTGCCCTCGAACTCCATCTCGATGCAGCCATCCTTGTCGAGGATGCCGCTGTATTCAGACCCGTCCTCCAGCGTGATGAGGAACCGCTGGTACGCGAGCGCCTTGCCCGAGGCGTCCGCCAGTTTGACCTTCGTCGGCGGCTTCGACTCGTCCTTCACGGGGTCCACGGCGGCGTCGGGCGAGTTCAGCAGGATCTTCTTCCCCGCGATCTCGACGTCGCGCTTCATTCCGAGCGAAGTGTCCGGCGTCTTGAAGAGGATCTTCTCGCTCGTGACGAGCGTCTCCGACTTCGAGCGGAGCTTGAGCTTTCCGTCCTCGACGCTCATGCCGCTCCCCTCGCCGCGCACCGAGACGGCCGGCGAGACGATGTCGATCCGGTCGTCGCTGATGCGAATGAAGCTCTTCCCCGAGCGCAGGACGAGTGCCTTCTCGGACTCCACCTCGAACACCTCGCTCGACGAGAGCTGCGCGGTGCCTTCGACGCGCACCACATAGGAGCGCTTCTTGTCGTGCTTGCCGATCACGTTCGTGTAGCAGCCCAGCGTGCGGACCGTGTAATCGCTCCCCACGGACAGGTCGCTCCGTCCGGCCACCTCGCGCCGCTCGCGGCGGCCGACCTTCGTCGTGAGGTCTTCGGAGACGCGCGCGTCGACGCACCCGTTGACGGCGTCCAAGCGGTTGCCCGCCACCGCGACCGCCTCGTCACCGCCCACTGTCCGCTCTGCCTTTCCGCCGACGACGTCCAAGCGAGTCCCGCCCGTCTCCGAGCTCCGCGAGCCCTCGACCCTGCTCGACTCGCTCCCTCGGACGACGCTCGTTCGGTTCCGCTCGACGAGGTCGTCGAGGTCGCGCTGCGCGTGCAGGTACACTTGCTCCTGCCCCCTCGCGTCCTCGAAGCTCAGCTCGTTGAACCCCTTGCCCCCTGGATAGGAGTTCGTTCGCAGGCCGCTCCGGGTCTTCGAGGCCGGTAGGGCGAAGGGCGGTGGGTGCGTCGCGTTCGGAACGCAGCCAATCACCACGGGGCAGTCCTGGTCCCCGCCGAGGAACGACACGAGCACCTCCATGCCGACGCGCGGGATGACCTGCGTTCCCCACGCGCTGCCCGCCCAGCTCTGCATCACGCGGACCCAGCAGGAGCTGTTCCCATCGGGCCGGCGCCGGTCATCCCAATGGAACTGAACCTTCACGCGCCCGAGCTCGTCGACGTGGATCTCCTCGTTCTCCGGGCCCACCACGACCGCCGTCGCGAGGACATTGTCGATGGTGTGACGCGGGCGCCGCGGACGCGCGGCGACCTCCGCAGGGACACAGGTGAATCGGTTCTCGAACACCGTGCCCTCGTCGCTCCGAGCCTCCGGGGTGCGGCCCTTGTACTGGATGCCCGTGATGAGGTACCGCCCCGCGAGATCCGCGTCGTTCTCGACCTCGAGCGTGAAGAGCACGCCCGCGCCGAGCGCGCGGCAATGGCTCACGCCGCGCGCGGACGTGGAGCCCCGCTGCTCTTGCTCGAGCCCGATCGCCGCCCGCTCGCTGTCCACGTCGACCTCCTCGAAGTCGCCGCGGTGGCGGTACACGCTCCAGTTGGGCTGCGCGTCGATCGCGCCCGTGTCCGCCTCGATGCGGAGCAACGGGCGTTGGAAGTCGTAGTCGCGCAGGACGACGCGGTTCGATCCGACGGCGCTCGTTCGCGAGAACGCGAGCACGTCGACCTCCGCATTGCGCGACGTGATCCCGCCCCGGAGCAGCCGGAGCGTGAGGTCGTCGGTGTTCGCCGAGGCGCTTGCCTGGTCGACCAGGACCAGCCGGTCCTCCGGGCCGGAGGCCTCCACCTCCGCCGCGCTCGCGTGATGGAACCAATAGAAGATCCCCTCCTCGGCGAGGAGCCGCTCGATGAACCCGCGGTCCGTCTCCCTGTATTGGACGCAGTAGGGGCGCCTCGAATAGCTGCGCTCGAGCTTCAGGTCGACGCCGATGCCCGCCTCCTCGGCGACGGTCTTGACGATCTCGGGGACCGTCGAATCCTGGAACACTCGGCTGTTCTTTCGGAGCTTCAGACAGGAGAATCGCGGTGCGAGGCGAATTCGATAGGAGTGTCCGCGGCCGTTCGCGGGCCTCCCGCTGCGGCGCACGGACACGACGACGCCGGAGAGCGCCCGAGCCGTGTCCTCGGTCGTCCGAAGGATCAGAGCCGCTCGGTCGCCGAGGATCTCCGGGAGAGGATCGGTCTCGTCGGTGTACACATCCACGTCCACGCGGAACGGGCGAGAGACGCTCTCACGACCCGAGAACGCGAGGACCTTCAGCGCGTGATCGCGATGGGATTGCGTGATGAGCTCGAAGACGCCGGCGGAGCGCCCCCGAGCGGGGCCCGTGTCATCCATGGAGTGGGGGATTCCTTCTGCTTTCGAGTGGCGCGCGCGAGCGCCGTGTCAGGTCGATGCGAATGGCGGTCTTCGAATGTGGACGCGGGCTACTTCGGCCGCCTCGTCGAGGGGCTGAACGGCAACGGGAGCGCCGCCCGCATTTCGTCCGTCCAGGCGACGGTCTCGGTGAGGCGCGGAGAAGGCGGAGCCGCGTCCCGCCTCGCGTCGTCCTCCGCGCGAGGCGCCGCCTGCGCGGAGGTGGGGCGCACGATCGCGCCGGGATCGAGCGCCTTCGCGGCGCTCGTCTGCGGGGCTCGCGGGGCATGGGAGGGCGTCGCCGCGAGGTGCCTTTGGACCGCGGCGGCGAAGGCCTCCCTCAGCCCCGGCTCGGCAGCCATGCGCGCGGCCCATTTCGCGTCGAGCAGCGCGCGCGACGCGCGGGTCAGGCGGAGCCTCGCGAGGACCGGCTCGAGGTGGTCGGAGGGGGTCCTCTCGAGGGTCGCGAAGACCCATGCGTACTGCTCCAAGCCGAGCTCGGGGACGGCGGAGATGGGACGTTGGCTCGGCGGACTGTCTTCGAGGGGAGGGGCCGCGCTCGCGCTCCCCTGAGCTTGCTGCTTCGCGGCGTCGGCCTTCCGCTCGGCGTTCGCGCGCTGCGCCTGCACCAGCATGCGACTGAACTCGGCTGCCCAGCGGGCCTCGCGGCTGAACTTCCTGTTGAAATAGTCGTCGATCGACCGGCGCTTCTCGGCGTCGAGCCCCCACGCAGCCAAGACCTTGGCGGCGTCGGCGCCAGGCTCCTGGAGCTGGCTCACGAGATCCGCGTATCGCACGAGGGACACACCATGTGCTGCGGGATCGAGCACTTCGAACGGGGTGGCGGGGGACGCGGGCTGGGCCTCCGGGGTCCAAGCCGTCAACTGGCCGACGGGTGGCGCCGCAGGCGTTCCCGGAGCGGCTTCCGAGAACGGGGCGGAGTTGCGAGAGGCCAGCGCGGGTGCTCGCTCGTTTTGAAGTGCCTCGCGCTGGTAGCTCGCGAGGTGGATCGTCGGCGGCTCGAACACCGGCTCGACCTCGCTGAACGGGGCTGCCCCGCGCACCACGGGCTCGACGTTCGCAGCCGACGTGGTCGTCGCCTCGGGCGTCCACGGGAAGCGTCGGAGCACCCGCGGCCCCGCTCGGACCGCGCTCGGCGCCTTCGCGGTGGGCGCGGCGCGCGTGATCGATTGTACGAGCTTGGGATCCGCGACGAGCTTCTTCTTCCACTTGCGCCCGAGGCGACCGATGTCTGCCATCGTGAGGCCCAGGGCGTCGATGATCCGAGCTCGATCGCCGAGCGCGATCGCGCCGAGCAATCCACTCCACGCGACCGGGTCGTCGTCGAGCGGGGGGAGCGGGCGACCGAGCGCGTCCTCGGCGACTTGCCGCTTCTCGACGAGCTCGAGCTGCAAGTCGGTCGCGTCGGCGATGGCGGCCGCCCATTGGATGGATGCCTCCGACCATGTCGTCTCGAGGATCCGCTCCTGCTTCAAGATCGCGCCGAGAGGGTGCCCTTCGGCGAGCGCCGCGGTCACGCCCGCGTACTGTTCGAGCGTGATCCCGCCGATGCGTCTAGGTGCGGGATCGGAGGCGGATGTCGCGGCGGGCATGATGGCCATCAGCTCGCGATCACGGTTCCGACGGCGATGACCGCGCCCGTGTCGGTGTCACTCGGGTCGTTGCAGCACGTCACGGGGTCCCCCGCGCGCGCGACGGCCTTCCCATCGAACAGGATGGTTTCGCTGCCTTGGGAGATGGATCCCTTGTTCGCGGGCGGCGTCTGAAACGGACCTCCCATGGGCAGGTGCGGCGGGAGGTTGTCAGCGCCGCTCCCCACGACCGCCGCGGCGAGCCCGTCGACCATTACCGTCGCGCTGAGATCGGCGGACAGCGCGCCGCTGAATGGCATAGGCAGCGGGGTTGGTACGGGACCGGCGGGGCTCGGGACCAGGATCACGTGGGTATCTACCCCCACGACACGATCTCCTTGCTTGGCGACGGGCTTGCCCACGTCGCGTCCTACGTGGCCGAGCAGGAAATCTTCGCTCCGAACTCGCTCCGCCGCGCCGGGCGCGCTCCGCGCGTGCTCACGCGCCGAACGCCTCGACGAGCTTCGCGAAGACGACGTCGTCGGGCTGCCCGTCGAGATCGTAGGCGGCGCGAAACGCGACGAGGGCTTCCGCGAGCGCGGGGTCATCGGCGTCGCTCGCTGGCCACCGTGCGCGGTCGACGGGGTAGAGCCCGAGTCCGGACAGTCTGGATCGCTGGCCCGACGTGCTCTCCGGCGGATCGAGGTGTCCGACCTTCAGCGTAATCGTCGGCGCCGGACCGCAGCGCGTGATGGGTTCCATACGGAAGACGATCTCGCTCGTCAGGATGGGGATATTCAGGATCGCTCTCCCCTCATTGTCTGTCTTGCCTTCGATGACGTGGTCCGGCCCGTCGATCTCGGCGACATAGTCCGTGTCCTTCAGGAGGCCGCAAGAGTCGCAGAGGACGCAGTGCAACTCGACGGTCGGCACTTTGGCGCTATAGTCGTTCGACGCACCCGCTTCGACGGGCTCCGGGGCCGCCCCGACGATGGGGTGGTAAATCACGTCGCCCGGCAGCAGCACGCTCGGCTCTCGCTTTGCCGCGAGCTCGGCGTTCTTCTCGAAGCTCCAAATGTCGGACGCGCCGACCCCCGTTCGGTAGGCGATCTTGTCGAGCGTGTCACCGTCTCGGACGACGACGGATTTGTAGTCGACCACTCATCCTCCTCGCGAGCGCAGGCTCAGCCAATGCATCACTTTGCAATGCATCACTTTGCAATGCATCACTTCGCAATCACTTCGCTTGGGCCTTCTTGGCCTTCTGGTCGAAGATTAGCTTGTAGTGTTGCGCGTAGACCATCGACGCGGACGGGCCGAAGGGGACCATCGTCGTTCCGCTCGTGTCCATTATCTGCTCGTCCGTCACGGTCAACGAGGTCTGCGGCCAGTTGGGGACGACACGGCGCCCGAACCAGATCCACAGGTATTTCCGCATCTGCGCGAGCTCGCCCGCGGCGTCGTTGGGGTGAGCCGCGCGGTATTTGTCGAGGAGCGGGCCCTTCTGGAGTCCGTCTCGGTCGCTCTTGTAGCCGGGGAGGATCCGTCGGGCGATCCAGCTCCAGTTCTGTCCGCACGTGCATGCGCCGGTCGCGCCCGTCCACGGGCAGACGCATACCACCGACCCTATCTCGATGAGGGTCTCGAACTGCAGCAGGCAGCAGGTGATCTCCTCCTTCACCATCGTCGTGACGTACTTCGTGCGGTCCGCGGCTTCGTTCCCGTAGGCCTCGACGGCCGGAGAGCGACCGGATTTCGCCTCGTCGACGTGGTGCATCTCGTGGACGAAGTAGCTCGCGAGATCGTCCGGGTGCATCGTCCGGTTGAGTCGGAGGTCGTTCGTTCGCCGACCGGGCTCGTCCTTGTCACCCTTCTCGACGTACCCCGCCGTTCCGTCGGCCACGAACACGAGGACTGGTGAGTACTTCTCGCGAAGTCGAAGCGCCGCCTTGCCGAGCGCGCTCTTTTCCAGGGCGTCGAGCAGCTTGCGCTCGGCGACTGGGTCATTGGACGGGGCGGCGGCGCCCATGGGGGCCGCGTTGGCGCGCGTATCCTGGAGGACCGCCTTGTTGACGGGCTCCTTCTTCTTGCAGAGGCTCGTGTCGCTGCTCCTCGGACAAACCTCTTGCTCTGGCCCAGCCATCGAGCGGTCCTTCCTGCGCTGGTGAGATCGAACCCGTGAATCTGCCGTCCGCCGTCGACGCTCCCTGCACCCGGGAGCAGTCGAGCACGCGAAGGGCGCACCGTTGCCATGGCGGGGAGGCACGCCCGCTCCGACATCGAGAGCGACTACGGTCGGAGCCTCCGACATTCGCCCCGAATTCGTCGGGCGCGGTGGGACCGAGATCGCACCTCTCAGCGCAGCGCGGTCGGGACCCTCCGCGGCCGCCGAGCGTCCGTCCCCGTCACGATGAAGATCACCTCCTCGGCGACGTTGGTGGCGTGGTCCGCGACGCGCTCGAGGTACTTGGCCACCTTCATGACCGCGATCGCGGGTCGGATCTCGGAGGGCGCGCTCGACACGAGCTCGAGCGTCGACTGCGTGAGGGAGTGGTAGCGGTCGTCGATCTCGCTGTCCGACGCGAGCACACGCTTCGCCGCTTCCGGGTCCTCCGTCGCGAACGAGGCGATCGCCTCCCGCACCATTCGCCGCGCGCCCTCACCGAGCGCGCGTACGTCAGCGATCGCAGCGCGCTTGGCCAAGCCTTCGGCTTCTCGCGCACGCTCGGCGACGTTGACGGACTCGTCCCCGATCCGCTCGAGATCGGTCGCGAGCCGCATCGCGGCCGTGAGAAGTCGAAGGTCGGAAGCGACCGGCTGGCGCAGCGCGAGCATTCGAAGGACTCGCGCGTCGATGTCGAGCTCGTCCTCGTCGATCTTTCGGTCGAGCTCCTCCACCTCCTGGGCCGTCGCCACGGGATCGGAGTCACCGACGAACGCTCGGACGGCGAGGTCCACGATGTGATCGCAGCGGGCGCCCATCGCGAGGATGCTCGTGCGCAGGCCGCGGACCTCGGCCTCGAACTCTCGACTCGTGTGGTGGTTCCGCATTTTCATCCAGTCTTCCTGGCGCCCCGTTGGGCACCTGCGACGCGCTTCGACAGGCGGTGCGCGATCGCGTTCGTCAGGGTGACGAGGAGGATCAGCACCGCCGCCGTGCCGGCGCTCACCTCCGCGCGATCGGGGGCGAGCCCCGCCGAGTTCACGTACCAGAGGTGGACCGCCAGCGTCTCACCCCCACGAAACGGGTCCAGCGCGTAGGCGTTGACCCGCGAGATCGTCGTCCCGGCCGTCATGATGAGAGGGGCGCTCTCCGCGAACACGCGGCCGATCGACAGCACTGTCGCGCTCAGGATCCCGGGCCACGCGTGCGGGAGCGTGACGCGCACGACCGTTTGGACGCGCGTCGCGCCGAGCGCGTAGCTCGCCTCCTCGAGCTCGCGCGGCACGGATCGGATCGCCTCCTCGCTGAGGCTGACGACGAGCGGGAGGTTGAGCAACGCGAGCACGAATGCCCCCGCGAAGAGCGAATACCCGGCCTTCATCAGGACGACGAAGACGAGGAAGCCGAAGAGCCCGTAGACGATGCTCGGGACCGACGCGAGGGTCGAGAGCGCCACGCGTATCGCCCCGACCCACGGCCCCTTCCTCGCGAAGCGCGCGATGTAGACCGCGGCACCCACGCCGATCGGGAGCGACACCGCGGTGCTCAGCACGGCGAAGTACATCGTGTTGAAGATCTCCGGCCCGATCCCCCCGCCCGCCTTCGTCTCGCTCGGGAGCGTGATGAGGAACCGCGGGAGGTGATCGCGTGCGAGGACGGACGCGCCGAGCACGACCGCGATGGAGGCGACCACCGTGATCCGGCGCGACCTCATCGACGGAGCGCGGCCCATCCTCTCGAGGACGCCGAACACGACGGAGCCCAGGGCCCACGCTGTCGCGCCGAAGAGCGCGAGGCCGACCGCGACCCGCATCCCCGTCTCTCCGCGGACGTTCGCGAGCGGTGTGGGGAAGACCGTGAAGCTCGCGACCTTGCCGATGCCCTTCCCGACCAGGTAGACGAGCCCACCCCCGTAGACGGCGACCATCGATGCGGCGGTCAGCGCGAGCGCGATCAGGATCGCCCGCTCGATCGCGCGTCCGGGGCGCGTGGCCCTCGCGAGGGAGCGTCCGGGCGCGAGCGCGCCCGGAGAGCTCGGTTTCGGGGCAGGCGCGCGCGGATGCCCAGTCACGCGCGCTCCTTCGGGGCGAGCGCGCGTGTTGCGACAACGACGGCGATCGAGATCACCAAGAGGACGAGCGCCATCGAGAAGAGCGCGTCGCTCGCGAGGGTGTCGGGCTGGGCGTTCTGCATGTCCATCACGATCTGCGTGGAGATCGTCGTGGTGGGCGCGAACGGGCCGTCCGGGAGCTTCCGCGCCCCCCCGATCACCATCTGCACCGCCATGGTCTCCCCGGCCGCGCGCGCGAAGCCGAAGAAGATCGCGACGAGGATGCCGCGCCATGCGCTCGGCGCCGAGACGCGGATCGCGGTGTCGAGCGGGGACGCGCCGAGCGCCAGGCTCGCTTCTCGCAGGCGACGCGGAACGCGATCCAGCGCGTCGAGCGAGAGGAGGACGACCGTCGGCGCGATCATCACGCCGAGCAGGACGGACGCGGAGAACAGCCCCTCGCCCGTCACGGGGGCGTCGGCCCCGTGGATGCCGCGCGCGAGTTTCTCCATCGCCGGGACGAGGTAGACGAGCGCGAGCCAGCCAAACACCACGCTCGGGATGGCGGAAGCGATCTCCATCGTGCGCCGGACGATCGCGCGGGCGCGCTTGGGGCCGAGCTCCGAGACCCAGAGCGCGACGACCACCGCCGGCAGCGCACCGAGGACGACCGCGCCGAACGCCGACGTCAACGTCCCGACGATGAGCGGGAGCCCGCCATAGATCCCCGCCTCCGGCTTCCAAAGCGCACCCGCGACGAGCTTCACGACGCCGATCTCGGCGACGCCGCGCACCCCTACTCGAGCGATGAAGGCCAGGACCGCGGCCGTCGCGAGGACGACGAGCCCCCCGAGCGTCGCGAGGACAGTCCGGACGATCCCCTCACGGAGATCACGAAAGCGGGAGGCATCGCGGCCCGGCGGTCCCGGGCGGGTCGATCCAGGTCGCTCGAGCGCGGCGAGGGGCGCGCTGGTCATTTCAGTCCTTGTCCTTCGTGGTCTTCATGTCGACGACCGGGATGAATCCCTTCACCTTCGGCAGCGCGTTCTTCTGGAAGTCGTCCGAGAGGACGTAGTCGATGAACGCCTTCGTCGGGCCGACCGGCGGCCCGGCGGTGTACATGTGCTCGTAGGCCCAGACGGGGTACTTGCCCGAGGTGATGTTCTCCGGCGTCGGCGGCACCTCGGCTCCGTCGATCTTCAGGGCGAGGGTGACGAGATCCGGATCCTGGAAGCTCGTCGCGAGGTAGCTGATCGCGCCCGCCGTCTGCTTGAGCTTCGCGACCAGGGCGCCGGAGTTGTCCTCTGTCTGCGACTCGATGAATTTGTCTCCCCCGAGGACGGCGTTGCCAAAGACGGTCCGCGTGCCCGATCCGGGCGCGCGGTTGATGACGACGATCCGCTGTGGCTCGCCCCCGAGATCCTTCCAGTCGGTGATCGCGCCGGTGTAGACCTTCGAGAGCTCGTCGATCGAGAGCGCCTTGACCTTCGCGTTGTAGGCGCCTTTGTTCGCCATCGCGGCGAACCCCACGACAGCGACTTTGTGGTCGACGAGCTTCGCCGCGAGATCGCTCGGCGCGAAGATGTCACTGTCGCCGATCTCCACCGCGCCGGATGCCACGTCCGCGAGGCCCTTCTTGGATCCGCCGGCCGAGACCTCCACGCTCACTCCGGCGTTGGAGACTTCGAACTTCTCCTTGGCCGCGTTGACGAGCGGCTGGAGCGCGCTCGATCCGCTCACCCGGATCGTTCCCTTCGCGGTCCCGCTCGGCGACCCGCTCGCGCCCGCCCCAGCGGGCTTGCTCGTGTCGCAGCCCGACACCATGGCAATCACGAGCGCGAACGCGCCTGCACCCGACCGACTCCACGCGATCATCCGAACCTCCCAGTGATGTAGTCCTCGGTCTCTTTCTCCCGAGGCTTGGTGAACAGGGCGCCCGTCTCGCCGACCTCGACGAGTCGGCCCATCAAGAAGAAGGCCGTGCGGTCCGACACGCGCGCGGCCTGCTGCATGTTGTGCGTGACGATCACGATCGTGAGCGACTCCTTGAGCTCTGCGATGAGCTCCTCGATGCGCGCGGTGGCGATCGGATCGAGCGCGCTCGCGGGCTCGTCCATCAGCATGACCTCCGGCCCGACCGCGAGGGCCCGCGCGATGCAGAGGCGCTGTTGCTGACCTCCGGACAGGTTGTCCCCCGCGTCGTGGAGGCGATCCTTCACCTCGTCCCAAATCGCCGCCTGCCGGAGCGCCCGCTCGACGGCGGCCGCGAGCGTCGCTTTGTCACGGACCCCCGCGATCCGCAGGCCGAACGCGACGTTCTCGAAGATCGACTTCGGGAATGGGTTCGACCGCTGGAACACCATGCCGACGCGCCGCCGCACGAGGACGGGATCGATCGCGTCGCCATAGATGGGCTGCCCGTCCAGCTCGACGCTCCCCTTCACGGTGACGTTCTCGACGAGGTCGTTCATGCGGTTCAGCGAGCGGAGGAACGTGCTCTTGCCGCACCCGCTCGGGCCGATCAGCGCGAGGACTTCGCCCGACCGCACGTCGAGCGAGATGCTCTCGAGCGCACGAGTGTCCCCATAGAAGACGCTCAGCTCCGAGACATGCATCTTTGGAACCTCGGATCCGTGCGCGCCGCGCGCCCTCGTCATGCGGCGCACTCTGCGACGGAACGCGGCGCCTTGTGTGAGTTCGAGGGGTCGGCTCGGTGACGTCTTCGTGACGTAGAAGAGCGCCGCGGCGAATCGCCCCATCGCTTCCGAGGCCGGCCGCGCCGCGTCTGCGCGGCTCGACGGGCCGACCCGAGCGGCCGCGACTCCCCGCGCGTCGGAGGCGCCCCGTGCGCCCGCCGGTCCACCCGCGGAGGTTCGTGCGTCCGACTCGAGTGGCGCGCTCAGCGAGCTTCGGGCTGGGCGTCGATGAAGTCTTCGACGTGCGTATCGAAGTCCTCGATCGCGACCGACGTGTCGCCCGACGCCTCGCCGATCCGGAAGATGCGCGCAGCCCCGGCTCCGGCGTGCCAATAGGTGTTCGCGTCCTCGGCGGACCCGGCATAAGCCGCCTCGAACGTCCACCCGAACGCGTTCGCCATACGATCCAGCCAGACGGTCTTGAGCCGCGGATCCGCGGGCCCTGTGATGAGCGCCCCGCCCGGCATGACGTGCGCATCGAGCCACTCACGGGTCACGGCTCGTGCGTCGTCGTGTCGCCACGTGAGATAGACGACTGGGTACCCCTTCTTTGCCCAGGCGTTCATGGCTCGCGAAGCGCCGGTCGCCTCGCTCCCGTCCTCTCGGGCGAGCACCCGATCGATGTCCGTGACCACGACCGAGGTGCCGGCCGGATAGAGCGCGTCGAAGTGCGCGGCGCAGCTGCCGTCACCCTCGAGAACCGCGTAAACGGGTTCAGGCATCGCTCGCTCTGCGGCCGTGTCGAGGAACCGGTACCAGCCGCCCGCGTCCGTCGGGCCGCGTCCGGCTCGTGCCCAGCGCGACTCGCGGTCGTCGAAGAACCACAGGCTGACGAGCTCGTTCCCGATGGGGGTCGGTGCATTCGCGTCCGGTGAACCTTTTCGCGCCTTCCGGCCGACATAGTAGACGTTTCGCGCGCGAGGCGGCGAATCGAGCCCTTCGTCCGTGCTGGACACGACGCCCGTCGCATCGCCGAGTGTATCTTCCGCGATGTCGGCTCTCGGCCCGTCGAGCAACTCGTGCGCGGGATCCTGGAACCCGTCAGACTCGAGCGTGAACGGGAGGTGGTTCGCGCGTGGGCAAGAGAGCCGGTGCCGCGAAGCGGCATGCTCGACGGCGACCTCGTCTCCACACGAGAGCACCATGACCCCGGCGACACAAAGCGAGAAGAGCGCGCCAAGACGACGCAATGGGCCCATGCGCTCCTCATGTCGCAGCAATGGCAGGTGCTCCAGCACAACCGTCGCTGACACGAGAATGTCACCGCTCGGTCCCTCGCGCGTGCGCGGATGGTCGAGGTTGGCACGCGGCTGTCACACAATCGTAGCGCGAGACGCCGAGGGTACCCCGAATGGACGAACGGCGAGGTCGATCTGCGGGATGGGCACGAGCGCTCTTGGTGCTTTGGTCTGCTCTCTTTTTCCTTTCGTGTACGCCGACGTCCTCGGCGCCACCCACGGAGCGCGAGCTCGACCTATCGAGCGAGGGGCTCGACGCTCGCTTCGCGGGGGGCAGTCTCCACGTCGACGGGACCCTGCACCCCCGCACGAAGCTCGTGGGCTCCGAGACTCACCTGGTTTGGTATCTCCGACTGACCACGGACGCCACCCTCGCGGACGTGTCGTCCACCGACGACGACGGCGCGGCGCTCGGCGAGATCGCACACCTCGAGCCTGGGCGCGTCGAGGTGGATCTCAGCGTCGAGGACCTCCGTAATGTCCTCGTCGGGCGAGGATTGACCCTCGGCCTCGCGCTGGACTCGGGCGCCCAACTGTGGGTCGACTGCGAGGTCCGCGCCGCGTTCACTCGACGGTCGTCCGCCTGGCCCAAGCTCTTGAGCCCAGCGCTGCGCGCCTTCGACGAGGACCGCTCGCGCTTTTGGACGACCATGCTCGTAACTGGGATCGCCTCGCTCGACGTCGAGGCCGCGAGCGCTCCCACGCTCACCCAAACTGGGGCCGTATGGCGGGTCGAGTGGTCGTTCGACGACCTCCTGACCACGATGATGTGGCGGAATGGGAGCGTCGTGTTCGACGCAGTCGAACCCTCGGGCGGGCACTTCGTCTCCGAGGCCACGGTCGCCCCCGCGATCCAGCGCATCCAGTTGCGCGAGGACCGGGAGACCGAACCGTGACGCCGCAGTGACGAACGCGTGCCGAGGAGGCGTCGTCTGTGACGACGAGGTATCGAGACGACGAATTGTTCGTTGACGCGCTGGATGGAGCTCGCGCGGGACGCGAGCACGCAATACGCGGACACGCATGTCGGCGCGCGGCTCGTCCATCTTCTTCACCATGTTGATCGCCGGGCGCGCAATGGCGCAGCCGGTCGATCCGCCTCCCCCCGCGCCACTCGCGGCGTCGCCGGACCCAGCCAATCCCGCTCCAAGCCCGACACCGCCAGCACCGTCGCCGCCGGGCAGCGGGCCGACCGCGACGCCCGAGCCGCCGAAGGCGGCGCCCGCCGCGCCGCCGAAGGAGGTCCCGTTCGACGCGTTCACTGCGTCGCCGGACGACCCTCGCGTACCGAACTTCCTCAGGGCGCTCCGACTCGGCAAGGACTCGCTGCTCCTCGGCGGATACATCCAGCCGGGCTTTCGGTATGTCACCGACACCGAGTTCAACAACGACGACACGGACGGCTTCGAGTTCCAGAATGCGCGCCTCATCGGGCGCGGTGAGACTCGCATTTACAGCAAGCTCGGGGCTGAGTTTCGCTTCGACTTCGACGTGAACAACGGGAACTTCTCCGTTCGAGACGTCTACGGAAGTCTGACGTGGGACAAGGACTTGATCGCCCTCGACCTCGGTCAGTTCAAGGTGCCATTCGGCCTCGCATCCATTCAACCCGAGTCGAAGCTGCAGTTCCCGATCCCCGCGAGCGACCGACGCATCACGTTCGACCGGGAGCTCGGCGCCGCGCTCCGATCGTGGATCCCGATCAAGGACGTACACATCGGCGCGACGGCCATGGTCGGCAACGGCGAGGGGGGCTTCCGTCAGCGGCGGAACCTCGATGGCAAATTCATGGTGGCTGGTCGCGTCGAGGTGGACCCGCTCGGACGCATGGAGCTCGACGAGCCCGACCTCGAGAACCGGAAGTTTCAGTTCGCTGTAGGGGCGAACGTCGTCTACAACGCGGCTCTCGGCAACGAACTCGGCCTGAACGACGTCGGCGCTGGGGAGGTGCGGGTCGGGGGAGACGCCCGGTTCTTCTTCCGCGGGGCATCGCTGCGCGGGGAGTACCTCCACGGATTCCGAGAGACGCACGGTAGCGAGGCGGCGTTCCAGCGATACGCGTTCTCGATCCAGGCAGGGTACGTCCTGCCGATTCCAATCCCGCTCCCGAAGTTCGAGCTGGTGGCGCGGATCGCGCAGTTCGACGTGAACGAGAGCCTCGATGGAACCGAAGGCGACGACTACGTCGTCGACAACACGGAGACGCGCATCTTGCAGTTCGGCGCGAACGTGTACGTCGCGAAGCACGCGGTAAAATTCCACTTCCTCTACCAGCTCACGGACTTGGTGGAGGGACCGAGGGTCGACTCGAACGGCGACGTGCTGATCGGCGACGCGATCTTCATTGGCTCTCAATTCGGTTGGCTTTGATGGAGGTTCTCATGTCGACGAAGCACAGCATCCTCGGGTTGTCGATCGCAGCATCGCTCGCACTGGCCGCGGGGGCGTGCCGCGGTGGAACGGGTACGATCGCCAAGGGGGGCGGGGGCGCTGGCGGCGCCCCGCTCTCGAACGCGACCGCGCTGAAGTGTCCCTACCCAGGCGCCCTGCCGTTCAAGCTCGAGTCGAGCGGGTGGCAGAGCGCAGACAACGCCTCGTACGTCACCGAAGGCACGCGGAGCAAGGACGAGGCTTCGGACACGCTCGGGAACGAAGGGGGGAAGCTCGCGTTGACCTACATACCCAATGACCAAGCGCCGACGCCTGGCGCGCTGGACTACAAAGGGCGCAAGGCGAGGACGGGCAACCTGAGCGGCTTGAGCGCCACGGCTCTTCCAGGAGAGTTCGTGAGTCTTTGGTTCTTCGACGTCGGCACCAACGAGTGGAAGACGCTGGGCCGGACGAAGACCGACGGGGACGGGTACTACGATCTCCCGATGACGGGCTTCGCCGCGCCCCTCGACGCTCCCGTCTACGCGGTGCTCGAGGCGGACGGCAGCTGCGGCGAGCACTACGACTATCTGATGCCGTCTGGCACGAAGTTCGTCGTCACCGACATCGACGGAACGATGACCTTCAGCGACGACGAGTTGTTCAAGCAGATCGACGATGGTACATACGTACCCAAGCAGAATCAGTCAGCGGACAAGCTGATGAACGACTGGGCGAAGAAGGGGTACCAGGTGGTCTACCTCACGGCGCGCCCACACCTGTTTCGCGCGGAGACACGCCGTTGGCTCGCGGATCTCGGGTTCCCGGTCGGCCCCATCATCACGGCGAACTCGCTCGTCTTCAACGAGTCGGCGCGCGAATACAAGGGCGCGTGGGTGAAGCGGATGACGAACGACTTTGGATGGCAGGTCGTCGCCGCGTACGGCAACGCGGAGAGCGACATCCAGGCGTACGAGGACGCCGGCATCCCCAAGGGGATTACGTTCATCGTCGGAGAGTTCGCGGGCGCGAGCGGCACGGTCGCGATCCCGAACAACGACTTCTCCCAGCACATCACTGACTTCGTAGACCAGCAGCCCGACCAGTAGCGGGCGGACGAGCTCGTCGCTCGACGGTGCGCCCTCGGGGTGGATTGTTTCGGGGCCGTCATTCAACCGCCCGATTCATCTGCCAGTCTGGCGCCCAATGACGAAGCTCATCGCCCACATCAGTGATCTGCACCTCCTCGGTCGCTCTGCGTCTTCGCGCGCGATCGACCCCCGCACCCAGATCGTCAGCGTCATGCGGCCGGTGGATCCACCGTCTCGCTATCTCCGCGTACTGCGTGCGCTCACGCTGGCGATCAGCGCGCGGGCCGACCACATCGTGCTCTCGGGAGACATGACGGAGCTCGGGCGACCGCACCAGTTCGAGGAGCTCGCGGAGGCGCTCAGCGACGCAGAGATCGACGGCCCGCGCGTCACCCTCGTGCCGGGCAACCACGATCGCTACGACGAACCGCGCGCGTTCGAGCGCGCGCTCGCAGGACCGCTCCGGCCCTGGGCGCGCCAGGCGAGCGAGTTCGCGGGGAAGGTCGTCGACCTCGGCACGATTTGTCTTCTTCCATTGGACGTGACGATCCCGCAGTCGGTCGCGCGATCCCGTGGCGTGTTCACGTCGGACATGGCGGAGGCGTTGAAGAAGCGTCTCGCGACGTTCCGCCGGAGCCAGCGCGTCGCGGTGGTCCAGCACCACCCCCCGACGACGCGCGCCCCAGTCGTACATTGGTTTCACGGACTCCAGGGCGCCGACCGGGAGCGCGAGATCCTCGACGAGCGGGTGCAAATTCTGCACGGCCACACACACGCCGCGACCACGGAGTCCATCGATGGGCGGGACAACGCGTTGCTCGGCGCCTCAGCGACGGTCGATGACCCGGAGGGCATCGCGCGCGTCAACCTGTATTGGGTCACGGACGCCGGCCTCACGCCGGTCTACATGGCAAAACCCATCGCAGCGTAAGACTCGATTGTGGCGTTCTTGTGTCAAACGGCTTCGGGCGTGGCATCGACTCGAGCACAGGCTTATCCCAGGGGCATGGGACCGGGTGATGTCATCCTCGGGCACTATCGCGTGGACCGACGAGTGGGCGGTTCGGAGAGATCGGTCGTCTTCGCCGCCGACGACATGACGTTCGGCGAAGGAGCAGAGCCGGGACCGGGGGCCTCCGCCGCGCTCGTCTCGGACGATCGACGACGGGTCGCGATCAAGCTCTTGAGGCCTTCCGTCGCGGGTAACGATGACGCGGTCATTCGGTTCCGCAACGAGGCGCGCATCGCGCGCGAGCTGGCCGAGGATCTTTCTGTGTCCGAGCTCCGTACGTCGGGCCATGGGTCGACCGCGTCGCGCTCGGCTCGGGGGGAGCGGCCGCGCTCCGCGCCCGCGGTGGTCGAGATCTTCGACGAGGGGACGTTCGACGGAGCCCCCTTTCAGGTGCTCGAGCTATTGGAGGGAGTGCGGCTCGACGCATTCGTATCCGGGGAGCGCAGGTTGCCGCTGCCCGTCGTGGCGTACGTCATGAGCGTCGCGTGCCGCGCCATTCAAGCGGCTCACGAGCGGGGGATCCTCCACCGCGACGTGTGTCCTCGGTCGCTCTTCGTCACGCGCACGGCCGAGGGGCCCTCGCTCCGTGTGCTGGGCTTCGGCGCGGAGCCGCTCGGCCTACCCGCCGGTCAGTACGCGTCCGCGCGTGGGGATCGGTGGGGGCTCGGAGCAACTCTTTATGCACTGCTCACCGGCGTCGACCCGTTCGACGGCGCGCCGGCGAGCACCATGTTTACCGGCGCGAACTCGCCGGAGCTGACTCCCGTGGACGTCGTCGTACCGACTCTTCCCAAGGAGGTCGCGGCCATCGTCGCGCGAGCACTCGCTACCAGGGTCGCAGATCGTTACCCCTCGGCGAGCGCGCTCGGAGAGGCGATCTCCCAGTTTGCCGACGAGAAAGCGTTCCATGAGTTCGCCTTCTTCGAGCACCTCCCACCCGTACCCACTCGCGCGGCGAGGCGGCCGACCCGTCCCGCGGAGCCGCGGAGCTGGACCGTTCCTGTCGTCGCCGCGATCGCGATTCTCTGCCTGGCCGCCGTCATCGCCACGCTCGCGAGCAGCTCATGACGACCGTCTCGCGCGCTCGTCGGTGGCCGAATTCCCGCTCCCGGCAGGGCGGCGGCCCCCCCGTTGACGCCAAGCTATGAAACACTCGAAGCGCAGCTCTGGATCCGATGCCTCGTCGACGTCCCCGCGGGACAGGCCCACCGTCCGCAAGGCGAAGGCGCGCCCGTCGACGACGGTCGGCTTTCGCCTCGAGCGGGTCCCCAATGAGGTGGCGGAGCTCTCCCCGAGCGTCGCGATCAAGGTCGCGCTGCTCGAAGTGAAGCGGCTCCAGGCGGCGATGCGGTCTCGGCGCAAGGCGCTCGCGGCGCTCCCGCGGTTCGACACGACGGCCATCGACGATCTCGGGGGGCTCGCCCGAGCGCTGCGGGGGGCCGATCATGAGGCCCGGCGGGCGGTGCGCCGCGTCGGTAGCCACCCCGTGCGCGTGGCGCGGAAGCGAGCCATCGCGTGGCGCAACGAGGCGCTCGAAGCGGCGCGGTTCCTCCTTCGCTCGGCGAGCCCGGCCTCGAACGAGGTGGACGCGCTGGACGGCGGCGAGGGTCTCCCTGCGCTCGTCGGCGACATCGATGACCTTATCGGGTTGGTGGGTGCCAATGCGTCGGAGTTCGCGCGTCTGCCCGAGCCACCGGAGCTCGCGGAGGGCATAGCGCTCGCCGCTGCCCTGCGGGACGCGGTGGACGACATCGAGGTGATCGAAGCTCTCCGGACGCGGAACCGGGCGTTCTGGGCGCTCGAAGCCTGTGCGGCGGAGGTTCGCGCGGGCCTCACGTTCGTCATGCGCAACGATCCGAAGAAGGTCGCGGTTGCGCTCTCGCTCCAGCGGCGCCGGCGACTCCCCGTGGTGCGCGACGTCGTCGGCGACGACACCTGAGCGTGGATCTCGATCGCTTCGGCGCGCTCGTCCGCCGCGCGGATTGCGAGCGTCGCGGATCCGCGAGGCGACTCGTCGACGCACGCCTTGGACGACACAATCGCTGGTGACTGGATGACGTCTACTCGTCGGGCACGGACGAGACGAGTCGGCGCCGCTCGGCGATGCAATCGTTGAGCGCGGGGGCGAGCTCGGCGATCGACACGGGCTTCACGAAGTAGCGGTCGAACCCGGCTTCGGTCGCTCGCTCGAGATCACGGCGCCGGCCGTATCCGCTCGCGACGATCAGCGCGGGGCGGAGGCCGTGCTCGTTTCGGATGTCGCGCGCGAGCGCGAGGCCATCGCGGCCGGGGAGGCCGAGATCGAGGATCGCGGCGTCAGGAGTGAAGGACCGCCAGAGCTCGAGCGCGGAGGGGGCGTCGTGCGCGACGGCGATCTCGAACCCGCGTTGCTCGAGCGCGAGCGACAAGAGCTCCGCGAGATCGGCGTTGTCGTCCACGATGAGGATCCGTTTGCCATGGCCCGCCTCGCGATCCGCGCTCGGGAGCGGAGGTTGGGCGGGCGTCGATCCTTCCGCGAGGGGCAGCTCGATGATGAACGTCGATCCGCGCCCCGGACCTTCGCTCGTCACGCGGATCGTCCCGCCGTGACGGACGACGAGGTCGCGGGCGATCGCGAGCCCCAGGCCGAGTCCGCCGCGCTGGCTATCGGCCGCGCGATCGATTTGGAAGAACGGCTCGAAGATGCGCTGCTGCTCGTCCGCCGGGATACCTCTGCCGTCATCCTCGACCGAGACGCGAACGCAGTCCCGCTGCCGCACGATTCCCACGCGCACGTGGCCGCCTGCGGGCGTGAACTTCGCGGCGTTCGTGAGGAGGTTACCCAGCACCTGGACGAGGCGGACCGGATCGCCGTGCACCGTCAGGCCTGCTGCGTCCTCGGCCGTGAGCACGTGCCGCGCGCGCTTCATCAGCGGTTCGGCGAGCACGCGCGCCTGATCGAGCACGTCCTGCAGCACGACGACCTCGCGTCGGAGCTCGAACTCGCCGCGGGCCATGCGGGACATGTCGAGCAGGTCGTCGACGAGCCGGCCCAGGTGACGCGCGCTCCGGCCGATGATCTCGCGCTCGCGCGCGACCTCGGGGGCGCGCGCGAGGAGCTCCACTCCGCTGTAGATCGGCCCGAGCGGGTTGCGGAGCTCATGGCCGAGGACCGCGAGGAAGCTGTCCTTGAGGCGCGCCTCCTCCAGCACGCGCGCCGTCTCGAGCGCGCCACCGACGAGGTTCGCGGCGGTGCGCGTGAGAACGCGATCCGTCCGGTCCTCCACGTCGATGCGCCCGACGACGAGCCGACCGACGTCCCCGTCGACCGGGAACTCCGCGACGAGGACGAACCGGGGCCCCGCGTCCGTCTGGATCGCAGCATTGGGCGCCGCACCCTCGAGCAACGCCGCGAGGTGAGCGACGGCGGCGGGGCCGAGCTTCTCCCCCCCGAGGCTCGCGGCGCGCCGCCCGCGCGGGAGCTCGACGAAGACGAGGTCCGACTCGAGCGCGGCGGGGAGCGCCTCGAGGAGGACGTCGAGCGCGTCCCGGAGCCCGCGACCGAGGCACATGGCGGGGATCGCTGTGATCGCCGTCAGGTCGCGGATGCAGCGCTCGAGGCGCGCCTCGGCGCCGCTCGGCTCGGGGGGACCGGACGACATTCAGCTCGGCTTCGGTCGCCGAGCGAGCTCCTCGAGGAGCTTCTCCGCTCGAGTGTAAAAGGGGTTCTCGTAGAGCACGCCGTTCACGATCGCGAGCGGGTGCGCGCGGAGCAAATCCATCATCAGCGCACCCGGGAGCAGAGACAGTTGGTAGACGCAGATCGTCGGCGTGCGGCCCGCGTTCAAGACCTCGTTGACGGTCGCCTCGTAGGCGACGAGCGCGTGCGGTTCGGCCGCGCGCTGCGGCACCCAACCCATCTGTCCGACGACTCGCATGGGTGGCCGCCCCAGGGACGCGTTGCTGCGCACCATTTCCTCCAGCGAATCCATCATGCGCGCGCCGTCGAAGGCTCCACCCGAGAGGTGCGCGTCGTCCCACGTCGTGATCTCGAGCAGGTCCGGGGCGGGCGCGCGCGCCTCGAGGCGCCTCTGGGTCTCCCCCTGCTTCACGGGGTCGACGATGTACATCGCCCTCGAACCTCGACGCATGCCGATCTCGAGGAAGCTCTCGGCGATGCCCTCTCCTTCCTCGGCGCTCGTCACGAACGCGCACGCGTGGAAGTGCTCCCCGAACGCTCTTTCGGTCAACCCGAGCCCTGGTTGCATGCCCGATAGGATGTCACGCTCGAGGCTCGGCGCGCGTGTGGTGATTTGGCACACGGGCCATCCATTGGAGCATTCTTGTCCAGCTCGGTCGGACAGGGCTCGACGCGCGCTGCGCCCGCCTCGTGTGATGGGGAGCCCGCGCTGCCGGAACTCCTCCCGAGAGGGCAGTCCTGCGCCGCACCACGTTCGTTTCTTGTGCTGGATTGTCTGGTTCAGGCGGGGCCCCTCAGTGGCCCACGAAGACGAGGACGACCTCCAAGAGGATGAGGAGGACCACGAGCACCTCGAGGAAGAAGCTGCGCGCGTGCTCGAGCTCGCCCTTCAAGAGCGAGTACACCTCGGAGGCGAGCGCGAGTTTGTTCGCGATGGACTCCTGCCAATCGGCGACGCGGAGCCGGCGAAGCGCGCCGCGGTAGGTCCGCGCGAGGTAAAAGTCTCCCGTGACCTTGATGCTGTTGCCGATGAGGTCGCTGAACTCGCGCACCTCCACGCTGCGGCGGATCACCTCGTGCGCGAGCTCGTCGTAGCGCCGCTTCCGAAGCGGCTTCCTGCGCTCGAGCTTCTCGAGCTCGTCGTAGATGCGGCGCATGTCCCCGTCGAGCGCGCGGTCGTAGTTGCGCAGAGCGAGGAGCTGGGCGTTCGCGAACTCGAGCAGGAGCGGTATGTCGCGCGCGCCGCTCGGCTCGACGACCAGCGCGGCGTTGAAGTCGATCACGACGAGGTCGTCCTCGAGGTAGGCGTACGCGAAGTCCCTCAGCTCGTGCCGCTGCCGGGCGTCGAGCTTGCCGGGGGCGGTCTCCCCCGCGAGGAGCTTGCCGAGGCCGTCCCATGCGAGGATCGCGTCCGCGCGTGCACCCCCGCCCAGCTCTTCGGCGAAGAACACGGTGAACGTCTCGAAATCGTCGTCGCGCCGGGGACGCTGGTAGGCGGCGCGCGCGTACGCGTCGACGTCGTCGACGAGCGCCCGGGCCGCCGACGTGAGCTCGGTGCTCTCGAGCACAGCCCCTGCGATCTCCGCGTACGCGTCGAGCGATCGGGGCGGAAGCGCGACCTCGAACGAGATCGACACGATTCCATAGTGGAAGAACTGCGCGCGGGCGCGCACCTCTCCGAGCGACGCGAGCTCTGAGGACGCGCGCGTGGTCCCGAGGTCGACCTCCACGGGCGCGGCGCTCAGGTGGAACATGCGCTCGTTCCGATCCGCGATGCTCGCGCGCCGCGCACGCTTCCCACGGAGGAGCTCGAGGAGCGCGGAGAGGTCGATCTCTTCGGCGACGTCGAACAGTCGGTAACAGACGAGCACCGCACGCTCGATCGTCGGCGGACCGCTGGACGGCAGCGTGGAAGCGTCCGAATCAGGGCGTGAGGACGGAAGCTCGGGCATGGACGTTTCGGCTCACGAGAGAGGTCTGCAACGCGCGGACCTCCGCCCGTCGAGCGAGGGGCGTTCCGAACTTGGCCCGACGAAGGGGGCTCCTGTACGCCCCCCGTCGATGCGGCGTTGGCTCGCGAACAAGTGGGTTCGGCGTGGGATCGCGGTGGGCGCAGCGGGCGTCGTCGTGGCGGTCACCGTCCCGTACGTGAAGAAGCACACGTCCGATCTCGCGCTCTCCAAGAAGGCGGACGACGGCGGGCCGAAGATCAAGCGGAACGTCACGCCTCCGCCGCTCACGGGCATCGACCTCACGCGCATCGACGCGCGGGGCGACGTCGTCACCGCGCCCGGACCGAACGACCGCGTCGCGGAGCTCACGCTCGTGCCGAAGTACCAGCGCGCGGCGAACCGGCTCCTCCGCGAGGGCGCGGTCCCGATGGGCGCGGTCGTGCTCACGGACGTCAAGACCGGGCGGATCCTCGTCTGGGCGAACTACTCCGAGGACGCGCCCCTCACGAACATCGCCGCCGAGGCCAACTCGCCCTCCGCGAGCGTCTTCAAGATCGTCACGGGCTCGGCGCTCGTGGAGCACGGCGTCGGGCCGACGACGAAGGAGTGCTACCACGGCGGCAAGAGCCGCATCGACGAGAGTGAGATCGCGCGGAACGAGAAGAAGGACAAATACTGCGCGACGCTCGCCGAGGCGATGGGCCGCAGCTTGAACGTCATCTTCGCGCGCCTTGCGAACGAGAACCTCGACAAGGACGCGCTCACGAGCATCGCGACGCGCTACGGGTGGGGCCGCGAGGTCCCGTTCGACGTGCCGATCGCGCAGAGCAAGATCGAGTTCCCGGACGACCCCATCGAGCTCGCGCGCAGCGCCGCGGGCTTCTGGCACACGACGCTCTCTCCGTTCCAGGCCGTGAACCTCGCGACGACGGTCGCGAACGGGGGCGAGATGATCCGGCTCAAGATCGTCGACAAGGTGCGCGACGCGGAGGGGGAGATGTACGAGGGCGCGACGGCGAGGCAGGTCCTCGATCGGGCCGTCGACGAGAAGACCGCGCGCGCGGTGACGACGATGATGGAGGCCACGATCGAGAGCGGCACGAGCTACAAGTCGTTCCACGATCGGGCGGGTCGGTCGTACCTCCCGAACATCCGCGTCGCGGGCAAGACGGGGACGCTCCAGGAGAACAAGAAGGACGGCTACCTCTACACGTGGTTCGTCGGGTTCGCGCCCGCCGACGCGCCGGAGATCGCGATCAGCGTGCTCGCGGCGAACCACTCGAGCTGGAAGGTGAAGGCGACGACGGTCGGCGCCGAGATGATGCGCGTTTACTTCGCCGACAAGGGCCGGCCAGGCGTCACCGATCCGCTCGGCGCACAGGCGAAGCGGGACTGAGCCGAGGTCAGGCGCGCGCGTCGGGGCGGGGCGGATGCACGGTCCGGGGTGCGTCGCGCGCGACGAAGCACGCGCGACAGCGTGCCTCATAGGACTCGCTGCCGCCGACGAGCACCGTCTGCCCCTCCGCGATCAGGCGCTGAGAGCGGCACGCGGCGGCGCCGCACGCCGTGCAGACCGCGTGGACCTTCGTGACGTGCTCCGCGATCGCCATCAGCGCGGGCATCGGGTGGAAGGGCCGTCCGAGGTAGTCCTGATCGAGGCCCGCGAGGATCACGCGGATCCCGCGGTTCGCGAGCCGATCGGCGACCTCGACGATCCCGGCATCGAAGAACTGCGCCTCGTCGACCGCGACGACCTCACACTCCTCGTCCACGCGCTGCTCGAGGCTCTCGCTGCTCGACACCGCGACGGCCTCGACGGACAAGCGGTCGTGCGTCACGATGCGCGTCGCGTCGTACCGGTCGTCGATGCGCGGCTTGAACGCTTGCACGCGCTGACGCGCGAGGAGCGCTCGCTTCACCCGGCGGATGAGCTCCTCGGTCTTGCCGCTGAACATGGAACCGGTGACGACCTCGATGCTGCCGCTGCCCATCGGGTCGCAGCCTCACGTGGCGCGGGGCCCGCATCAAGTTGAGCGCGCGAAAGACGCGCCTTCCTGCCGAGTTCTCGGGGCCCGACGGCGACGCGGCCGATCCGTGAAGAGGGTTGTACCGGCTTTGAAGATGCGTGCTAAGCTCGTCGTGTGCAGGTTGTGTTGCGCAAGCTGGGCCGCGGATCGCGAGCTGTCGTAGGTCGGCTCGTACGCGCGCCACGCAAGGGCTCGGTGGTCGTCATCGAGTTCTCGGACGGCATGCACGAATACGTGACGACGCCCGTGAAGCGGGTGCTGCGGCTCGCCGGGAAAGAGGTCTTCTACATCGAGACCGTCAACTCCCGTTACCGACTCGAGGTCCGAGGCCGTGAGGTCGCCCTCGAGGACGTGATGAGCAGCCAGTCGTAGTCGTTCTCCCTCGTCCTCGAGACCCCGCTCTGACGCTCGAGGCTGCTCTCGCACCTCGAGGCCTGCTCTCACGTCCAGCCGTCCGTCGACCTCGCATCGTCGTCGACCCGACCTCACGTCGGAGGCCAAGGATGAAGTGCGGAAGGGTGGACGGACGCGGGGCTTTCGGGCAAGGTGCGCGCCCCTCGGACGGCGTGTTTTCGCGCCGCGGCTGAACGGAGCACGCAAATGGCCAAAGGTGATCGTCGCAACTCGAACAAGATGAAGCGCCGCCGCGCGCAAGCCGCGAAGAAGGCGCGCATCAAGCGCGTCCGCGCGGCGAAGGTCTCGACCCCCGCCCCGAAGACGACGAAGAAGCGCGAGAAGGCCGAGAAGCCCGCCGCCGCTTCCTGAGGCGCGAGCTCAGTCGACCGAGAGGGGAGCCGGATCGTCGAACGAGCGGCTCCCTCCGCGGCGGGGCGTCGAGGCATCGTCGCGCGGACCGCGCGTCGCCTTGGGCTTCGCGCCGCCCTTGGGATCGATCATCGCGTCGGCTTCGTCGAGCAGGCCGCGATCGCCGCTGACCTCTTTCTCCTCCGTGATGTACCAGCGGTCCTTCGTGTGCTCCCACACTTGGAGGAGCTTTGTCGTCCGCAGGCTGAACTCGTCGAAGCGCTGCCACGCGACCGTGAGCATGACGTCGGCGTGGCGCTCGTCGGAGAGCCGCATCCCGGCGTACTCCAGGTCGACGATGCGGATGTCCCCTCCCCAGTCCGCGTGCGCCTCGATGAACGCGTCGCGGTTCGCGGGCGCGACCTGATCGGTGACGATGTCGAGGCGGCCGAACCGCTCCGCCATCGCGACGTCGTAGCTCGTGTCGGAGAGCTTCTGCGTGGCGGACTGCGTGCAGCCGGCCGAGGACATCGCCAGCACAACGAACGCCGCCGAGAACCGCTTCTTCATCGCCGAGGCGCTACCGCGCGCGGGCGGATCGGGCCAACTTCGGAGACTTCGACGGAGGAGCGGAACCGAGCGCCTACGGCGCCCCTCACAGACATCAGAGGAGCGTGAGGACGAGCTCCGTCGCGCGGTTCGCACCTGCGGGCACCATGAACTCGACGCTCGCGCTCCCGGCGGGGATCTCGACCCCGTCGCGCGTGGCGCGGGCGATCGCGCGGCCCTTCGGGGCGACGACGCGCACGCGCCGCTCCGCGCTCCCTGAGGGTCGATACCGGATGGTGAGGGAGTCGGCCCGAAGCGCGACGTCCACCGTGCGCGTCTCGAGCGTGAACGGCGCGGGCGCGCGCGGCTCGATCGCGAGCCCGTCGGCCGTCGCCTCGACGCCCGCCACGCGGAGGGTCGCGTAGAGCGGCATCGCGTGCTGGTTGTTGTTCTGGACGGGGAAGTCCGTCATGGGCGTCGCGGGGCTGAACCAAGACTCTCCGGGGCGATCCATGTCGGGGCCGTCGAGCCCGTCCGGTCCGCTCCAGATCCCGAACCACTGCTCGGGCCACGCGAGCGCGTGCGCAAACATCGTGTTGCGCGTGTAGTGCGACCACGCGAGATCCGGGCGCGACCGCGCGTAGCCGTCCGTGAGAAGGCCGCTGATCGCGGGCCAGACCATCCCGTGCGCTTGGAGCATCGCGCCGGTGGGCGAGGGTTCGTCGAGGGTGTGGAGCACGGAGTCGATGATCGCGTCGCGCTCCACGGGCGCGGCCTCCTCCCCGATGAGGGCCCACACCTGCGCCTCGAGATCCACGTTCGCGCCTCGGATCAGCGCGCCGTCGCCGAAGTAGGCGCGCCCGAAGAACGACCCTCCCCACGCGCTCGGGAGCGCTTGTCGGTACGCGGCGACCTTCGTCGTGATCTCGGAGGCGAGCGCGGGCGCGCGCGGCTCGAGGATCGCGGCGATCCGTGGGAGCACGGCGATCGCCATCTGGGTGTTGGGGACACTCTCGCCCTTCTCCACCGCGAGCGCGTGGTTCGGCGCCTCGAGCGCGATGCCGTCGCTCCAATCGCCGTCTCCGAGCCCGATCAGGCCGTGCTCGCCGACGCCGACGACGTCGATCAGGTGCCGGACGGCGGCTTCGACGTGATCGAGGACGATCGCATCGGGCTTCGCCTCTTTCGGATAGAACGGGACGCGCGCGTCGAGGAGATCGAGGTCGCCCGTCGCGCCGAGGTACTCGCCGAGCGCCCAGAGGAAGAACAGATCGAGATCGCTCGGCTGCGCGTGCAGCCCGAGCGCGTCGTCGAGGACGCCGTGGCCCTGGAACGCGTAGGAGAAGCGGCCGTCGGCGGCGAACTGGACGCGCATGTAGAGCTCGAGCTCGGCGCGTGCGAGCGCCGGATGGCTGTACACGAGGGGGATCGTGAACACCCCGAGGTCGCGCGCGGCGCCGTCGGCGCCGTGCAGATAGAGGTAGGCGGATCCCTGCGGGACGACGGGGCCCTCGAAGTACTCGCGCCGGCCGACGGACGCCTCCATCTGGTAGGCGTGCCACGCCATCTCGCGGTGGAGCGCGGGCTCGGCGTTCGTCGCGAAGTACACGAGCTTGTCTGCGAGATCCGCCTGAAGCTCCGCCAGGTGATCGCGCGTGGGATCGCGGAGCCCCGGATCGATCGGTAGGGGCTCACCCCATGGCGCGAAGCCGTAGAGGAACCGAAGCTTCGTCGACTCGCCGGGCGCGAGCTCGACGTCGCTGCGCATCGCGAACATTCGAGGCTGCCCCGTGCCCGAGGTCGCGCCGCCGCGCTCTCCGGTCGCCGCCCCCTCCCCGGGCGCACGGGATCGCGGCGCGGCGGGCGCCGTCGGATCGCCGCTCCCGAAGAAGGCCCCCTGATCGGTGTACGTGTCGGTGACGGAGCCGACGGCGCAGACCAGGAACGGATCGCCGGGGAAATAGTCGGTCTCGCTCGGCGCGCCGCGATCCGGGGGTGTGACTCCCGCGGCGTGTGCGCGGCGGAGCGTGAGGGCGGCCGCGGGCGCGTCGTAGTCCACCCGCTCCGTGAAGAGGCCGTTCCGGGCGTCGCGCGACGCTCGCAGATCGGAGGGGATGCTCGTGAGCGCGCTCCCGGACGCGATCCAGCCGATCTCGATGGGCCTCCGCCCGACGTCGAAATACTCGTAGTGCCGGAGGGAGCGGGTCTCCGCGGACGTGTTCTCGATCGTGACCTCGTCCACGACGAGCGGCGCGTCGCCCTTGGGCGCGAAGAGGATGTGCTTGACCGCGATGCCGCGGTACGTCGTCGTCGCCTCGCCGTAGCCCACGCCGAAGCGGCGGTCGGCCTCGGCGCCGCGCGGGCGGAAGGCGTACGCGCTCGACCAGACCTCGGTGCCATCGTCGACGAAGGAGTAGCCGCCTCCGTAGGCGCCGTTGCCCCGATCGAACTTGTCGAGGTACTCGACGCCTCGATCCTGATCGACGACCTCGACGTAGCCGTCGTTGTAGAAGAGCCCGTTCACGCGCGCGTTGCCGAACGCCGCCCAGTGGTCGCGCCGCTCTGCGCTCTCCGTGTGCGTCCACGCGGCGCGTGGGTCCGCGTTCTGGTCGAGGCCGTACGCGTACGCGGGCAGTCCGCTCCCGTCGAGCACCCAGGTACCGAAGATCCCCGACCCCTTCGAGCACGGCGTGAAGCGCCGCGGGAGCTCGACGTCGACGGGCGCGCACGACTCGGGCGGCGGGACGAACGGCGGATCGCTCGGGAGCGGCGTGAGGCGCTCGTCACTGCAGGCCGTCACCAGGGAGGTGAGGGCGGCCACGGCAAGGGCGCGTCTCTGCATGGAGAGAGACGTTATCGCGTCCGTGTATTAGAGTCCGCGCGCGATGGCCGGACCGAAGAGCAAGAGGGCGAAGGGCGCTCCCAAGGAGCAGCCGGAGGAGAGCGCCGAAGCAGCGGGTGAGGCGGCCGACACGGACGAAGCGCGCCTCCCGGCCGCGGTCCGCGTGAGGCTCCCCGCGAGGGTCACGCGCGAGCGCGAGCGCCCAGCGCACGCGGGCAAGACGGTGAAGCTCCGCATCCGCCGGCAGGACAACCGGGATCACCCGGAGACGCGCCGCTGGGAGGAGTTCGAGGTGCCGTGGACGCCGCACATGAACGTGCACACCGCGCTCGAGATGATCCGTCGGAACCCGGTGACGACCTCGGGTGAGACGGTGTCGCCGCCCGTGTGGGAGGCCTCGTGCCTCGAGGAGGTGTGCGGCTCGTGCACGATGCTCGTGAACGGTCGCGTGCGGCAGGCGTGCTCCACCCTCGTCGACGACGTGGCGCCGAAGGGCCAACGCGTCCAGCTCGAGCCGCTCAGCAAGTTCCCGTGCGAGCGGGATCTCGTGGTCGATCGATCCCGCATGTTCGAGTCGCTGAAGCAGGTCAAGGCGTGGATCGAGCTCGACGGGAGCCACGCGATCGGCCCGGGTCCTCGGGAGTCTCAGGAGGAGCAGTCGAAGCGCTATCCGCTCTCGCGGTGCATGAGCTGCGGCTCGTGTTTGGAGGCGTGCCCCGAGTACGGCGAGAACAAGCGGTTCATCGGCCCCGCAGCGATCAACCAGGTTCGCCTCATGAACCTCCACCCGTCCGGAAAGATGCACGCGGGCGCGCGCCTCGAGGCGCTCATGGGGGACGGGGGGATCGCGGACTGCGGCAAGGCGCAGAACTGCGTCGAGGTCTGCCCGAAGGAGATCCCTCTCGTGGACTCGATCGGGAGCGTCGCGCGCGACACCACGAAGCGGATGCTCTTCGGTTGGTTCCTCGGGTGACGCTCGCGCCCACCCGCGAAGAGGGCGAGAGCGTGCTTTCGGTCGCCGATGGGGCGCGCATTCGGTACGAGACCGGGATGCGGCTCGCGAGGGTGCTGGTGGTGATCGCAGCAGCGGCCGCGGCGCCCCCCGCGTTCGCGGATCGCATCGCCATCCTCCCACCGACGGGCGCGTCCCCCGAGGAGCTCGCGAAGCTCGACGCGGATCTGGCCGCGGGCGTGCAGGCGCTCGGCCACACGCTCGTACCGCGCGCGGACGTGTCGGCGGCGCTCGCCGACCCCGCGTTCTCTACGCGCGCGCCGGACGCGCTCCTCGCGCTCGGCAAGAAGCTCGGCGCGGACTGGATCCTCACGGCCACGGAGGACCCCGCCGTGCAGACGGAGCGCATCGAAATCGGCGCGGCCTACGAGAAGCAAGGCCGCTTCGAACTCGTGGCGCGCGAGGTGGAGAAGGCGGCGAGCGGCGATCAAGTGAAGGAGATGCTCGGCGTGCTCCTCCGCCCGGAAGGCATCGGTACGGGCGCGCTGCCGTGGGAGAACCGTCCCGTCGTCCCGCCGCCACCGCCGAACAAAGATTCGAACGACACGGTGACCGTGATCGGCCCCGAGAAGCCGAAACCGGAGGAGCCCGCGAAGCCGAAGGCGCCCTACGGCGGAGGCCGGATGGGGTTCCTCACGGCCGGCCTCGGCGTGGATGGCCTGGTCGTCACCCCGGCCGACACGCGCGGCGGCGCCGCCTCGTTCGTGGGCGTGATCCGGGGCGGCGTCGCGATCCTCGACACGGGACTCGAGCCGTATGCCCAGCTCGGAGGGCACCTCGCGGGCCCTTCGGCGGTTTGGCTCGAGGTCGGGATCCGCTGGATGGGCATCGCGATCCTTCACGACGTCGGAGGGATCGGTCTGCACCTCGGACCGAGCCTTCACGGGGGCCTGTTCATCCTGCCAGGGAGCACTTCGGTCGCCCCGGACGGAAACACCTATTCCACTCCGACCGACGCGACGGGTACGATCGCTCTCAGTTTGGATGGTGCGCTGCGCATCGCCGAACGCGTGCAGCTCGATGCGCACCTCGGCGAGCTCCGCTGGGTCCCCGTGGACAGCGGGAGCACCCTCTCCCTCGGTGCCAATATCGCGGGCGGGGTTCGGTTCTAGAGCAGCGAACAGTTCGGCGCTCCTCCGTGGAGCGTCGATGAGGGGCTGCGGTGGTGCCCGCAGCCATCGAAGGGTGGGGGCTCGATGGCAGGTCAGAGGACCGCGAACACCGCGGCCATTCGCGGGGATCAGGCAGGGGAGCGATCGCTGCGCCGATCGCGCTCGCTCCACGTGGCGCCCCACGACCCTCCTCGATCCGCTTTGAGACGATTCATCAATGGAAGTCGCGGTGCTGTGCCATCCACTGCCAGTGCTCAACCCTCGCCGCCGCCACCCATTCCCCCAAGGTCTCGTTTTTCGGCAATTTTAGGCGTCGATGCTCCAACGCTCGGTTGGCACGAACCGTGGATTCCGGCTCTCGCTCCCGCACATCGAGGTGACCTATGACCGTTGTCGACCGCGTGAAACCGTTTCGTCGTTTCGCCCTCCCCTTCGGCGCCGCCCTGGCCCTGATTCCCGCCGTCGTCGCCGGTTGCAAGACGGGCTTCGACGACGGACCGATCTGCGGGGACGTCGCGTTTGCGGATGGCGGAGACTGCTGCGGCGCCTCGGATGGGTGCTGCGGTGAGTTCGGTTGCCCCCCGGGTAGCCAGCCGGTCACCAACTCGCCCGTGCGTCCGCAGCCGCTCTCGGGAGGCACGCTCCTCATCAACAAGGCCGGGTACACCGCGGTCGTGTCGGATCCGGATCGCGATCGCGTCCTCGTCGTCGACCTGAAGACGACGGAGGTGAAGGAGGTGGCGACGGGTGAGGGCTCGAACCCGGGCCGCGCGATCGAGGACGCGAACGGCGTGTTCCACGTGTTGCTGCGCAACTCGGCCACGCTCTTGAACATCGATCCGGCGGACCCGCAGTCGTGGACGACGACGCCCGTCTGCGATCAGCCGCGCGGCATCGCCTTCCAGGACACCGCGAGCCGCATCCTGGTCGCGTGCGCGGCGGGTGAAGTGCAGACGCTCTCCGCGGTGAAGACGCCGACGCTCGTCAGCTCCACGCGCCTCCCCGAGGGCGACCTCCGGGACATCGTGATCTCGAAGGGCAAAGTGTTCGTGAGCCACTTCCGCTCGACGAAAATCGATCTCCTCGACGTGAACCTCGCCCCGCAGAAGACGCGTTCGCCCGCCGGCTACACGGCGGCGTTCGAGGACAACGAGGGAACCTTCCCGACGTACACGCCGACCGTCGCTTGGCGCATGGTCCCGCGCTCGGGTGGCGGCATCGTCGTCGTCCACCAGCAGGCGCGATCGAGCTCCGTCGTCATCCCCGAGGAGGGCGGCAACACGTACGGCGGCTTCGACTGCAACAGCGGCATCCTGCACTCGGGAGTCTCCACGTTCGGGGACGACGGCGAGCCGGCGAACGCACCGAACGCGGGCGGGCTCGCGGGCATCCCGCTCCCGGTCGATCTCGCGGTCGCACACGACGGGGAGCGCATCGCAGTGGTGGGCGCGGGCAATGGTCAGATCGTCGAGACGACGCTCACGACGGTGACGACGCACGACGGCTGCGGAGACAACTTCCCCTCGGGGGGCGGCTTCACGGACGAGTCCGGGCAGCTCCCGGATGGCCGGCTGATCTTCGGCTCGACGGAGCCGGTCGCCGTCGCGTACGACGGGGACGACAACCTCGTGGTCCAGATCCGCGAGCCCGCTCGGCTCGAGATCCACGGCACGCTCTCGGGTCAGGTGATCACGCAGATCGACCTCGGCGGCGACTCGCGGCTCGACACGGGCTACACGATGTTCCACGGAAACCCGGACATCGCGCAGCAGGCGCAGATCACGTGCGCGTCGTGTCATCCGGAGGGCACGGAGGACGGGCACACCTGGGACTTCAAGGGCCAGGGCGCGCGCCGCACGCAGTCGCTCGCGGGCAACATCCGGGACACCGCCCCGTTCCACTGGGTCGGCGATCTCGAGGACGTCGGCGCGGTCATGAGCGAGGTGTTCGTGAAGCGCATGGGCGGGTTCCCGCAGACCAAGGAGCGGGTCGACGCGATCCAGAACTTCATCTTCAGCTTCGGTGAAGCGCCGCGCGTCATTCAGCCCCCGGCGGACGCGATCGCGCGCGGCAAGGCGCTCTTCCAGAGCGACGAGGTCGGCTGCGCGACGTGCCACTCGGGCGCGAAGTACACGAACAACTCGACGGTGAACGTCGGCTCGGGGGACAGCTTCCAGGTGCCCGCGCTGAACGGCATCGCCTCCCGCGCGCCGTTCATGCACGACGGGTGCGCGGCGACGCTGCGCGATCGCTTCACGGACACGGTGTGCGGCGGCGGCGACAGCCATGGCCACACGTCGCAGCTGAATGACGGGGAGATCGACGACCTCGTCGCCTACCTCGAGTCGCTCTGATCCGACCCGCGGGCCTTCGCTCGCGGATCACCCGAAGTGCGCGCGTCCGACGAGGGCGCGCGCGCTTTGCCGTCTCTCCCCGGGGTTCTTGGAGGCTTCATGAAGTGGCGCATCGGTTCCTCGCTTCGGTCGTCGTGGCACGTGTACGCCCTCCCACTCGTCGGTGCCGGGCTCGTCGCTGCGTGCAGCGTGAGGCAGGCGCCCTCCGCGGATGACTCGAGCTGGTCGTCCTCGACCACCTGGGGCGACGACGGCGTGCCGAGCGACGACGGGTGCTTCGACTGTCAGCCCCCGCAGAGCGTCGTCAACTCGGCGGTCGTCCCGGCTCCGCTGAGCGGGGGGACGCTCCTCATCGCCCGCGACGGGACGACTGCGATCGCGTCGGACCCCGATCGGGACCGCGTCGTCGTGGTCGATCTCGCGGCCCTGAAGGTCATCGTGGAGTTCCTCACGCCGGAGCGCTCTCAGCCGGGGCGCGCCGTCGAGGATCGCGCGGGGACGGTGCACGTCGCCCTTCGCACCGGCGGCGGCCTCCTCTCGTTCGGGCCGCTCACGGGCGGCACGAGCAAGTTCACCCCCGTGTGCGACTCGCCGCGCGGCCTCGCGGCGAGCACCGAGAGCGACACGCTCTTCGTCGCGTGCGCGAGCGGCGATCTCTTCGCGCTCGACACCGCGAACGGCCTCGCGGTGAAGCAGAGCGCGCGGCTCGGTCCCGATCTCCGAGACGTCGTCCTCTCGGCGGGCAAGCTGTTCGTGAGTCACCTTCGGAGCGCTGCAATCGACGTCTTGGACGCGTCCAACCTCGCGCTCGTGCGCTCGGTGACGCCGCCCGACTACCGTTCGCTGGTCAACGACGTCAACGACCAGCCTCAGACGTACGCGCCCACCGTGGCGTGGCGCATGATCGAGCGCCCGGGCGGCGGGATCGTCCTGTCCCACCAGCACGCGAAGACGAGCGCCGTGGTCGTCGACCCGAACATGGGCGGCGGGTACGAGTCGGCGGATTGCAACCGGAGCATCGTCCACTCGGCGGTCACGGTGCTCGACGGATCGGGTGAAGTCCTGAACGCGGAGGGCGCGGGCAGCCTCTCCGGCCTCCCGCTGCCCGTCGATCTCGCGCTCTCCCACGACGGCAAGCGCATCGCGATCGTGGGCGCGGGCGCGAACCTCCTCGTCGAGATGGATCCGACGACCGTGCTCGAGCGCGATGGCTGCAACCTCAACATCCCGCTCGCGATCGGGGGCGGGGGCGTCATCCCGGACGGCGGGGAGACGCTCCCCGATTTCCGCCTCGACCCCACGTCGCTCGAGCCGATCGCCGTCGCGTACGACGGCAGCGACCGCTTGATCGTGCAGACGCGCGAGCCTGCGATGCTCGAGATCCATGGCGCGCTCGGCGGGAACATCTCGGCACAGATCCCCCTCGGGGGAGAGTCTCGGTTCGACACGGGGTACCTGATGTTCAACGGCGATCCGGACTTCATGCAGCGGCCCGTCGCGTGCGCGTCGTGCCACCCAGAGGGGCGCGAGGACGGGCACGTCTGGAACTTCGACGGCTTCGGCCCGAGGCGCACGCAGGCCCTCGCGGGCGGGGTTTCGGGCACGGAGCCTCTCCACTGGGACGGCTCGCTCGCGAACGTGGGGGCCGTGATGAACGAGGTGTTCGTGAAGCGCATGGGCGGGTTCCCGCAGACGCCGGAGCGCGTGGCCGCGATCACCCGCTACATCGACGCGTTCCCCGAGGCTCCGCACGTCCATCCGCCGGACGCGGATGCTGCCGCGCGGGGCAAGCTGCTCTTCGAGGACCTCTCGGTCGGCTGCGCGGACTGCCACGGCGGCGCGCGGTTCACGAGCAACGAGAGCGTCGACGTCGGCACGGCGTCCGGAAAGAAGCTCCAAGTGCCCTCGCTCCTCGGGGTTGCGGCGCGCGCGCCGTTCATGCACGACGGCTGCGCGCCGACGCTCGAGGCGCGCTTCGGGGGGTACTGCGGCGGGGGCGACCAGCACGGGACGACCTCGCAGCTCAGCGAGTCCCAGATCGCCGACCTCGTCGCGTACCTCGAGACGCTCTGAGCGGCGAGAGCGCTGCGATGATGCGCGTGGGCTCTTGGCACGCCGCTCTTCGCGGAATGATGATTGACTCGAAGGCGAAACAATAATTGTCTCGCGCGGTCGTGAGCCTACGAAACGCATCGCCGGGCGCAGTAGCCGTCGTCCTCGCAGCCGTGGGGGCCGCGGTCGTCCCTGGGGCGGCGCTCGCGTCCGGGTTCAACACCGCGCGGTTCGGCGGCGACCACGGGAACGTGACGACGGACAACCCGACGGCGATCTATTTCAACCCGGCGGGGCTCGCGGATCGCGACCCGGACGACAAGGACCGGAAGTTCGAGTTCCACCTGTTCGTGGATGGAAACCTCGCGTTCCGCGCGTCGTCGTGGGAGCACGCCACCTCGAAGTACGACATCCCGGAGCCAGCGGGCGCTGAAGGGGCGAACACGGGAGAGGCGAACCTCTTCAACGTCATCGCCTCCCCGATGGTGGGCGTGAACTTCAAGATCAAGGACTTCGCCGTCGGCGCCGGGTTCTACGTCCCGTTCGGTGGCCAGGCGACGTGGGACACGAACGAGAAGTTCGCGGGGTCGAAGCAGTTCCCCGGTCCGGTGGACGGCGTGCAGCGCTGGCACACGATCAACGGCACGCTCCGGACGATGTACGTGAGCGTCGGCGCCGCATACGACATCCTCGAGCGCGTGAGCCTCGGCGCGTCGTTCAACCTCGCGCTCTCCACGATCGAGACGATCCGAGCGCGCGAGCCCGGCGGGACGAACGACATCGACTCGGAGGGCCGCTCGCTCCTGAAGCTCAGCGGGCTCAACGGTGCGTTCGGCGTCGGCCTCCTCGGCGAGGTCGTTCCCCGGAAGCTGTGGCTCGGGTTCTCGTACCAGTCGCAGCCGGGCGTCATCGGGGACATGCGCCTGACGGGAAACCTCCAGAACAACTTCGCGGGCGGCAAGACGGACGATCCCGTCGCCCTCTACCAGCAGCTGCCAGCGGAGTACCGGTTCGGCGTGCGAGCGCGCCCCGCGGACAAATGGGAGGTGCGCTTCACGGGCGAGCTCATCGATTGGAGCGTGTTCGACAACCAGTGCATCATCGGGGACAAGGACACCGCGTGTGACGTCAACCGGGACGGCACCCCGAAGGACGTCGACCACCCGCCGATCCAGAACATCGTCCGCAACTGGGGCCCCGCGTTCGCGACGCGCATCGGCGTCAGCTACTGGGTGAAGGAGCAGATCGAGCTCTTCGGCAGCTTCGGGTACGACTCGGCGGCGGTGCCCGCGTCCACGCTCGAGCCGACGCTGCAGGACTACCACTCGTTCGCGCCGAGCATCGGCGCGAAGTTCGGGATCGGGAAGCACTTCGAGCTCGGCACGTCGTACACCCACTTCTTCTACGTGCCGCGCGACACGACGGGGGAGAGCATCCTCGCCACCCTCGAGGCGCCCTCGCGCACCCCGGATTCGGGCGGTAAGTACTCCCAGACCCTCGGCCTCCTCAACGTCAACGCCCAGCTCTCGTTCTGATCCGTCGATGAAGGCTTCGCGCTCCCCCTTTCGATTGACCGTGCTCGCGCTCGTCGCAGCCCTCGCGTCCGCCGCGTGTTCCGACACCACGGCGAAGCCCGAGCCCCGCGGGTCCAGCTCCACGTCCACCGGCCCAGCGGGGTCCGGCTCGGCGGCGAATGCCGGCCAGGAGCTGCCCGGGATCGACACCGCGGGCCTCACCCCGAACGAGAAGCGCGAATTCTACGCGGATCTCAAGAGCCTCCTCTCGCCGTGCGAGAAGCTCGCGACGCCGCTCTACCAGTGCATCACGGAGAAGCGCGACTGCAAGGCGTGCGCTCCCGCGGCGAAGTACCTCCTGAAGCAGGTCCGTGAGGGCAAGCCCAAGGAGGTTCGCGCGGACTTCTACAAGGGTCGATACACGGCGAAGCCCGTGGAGGTGCCAGTCACGGACGCGCCGATCAAGGGTGCGGAGAAGGCGGTCGTCACGATCGTCGAGTGGGCGGACTTCGAGTGTCCGCACTGCAAACTCGTGAGCCCTCTGCTCGACGCTCTCGTGGAGCGGTTCCCGGGCCAGGTGCGGCTCGCGTACAAGTTCTACCCCATCTCCCAGCACAAAGACGCGGAGGTCGCCGCGCGCGGCGGGTACGCGTCGATCGGTCAGGGGAAGTTCTGGGAGATGCACCACGCACTCTTCGACAACCAGGGCATGAACGACCGCTCGGGCGTCATCAAGCTCGCGAAGAAGCTCGGTCTCGACATCGACCAGTTCAAGAAGGACATGGCGGACGACGAGGCCTCGAACCGACTGGAGAGGGACCGCAAGCAGGCGGATGACCTCGGCCTCGACGGGACGCCGTATGTGTTCGTCAACGGAATGCGCCTGCAGCTCGAGTCGATGACCTCGCCGTACTTCGAGGATCTCGAGGGGTGGGTCGCGACGCAGATCGAGAAGGCGGGGGCGACACCCGTCGCTGCGCCGGCGGGGTTCAAGCCTCCGCTCGAGGCGGATCCGGGTGCACCGGAGATCCCTGCCTCCGCGTTGCCGTCCGCAGAGCCGTCGTCGCCGCCGTCGAGCGCGCCATCCGCCGAAGTGTCGGCGGCGCCCTCGGCTGCGCCGTCTGCTCGCCCGAAATGAAGGTCGTCGAGTCGTGTGGGTGCTTCCCGACGGGGCGGCACTACCCGGGCATCGCGCACCTCCTCAGGATCCGCATCGCGGGCATCGTCGAGGAGATCGACGCCGACGCGGATTGGATCGACGAGCTCGTCGCGTTCGTCGACACCGAGACGACCGGGCGAGAGCCGGAGATCGATCGGGTCGTGGAGGTCGGCGTCGTCATAGGCCATCGGGGCCAAGTCCTCCGCGAGAAGAGCTGGCTCATCAACCCGGGGATCCCGATCTCCGAGGAGAGCTCGGCCGTCCATGGCATCAAGGACAGCGACGTGAGGCTCTGCGGCTCGTTCAGGGACGTGCTGCCCGAGATCATGGCGTTCGTGGGAGGCGCGATCCCGGCCGCGTACAACGCGGCGTTCGACAAGGCGTTCCTCCTCGCCGAGCTCGGCCGCGCCGAGGGGCCGACGACGGGGGTCCCGAGCGCCAAGTATCCGCCGCTCTTCCGCCGTGAGGTCGAGTGGATCGATCCGTTGGTGCTCGCGCGCGAGCTCTACCGAGACGAGCAGAGCCGCGCCCTCGGCGACATGGCGCAGCGCCTCGGCATCGAGCTCGCGAACGCCCACCGAGCGACGGACGACGCGCGCGCCGCGCTCCAAGTCCTCTACGCGTTCGCGAAGGACTCCCGCGTCCCCCGGAAATACGGCGGCCTGATGCAGGAGCAGAAGCGTCTCGGTCGGACGCAGGACGAGGCGCGGCGGTTCTGGAAGAGGTGACGAACGTTCCGGCCGGGGCCCAGACGGCGCCGGATCCGCGCGACCTTCAGTCGCCTCCGACCGAGCTCAGGCGGCGCCGCGCACCGTCGCCTCGCGGAGGAGCTCCTCGTGGAACGCGCGGAACGAGGACTCGGCGGGCCAGTCGGGCGCGCCCTCGAGCAGACGCAACGACTTCTCGAGATCGCCGTGATCGATCGCGACGATCGTCGCGCCGTAGCGCATCGCCCAGTGGACGAGCGGGCTCGCCATGCTCGCCTGCTCGAGGCGCGCGAGATCGTCCGGCCGAGCGCGGTGGGCGAACGCTCGGGTGAGCGCGGCGGTCGCCTCGCGGAGGGACAGCACGCGCGTCCGGATCTCGGGCGAGCTCGGCGCGGGCAGCTCGACGAGACGAGAGGCGTGCTTCTCGGCGAGATCGGCCTCCCCTTCGAAGGTCGTGAGGAGGATGTCGACGAAGAGCCGGTGCTCGACCGCGGCGTCCCACACGGGTCCTCGCTTCGCGTTGGCGAGCGTCTCCCGCGCCTCCCGGACGCGACCGAACGCGGCGAGCGCAGTCGCCGCCATGAGTGGAGCCATCGTGTCCGCGTGGGGCATCCCGTCCACGGCCGCGTTCCACTTCGAGATCACGCGCGACGCGTCCCCCCGCTCGAGGGCGCGGGCGTACCGCCGGTCGCGGACCCACCGCCAGACGAGGACCCCGAGGAGGATCGACACCAAAGCGATGCCGAACGCGGGGTACTTCCACGTCAGCCTGAGGGACGCCGCCGCGAGGAACGCGCTCCCGACGAAGAGCACGATCCAGAGGACGCGCGACCCGGGCGGCGAGGCGTTGGGCTCGGACATGACGCTCTCCGACTCTAGTGGCGAAGGTGGACCGGCGCCACTCCGAGGCGGGGACCGGGCCGCGGAGTGGGCCCGCCGCGCGGCCGGATGGTAGGCTCGCGCCCGACGTGGAGGAGAGCGGCGCGCAGAGCCTGCTGGAGAAGGCCGACGATCCGGATGAGGCACGGCTCAGCCTCGAGGATCCAGCCACGCTCGAGATCCCTGCGACGTCCACGCCGAGCGTCGTCCCGGCTCGCCCTCGCGTATCCGTCGTCATCCCCGCGCTGAACGAGTCGGAGAGCCTCCCCGAGCTCGAGCGGCGCATCCGCGAGACGCTCGAGCCGCTCGAGACGTACGAGATCGTGTTCGTGGACGATGGCTCGACCGACGACTCGTGGGAGGTGATGCAGCGCCTCGCGTCGGACGCGCGCGTTCGCGCGGTCCGCCTCCGCAAGAACTTCGGCAAGGCCATGGGCCTCTCCGCGGGGTTCAGCCGTGCGCGCGGCGAGATCGTCGTGATGATGGACGCCGACCTGCAGGACGACCCCGCGGAGCTGCCGAAGTTCATCTCCAAGATCGAGGCCGGGTTCGACGTCGTCGTCGGGTGGAAGGTCAAGCGCCTCGACCCCGCGAATCGCCTCGTCCTCACGCGGATCTTCAACGCGACCGTGCGCCTCGTGACGGGCGTGAAGCTCCACGACATGAACTGCGGGTTCAAGGCGTACCGGAGGGACGTCGTCCGGACGATCCCGATCTACGGGGACCTCTTCCGGTTCATCCCGGCGCTCGCGCAGTGGGAGGGGTTCCGCGTGACGGAGGTGCCCGTCACCCACCACGCGCGCAAGCACGGGCAATCACGCTACGGGATCGAGCGGATCCTTCGAGGGTTCTTCGATCTCCTGAGCGTGATGTTCCTCACGAAGTACTCGCGCCGGCCGATGCACTTGTTCGGCGCGATCGGCCTGGCGATGGGGACCGTCGGCGTGGGCATCGACACGTACCTCAGCATCCTCTGGATCCTGGGCCACAAGATCGGCGACCGCCCCCTCCTCGTGCTCGGCTCGCTCCTCATCCTGCTCGGCATCCAGTTCTTCTCGATGGGGTTCATCGTCGAGTTCCTCACGTACATGAACCAAAAGCGCATGCGCGCCCGAGACCTGCCCATCCGCGAAGAGGTAGGCAGAAAGCGTCGCGAGTAGCTGCGCCTGCGCGCTGACGGCACGTCGCAACACGGCACGGCACACCGTACGTGGATGCGGGGCCGAGTCGCCGAACGACGAGTGCACCAGGTGGATCCATGCTCCATCCAATGGGAGCTCTGCTCACCCGCGAGCACCAGGTGGGCGTGCGTGCGGGCGTCGACCTCAACGTGATTCTTGTGTGACTCCGTTGCTATTGCACTGTTTTACCGCGCAAACGGCGTGATCTCGAGGGGCGCCCACGGCGCGCGACAGCGGCGACGTTCGTGAGCGCCGGCGCCACGCGTCGCCACGGTTCGCGACGTGCGCCTACAGCGCGGACAACCAGTGCCATCGGCTGGCACCGAACCTGCGAAGCGGTGCGCGCCACACGAGAAGTCAGATACCCCGCTGGCCGGATCAGACATCCGGCCGAGCACGAAGGAGAGACTACGATGGCCTCGAACGACCTGCTCCGCATCGGTTTCGCCGCGCTCCTCGCCTCGACCCTCGGAGCCTGCGCTCCGGAGTCCCCCACCGACGAGGAGGCCGACATCGAGGAGGCCTCCGGCCGCGACGACGCGATCGTCGGCGGCACCGCGGCGACGGCGTACCCAGAGGCAGTCCTGATTCAGATGTACAACGGTGGCTCGTTGAGCTCGTACTGCTCCGGCTCGCTCGTCTCGCCGCGCGTCGTCCTCACGGCTGGGCACTGCGTCCAGGGCATCGACGGCTGGGTCGTGAAGGCGCCCTTCGCGAGCAACCAGCAGGCGCAGGCCGCGTCCGCGAAGACCTACGATTGGAACACGGACAGCGAGTACGTGGACCCGAACCAGCACGACATCGGGCTCATCATCCTCTCGAAGGACATCACGCTCGCGAGTTACCCGACGATCGCCACGACGCCCGTCGCGTTCGGCTCCAAGGCGCAGAACATCGGGCGTATCCAGAACGGCAACCTCTCCACGACGAAGCTCTTCATCGGCGCTCAGGTGTCGATGCTCGATGGCAAGAAGTACGGCTTCCCGTTCGACTACGCGTCGAGCGAGATCATCGAGAGCGGAGACTCCGGTGGCCCGGTCGTCGTCCCCGGGACGCACAAGATCATCGCGGTGAACTCGGGCGGTGGGGGCGGCTCCCAGGTGCTCGCGCGCGTCGACCTCCTCGCGAGCTGGATCAACGGCGAGATCGCGAAGGCGAAGGGGGGCTCGACGACCCCGGCGACGCCCCCCGCCGATCCGTGCCAGGGCCTCGACTACGCGGGCACGTGCTCTGGGAACACCGTGAAGTGGTGCGAGAACAGCAAGGTCCAGCAGATCAACTGCAGCGCGTCCAACAAGACCTGCGGCTTCGACAAGACCAACGCCTACTACAACTGCCTCTGAGGGCGCGCGCATGAACCGGGCGAAGCGAGCGGAGTTCGAGAGCGTGGGCGTCGACCCGCTCGGGGGTCGTGACAGGCGCGGTTGAACCAGCGATCATCCGCGCCATGTCGAAGATCACCCTGAAGCTGCGCAACCTGGAGACCGGCGAGCCTTCGAACCAGGAGTTCGACGACGAGGCCGCCACCATCGCGTTCCTCAAGGACCGGCCGCACATGCGGGACGTGCTCGGGGTCGTCTTCGAGGGGCTGACCCCCGAGCAGAACGCGCGCCTCCGCGCGGCCGTCCGCCCGCTGGACGACGCGGAGCTCGCGGCGGAGAAGAAGCTCGACGAGGCCGCCGCGAAGAAGGCGGAGGCGGAGGCGAAGATCCGCGCGGCGGAGGACGAGAAGGCGCGCGCCGCGCACCGCGAGGCGCTCAAGAACGCGGATCCGAACCGACCGATGGAGCTCCGCTACCGGTACCAGAACGGGGGGCAGATCGGCCTCGTCGATCAGGAGGATCCGCGTGAGATTTCGCCGGAGGTCGCGCGCGCCGTCGAGGCGTGGGTCGCCGAGCGGAACGAGTGGGTCGAGTCGCGCGGGCAGATCGTGGGCGAGGCGAAGCTCGTGGTGTGGCCGGGCACCCTGCCCAAGCCCAACGCGGACCGCGTGCAGAGCGGCACGTTCGTGCCATGCACGGCGCCGGAGAAGCCCAAGAGCTGACCCCGCTTCAGGTGTGCGCTTCGCCGTGGGCGAGCGCTGCGGTGATGGATTCCTCGTCCGCCTCGCCTTCGGCGAGCTCTTCGACGAGCGCGCGTAGGCTCGGGGGCGGGAGATCGTCCGCGACGACGCGCAGTCGCGCGCGCGCCTCCGGTTCGCCCGAGTGGGCGAGCGCGAGCGCCGCGCCGACACGCACTTCGCGCGGCGTGACGGGGGAGCGCAGGCAGCTCTCGAGGATCGCGGGGTCGAACGCGCCATCGCGGTAGCGGCCGATGCGAGCACGCGCAGCGAGCGCCTGCGCCCACTCTCGAACGGGCTGGTTCCGCCGCTCGAGGCCCGCGGGGACCGTGGCAGCGCTCGTCGTCTCGGCGACGCGCCTTCGGATTTCGCTCGCGAGGCCCTCGAGCTTCCGCTGGTCGACGGTGAGGAATCGGCGGGTGACGGACGTGTCGTCGTCCAGGTGAAGGGTGAGGGTTCGCCCGCGCACGACGACGCTCGCGATGTTCCGGAAGCTCACCGTGACGCGCATGAAGCCGCCGATGTGCACGGCCTCGTCCGAGAGGGAGATCGGCGGCGGGCGCGTGATCATCGCGAGGACCGCGTGGACGAGGCCCATGGACGTGATCGTGAGGCCGCTCAGCCAGCCTCGGTTCGCGTCGGGCGAGACCGGTAGGTAGTAGGCCGCGCGCGGCAGGGCGTGCGCGACCCCCGCGATCCACTTGTAGAGCAGCACGCCGACCAGTGTCCCGAGCACGAGGGACGCGGCCGCCATCGCTCCGCCGACGCGTGGGGAGCGGGTGCCGAGCGCGACGGGGACGCTCTCGCGCGTCGCGAAATGGGCCTCGAGCTTGCGCGCGGTCGCCGGGTCGACCGTCAGCGTGATCCGGTCGCCCGTGAACCCGAAGCGCAGGACGCCGGACGCGGTCTCGAGGACGACCGCGTCCGTCCCGTCCCCCATCGCATAGCGAAAGACGGAGCGAACCGCGGACTTGGGGATCTCGAGGCGTTTCCCCGCTTCATCGAGCGCGTGGAGCCCCTCGTCGTCGAGGCGTTCGATGCGCACGATGCGACGGAACCCTCGACGGAACAGCGCGGACGCGATGAACAGAGGGCCGAGCAGCGCTCGACCGAGATCGCCGAAGACGGCGAGGAAGTCTCCCCCGCCCGCCCACGAGCAGTGCGCGAGATCCTGGTTGTCGTGCACGACCGACCCCCCGAAGAGGAGGACGATCGCCGCTCCGAGCACGAACGGCAGGTACCGGACGAGGACCCAGAGCACGAACCGCTCGTGCTGCACGACCGCCATCGAGGAAGGGTCGTCGGACTGCATGCCCAGCGCTCAGCGTAGCTCACCTGCCGGCGTCGGGCATGGGCGGGAGCACGTTGCTTCGGTGTAGAAAGCTGGCTAGAACGGCGTCCTTCCGGGAGCGTGGGACATGAGCGGCCACTCGAAATGGGCGACGATCAAGCACAAGAAGGGCGCCACCGACGCGAAGCGGGGCAAGATCTTCACGAAGCTGATCAAGGAGATCACGGTCGCCGCGCGCATGGGCGGCGGAGACCCGACGGGCAACCCGCGCCTCCGCAAGTCCATCAACGACGCGAAGGCCCAGCAGATGCCGGCGGACACGATCAAGCGCGCCGTGCAGCGCGGCACCGGTGAAATCGAGGGCGTGAACTACGAGGAGATCACCTACGAGGGCACCGGCCCGAGCGGGACGCTCTTCGTCGTCGAGGCGATGACGGACAACAAGAACCGCACGGTCGCCGAGATTCGCAAGGTGTTCGAGAAGCACAACGGCGCGCTCGGATCGAGCGGCGCGGCGATGTGGGCGTTCGACAAGCGCGGGATCGTCCTGCTCGAGAAGAGCGCCGCGACCGAGGATCAGCTCATGGAGATCGCCGTCGGCGGCGGAGCCGACGACTACAGCGACATCGGCGATCAGTGGCAGGTCCTCTCGGGCCTCGCCGCGTTCGACGGCGTGCAGAAGGCCCTCGAGGAGGCGAAGATCGCGGTCAAGTCTGCGTCGGTCGGCCTGATCCCGAAGAACAAGAAGGACGTGGTCGGTCGCGACGCAGAGGTGTGCATGAGCCTCGCCGAGGCGCTCGACGATCACGACGACGTCCAGAACGTCTACAGCGACTTCGACGTCTCCGAGGAGGAGCTCGCGAAGATGGGCTGAGCGCCGGGTTGGCGCTCGCCCCACCGGCACGCGGCCCTGTTCGCTGCCTCGGCCGCTGCGCCGAGCGCGGCTCGGGCGAGCTGTGTGCGTCTTCTCAGGGATCGCGACGCCGCCGTCCGCAGAGCCCACGCAAAACGAAGCCGCGGAGGCCGCCCAAAAGCCACGGAGGCCTCAGCCGCCGCGTTCGCGCTTCTTCTGACTCGGGGACTTCGCTCGCTCCGTGGACTCGGGTTGCCGACTCATCGGGCCTGCCGATGGGACGTTCGGCCTGGCGGCGGTGGGCCTCGGGGGCGCGGTGGCGAGGAGCGTCGCTTCGTAGCCCTCCTCATCCTCCCAGTCCTCGACCAACGACGCGACGTTCGTGATGAAGCCCGACGGCCGCGCGGCGGGCGGCGCGGGTGCGGAGACGGGCTTCGGCAGGGTCGCGTCGAAGGGCAACGCGGAGTCGGCGGCCTCTCCCCCGAGACGCACGACGACGTCCTCCGTGACGGAGTCGTGCATCGCGCCGTTCGTCTCTAGAGGACGCGGATCCGTCGACACGAGCGCCTCGGACTCGAGCACGAGCGTCCCGCCCCGGACCATGCTCGACGAGAGCACCATCGTCGCGGGAGCGGCCTCGTTCGTGCGCTCCTCCGGCTCGATGACGAGCGTCTGCTGGAGCGGTCGCGTACCCACGTCGATGACGAGCGTGCGGGGCCAGTCGATCACGGGCCACACGGCGGGTGCTGCGTCCGTCTCGTAGCCCGCGGCGATCGCCAGGAGCTTGATCGAGTCCTCGTTCGGGACGGGGAAGCTCCCGCGGAAAGTGACGGTGCAACGCTCGTTGTCCGCGTCCACCCAGAGCGCGTCGGCGCGGAGCTGGAGCGCGTGCTCCTCGCCGCTCCGTGTGTAGACCCGCGCGACGCCGCGAACGTTCGGGAGGCCGGTCGCGAACGTGTCGAGCCGCGGGTGCAGTCGCTCGAGCACGATCCACTCGTTGCCCCGGAGGAAGTCGATGCGCTGATCGAACGGTGCAGCGTGGAAGTGCGCGAGATCGACGTGCGGCGGTAGATCGAACCACGGCTGACCGAGCGTGCCCTCGAGGTTCGGAAAGAGGCGCGCGCGCACCGGCCACGACATGGGGATGGGCCCGAAGCCCGCCGGCTCGACGGGCATGGCCGTGTTCGGCGGGTGCTGGATGTTCGGGAGCTGCAGCCTCCCGCGCGCGTCCGGGTGGGTGCCCGTACCGGCAGGGTTCGAGGGATGATCCGGGCCGCCGAGCGCTCGGTCGTACCCGAGGGGCATGCGCGTGAAGAGCGCGGGTTGGGGGTTCGCCCAACCGCCCGTCATCGTCCGGGGACCGAAGACGTCAAGTGACTTGTCGAAGAGGAACGGGCCTTCGGTCGGGTCCTCCGATCCCGGGCGAGGGCGCGAGATCGCGAAGCGGACGCGCACGCGCTGCGAACCCGCGCGACCCGCGTAGGCGCTCCCGACGAGCGTGACGTCCGTCCTCGGGAGGAGAGGCACCGTGTCCGCCGGCGCGATCACGACGGCGCGGTTTTGCGAGCTCTTCAGGTCGTTGTCGTGGATCGGCGCGGGCTCGATGATCGACATCGGGCCTCCGGGCGTGAACCCGAACGTGGCCTTCGCGATCGCAGAGACGTGAATTTGGCCGCGGTAGCGCCACGCGCGCGTGGCCACGTCCACGCGTCCGACTGGCTGAATCTTGACCGGACCGTTCTCGCTCATGGGGCGCCGACGCGAGGCTCGTCTTCGAAGGTCGCACCATTCGAGAGCCGGAACAACCTCGAAGCTCCGTTCCCTACTCCAGCGGGGACGGCGGGAGTACAGTCCTCGCGTGGCACCACCGAGAGACGATGAACCCGCCGCCCTCGCGCCCGTCGTCGGCGGCGTTCGCGGGGTGCCCTACCGTGCCGCGGCGGCGGGGCCCGGGGGCGTCTTTTCCTCGCTGAAATACGCCGCCCGGACGAGCGGCATGGTGCGCGGCGCCCGCGCGCTGCGGACGTTGAACCAGACGGAGGGGTTCGACTGTCCAGGCTGCGCCTGGCCGGACCCTGCACATCGATCCACGTTCGAATTCTGCGAGAACGGGGCGCGCGCGGTCGCGCACGAGGCGGACGCGAGGCGCGTGGATGCCGCGTTCTTCGAGGCGCACAGCGTGGACTCGCTGCGCGACGAGAGCGACTACCTCCTCGAGCAGCAGGGCCGGCTCGTCGTCCCGGCGGTGCGCGCGCCCGGGGACACGCACTACCGCGCCGTCTCCTACGACGAGGCGTTCGACCTGATCGCGCGGGAGCTCCGCGCGATCGAAGACCCGAACGAGGCCATCTTCTACACGAGCGGTCGCACGAGCAACGAAGCCGCGTTCCTCTACCAGCTGTTCGCGCGGTCGCTCGGGACGAACAACCTGCCGGACTGCAGCAACCTCTGCCACGAGTCGAGCGGGAAGGGGCTCGGAGGGACGATCGGCATCGGCAAGGGCACCGTGACGCTCGCCGATTTCGACGCGTGCGACTGCGTCTTGATCCTCGGGCAGAACCCGGGGACGAACCACCCGCGCATGCTGTCGACGCTCGCGGAGGCGGCGCGGCGCGGCGCCAAGATCATCAGCATCAACCCGCTCCGCGAGCGGGGGCTCGAGCGGTTCGCGCACCCTCAGACGGTGAGCGGCATGCTGGGGATCGGGAAGCCCATCAGCACGCACTACGTGCAGGTGCGGATCAACGGGGATGTCCCGCTCCTCAAAGGGATCATGAAGGAGGTCCTCGCGATCGATCGCGAGCGGCCGGTGCTCGATCGCGCGTTCATCGAGAGCCACACGACGGGGTTCGACGCGCTCGTCGAGTCGCTCGAGCGCGAGGATTTCGCCTTGTTGGAGGAGCGCTCGGGCGTCGATCGCAAGACGATGCGCGCGCTCGCCGAGGTGTACGTCGCGAGTGAGCGCGTCATCGCGTGCTGGGCGATGGGGATCACGCAGCACAAGAACGGGGTCGACAACGTCCGTGAGATCCTGAATCTCCTGCTCCTCCGCGGGAACATCGGGCGCGAGGGCGCGGGGGTGTGTCCGGTGCGCGGACACTCGAACGTGCAGGGCGACCGCACGGTCGGGATCTACGAGGCGCCGACGGAGGCGTTCCTGAAGCGCCTGGACGAGGGGACGGGCATCACGTCTCCACGCGCGCACGGGCACGACGTCGTCGGCGCGATCCGGGCGATGGAGGAGGGCGCGGCGCGCTTCTTCATGGCGCTCGGCGGGAACTTCGTCGCGGCGTCGCCGGACACGGATCGCACGGCCCGCGCGATGGCGGGCGTGCGCTGCACGGTGCAGGTGTCGACCAAGCTGAACCGGAGCCACGTCGAGGCGGGCGCGACGGCGATCATCCTCCCGTGCCTCGCGCGGAGCGAGCGCGATTCGTGGGGCGGCGGCGCTCCCGAGAAGCACGCGTTCGTCACCGTCGAGAACTCGATGGGCGTCGTCCATCGGAGCCAGGGGAACCTCGCCCCCGCCGCGCCGACGCTCCTGTCCGAGCCCGCGATCGTCGCGCAGATCGCGTCCCGCGCGCTGCCGAAGAGCCGCGTGCCGTGGCTGGATCTCGCCGCGGACTACGATCGCATCCGCGATCTCATCGAGCGATCCATCGCTGGGTTCGATCGGTACAACGAGCGCGTCCGAGAGCCTCACGGGTTCGCGTTGCCGAACGGACCGCGCGTCCGCGAGTGGAAGACGGCGAGCGGGCGGGCGGAGTTCTCGGTCGTTCCCGTGCCCGAGCACGAGCTCACCGACGAGCAGCTGATGCTCATGACGATCCGCAGCCACGACCAGTTCAACACGACGGTCTACGCGCTGGACGATCGCTACCGCGGGATCTTCGGTGAGCGGCGCGTCGTGTTCCTCAACCCGGAGGACATGCGCGAGCGCGGCCTCGTCGAGGGTCAGGTCGTCGACATTCAGAGCCACTTCCCTGCCGGCGTGGACGCGGCGACCCCCGAGCGCCGCGAGGTGCGCGGCTTCTCGTGCATCCCGTACGACATCCCGCGGCGATGCGCCGCCGCCTATTTCCCGGAGACGAACCCGCTCGTGCCGCTCGAAAGCTACGCGAACGAGAGCCGCACGCCGACCTCGAAGTCGATCGTGATCACGCTGACCCCCGCCGCGCAGTCCCCGGCGGATTGGGCTCCGTGAGCGATCCGGGTGGCGCTCCGGTCGTCGGGTTCCGCGGGAGCGCGCGGGCGGAGACCACCGACCGGATCGCGATCGAAGAGCCGCTCGAGATCCAAGTGCAGGGCGCGAGCGTGGCCGTCCTCATGCGTACGCCCGGGGACGACCTCGATCTCGCGCGCGGGTTTCTGCTGACGGAGGGCATCGTCTCGAGCGCCGCAGACATCGCGTCGATGCGGCACTGCTCGAGCGTGAAGGATCCGGACGCCGAGGAGAACATCCTGCGCGTCGTGCTCCGCGAGGGCGTCGAGGTGCCTCTCTCGCTGCTCCGTCGGAACACGTTCGCCTCGTCGAGCTGCGGGCTCTGCGGGAAGGCGACGATCGCGTCGACGCTGGTGCGCGCGGCGCCCATCCCGCTCGATCGAGGTTCGGTGTCGCTCGGCGTGCTCTACGGCCTGCCAGACAAACTCCGCGCCGCGCAGCGCGCGTTCGACGCGACGGGGGGAGTGCATGGCGCCGCGCTGTTCGAGCCGGACGGCGCGCTCACGGTCCTCCGCGAGGACGTGGGCCGCCACAACGCGGTCGACAAGGTGATCGGTCACCGCGCGACGGCGCGCGCGAGCGGCGAAGAGATCCTCCTCGTGAGCGGGCGCACGAGCTTCGAGATCACCCAGAAGGCGGCGGTCGCCGGGATCCCTATCGTCGTGGGCATCAGCGCTCCGACGACGCTCGCGGTCGCGTTCGCCGATGCGGCGGGCGTCACGCTCGCGGGCTTTCTCCGAGGGGAGACCGTGAACGCGTACACCCACGCGCACCGGCTCGTCCCCTAGAGCACGGCCACGCCGGCGCGCTCGGCGTCAGGGCTGGTCGACGGCGCTCTTCACCGAAGAGAGGATGGGTTCGAGCGCGGATTGCGGCGCGAACGCGCCTGCGACGAAGCGGGGGCGCGCGCGAAGAACACGAGGAAGCCCGACTCACCATCGCGGACCGCGCCTTCCGCCTGCCAGGCCCGGAGCGGCGTCCTCCAGAGCTCGTCCTGATCGTCGGCGCGCTCGAGGCGAGGCGTGAGCTCCTCGGTCGCGGTCACGCCGAGCGCATCCGCGAGGGCGCGATAGTCTTCGATCAGCGAGCCGTGATCGCGCGGCGCGAACACGAGGCGCGGCGGCCGTGTCGTCCGGGTACGTGATCGTGAACCGCTCGCTCTCCACGTACGACCAGCCCACCGGCGGCGCGAACGTGACCTCCGTGTGCGCGATCCGAGCCCGCGTGCCGGATCGCGCGACGCACGGGCGCGAGCGGAGCTCGCACCGAGAGGCGCCAACGGTCCCGCTGGACCGCTCGCGCGCGCTCGCGGGTATCCGAGCCCCGTCCACGTCCTCCGGGGGGGGCGATGGCGCGCAGCTCGAGACCAGGGACGCGACGACCAGCCCACCCGCGGCGAGCCCCCGCACGAACCGTCGGCGCCGAGGGACCACGCGCTCAACGTAGCATCGGGCTCGATCCGGAAAGTTGGTGGAGGCGCGCCGCCGCGCTACGAACCTCCCGAGTCGTGGATCGCCGACCCTCGAGCGTCCTGTTCCTCGCGCTCGGCTTGGTCGCGTGTGATCCAGCGGCGGCGATCGGCGCGCGCGCCCTCCACGGCGCGAGCCCCGAGCGGCGCGATCGCGCAGCGCCCCCGAGCGTGCCGGGCACGGTCACGCGCGCGAGCGCTCCTCCTGCCGAGCGGAGCGCCGACCGCGTGGACGGTCCGTGTCCCCCGTCGATGGTCCAGGTGAAGCGCACGTGCATCGACGCGTTCGAGGCGCACCTCGTCTCGGACGCGGGCGGCGAGGCGCGCGTCCACCCGCACTTCGAGCGCCCCGAGGCGGGCGTTCGCTACCGCGCCGTCGCCGCGCGCGGCGTTCGCTACCGCGCCGTCGCCGCGCGCGGCGTCTTTCCTCAGGGCTACATCAGCCAAGTCGAAGCCGCAGACGCGTGCGCGGCCTCGGGCAAGCGACTCTGCTCGAAGCGTGAGTGGCAGTCGGCGTGCCGCGGGCAAGGACGCTTTCAGTACCCCTACGGTCCGCGGCGCACCCCCGGGAAGTGCAACTCGATGAAGCAGCACCTGTTCAACGTCCTCTTTCCGGACGTGTCGCCGCAGGCCCTCCAGTACGACAAGCACTTCAACGATCCCGCGCTCGACAAGATGGAGGGCTGGCTCGCGCCGAGCGGCGCGTACGAGGACTGCCGCACGGAGCTCGGCGTGTACGACATGGTCGGGAACCTCCACGAGTGGGTCAGCGACAGGGTCACCAAGGAGCTCGTCGACACGATGAAGATGGAGGAGGTGGCTCGTCACGATCAGCCCTGGGCCGTCGGCAACGGCGTCTTCATGGGCGGGTTCTTCTCCACGACGAGCGAACTTGGTCCCGGTTGCATGTACATCACCGTCGCGCATGACCCGGGCTACCACGACTACTCGACGGGCTTCCGCTGCTGCCAAGACGCCGCGCTCGGGCCGTCGTCTCCAAGCCCCGGACGGTCGCGCGAAGCGCGCCGATCCGCTGCCCCGCTCTAGAGCACCGATCCTGTTCAAACGCCGACGTATGCGCCCGATCTCGGAGAGATCCACGCTGCCGCTACGCGGTGCTCCTCAGAGGACGAGGAGTCGTCTCGCGGCGCTCGCTCCTCGGGGGTGCGCCTCTCTCTCGAACTCGAGCGCACTCGCTCGGGGCTCGACATGTTCGGCGCTCTCGATCGCCGCCCCGCGTGGATGACCGCCGCCTCGCTGGCGCCGCTTCGGTCGGCTCACGCGGTCGTGAGCTTCCAGAGCGGGAACTCGACGATCGCCCAGCTGAAGATCGCGTGTGAGATCACCGCCGGAGCGAGCCGGCCCGTGCGGTAGCGGAGGTACGCCCACACGAGCCCGCAGCCGAAGGCGCCGGCGACGAGCAGCGGGTTGTAGCCGCAGAGGGGATCGCCGAGCCGATAGAGCGTGGGCACGTGCGCGACGGCCCACAGCGCAGCCGTGACGACGCTCGCGCGGAGGGGCCCGAGCCGACCTTCGAGGGAGTCGAGGACGAGGCCACGCCAGGCGATCTCCTCCGCGCCTCCGATGAAGAAGAGCGCGATGCTCGCGGTGTGGTGCGAGGGCTCCGCCGGGTTGCCGAGGAGGAGGTAGACGTTGACGAGCCAACCTTCGCGCGGCGTGCCCGCGCCCATGACGAGCTTCGACGACGCGTACCCGAGGCCCCAGAGCAAGCCCGCGACGATGGTCGCGAGCGTGACGTCCCCACCCTTGGGCCTCAGCTGCCGCAGGTTTCGAGCGTTCTTGAAGCGGAGGACGGCGAGGATCGCGAACATCGCGTAGATCGCGCCGAGCGCGGCGAACGGGGCGTTGCGCGCGCGCATCTCCGTCGTGAGCGCGAAATGAAACGCGACGCTGACGAGCGCGGTCAGCGCGAGCGCGTACCCGAACGTGGTCGCCGTCGCGTCGCCACCGACGCGCGGCACGACGAGCTGCTGCACGTCGGACGTGGTGCTGAAGGCGTCCTCCTCGGACCCGGCGTCTTGGGCGGGCTCGTCGGTCGTCGGGGGTTCTTTCGGTTCGTCGCTCACGGCGCCTCCATAGCGCGGAGTCGCGGAGAGAGGTCGTCGAGGAGGCGATCGGCGACCTCCCCCTTCGGCAAGACGCCGAGGCTCGTTTGGCCGCGCCGATCGATGATGGTCACGCGGTTGTCGTCGCGGCCGAACGCGTCCGCCGCGTGGTTCGCGACGATCACGTCGACCCGCTTCTTCTCGAGCTTCGCGCGCGCTTTCTCCGCGATCCCCTCGTCCGTGTCGGTCTCGACCGCGAACGCCACGAGCACGGGGCGCGCGCGGTCGCCTCTCGACGCGCCGATGGTGCCGATCAAGTCGGGGTTCGGCACGAGCTCGAGCGCCAGGCTCTCTTCGGTCCGCTTGAGCTTCTCGGTCGCGGTCACCTTCGGCCGGTAGTCCCCCACGGCGGCGGTCATCACGAGCGCGTCCGCGCGATCGAGCGCCGGACCGAGCACGTCGTCGAGGGCCCGCTGCATCGAGAGCGCGCTGCGCACGTCGATGCGAGCGACGCCGCGAGGCGTGGAGAGGGACACGGGGCCGGCGACCAACGTCACCTCGGCGCCGCGGAGCGCGGCGCGCTCTGCGATGGCGAAGCCCATTTTGCCCGTCGATCGATTGCTGAGGAAGCGCACGGGATCGAGGTCCTCCACGGTCGGCCCCGCCGTGACGACGAGCCTCTTGCCCTCGAGATCCCGTCGCGGGTGCAGGCGCGCCAGGACCGCTCGCGCGATGTCCTCCGGATCGGCCATGCGCCCGACGCCCGCCTCGCCGGACGCGACCTCGCCGTTCACCGGGCCGACGAACGTCAGCTGCTCCTCGAGGGTTCGCACGTTGCGCTGGGTGGCGGCGTGAGCCCACATGCGCGGGTGCATCGCGGGCGCGGCGAGGACGGGGCAACGGGCCGAGAGTACGAGCGCCGTCACGAGGTCGTCGGCGCGCCCCGCCGCGAGCCGCGCGAGGAGATCGGCCGTCGCGGGGACGAGCACGATGGCGTCCGCGCGGTTCGCGAGATCGACGTGCACCTCGCCCGCATAGCTCGCGTCGAACATCTCACCGTACGCCGGCTCCCCCGTGAGTCCGCTCAGCGTCTGGGCGCCCAGGAACTCGCGGGCGGCGCGGGTGAGAACGGGCACGACGCGAGCCCCGGAGGCGAGCAGCGCGCGCGCGACGATGGGGGCCTTGTAGGCCGCGATGCTGCCGCTCACGGCGAGCACGATCGTGGGCGGCTCCATGCGCTGGAGACGCTAGGCCACGTGGCCCGACGGGTCCACTTCAGTTCGGCCCGTCTTCTCTCTTGGCGGTCTTGTCCTTCTTGGACGTCGGCTTCTTCTTCTTGTCCCCCTTCTTGTCGCCGTCCTTCTTGTCGCCGTCCTTCTTGTCGCCGTCCTTCTTGTCGCCGTCCTTCTTGTCGCCGTCCTTCTTGTCGCCGTCGTCCTTGTCGGGATCGCCGTGCACGCCAATGGGCGTCTTCTCGAAGCCGAGCTTCTTCATCCACCCGGCTTCGCGCGTCCTTCCTGGGGTGCGCTGCTCGACCATGCCTCCGTCCGGATCGTCGGTCTTCCCTGGGGTCTTGATGCCGGGGCCCTGCGTCACGACCCAGTACTCGTCGAGGGTGTACTCGGGGTGGTTGTCCTCGAAGATGCCGGGCTTCATGTCTTCGGGCCCGGTGCCGACCGCGACGATCTGCGTCGTCGGGGGGTACTTCTCGTTCCACACGGTCCGGTCCGCGTACGCGCCGTCCCGGACCACGCGGGACGTGGTCGCTCGGAAGCCTGGGATGCCTCGCTGCACGACCACGCGCTCGCCGCGCGCGAGCTTGGGCGACTCGCGCTCGAGCTCGTCGAACGGGATCATCCCGTCGATGCGGCGGAAGAACGTCGTCGTCAGCCTGCGCGCCTTGCCAAGAATTTGCGCGCGGACGTTCCCGTCGACCACCTCTTCGTGGATCACGATCGGGAAGTCGAACGGGTTCCGAAACCGGAAGGTGATGTTCGGGTAAGCGACCGTCGCGTCGAGCCCGAGCTGGATGTACGAGCTCGGGCGCGAGTGCGGGTAGCGCTCCACGATGTCGAGCCCGGCGAACATCGCCGCGGCGTAGAGCGTCCCGGAGATCTGGCACGTGCCGCCGCCGATCCCGTCGACGAGCTCCCCCTCCGCGATGACCTTCGCCAGGTGGTAGCCATGGGCCTCGTCGCGCGGGCCCACGACCTGGTTGAAGTCGAAGATCTCTCCGGGCATGAGCACCGTCCCGTCGAGATGGCTCGCCGCGGTGCGGAGGTTGCGCGCGCGGTCCGCGAACTCGGGCCCGCGGTTGTAGTGGGTCTCGTAGTACCCGAGAACGTGGCTGAACTCGAGGCCCTCGAGCTCCTTCGCGACCCGACGCGGCTTGACCTCCTCCACGTCCGCTTCGATCTCGGTGAGCCCCGCGCGAAACCCCGCCTCGATCTTCGCGATCGTGCCGTAGACGTCGAGCCGATAGCCGACCTGCTCGGGCTTCACGACGCGCGCCTTCACGTCGACGATCGCGTCGACGGGGAACGTGTCGACCTCTGCCTTGAGGTCTACGAGCTTCGCGACGGCGCGCTCCGTGTCGAGCTTGATCGGGAGCGGGACGTCGAGCGGCGCCTCGGGGTGCTCGCTCAGCGCGTGCGCTCGCTGCACGACGCTCCCCTTCTCGAGCGCGGCCTTCACGAACTCGGTGATCCGCAGGCGATCGATCTCGACGCCGAAGTCCGCGCGCGTGAGCTTGATGGTGCGCGCCTCTTTGCCGTTGCTCGCGGGGATCTTGAGCTTCGCCTCGCCCAGCGCGTACTTGCGGACGAGGTCGAGCGCCTTCGCGTTCATGTCCCCGTCCTCGGCGAGATCCTGACCCGCAACGCGCAGCTTGGGCGTGGGGACGAGCTTCGCCTCGACCTTCGGGGGTGGGAGCATCGCGTAGGTCATGCCGACGCCGCCCGCGACCACCATCGCGAGCATCACGCCGATCCGGGCTATCTCCAAGCCGCGCACGCGCGAATCTTGGAAAGCGCGGCGCCGTGGGTCAACCGCCGAGACGCCGCCGGTGGGAGATCCTTGCGGAGGTTCGCCACATTGCCCGCGAGCGCTCGGCCCAACCGCGGGCAGAATCGAAAAATGTGCGGAGAAAAGGGCTCTCGGGCTCGGTCCACTCGATGCAATGCCGACGTCCCATGACGTCGAACTCCGTGCTCCTCGCTGCTTTTCTGATCGCGGGGCTCTCGGGCTGCTCGTCCGTGCCGGTGATGGGCACCGTGCGCTCGGCGTACGCGTGCGATCCCGGCGAGCTCGGCATAGAGAACCTCCCGCTCGCGCACGCGCGCGTCACCATCGAGTGCCCCGCTGGACGGATGGGCGCCGCGGAGACCGATCGCACGGGGCGGTTCGCGATCGACTCGTCGCGCTCGGTCCCGATGGATTGCATGGTTCGGATCACGCGCGACGGCTACTTGCCGCGCACCTACGGTATCCGCGACGTCTGCGCGTCGGGCGACGACGAGCGCTGCTTCGCGATCGGGATCGCAGCTCGGCTCGGCCCAGCGACGGAGGCCGAGGTGACGCTCGCGCCGGGCTTCGGCCCCAAAGAAAAACAGCCTATCGCGGGGCTCCAGTGACGGCGCGGAGAGCGCTGGGCATCGCTGGAGTGACGCTCCTCGCGGGGGGCTGCGCCCCCCGCGAAGGAGCCGTCGAGGGCTCGGTGCACGCGTCGCCGCTCGCGTGTGATGTCCGCGGCCATTTCTCCGGCGATCTCGCTCCGGTCGCGGCGGCGGACGTGAGGTTGCGGTGCGACGACGACGAGACCCCGCTCACCCTCACGCGCGACGACGGGCGCGTGCACTACCGCGGAGACCAGGAGCTCCGCACCGATTGCTACATCGTCGTGTCGAAGCCGGGGTTCCGCGCGACCACGACGCGGATCGAAGACGTCTGCGTGGAGCGCGCGAAAGGCGTGTGCACGCTCGTCGCGCTCACGACGGATCTCGAGCGCATCTGAGCGGAGTCACCGCCTCGACTCCGTGTGACGGTCATGGGTGCGGGGGCGCGGGCGGGCCTTGTTCGATGCGGTCGGCGAGCTTCGCTCGCTGCGCTTCGTCGAGCAGCGGGACGATGACCGCGAGTACCTCGATCGGGGAGTGGGGCTTGCCCATGGCCGGCGGGCGAGGGAGCGCGTCGTTCGCGTTGAACGAAGCGGCAGCGAACGCATCGAGCAAGGCGCGGCGATCGCCCTTTGGATCGCGCGTCGGAGGCGCCGAGGGCTTGCCGAGGCCCGCGCCGTCCAGCGCCGAGATGATCTTCTCGCGCTGCGCGTCGCTCACTCCGAGGTCGCCGAGCATGTGCTCGATCGGCGGCGGCCCACCCATGGGACCGCCCGGCGGCGGCCCACCCATGGGGCCGCCCGGCGGCGGACCGTCGTGTGGGTGCTCGCCGCGCGGGGGACCGTCGGGCTGCTCGTGATCGGGCGGCGGACCGTCGCCCCTCGCGTCCAGCGCGGCGACGAGCTTCGCACGCTGCGCGTCGCTCAGCATGTCGTGGAGCGTTTGGAGGGAGGTGACGAGCTTCTGGTGCAACTCCGCGAACGGAGGCGGCGCTGGCGTGTCGAGCGTGGACGCGTCCACCTTCCCGCTCCGCACCGCATCCGCGAGCGCCTTCCGATCCTCGGCGCTCGGCCCGTGTCCCCCAGGGGGCGGCTCCGGGCGGAGATCCTTCGCGAGGTTCTCGATCGTCGCGCGATCCGAGGCGCTCAGGTCCAGCACGTCGAGAGCAACCGAGAAGATCTCGAAGGGCCCGTGCATGCGGTGACCCGGAGGCGGCTGGCGCCCTTCCGCCTGACTCAGCTCGGCGGTCGCCTCGACGTCGTCTCCATCTTGAACCGCAGTCGACTCGGTCGTCTGGCAGCCCGTACCGAGCGCTCCTCCCACCACCAACAACGACACCCCGAACCAACGTTTCATCGACATGTGTCTCTCCATGGCGACCTCGATGAGCAACCAGGGTGCCACCGCAATTTGCGGCAAAATCCAGCCTTTGGCAGGTGTCGCACTGCGGATTCCGCACCCCGGAGCGCGGTTCTCGCTCCTCCCGGGGTCAGAGGGGGGCGTCGGCCCCCCGACACTTCCCCTCGTCGCGCGAGAGGTCGTCGCTGTCGCCGCTCCGACAGCCACCTGACCTCGCCGGAGAGTCGTTGGGTCGCTCGCGGGCGCGTCAGACGAAGAGGTCTCGGAGGACGAGGCCGTCGTCGGTGACGGAGATGGGGCGGCCGAGCGAGGTGTGCTCTTCGGTGAGGGGATCGAGGCCGAGGCGATCGGAGACGGTGGCGAGGAGGTCTTCGACTCGCGTCGCGTCCTTGGTGACCTTTCGGCCTTCGGCGTCGGTCTCACCTCGAACGACTCCGCCGCGGATGCCGCCGCCCGCGAGCCAGGCGGACCACGCGGCGGGGTAGTGGTCGCGGCCGTCATCGCCGTTGATGTCCGGGGTGCGACCGAAGTCGCCCATGCAAACGACGAGGGTGTTCTTTAGGAGACCGCGCTCCTTCAGCTCCCTGACGAGCGCGGACGCGCCGGCGTCGAGGGTGGTCATGAGCTTTTGGGTCCGCTCGAAGCCGTTGTCGTGGGTGTCCCATCCGTCGAGCGTGACCTCGACGAAGGGGACGCCGATCTCGACGAGGCGGCGCGCGGTGAGGCACCCGCGACCGAAGTCCGTGTCCCCGTACGCGGCCTTCACCGCCTCGGGCTCCTCGTCGATGGAGAACGCTCTGGCGTCGCTCGAGCGCATCATCGCGGTGGCCCGCCCGAGGATCGCGCCGCGCGTCGCGACGCGCCGATCGCCGGTGCGCTTCGCGAACTCGGCGTCGAGCATGTCGCGCATCGACCGACGCTTCTGGTCGCGCGCGTCGGAGAGCGGTTGGAACGGGCGCATGTCGTCGGGCGGCGATCCTGGGCTCGCGATGACCAGGGGATCGTACTCGTTGCCCAGGAACCCTCCGCCCTGGCTCGGTCCGCCGAGGGAGATGAACCCGGGCAGCGCGAGGTTGCCCTTCGGCCGATACTTGGCGATCCAAGCACCGAGCGCGGGCGCCGCGACCGTCGGGTTCGGGACGTGACCGGTCCGCCCGTACTCCTGTGCGCGCTGGTGATTGCCCTCCTTGCTCGTCATCCCCCGAACGAGCGCGAGGTCCCCGCCGAGCGCAGCGAGGCCGGGCAGGTGCTCGGAGATCTTCACGCCGCTCACGGCGGTGTCGATCACCTTGTGAGGGCCGGCCACCTTCGTTCCGGGCTTGGGGTCGAACGTGTCGAGGTGGCTCGGACCTCCGTTCATCCAAAGGACCACGCAGCTCGTCGCGGGCCCGTTCGTCGGCTTCGGCAGCGCGGAGGCGACGCGACCGAGCGATCGATCACCGAGCGCGAGCGCGATGCCCGCGAGCCCAGCGGAGAGGAATCCACGGCGGCCGAGTTTCGTTGGGTTGCTCATCGTCATCTCCGGAAGAAGAACTCGCTCGAGTTCAAGAGGGCCCAGAACATGTCCTCGACCGCCTGCTGGCGCGGGGTCTTCGCGCGCGACGCGAGGCGCTTCGCTGGAAGGGGCTCGCGCGTCGGCTGCTTGGTCGCCTTCTTCACCACCGGCGGCGCATCGGGTGGGGGGCGCTCGTCGAACGCCCGCTCCTCCGAGAGGAACGTCTTCCACGACGCGAGCTCGTCCGCGCGCGGAGCCCGACTCAGGGTGCGCAAGTAGAGCTCCCGGACGATGTCCTCGTCGCTCGCCTTCGCGTCGAAGAGGTGGTCGAGCGCGTCGTCCGGGACGACGCTCGAGCCGATGGCGACGAGCCCTCCGTTCATCAGGAAGAGCGCCTGCTGGACGGTGCCGTCGAAGTCGGCGCCGTTCGACTCCGTGTCGTCGTCGAAGACGAACCGCACCTTCCGGCGCACCGCGAGCTTCACCGTCTCCGGATCGATGCGCTTCACGTTCGACAGCGCGTCCTCGAGCCCCGTCGCGGCGAAGATCGAGTCGAGCAGCTGATCGCTCGACATCCCGACGAGGACGTTGTGGGAGAACAGCGCGTCGCGCGCCGCCCGGTCGCCGCTCGCGACGCTCGTCGCGTAGGCGCGGCACGAGAGGATCTCGCGGTAGAGCGCGTCCAGGTCGAACTTCGCGTCAGTGAAGTCCTTGGCGAGCTGTTCGAGCACGGCGGGGGCGAGGGCGGGGACGCTGTCGCGGAAGTCGTCCGGCGGGTCGACGAAGCCGCTCCCGAAGATCTGAGCCCAAACGCGGTTGACCATCGCCTTCGCGAACCAGGGGTTCGAGGGACGGGTGATCCAGGCGGCGAGCGCCTCGCGGGGATCCTCCCCCTCGAGGGTGGTCCCGTCGAGCGCGCGCGGCGGGCTCTTCGCGATCGAGGCGTACGACGCGTCCTTCATGAGCCGCCGCGGGGCGGCCTTCGCGTTCTCGAGGTCGAACACCGGGATCCGCTTGCCCTCCCGCTCGACCGGCTTCGGCGCGACGTGCGTGAACGTGGCCGCGAAGCCGTTGAAGTCGGCTTGCTTCCACTTCTCGCTCTTGTGGTCGTGGCACTGGGCGCACTGGATCTGGACGCCGAGGAACGTCTTCGAGACGTCGCCGCCGAGGTCTCCCGGCGTGCGCACATGACGGAGCACGAAGTTCGTCGCTGCGTTCACTCCCTCCTTCTGCTCGGCGCGCGCGCGCTCGACGCCGCCCGTGAACGCTTCGGGGCCGCGATCGCCGCCCGCGCTGCTCCGACCCGTCGCGGTCACGAGCTCGCGGACGATCGCGTCCCAGCTCGCCTTCTCCGCGAAGCGGAGCTCGAGCCAGCGCATGAAGGCGCCGCGATCAATGAGGTTCGCCTTCGTGAGCGGCCCCATGAGGATCTCGTCCCACACGAGCGCGAGGTGCTTCGCGTGCGATGGATCAGCGAGGAGCCGGTTCACCGCAGCCACGCGCTTGTCCGCGGACGCGTCCGCGTCGAACGCGCGCACCTCGTCGAGCGTCGGCACCCTCCCGACGAGGTCGAGCGAGACACGCCGGAGATAGGTCGCGTCGTCGATCGGCTCCGCGGGCGTGACGTTCGCCGCCGCCCACGCGTCCTCGATCGCGCGGTCGAGCGCCGTGGTCGCCGCCGCGCGGTTCGCGACGCCGCTCGGCGTCCCCGGCGGCGCAGCGCCACCGCCTCCCGACGAGCAACCGTTCACCGCCGCGGCCGCTGCGGCCGCGAGCGTCGCCGCGAGGAGCAAACCCGCGCTCCGACCCCAAGAACGTCCCATCCGAATCACCTCGACCAGCGGCTTTCGCAACGCCGATGCCAGCGGATTCGGGAGGAATATTCGCAGAAACCGGCGCGATCCCTGCGCGCCGGGCGCCGCAGCGGTGCGGAGCCCCGTCCGCAGGCTCAGCGCTTCGGCTTGAGCTTCGCCTCGGCGACGCGTCGAACGGTCGACTCGAACTCCTGCCGATCGAACCCGACGAGGACGTTCCCTTCGACGTCGAGCACGGGGACCGTCCCGCTCGCGTCGAGGGCGCGCATCTGAATCATGTCGGTCTCGCTCTTCTCCACGTCGAAGTCCGTGAAGCTGTACTTGCGCTTGGTGAGGAACGTCCGGACCTGGGCGCAAAACGGATCGGAGCCCTTGCTGTACATCACGATCCGCACCTGCTTCATCGCGGCCTGGAGCGCGGCGTCCCCCGAGTCGACGGGCTCGGGTTCCGTGGCGACGGCGGACGCGGAGGACTTCGGCGGGTCGAGGGAGACGAAGACGGTCGTGTGCCGTGGTGGGGGAAGCTCGACCACCGCCCCCGTCGCGGGCGGGCTCGTGTTGTTCTTCAGCACCACCGGCTCATTCGCGCGCTTCGGCTTCGTCGTGAACGGGTCCGCGAACACGAGCCATGCACCCGCGCCGATGATGATCACGCCACCGATGATCACCGCCCACATCGGGTCGGAGATGGTCTTGGTGGGCTCGTCCTCCGTCGCCTGGCCGCGCCGGCAGATGACGCACTTGCCATCCGCCGCGAGGATGAGGCCGTGGATGCTGCACCGCCCAGGTTCCATCGTGTGCCCCGAAGGCTAGCTCACGGCCCGAGCAGGGGCGAATTCCATGAGCGCGCCGAAGGCGCTCGATTCAGGCGCTTTCCTCCGCGGAACTCCGCGTACGGAGCCGCCCGTCCCTGCGATTCGATGAGCCGAGAATCCCGTCCGAAGCGCCTGTTTCCGTCCCTCCGAAAAGTGTCCGCTCCTTCAGTGCGTGTCGCGCATGTTCGCGGCTCAAGAAAATTCGGCCAGCCTCGACCTTGTCGACCGATGCGTTCGTGATCCCTCTACGCATCCGGCGTCACGGTCGTGCATCCCGACCTTGCTTCGCGCAGCCGATCCATCACAACAAGAGCGTGGCGACGATGCGAAACGTTTGTTGGATTTAGGTCCGCGCTCTTTTGTTGCGGCGAGTGGATTTGAGGCCTGAATTTGCGCGACCATGCTTCAAAATAGCCGCAACGTCATAGCAAAAAGAGCCGGTCACCACTCGTTACGGCGCTTGACGCGCGCCCCAACGGAGCGTGACATCGATCGGAAGCAGGTCCCTTGGAGCGACAACGAAGTGAGGTTCCAACCATGAGAGCGAAATCGATGCCGCCACGATCCGACTCCGCGTCGTCCAGCCCCGAGAAGGGCCGCCCGCTGACCTTCGAAGAAGAACCGAACGACCTGGAGGACTCGGGGCCGCGTCGGCGCGACCGCTGGTACACGACGGGCGAGATGGCCCGGCTCTCCAACAACACGCTCCGGACGGTGCGCTTCTACGAGGAGGCCGAGATCTTGAGGCCCATCGGACGAACCGAAGGAGGGCACCGCTTGTTCGGTCGCAGCGAGCTCGATCGCCTTTTGTTCGTCAGCGATCTCCGCGAGGCGGGGATGTCGCTCGAAGAGATCCGAACCTTGCTCGACGCCGAGGAGCAGGCGGGAAGCCGCGCCCCCGCGGCCCGCTCCCTCGCGACCTCGCTCCGGACGCACCTCGACAACCTCAACCACAAGATGGAGGTGCTCGCCCGCCTCCGCGAGGATCTGAGCAAGTCGATCGAGGCGGTCACCACCGTCGCCGCATGCGAGGGCCACAAGTTCGCCCCCGAGACCTGCTCCACGTGCGCCGCGCTCGAGTCTCAAAAGTCGCTCCCGCGTGGGTTCCGGGTGCTCTTGCCCGTCCGATCGAAGGAGGAGCCGCGCGGTCGCGAGGCCCCGGCGCCGCAGGCTGCGAACGAAGGTCGCCGCCGCTAGTCTTCGCGGTCGCGCGGTCGAGCCGACGAGAGGCGCTCCCTCGCACGGGGTTGCGCCTCTCGCGTTCCATTCGACGCTCTTGGGGTAAAGTGTGCGCGTGATCGCGCGAGCGAGGCCCCCCAACCGAGAACGTGCCGCGCGCGCGATCCGCGACTTCCTCGACGCGCTCGGCCTCGACCTCCAGGGTGAGCTCGATGGTACGCCCGAGCGGGTCGCGGCGGCGTGGATCGACGAGCTCACGGGCGGGCTCGAGCGCGACCCGGCGGCGCTGCTCGAGACGGGCTCTCTGGACCTCGGTGAAGGGCCGCACGCGATCGTGTCCGTGGGCTCGATCGCGCTCTCGACGATCTGTCCGCACCACCTCTTGCCGAGCCACGGGTTCGCCGACATCGCGTACCTACCGTCTCGCCGCGCAGCGGGGCTCGGGGTGATCGCCGAGGTCGCGCACGCGCTCGCGCGTCGTCCCGCGCTCCAGGAGACGCTCACGACGGATCTCGCGAACGCCGTGCTCGACGGGCTGGACGCACGGGGCGCGCTCTGCCGGATCGAGCTCGTCCACACCTGCTTCGTCGCGCGTGGGGAGCGTCAGGCGACCTCCGCGGTTCGCACCCTCGCGCTCGCGGGGAGCTTTCAGGGCCCCGATCGAGAGCTCGCGCTCGCGTGTCTCGGGAGCGGGCCTCGTTGAGCGCCGCCGCGCTGAGCAGCGCGCGGGGCTTGGCGCTCGTGACGGGCGCGGGCCGGGGCATCGGCCGCGCGACCGCGCTCGCGCTGGCGGCGCGTGGGCTGGACGTCGCCGTCCTCGGCCGCACGCGCGAGAACGCCGATCGCGTCGCGCGCGAGGTCGAGTCCAAGGGTGGGCTCGCGTTGCCCATCGCGTGTGACGTCGCGGACGAGGCCGCGGTCGACCGAGCGATCGCCGCGCTCCCGAGGGTCCCCTCCGTCGTGGTCCACTCCGCGGGCATCGTCGAACGAGGTCACGACGTCGAGACCACGACGACCGCCTCGTTCCGGCGAGTCCTCGACGTGAACCTTCTCGGACCGTTCTTCGTCACGCGCGCGGTGCTGCCCGCGATGCGCGCGGCGAAGGCGGGGCGCATCGTGTTCGTGGGCAGCATCTCGTCGACGATCGGGTGCGCGGGCGTCGCCTCCTACGCCGCATCGAAGTGGGGCCTCGTCGGGTTCATGAAGAGCGTCGCGGAGGAGACGCGCGGCTCCGGCCTCGTCGTCACGGCCGTGCTGCCCGGATCGGTGGACACCGACATGCTCGTGGGGAGCGGGTTCGAGCCTCGGATGACCGCGGACGACGTCGCGCGGACGATCGTGCACGCCGCGTTGGACGCGGCTCCGGCGATCCACGGTTCGGCGATCGAGATGTTCGGGTGACCCGAGCCTGGCGCGGCTCCGCGGGCGCAGATAACCTTGGCGCAGCGCGAGGCTCATGAGCGATTCCCCGTCCTCGAAGAAATGGAGCGACCTTCGCAGCGCCCTCGAGGCGGTGCCGCTCTTTCCGCTGCCCGAGGTCGTGCTCTACCCCGGGGCGCGCCTGCCGCTGCACGTGTTCGAGCCCCGCTACCGAGCGATGATCCGGGATGTGCTCGATGGCACCCGCAAGCTCGCGATCGTGCAGCTCCGACCCAGCGCCGCCGCGGAGGAGGCGCAGCCCCCCATCGCCACGGTCGCGGGCGTGGGTGAGGTCGTCGACGCGACCGAGCTCCCGAGTGGTCGGTTCAACATCCTCGTGCGCGGGCTCGCGCGCGTGTCCCTCGAGGAGCTCCCGTTCGTGCCGCCCTACCGCCGAGCTCGGGCGACGATCCTCGAGGCTCCGGCGGAGGCCGTCCCGTCCGGCGAAATCGCGGCGCTCATCTCCGCGGCGACGGCGTTCGCGTCGCTGGTCCGCGAGCGCGACAAGAAGTTCGAGCTCCACCTCCCCCGCGACACCGAGGCGGGGACGCTCGCGGATCTGTGCGCGGCGCAGCTCCTCATCGACGGTCGAGATCGTCAGCGCGCCCTCGAGACGCTCGAGATCGGCGCGCGCGTCCGCCTCGTGACGGAGACGATCGCGCTCCAGCGCCTCGCGATCGCGCGGGAGCAAGGGCCCATGAACTGACGACTCGAGCTCGGCGCCCGTTGCCAACTTGGCAAGGCGCGGAGCCGCGTGTACGAGTGCGCGGACAACCTGTCGATCGCCGGCGGGAAGAGCCTGGAATCGGCGACGATCGGCTTGGCACGAGCGTCGCTTCCGTGACAGCTTGGTACGTCGTAGATGGGCCTCGATGCGATCGCGAAGCGCTACTTCCCCGTGTGGGTCTGCGGGCTCATCGCGACCGCGGCCTACTTCCAGGCGGACGGCGTCGGCGCGCTGATCGGCGGCACGATCGGGCGCGCGGAGCCGCCGTCGGCTCCGAAGTCGAAGAGCCGAGCGCCCACGAACACGCAGGCGAAGCCCAAATCCGCGGACTCGATCCTCGCGCGGAACGCGTTCGACTCGGTGACGGGACCGCTCGACGGCAAGGTCACCCAGGTCGGCGCGACGAACACCGAGCCGCTCCCGCCCGTGAACAACGGCGCCGACCCCTACGCGGATCCCCCGTGCACGAGCGTCCGCGTCAGCCTCGTCACCGCCTCGGACGACGACCCCGCGTGGTCCTTCGCGTCGCTCAGCCACGAGGGCAAGTCGATGCTGCGGCGCACGGGCGACAAGATCGGGGACGCCGAGGTCGTGCACATCGGCTGGTATCCGACGGCGACCGAGCCGTCCCCGCGTGTGTGGCTCCAGCAGGGTGGGTCGCGCTGCATCGTGGAGTGGGGTGGCGCCGACGCGACGCCCAAGAAGGTGGAGCCCCCGAAGACGGACAGCAAAGCGCCGGACTCGAAGAGCCGCGTCCCGCCCGAGCTCGAGTCGAAGATCCACAAGAAGAGCGACACCGAGTACGACGTCGAGCGGAGCGCCGTGGCGGAGATCATCAAGAACTACGCTCAGCTCGCGGCCGGCCTCCGCGCGCGGCAGACGAAGGACGGCGGTGTTCGGCTCTCCGGGATCAAGGGCAACTCGATCCTCAACTCGCTCGGCATGAAGAACGGAGACATCCTCCGCTCGATCAACGGCTACGACATGTCCGATCAGGACAAGGCGCTCGAGGCGTACGCGAAGCTCAAGACCGCGAAGCAGCTCACGATCGTCCTCGATCGGGACAAGAGCCCGCTCACCGTCTCGATCGGCATCAAGTAGCGACGCGCGAACGGCTTCGCGTCCTCGCGGACGGGACGGTGGCGCAGCACCCGCGCCCACGCGCCGAACGCTGAGGCGCGCGGCGGGTCAGTCGAGGCCGAGCCACGGGCCGGGATCGACGGCCTGACCCTTCTCACGGATCTCGAAGTAGAGGACGGTGCCGTCGACGGGCGTAGTGGCGATTCGGCCGAGCGGGGTGGACGCGGGGATGGTGTCGCCGACCTTGACCTGCACGGCCTCGAGGTTCCCGTAGACCGTGAAGTAGCGATCGCCGTGGTCGAGGATGATCGTGAAGTGCTCGTCTTGATAGTGATCGGCGAAGGCGACGCGCGCGGGGGCCACGCTCCGCGCGACCGAGCCGTCGGGCGCGAGGAGATCCACCGCGACGTTTTGGGTCGTGGTCTGGGGCACCTTTCGGGCCTGCGCGCGGCCCGCGACCGGGAACGGGAGGTGGCCGCGTAGCTTCGCGAACGCCTCGACGGGCGCGTCCGGTTGTGGGCCTTTGTCCGCGCCGTAGATCGCGACATAGGAGGGGGCGTTGGACGATTGGAACGCGCGCCCGAACGCGTCGCGCCGCTCGTCGGCCTGCTGGAGCTGGGACTTCGCCTCCGCCATCGCGCGGCGGTGCGCTTCCATCGGTACGCGGTTGGCCTTGATCGCGTCGAGCCTCGCGTTGATCTCCTTTTCGCGCTTCCGGAGCTCGGCCGCGTGGTCGACGTCGCGAACGATCGCGAGGCGGTTCCGCTCCACGGTCGCGGCGTGATCCATGAGCTCCTCGAATCCGTTGCCCGCGGGCAAGAGACCGTGGCGCACGGCTTTGTAGTAGCTGCGCCCGCGGCCGATGATGCGCGCCTCCGTCGCCTTGAGATCCAGCTGGATGGCCTCCAGATCGGACTCCAGCGTCTTCTCGTCCGCGTCGTACTGCTTGAGCATCACCTCGAGCTCGCCGTCGACGGGGCCGTGGCTCCGCGATGGGGCGGGGACACCGAGCGCGAGCCCTCCGCCGACGAGCGAGAGCACGCCGCTCAGGATCATCGCGCCGATGCGGCGGGGGCCTCGAGGCGCGCGGCTCATACGCTCGAGAGCTTTCGGAGGCTCAGCATCGCCGTCCCTGCGCCGAGGGCGCCGCCGAGGGCGACCATGCCGACCGCGATGGGCCAGGGGAGGAAGCTCGGCGACACGCCGAGGAGGTTCGCGAGCTGCTGATCGAAGCGGCCGCGGACGATGAGGAACAGCGCGCCGAGCAGGGCGACCGCGAGCGCCGCGCCCAGCGCGCCCTGCGTCGCGCCCTCGGCGACGAACGGGCGGCGCACGAACCGGTCCGTCGCGCCCACGAGCTTCAGGACCTCGATCTCGATCTTCCGGCGCTGCATCAAGAGGCGCATCGTCGAGCTCACGACGCTCACGACGGCCGCGAGGACGATGACCGCGAGGCACGCCGCCGCCGTCACGCCGCCGCCGAGGAGTGATCCGAGCCGCTCCGTCCAGCGGTCGTACGTCTCGACCGAGTCCACGGCCGGCAGGGCGCGGAGCTTGAGCGCGATCTCCTGGAGCTGCGTGTCGGAGATGTCCTGCGTGAACGAGAGCTCGATCGACGACGGGAACGCTTGGATCGGGAGTGCGTTCAGCGCCTCGTCCGTCGTGGCCATCTCGCGCCGCGCGTCCTCGCTCGAGATCTTCCGGACCTTCGAGACCCCCTGCGTCTGCCCGAGCGCGTCCGAGAGCCCGGCGACGTCCGCGTCGCGCGCGCCATCCTTCAAGTAGATGGTCGCGCGGCCCGCGCGGGACCACCGCTCGCGCACCGCGTCGATGTTGGTGACGACGAGGAGCGACGCGGCGAGCGTGATGAACGCGACCGAGAGGGAGAACACGCTGAGGAGCTGGAGCCGGAACGAGCTCCGCCCGGCGCGCCACGCGCCCAACCGTCCGCGATTCGAAGAGTCGTCCATGGCTTCTCCGTCAGGCGGTCTTCCGAAGACCGCTCCGCTGATCGATGTCGTCCTCGGCGTCGTCCCAGTCCTCGAGGAGGTCGTCGTCCGCGTCCGCGTCGTCGGCGAGGCCGCGCGGGACGTCCGTCGCCTTGCCCTCGTCCAGGATCACGATGCGGCGCGGCCGAACGTCGAGGAGGGAGCGATCGTGGGTCGCGAAGAGGACGGTGGTACCCGCCTCGTGGATGTCTTCGAACAGGCCGAGGACGTCGATCGCGAGCTGGGGGTCGAGGTTGCCCGTGGGCTCGTCGGCGAGGATGAGCGCGGGCTCCGTCACGATCGCGCGCGCGACGGCGACGCGCTGCTGCTCGCCGCCCGAGAGGACGCGCGCGAAATCACCGCCGCGACCCGCGAGGCCCACGCGCTCGAGCGTCTCGCCGACGCGCGTGCGGATGATGCGCTTCGGCAGGCCGATGACCTCGAGCGCGATGGCCACGTTGTCGAACACCGTCCAACCGGGGACGAGGCGGAAGTCCTGGAACACGACGCCGATGTTTCTGCGCAGCGCGGGGATCGCGTCGCGCGAGAGGCGCGCGATGTCGCGCCCCAAGAACAGGATGCGGCCGTCGTCCACCGTCTCTGTGTGGTGGAGGAGCCGGAGCAGCGTGCTCTTCCCTGCACCCGACGGACCCGTGATGAACACGAACTCGCCGCGCTCGATCGTGAGGGACATGCCCCGAAGCACCGGCTGATCGGCGCGGTACGACTTGAACACGTTCTCGAACACCAGGATGGGACGGGCAGCGGCGGACGGGTCGTACCGGTGTCCCCGGAGACCGTTCTTGACCAAGCCCTCGCGCGACGTTCGAGCCATCGAACAGGCGCTTATCAGCGAAGGCCGAACTTCCCCAAGTTTTCGGGGTAGAAAGCCGCGTGGGCCTCCGGATCGCGTTTTTCGGGCTTCCGCTCGCGGCTTGCTTGCTCGCTGGGGATGGGCACGACATCGCCGTCGCGTTCGTGAACCGCAAGGACGCGGTCGGCCGTCGACGTCTGGCGCGCCTCATCGGGGCGGACCGCCTCGTCACGACCGGCTTCGGCGACGGCGCGCTCGCGCGTGCGGTCGCCCGGGTCGAGCCCGACCTCGTCGTGAGCTGGTTCTGGACGCGGCGGATCCCACCCGCCGTGCTCGGGGTGCCCTCGCGCGGCACGCTCGGTGTCCACCCGTCGCTCCTTCCGCGCCACCGTGGGCCCGACCCGACCTACTGGGCGATCCTTCGAGGAGACGCGGTGACCGGAGTGACCGCTCACCGCCTCGCGGCCGAGTACGATACCGGCGCGATCCTCGCCTCCGAGGAGCTCGTGATTCGGGACAGCTGGAACGCGTTCGATCTCGCGAAGGCCCTCGACCGCCCCAGCCTGCGGCTCCTCCGCGCGACGATTCGGCGCATCGAGGCGGGGCCCGTGGAGGAGCGCGAGCAGGACGAGTCCGTCGCCACGCTCGCGCCGTTCCCCAACGAAGAGGATCACGAGCTTCGGTGGGCGCAGCCGACGATCGCGGTCCTCCGACAAATCCGCGCGCTCGCGCCCCAGCCGGGCGCGTTCACCGAGCTCGGCGGCGAGCTCGTCACCGTCCTCCGTGCGTCCGCGGCGCCCGCACCGCGCGTTCTCGAGGTCCCCGGGGAGGCGATGCTCGTCGACGGACTGCCCGTCGTGCGGACCGCGGACGGCGCGGTGCGGATCGACGCCGCGGAGCTCGATGGCGACAGCCTGGAGCCCGAGGACTGGGTCGAGGTATTTCACTGAGCGCGCCGAAGGCGCTCGATTCAGCCGCGGCCGCCCGCGGAATTTCGTCCAATTGAAAGGCGGAGGGAGGTGGTAGCCTCCCCGAACCCCGCGGAGGCTTCCTTGTCCCAACAAGCAGAGAAGTTGGCGAAATCGGCGCGCACCGCGCTGTCAGAGGCCCTGAACGCGCTCCAGACGAGCGCGGACGTGCCCGACGCGCTCATGGAGGTCGCTGACCCAATCGCGAACGCCATGGGGATCCTGCATCGCATCGAGCGCACGCAGGGCCAGGACATGACGGGCAAAGAGCTCGCGCTCAAGCACGTTCGCGCCTCGCTGGATCTGCTCCAGAGCTTCGAGTTCTCGCACGAGGCGCTCGATATCGTGATGGAGAAGGTCGCGGGCTGTTTGACCGCGGTGCACCAGCTCGCGCGCATGGCGGCGCCCTCGGCGCCTCAAGCCGCGCCGCCGCCCGCCGCGGCCCCGGTGACCGCGCAGCCCGCCGCACCCGTCGCCGCACAGCCCGCTCCGTCCGCGGCGCCCGCTCCAGCGCAGACGATCAAGCCGACGCAGACGATCCCGATCGGTCAGCCGTCGCCGGTCGCCGCGCAGCCCGCGACTCCCCGCCAGCCGACGCCGCCGCCCCAGGCGTACGTACCGCTGCCGATTCCTCCGCCGCCCGCCCTCGCCGATCCCGCGCCGGGGCTGCATGGAATCCACGGCACGCAGATGATGCCGCAGCCGGCGGCGCGCGTGGCGGATCCGATCCAGGACTCCACGTTCCCGCTCTCGCGGCCCGCGCCCTCCGCTCCGCAGCTCTCGGTGCGCGAGGTCGCTGCGCCCGTCTCCCAGTCAGCGTTCCAGCCCGCGCCCGCGTTCCAGCCCCCGCCCTCCACGGCGACGCCCGCGGCTGCATCTCCGATCGGGATCACGGCGCCGATCCATGCGTCCCTCGGCGCGACCGCGCCGTACAACCCGCAGCCCGCGTCGCACGCCCCCGCGCCGCCGAGCGCCTCGCAGGTCCCGTCGTCGTCGCACGCGCCGGCTCCGCCTTCGCAGCAGAGCCAGCGTCAACCGTCGAACCCAGGGCCGGTGTCGCAAGCGCGGCCGTCGCAGCGAGGGAGCAAGCCGGGCGTCGAGCAGCAGGGCAACGTGGTCGTGGAGCTCGGCGCCCACAGCGCGTCGAACTTCTACAAAGGCCTCGGCGGCAACGACGTGATCGAGCACGGCGGCCTGTTCGTCGCGACGTACCGGATCCCGAAGCTCGGGGCCGTGGTGATGCTCCGCGTGCTCCTCCCTGGCGACTACGAGTTCACCGCATCCGGGACGGTGCAGTGGACACGCGAGCCCTCCGACGGCGTGGACTCCTACGAGCCCGGGTTCGGGACGCGGTTCACGCAGATCACGCCGGAGGGCCGTCAGCTCGTGTACCGCTACACGCGGAACCGCGAGCCGATGTTCTACGACGACCTGTGAAGCTCGGCGCGCCGAGGGCGCACGCCTCCACCGCGTCCCCCGCGCGGGATCGCCTCGGCCGACTGTTCACGTCGGCCGCGCTCGTCGCGTGCGTCGCGGCGCCCCGCGCGGCGAGCGCGACCGGCGACCCCGATCTCACCTGGTGGACGTACGAGACCGAGCACTTCAAGGTCACGTACCCCGACACGCTTGAGCCGATCGCGAAGCGCGTCGCAGAGCTCGCCGAGACGATCCACGTGCGCGTCTCCTCCCGCATGGCGTTCGAGCCGGAGGAGAAGACGGAGCTCGTCATCACGGACGACTCGGACCAGGCGAACGGCGTCGCCTCGCCCGTTCCCTACGACAACATCCGGCTCTTCGCGACCGCGCCGCCGGACATCTCGACCCTCGGCGACTACGACGATTGGCTGCTCGGGCTCGTCACGCACGAGTACACGCACATCCTCCACACGGGGAACATCTCGGGGCTCGCGTCGATCGCGAACGTCGTCATCGGGCGCACGCTCTCCCCGAACTCGGCGCAGCCGAGGTGGATCCTCGAGGGCCTCGCGGTCGTCGAGGAGAGCGAGCACACGACCGGCGGGCGCATCCGCTCGAACCTCTTCGACATGTGGCTCCGCGCGGACGTGGTCGAGGACAACTTCGCGCGCTTCGATCAGATCTCGAGCGGCGCGCAGCGCTGGCCGTACGGCAACTTCTTCTACCTGTACGGCTCCCGGTTCCTCCGCTGGATCAGCGACGTTTACGGCCCGGACACGATGCCCGCGGTGGCCGCGGACTACGGCGCGACCACGATCCCGTTCGGCATCAACCGAGCGATTCGACGGGTGACCGGCGTCACCTACGAGGATCTCTACGACGGCTGGCACGCCCAGCTCGTGACCCACTACAAAGAACAACTCGACGCCGTGGACGCGCGCGGCCGCATCGAGGGCAAGCGCATCACGGAGCACGGGCACTCGGTGCTCTACCCGCGCTTCGTGCCGGGTGGTGCGCCGGACGAGCTCGTCTATTTCCGTGACGACTTCAACGGCGTCCCGGGCCTCTATGGGCTCCGCGTCGGGGATCCGAGCACGGCCGGCCCGCGCGACGAGGCGCTCGTCGCGCGGACCGCGACCGAGTCGTCCCCTGCGTTCACCCCGGACGGGGATCTCGTGTTCGAGGATCTCGCCCCCTTCAAGAACGTCTACAGCCGCGTCGACCTCTTCTCCATGAAGCGCGGCGCGCGCGCGCCGACGGGCACGGAGGACGAGAAGAAGCAGCTCACGTTCGGACTCCGCGCCGAGGGCGCGGACGTGAGCCCGAACGGCCGCGACATCGTGTTCTCCGTGAACGACGCGTCGACGCGCACGCTCGAAATCGCGCGCCTCTCGGACACGGGCGAGATCGAGTCGCGCCGCGTGCTCGTCCCGAGCGAGCGCTTCGAGCAGGTCTACACGCCGCGCTTCTCGCCCGACGGGAAGAAGGTCGCGTACAGCGTCTGGTCGACGGGCGGCTACCGAGACATCCGCATCGTCGACGTCGCGAGCGGCGCGTTCGAGCCGATCACGCACGACCGCGCGCTCGACATGCAGCCCGTCTGGTCGCCCGACGGATCGATGCTGTATTTCAGCTCGGATCGGAGCGGCATCTTCAACGTCTACGCGTACGACCTCACCTCCGGGGCGCTCGCGATGGTGACGAACGTGCACAACGGCGCGCTCACGCCCGCGATCTCCAGCGACGGCAAGACGCTCGTCTACACGGGGTACACGCACGACGGGTACGACCTGTTCGCGATGCCCCTCGAGCCGGCGAAGTTCCTCCCCGCCCCCGCCGCCCCCGACGATCGACCGAGCCCGCTGCCCGAACCGGGGCGCGTCAAGCTCGAGCGCTACCGGTACAACCCGCTACCCACGCTTCGCCCGCGCAACTACGTCCTGAGCGTCGGGACCGGCAACTACGGGGACGTCTCGTTCACGCTGAAGACGAGCGGCGGAGACCTGCTGGGGCAGCACAGCATCAGCGCGGCGCTCACGGTCGAGCCGAGCGCGCCGGAGCCGCGGTTCAACCTCGACTACGCGTACGGCGCTCTCCCCGTGAACCTCGGCACGGGGTTCTCTCGCTCCGTCGTCCCGCGGAAGAACGGCTACCGGGTCGCCGGCAAGACCATCCCGTTCGACGAGACGCTCACCGGAGGCTACCTCTCGGTGGGGCTGCCGATCCGCAGCACCTACGTGGATCAGAGCTTCGGGCTCACCTACTCGTTCCAGAACTCGAGCGCGAAGCTCGAGCTCCCAGAGAAGCTCGACCCGCAGTCGACGCGAACGCTGCTCCCGCCCGAGGGGATCCTCGCGCAGATGCGCGCGACGTACTCGATCTCCACGATCCAGGGCGGCGTCGACACTGCCGGGAGCTCGCGTGGAGCGTCCCTGCGCCTCGACACGTCGTACGCGGGCGAGGAGACCGGGAGCGCGTACACGTACTACGCGTTCGGCGCGTCCGTCGTCGGCTACATCCCGATGCCGTGGCCTGGGAATCACACGATCGCCGCGCGCGCGTCCGGGGCGTTCTCCGGCGGGACGTACGCGCGTCGCGGCTCGTATTTCGTCGGCGGTTACGATCTCGAGAACGTCTCCATCCTCGATCAAGCCCTCGAAGGGACGTACAGCGGAGCGTTCGTGCTCCGCGGCTACGCGCCCGGCGAGTACAGCGGGTCCCAGTTTCTCATGACGACGCTCGAGTATCGCGCGCCGCTCTGGCGCCCGAACTGGGGGCCCTCCAGCTTGCCGATCTTCTTCCGCCGCATGGATCTCGCCGCGTTCGTCGACTACGGCGGCGCGTTCGACGATCTCCGCATCGAGGACGCCGAGCTCGGTGTGCGTGGCGATCTCATCCGCCTCGTGACGATGCACTGCTCCGTCGGCGCCGAGCTCTGGACGAACTTCACGGTCGCGAACCGCGTCGATCTCGCGCTGCGCTTCGGGTACGCGTACGGCTTCTCGAGCCTCGATTTCCCGGACGGGCAGCCCTACTTCCTGATCGCGAGCTCCTTCTGAAGGGCGCGCCGGGCTCTGCCGTGAGGCCGATGGACAGGTGGCGCACCACCCACCATCCCACTCGATCCCCCGGTCCCCGTGCGGTGGCGCGGACCGGGTTCGCGGTCGAGCGTGCGAATACCCCACGATGCACGCGGGCCGCTGATCAGGCTCGTCACGATGTACGGTCGCCGCTTCTCCACCGCGCTCCTCGTCACCGTGGCTTCGCTGTCGCTCGCGTCGTGCGGGGCGCCGCGAGCGGCCGAGCCGACGGGCGCGACCGGTCGAATGATCGTCGCTGCGGCGGATCGGCACGGCGTCCCGCGGGACCTGATGCTCGCGATCGCGGCGGTCGAGGGCGGGCTCGCGCTCCCCGCGGCGCGCGCGGTCGACCCCGACGACGACATCCACATCGCGGGGGTGCTCGAGCTCCGCCACGGCGCGTTCGACTCGCTCGCGAAGGGCGCAGCGCTCACGGGCCTCGCGGAGCTCGAGCTCGAGCGTGACCTCGCGCTCGGCACGGACGCGGGGGCGCGCGTGCTCGACGCGCTCGCGCGCGAGGACGGCATCGCGCGCGACGATCTCGACGCGTGGAGCGGCGTCGTCGAGCGACTGTCGGGCCACCGCGACCCCGCGCAGCGCGCCGACTACCGCGCGCGTGTGTTCGATCAGCTCGCGCGCGGCGCGACGCTACGCGCGCGCGGCGGAGAGACGATCGTGCTTCCCCCGCACGACGAGATCTCGGCGTCCCTCCGGTTCGCGCCCCCCGTGCCGAAGGTGCAGGGGATGGACTACGCCCCCGCGCAGACCTTCCCGACGGACTGCACGGACAAGTGCAGCACGACGCGGACGGGTCCCATCAAGTGGATCGCGATCCACGACACGGAGGGCGGGTGGGACGCGAGCGTCGCGACGCTGCAGAACGATCCCGGCAAGAGCGTGCACTACCAAGTCGACCACGACGGGAGCCGCGTCGGGCAGTTCATCCCCGAGTCGTACGACGGCTGGCACGTCGGCAACTCGTACTACAACAACCGCATGGTCGGCATCGAGCACGTCGGCAAGGCGGCCGAGGACGACTACCGCGTGGAGATGTACGCGGCGAGCGCGCTCCTCATCAAAGACATCGCGAAGCGCCACGACATCCCGCTGGATCGCGCGCACATGATCGCGCACCAGGAGGTCCCGGACGGCGGCGTGATCCCGCAGGACTCGCCCCCGTGCACCGACTCCCCTGGGCAGTGCGTGAAGAGCCCGAACTACGGAGGCGCGAACAACCACCGCGATCCGGGCGTGAACTGGGAGTGGTGCCAGTTCATGGAGCTCGTCGGCGACGGCGCCCCGGGCACCTCGTGCAAGTGCAACGACACGTTCGGCCTCTGGAACTGCGTGCACGACCTGTCGATGATGAACCGCTGCGTCGACGGCGTGGTCGAGATCCAGCACTGTGCCACGCCCTGCGTCGTCGAGCCGATCGGGACGGACGACCACTGTGAGCCGGTGATGGGGGCGGGCGGCGCCGCGTCTTCGTCGAGCAGCGCGGCGGTGACGACCGCTTCGAGCACGGGCGCGGTGCACCCCGTCATGACGGGCGGCGCGGGCGGAACCGGCGGCGCGCCCGACGTGGACATCCACGGCTCCTGCTCGTGCCGCGTGAACGATCCTTCGAGCGAGGCGCCATGGTCCGCGCTCGGCGCGGTCGCCGCGCTCGGGCTCGCCGTCGCGCGGAGGCGTGTGGCGCGCTGAACACGCCGGCGGACGCGTGACCGGGCTGCGGGGTCCGGGCCCTGCGAGCCTCGTTCACGCGGTCCCCCCGGAGGGGTTCACGCCGCGCCGCGGGGGCGACGCTTCGGGGCGCTCCCGACGAACTCCGCGAGGTGTTGCCCGGTGAGGGTCGACCTCTTGGCGACGAGGTCGGCAGGCGTGCCCTCGAACACGACGCGGCCGCCTTCATGACCGGCGCCGGGGCCGAGATCGATGATCCAGTCCGCATGCGCCATGACCGACTGGTGATGCTCGATCACGATGACGGATTTGCCGCCGTCGACGAGCTTGTCGAGGAGGCCGAGGAGCTGACTCAGATCCGCGAGGTGGAGCCCGTTCGTCGGTTCGTCGAGCACGTAGATGCCCGCGTCTTGGCCCATGTGCGTCGCGAGCTTGAGGCGCTGTCGCTCCCCTCCCGAGAGGGTGGTGAGCGGCTGACCGAGGCGCAAGTAGCCGAGCCCTACCGCCGCCATGCGCTCGAGGATCGCGTGCGCCGCGGGCGTCTTCGCCTTCCCGCCGAAGAACGTGGCCGCCTCCGCGACTGGCATGTCGAGCACCTCCGCGATGTTTCTTCCCGCGAGGCGGTACTCGAGGACGGCCGCCTGGAACCGACGCCCGCCGCACTCCTCGCAGACCGTCGTGACGCCGGCCATCATCGCGAGGTCGGTGTAGATGACGCCGGCGCCGTTGCACGCGGGGCACGCCCCCTCGGAGTTCGCGCTGAAGAGCGCGGGCTTCACGCCGTTCTCCTTCGCGAACGCCTTTCGGATGGGCTCGAGCAGGTCGGTGTAGGTCGCCGGGTTGCTCCTCCGCGATCCGCGGATCGGCGTCTGATCGATCGCGACGACGCCCTCGCGGTCGCTGACGGAGCCATGGATGAGCGAGCTCTTCCCGGATCCCGCGACGCCCGTGATCACGACGAGCACCCCGAGCGGGATGTCGACGTCCACGCCCTTCAGGTTGTGCGTCTTCGCGCCGCGCACCTTGATCGCGCCCTTGGGCTTTCGGACCGTGGCCTTGAGCTCGGCGCGGTCGCCGAGGTGGCGCCCCGTGAGCGTGCCGCTCGCGCGGAGCCCTTCGACGGTCCCCTCGAAGACCACCTCGCCGCCGCCGCTGCCGGCGCCCGGGCCCAGGTCGACGACGTGATCGGCGATCGTGATCGTCTCGGGCTTGTGCTCCACGACGAGGACCGTGTTCCCCTTGTCCCGGAGGCGCTCGAGCAGCGCGTTCATCCGCTGGATGTCGTGGGGATGCAGGCCGATCGTCGGCTCGTCGAAGACGTACGTCACGTCCGTCAACGAAGAGCCGAGGTGCCCGATCATCTTCGTGCGCTGGGCCTCGCCGCCGGAGAGCGTGCCCGTCGGGCGCTCGAGGCTCAGGTAGCCGAGGCCGATCTCGACGAACGAGTCGAGCGTCGCGCGGAGCGCCTGGAGCAGGGGGGCGACGGACGGCGCGTCGAGGTCGCGCACCCATTTCGCGAGGTCGCTGATCTGCATCGCGCACGCGTCGGCGATGCTGAGCTTCTTGATCTTGGACGAGCGCGCCGCCTCACTGAGGCGTGTCCCCCCGCAAGCGGGGCAGACCGTGAACGTCACGGCGCGCTCGACGAACGCGCGCACGTGGGGCTGGAGCGAGTCGACGTCCTTCGAGAGCATCGACTTCTGGATCTTCGGGATGAGCCCCTCGTAGGTGAGGTTGATCCCCTCGACCTTGATCTTCGTGGGCTCCTTGTGGAGCAGATCGTGGAGCTCCTTCTTCGTGAACTTCTTGATGGGCTTGTTCGGATCGAAGAACCCGCACCCGTTGAAGATGCGCCCGAACCAGCCATCCATCGAGTAGCCGGGGATCTTCAGCGCCCCGTCGTTGAGGGACTTCGAGTCGTCGTAGAGCTGCGTGAGATCGATGTCGTTGACGGAGCCCATGCCCTCGCAGCGCGGGCACATCCCGCCCTTGCGCTCGAACACGACCTTCTCGGTCCCGGCGCCGGCTTTGTCGACCGTGATCGCGCCCGCGGCCTTCACGGAGGGGACGTTGAACGCGAACGCGCTCGACGGGCCGATGTGCGGCTCGCCGAGCCGACTGAAGAGCACGCGCAGCATCGCGTTCGCGTCCGTCACCGTGCCCACGGTGGAGCGCGGGTTCCCGACGAGGCGCTCCTGGTCCACGATGATCGCTGTCGTGAGGCCGTCGAGCACGTCCACCTCGGGGCGCGACAGCGTGGGCATGAAGCCTTGGACGAACGCGCTGTACGTCTCGTTGATGAGGCGCTGCGACTCCGCCGCGATCGTCCCGAACACGAGCGACGACTTCCCGGAGCCCGAGACGCCCGTGAAGACGGTGAGGCGGCGCTTGGGGATCGCGACCGTCACGTCCTTGAGGTTGTTCTGGCGCGCGCCCTCGACGCGGATCCAGTCGTGGCTGTCGGCGGGGTGCTTCGCGGTCGGTGCGCGCATGCGTCACGCATGGGCGCGCCTCGCGCACGGGTCAAGGCGAGAACGGCGTCGAGGGCTCAGCCCGTCGCTGCCTCGCTCGCGCGTCGGCCTTCGGGGGGTGCGCCGACCGCGCGGAGCGCGCTCGCCGAGACGCGCGCCTCCATGAACGAGGGCGCGACGCGCGCGAGCCAGAGCAAGAACCGGTAGACGGGGCTCCCCGCATATTTTCTTGGCGCGCGATCGATCGCGCGCGCGAGCTCGGCCGCCGTGTAGGCGGCGGGCAAGCTGCGCACGCCCTCGAACCGGGCGCGGCCGCCCATTTCGGTCTCCGTGTGCGGCGCGACGAAGACGGTGACCTTCACCCCGTGACGTTCGACCTCGCGCCGCAGCGCGAAGCTCCACGCCTCGAGCGCGGCCTTCGTCGCGCAGTAGTTCGCGGTCGTGGTCGAGGCGACCCCGCCGAGCAGGGACGAGACGTTCACGACGCTGCCCGCGCCCCGCGCGAGGAGGCTCGGGAGCAACGCGCGCGTGACGCGCAGCGCGCCCCAGTAGTTCACCTCCATCTCGCGGCGCTGGGTCTCGCTCGACTGCTCGACGAACCAAGCTTGGTCGAGCGAGCCCGCGTTGTTGACGACGACGTCGCACGGGCCGACCGAGAGGAGCTCGGCGACGGCGCGCGCGACGCTCGCGTCATCGGTCACGTCCATCGGGAGGACCTCGGCGCGCCCACCGCGCGCGAGGATCTCGCGCGCGACCGCTTCCAAATCCTCTCGGGAGCGAGCCGCGAGCACGGTCGTGTGGCCGGACTGGGCGAGGAGGAGCGCGAGCTCGCGGCCGATGCCGCGCGACGCGCCAGTGACGAGGATGCGCTTCGGGAGTTCGAGGATCGACATGCGCCCGAACCTAGGCGCCGCGTCGTCCCCTCGCTTCTCCACGGCTGCGGATCGCTTCTCCTGGACTGCGACCGCGCGGCCCGAGTGCGCTCCGCTGACGCACCCGTGACAAATACGACCGAGGCGCCGATCCCCGTCTTCCGAGCGTCAGGCGACGCCGAGCTTGTGCGCGACGCGGACGCCCATGTCCTTCACGGCGTCCACGACGTCGGTCGCCTGCTCCTTGAGCCCGGCCACGATCCCCGTGTCGCCCTTCTTCCCGTCGGCGCGCTTGCGCGTGGTCGCGCGCTTCGTCGCGGGCCGCGCCGCCGCGGTCTTCTTCGCGCGCTTCGTCTTCGGTGTCGCGCGCTTGCTCTTCGCGCTCGAACCGGGCGCGGAGGGCTTCGCGGATTTCGTCGCGCGCTTGCTCGCGGGCTTGCCCGCCTTCGCTGGCTTCGCGGCGCGCTTCGCCTTGGGGGCCTTCGTCTTCGCGCGCGCCTTCTTCGTTTTGTCTTGAGCGTTCGTCATCGGATCTCCTGCCGTGGTTCGCGGTCGGTGTCCCCGACCCGCGTGCTCGGGACGTCAAGCAAGGCGCGATCCAGCGCGGCGCGTTCGCGCGCTCAAAGCTTCGAAAGGAAGTTCCAGAACGCGGGGCCCGCGAGGCCGTCCTGGCGATCGTGACCCTTCCCGGAGGTCTGACACCACACCACGGGATCGCCCGCCTTACAGCCGTCGTACTGCATGCAAGGCGCTGGGTCGAAGGGCTGCGTGGTCATCGCGCAGCCGTTCGCCGCGAGGTATTGGTCGCGCGCGCCGATGCTCGCGGAGATGTTCACCGTGCCGTCGTCCTGATCGTGGATGAGGAGCGCGGCGACGTCCCCCGTGCAGTTCGAGCCGGTCTGGCCTCCCGCGATCGACGCGACGGCGCGCAGCGCGTCCCCACGAGCGCACGCGAGCGCGTGGGTCATGAACGAGCCGCTGCTGTAGCCCGCGGCGACTCGCCTCGGCGTGTCCGCGCAGTACCCGGCCTCGATCGCGGCGACCATCGCGTCGAAGAACGCGACGTCCGGCCCGTTGCTCGAGCTGTCCCAGCAGTCCCCGACCGCGCGACCCCGAACGATGATCGCGTCGCCGCCCGAGTGCTTCTCGATGGGGACGTTGTTGTCCTCCTTGTTGGGGCTGCTGCTGCACCCGTGGAATTGGTAGACGACCGGGTACGCGCGCGTCGGGTCGTAGCCCGGCGGCAGATAGAGGAAGTAGTCGCGCGCCACGCCGCCCACGTCGAGCTTCTTCGCGACGAACGAGCCCGGCGTCTCGGACGCTGTCGTCCCACATCCGGCGGAGCCGTTCGGGGTGCCGCTCCCCGTGCTCCCGCTCGCGCTGGTCGTCGCAGAGGTCGTCCCGCTCGCGACCGTCTTGCTCGTCGAACTCGAGGACGTCCCCGCGCCGCCCGATCCGGTGGTGGTCGCGTCGTCGCAGCCGACGGATCCGAAGAGCGAGAGCGAGAGCGAGAACACGAGCGCCGTCCGGTTCGACATGAGTCGAAGCGTACATGCGATGCCGCCTCGGTCAGGAGCCCTTGGCCTGCACCCGGAACCACATCTCGAGCGCCACCCGACCGGCCACCGGGAAGTCCGCGATGTAGTGATCCAAGGGCACGTAGTCCGCGGGGGCGACGCTCCCGCGCCGGAACCAGCATGAATAGATGGCGCGGTACGCGTCGCCGAGCTCGTCGGTGGGGCCGTCGTAGCTGAAGATCGCCCACCGACCTCCGGGGCGTTCGCCGCGGAACAGCGGCGGCGAGAGCGGGGCGTCGGCGCGGCAGGGGACACACGCGTGGTAGCGGCACCGCTCGGGCGCGGTCACGTGCGGGCTGTCGTGCGCGATCCCCCACGCGTCGATCGCACCGGCGGCGATGCCGAGCTGCTGGACGCGGCCGATGAGCTCGCGCCACGTCTCCTCGATCGCCGTGGGATCGTAGGGGCCCACGCGCGCGAGGCAGGCGAGCGGCTGCGCGGGCGCGTCCTCGAAGCGGACGCGCGAGCTCCAGTACGAGGCGCGCGCCTCCACTTCGCCCGCGTCCTCGAGCGCGGGCAAGGCGTAGAGCGCGTCGGCGCGGAAGTCTTTGCCGTAGAGCGCGGTGAGCTTCCCGATCCGCGCGGAGCCGCCCGACGGACGGCGCACCTCCGTCGGGCTGCACCCGAAATACCCCTGGAACGCCTTGCCGAAGTTGGAGCTCGAGGAGTACCCGCTCGACAGCGCGATCTCCGTGACGGAGCGCTCCGGTTCGTACGCGAGGCGGAGCGCCGCGAGCTCGAGCCGACGACGCGTGACGAATCGGCCGACCGACTCCCCGACGTCCGCGTGGAACACGCGGTGGAAATGGAACTCGCTGAGCCCCGCCGCGCTGGCGACGTCCGCGACCGTGAGCTCCTGGTCGAGCCGAGCGGCGATGAAGCGGAGCGCCTTGTCGATCTCGGGCCGCAATCGGACCTCAGCTCGGGCGCGCTCGCGCGCTCGCGGCGAGGGAGGCGATCGCGTCGGCCATCACGGGGCGGAGCGGCTTTGGCAGATCGTGGCCCATGTCCGCGAGCTCGAGCAGCCGCGCGTTCGGCACGAGGCGCGCGGTCGCGCGACCCGCGGCCACGGGCAAGAGCGGATCCTGCGTGCCGTGGATGACGAGCGTCGGCGTGTCGAGGCGCGCGAGCGCGTGCCGCCGGCTTCCCGACGCACAGATCGCCGCGAGGTGGCGGACGAACCCCGCGGGGTTCACGCCGCGATCGAACGCCCGCCGGCCGGCCTCGCGTAGGAACGCATCGTCCGGGGGGTGCGTCCGGCCGCCCACCGTGCGGAACGCGACGACCGTCGCTTCACCCGCCTCGTCGCGCGTGCGCGCGGGCTTGCGGAGGAGGGCTCCGAGCGCGCGCGGCTTCATGAGGAGCATGTAACGCCGGTCCCCGGGCGTGCTCATGATCGACGTGAGCGTTCGCGCCCGCCTCGGGTGACGGATCGCGAACGTCTGCGCGACCATCCCGCCCATGGACACACCGACCACGTGCGCGCGGTCGAGATCGAGCGCGTCGAGGATCCCGGCGACGTCGTCCGCCATGTCCTCGAGGCGGTACGGCGCGCCGATCGGGAGGCCCAGCGCGGCGCGCGCGATCGTCACGCGGGGATCTGGCGCGGGGAGGTGGCGGAGGTGCGTCGACCGCCCGACGTCCCGGTGATCGAAGCGGATGACCGAGAACCCGCGCTCCACGAGGAGCGAGCAGAAGTCGTCCGGCCACATCACGAGCTGCGCACCGATGCCCATGATGAGGACGACCGGCTCGCCCTCGCCCATCCGCTCTACCTCGAGCTCGATCCCGTTCGCGCGGAGCTGCATCGACGGTCGCAGCATAGCCCGCCTCGCAGACCCCCGACGCGCCGTTCCGCGGGGCGCGCGGCGCCGCTCAAATCCCCGTTTCGGACCAGGTGGGCGAGGCGGCGAACGCCGCGTGGATGAGCCCGACGTGCGAGTACGCCTGCGGGTAGTTCCCCCACATCGCGCCGCTCGCGGGGTCGATGTCCTCGCTCCAGAGGCCGAGCGGCGTCCCCGTCGCGCAGATCGTGTCCATCAGCGCGCGCGCCTCGCTCGTCCGTCCGAGCGTCGCGAGCGCTTCGACCAACCAGAACGTGCAGATGGTGAACGCCACGGTCGTCGCGCCGAGCCCATCGTCCGTGCGGTAGCGCTTCAGCCAACCGCGGTCACCGAGATCGGCTCGGATCGCCTCGACCGTGCGCCCGAGCCGCGGATCGTCGGGGGCGAGGAAGCGGAGGCTCACGGCCTGGAGGAGCGACGCGTCCACCTCGGCGCCGTCGTACTCCGCGACGAGGACGCCGCGCGAGGGGTGGAGGGCGCGACCGAGGATCTGCGCGTGGATCTCCGCCGCGGCGCGCTCGAACTCGTCGACGAGCTCCGGCCGGTGCGCGCGCGCGACGCGCGCCATGCGATCCGCGGCGGCCCAGCACATCAGCCCGCTGAACGTCTGCGGGACCCATTCCCTGCGGAGCTCCCAGATCCCTGCGTCCGGCTGGCCGACGACAGCGATCGCGCGGCGCGCGAGCCGCGTCACGAGATCGAGCACCGTCGGCGTGACCTGATCGCGGAAGCGAGCGTCGAGGAACAACGGCGCGAGCGCGAGCACGAGCTCGCCGAACACGTCGTGCTGGAGGTGGAGCGCCGCCCCGTTCCCGACGCGCACCGGACGTTCTCCTCGATATCCGGCCCAATCGTCGAGCACGCGCTCGTCGAGGTCGCTCCGGCCGTCGATCCGGTAGAGCGGCGCGAGCGCGAGATCCGGGGAGGACGAGGCCACGTCGAGGAGGAAGTGGAGGAACTGCTCGCGCTCCTCGAAGTGGCCGATCGCGCGGAACGCGCGCAGCGTGTAGAACGCGTCGCGCAGCCAGCAGTACCGGTAGTCCCACGTGCGGCCCGAGCCCGGCGCCTCGGGGATGGAGGTCGTCAGTGCGGCGACGATCGCGCCCGTGTCCTCGAAGCAGTGGAGCTTCAGCGCCAGCGCCGAGCGGATGACTTGATCCTGGTAGCGCGGCGGCACCGCACAGTGGCGCACCCAGCGCTGCCAATAGCCGAGCGTCTCGCGCAGGAACCGATCGCAGAGCGCGGGCAACGGCTCCTCGACGGGCGCGCCCCACGCGAGCACGAAGCGCCTTGGACCGGTGAGCGCGAACGGCTCGCCGTCGAGGTGCGTGAGCGGCGCGTCCGTCGTGAGACGAAGCTCCGCCGGGTAGCCCGCGAACGAGACGTGGTGCGACCCCACGTCCCGGCGGGGGCGCGCCTTCGACCAGCCGAGGATCGGGTCGCACGCGACGCGGATGCGCGGCGTCCCCGAGAGCGACTCGACGATGCGCACGAGCTTCGTCGGCCGAAAGCTGCGCTCGTACTGGATGAAGCGCGGAGCGAAGTCGAGGACGCGGAACGCGCCGTCGGCCGTGTCGAAGCGCGTCTCGAGGACGTTCGTGTTGGGGAGGTACCGCTGCACGCCGAGGCCGCGCGCCGCTGGGCCGATCGTGAATCGTCCGCCGCCCTCCTCGTCGAGGAGCGCGCCGAACACCGGCGGCGAGTCGAAGCGCGGCATGCACGCCCACACCACCGCGCCGTCGCGCCGCACGAGCGCCGCGATCTGGCAGTTCCCCACCAGGCCGAGGTCTTCGAGGCCCAGCGCGGTTCGCGGCTCATGAGGCGGGCTCACGCGATACGAACGTAGCACGCGATAGTTGGATATCTATCTATCGTGCGCGCGAGCGCGCGCCTCGACCAGCGCGGCGAGCATCGCGTCGATCTCCCCTTGGCTCCGGAGGAAGTACTTCGCCGCGGACGCCCTGGACGCACCCACGCGCACGGAGAGCAGCCGACCAGGTTGGTCGAGCTCGAACACGTCCTCGTCGGTCACGTCGTCGCCGACGTAGACGGCGACGTCCGCGCGCTCCTTCTCCCGCAGGTGGACGAGCGCGTCGGCCTTGTTGGGCGCGCCGGCGGGGATGACGTTGATCACGAGCTTGCCACCGATCGTCCGCATGTCGATGCCGAGCCCCTCGACCGCGCGCAGGATCGCGCGCCGCGCCTCCTGCTTCAGGCGCGCCCGCCGATAGTGCACGGCGAGGGAGTAGCGCTTGTCCTCGATCTCGACGCCCGGGCTCGCCGCGAGCGCGGCCTCGAGCCCGCGCCGCGCCTCCACGACCTCCGCCTCGAACTCCGGGAGCTTCGCGCCCGGCTCGAGCCCGTGGTTGCCGACGACGTATTTCACGCGCGCGCTGCCGAGCCGCCGCGAGACGTCCGCGCGGCTCCGGCCGGAGATCACGGCGCACGGATAGAGCTCCGCCACGCGCTCGAAGAGCCCCTCGGTCTTCGAGGACATCCGCGCGGCTTCGCGCTTCGCGACGATGGGCGCGAGCGTCCCGTCGAAGTCGAAGGCGAGCAGGACGCGCGACCAGGCCACCTCGGCCAGCAGTCCGACGCTCTCTCGCCCGAGCAGGTGCTTCATGGCTCGTCGATCCTGCGCGTACCGGAGCCCTTCCGCGGATCGACGGCGAACCGGCCCGACAGCCGATCGCGGCGACGGAGCTCCGCCGCGTCCACGAGCATGCGCCCGGCCCAACGGTACACGTTGAACTCGGAGACGATCCGTCGCATCGAGTGCATCCTCTCGCGCTGCTCGTCCGGGCTCATCCGAAGCGCCGCGGCGAGCGCGTCCGACGCTTGCCGGAGGTCGTATGGGTTCACGACCAGCGCCTCCGTCAGCTCGCGCGCGGCCCCGGTGAACTCACTGAGGACGAGCACGCCGAGGCCATCTTCGCGCGCCGCCACGAACTCCTTCGCCACGAGGTTCATCCCGTCGTGCAGGCTACTCACGTAGCAGAGCTCCGCGGCGCGGTAATAGCGGAACACGGTCGTGGGTTCGTGGTGGGACCGCAAGAGGACGATGGGGCGATACCGGTCGGACCCCCAGCGTCCGTTGATCTCCTCGGCCAGCCGCTCGACGCGGTCGTTGAGATCCTTGTAGTGGCCGATCTTCGTGCGGCTCGGCGCGGCGAGCTGCGCGAACGTGAAGCGCCCCCGAAACTCGGCGTGCCGGCGGAGGAGCTCGTCCACGGCGGCGAGGCGCTCCTCGATCCCCTTCGTGTAGTCGAGCCGATCGATCCCGACGCCGAGCAGCGCGTCGGGGGTGAGCCCGAGCTCCTCGCGGACCTCTCGTCGCGCCACCTCGACCGGGGGGACCTCGCTCAGCCAGTGCACGGGCCACTCCACCGAGATGGGATACGCGCGGACGAGCGTCCTTCGCGCGCCCTGCACGACGGCCAGGTTCTCGCGATCGATGCGGCTCTCCATGAACGCGTCGACCGAGTCGATGAAGTGGTTGCAGTGCTGCTGGGTGTGGAACCCCACGACGCTCGCCCCGAGGAGGCCGGAGATGAGCTCCTCGCGCCACGGGCAGATCCCGATGCGCTCGGCGCTCGGCCACGGGATGTGCCAGAACGCGATGATCGTCGCGCGCGGGAGCCGTTCGCGGATCATCCGCGGCGCGAGCGCGAAGTGGTAGTCCTGCACGAGCACGATCGGATCGCTCGTGTCGGCCTCTCTGCACACCGCGTCCGCGAACTTCTGGTTCACGGCCACGTACTGGTGCCAATCCGCGGCGCGAAACACGGGGCGCGTGTGGGCCACGTGGCAGAGCGGCCAGAGCCCTTCGTTCGAGAACCCGTAGTAGTAGCCCGTCTCCTCCGCCTCGCTCAGCCACACCCGGCGGAGGACGTACGACTCTTCGCCCGGGGGGACGCGGACGCGGTCGCGCGCGTCCACGGTCTCGCGGTCGGCCGACCCTCCACCGTGAGCGACCCAGACTCCCGAGCACGCGCGCATCACCGGCTCGAGCGCGCTGACGAGGCCGCTCGCCGGGTGGATCACGCGCACGCCCTCACCGTCCCGCTCGTGGATGTAGGGCTCGCGGTTCGCGAGCGTGATCACGCGCTCGCCGTGGAGGTACTCCGTCAACGTGGAGCGGAGCCGCCCAGCGCTCCACGCGCCCGCCCGCGCCTCGCGGTCGTGCTCTCGCGCGAGGCGCTCGGCGAGCTCGCGGACGTCCCTCACGAGGGGTTGAAACTCTTCGTGAGCTTCGCCCGTGAGCGCCCGACGCAGCTCGACCGTCCACCCGCGTCGCGCGAGACGGACGCTGAGCAGGGTGATCGCGGACGCGGCGAGGGCGAGCACGAACAGCGCGACCAGCACGAACGATCGGGTCGTCGACTCGCGCCGCTCGATGAACGTCAGGTCGTGGACGAGCACGACGGCGCCGAGCTCGGCCTCGTCGCTGTCCACGAGCGTGACGCTGAGCTGAACCGGGCCCGACGCGAGCTCGCTCGTGGTCGACCAGCCCGCCTCTCCTTCGCCACTCTCCTCACGCGCGCGGGCCATGAGGGACGCGCACGTGAACGCCGTCGGATAGGCCTCCGTCGCCGCGAGCAGCTCGCCCTCTCGCGTGCACGCCGCCGCCGCCATGATGCGCTCGTCCCGCGTGATGTCGCCGAGCGTCTCGAGCAGGCGCTCCGGGTTCGCCGTCCAGCTCCGCGCGAGGCTCCCGCGCGCGGCGGCGACCGCGAGGCGGGATCGAAGCTCGAGGTCCCGCTCGAACCAGCGCCGCGTCGTCGCGCTGAGAGCGAGATAGCCGATCGCGGTGAGGAGCCCCAGGACGCCGAGGAGCATCGCCAGGAACCCGACCGTTCGCCGCATCGTCCTGGGCTAGCACGGTATAGTTGGATATCCAATCATCGCGCGCGCTCACGCCGTCGCGCCCCCGGCTCATCGGAGCTCGGCACGCCCCGCTCGTGGGCGCCCGGGTCGGTTCGGGGAGAGCCGCTCCTCTCTCCACGTGGGCGACCTCGACCCGAGCCGCCGAGGCCCCCTTCCCCGTCGAGCGCGCCCTCGATGCAGCCGGAGCTTCGATTCAGCTCGGCGCTCGATCAGCCGTAGGCCCCCTTCAGCCGTGGTCCCCCTTCAGCCGTGGGCGGCCGCGGTCCCCGACTTCAGCCGCGGTCCCCCATTCAGCCGCGGTCCCCCATTCAGCCGCGGTCCCCCATTCAGCCGCGGTCTCCCATTCAGCCGCGGTCTTCCGCGGAATTTCCAGGCGCGCCGAAGGCGCTCGACTCAGCCGCGACTCAGCCGCGGTCCTCCGCGGAATTCGCGGTGATTGAGCGGGATCGACTTCGAGGTGAGGTCTGGATGACTCATATAACATTGCGGAACAATATCGGTTCTAGTTGACCCAACGGAGCGTTGCCGTTTGGATGGGACGGTCGGTGGGGACTTGCAGCGCGAAGCCCCATGCCCCCTCCGAACCCCCCTCGAGGTCCACGCGCGATTTGGCCGGCGCTCGACGGGCCAGTCTCACCGAACGACGGCGGATCGGGCGACGCGGACGACGATCGGGGACACGGTGAGGACGAGATCGCGGAGCTCTCGGATCCCTTCCGCGAGCTCCGCGGCGCGCGCACGGCCGAGCCCGCCGAGCTCGATCCCACGAACGATCCCGTGTTCCACCCGGGAGCGACGATCGACGGGCGCTACCGCGTCGAGCGCCTGATCGGCGTAGGAGGGATGGCGAAGGTCTACCGAGCGACGCACGTGCACCTCGGAGAGCCCTGCGCGTTGAAGGTGCTCTCGCCGGAGCTCGCGCAGGAGACCGACGTCGTCGCGCGGTTCCTCCGCGAAGCGCGGCTGATGGCGTCGTTCAAGAACCCGCACATCGTCCGCGTGCATGATCTCGGGGAGGCGATCCCAGGTCGCCCCTACTTCGCGATGGAGCTCTTGAAGGGCAGGAGCCTCGATCGCGAGATCCAGGCGCGCACCGCGTTCCCGGTGGGTCGTGCCGTGCGCTTGATCGTCGAGGCCTGCGAGGCGCTCGTCGACGTCCACGACGCGGGGCTCGTGCACAGGGACATCAAGCCCGAGAACCTCTTCATCGAGGAGCGCCGCGGGCGTCTGCACGTGAAGCTCCTCGACTTCGGTGTCACGAAGGTCAGGGCGCCGGGCGCGGAGCTCGACGTGAAGGCCACGCAGGGGCTCGTGGGCACGCCGCTCTACATGTCCCCCGAGCAGATCCAGACGGCGCCCATCGATCCGCGAGCGGACGTTTGGGCGCTCGGCGTCGTGCTCTACGAGCTCGTGGTCGGCGAGACGCCCTTCGAGGCCGATCAGCTCCTCGACATCCTCCAGCGCGTGCTCACCGCGAAGCCCATCGCGCCCTCCGAGCGGCGGCCGAGCGTGCCGCGCGGGCTCGACGCCGTGATCCTCCGGTGCCTGGAGAAGGATCCCACAGATCGCTTCCCGGACGTGCGCGAGCTCCAGCTCGCGCTGAAGCCCTTCGTCGCGCCCACCGGGGATCGGTTCTCCGTCCCGGACACGCGCGCGTCCATCCCCGAGAGCCGCGCGAGCGTGCTCGATCGCCTCGAGCGCGCCGCCCGCGAGACGCGGCCGACCGGTGAAAAACCGCCGGGGGTGCGCACCTCGCCGCGCGCGGAGACGATCGTCGGCGCGACGCAGACGACGCCCTCGTCCGCCTTTCCGGTCGACATCTCGCCGCGCTCGTCCGCGCCCGCGGCGCCCGCCCGCTCGCCGCGCGCACACGTTCCGTTCCTGGTCGTGGCGGGCGTGATCGCGGTCGGCGCGATCGCGGCCTACGCGCTCCTCGGCTCGCCGTCGAAGAGCGCCGCGCCCATCCTCTCCGAGCGGCCGCTGCCGCCGTCGGCGTCCGTCCCGATGCGCTCGGCCGAGCCGTCCGCCGCGCCCTCCACGAAGGCTCCGCCGCTCGGCGCGGCATCGGCGGCGGCGTCCGCCGCGCCGTCCGCGGGCGCGACCCGAACCGCTTCGGGTCGCGAGACGGCGAGCCCGGTGCAGCTGGTGGCGCCGACCCTCGATCCGAGCGAGATCCAGTAGGCGCGCGCTCAGACGCGCTCGATCGGCCTGCGGGAGAGGACCCAGAATCGCCCGAACAGCATCGTGGCGACGAACACGAGCCCCGCGGTGAGCCCCCACCAGAGGCCGCGCTCCGCCTTGCCCGCGAGGAACGCGAGCAGCAGCGCGACGGGGAGGCCGATCGCGTAGTAGCCGACGATGTTCGCGATCTGGACGAACTTCGTGTCGCCGATCCCGCGCAGCGCCCCCGCCCCGACGGCCTGCGCGCCGTCGAAGATTTGAAACACCGCAGCGATGTGGAGGAGCGGGATGCTCGCCTCGATCACCTCGGGCTTGTTCGACAGGAGCCGCGCGAGCTCGGGCGCGAACAGGATGAACGTGGTCGCGGTGCAACACATGAAGGCCGCCGACGCGAGCTGCCCGAGGAGCCCCGTGAGTCGCGCTTGGTTCGAGTCCCTCCGGCCGACCGCCTGGCCGACCCGCACTGTGGTCGCGGAGCCGATCGCGAGCGTCACGATGAACGTCGAGCTCGCGAGCGTGAGCGCGACCTGATGCCCGGACGCGGCGCTCGGCCCGAGCTTCGCCGCGAGGACGCCGACGAGCGCGAACGCGCCGACCTCCGCGACGAGCGTGAGCCCGAGCGGCAAGCCGAGCTTGATCAGCGCCTCGAGCGCGCGCGCGTCGTCGCCTTCGCCGGAGAGCGGCTCGAGGGAGCGCTGCGCTCGCCAGAGGACGAACAGCATCGCCACGGTCGCGAGCGTGGACGCGAGGCCCGACCCGAAGACGCCGAGCGAGGGCAGCCCGAGGGCCGGCAAGCCGATCGCGACGAGCGTGCGATCGCCGAAGATGAAGGCCGTGTTGAAGAACAGGTTCACCACGTTCCCCACGATCGACGCGATGATGATCGACCGCGTCGACGTGCGGGCTTGGAGGTACCCGCGGAACGCGCTGAAGAGCAGGAGCGGCAGCACCGAGGCACCGCGACCGAGGAGGAACCAGCCAGCCTCGCGCTGCGTGTGCGCGTCCACGCCGAACAAACCGAGGATCCAGGGGACGAGCGCGACCAGCGCCGTGAGAGGAACGGTGAGGATGAGGCTCAGGCGTAGGGTCGCCTTGCGGACCGCCTCGACGCGCTTTCCTTCCTGCGCGCCGATCGCCTGCGAGAGAAGCGGATCTGCGCCGAGCAACACGCCTATCCCGAAGCAGGTGATGGCGAAGAACAGGCCGTTCGCCGCGGCGACCGCGGCGAGCGGCACCTCCCCGAGGCGGCCGACCATCGCCGTGTCCACGATGCCGAGGACCTGGCTCCCGAGGAAGCCGAGGATCAGCGGACCAGACAATCTCAACAGCGCTTTGAGCTCGCGTCGCGCGCGCGTCATGAGGGGCTCTCCGTCGACCTCGGGGGTGGGAGAGCCTTCCGACGGCGAGCTCAAGCGTTCCTGACGATTCTGCGTCCGCCGATCAGGCAGACATCTCGACCATCATCATCGGCGCCACGTGCAGCGCGAGGATGCTGGGCTGCGGGGGCGCGGTCGTCCGCGCCATGCGGAGCGCCTCGTCCATCGTCCGCGCGGTCTCCCAGCCGAGGAGCTGCGGGATGTACTCGTTGTCCGCCCCGACGACGATCATGCGGCCGATGTGTTGTCGCCCCGCCTCGCCCCAGTACCACATGAAGAACGGGTGAACGGGGTGGTACGCGTGGCCCGAGCGGTACATCTCGATGTACGCAGGGTTCTCGCTGAACTTCTTCTCGTAGCGCTTGTGGAGCTCGTACGCGTCGCGCGTCTCCGGCAGGAGGCGATGGACGAACTCGATGTACGGGGCGTGCTGATCGTTGTCGAACTTGTCCGTGCACGGGTGCATCACGATCATCGTCCCGCCCTTCTTCACCATCGGCACACCCTTGTAGAGGTTGAAGAGGTAGCCGTTGGCCTGCACCTGCACGAGCAGCGGGTTCAGGTACGAGTGGACGTTGTACGGACAGATGTTCGGCACGCCCGTGATGAAGATGTCGGCCTGCCCGTTCACCGGGACGAGGTACTGGTCGTACGAGCGCTTCAGCGTCTTCGCGTGCGCCGCCTCCGTCTCGCCGGCGAACACGCCCGTTACGCCGTAGGGCGCAGGGAACTTGTCGAACACCGCCTGGCGCGCCTCCTGAGGCAGCTTGTCGAGGCTGAATTTCAGGGCGCGGAGGCCCATGCGCTCGGAGCCGGTGAGGTCGTCCTCGTTCTTGCCGAGGAAGTCGAGCGGGCGATCGAACATGCGGTTGTTGATCGTCGTCTCGATGGTGAAGACGTTGAGCTTCTTGTTCGCGAGGCGGCCCATGCGGGTGACGCTCGTCGCGAGCTCGCTCGAGCCCGGGTCCATGTACGAGTGACAGTTCCGCATCACCTTCGGGTTGTGGTGCGCGCGGAGGCTGCGGTACCCGCAGAGGCCGACCGCCACCGACTTGTGGCCGCCGTCCATCGGGACGAAGTTCAGGTTCACGTAGATGATGAGATCGCTCTCGACCGCGCGGCGGTTGAGCTCGACCTCTTCGCCCTCGTCCGTCGTCCCGAGGTACTTCATCCCGTCGGGCTTCTCGGCGTCGTGGTTGTAGAGCTTCTTCGGCCAGAACCGATCCATGATCCGGTCGCCGACCATGTGGCGGACTTCCCAGTCGCGCATGCGGCGGTGGACGCTCGTCGCGATGATGATCTCGATGTCGTCCACGCCGTGATCGGCGAGCAGATCGAGCACGATCGTGAGGACGCGCTCGCGGATGTCGGGGCGCTTCATCGGCGGGAGGGGGAGCGAGATGTCGTCCACCGCGATCGTGACCTTCATCCCCGGCTTCAGCTTCGCGTAGAGCGGCTCGCTGTTCTCCGGGTGGTTGATCGCGAACCGGATCGCGGCGTCCACGTCCTTGAGCGGCTCGAGCGGCGGCTTCGGGTAGACGACGCGGGTGCCGGTCGGGAGGTCCACGTCGACGAGGCGATCGCCGGACCAGAGGGTGCGCGGAGCGCTTCGACTATCGAGGGTGACGACGCAGGGATGGCTCATTATCTATTTCCTCGCTCGCGAGCTCGCTCGGTTCCGGAGGGCTCCGCCCTCCGGGTCGCTCGCAGGCTCGCTCCTCCCGGGGTCAGAGGGGGCTGGCGCCCCCTCCGACACCTCCCCTTGTCCCTGGGAGGGTGTGCTGTTCGGGTTGTTCATTGCCGCTGCCGGTTTCGATGGGGACAGTCATGCCGCTCGGGACAGCGAGATGATCGGCCAGTGGTAGGTGCTCGCGAGGAGCTTCAGCTTGCGATCGGGGTTCACCGCGGCGGGGTTGCCGACGATGCTCAGCATCGGGACGTCCGAGTAGCTGTCGGAGTACGCGAAGCAGTGCTCGAGGTCGTGGCCGTTCGCGAGGGCGTGCTCGCGCACGAGGCGGGCCTTCTCGGGGCCGGCGACGACGGGGCGGAGGAGCTTGCCGGTGGCCTCGCGGTCCTTGATTTCGAGCCGGTTCGCGATGACCGACTTCGCGCCGAGGTGGCGGGCGAGGATCTTCATGAGGAAGTCGAGCGCGCCCGAAACGAGGACGACCTCGTGGCCCTTGTCGACGCACGACCGCACGAGATCGCGCGCGCCCGGGTAGAGGTTGGGCTTGATCACGGTCGCGAACGCCTCCTCCGCGAGCGTCATCAGGCGGTCCTCGCTCATGCCGCCGTACGACGCGAAGAGCATCTCGTTGAAGATGCGCCGATCCTGGAGCTCCGCGAGCGCGAGCCACGGGGCGCGGAGCGCGGTCCGCCCGAGCTTCTTCAAGGAGTGCAGCGGGGTCTCCTGCCGCATCATGTAGAAGAGCGTCGGGTGGAGGAGGTTCGTCGTGACGAGCGTCCCGTCGACGTCGAAGTAGCTCGCGGCCATGCGCGCGCTCGTGGCCTTGGGTGCGTGGCGAGTCAAGCGATGTGCGCGTCGCGCGCGCGCCGCGAGGGCGGTCGCGCGGTGGTGCGAGGCCGCACTGACCATTCAGTCAGAATCCGAGAACTTCGGGCGGTCGGAGGCCCGATGGTAGGCTCCGCGCCTCGATTCCGCGGCCGGAGCTGCGGCAAAGGAGCCGTGTGATGAAGCGCCCTCTCGTCTCGATGTTCGGTGTCGCCCTCGCGGGCGCGTTGGCCGCGTGTGGGCAGAGCTCGGGCGAGGCCAAGAAGGAGAGCGGATCGAGCACGCCCGCCGCGAAGAGCACCGGCGCCCCGTCCGCGAAGCCCTCAGGGGGCGCGCCGGAGTCGGGCGTGCCGCGGAGCGGGAACACGCAGGGGAAGGAGGGCAAGCCCTCGGAGTCGCAGCCCGCCGTGGCATCGGGCGCGGCGAGCGCGGCGCCGCCGCCCTCGGCGAAGGCAGAGACTCCATCGTCGGGAGAGAACCCGGCGGGGTCGACGAGCCTGCCGAGCTACTCGTTCGACAAGATCAAGAAGATCGACGACTCGTGCGCGAGCCCGTGGGTGATGCTCGCGACAGCGCCCGAGTCCGTGGGCGCCGACTACGAGTGGAAGTACACGAAGCAAGCGCTCGCCGCGAACCCCGAGTTCCACGTGACGACGAGCGCGCCGGCGCAGCAGTGGCAAGTCCAGTTCGAGCTCCACCAGCTCGACGCATCCATGTCGAGCGCGTACGCGCTCGTCGCGAAGTGCCACGACGGCCTCACGTGCAACAACCTCGCGGCGATGTACAAGGCCGCCGTGAAGTCCGCGACCCCACAGGTCGGCTGCGGCGCGACGCCCTCGTCGTTCGGCGCGCAGGTGAAGATCGTGGACCTGCTCCCGGGAGGTCCAGCGAGCAACATGCCCGACGAAGTGATCGGCAAGTGCGCGCGCCTCGGCGCGTGCAGCGCGCGCCAAAACCCGAGCGACACGAAGGACGTCGCGATCGAGTGCCAGAAGGCGCCGAGCTCGTTCGACCTCGGCTGCGCCATGAAGCCCACCTGCGGCGAAGTCGCGAGCTGTCTCGGCAAATGAAGCGGATCGCGATGGTCAGCGCGCTCGCGACGCTCACCGCGTGCGGGCCCGCCTCCCCGGAGCCGACGCGGCCGACGGCGCAAGCCTCCGCGAGCGCTGCCCCGACCGTGACCGCGACGGCGAGCGCGGCGGTCGCGGTTCCGCCCGACCCAGTGATCCCGGCTCAAGAGGGCGCGGGTGAGCGCGCCTACGTGATCGACGGCGGCGCGCTCGTCGAGGTCGTCGTGGGCGCGGGCAAGTCCGTCACGGTCGTGCCGGAGGTCGAGGCGGGGTTCTGCAACGTCGACCACCGCGCGAACGTCGTCTGGTTCGGCAAGGGCGGAGCCCTGTACGCGTTCGACCTCGCCGACCGAAAGGTCCACGCCGTCGTCTCCGCCGCGACGACGCCGCGGCCGACCGAGTTCACGATCGATTGGGGCAACGAGAGCCTGGGCGGAGACAACAAGGAGACGTTCGACGCTGGCGCGATCCTGCACATGGCGGACTCGCCGAGCGTCACTGCGGTGCTCGGGTGCACCGGGAAGATGGGCTACAAGTGCTACGTCGCCGAGCCGCTCCCTCCGGCTCCCACGGGCCCATCGAACGCGCAGACGCCCCGTCCGAAGCTCACGAGCGAGCTCCAGGCGGAGGTGGACGCGGCGCAGAAGGGGATCGCGACGATGAAGATCGTCGACGCGACGTACCTCGCGACGCTCGTGGGGCGCGGGGCGAAGGCGTCCCTCTGGTCGCCGCCGCCGACCCCGCAGCGCAAGCCGATCGGCAAGAAGCCCAGCGTGGATGGATACTTCTGCTACGCGAACAAGCCGACCTGCGGAGATCTCCTCGGCATCCCGGGGTCCACGCTCTGGTGGGTCGGCACCTCGGATCTGCGCGAGATGGAGTGGCACCGCGAGATGCGCGACCTCTGGGACGGCAAGAGCGAGGAGTTCGTGAACATCGTGGACCGCAAGATCGTCCGCTCCCACAAGCCCGCCGGTATGGAGCTCGGCAAGCTGATGCAGGTCGAGGGGGTCCGCGTCTCGACGGCGGGAGTGCTCGCGGTCGATGGCTACGTGTTCGACGGCGAGACCGTCCACTACGCCCCGAAGGACGAGAAGGCTCCCGAGAAGAACGCTGCGTGCGGCTTCGCAGGAGGCGGATGGCGCGTCCCCGTGCGTCCGCTCGTCCCGAACCCTCCCAACACGTTCTGAGCTCCGGCGATCCTGGAGCCGCGGCGCGGCGCGCGCTCCTCGTAGCACGCGCGAGCGCGACACGGACGCCAGACCTCGCGCGCTGAGGATCCGCGCGAGGCGCGAAAACGCGCTCGAACTGGCTGTGGCATCGACGTTGCTCCGCTCCTCGTGGGGTCGGTTGAAAGGTGCGCCTGGGGCCGCGCCAAGAGGAGCCGTCGATGCATCGCTTCGTCTCGAGGATGGGTTTGCTGTTGTCGTTGTCCGCGGCCGTCACCCTCACGGGGTGCTCCGAGGTGGGGGGCGGCGACATGGGTGCAACCCCCGGTGGCGTGAAGGACATGACGTTCGCGCGCACGCTCGTGGAAGCCGGCCGGGTCCCGCCGGCGAGCGCGCTCCTCGTCGAGGCGATGTTCGCGGAGCACGACCTCCCGCTCTCCGGAGCGCCTTGCACGGAGGCCCTGTGCCTCAAGAGCGCCATCGGCCGCGCCCCGACGCTCGAGGGCGAGGCCCACGCGTGGGCGCAAATCGGGCTCTCCTCGGGCGTCGACTCGGACACGTTCGTGCGCCCGGCCACGTCGTTCATCGCGACCGTCGACGTGTCGGGATCGATGGGGTGGGGAGGTCAGGGCTCGCCGGGAGAAATCGCGCGCAAGCTCCTCTCCCAAATCACGGGCAAGCTCGGCGGGAACGACCGCGTATCGATCGTGACCTACGGCAGCTCCGTGGACCTCGAGCTCGATTGGGTCCCGGGCAACGACCCCGGCATCCCCACGGTGATCGCGGGCCTCTCCGAGAACGGCTCGACCAACATGGAAGCCGGTCTCGAGCGCGCGTTCCAGCTCGGCGAGGCGGAGGCGGCGAAGGGACGCGAGACGCGCGTGCTGCTCTTCACGGACGAGCAGCCGAACGTGGGCGCGACGGATCCAGGCTCCTTCGAGGACCTGGTCCGCGACGCGGCGTCCCACCGCGTCGGACTGACCGTGTTCGGGTTGGGCCTCGGGCTCGGCGCCGAGCTGATGCAAGACATGGCGCACCTCCGTGGTGGAAACGCGTTCTCGCTCGCAGAGGACGCGGACGTTGACCCGTTCATCGCGGAGAACTGGCCCTGGTTCACCGTGCCCGTCGCCTACGATCTCGAGGTCCACTCCAAGCCGACGAGCGGCGTCTCCGTGATCGCCGGCTACGGGTTCCCGGGCGGAGCGGACGGTCCCGCGCAGTCGCTGGAGGTCGCGTCCGTGTTCCTGAGCAAGAGCCGCGGCGGCCTGCTCCTCGAGCTCGGCGGCGAGTTCAAGCCGGACAGCGGCGTGGACTTCGATCTCACATACCTCGGCCCCAACGATCAGGCGCACGCCGTCACGGTGTCGACGCGGATCGGCTCGGCGCCGCTCGACGCGCGGGGCGTCTCGATGCCGGAGCTCGGCGTGTCGCGCGCGACGTCGCTCGCGATCTTCGTCTCCGCGATGCACGAGGCCGCGGCCCTCTACGCGACGCAGCCGGGCGCCGCCGCCGCGCTCCTCGACGGCGCGCTCGAGCGGCTCCACGCGGACGCCGACGCCTCGAAGGACGCCGACCTCAGCGCCGAGTTCACGTTTTGGACGAAGCTCGCGGCGCTGATGCACCAGGGCGCGCCCCAAGGCGATCTGTACGGCGAGTGACGCTCACGGCGCGCTGGGAGGGGGCCCCGCTTCACGCTCGGCGAGCGCTCGAACGGCGCTCGCCCGATCGACGAATCGGAGGCGGACCCCGGGGCTCCCGCCGAACTCTCCAGGCTCGAACGTCCCTCCCAAGGCTTCCATGAGGCGCGCCGCGAGGGACATCGAGACGCCGAGGCCTCGCTTGTCGTCGCTCGGCGCGAGCAGGGCGCGCGGCGGTGGCGGGGTCGCGCGGCCGTCACTCGTGATCTCCACGGCGACGTGTCCCTCTCCACGCCGCACCGCGACGCGTACGGCGGAGCGCGCGTGGGAGATCGCGTCCGCGACGAGCTCCGTGAGGATCACCTCGAGCCAGCCCGCGTCACCACGGACGGTCTCCGCGCTCGCGGCGCCCTCGATCACGCACCGCACGTTGCGCCTGCCTTCGACGCTCTCGGCCGCGTGCGTCGCGCGCTCGACGAGGGGGCCGAGCTCTACGGGCGCGTCCTCGAGCGGGCAGCCCTGGAACATCATCGCCGTGCGGGAGAGCTTCTCGGCGACGCGCAGGACCTTCGCCTGCGCGCGCCGCGCGATGCGGATCAACGGAGCGACGCGATCGGTGTCCCCGCTCGCGAGCACGGCTGCGATCTCGTCGAGCGCGCCGAGCGCGACCCCGGAGGGGCCGCGGAGGTCGTGCGCCACGCGCTCCAGGAATTTGGTTCGGGCGTAGCCGAAGACGGGATCCACCGCGATGGGCTCGACGCTGGACGTTCGATCGGTCTCGGGTTCGGGGCGGATCATTACGACGTGACGTGCGGCGGCGGCAGAGACGCAGGGATGGACGGGACGGACGAGGAGCCCGGGCTCGACGAGGCAGGCTGAGAGGACACGGGCGAGGACGCGGGGGCGTGCTTGTCGTTGTTCTCGTAGCGCTCGAGCTTGCGGTAGAGCGTCCGTCGGTCGAGGCCGAGCATCTGCGCGGCGCGCGATTTGTTCCCGCGGACGAGCTTCAGCACTCGGAGGATGTAGCGCCGCTCGAGCTCGTCCATCGGCACGATGTCCGTGGTCTCGTCCGCCGCGACGACGAACCGGTCGGAGCGGTAGGCGCGGATCTTCTCGGGGAGATCGTCGATCGCGATCTGTTCGAAGCGCGAGAGCGCGACCGCGCGCTCCATGCAGTTCTCGAGCTCCCGCACGTTCCCCGGCCAGTCGTAGCTCGTGAGCCGCTCCGCGACCGACACGGGAATGGAGAGGTGCTTCTTGCCGATCTGCGCGCCGAAGCGCTCGAGGAAGTGTGTCGCGAGCGCGAGCACGTCCGCCCCGCGCTCCCGGAGCGGGGGCAGATCGATGCGGACGACGTTGATGCGATAGTAGAGGTCCTCTCTGAACCTGCGCTCGTAGACCTCGGACTCGAGATCCCGGTTCGTCGCGACGACGAGGCGCGCGTCGAACGGGACCTCGATGGATTCGCCGACGGGGCGGACGGTGCGCTCCTGGAGAGCGCGCAGCAGCTTGGGCTGCATCTCGATGGGCATCTCGCCGATCTCGTCGAGGAAGAGCGTGCCCCCGTTCGCCTGCACGAAGAGGCCCTGTCGCGCCTGTTTCGCGTCCGTGAACGCGCCGCGCGCGTGGCCGAAGAGCTCGCTCTCGAGGAGCGTCTGGGGTACCGCCGCGCAGTTGATCGCGACGAACGGCTTCGGCTTGCGCGCGCTCATCGAGTGGATCGCGCGCGCGATGAGCTCCTTGCCGGTGCCGGTCTCGCCGTGGACCAGGACGGAGGCGTCGCTCGAGCTCACGCGCGCGAGCAGGTCGTACACCTTGCGCATCGCCGCGCTGTCCCCGATGAGCGTGTCCGGCCGCTCCCGGGACATCGTCTCGCGGAGGCGCTTCACCTCCTGGCTGAGCTGGCGGTGCTTCATCGCGCGCGTCACCGCGAGCGCGAGGTGCTTCGGGTCGAGAGGCTTGGTGAGGAAGTCGAACGCCCCGACGCGCATCGCGGCGATGGCCGACTCCATGCTTCCCTGACCCGTCACGACGATCACGACGGCGTCGGGGCGCGTCCCGAGGATGCGCTCGCAGAGATCGAGGCCGTGCATCTCGTCCATGCCGAGGTCGGTGAGGACGACCTGCACGTCCTCACGGGCGAGGATGTCGAGCGCCTCGCTCGCGGAGGTGGTGGTGCGCACGGTGAAGCCCTGACGCGAGAGCGTCGCCTCGATGAGCTCACATTGGTCTGCGTCGTCATCGACGAAGAGGACGGTCTCTTTCATAAGCACCCAGGGGGTTTGAACGAGTCGAGCGCGCGCCGGCTGAACCATGCCGTGCGCGGCGTCGCCCGTCGGTGCACGGGGCGCGCCTAGAGACCTGGGCGCGAGATTTGGCGGCCGTTTCGGGGTCATCGTGGAAGCGTGCGACAGCGGCTCGGCGCGCTCTGCCACACCTGAGGCAAAAAGCATCAAGTGAGCTCGGTGACTCTGCCGTCGGGAGCGAGCCGGCACAACCGGGATCCCCGAAGACCGGCTCGTGGCAGGCGCCGAGAGGAACGGCCCAGCAGCTGCAAGAAGGCGAGTGGGAAGGAGCCGCCCATGACCGTTCCCCACACCATCCTCGTGCCCACCGACTTCACCGAGCCCTCCGATCTCGCGCTCCTCTATGCCGAGGAGCTCGCCGAGCGCTTCGACGCGAGCATCGTGCTGCTCCATGTCTCCGAGGTGCCGACGATCGGCATCGTCGACTCCCCCGGGATGGTGACGCGGGATCTCGTCAACAGCATGGAGGAAGTCTCGGTGCGCGGGCTCGAGCGGGTGATCGAGAAGCACCAACGGCCCGGGATCACGATCCGCCCGATGGTGAAGGTCGGCGCGACGGTGCAGCAAATCGGGGAGGCGGCGGAGGAGGTCGGCGCCGATCTGATCTGCATGGGGACGCATCGCCGGAGTGGCCTTCGCCGTGCACTCCTCGGCAGCACGGCGGAGCTCCTCGTACGCAAGTCGAACGTCCCCGTCCTCACCGTCAAAGAGCCCGAGCACGTCGAGGCGTGACCGCTCCCGGGCTGGGGCGAACTGCCCCGGTATGCACAGGAGATCGAACATGAACGGTCCTTCCCCTGCCGGACGCGCTCCACTGAGCGCGCCCACCGCGCGCGCCGCCCTCGTCGGCGCCACGCTCCTCGCCGCGCTCACGGGCCTCGGTTGCGAGGCCGATCGCCAGCCTTCGAGGGTGGCGATCACGTCGTCGCGGAGCGCCACCCGAGCCACGCCGTCCGCGACGTCGGCGCCAGCGCGGCCGGACGACACTTCGAAGGCGGTGGTCGTGGTCGACCCGCGCATTCAGGAGGCGTGCAACATGCCTACGCCGCATTTCGCGTTCGACTCGGCGTCGGTGGAGGGCGATCCAGCGCTCGACGTGCTCGCGAGCTGCTTCCTCCGTGGGCCGATGACGGGCAAGGAGCTCCGGCTCGTCGGCCACGCCGACCCCCGCGGTGACTTCGAATACAACGTCCTGCTCGGCCACGAGCGCGCGGGGAACGTGGCGAACTACCTCGAGTCCAAGGGGCTCACCGATGATCGGATCGCGACCTCGTCGCGAGGAGAGATGGACGCGACGGGGCAGGACGAGTCGGGCTGGGCAGAGGACCGCCGCGTCGACATCCTCCTCGCGGACTGACGGCTGCGAGAGTAAGGGCCAACGAGAGAGACTCGTGAGCCTCGAAGAACCCCTCGAGACGTTCGACGGAGCGAGCTCGGCGCTCGGACCGCGCGACACGTGGCCGCCGCGTCTCGCCGCGTACGTCGATGCCTTGCGCGCCTCCGCGTCGCCGATGGCGCTCGCCTGGCGCACCTCGCGCGCCGCCGACGTGGCCGAGTTTTCGATCGTCTTCAACGAGCCGTTTCGAACGATGCTCGGGCTCGACGCGTCCCTGATCGGCGCACACGCCCGCGCAGCGTTCGGACCGCGCTGGGCCGAGCTCTACCCGCAATTCGCGCGCGCTGCGGCGAACGAGCGCGGCGAGCACGCCGGGCTCTCGTTCGCGCCCATCGGCGGAGAAGGGGAAGATGCAGGTGTCCTCGTGACGCTCGTCGAGACGCCCCTGCGCCGCTTCGGGTCCGCGCTCGTCGACACCGTCATCGACCAGGTCCCCTCCGGCATCGTGGTCGTCGAGGCGCCGCGAGGGAGGCTCGTCGCCTCGAACGCGACGAGCCGGTTCATCCTCGGCGCGCCCGTCGATCTCGAGGCCGGCGTGGAGTACCTCCGGGAGCCCTTGATGCGCGCGCTCGCGGGAGAGCTCGTCTCCGCCGAGGAGGTCTCGCCCCACCTGCTCGCCGACGGGCAGAACGCGGCGCGCGCGCCTCGCTTGTCGCTGAGCGCCGCGCCCGTGCGGGACGCGTTCGGCGAGGTGATCGCCGCCGTCGCCGTGTTCACCGACATCAGCGAGCGCGTCGAGGCCGCCGATCTTCGGCAGACGCTCCTCGAGCGCGAGCGCCAGGCGCGGGCCGAGGCGGAGGAGGCGAACCGCGTGAAGGACGAGTTCCTCGCGATGCTCGGGCACGAGCTCCGCAACCCGCTCGCGCCGATCTCGACGGCCCTCGAGCTCATGCGCCTCCGGGGCGACGCGTCCGCGATCCGGGAGCGCGCGGTGATCGAGCGTCAGGTGGAGCACCTCGTGCGGCTCGTGGACGATCTGCTCGACATCTCCCGGATCACGCGCGGCAAGGTCGAGCTCAAGCGCTCCCTCGTCGACATGAGCGACGTCGTCGCGCGCGCGATCGAGCTCGCGAGCCCGCTCATCGAGCAGCGCCAGCACAACCTCCGCGTCGAGGTCCCGCGCGGCCTGGTCGTCATGGGGGACCCGACGCGCCTCGCGCAAGCGGTGTCGAACCTGCTCACGAACGCCGCGAAGTACACGGATCCCGGGGGGAACATCGCCGTGGAGGGCCTGCGCGTCGACGCGTCCGTGCTGATCCGGGTGACGGACGACGGGCGGGGTTTGACGCCCGAGCTGAGCGCGCGCGTGTTCGAGCTCTTCTTCCAGGAGCGGCAAGCGCTCGACCGATCCCAGGGCGGCCTCGGCCTCGGGCTCGCGATCGTCCAGACGCTGGTGCAGGCGCACGGTGGTTCCGTGATGGTCTCGAGCGATGGCCCGGGCCTCGGGAGCACGTTCTCCATCAAGCTGCCCGAGGCGGTCCAGCGCCGCGCGCCCGCCCGTCCCTCGCCGCGCGAGACCCCCGCGCCGAGCCCGCGCGCCCCGCGGAGCCGCACCGTCTTGGTGGTGGACGACAACGTCGACGCCGCCGAGCTGCTCTCGCTCGGGCTGAGCGCCGCCGGTCACCGCGTCGAGGTCGCGCACGACGGGCCGTCCGCGCTCGAGTGCGCGCGCGAGCTCAAGCCCGAGGTGGCGATCCTCGACATCGGCCTGCCGGTCATGGATGGGTACGAGCTCGCCCGCAGCATGCTGGAGCAGCCCGCGCTGCGCGAGTGTCGCCTCATCGCCGTCACGGGGTACGGACTCCCGGCGGACAAGGAGCGCTCGCGCGAGGCCGGATTCGTGCGGCACCTCGTGAAGCCCGTGTCGGTCGAGCGCGTGCTCGAGCAGATCGACTCGATCGACGAAGCGACGCCGTGAAGGGAGCGCGACCGCGGCGCGGTCCTCCCTCGTCGGTGCCGAGAGGCGATGGTCCGGTCGAGGCTCGTCCCGCGAACCGAGCGGTCGGCGACGTCAGGCTCGAGGCTCGTGCGCGGCGCGGAAGTGCACGACGATCGCGGTGACGTTGTCGGGCCCGCCGCCGTCCACGGCGGCGTGTACGAGGCGCGTGCAGGCGCCGCGCGGCTCCGCTTCGGTCATGAGGATGCGCGTGATCGCCTTCGAGTCGAGCACCTCGGTGAGCCCATCCGAGCAGAAGAGGAGCGTGTCGCCCGCGACGAGCGCGCGCTTCTGAACCTCGGGCGTGACGCCGTCGATCCCGCCTCCCACGGCGTTCGTGATCATGTGGCGCAGGTGGTGGCGCTTCGCGTCCGTCTTCTCGATGACGCCCGCCTCGACGAGCTCGGTCACGAGCGTGTGATCGCGGGTGAGCTGCGTGAGCTGGTCGCCGCGTAGCAGGTAGCATCGGCTGTCGCCGACGTGCGCGAGGTAGAGCGTGCTGTCGATCACGTAGCCCACGGTGAGCGTCGTTCCCATCTCGTGGAGTTCGGGGCGCGCGTCCCCCCGCGAGGTCACGACCTGGTTCGCGTGACGGAGGACGTTCTTGAGCTCGCTCTCGACGCTCGCGTCATCCCCGCTCAGTCGGCTCAAGAAGCCGAGCGTGCCGAGCAGGAAGTTCGCGACTGCCCCGACCGCTTGCACGCTCGCTTGCTCTCCCCCCCCGTGCCCGCCCATCCCATCGGCGACGGCGAACAGGTGCCCCTGAGGGCCGCCGTACCGCACGACGGCTTGGGGAAAGCTCGACTGCTCGATCTGGAGCGCGCCCGTGAGGGTCGCGATCACGAACTGATCCTGATTGGAGCGCCGGACGCGGCCCGCATCGGTGGCTCCCGCCGCGAACGCGACGAGGCGCGTCGGCACGCGATACGAGGGAGGGACCTGAACTTCGATGTCGGGGAGGGTCGGGTTCCGCGCAGCGGTGATCGTCATGTTGAACCTCGTGTGGGCTCGATTCAAATCCCGTTCCGCGCTCCTCGCGCGCGGCTGCGCGCCGCGGGATGCCCATTTCTCGGGCGCGCCGAAGGCGCTCGAGCAAGCGGCCGTCCTCGGCGTGGAATCCTCGGCGATGAGGCCCACAGGCGCGCGCCAGCTGCGTCGATTTGCTACGCGCCCGCTGGGCCTATCGCGGGAACGAGGTTGGAACGGCGGTTGCCCCGCTTTCGGTCCATGAAAACGCGTTATCCGATGGGAGCGGTAGCGGTGGTCCTCGCCGGCGCTGCCGCGTCGATCGCCCTGCCGGGGTGCTACATCTACACCGATCCCGTGCCCACTCCGGCCTCCGCCGAGATCACCTACGAGCCCGTCTATTACGAGGGCAACGTCGTCTACTACGACGACATCGGCGAGCCCTACGTCGTCATCGGGGACACGATCCAGTACGTGCCGCGGACGTACGTCCAGTACGGGTTCTACGTGAACCACTACCACCGCTACGGCGGCGGCTATCACCACTGGGTGAGGAGCCACGCGCCTCGGCACGCCCCGATGCGCCACCACCGGCGGTGACGCCGAGAGCGACAAACATTTTTGGAACGCGAGCAGATTCGCTGGAGTTCGTTCGTGAGGCGCACGCGCGAGGAGTGAGCACCGGAAGACTACTCCTCGTGCTCCGAGGAGCTCCGCGACGAGACCGTTTGGATCGCGTCGAAATCGAGCGCATATGCCGTGGTTTCAACATGCTTGTCGCTCCTGGCTCAACAACGCAGCGCGACCTCCATGCGCTCGGCGAGGAAGTCGAGCAGCATGGAGACGCGGCCGGGGAGGAGCTTCCGGCCCATGTGGACGACCCGCACGATCCGCTGCTCGGTCCAATAGCCGGGGAGGAGGTGAACGAGGCGTCCCGCGCCGACGTGGGGACCGCTGATGTACGTCGGCAGCCTCGCGATCCCGACGCCCGCGAGCACCGCGTCCCGGGCGACGAGCAGCGAGTTCAGGCGCAAGTGCCCCACGAAGGGGATCTGGATGCGCGCCCCATCCGGCCCGATGAGCGACATCGTGTCGAGGAAGCGCCCGGTGGGCGCGAACTGGATGAACCGATGCTTCGACGCGTCCTCGACGCGCGACAGCGCTCCATGGCGCGCGACGTACTCGGGCGACGCGACGAGGTGACCGCGGATGACGCCGACCTGGCGCGCGACGAGCGCGGTGTCCACGACGTCACCGACGCGGACGGCGAAATCGAACCCCTCCTGCGTGAGGTCGACCTTCCGGTCGGAGAACTCCACCTCCACCGTGATCTCCGGGTGCTCGGCCGAGAACGCGGAGAGGATGGGCCCGCAGATCGCGATGCTCAGGTCCACGGGGGCGCTGACGCGGACCTTCCCGCGCATGCCGTCCTTCGAACCGCCGACCCGATCGGCCGCCGTGGCGAGCTGCGCGAGCGCGTCGCGCGCCTCTCGATGGAGCGTCCTCCCAGCGTCCGTCACGTCGATCCGACGCGGCGTCCGGTGGAGAAGGCGCACGCCGAGGCGGTGCTCGAGGGCCGCGAGCTTGCGGCTCACGGTGGATTTCGGGAGGCCGAGGGACTTCGCGGCGCGCGTCAGGTTCTCGGCCTCGACGACCGAGGCGAAGATCGCGATGTCGTTGAGGTCGAGGTGGAAGCGGTTCACGGCGCACGTCCCATGGGCGGAACGTGTGTACCAAAGTTCTCCACTCGCCTCGACCGGAGGGCGTGTACATCGTGGGGCCTCCAGCGCGCTGTCGAGTCGACCGCGTCCGAAAGGTCCATGGCCATGAACGCTCTCTCCTCGAAACCCCTCCTCCCTCTGCTCCTCCTCGTCGGAGCCCTCGGCGCGTCGGCCGGCTGCGACGACGCCGCCGACGGCACGGGCGGCAGCGCGTCGTCCTCCACGAGCGCCACGAGCGGCTCGACCAGCACCTCGAGTTCGTCCAGCACGACGGGCTCGACGAGCGTGAGCAGCGGCACGGGCGGCGCACCCGCGACGCCCACGTTCGTCGCGCAGTTCGACGCGGCGAAGGGCGAGCTCGCCGAGGGCCTCTTCGTGAAGGGGCAGGCCGCGTACGTCGGGCTCGCGGGGCTCGGCAAGATCGTGAAGGTCGCGCTCCCGGGCGGCGCGGTCACCGACTTTGGAAACATCCCCGCGCCTCCCGCGAACTCCGGGTTCCTGCTCGGCATCGTCGTGGACGCGGCGGACAACGTGTACGTCGGCTTCGGCGGCGGTCCGGGGGCGCCCGTCGCGAACGGCATCTACAAGATCCCGGCGGCAGGCGGCGCGGTGACGCTCCCGTTCACGACGAACGCGGAGATGAACTTCCCGAACGGGCTCTACCTCGACGCGTCGAACGACGTCTACATCGCCGACTCGGGAGGCGCGATCTTCAAGATGGCGACGGCCAACGGCGCGATCACGAAGTGGAAGGCGGACCCGCTCCTCGTGGGGACGGACACGAGCTGCATGTACGCCGCGCCGTTCGCGATCGGCGCGAACGGGATCGTCCGCATCGGGGACGCGTTCTACGTCTCCAACACGAACCTCGGCTCGATCGTGAAGATCCCGATCAACGGCGACGGCACCGCGGGAGCGGCCACGGTGTTCGCCGGTCCCGACTGCAACACGCTCGGCGGCATCGACGGGATCGACGTCGCGCCGGACGGCAAAACGATCCTCGGCGTCATCAACTCGCGCAGCGAGGTCGTGCAAGTGGACGAGGCAGGGAAGGTGACGGCGGTGTTCACGGGTAAGCCCCTCGACAATCCCGCGAGCCTCGACGTGTCGGGCACGGACGCGTTCATCACGAACTCCGCGTTCTTCGACGCGATGACGCCGGCGCCCGGACTCCTCGTGCTCCCGCTTTGAGCACCCGCGATCGCGCGGGGCTTGTTCGTCTCCGCGGGTAGGCGGACTCCGATAAACTGGGGCGTATGAGCCGCCCTCACCACACTGCGATGCTGCATTGGATCCTCGGCGCCGTCGGCGTGACGGCGCTCGGCGCCGGGGGTTGTCGGGACGTCGAGATCGAAGGGCACGGGGGAGGCGGCGCGGGGAGCTCGGGCACGGCGTCGAAATCGGCGACGAACGGCTCGAACAGCGTCGGCTCGACGATGGTCTCGTCTTCGAACGGGTTCACGACGGGCAACAGCGCCGTGAGCACGGGCACGGGGCCGACGTGCCTCCCTCCGATCAGCTCGATGCAGATCCCGACGCCCATGAGCGGGCCGTGCAGCGGCCCATTCATCGCCCAGTACATCTGCTTCCCGCAGACCTCCGGCGTCACGTGCGACCAGGCGTACCCGGAGGCGTGCGTCCTCGACGCGTACGAGTGCGGGTTCCAGACGGTCGGCGACAAGGCGTGCGGTCCGGATCAGGCGGGCCAGGGCTGCTGCTACACCGTCGTCGGGGATTGTCCCGTGGGCCGCCCGTTCCTCGTGGAGGGCGTCGCGAGGCGCGCGTCGATCACGGCGACGCACGACTGGCTCGCCGCCCCGCTCGCGCCGGCAGTGGAGCCGCTCGACGCGCGGACCCGCGCCGCGCTCGCGGCGTATTGGAGCGAGGAGGCGTTGAACGAGCACGCGTCGATCGCCTCGTTCTCCCGCTTCCTCCTCGAGCTCCTCGCCCTCGGCGCTCCGCTCGAGCTCGTGACGCGCGCCGAGCGCGCGCTCGCGGAGGAGATCGATCACGCACGCGTCGGCTTCGCGCTCGCGAGCGCATACGCGGGGGCGCCGCGCGGCCCGACGCGGCTCGATGCGTCGAGGGGCCTCGGCGCGCTCGACGCGCGCTCCATCGCCGGGGCCATCGCGCGCGAGGGGTGCGTCGCGGAGACGATCGCGGCGATGCAACTCGCCGATGCGCGCGACGCCGCCACGGATCCGGCGGTTCGATCCGCGCTCGCGACCATCGCCGAGGAGGAGGCCGCGCACGCGCTCCTCGCGTGGAGCGCGCTCGCCTGGATCCTCGACCGCGCGGACGCGGCGGCGCGCGCGCAAATCGTCGCGGATCTTCGCGCGATCTTCGCGGAAGGTGCGGCGCACGTCGGCCTGGGCCCCGCGGTCGATGCGGCCGGCGATCCACGAGCGCTGCGCGCGCATGGGTGCCTACCGATGGAGGAGCGACGGGCGCTCGCCCACGCGGCGCTCAAGAACGTCGTCGAGCCGGCGGCCGCCGCGCTGCTCGCGCCCCGCGCCTCAGAACGCGCCGAAGAGCTGCACCCCGGGTGAGGCGACCGCTCCGTCCGTGACGGCGGTCGGGGCGACCATCCAGTGAAAGGTCGATCGCCTCGCCGCGAGCGGCGCGGAGTCCTTCGGCTTCGCGGGCGCCGTCGCCCAGGCGCCCACCGAGACCGCGCCGTGCGCGGCGATCGCCGTGGACCACGCGCCGAGCCCGATCCAAGCGCCGCGAAACGCGGGATCGCGAGCCGCTTGGACGAACGCGGGGACCGCCTGCGCAGTGCCCAGCACGAGCTCCGGGAACGCGAGGAACGGCGTCGCCACGTGGGACTCGGTGAACGCGCTGGTGAACGCGCCGGTCGTGAGGGCGAGGTTCGCCCCTACCAAGAACGAGACGCCCAGCCGGGGCGCGACGGGGACTTCGTGGTTCGCGAGCGACCACGCCCCGAACGACGTCATCCCAGCGGAGAACGCCGCCGGCACGAGGCCCACGAGGGTGAACACGGCGCCGTTCTCCGTGTCCGTTTGGCCGAGCACGAGCAGAGCGTTCGTGAGGACCATCTGCGGGGCGTAGACGGCGGTCTGCGCGATCATCGCGCCCTCGGCGGGCTCGTTGTCGTCCTGGAGCTCGAGCACGTCGTACGCGAGGAACCCGACGTCGACGATGCCGACCGCGCCCACGCCGAGGCCCGCGACCGCGAACCCGTCCGCCGCACCCGCTCGCGCCTCGGCGGCGGGCCACGCCGAGAGCGCCGCGACGACCCAACCCAGCGGAGCGCGCCGCGTCCTTCGAGTCCAAGAAAGCATAGGCGTCCCATGGTACGCGTGCTTTACGAGGCTTCGAGGGCTCGATAGCGTGGGAACCATGCGCGCGTCCGGAGGCCTCGCCACGCTGCTCGTCGCGGGCGCGCTGCTCCTCGCGCCCGCTTGTGGGCTCATCCTCGGAGCGGGGGACTACCAGGTCGAGTCCGGCGCCACCGGGTCCACCGGGAACGAGACGAGCGCGAGCTCGTCGACCACCGGCGTCGGTGGAAGCGTCGCGGGCGTCGTGGTGACGCCGAAGGCGCCCACGCTGCTCGGCGGCTCGGCGCAGGCGTTCGCCGCCGCGATCGATGGCACCCCGAGCACCGACGTGACGTGGAGCGTCGTCGAGCCGAGCGGCGGCATGATCTCCGCAGCGGGCGTGTACCGCGCGTCCTCGATGGATGGCACGTACCACGTCCGCGCGACGAGCAACGCGGACGCGAGCGCGTTCGGTGAGGCCGAGGTCGTCGTGAAGAGCTCGATCGCCGGCGTCGCCATCGCGAGCGGCGGAGGCCTCGTCGCGCCGACGGGGTTCGGGACGCAGAGCCACCTCGGGTTCTCGCGGGGCACCGGGGACTGGTACGCGTTCTACCAACAGCCCGACGGCACCCTCCAGACCTCGAGCTCGAAGGACTTCGTCTCCTGGACCCCGCTCACGCCGCTCAGCCTGCCCAACGGCCACAGCGGGGACGGTCGCGACCTCTCCGTCGCCTCGGCGCACTTCGGTGACGAGGACGTCATCCACATCACGCTCGGAGACGGCTCGTTCGGCCGCTACCACATCCGAGGAACGCTCGCCGGGTTCGACGTCACGACCACGGTGAACACGGGGGGCGACACCTCCCCCGACGGCTGCGTGACGGCCGTGCTCGAGGACGGCACCGTGATCGACGTGAGCGGATGGCAGAGCACGCCACAGACTCCCCCGCTCACGCCTTGCGGCAACGGGGACGTCGACGTGTTCGTCGCGAAGAAGAAGGAGGACGGCACGAGCTTCATGGGCGTGGGGTTCAACGAGACGGTCGTGTGGTGCGTGAACAACCACGTCAACGCGCACGCCCTGCTCGCGATCGGGTCGACGGCGCTCATCCTTTACGAGGACGGGGTGGACGATAGCGCCCCGGTGAACGTGCTCATGACGATCCGCAAGCCGGACGGCACGTGGCTCCCCATCCAGGATCCCCAGGGCAGCCCCATCACGCCGCCGAGCGTGTTCGCGTCGTCGCAGTCGCAGGGGCTCAACGACTGGACCGCCACGGTCGCGGGCTCGCGCGCGCACGCCGTCCGGCACCTGGGGACCAAGTTCGAGCACCGCACGTTCGTGCTCGGCGGCGGTTGGAGCGACGGGGCGCCGATCCCCGATGAAGACGCGAAGCCGGACGGGGGGCTTTTCCTCGCGCCCTACGGCGAGGGTCTCGTTCTCGTCTCGATCCAGGATCTGCCCGGGAACCTGATCCGCTACACGACGTTCGATGGATCGACCTGGGCGCCCTGGGCGACGCTCGTGAACGCGGGCGGCGCGCGCAGCTTCCTGAGCGGGTACGCGCCGTTCTCGGGCTCGCGCCCCGCGATCCTGTGGACCGAGGGCGGGATGATCACGGGCGCGCTCCTCCCGTGATCACGCCCTGATCCCGCCCGCCAGCTTCGCGCGCCGTCACGCCGCGAGCTTCGCGCGCGGTCGGCGCTCTGCGAGCGAGATCGGAGCGTCGTCCCGGTCGACGCGGGGAGCCCACTCCGTGTAGGCGCCGCAGTGGGGGCAATCCGGGACGGGGAAGGCCCAGTCGTGGAAGCCCGCCGAGATGGAGAGCCCGATCGCCATCACGATCGGGAGCACGCCCACGATGCCCGGCCCCGCGACGAAGAGGAGCCAGCCCACTGGGAGCGTCGCTGCGAACATCGAGACGAAGATCACTCGTCGCAGCGGCGATCCGAACGACCGCGCCACGACCCGATTGCACCGCTGACACCGACATCGATCCGCCATGCGCCTCCGGTAGAGGCGCAAAATGCCCAGGGAAGAGGGCTCTTCGCGCGGCAAATCGCCGCCCTCTCGGTGCGGCAGTGGCTGGCTGCCGCGTCGAGGAGCCCCACGCGTACGAACCCGTCGACGGCGCGGCGACTCGGCCCACGACGGCACGTGCGCGCGGCGTCGAGCGGCGTGACCCCGTCGAGACGGACCGAGCTACCTGGCTCTCCGACGGCTACGACGAGACGCGGCGGACGACGCGCTCGCGGGATGACGGGCTGCGGAGCGAAAGACGGAGCGGAAACGAGAACGCCGCCCTCTTCGACGATCGAAGGTGGGCGGCGGCTCGTTCTGCTCTGCAGTTCTCTGCTCTGCGGTGTCTCTGCTCTGCAGTTCTCTGCTCTGCGGTGTCTCGGTGGGCCATGAAGGACTTGAACCTTCAGCCAATGGATTAAGAGTCCACTGCTCTACCAATTGAGCTAATGACCCGAGTTTTTTCTTCGTTGTGTTGTCTGTTGCGCGCCCGGAAGGATTCGAACCTACGACCCTCGGATTCGAAGTCCGATGCTCTATCCAGCTGAGCTACGGGCGCCCCGGAGCGACGGCCCGGTTCTCTATCTTCTGACGATCGTCGTGTCAAGCGACGTCAGTTGTCGGCTTGGAGCTTGAACCACCGGACCACCCCAAAGCCGATCGCGCCGAGCACGCACGCGATGGCGATGTACCGCAGCCAGGACACGCCCGCGACCATCGCGATGATGGTGAACACGATGGCCACGCCGAGCGAAACGATGGGCCCGAGCATCGGCTTGACCCAGGTCGAGGGGTCCTCCAGTCGGATCGATTTCTCCTGGTTGTGGCCCACGCTCCGGAGCGCCGCCGCGACCGTGAGATCGCGCGTCTTCCCCGCGACCTCCCGGCCCACCTCGCCGGCGCGGCGCGCGGCGTCCTGAATCTGCTCGCGCGTGACGATGGGGGCGCGGGGCTTCTTCTCCTCCTCGCCGATCGACCCGTCCCCCGGGGCCTCGAAGTACGACGGGACGGCGTGGGGATTCGACGAGGGCGCCGCGGAGCCCGGCCGGGAGGGGGGAGCGGACGGCACGGGCGCGCCCGAGAGGCCGGGGGACGACGCCGGCGCGAGCGGAGGCGCCTGCTTGGTCGGCGCGTAGCTCGGGGGCGCCTGCGGGGCGCCGCTCGGGGCCGCGTGCGGAGGCGCGTAAGCCGCGATCTGGGGGACCGCCGCAGGCCGCGGCATGTCGAGGTCGAACGCGGCGCCGAAATCGATCGGCCCGGGCGGCTCGGAGGGCTGCGCCGAGGGAGCCTCGATCGGCGGTAGCACGGGGCCACCCACGGGCTGCGGAGCAGCGGGTCGGACGACGGGCGCGGGCGCGACGAGATCCGGGATGTCGTCGAATGGGTTGGGGGCGCGTCGCTCCGTCACGGGGTGGGGCGAGTATCGCAAACCTTCCCCGGCGCCGCGACTCCATCGAGCGCCTCGCGAATCCGTGCGCGAACGGCGTCCGGCGCGTCGACGTGGAGCCAGTGGCCCGCGCCTTCGACGACGTGCACCTTCATCCCGTTCCGGGATCTCGCGCCCTGCTCCGCGCGCTCGCGATCCGCGGGCGCGTAGTGCGCCGACGCGCCCGCGATGACGAGGTCGAGCTCCTCGACGTACGACGCGTCCTCCACGACCTCCCAGAGATCCTGGTGGTAGTAGTCCACGAGCATCGCGCGGATCGCCGGCAAATCGAGGCGGAGCGCGAACGAACCATCCGGCGCTCGGCGCACGTTCATCGCGAGCCACTCGACGACGGTGGCGGTGAAGCCCGCGTCGCGCGCGGCGCGCGTGAACTCCTCCCGAGACGCCATCGTTCGCGGGAGGGACTCCAAGAAATGGAGCACGCTCCGAGACAAGCCCGTCGCCGCGTCGGCGGGGCGCGCGCCGGGCATCGCGTCGAGGACGACGGCGCGGCGGAGCGTCCCGGGGAACTGCTTCGCGTACGCGAGCGTCGTCTTGCCGCCGAGGGAGTGACCGACGATCACCGGAGCGCTCAAGCCGAGCGCGGAGACGAGGCGACCCACGTCCGCGGACGCGGTGGCGAGCGTGTGCGGCGGTGGGAACGGCGGGTTCGCGCCATGCCCGCGCAGATCGACGAGGAGCGCGCCCCACGCGGGGCGCTCGTCGACGACCGCCTTCGCGAGCGTCCGGAGGTTCAGTCCCATGCCGAACACGCCATGGAGGAACACGACCCACGCGGAGGGCGTCGCCCCGTCCGCGGTCACCTTCGAATGCGTCAGCAGCGGTCCGGACATCGCTTCGAGAACCTCCGAGGCGCGTGTCTTCGCACGCCCCTTCCGGCTCGCCAACCGAACGCGTAGGGTGCGAGGCGATGGCCCTCCGAAAGCTCGAAGCGAGCGAGTGCCGGCGCTACGCGGCGCCGGAAGATCTCCGGTTTGCGTCGACGGACGACGTCGCGCCGGTGTCGGGCGTCGCCTCGCAGAGCCGTGCGCTCAGCGCCCTCTCCCTCGGCCTCGAGCTGCGGCAGCCGCGGTTCCACGTCGTCGTCGTCGGCCCGCCCGGATCCGGCCGCACGTTCAGCGCGCGATCCATCGCGCAGCGCATCGCGCTCGGGCGACCCACGCCGGACGATCTCCTCCTGCTGCCGAACCCCGCGCGCCCGAGCGAGCCCACGGCGCTGAACCTGCCGGCGGGCCAAGGGCGAGCGTTCGTGACGGACATGACCGAGCTCTACGCGAAGCTCGTGGAGGGCATCCGCGGCGCGACCGAGGGCGAGCGCTTCAAGCACGCGCAAGCGAAGAGCCAGCGGCGATCGCGCAGCGAGGAGGCGAAGTTCGAGGCGGCGCTGAAGCGCGACGCGCGCGCGCTCGGGCTCGAGCTCGAGCGGAGCGGCGACGAGGTCGAGGTGCAAGCCCTCGCGGAGGGCGAGGAGCCCACGCCGGAGGCGCTCGAGTCCATCACGGGCGCGATCGAGGAGTTCGAGTCCCAGCTCGCGAAGGTGCACGAGGAGGCGGAGCTCGAGCTCCGCTCCGTCGTCAAGCAGCTGCTCGGGGACGCGGTGAAGGCCTGCTTCTCCGCGGTCGTCGGGAAGTACGAGGCCCGGGACGACATCCGCGACTTCCTCGGCGAGCTCGAGGTCGAGGTCACGCGGCGCGTGCGCGAGATGGTCGAGGAGCCGCGCGGAGAGGACGCGCCGTCGCTCTCGCGCGGGTTCGTCGTGCCGACGCTCCTCACCGAGCGCGAGGCGGGGAGCGGCGCGCCCGTCGTCGAGGTCGCGCACCCGACGCTGCAATCGTTGTTCGGCCGGAGCTACTCGCCGCCCGACTCGGCGTTCCCGCCCGATCCCGGCTTCGCGGTCGCGGGCGCGCTCCACCAAGCGAACGGCGGGTTCCTGATCCTCCCCGCGAGTGCGCTCCTCAAGAACGAGGCCCTCTACGAGCAGCTCAAGGCGTGCCTCCTCGCGGAGAAGTTCATCGTCCCCGAGCAGAACCCGTCCTACTACCGCGGCGCCGCGGAGGAGCTCCTGTTCCCCTCGATCCCCATCGACGTGAAGGTCATCCTCGTCGCGGGCCCGTCGCTCTTCCAGGAGCTCCACGCCGCGGATCCCGAGTTCTCACAGCTCTTCAAGGTTCAGGCACGCTTCGAGCCCACGCTCCCGCGCGGCGAGGCGATGGTGACGTACCCCTCGTTCCTCGCGGGGCTCGTGAAGCGGCGCAACCTCCTCCCGCTCACGCGCGACGCGGTCGCGGAGCTCGTGTTCCAGGGCGGGCGCCTCGCCGAGAGCCAGACGAAGGTCACGAGCCGGCTCGGGCTCATCGCGGAGATCGCGACGGAGGCGTCCTACGTCGCGACGCGCAAGTCGCGGGACAACGTCGACGCCGCGACGATCACCGAGGCGCTCGCGAACGCAGAGCGCCGCGGGAGCCAATTTCGGGACGCGATCCACGAGCTCCTGACGGACGGGACGATCCGCATCGAGACGCGCGGGCACAGCATCGGCCAGGTGAACGCGATCAGCGTCCTCTCCGACGGCCCCGTGACGTTCGGGCGGCCGTGCCGCGTGACGGCGGTGGTCTACCCCGGGCAGGAGGGCCCGGTGAACATCGCGCGCGAGGTCGAGATGAGCGGGCCGATCCACGCGAAGGGCGTGCTCGTGCTCACGGGCTACCTCGCGTCGCGGTTCGCGCAGACGCACCCACTGAGCTTCTCCGCGTCGCTCGTGTTCGAACAGACGTACGAGGCGATCGACGGGGACAGCGCCTCCTCGAGCGAGCTCTACGCGCTCATCTCCGCGCTCTCGGGCCTGCCCCTGCGGCAGGACCTGGCGGTCACGGGCAGCGTCGATCAACGCGGGAGCATCCAGCCGGTCGGGGGGCTGAACGAGAAGATCGAGGCGTTCTACGACGTGTGTGTCGCGAAGGGCGGCCTCACGGGGACGCAGGGCGTGCTCATCCCGGCGACGAACGTGGACGCGCTGATGCTCCGCGCGGACGTCACGGAGGCGATCCGGACGAACATGTTCCACGTGTACGCGCTGAACACCGTCGAGGAGGGGATCGAGCTCCTCACGAGCGCGAACCCGGGCGGCGCGGCGGGCCCGCCCTACCCCGAGGGGAGCGTGTTTGCGCGCGTCGAGGCGAGGCTCAAGAGGTTCTACGAGGTCATCTCGAAGACGCCGCAGACGCACCACGTCGCGCACCGACCCGTCGTCCACGATGAGGGTGATCAAGCGAGTCCCCTCTCGGAGGGGCACGGAGCGCCCGCAGCTCGCTCCATGCTCCGCCGCAGGCGTGTGAAGTTTCGGTGACAATGCGGTGACGGGTGGGCGCCCCGCTGGACCGGTGGTAGCCGGCCGCCATGGGTCTCCAAGACGTCATCCGGTTCCTGATCCCCAAGGAAGACAAGTTCTTCGACTTCCTGGAGCAGCAGGCGGCGCTCGCGCACGAGGGTGCGGTGCACCTCGCGCAGATCAACGAGAAGCCCATCGACGAGGTGAAGGAGCTCGTCCACGCGATCGAGAAGCGCGGGGACAAGATCGCGCACGAGTGCGAGGACGCGCTCGCGAAGACGTTCGTCACGCCGCTCGATCGCGAGGACATCCACGCGCTCTCGGCCCAGCTCGACGACGTGCTCGATCGCGCCTACGCCGCGGCGAGCGCGTTCGTGATGTTCGCGATCGACGAGCCCTCCCCCGCGGCGCGCGAGATGATCGAGCTCCTCGTGAAGTCGACCGCGCTCCTCAAGGAGGTGCTCCCCTCGCTGCGGAAGCACGACTTCGAGCGCATCCGGGAGCTGACGCGCGAGATCAAGGTGCTCGAGAAGGAGGGCGATCGCGTGTACCGCGGCACGATGATGGCGCTGTTCCGCGATCCCGCCCCGGGCGAGAAGGACTCGCCCTACCGCAACCCCTCGATCAAGGACGCGCGCGCGCTCATCCGCGAGAAAGAGCTCGTGGAGATCCTCGAGGAGGCGCTCGACGGCTGCGAGGACGTCGGGGAGTTCCTCACGATGCTGGCGGTGAAGCATGGATAGCGCCGCGGCGCTCCTCATCGCGGTCGTCGTCGTCGCGATCGCGTTCGACTACATCAACGGCTTCCACGACGCCGCGAACGCCATCGCGACGGTCGTGTCGACCGGCGTGCTGCCCGTGCGCACGGCCGTGCTCATCGCGGGCGTGCTCAACTTCGCGGGGGCGGTCATGGGCACCGCCGTCGCGAAGACGATCTCGGCGGACTTCACGGACTCCGTGAACGCGCCGGGGACGGTCATCCTCGCCGCGCTGATCGGCGCGTGCGTCTGGAACATCATCACCTGGTACTACGGGATCCCCTCGAGCTCGACGCACGCGCTCATCGGCGGGCTCGCCGGGGCTGTGGTCACGTACGCGGGCACGGGCGCGTTCAAGTGGGCCGCGCTCGGCAAGAAGGTGCTCTTGCCGCTCGTGCTCTCTCCGACGATCGGCTTCACGATCGCGTTCTTCCTGATGATCGGCCTGCTCTGGGTCTTCCGGCGCGTGCGCCCGTCCCTCGTCCAGTCGATCTCGCGCAAGCTCCAGCTCGTGTCCGCCGGGTTCATGGCGCTCTCGCACGGCTCGAACGACGCGCAGAAGAGCATGGGCGTGATCGCGCTCGCGCTCACCGCGTTCGCGAGCAAGCACGACACGTCGGCGATGCCGAAGTGGATCTTCCAAGAGAAGCCCGACCACATCCCGCTCTGGGTCGTCGTCGCGTGCGCGAGCGCGATCGGTCTGGGCACGATGGCGGGCGGCAAGCGGATCATCAAGACGATGGGCTCGAAGATCATCCGGATCGTCCCGCTCCAAGGCTTCGCCGCCGAGTCCGCCGGCGCGGCGACCATCCTCAGCGCGAGCGCGCTCGGCATCCCCGTGTCGACGACGCACGTCATCAACGCCTGCATCATGGGCGTCGGCGCGAGCAAGCGCGTGAGCGCGGTGCGGTGGGGCGTGGCCGGCAACATCCTGCTCGCGTGGGTGCTCACGCTCCCCGCGGCGGCGCTCATCGCCGCGCTGGCGATGCTCGTGATTCGGGCGGTCTAAGTCAGCGCGCGCCATCCCGACACGCGCGCTGATTGAGCCCAATACCCTGCTAGCGTTGGTGGATGCACCCGGCCGCGCTCGGCGAGTTCGTCAGAGAGCGACTCATCCAACCCGACGACGTCTTCTTTCGGGAGCCCGAGCGGCGGGCGGGCTCGCAGATCGGAAGAGCTGGAAGGGGCCGCCGGCGTGAGGCCGGCACAGGTCCTCGCCTGCGTCGGGCTCGCCGCGTGCACCGCCGGCGGTCCACGCCCGGGCGGCGATGGCCCGCGCGACTCCACGACGCCCGCGGAGTCGTCGCCCGGGCCGATCGCGATCGGCCCGGACGCAGCGACCACGGACGTGTCCTCCGTCGTCGGGAAGCCCGCGCCCGAATGGGAGCTCGCCACCTGGTTCAACGCGAAGCCCCTCACGATGGCCGACCTCCGCGGACGCGTGGTGCTCGTGCGCTGGTTCATGTCCTCCGAGTGCCCGTACTGCAGCGCGACTGCGCCGAGCCTCGTGAAGCTCGACGCGGACTATGCGGCGAGGGGGCTCACGGTCGTCGGCATGTACCACCACAAGAGCGACGGCCCGCTCGTCGTCGAGGACGTGCGGAAGCTCGTCCAGGAGCGCTACGCGTTCCGCTTCCCAGTCGCGATCGACGACGACTGGAAGACGCTGAAGCGGTGGTGGCTCGACGCGCACCCCGAGAGTTGGACGAGCGTGAGCTTCCTGGTCGACCGCGGCGGCACCGTCCGGTTCGTCCACCTCGGCGGCGAGTACGCGCCCGACAGCGGCGACTACCGCCAGATGCGCGCGTGGATCGAGGAGCTCCTCGCCGCACCGCGCTGACGGGATCCCCTCTGCGATCGCCGGGGCGACCCACCGCCGTCGGCCCGCGAACCCTCACCCGAGACGAGGGCCGCGGACGCCGAAGCTCACTCGGGCGGACGCTTGCGCGAGCGAAACGCGTGCGGGAACGCGAGGACGGCGGACGACCGGAGCCGCTCGAGCGCGTTCTCCGTCATGAGGCGCATGACCTCGATGCGCGCGGACACGTACACCTCCATGAGGCGGTCGACGGTCGCGCGGGTCGCCGCGTCCCTCGGCGCGTAGCGGAAGTGCTTCCCCTCGCGGACGACGAGCTCCGCCTCGGCGAGCTCTTCGAGGGCGCCCCGCGCGACGTCCCGCTCGCGGTCGATGCGCTCGGCGATCTCGGCCACGGCGAAGACGCGCGCCTCGCCGTGCAGACAGCGCAACGCGTCCAGCGCTTCCAGGCCGTGCAGCCGGTCCCGGAGCAGGGAGACGACGTCTTTCGGGAGCCCATCGGAGATCACGTTCGGCCGGGGTCCTCCGGGGTCGCGGCCCGTGCGCCGCCGATCCCGAGTGGGTTCCTCGGGTTCTAGCACGAAATAGTTTCGATTCCACATTGTACACGCGAGCGAGCGTCGCCCGCGACACCGAACGACCGCTCGTGCTCTCGGGGGCCGGCCTTGGATCCGGCTCTCGGCGCGAGCGCCGATCGCGTCGTGGGCGCGATCAGCCGTCGTCGAGCACGCCCTCGAGGATCCCGACGAATCGCTCGAGGAGCGCGATCCCGGCGCGCTTCTCCGCGGCGGTCGACCTCGCGAGCAGGACCTGGACTGCAGCCTCGATGGTCTTCACGGTGGGCACATCGAGCGCGCGCCCCGTCTCGGTGAGCGCGAGCGTGAGCCGCCGCTTGTCGACCGGATCGCGGCGGCGGCGGACGAGGCGTTTTTGCACGAGCCGGCTGAGCGCGGAGGACATCGTCCCTGGATCCACGTGCAGGAGCTCCGCGAGCTGGCCCGCGGTCACCCCCGGGTACTTCCCGATGCACCGCACGATGAGGCGCTGCTGGGCGGTGACGCCGAGGTCGCGCTCCATGCGCCGCGAGACGCGCTCGAGCGCGTGGTCGAGGCGCCAGAGGCGCCGCAGGAAGTCGAGCGCGTCCCCGAGGGGGAGCGGTGGGGCGTCACGCCGGGGGGGCTGCTCGGTGTTCGTCTTGCGCGCGATCGACACGGTTTACCCTGCACTTCCTACATACCAGAGTTCGCGCGTCGGCTCCCCGAGCGATTGGTTGGAACACCAACCACCTGATGCTAGAGCACCGACCATGCGCGGTGCCCGAGAGCTCGCCCCGAGATGATGGCCCTCGCCCCGCACGCGGCGCTCGCCGCGCCATCGAGGAGCTCGGAGCGCGAGCGCGTGCTCGAGGCGCTTAAGCGGCACGGCTGGAACACGACGAGCTTTCAGGCCCTCGAGCCGGGTCTCTCGTACTTCTTCCAGGACGAGGACGCGTGCGTCGCGTACGCGGACACGGGGGCCGCCTGGGTCGCGGCGGGGGCTCCGATCGCGGAGGCGTCGCGGCTCGACGAGGTCGCGCGGGCGTTCGTCCGCGCGGCGCGCGACCGCGGGCGGCGCGCGTGCTTCTTCGGCGCCGAGGCGCGCTTCACGGCCGCGACGGAGATGCGCGTGGCGCGGGTCGCGGCGCAGCCCGTGTGGGACCCGGCGCGCTGGGTCGGGGAGCCGAGGCGCAGGAGCGTGCGCGAGCAGGTCCGGCGCGCGCGCGCCAAGGAGGTGGTCGTGCGTCGGCTCGAGCCCCATGAGCTCGACGCGCCGGCCACCCGCGCGAAGCTCGAGGCCGCGCTGTCGGAGTGGATCTCGAGCCGACGCATGCCGCGGATGAAGTTCCTCGTCGACGTCGAGCTCTTCGCGTTCAAGGAGGAGCGGCGCACGTTCGTCGCGTCGCGGGGCGACGAGGTGGTCGGCGCCCTCGGGGCGGTCCCCGTGTACGCCCGGCGAGGCTGGTTCTGCGAGGACGTCGTGCGCGTCCCGTGGGCGCCGAACGGGACGACGGAGCTCCTCATCGACGCCGCGATGCGCGACTTCGCCGCGAGCGGCAGCCGCTTCGCGACGCTCGGCATGGTCCCGCTGTCCGGCGTCGGGGGCGCCCTCGCGCGCGTTCGGTCGCTGGCGTCGTTCCTCTACGACTTTCAGGGCCTCGAGCGGTTCCGCGCGAAGCTCGATCCCCTCCGGGCGGATCCCATTTTTCTCGTGCACCCGAGCGGAGTCTCGTTTCTGCGATCGATCCTGGACGTGCTCGCGGCGTTCGCGGGCCGGAGCCTCGTCGGCTTCGGCGCGTCGGCGCTGCTCCGCCTGCTCGGCCTCGGGCGCCGCGTCCCGAGGCTCGCGGCGCGCGAGTCCATCTTGCGTGCGACGCAAGACTGACGGACACCGCGAGCGTGGATCTCTTGAGCCAGATGGCCACGTTCGTCCGCGTGGTCGAGACCGGGGGACTCTCCGCCGCCGCTCGGCCCCTCGGGCTCTCCGTCGCGGCGGTGAGTCGGCAGATCTCCTCGCTCGAGGCGGAGGTCGGCGCCGCGCTCCTGCTCCGGACCACGCGGCGGCTGAACGTCACGGAGGAGGGCCGCCGCTACTACGACCACTGCCTCCGCGTGCTGCGCGAGGTCGAGGCGGCGCAGGCGAGCGTTCGCGGCGCCCCGGGCGTCGAGGGGCTCTTGATCGTCACCGCGCCGGTGACGTTCGGGCTCGCGCGGGTGAGCCCGCACCTCGGCGCGCTCCTCGCGAAGCACCGAGGACTGAGCGTGGACCTCCGTGTGGAGGATCGCATCGTCGACCTCGTGAGCGAGGGAGCCGACGTCGCCATCCGCACGGGCATCCACGGCGTCTCGGCTTCGAGCTCCCTCGTCGCGCGCCGTCTGACGTCGTACCGCCGCGTCGTCGTCGCGAGCCCGCGGTACGTGAAGCGCCGCGGCGAGCCGCGCGCGCCCTCCGCCCTCTCGAAGCACGACGCGATCGTCCACCTCGCCACGAATGGTCGGACGCCGAGCTGGAGGTTCTCGAGGGATGGGGAGGAGGTCGAAGTGAGGGTGTCGGGGACGATCGCGTCGAACGCGCCCTACGCGATGCGGGACGCGGCGCTCGCGGGTGTGGGCGTCTCGATCGTCCCCGAGTGGCTCGTCGCGGACGACATCGCGGCGCACCGGCTCCGGATCCTCTTGCCGGACTGGGAGCTCGCCCCGGTCGTCGTGACGGGTGTATTTCGGGCCGAGATGCGGGGAGCCGCGCGCGTCCGGGCGCTGCTCGATCACCTCGTCGACGTGTACGCCGTGGAGGACGCGCGTCGTGGCTGAGCGGCGAATCTTTGCGTCAGGTGCAAGAGTGTCGTGCGTGCGGTGGGGCTTCCCGGCTCGGTCGGGCCGCGCGAGAACACTTCGGGAGGCCGCATGGAAGGTAGCCCGGGCCCCGGGGGGAGCAGGCGCGTCGGTGGCGGCCGCGTCGGACGGCGGAGAGCGCGGCTCGGCTCAGGGGTGCAGCGCGTCCGCGTCGACCGCGCCGCGCAGCGCCTTGCACGCGCGATGCGAGCGGAGGCGGAGACACACCCGGCTCTCCCCGAGCTTCGCGGACGCCTCCGGAAAGCTCATCCCCTCCTCGAACACGAGGTGGAACGCCTGGGCTTGCGCGGGCGGGAGGCTCTCGAGCGTCGCGTTCACCGCCTGCGCGAGGCGGCGGATGGCGAGGACGTCGTCCGGCCTCCGGCTCGCGAGGGACGAGGGGAGCGCCTCGTAGAACGCCTCGTGCGCGACGGACGACTGGACCGAGTCCCGCAGGCGATCGATGTAGAGGCGCCGCGCGATCGTGCGCGCCCAGGAGAGCACGCTCGCGCCTACGCGGTACCGCGAGCGCGCTCGGTAGACGCGGAGGAGCGTCTCGTGGGTCAGGTCCTCGGCCGTCACCGCGTCCGCACCGAGCTTCTTGAGGAACGCGTCGATCGGCGCCTTCCCGAGCCGATAGACGGACGAGAAGGCCTCGATCCGGCCGTGGGCCAGCTCGGCCATCGCCTCCTCGAGCTTCGCCATGGCGGCGGCTCCGGGGACGAAGTTCGGCGGGAGGGTCGGGGTCGGCGAGGCGGAGGGGGAGTGGGTGGGCACGACGTCCTGTGTCGCCGAGCGGGCGATCCGTTACACGCCCGGCACCTCGAGAGGAAAAAGAAACGGGGCGCGCGATCGACCCGTAATGTCTGCCCCCTCGAGCGACACTGGGCGGTGTGGACCCCGCACGGAGCGACGCATGGCCGCTGATCACGACGCCGACGAGGCGACGCTGCTCGCCGCGCTGCGTGACGGGGATGAGCGCGCGTTCGTCGAGCTCGTCACGCGCCACCACGGGGCGCTCGTCCGTCTCGCGCGCGCGTACGCGCGGAGCGACGCCGTCGCCGAAGAGGTGGTGCAGGAGGCGTGGATGGGGGTGCTCCAGGGCCTCGACGGCTTTCAGGGGAGGAGCTCGCTCCGCGCATGGATCGCGCGCATCGTCGTCAATTGCGCGCGGAAGCGCGCGGGTCGGGAGGGGCGGTGTGTCCCGTTCTCGGCGCTCGGGGACGAATCCGAGGGCGCCCCGCCGTCGGTCGACGCGGATCGGTTCGCTCCGGAGGATCACCCGCTTTGGCCCGGACATTGGCAGAGCGCTCCCGTGGCATGGCCGGAGGAGCGGCTCTTGAGCAAGGAGATCGCCGCGGCCGCCGAGGCAGCGATGGACCGCCTTCCGAGCGCTCAGCGCGAGGTCCTGCGTCTCCGGGACGTCGAGGGCCTCGACGCCGAGGACGTGTGCGCGGCGCTCGAGATCACCCCGACGAACCAGCGCGTGCTCTTGCACCGCGCGCGAGCCTCCGTGCGCCGGGCGCTCGAGTCGCACTTCGCTTCGAGCGAGAGGAGGTCCGCGTGACGCGCGCGCTGCCGGAGGAGCTCCGTTGCCAGGAGCTCGTCGAGCTCGTCACCGAGTACGTCGAGGGCGCGCTCCCCATGGAGGAGCGCACGCGCTTCGAGCAGCACCTCACGTACTGCGACGGGTGTCGGGCGTACCTCGACCAGCTCACGGCGCAGCGGCGCATGCTCGCCGGGGGCGCGCCGCCCGAGATGTCCGAGGAGGTTCGCGAGACGCTGCTCGGCGCGTTCCGCCTGTGGAAGAAGGGGCGCACGTGATCGCGCTCAAGTTCTTGCGCCGAGGCGCGGTGGCGCCGTTCACCGGCGTGCAGTGGCGCGTGGGCGAGTGGGTGGACGCCGTGGACTTCCCCGATCGCGGCGTCCACGCTCTCGGGTGGGAGCACCTCGCCTACTGGCTCGACGAAGAGCTCTGGGTGGTCGAGCTCGAGGCGCCGATCGTGGAGGGACCAGCGCAGCTCATCGCGGCGCGCGGGCGGCTCGCGCGAAGGGTGGACGCGTGGAACGAGGGCGCGCGACGCGCGCTCGTGGAGGACGTGGTCGCGCGCGCGCGGGCTCGGATCGAGGGGGCACGCGTTGGTTGGTCGCCCCCCGCGGGCGCCGCTTGGGAGGCGGTCCGCGCGGAGGCGCGCGCGCTCGACACGAGCGCGCTCGACGCGCGGCGAAGGGCGATGGTCGCGTGCTACGCGAGCGTCCTCGGCGCGGCGCTCACGGCTCCCGCGGCGACCGCGGCGTTCGTCGGGACCACGCTCGCGGCGATCGAACGGTGCGGCCCCGACCCTGCTCCCGAGGCGAGGGACGCCGCGCGCGAAGCGGCATCGCTCGAGCGGCGCGCTCAGTCCGAGTTCCTCGCGACGCTCCTCGACGTGCGCTCGATCGGCTGACGTCCCACGAACGATCGCGGCGCGAGCCTCGCTGCGGGCTGCTCGTCGCTGCGGGCTACTTGCAGTAGCTCGTCTCGGTGATGTTGTAACAGCACTCGCCGGTGTCCGGCGCGCACTGCTGGTCGACGGACTCGAGCAAGTAGCAGGGGTCGACCGCGATGTGCGGGCCCGCGACGACGGTCTCGGGGCACGGCTTGCTCTCCGTCCACTCGAAGCACTTCGACCCCGTGATCGTGTGCGGGCCCATCGGCCCGCCCGGCTTCGTCTCGGGGAGGCACGCGGGCAGGCCGCTGCCCGAGGAGGTCGCCTGCGAACCCGACGTCGGCCCGCCGCCGCCGCCGCCCGTCCCGGCCCCGCCGGTGACGAACGTGACCTTGCCCCCGCAGGCGACCGCGCCGAGCGCGACCGCGAACGTGAGCCCCACGACACTCTCGATCGCCCGACGCCTCATCACCGCAGCGTAGATGCGCTCCGCCGCTGGGCGGTTCAAAGCGAATCAATTCCCACGAGCGCGCCGAAGGCGCACCTTTCTGCGGCGGTTCCTCCGCCGAATTCCATGAGCGCGCCGAAGGCGCACCGTTCTGCGGCGGTTCCTCCGCCGAATTCCATGAGCGCGCCGAAGGCGCACCGTTCTGCGGCGGTTCCTCCGCCGAATTCCGAGAAAGTCAGGGGCTCTGCGGTCGAGCTCGGTGCTTCGGGCGCTGGTCGGGACGCCGCCGCGAAGGTGAACGCCCCTTCGACGCACGTGACTCAGCGGCGCGCCGCAGCTCGTCGCGACGCGCGTCGAACGCCGCCTTCGACGTGGTGTGTGCGGCGATGAGGCGATCGAGTCGCCGCGCGAAGAGCCACGCGTAGATGCCCGCGACGAACGCGAAGAGGGTGAACCCCGCGCCGACCGCGAACACGCTGCCGCTCGGGTTCGCGAGCTTCAGGACGAACCCGCCGATCGCACCCACCGCGGCGAACACGAGCGCCCACGCGCGGAAGCTCGAGACGTCCTCGGCGCGGGGAAGGCGCGGCGCGCGGGATCGGGCGGCGCGATCGGGGAGCGCGACGAAGAACGCGCGCTCCTTCTCGGACCACTCCCGATCGAGCGCCTCGATGGGATCGATCGACGTCGCGGAGTCGGAGCCCACCTGTCCCCCTACGCCGCCGACGAGAGCCCGAGCAGCTCGGTGGGAATCGCGAAGATGGCGTGCTCCGCGTTCGAAACGGCGAGCCGCCAGTACCCCTCGCCCGATCGAATCATCGTGGTCCGGAGCGCGCGCTTCACGAGCCGGCTCCGCTCGAGGCGCGACACCATCGCGCGGATCGGGTGGATCGCGAAGCGGTAGCGCGTCTTCGGGATCCCGAGGTGATCGGAGAGCTCGTCTCCCATGACGGCGCGCACGAGGCCCTCGCCGAGCTCCGCCTGCCGAACGCTCCGCCGGCGCTCCTCGGGCGTCCGGCCCTTCGACCGAGGCCCCGCAGCGAACAGGGCGGCGGTGAGCCGGCGCGCGTCGTCGTCGGGGATGCCCTCCGTCGCGCGGATGATGTCCTTGAGGCGCGCGGCGTCGAGGAAGGAGGTGGGGAGGATCTCCTGGCGCACGCCCATGAGGTACCCCGAGTAGCGCCAGAGCTGCATGAAGAGGTGCTCCTCTTCCTCTTCGACGATGAAGCCGAGCGCGCGGAGGGACTCGATCGGCGCAAACGAAAACAGGAGCGTCGTGCCGGCCATGTCGTGTTGGTTGATGGGCGCACCCCAGGTCGCGCTGTCCCACCGACCGGACGCGAGGATCATCCTCCGAACCTGCGCGTGGACGAGGCGAACCTTGATGGTGATTGCGAACCCCGGGGAGAAGCGCTCGAGGCCGCCCGGCGCCGTCGTCGCCTGGACGAACCGCGAGGTCTCGGCGAGGCGGCGCCCCGCCTGCTCCTTCAGCCGGCCCGAGTAGACGAGCGGCTTGTTCCCGCCGGGCGACGCGTACCCGTAGAGCAGGGACAGCCCGAGGACGAGGCCGCCGAACCAACCCGATCGATAGAGGAGCTCCCCGCCGCGATCGAGCGCGCGCTGATCGACCCACGCCGGCACGTCGTCGATCTCGCGGAAGAGCTCGCGGAGCTCGGGCGGGGCGCCGCTCACCGCGCCGATGCCGGAGCGGAGTGCGTCGTCGAGGAGCTTCATGCCGGCGCCCGGAGGCATGTGCGCGAACGCCTCGACCACCGCGTCCGCGAGCGGGTCCATGCGCGAGAGCATCGCTCCCACGCGATCCACCTGCGGACCGAACGTCGCCCGCGCGGCTTGCAGGTTCTCGAAGCGCTTCGGGTGAGAGGTCCCGCGCGAGACCTCGGCGCGCTCGTCGGAGGAGTGCGCGGAGGCACCGGGCGAGAGCGGAGCGCCTTCGGCGCGCTCGTCTGGAGGGTGAGGCGAGGTCACGTCCATCGACCGTAGGGGCTCGTTGAACCCTTTTCAATGAAGGTCGGCGAGCCCGCGAACCCGTGCGAAGGGCCGCGGCCCCGTCGGCCGGAAGGGTGACATGCCGATCAGCGCAGCACCACGAACTTGAGGTACCTACCCTCCGGGAAGCCCGCGAGCGTCGGGTGATCTTCGGGCGGACCCCACGCGCCGCACACGGAGAGATCGCTCCGATCGAGCGCTCGATCGTCCGCGACGCCGAGGAAGTCCTCGAGGGAGACGTGGCTCGAGCACGACGCGAGGCAGAGCGTCCCGCCCTTCGCGAGGACGCGCGCGCACGCTCGGTGGAGCTTCGCGTACGCGGCGAGCCCGCGCTGCTTGCTCTTCTCGTTCGGCGCGAAGCTCGGGGGATCGGAGACGACGAGGTCGAACGCCTCCCCGCGCCGCTCGAGCTCCGCGAGGTGCGCGAGCGCGTCCGCGGAGACGAACCGGTGCTTCGTCGGGTCCACGCCGTTCAGCCGGAAGATGCGCTGCGCCGTCGCGTGCGCCTTCGCCGCCACGTCCACGCTCACGACCTCGCGCGCGCCGCCGAGCGCCGCGGCGAGCGAGAAGCCTCCCGTGTAGCTGAAGAGGTTCAGCGCGCGGCCGTTCGTCCTCACGAGGTCGCGGACGCGGCGGCGGTTCTCGCGCTGATCGATGAACGCGCCCGTCTTCTGGCCGTGCGCGAGATCCACCTCGACGCGCGCGCCGTGCTCGAGGACCTCGATCGTTTCCCCGGGATCGGGGCCGTGCGCCCGATCCGTCTTCGCGTCGCCCTCGCGCGCGGCGGCGCGGCGAAGCAGGACCGTCTCGACGCCGCGGCGCTTCGCGAGCGGGACGAGCGCCGCGATGACGTCGTCCTTCCACGTGGCGATCGCCTCTCCGTCGAGCCGGACGACGGCCACGGGGCCGTACCGATCGACGACGACGGCGGGGAGGCGATCCCCTTCGCCGTTCACGATCCGCATCATCGTGGTGGACGCGTCGAAGAGCTCGTCCCGCTTGGCCCACGCGCGCTCGATCCGGGCGGAGAACAGCGCGCGATCGAGGCGCTCCCGGGGATCGCGCGTGTACACGCGGACGGCGATCGGGCTCGCCGCATCGAAGATTCCGCGCGCGACGAACCGCCCGTCGACCGCGAGCTCGACGACGTCCCCCATCTCCGCCTTGCCCCGCACGGCTTCGCGGAACACCCACGGATGGCCGCGCTCCAAGCTCTTCGCGGCGGCGGCGTTCAGCGAGAGCGCGATCGACGCGGGCGCCATCGGCCGGGAACGTACCACCGGGTTCGACTACAATGGGGAGCCGTGAGGAACGAGAAGCTCCTGCTCGCCCTGTTCGCGGCGGCGTCCGTCTTCGGGGGATGCAAGGGGCACCATGACGCGCTCGCCCCCGATGGGGGCGCGGGCGGCGCGTCGGCGAGCGCTTCGAAATCCGCCTCGGTCACGTCCTCTTCGAGTACGGGCGCGGGGGGCGAGGCCCCGATCCAAGAGCCGGACGTGCCGACCCGGTTCACGTTCGTGAACGGCGTCGTGGACGCCCCGGTCGTCCGCTTCTGCTTCGCTCCGTACCCCGGAGGCGGGCCCGATCGGGCGCCGTTCCCCGCGGCGGGGCTCGCGTTCGGGAGCGCGTACCACGCGCCCGTCGGCACGGCGGATGTCCCTGCGTCCGACGCGCTGGTCCTCGTGATCACGGGGACCCCTCCGCCCTCGGCGACGTGCGCGGACCTCACGAGCGATCCGGGGAGCTACCCCGATGTCACCCTCGTCGAGATGGGCCTCGTGCCCGCGGCCGCGATCACGATGAAGCGGAGTTTCCTGGTGGTCGCCGACGGCTGCGTCGGTGGTGTCACCCACACGGATCCGCTCGAGACGCAGATCTGCGGGGCGACGTACACGCCCACGAACCCGACCCTCGGCCTCGCGTTCCTCCCGATGTCCCTCCTCGACGACGAGAAGCACATCGCGATCTCGTACGTCAACGCGGTCGCCGCGATGACCAAAGCGAACGTCTGGCTCCTGCCGGGCTTCGACGGGGTCGCTCCAGTCCCGATCGTGAATGGGGGGCCGTTCGGAGGCGCCGCGCCGTACCCGCCGAACGTGAAGATCGAGGTGAGCGACGTCGGCGCGGTGAGCGCCGCGGGCGTCGGCAGCGCCGTGAACCCGGCCCCCGCCCCCGCGCCTTCGGCGAACGTGCCGCTCGAGTCCGCGCTCGCGGCGTCCGGGCTTTCGGGCGTGGCCGTCTCGAACGGGCGGTCGCTCGCGCTCGTCGGGATCGGCGCGGCGCCGGGCACGCCGCCCGCGGCCGACGCGTGGTGGAAGAGCTACACGGTCGTCGCTGTCGATCCCGCGAAGGTCGTCACGGAGTGAGCGCCCGTTCGAGGTGATCCACGAGGCGCTCGATCGCCTCGAGCGGCGCGTCGGGCGCGAGCGCGCGATCGAACGCGGCGAACGTCTCGGGGGCGCGAGAGGACAGGTCCGAGAACGCGCGCTTCGGCCCGGGATACCGGCGCGCCTCGATCGCGTAGTGATCCTCGAGGAGCTGGAAGAGGAGCCAGTGGCGCCGATAGTGGGCCTCGATGTCCCCGCGCGCGATCCGCTCCACCATCTTCCGCGCCCACACGCGGCGCGTCTGGACCTCGTGGTCCGGGAGAGGCTCGACGGGTGCGCTTTCGAGCTCGGCGACGCGCTCGAGGAGCGGCGCTGCGAGGCCTCGATCGTCGATGAGGACGTGGCTCCCGCCGAGCTTCAAGAGCTCCTCCGTGGGTGCGCTCTCCGCGAGCGACGTCGGATAGATGAACGCGTCCAGGAAGACGCCCTCGAAGAGGCGCGCGTCCCGGTACGTCTCGGGAACGTCCGCGAACGCGGCGACGTCGACGTCGCTCTCCGCCGTCGCGTCGCCCCGCGCATGGGAGCCGTAGAGGAGCAACGTGTGCGCGCCGTGCGCGCGCATCTCGGCGACCAGCTTGGCCAAGGCGACCGGTTCGAGGAGCATCGCCCCCGGGTGTAGCGCGACGAGCGCGCTCGCGAAACGGCGCGAGGAACGCGATCTCGCCCGCTCGATGGATCACGCTGTCACCCCCGGCTCGACCGGCGTAACGCGCTCGCCGAGATGTCCGTCTCCCGCGAGTTCACGCCCGAACATGCGTTCGATGCCTCCGAGGAGTTGCGCGCGCTGAGCCCCACGACCCGCGCCCGCGCGCTCGACTCCTGGCGCGCGGGCGACGTAGAGAGCGTCGAGCGACACGCGGGTCGCTTCGTCGCGCGCGTGCGGGGCGCGCCGCCGAGGACCGTGCGCGGGGACCACCTGGATGACCTGGGATGCACCTGCCCGAGGTACGTGCGATGTGAGCACATCGGGGCGGTCCTCCTCGCGATCACGGCGCTCGGTGCTGGACGGGCGCAGGGCGGCGCCGCCACGCGCGGCGAGGCGAGGGCCCTCGACGGCGCCCGCGCGTGGGCGGCGCGTCTCGACGCGCACGTGATCGATGTGACGGGACAGACCGCGCGCTTCGCGTTCGTCCTCCAGACCCCGTCGGGCTTCCCACCGCGCGTCGTCCTCGCGCGCCAGCAGCGTTCGGCTGACGGCGAAGCGTGGAGCGACCCGACCCTGCTGAGCGCGGCAGAGGCGCGCCAAGTGCTCCGGCGCGACACCGGTGACGAGCTGATCGACGACGTCGTCGCGCGCGCGACCTGGCACTCGCCGACCGCGCTGTTGCGCGGCCGGCGCGGCGCCGCTCTGCTCGAGGCCGCGCTCGACTCCGGACGGCTCTGGTGGGGGGAGCGCGTTCCGCTGATCCACCTGCAGCGCGGCGATCCCCTCGATGTTCGGCTCTCCTGGCGAACGCATGGAGATCAGCACCACCCGTCCGTCGCGCTCCCCGGCGAGCACCAAGTGCTCGTGCGTCTCGTCCCGAGCTTCCTCATCGATTCATCGACGGGAGAGGTTCACGTCGCGGACGCGGGGGGCGGACCTTCGCGCATCGACGTGTGGCTCGCGGGGCCCGCGCTCTCCGACGACGATCTCGACGACGTCGGCGCCCTGCTGCCCGCGGGAGTTCCAAAGCCGCGAGCGAAGGAGCGGGTCGCGGTGCGGCCGCCGCTCCGGGCGCGCCTGCGGCTCGTCGAGAGCGCGATGCCCGCGTGGGTCGACCGACGCGCCGAGCTCCGTTTGACGTACGACGATGTCGGCGTTCATCCCGAGGACCTCACCGACCCCGTCCTCGTTCGCGGGGATGAGCGCGATCGCGAGATCTGGCGCGACACGAAGCGCGAGGCGGAGATCGTCGATGCGATCGCGCGCGAGGGGTTCTTCGATCGGCAGTTCACTCGGTTCTCGGAGCATCGGATCACGCTCTCTTTGGGCGACGATGCCGCCTGGATCGCGTTCTTGCTCGAGGGCGCGCCACGCCTTCGCGAGCGCGGCGTCGAGATCGAGATCGACCCGTCGTTCACGCTCGAGATCGTCGATATCGAAGGTTGGGACGTCGCGATCGAGCCCGAGAACGACTGGTTCGGCGTAGAGATTGGCATTCGGGTGAAGGGGGAGCGGGTGAGCCTGCTGCCGCTCCTCGTGAAGGCGTTCGACCGACCCGCGAACCGCGCGGCCGCCGAGATCCTCGTCGAGCTGCCGGGTGGAAAGCGCGCCCGTGTCCCCCGCGCACGCATCGAGCCGCTCGTCGATCTGATCATGGAGCTCGCCGCGAGCGGGAACGCCGATCGCCCCAGGCTCTCCCGGCTACACGCGGCGGATCTCGCCCACGCGCTGAGGCTCGAGAGCGCCACGCTCGCTTCCCTGCGCGCGCTCCGGGAGACGCTCGCGAGCGCTTCGTTCACGAAGCTCGTGGCACAGCCGAAGAAGCTCCGCGCGAAGATGCGCGACTACCAGCGGGTCGGCTTGTCGTGGCTCGCGCTGCTCGCCTCCCACGGACTCGGTGGCATCCTCGCGGACGACATGGGGCTCGGCAAGACTCTCCAGGTCATCGCGCTCATTTGTCTGTTTGCGCAGCGTCGCGGCGACCGCGCGCCCGCGCTCGTCGTGGCGCCTCGAAGCGTGTTGCTCTCTTGGACGGATCAGCTGGTCGCCTTCGCGCCGCACCTCCGCATCCGCGTCTGGCACGGAGGCGACCGGCGCACGTGGGGCACCGAATTCGCGGGTTCGGACGTCGTGGTGACGACGTACCAGCTCCTCCACCGCGACGTCGACCTGCTCAGCAAGCAACGCTGGAGCCTCGCCGTGCTGGACGAGGCGCAGGTGATCAAGAACGCGAAGAGCGTCTTCGCCACGAGCGCGATGAAGCTGGACGCCGGCGTTCGCTTCGCGCTGACCGGCACACCGCTCGAGAACCACCTCGGCGAGCTCTGGAGCATCACCCGGTTCGTCGCGCCCGGCACGTTCGGCGACGACCGGACGTTCCGAGCGGCGTTCCGCAACCCGATCGAGAGGGAGCACGATGCGACGCGCCTCGCCGCGCTTCGGCGCCGACTCGCGCCCATACTCCTGCGCCGGACGAAGGAGCAGGTCGCCGCGGAGCTGCCACCCAAGACGATCGTCACGCACCGAGTCGAGCTCGACGACGAGCAACGCGATCTCTACGAGGCGGTCCGGCAGATGGCCGCGAAGCGTGTCCGCGAGGAGATCGCGCGCCGCGGGATCGCACAGGCGCGAATCGTCGTCCTCGACGCGCTCCTGAAGCTCCGCCAGGTCTGCTGCGATCCACGCCTTCTCAAGAGCCGGACGGCGAAGTCATCGGTCGCGAGCGCCAAGGTCGAGGCGTTCGAGGAGCTCTTGACGACGCTCGTCGAGGAGGGCCGACGCGTCCTCGTGTTCTCCCAGTTCGTCGAGATGTTGGACCTCCTCGAGCCGGTGCTCTCGGCGCATGGGATCGAGCGCGCGAGGATCACCGGTGCGACGCGCGATCGAGAAAGGGAGGTGAGGCGCTTCCAAGCGGGCGAGGTTCCGGTGTTCCTCATCAGCCTCAAGGCGGGCGGCACGGGCCTGAACCTCACGGCGGCGGACAGCGTCATCCACTACGATCCGTGGTGGAACCCGGCCGTCGAAGCCCAGGCCACCGACCGCGCGCACCGCATCGGGCAGGACAAGCCAGTGTTCGTGCACCGCCTCCTCACGGTCGGCACGATCGAAGAGAAGATCGCCGCGCTCCAGGAGAAGAAGAGCGCGCTCGCCCGAGGCGTGCTGGACGGCGGAGCCTCCGTGTTCGAGCTCGACGAGTCGACGATCGACGAGCTCCTCGCGCCGCTGCGCTCCTGACCGAGTCGCACGGTCAGCGGCGCGCGCGTGAGAGGGCGTCCCTATTGATCGAGGGGACGCCCGAACGCCGCCGAACGACTCGCTCAAGGCTCCCGAGCGCGCGCGAGCTCGGCCTTCAGCGCGGCGAGCTCCTCGAGGGCTGCGTTCTTCGCGGCGCGCTCGCGCTCCTTCTCGGTGCGCTCGCGCTCCTCGACCGTGGGCCAGAGGTGCGTGCCATCGGGATCCTCGGCGACGCGGAGACGCTTCGCGTCGTTCATCGGGACGATCCAGGCGTTCAGCCGCTCGGAGCGAGCCGGCCCTGGGCCCGCGTACACGCGCTCGAACCCGCCATCGTCCGAGCGGCGCCAGACTTGGAGGACGAACGGGCCGCCCGTCGAGCGGGGCCCGGCGAGTCGCGGGTCGAACACCCAGAGCTCCTCGGTGCCGCTCGCAGCGTACTTCTCGGGTGAGGCCGCGTAGTCCTTGCGGGGGTTGCTCGGGCTCACGATCTCGACCGCGAGGATGGGGGGGCCGCTCCCGCGCCACGTCATCGCGCTGACGAGCTGGTCACGATCCCGCAGGGCGGGCTCGAAGATCGCGAGATCGGGATCGACGCCGACGCGGGGATGCTCGGCGTCCCATCGAAGCGCGATGTCGTGCTCGACCGACGCGTCCCGCGCCGTCGACTGGATCCAGGCGTCGAACACGGAGGACAGGCACCGCACGACGTCCGTGTGGAGGGGAGACACGGGCACGGAGTCACCATCCTCGAGCTCCCACTCGGCGCGAGAGCGCGGGGCGCTGGTGTGAAGGGGGACGAACCCGGGCGCCGCAGCCATCAATCCGATGGTAGCCGGCATCCTTTCCGGGGGCACGGCGCGAGAGGCCATGCTCCTACATCGACCGAGCCGCACTCGAGTTGCCCCCTCCCCGGCTTTTTTCTCGCGGCCGACTCACCTAGACTCGGAGGATGGTGCGCCGTGACCGCCCGCGCGGAACTCTCCGCTCCACGAAGGCGCGGCTGCCACAGGACACCGGCGACGAGGAAAGCGGAGGACCGCCGCTGAGCTCGATCGGCCGCGGCTCCTTCCGTGGAATCCGCGCGCGCGCCGTTTGATCTGCGTCTTTTTTGGGAAACGCCGTCGATTCGGCGGGAAAGTCAACGACCCATGCTTCGATCTCGCTCGCTCGCTTGTCTTCCGGTCGCTCTCTTCTTCGTCGCCGCCTCGGGGTGTGACGACGGGACGACGAGCGGCAGCGCGAGCACGGGTAGCTCGATGGGCGGCGCCGGCAACACGTCCGGCAGCATGAGCAACGGGTCGACGGGCGCGTCGACGAGCAACGGACTCTCGACGGGCACCGGCGGCGCGGGGGGATGCACGGCCTCGACGGATTGCACGACTCCCGGCGACCAGTGCTTCGACGGCGTCTGCTGCGCCTCCGCAGACAAAGTGTGCGCGGGGGTCTGCTGCGCTCGGCGCGACCGCCTGTTTGTTCGAGGTGTGCGTCACGCCGGGCGCCGACTGTCATACGTCGAACGACCAGGCCCGACGAGTACTGCGAGACGGCGCTCGAACGACCGATCCCGGCATGCCGATGCCGGGCTGTACGCAGCCGCTCCCGCTCGATGGGAAGTGCGTGAAGCTCCCTCCCGCGTGCGACGCGAGCGGCAACCCGCCGGGCTGTGTGAACTCGATGTGCGAGTACCACCCGCCGGTGGGCCAGCTCAACGCCGTGTCGGAGTGGGTCTGGGGGCAGAACGGCGCGACGATCGCGCCGAGCTTCGTGGACGTGTGGTCGACGCCGGTGGTCGGTCGCGTCCACGACAACAACTGCGACGGGAAGGTGGACGAGCTCGACTCCCCCGTCGTCGTGTTCGTCTCGGGGGACGATCTCGCGGGGAACGCGAACGGCACGAACTGTCAGAGCGCGGGCGGCACGCCATCGATGTGCCACAAGGGCGTCCTTCGGATGCTCGACGGCACGTCGGGCGCGGAGATCTGGTCCCTCCAGAACGACGGCATGGGATCGATGGGGTTCGCGGGGATGAGCGTCGCGCTGGGCGACATCGACAACGACGGCGTCGTGGACGTGGTCGCGGTGACGGGCGAGGGATACATCGAGCTCATCGACAGCACCGGCGCCGTGAAGCGAAAGAGCGATCAGCCGATCGGCAACAACACCGCGGCGACGTTCGGATGGGGCGGAGGGCTCTCCATCGCAGACATGGATGGCGATGGGTTCGCCGAGATCGCGTTCGGATCGACGGTCTACACGACGACGAACAACGCGATCACGCGCAAGTTCGTGGGCGCGAACGGCATCGGCAGCGGCGGCGTGGACGAGGCGCTCTCCTCGATCGTCGACCTCGACGGCGCGCCCGACAATCACCTCGAGCTCCTCGTCGGCAACTCGGCGTACCGCGCTGACGGCACGCAGCTCTGGCAGAACGGCGGCGTGAACGACGGGTTCGTCGGCGTCGGGGATTTCAACCTCGACGCGAACCCGGACGTCGCGCTCGTGGGCGCGGGCAAGCTCTGGATCCTGAACGGCGCCACGGGAGCGATCACGCTCGGCCCGGTGACGCTCCCGGGGACGGGCTCGGGGGGGCCGCCGACGATCGCGGACTTCGATGGTGACGGGAAGCCCGAGGTCGGCGTCGCGATGGCGACGTTCTATTCGGTGCTGAAGCCGGACTACACGAACAACAAGATCAACGTCCTCTGGCAGACGCCGAACCACGACCTCAGCTCGTCCGTCACGGGGTCGACGGTGTTCGACTTCGAAGGGGACGGCAAGGCCGAGGTCATCTACGGCGACGAGTGCTTCCTTTGGGTGTTCGACGGGCCGACGGGCGCGGTGCGGTTTGCGGCGCCTCACACGTCGTTCACGGGCACGGAGGCCTCGCTCGTGGCGGACGTGGATGGCGACGGCCACGCGGAGATCCTCATGGTGACGAACGGCGCCTCCCCGACGACGTGGGGATGCCTCGACGGGACGGGCCAGCCCGTCACGGTGAACGGCGTCACGTGGACCCCGAGCGCCCTCCCGAACAAGTCGTACCGCGGCATCGTCTCGTTCGGCGACGTCGCGAACTCTTGGGTGGGCACCCGGACGCTCTGGAACGAGCACGCGTACCACGTCTCGAATGTCTGCGACGATCGCGACAGCGCGTGCGACGCGCCGAACCTCTACGGGTCGATCCCGAAGCTCGAGAAGCGCAACTGGATGCTCCCGTGGCTCAACAACTTCCGCCAGAACGTGCAGGACGGTGGCCTGTTCGACGCGCCGGACGCGACGGCCTCGTTGAAGGTGCCCTGCGTGACGCCGATCGTCGCTCAGGTGTCCGTTCGAAACAGCGGGCTCTCGGCCCTCCCGACGGACGTGCCCGTCGCCGTGTTCAAGGTGGACGGCGCCGGGCTCGAGACCCAGGTCGGCACGAGCGCGACGACGCACCCCCTTTCGCCGGGCCAGACGGAGACGCTCATGGTCCCCGTGGACGGCGCGCTCGCGACGACGGACGACACGTTCCTCGCTCGCGTCGTCGTGGATCCCGTCGCGCCGAAGTTCCACGAGTGCGACGAGACGAACAACGACTCCGGAAAGGTCACGCCGAGCTGCGTCCAATAGGCTGAGCAATGGGCCGAGTGGGGCCGGACCCGCGGTCGGTTGGCGCAGGCGAGAGCGTCGTCAGCGCCCCGATCGTCGAGCGAGCTCGGCCTTGAGCGCCGCGAGCTCGGCGAGCGCCGCGCCCTTCTCCGCGATGGCCGCGTCCTTCTCCGCGATGGCCGCCTCCTTCGCCGCTCGCTCCATCTCCTTCGCCGCTCGCTCCTTCTCCTTCGCCGCTCGCTCCCGGGCGGTCTCGGCGCGCGCCTTCTCCTCGAGCGTGGGCCACAGCGCCCGCGCGTCGGGATCGTCGGCGACTCGGACGCGTCGGCCTTCGTCCGTCACGACGATCCACGCGTCGAGGCGCGCCGACCGCGCAGGCCCAGGCCCCGCGTACACCCGTTCGAAACCACCGTCGCTCGCGCGCCGCCACACCTGAAGGAGGAACGGTCCTCCCCCGGTCCGTGGTCCGGCGAGCCTCGGATCGAAGATCCAGAGCTCCTCGGTCCCGTTCGCGGCGTACTTCTCCGGCGACTGCCCGTAGTCCTTCTTGGGGTTCGTCGTGCTCACGATCTCGATCGCGAGCGGCGGCGGAGCGTGCCCCTCGAGCCAGGTCTTCGCGCTGAGGATGCGATCTCGATCGGGGAGCGCGGGCTCGAACACCGCGATGTCCGGATCGACGCCGACGCGCGGGTGCTCCGGATCCCAACGGAGCGCGATGTCGTGCTCGATGGACGCGTCGAGGCCCGCCCTCGCGACCCACGCAGACAAGACGGACGAGAGGAGGAGCACCGCGTCGTTGTGCGACGGCGAGACCGGCATCTTTTCTTCGTCCTCGAGCTCCCACTCGGGGCGAGACCGAGGAGCGCTCGTGTGAAGGGGGACGAACCCCGGCGCCGTCGTCATCGGTCCGATGGTAGCGGGCGCGGAGGTCCGGAGCACGGCGCGTGAGGCCATGTCGGTACATCGACGCGAGCTCGTGCGAGTTGCCCCCTCCCGCGTGCCTTTCGCCCGTGGGCGGATCGGAGTTCAACGCTTCAGCTGGATGTCCGTCAGCGTCATCCGCGCGTCGTTGATGAGCGGGCTGTCGGGGAACCTGCGGATGAAGGTGCGCAGCGTCTGGCGCGCGTCGTCCCAGTCCTGCACGTCGATGAGGCACTGGGCGAGGAGGAGGGTCGCGTCGTCGAGGATGTCCTTGTTCGTCGAGGACTCGCTCAGCGTCGTGAGGATCGGGATCGCCTTGCCCGCGTTCCCGAGCTGGCGATAGGCGCGCGCCTGCTCGAGGTGCGCGGACGGCGAGTGCGCCGCGTCCTCCTTGAGGCGCAGGGACTCCTCGAACGCGAGCGACGCCTCGCTCCACCGGCCGGCGCGCTCGTGCTCCATCCCCGTCTGGAAGGCCTGCGCGGACAGATCCGCGCGCGCGCCCTCGACGGCGTCCGTGAAGAACGCGAGCTCGGCGCGCGTGAGCGGGAGCTTGCGCACCTCGTCGAACTTCTCGATCACGTCCCGCTTCCGGCCGCCCCGTATCAGCTCGTAGAAGCTCGCGGCGGCCGCCTCCGCCTTCTGCCGCTCCTCCGCGTCGTCCGCGGCCTTCTTCACCTGGTCCTGCGCCGTCTTGATCTGCGCCTTCGCGGACTCGTCGAGCTGCTTGCTCGCGTCGACGCGCGCGTTCCAAGCGACGTACACCACGACGAGGAGCGCCCCCACGAAGAGGGCGTAGCCCGCGGTGGTCGCGTAGAACACGCGCTGCTCGTACGCCGCCTGCTTCTTCGCGATGCTCTTCAGGTCGGCCGCGAGGCCGCTCGCGAGGTTGTTCGTCTTGATGACGAGCCCCCGGGACTCCACGATTTCTCGCTTGATCTCGCGCAGCTCGTCGTCGATCGCGTCCATCGTCGGGGGGGTAGCACGCGGAAACCTCCACGCGCCCGCTCGGGCGTCGTGAGGAAAACTCGGCCTGCGTTGCCGGCTTCTGTGGTAATGAGGCGGCCCTCTTTCGGCCAAGAAAGCTGACCCAGTAGGAAGCGCATGGACACGAGCGACATTCGAAAAGGCCTCAAGATGATGGTGGACGGTCAGCCCTTCACGGTCATCGACTTCCAGTTCGTGAAGCCCGGGAAGGGCCAGGCCTTCACGCGCGTGAAGGTCCGCAGCCTCGTCAACGGCAACGTCCTCGAGCGCACCTACAAGAGCGGCGAAAAAATCGAGAAGGCGGACGTCGAAGAGAAGGTGATGCAGTTCATCTATCCCGAGGGCACCGACTTCGTCTTCATGGACGCCGCGAGCGGTGAGCAGGTCACCGTCGAGGGCTCCAAGATGGAGGACGAGGCGAAGTGGATCAGCGACGGCATGAACGTCGACGTGACCTTCTGGAACGGCCAGCCCATCGGCATCAGCATCCCGAACTCCGTCGTCCTCCAGATCACGACCAGCGAGCCCGGCGTGAAGGGTGACACCGCGAGCGGCGCCACCAAGCCCGCGACGCTCTCCACCGGCGCGACGATCAACGTCCCGCTGTTCGTGAACGAGGGCGAGTGGGTGAAGGTCGACACGCGCGAGGGCACCTACATCGAGCGCGTGAACAAGAAGTAGCTGTATCTCGGGCCTCGCTCGATGCGCTCGCTCGGTTTCGGAGGGCTCTGCCCTCCGAGCCGCTCCGTTCGCTCCTCCCGGGGGGGGGGGGGGGGGGGGGGCGCCGGCTGAGCGAGCGCGGCGCTCGAGACGATCGCAGACAGACAGAGAGCGGTGGCTTGGAGCTTCATCTTCGGGTCCTCGCGATCAGAAGGAGAGCGTCATGGATGCGCCGCCCGGGCGTGCGCCGAACTGCACGGTGGGTGGGGCGGCCTCGCCGACGCGGCGGAGGACGTGCGGGTGGCTCGCGAACGAAGCGCTGAACAAGACGACGCCCGTCGACTGGGCGATGAAATCGAGGACCAGCAAGTAGGCGCCCGGACCTTCCACTCCGCGGATCGTGCCGATCCCGATCAGCGGACCGATCACGGGGGCCGCGAGGGCAGCGAAGCCGGGGTCCCCGTCCGCGAGGGTGAGCCCGCTGACGAGCGTCGGGAAATAGATCGCGCCGAACGTCGAGATCCCGCCGATGAGGAGGCCCGTGTTCGTGAGCTCGCGGTCGACGTAGCCGTTCGGGATCACCTCCCCAGGGACGTACGTGAGTTTGTCCGGGCGAACCCATTCCATGTTGGGCTGCGGGCCCTGAATCACGACCTGCGTGCCGCCGCTGTAGATGGTCGTCGCGCCCGGTTGCCCCGAGACGATGACTTGCTGTCCCGGCTGCTGCGGCGGCGGTTGCGGTTGCGGCGAGGGTTGGAGGACCAGCGGAGGCTGCGGGACCGGCTGGAGCGGCGGCGGTTGAGGCGGCTGCGGCTGCGGTTGGGGTTGGGGTTGCGCGAGCGCGGTGGCGGGGATGAACGCGACGAGCGCTGCCAGCGCTGCGCGAAAGAATCTCGACGAATGAAGCATCGGCGGGAGTCTAACGGAGAAGCTCCCGCTAGAGCACCCGCCGCTTCGAATCCGGAACCACTTTGAGCCTTGCGCCGGAGCGCGGTGACGAGCGCGCTCGGTCGCGCGCGGAGGACTGCCGCTCAGCGGAGCGCGTTCCGCCCGCTCGGGAAGTCCACGCTGGCCGATGGCGCGCCGTGAACGATGCGCCGTCAGGTGCGCGAATCGAGAAGGATGGTGACGGGTCCGTCGTTCTCGACGAGGACTTTCATGTCCGCACCGAAGCGCCCAGTCTCCACGGGCACCGACGCACGCGCGAGCTCCACCGCGCGCGCGAGGAACGGCTCCGCGTCGCCCGGCGGCATCGCGCGGGTGAAGCTCGGGCGATTGCCCTTCTTCACATCCCCGAAGAGCGTGAACTGCGTCACGAAGAGGAGTGCGCCGCCGACGTCGGCGAGGGCGCGCGCCATTCGCCCCGACTCGTCCGGGAAGACGCGCAGGCCGACGATTTTGCCGATCACGTAGCTCATGTCTGCGTCCGTATCGGGGGCCTCCGCTCCGACGAACGCGACGAGGCCGCGCCCGATGCGACCGACGACCTCGCCGTCGACGGTGACCGAAGCGGAGAGCACGCGCTGGACGACCGCTCGCACGCCGCGCGCCCTTCAACCGAGCCGCAGCGCGGTCTTCAGCTTCGCGACGAGGGCGAAGTACGTCGTTCGGTCGTACTTCTCGTTGAGGATGTGGAAGTCCTTCCCCACGAGGCCGACACACCCGAAGCAATAGGTGCAGTTCGAGCAATCGAAGCACCGGACGAGGTAGGACGAGTGGCTGCACCGCTCGCTCGCCTGGCAGTGGTTCGACGAGAGGAGATCTCGGCTCGCTCGACAGTGCGTGGACAGGCGGCAGCGCTCACAGTCCACGCAATAGTGGCAACGGAAGAGCCCCGTCGAGTTGCGGCAGAACGTCGACTCGACGCATCCCTTGCATCCGACGCATTCGACCGAGCCCTCGTTGTTCTCGCGCCCAGCAAACTCGCGCACGAGCGAGGCGAGCGTCTGCTCGAAGGCGCGGGGATCGATCGCTACCGCGGGGGCGTTGGCCATGGCCGCCTCTTACCACGGGTTCCGCTCGACGGACGCGCCGGGATACCCTCGCCCGGGATGACGTCCTCGTGCTCGCGCCTCGGAACTTTGGCCCTCCTCGCGGCGGCGCTCGGCGCGTGCGACGACGCAGGCGACGCGTCGTCGACGTCCTCCTCGGGCGCGACGACGACCTCGAGCGGGTCGCTGTCGTCGAGCGCGTCGGGCGCGACCTCGAGCTCCTCCGGATCCGGCGGGGGCGGTGGCACGAGCGTGGGGACGCCGTATGTCTACCTCGGCTCGAGCGACGGCAAAATCCGCGGGATGCAGCTCGATCCGGAGACGGGCGCGCTCACCGAAGACGGCGCGGCGACGGACGCGCAGAACCCGTCGTTCCTCGCGTTCTCGCCCGACGGCGCGCACCTGTACGCCGCAGACGAGGGCGCCGACGAGATCGCCGCGTACGCGATCGCCCGGGAGGCGCGCTCACCCCGTTGAACCACGCGAGCACGAACGGCAGCGGTCCAGCCCACGTCGCGGTGGACGCGGCGGGTGCGGTCGCCGTCGCCGTCAACTACGGGAGCGGGGACGTGACGACGATCCCGATCCAGCCGGACGGGAGCCTCGGCACGCCGTCGATGGCGATGAAGACGGGCGCGAACGCGCACCAGATCGTGTTCGACCCGACGAACGCGTTCGCGTTCGTCCCGAACAAGGGCAGCGACACCGTGAGCTCCTCTTCGACGGCGCCGCGCTCACGAAGAACTCTCCCTCGACCGCGGCGCTCCCCGCGGGGTCCGGGCCGCGCCACATGACGTTCTGGCCGGGTCATCCGTACGTGTACGTCGTCCGCGAGAACGACGACGCGATCAGCGTGTTCGCCTACGCGAACGGGCTCCTCGGCGCTCCCCTCCAGGAGATCTCCACGCTGCCGACGGGCGTCGGAGGAGGCGGCAACACGTGCGCCGAGATCGCGATCGGGAAAGGGAATTTCCTGTACGCCTCCAACCGGGGACACGACTCCATCGCCGTCTTCTCGATCGACCCCTCGAGCGGTGAGCTCGCGCTCGTGCAGCACCAGCCCACGGGCGGAGAGACCCCGCGTCACTTCACCATCGATGCCACGGGGACGCTCATGCTCGTCGGCAATCAGGGGTCGAGCACCGTCGCGGCGTTTGCGATCGACGCCGTGACCGGGAAGCTCTCTCCCAAGGCCGTGACGACGAACGTCGGGCCTGTCGAGTTCGTCGGCATCCATTACATCGAGTGATCACCCCGAGGCCGACCCTCGCGGTGCGGTCGGCGGCGGCAGGAGCGTGAGGGACGAGCACAGCTTCTCCAGCCACTCCGACTGGATCTCGCGGTCGTGCGGCGTGAGCTCCTCCTCCGGAAGAAAGGCGCTGCACACGAACCACTCTTCGCCCACTCGTCGGCCCACCTCGATGGCGACACCGAAGTGGGTCGTCGCCTTTCCCAGGAACGTGTCGGCGCTCTCCTTCGGTTGGTCGAAGCCGCTGGCATCGATGCGGGGGAGCAGGTCGTCCCCCTTGACCATGCGCTCGCGGCTCATCCAACTGACATCGAGGTACGGCCCCTCGACGATGAGCACCCTCTCGTCCCTCGGCGTGTCCACCCAATAGCGCCCGTTCGAGCCCTGCCCGACGAAGCCCTCCGCGAGATCGATCCGAAAGCGCGTCCGCTCCCGCTTGGAGTTCAGTGCCTCCCCCTCGAAAGTCTTCCGTGGGCGCGCCGGCATTCCGCGGTAAACCTCCAGGCGCTCCTCGGTCACGCGGCGGACGGTGGGGTCGGCCGACGACGCGAGCGGTTCTCCGTTCAGCTTCGCATCGGTCATCATGACCTCCATCCAGCACGGGACGATCTTGCTGTCCGGGGCGCTCTCGATGCACGCGGCGATGCGCTCGTAGGCAGCGGGGCTCGACTGCCGGATCCGCTCGAGCTCAGTCACGCACTCAGCCTCCATCCCCGAAGGCACTTCGAATTGGATGGAGGACTCGGAGAACTTCCGGCAGAGCTTCTCCGTCCTCGACTTGCACCCCAGAAGAACAACGAGCGCGGCGACGACGCCGACCGATGCGCGGAGGCGCCCATGTCCTCGGGCTCGGAGCCATCCCAGGCGAAGCGTGGTTCCCCTCATCGTGCGCGATGCTACGCGCCGGTTCGCGCGGACTGCCAGGGCTTCGACCGTCGCGTGGGCAGGTGCGGTGATTCCACCCGAGCGGGCTCGCGCGCCGCTCACGCGCGGCGCTTTCGATCCGCGGCGAGTCGCGCGGCGGCGATGATGATCGCCCCCGTCACGATGTTCTGGATGAAGCTCGCGAGGCCGAGCTGCGTGCACCCCGTCTGGATGACGCGCATCAGGAGCGCGCCCACGATCGTCCCGGCGATCGAGCCTTCGCCCCCGGAGAGGGACGCTCCGCCGATGACGCACGAGGCGATCACGTCGAGCTCGAGGCCGAACGAGTCTGTGGGATCGCCGACGGTCAGCGTCGCGAACTCGAGCGTGCCCGCGAGGCCGGCGAGGACCCCGGCGAGCCCGTAGATCGCGACCTTGGTCAGCGGAACGCGGATGCCCGCGAGGACGGCGGTGCGCTCGTTCGAGCCGATCGCGAAGACGTGGCGACCGAAGCGCGTGAAGTGCAGGACGCCCGCGATGACGAGCCCCGTGAGCGCGAAGATCCAGACGGCGAGAGGGAGGCCGAGGAGGCCCTCCGACGAGAGCACGAGCGAGTCGATCCCCCGCGCGTCCACGTCGACCTTCTGCTCCTTCGCGAGCCCCTTCGCGACGCCGCGCAGGATACTCATCGTCCCGAGCGTGACGATGAACGGCTTCAGCCGGAGGCCGGCGATCAGCGCGCCGTTGGCCGCGCCCGTCGCCCCCGCCGCGACGATGGCGAGCGGGATCGCGGTCCAGGGGCCCTGTCCGGACTTGAGCAGCAGACTGACGACGACCGTCGTCAGCGCGACGGAGGAGCCCACCGAGAGATCGATCCCGCCGCTGATGATGACGAGCGTCGCGCCCGTCGCCGCGATGCCCACGACGGCGGTCTGACGCGCCATCGTGATGAGGTTGATGGGCTGCGTGAACCCCGGCAGCATCGCCGCGAACACGCTGAACACGATCGCGAGCGCGACGAGCGGGCCGACCCACCGGTGGCGCGCGAGGAGGTCGCGGATCGTCTGGAGCGTCTTCATGACGCCGTCGCCTCCGCGAGGAGGGACTCCTCCGTCGCTCCCCGGGCGTCGATCGAAGGCCCGAGCACGCCGCGGCGCATGACGTGCACGCGGTCGCAGATCCCGAGGAGCTCGGGCAAATAGCTCGAGACGACGAGGATCGCCCTCCCGGCGCGCGCCTCCGCGTCGATGAGCGAATAAATCTGCGCCTTGCTCTCCACGTCGATCCCACGCGTGGGCTCGTCGAGCAGGAGGATCTCCGCGCCGTGGTGGAGGATTCGCGCGAGCGCGACCTTCTGCTGGTTGCCGCCCGAGAGATCCTCCGTGCGTTGGTCGGGGCCCTTCGTCTTGATCGACAAAGCGTCGATCCACTTCGCCGCGGCGCGCGCCTCCGTCCCCGGGCCGATGAAGAAGCTCGGCTTGTGCGACAGCGTGAGGTTCGCGGCGACGCTGAGCGACGTCGCGAGGCCCTCCTCCTTTCGATCCTCGCTCGCGAACCCGACGCGGGCCGCCCACCGCGCGTGCGGTGAGCGCGAGCCCTCGCGCCCAAACACGCGGAGCGTCCCGCGTGTGACGGGATCGAGGCCGAAGATCGCTCGGAGGAGCTCGGTGCGGCCGGCGCCGAGCAAGCCCGCGATCCCGACGACCTCGCCCCTCCTGAGCTCCAGGGTCGAGCCGCGCGCGTCTTCGCGCGCGGACGGCGGGTGCGAGCCCACGAGCGCCTTCGTCTCGAGGACGACGTCCCCCACGGGCCGCTCGCTGCGCGGGTACAGGGACTCGATGGCGCGCCCCGCCATGGCCTCGACCATGGCCTCGATCGACGTGGACGCCGTGTCGCCGCCTCCCACCGTCTTCCCATCACGGAGGACGACGAAGCGATCGGAGATCGCCTTCACCTCCTCGAGGAAGTGCGAGATGTAGAGGATCGCGTAGCCCCGGTCGCGCATCGCGCGCAGCCGATCGAAGAGCCGCGCGACGTCCGCGCGGCCGAGGCTCGAGGTGGGCTCGTCGAGGATGAGGATCTTCTTCGTGTCGCCCTCGGTCGACTTCGCGTCGGGGGACCCGATCGCGCGCGCGATCTCGACGATCTGCGCGTTCGCGATCGAGAGCTCGCCGACGATCGCGCGCGGGTCGATCTTCTCGTCCCCCTCGAGCGGCGCGAGCGCTTCTCGCGAGAGCTCGGACGCTCGGCGCCAGTCCACGATCCCGAACCGTGTGGGGAGCTCGCCCAGGAAGAGGTTCTCGCGGACCGAGAGGTGGGGGCAGAGCGACAGCTCTTGGTGCACCATCGCGACGCCGTGACGGCGCGCGTCGAGCGGGGACGTCGGCCGGAACGGAGTCGAGGGGTCGGGGAAGTGGAGCGTCCCCGCATCCGGATCGACGGTCCCGGAGAGCACGCCCATGAGCGTGCTCTTGCCCGCGCCGTTCTGACCGATCACCGCCGTGATTTGGCCGAACGGCGCGTCCAGATCGACGCCTCGGAGCGCGTGCGTCTCGCCGAAGGATTTCGCGATGCCCCGGGCGGAGAGGCCGCCGCTCACTCCCCGAGCCACTCCTTCAGGTTCGGCGAGAGGACAGCCTTCTTGTCAGGCTCCTCCATGTTCGCCTTCGTGATGAGTTGCGCGCCCGTGTCGATGCGCTTGTCGACCTTTTCGCCCTTGATGACCGATTGGATGGTCTTCGTGGCGAGGTAGCCCATGTTGAACGGGTTCTGCAGCACGAGGCCGTGGATCTTCTCGTCCTTGAGGCCGTTCACGAGCTTCTCGGAGCTGTCGAAGCCGAAGAACTTCACCTTGCCCGCGAGCTTCGCCTTCTCGAGGGCGAGCAGCATGCCGAACGTGGACGACTCGTTCGGGCAGAAGATCCCGTCGACGTTCGCCGCGGGGCCGTTGAGCATCGCCTCGGCCTTCGCGGACGCGGTCTCGGTCGTCGCGCCGGCGTACTGATCGGAGCTCACGACCTCGATCCCCGTGTGCGCCTTGATGGCGTCGAGGAACCCGTCCTCGCGCTTCTGCGTGCTCGCCGAGCCCACCTGGTAGCGGAGCACCGCGACCTTGCCCTTGTCTCCGAGCAGCTTCGCCATCGCCTCCGCGGCGAGCTTGCCGGCCTCACCGTTGTCCGTCGCGACGAAGCTCGAGTGCGCGTCCCCTTGGAGGTCCGAGTCGAAGATCACGACGGGGATCTTCGCGTCGATCGCCTGCTTCACGGGGGGCTGGAGCGCTTTGTCGTCGAGCGGCGCGAGGACGATCCCGGCGACACCTTGGGAGATGAAGCTCTGCACGACCTCGATCTGCGCGGTTCGGTCATCCTCTTTGAGGGGACCCTTCCACACGATCTCGACGCCGAGCTCGCGCGACGCCTTCACCGCGCCGGCGTGGACGCTCTTCCAGAACTCGTGCGTCGTCCCCTTCGGGATGACCGCGATCTGCTTGCTCCCGCTCTTCGAGCCGCACGCGGCGCTCGCGAGGGTTGCAAGGCTCAGCCCCAGGAAGTGTCGCCTGCGCCACATGCGCGCGATGAGAGCCTCTTTCCGGCCGAACCGTCAAGGTTCCGGCCCGCGGAGAGGCCCTCGCACGCGCGATCGCTTCGTCGCTTACTTCTTCTTGGCAGCGGGCTTCTTCTTGGCGGCGGGCTTCTTCGGGGCGGGCTTCTTCGAGGCGGGCTTCTTTGGGGCGGCCTTCTTCGCGGCCTTCTTCGGAGCGGCCTTCCGCTTCGCGGCGGGCTTCTCCGGCGCGGGCGGCGGCGCGTTGCTCTCCCAGAGGCCGAAGTAACCGCCTTGCGGATCGCGGAACACGCCAATCCACCCCATCTCGCCGACGGGCGTCCTCGGCTGGATCACAGTGCCGCCGAGCTCGGCGACTTTCGCGAGCGTCTCGTCGACGCTCTTCACCTCGGCGTACACGAGCCAAGCGGTGGGCTGGCCCTCCATCATGGGAGCCATCATGCCGCCGCCGACGTCCTTCTGACCGGTCTGGATCATCGTGTACGTCATGTCGCCGACGGGCATGCCGGCGATCTGCCAGTCGAAGATCGATCCGTAGAACTGCTTCGCAGCCTCGACGTCGCCCGTCGTGAGTTCCATGTGACAGAAACGGTTCCCCATGTTTCCTCCTGAGCGCCTTCGCGCGCGCCGGAGGCTAACAGCCCGGTTTGGCGGGGCGAAAGGTGGAAGCGCCGCCCGGTCCGTGGCGAACGCGACGGCGACGAACGTCGTCACACCCGCGCAGAGCCGTCCGCGGTACGTTCCATTCTCCGCAACGACACGGGCGCGCGACGGCGGCACGCGCGTTGCTGCTGAGGTCGAGCGGTCGCCGCGCCGTCGTTGCGGTCAATGCGAGGTCGAACACTCATGAACAAGCGTCTCATCGGGGTCATCAGCGTAGGCGTAGCGATTCTGCTGCTCGGCCTTTCCGCCGTGTCGAGGAGCTGGTTCTCCGGCGATATGGGCAAGGGCAGCATCGGGTTCGGGCCTCTCTGGGGTCAGGTTTGCTACGACGACGAATGCAAGACGAGGCTCCTCATCGATGGATCGCGGGGCGACGCAGAGACGATGGCGTTCGCAGGGCTCGCGTTCTGCGGAGCCGTGGGCGCGCTGATGTTCTGGCTCGTCCTCACGGGGATCCTGGGGCTCGTGAAGTCGCGCGCGAACCGCTTCCTCGGGTGGGCGACGCTCGCGTTCACTGCGATCACGATGTTCAACGGCATCGCCTTCATCGTCCTCAAGCCCGATGGAGGGAAGGACGTCGGCCTGTCGTTCGGCGTCGCGCTGCTGATGCTTGGGTCGATCGCCGGCATCGTCGGCGGCGCGATGTCCGCGCTCGGCGTCCCGCCGGCAGCGCCCGCCGGTGCTGCGTCGCCCGGGCTCCAGACCGGTCCCTACGGCCAGCCGCAGCAACCTCCCGCTGGATACGGGCAGCCGCAGCAGCCGGGCTACGGTCAGCCGCAGCAGCCGGGCTACGCTCAGCCTCAGCAGGGCTACGGTCAGCCCGGTCAGCCGCAGCCCGGCCAGCCCGCGGGGTACGGTCAGCCTCCCGCGTCCGGCGGGTACGGTCAGCAGCCGCCTTCGGGTTCGTATGGTGGTCCTCCGGGGCAGCCGCCGGGGGGTGGCTACGGTCCCCCAGGCGCCTGAGCTCCGATGAGCGATCGCCTCTACCTCGGGGTGGACGTCGGGACCGCGAGCGCGCGCGCCGCGGTCTTCGACGCGAACGGCGTCTGCCTCGGGAAAGGCGCTCGCGCCATCGAGGTGTTTCATCCGGAGGAGGACTTCGCGGAGCACTCCTCGGACGACGTCTGGCGCGGCGTCGTCGCGGCCGTCGCGGAGGCGAAGCGGGAGGCGGGCGTCGACGGGGCGGACGTGCGAGGCGTCGGGTTCGACGCGACGTGCTCGCTCGTCGTGCTCGGCGCGGACGACGCGCCGGTGTCGGTGAGCCCCACGGGAGAGGACGCGCAGAACGTCATCGTGTGGATGGATCATCGCGCGATCGAGCAGGCCGCGCGCATCAACGCGCTCGGTCACCCGGTGCTGCGCTACGTGGGCGGCGTCATCTCGCCCGAGATGCAGACGCCGAAGCTCCTCTGGCTCAAAGAGAGGATGCCGAAGGCCTACGCGCGCGCGGCGAAGTTCTTCGATCTGCCCGATTGGCTCGTCTACCGCGCGACGGGCGCGGACGTCCGCTCGCTGTGCACGACGGTCTGCAAGTGGACGTACCTCGGCCACGAGGATCGCTGGGACCCGACCTACTTCGAAAGGATCGGCCTCGACGACGTGGGCCCGTCGCGCATCGGCGCGCTCGTGCGTCCGATGGGTGAGCGCGCGGGTGGGCTCTCGGCGCGCGCGGCCGCGGAGCTCGGCCTCGCGGCGGGGACGCCGGTCGGCGTCGCCATCATCGACGCGCACGCGGGCGGGCTCGGCATGCTCGGCGCGAGGGTCGACGGCGTCGCGCCCGACCTCGCGGGGCTCGAGCGGCGCCTCGCGCTGATCGGCGGCACGTCGACGTGCCACATGGCCGTGTCGCGCGAGCCGATCTTCCTCGATGGGATCTGGGGGCCGTACAAATCCGCGATGGTCCCCGGCATGTGGCTCACGGAGGGCGGCCAATCCGCGACGGGCGCGCTCGTGGATCACGTGCTCGCGACGCACGGGCGCTTCGCCGAGGTGAAGGAAGAGGCGAAGAAGCGCGGCATCCACCCGACGACGGTGTTGAACGAGATCCTCGAGCGCCTCGCGGCGTCGTCCGGCGTTCGGTTCGCCGCGGAGCTGACGCGGGAGCTCCACGTGTTCCCCGACTTCCACGGCAATCGATCGCCCCGCGCCGATCCGACGCTCCGCGGGATGGTGAGCGGCCTCAAGCTCACGGACAGCGTGGACGCGCTCGCGCTCCTCTACCTCGCGACGATCCAGGGCATCGCGCACGGCACGAAGCACGTCATCGACACGATGAACGCGGGCGGCTACGCGATCGACCTCGTGCTCGCGTGCGGGGGGGACATGAAGAACCCCGTGTTCCTCCGCGAGCACACGGACATCACCGGGTGTCGGTTCGCGCAGCCCCTCGAGCCGGAGGCGGTCCTCCTCGGAGCGAGCACGCTCGGCGCGGTCGCGTCGGGCGATTTCGCGTCGGTGCTCGACGCGATGGCGGCCATGAACCGCGTGGGCAACCTCGTCGCCCCCGCCGGCGGCGAGGTCGCGGCGTACCACGCGCGCAAGCACGCGGTGTTTCAGCGCATGCACGGGGATCAGCTCGCGTACCGCGCCCTCATGGACGCGCGCTAGCGCGCTCGCCCGATGGCGTGGGCGGCCTTTTGGAGTTGGCGGCAGCGCGCTACGCGAGCGCGCGCAGCGCCTCCACGTCCCTTGCGATCTCGGAGAAGATCACGCGCTCCACGGCGCCGAGCGCGCGTGGCGCGCCACCCGCCGCGAACGTGACCGGACCCACCTTCTGTGGCGCAGCGTCGCGCAGCGACCAGACCTCGAAGCCCGGCTCGATCGGGAGACGCACCTCCAGCTCGCCGCCGCGCTCGACGGCGAACGTGCGGAGGAACGCCGAGGGCTGCCCCGCGTCGTCGCGTCGCCAGCCGCGCGACTCGAGCGTCCCGAGGAGCTTCTTCGCCGCGACCGTGAACGTCGCGCCGCGCGCGAGCGCCGTCGCGTCGGCCTCCTTCCCGGTCGGCGAGAAGACCGCGCGGCCGATCTGCTCGAAGGGCTGGATCAGCGCATAATCTGCGATCACCGCGGACCACTCGCGCGCGAGTTCGGGCGTGCGGGCCGGGTGCGCGAGGCGAACGCGCGCGCCGCCCAACGCGAACGCGGTGTCGCCGCGATCGGCGTACGAGCGGTCCTCCGCGACGCGGAAGCGGTGGGCGCCGTCGGCGGTCTCCCAGACGAGGCCGCGAACGAGCGGGCCCACGATCGGGTGCTCGACGAAGAACGCCTCGAACGTCTCCGCGTCGATCGCGCGCCCGGTGATCATCAGCCGCTCGAGGCGAGCGCACGTGCGCCGCACCACCGCTTCGTGAGCCTTCCGATCCACGTCCGCGGACACGACGGGGACCGTCCGATCCCCGAGCTCGTCGACGCTCAGCCCCCGCGCCGCCGCCGCCTGAGCGAGGAGCGCGGTGGCGCGCTCGCGCAGGTTTTGGAAGCGCGTCGACTCGGCGACGTGCGTGAGGTGCATGAGCGACGCGTCGCTGCCGATGGCGGCGAGGGCGACGCATGCACGTTCGCACTTCGCCTGGTTCTTCATGGACCACTCGCGCGCGAGCGCGGCGAGCCGCGCGTGCCCGGCTGGGGACGGGAGGTGCACGACCGCGAACCCCATCCAGTCGAACCGCCCCGGCGCGTCGCCGAGGACCCACTGCTCGAGGAGCTCGATCGCGAGCGCGCCGAGCGACTCCGCGTCACACGCCTCGTCGGCGAGGAGCGCCTCGATCCCCGCGTAGGGCTCCTCGGGCAGGCTCAGGGAGAGCATGTCGAGCACGCCATCGACCGCCGCGGCGGGGAGCTGGGCCCCCGACCGCAGGCGCACGGGGGGCAAGTCGTCGCGCCGCAGGAACGCGGGTCGCTTCGGCACGGTCTTGTCGGTCGCGAGGGGATCTCGATCGAGCAGCGCGCGGATCGGTCCGAGCGCGCCCGCGTACTCGGCGGCCGCGCGCTCGACGTCCGCGCGCACGCCGCTCGACGCGATGAGCGTGAGCGCGGCCTCCGCAGCCTTGCGCGCTGCGCCGGGCTTTCCGACCGCGTCCGGGACGAGGCCCATCGCCGCGACGAACGGGTGCCGGAGGAGCCACTCGCGCGCCGGCCGCCGGAACGTCTTGCGATTCGAGAACACGTCCGCCATCGCGGGTGCGATCGCGGGCGACACGACGACGCGCGACGTGCGCATCGCGTTCTCCCCGCCCTCCCACGCGAGGTACTTCGCCCAGTCACGCCGCACCCAGCCCGGGAACGCGGCGACGCCGTGCTTCACGAGGAACGCGAACTCGGGCTCATGCACGTAGAGGAAGTACGGTGCGCCCTTCTTGTCCTTCGCCTCGCGGTTCCACGCGGCGAGGCCCTCCTCGTCGGGCACCGCGAGGTACTCCACGCTGCTCTGCTTCGCGTAGCTCGTCGCGTAGTCCGCGTGGGTGAACTCGCGCCGCTCGACCTCGCGCCGCCACTCCGCGAGCTCGGATTTCGTCATCGGCCGCGCGTCGGTCACGCTGTGGCGAGCGCGCGTGTACTCGGGCGTCGCGAGGAGCTCGTCGTCGAGGCGCTCGAGCCCCGAGTTCCTGACGGAGAGCCCGGGGACCACGATCGCCTTCGCGCTCGTGGGCTTCGCTCTCCAGGGCGCCTTTCCTTCGACGCACGATCGCAGCACCCGGGGCAGCTCGCTCGCCGGTGCGACGCGCGCGTCGGCCTCCGTGCCGCGCTGCTTGTCGGCGATGCGCTCCGCCGTCGCCGCGAGCTTCGATCGATCCCCCGCCGCGCCCGAGAGCGCTTCGATGTGCTCGGGGTGCTCACGGAACCACGCGAGGATCTGCGGCGCGAGGATCGGGTGGCTCGCGTACTTCGCGAGGACCCGCGCCGCCTCGGGTGATCCGATCGCGGCGACGGCCTCGGCCACGCGACGCGGCGGCCCCTTCAGGACCGGGCCATAGCTCGGCTTCTTCAGCGTCGCGGCGATCGACTCCTCGAGGAGCGGAAGTGCGTCCCTCTCGGGCAGCACCGCCGCGAGGTCGAACGCGGCGGCCGCGGCCTCCGATGCGCGGTGCTTCGTCGCGAGGTAGCGCCGGACGAGGCCGACGTCGGTCGTCGCCGAGAGGAGGAACCCGACCTCGACCCAGCGGTCCGCGAGCGTCGGGTCCGCGAGCCACGCCTCGAGGTCCTCAGTGCCCCAGGGCTCGTCTGGGAAGTGGTAAGCGATCCGAGCGCGCTGACCGACGTCGAGCTTCGGGCGCGCCTTCGCCGCGAGAGCGCGCGCCTCGGCGTAGTTCGAGTCGTCCGCGGCCGCGACCGCCGCGCGGAGATCGACGTTCTCCTCGAGGCTGCCCTTCGGGTCGTCGCCCGCCACCATCGCCCACACGTCGGACCTCCGCCGCTTTTCCAGGAGCTTCACGCGATGAGAGCGTGCCCACACCGTGAAGGCGTCGGCGAGGCCCCGCGCCGCGGCGACGAACGAGACGAGGCTCTTGAACGGGTGCTTCGCGTCTCGACCATGGCCCATATCGCGCACGATTCGCTCCGCGATCGCGAGCGTCTGGATCGGCGCCTTCCGGATCGACGCAGGCGAGGGGCTCTGGAGGAGCGCGATGGCGGCGGCGTGCGGACCGGACAATGCTCCCGCGAGCGGGGTCTCCCCGCCCGCTTCGAGGACTTGCCCCCACTTCCGCTTCCCGAGGAAGTAGTCCGTCCCGCGCCACGCCTTCGAGAGCCACGTCTCGAACTCCGCCCAGGACGGGAGGACGGCGGAGCCGGGCAGGCTCCGGCGGGGCGCGACACTCTTCAAGATTGCGGGTGAGACGGCCTTCGGCATCAGCGCCCATGTACGCGACCAGCGCCCGACCCCTACCCATGTCCGCCAGCGTCAGAACGTGGCGCGCACGAGCGTGAACTTGTTGTTGAGCGTCGGCGGCGTGAGCGTCTCGACGGTCTTCGGGTTCCCGAGCTCCATGCGGAGCGAGGAGATGCGGTCGGGCGTGCAGAAGAAATACATCGTGTGGACGTCCCGCTCGCGGACGAGCATCGTCACGTAGTCCCGGAAGGGCTGTCCGGTGGACGGGAACGAGGCGAGGTGGTTCCCGCTGTAGAAGTTCTCGCCCTTCCAGTTCTGCTGGTAGGAGAGGAGCGGTCCGGGGGTGGTCGCTTGCGCCGCCCAGTAGGCCAGCGACGTGTCGCGCTGCCCCCAGTGGGGCGCGACCTCGACGAAGTAGACGTCGAGCGCCCAAGCCGTGAAGCCCGCGCTCACGACCGCGAAGGCGGCGATCGCGTACCGTCGGAACGCCTTGAACAACCCGAGGAAGAGGACCACGGCGGCGACGCCCGTGAAGATCCAGAGCGCCTTGCCGTAGTCCAGGTTCGTCGGCCACGCGCGCTCGTAGTTGTAGCTGAAGAGGTGGATGAGCCGCGCGCCCGTCGGCTGCTCCCCCCGCTTGTCGGCCATGTCGCGCCCGACGAGCAGCACGAGGCCCGCGCCGAGCAGGAACGACAACCCGGCGACCGCCTGGTGATAGCGCGCGCGCTCTCCCCCCGCGGTCCCGTCGAAGATCCGGTCGAGGTGGACCCCCACGAGCACCGCGATCGAGGGGACGATCGGGAAGATGTAGTGGTGGAACTTCGTCTGCACGTACGAGAACAGCGCGAACCCCAAGACGACGACGAGGAGCATCAGCCGAAGGGGTGAGACGCCGGCGTCGTCGTCTCGGTGCCGGACCCACTCCACGATCGCGAGCGGAACGAGCCCGACCCACGGGAAGAGCCCGTACCCGAGCTGCCACACGTAGTACCGGAAGCTGACGTCGTCGTTCTGGTTCGTGTCGTGCACGTGGTCGAACGCGCGCGAGTACATGTCGTGGATGATCAGCCGATCGACGAACGGCTGGCCGTGCCGCACGAACATCGCCACGAACCACGGCATCGCGACCGCGAGCACGATGAGGATCCCGCTCGCGATCTCCATGTCGAGGAGCTCGCGGTACCGGCGCTCCACGACGAGGTGCGCGAGCACCGCGCCCACCGGCAGGACGAGCCCGACCGGCCCTTTGCCCATCACCGCGAGCGCGGTGCAGAACCACGCCGCGAGGAAGTAGATGCGCTTCACGCGCCGCTCGCCCCACGACATGTAGAGCGTCCCGGCGAGGCACGCGATCCACACGAGCGCCTGCAGCGCGGGCTGGAACTTCGTCGAGCTCGGGAACGCGGGGGCGCACGCCGCGTTGCCCGGGAGCCCACAGTTTCCTGGCGAGCCGGACGTGAACGCGTCCCCGCGGATTTGGATCGGCGGGAAGCGGAGGCCGAACTGATCGTCCGTGTGCAAGAGGACGTTCCGCGTGAGCAGATAGAAGATCTGCGGCAGGCTCACGAGCAGGATCGCGCCGAGCGCGAGGTGCAGCGCGGAGAGCCTCAGCGTCCATCGGCCGACCGAGATCTCGAAGGACCTCACGAGCCGCGCCTCGTCCGTCTGCAGGCCGACCATCACGAACGCGAGTGCCGCCGTCATCGCCGCGACGAACGGCATGTCCGTCATCGTCTGGTGCGCGATGAAGAACCAGTGCGGCATCGTCGTCAGCGCGACGCCCGCGAGGAGCCCCGCGCGGCGGCCGAACAACGTCGCGACCGACCGATAGAGGACGTACGTCGCGACGATCGTCATCACGAAGATCGGCATCCGCATCGCCCACTCGGGGTAGGGGATCGCTCCCTGGGTCGCCGCGGCGAGCATTTGCCCCGGCTCGTACCGGACGCCGAACACGACCATGCTGATCGCCTGGATCCAGAAGTCGAGGATCGGCTTCGACCAGAACCAGTTCTCCTGCACCCACCAGAGGCTGATCCAGTCGTTCCGCGCGAGGATCTCGCGCGAGACCTCGCCGTAGTGCGTCTCCCAAGGATCGACGAGCGAGTAGCCCCCGAGCGCCGGCACGAAGAGGACGATCGCGATCGCCATCAGCCAGAACCCGTGGCGCTTGTGGAGCGGCCGATCGCCCTCGAGGACGCCCAGGCGCTGGACGAAGAGCCCGAGGCCCACGAGCGTGACGAGCATCCCGCCCGTGATGAGGACGCCCGGGAGCACGAACGCGGACAGCACCTTTCCGAACGCGTGGATCTCGTGGAACACGCCCGCGACCGCGTACCGGACGGAGATCCACGTCGCGAGGAGGCCCGCGGTCGAGATGGCGCCCGGCACGGCGAGCGCCTTCGGAGCGATCCGGTGCGCGACGCGATCCGGCGGATCGTCGAACGTGCCGAGCAGATCCAAGAGGCCGATCGTCAGCACGAGGACGCCGACGAACACCGTCGGCACGCCGACGCGCGGGCCCCAGTTCGCGAGCGACATCGCGAGCGTGAGGACGAACCCGACGCCCGTGAGGACGCCCCCGCGCACCCAGCGCGGTCGGTTGCCCGGCTTGAGGAGCGGAGGCGGAGGCTCGTCCTCCACGGCCTCGCCGGCCGCGTCCTCGTCCTCCTCCGGCTGCGCGGCTTCGTCCGACACGGAGGGCTCAGTTGCTGCGGGAGAGCTCCTCGGCGATCCCTCGCGCGTGGTCGAGGGACACGCGGCGCGCGCGGAGCTCCGTGAGGAGCGCCTTCGACTCGGCCACCACTTCGGGCGGGGCCTTCTCCGCGAACGACGGGAGCGCGAGCTTCTTCTCGAGCGCGGCGATGTCCTTCTCCGTCTTCTTGATCTCGCGCTCGACGCGGGCGCCTTCCTTCTCGGCGTCCACGAGGCCCACGAGGGACACGAGCACCTCGATCTCGCCCGCGGCGTTCATCACCCAGCCCTTCGGGCGGTCTCCGCCTCGGGGCTCGACCACGAGATCGCCCGACGTCTTCGCGAGCGTCGAGATGGCGACGTGCTCGCGCGCGAGCAGCAGGCGGCGCGCGGGGTCATCCGTGCGGAGGTGGATGGCCACCTCGGCCGCGGGGTGGATGTCGTGCTCGCTGCGGATCGAGCGCACCGCGCCGATCGCCGCCTGGAGGATCTGCATCTCCCGCTCCGCGTCCGCGTCGGCCGTCGCAGCGCTCGCGTCCGGGAACGTGGCGAGCGCGAGGGACTTGATCCCTTTGGATGCCTCCGGCCGCGGCACGATCGTCCAGAGCTCGTCCGTGATGAACGGGATGAACGGGTGGAGCAGCCGCAGCGACGCTTCGAGCGCGTACGCGAGCACCGTGCGCGCCTCCTCGTACGCCGCGCCCTCCTTCGCGGCGAACACGGGCTTCGCGAGCTCGATGTACCAGTCGCAGAGCTCGTTCCAGAAGAACCGGTAGAGCGCGAGGGACGCGTCGTCGAGCCGGAACTCGTCGATGCCGGTGCGCACCGCGGCGATCGTCGCGGAGAGGCGCGAGAGCAGCCAGCGCGTCATCAAGAGCGTCGCCTTCGGAGGCTCACCGGTGATCGTCGCGCCCTCGATGTACGTCATCGCGAAGCGCGTCGCGTTCCAGATCTTGTTGCAGAAGTGGCGGTAGCCCTCGATCTTCTTCGGCGAGAGCGGGATGCGTTTGGCCTGCGGCGAGTAGCTCGCGAGCGTGAACCGGAGCGCGTCCGCGCCGTACGCGGGGAAGCCTTTGCCGAGCGACGCGGCCGAGGGGTAGGCCTTCTTGAACTTCGCGAGCGCCTCCTCCGTCTTCGCGCCCGGGAGGGCCTTCGCGACCACCTCTTCGAACGTCGCGCCGTGCACGAGGTCGAGCGGGTCGATCACGTTCCCCTTCACCTTGCTCATCTTGTCGCCCGTCTCGTCCACCACGAGGCCGTGCAAGAGGACGCGCTTGAAGGGCGGCTTCCCCATGAAGTGGATCCCCATCATCATCATGCGGGCCACCCAGAAGAAGAGGATGTCGTAGCCCGTCTCGAGATCGCTCGCGGGGTAGTACTTCTGAAGAGCGTTCGTGTTCGTCGGCCAGCCCTGCGTGGCAAACGGCCAAAGAGCAGAGCTGAACCACGTGTCGAGCACGTCGTCGTCCTGCTTCACGTTCGTCGACTTGCACTTCGAGCACGCGCCGACGTCCTCGCGCGACACCGTGATCTCGGAGCAGTCCGCGCAGTACCACGCGGGCACGCGGTGACCCCACCAGAGCTGGCGCGAGATGCACCAGTCGAGGATGTTGGTCATCCAGTGCTCGTAGGTCTTCGCCCACTCCTCGGGGATGATCTTCGTCGCGCCGGATTTCACCGCCTCGAGCGCGGGCTCGGCGAGCGGCTTCGTCTTCACGAACCACTGCGTCGAGATCATCGGCTCCACGATCGAGCCCGAGCGCTCGCTCTTCGGGAGCATCAAGTCGTGCTGCTTCGAGCCTCGCGCGAGGCCCTTCTCGTCGAGCGCCTTCTTCACGGCCTTGCGCGCCACGAACCGGTCGAGGCCCGCGAACTCGCCGCAGAGGTCGTTCATCTTCCCGTCGAGCGTGAGGATGTTGATCTCCTCGAGTTTGTGGCGCTTCCCGGTCGCGAAGTCGTTGAAGTCGTGGGCCGGGGTCACCTTCACGGCGCCGGTGCCGAACGCCATGTCCACGAGGATCGCGTCGCACACGATCTTCACCTTCCGGTCGACGAACGGGTGCTGGAGGAGCTTGCCGTGGAGCGCGGTGTAGCGCGGATCGTCCGGGTGCACGGCGACCGCGGTGTCGCCGAGCATCGTCTCCGGTCGCGTCGTCGCCACCACGATCTCCGTGATCGATCCGTCGTCGTTCTTCTGGAGCGTGCCGTCGTCCGCGAGCACCTGGTAGGCGAAGCTGAAGAGCTCGCCGTGCGCGGGCTCGTTCTCCACCTCGAGGTTCGAGAGCACCGTGCGCGCCTCGCAGTCCCAGTGCACGAGGCGCGTGTCGCGGTAGATGAGGCCCTCCTCGTAGAGCCGACAGAACGCCCGCGGCGGACTGATCCGGATCCATCGTGAATTTGGAGCGCCCAGTCCGCGCGACGCCGAGCGTGCGCTGCTGGAGCGCGATGCGGCCGCTGCTCTCGCCCTTCCACTTCCACACGCGCTCGGCGAACGCGTCCCGGCCGAGGTCGTGCTTGCTCTTCCTCCTGCTGGAGCTGCCGCTCCACCACGGTCTGCGTCGCGATGCCCGCGTGGTCGATGCCCGGCTGCCAGAGCGTCGCGTAGCCGGCCATGCGGTGGTAGCGCACGAGGATGTCCTCGAGCGCGCACGTGAGCGCGTGGCCCATGTGGAGCGAGCCGGTCACGTTGGGCGGCGGCATCGGCAGGACGTACCGAGGCCGGGGATCCGGGAGGGCGTCGCTCGCGGCGAAGACCCCCTCGGTGATCCAGCGTTCGGACCAGGCCTGCTCGACTTCCTTCGGCTCGTACGCCTTCGACAGATCGCTCATGACTCTCCTCCGCGCCGTACCCCATCGATCCGAGGGGGGCTAGAGGAGCCGACGAGCCGGCAGCGCGCGCTCGCCGGACGCGCTACTTCGTCAGCCGGATGATCTCTTCCTTGATGATCGTCTCCGCGAGGACGGGGACGACCTCCCAGACGACGCGCTCGACGAGCTCGCGCGAGAGCGCGAGCACCGCGTCCACCTGAGCGGGGGTCAGGCCGAGATCCGCGACCTTCGCCGCGAGCTGCCCGTTGACCGCGTTCGCGATCGGGGACGCGGCGGCGGGCGCGGGTGCGGCGGCGGGAGCAGGTGCGGGGGCGGCCGGGGGAGCTGCGGCGGCCGGCCGGGCCGTCGTCGCAGGAGTCGTCGCCGCGGGGGCGGGCGCGCGCGATTGCGCGGGAGCTGCGGCCGGTGCCGCGCGCGCTCCGAAGCCCATGCCCGCGGAGGCGGGCTTTGCGGCCGCAGGAGCCGCCGCTGCGGGCGCGGGTGCAGGCGCGCCCGGGCTGCCCGGACCGCCGTAGATGAGCGTCTTCGCGCGGCCACCTTGCGCGGAAGCGGCCGCGGCCGCGGGCGGAGGCGCGGCCGCAGGGGCCGCCGCGGGTGCGGGTGCAGCCGCGGTCACGCCCTCGCGGAGCATCTTCTGCACGCGATCGATCATCTGCTGCGTGTCGAACGGCTTGTCGATGTGATCGTCCGCGCCCGATGCGGAGCCCGCGCTCGCGTCGTACGGGTTCTGGCGCGACGACAGGAGGAGCACGGGCGTGGACGGCGCCGTGGCCTTCATCTGCTTGCACAGCTCGTAGCCGTTCGTGGGCTCGAGCGTGATGTCGGAGATGACGAGCCCGAACGAGTCGCTCTTCAGCTTGGCGATCGCCGCATCGCCCGTTCCGACCGCGACGACGTTGAACTCCGTGCCCGCGAAGGTGATCTCGAGGATCTTTCGCATCGTGACGCTGTCGTCTACGGCCAGAATCTGTGTCGCCACGTTGGGGCCTCTCCTTCGAAGAGTGTTCTTTACTCGGTGAAATACGGCTCGCGCGCGACCAAGGACACGCTCGCGACCGAATCATCGGGGTTCGGGGAAGACTCTGTCAACTAATGCGCGGGCGTGATCGTCGACATCACCTTCCGGCGTGGTGCGTCCGCTCAGCGCAGCGGCGCGGTGACGCGCTCCCCGATCGGGCCGTTCTTGCGGTGTCTTCGCTTCTTCTTTGGGTGCTTTCGGTGTCCGCGGGGACGCGAGGCGGCCGTGTGTGCTGTACTTGCGGCCAGTTCGAGTGAGCGACGAGCACAACCCTGGACCGCCGAGCGGAGGTCGCTCCGCGACGGTGCCGAAGGAGCACGCGGAGGCGAAGCTCGACGCGTTCGTGCGCGCTGCGTTCTCGCTGAGCTGGGCGCGCGCGCGAGACGCGATCGGCTCGGGCAAGGTGCTCGTCGACGGAGAGGTCGCGCGATCGCCGACGCGCGTGATGTTCGAGGGCGACGTCGTGTCGCTCGACGCGGCCCGCCCGCGGCCGCACATCGCGCGCCTCGCGAAGCTCGAGAAGTCCGCGATCGTGTACCTCGATCCGAGCGTCGTCGTCGTCGACAAGCCGTCGGGGATCTCGACCGTGCCCTTCGGCGACGAGTCCCCCGACGCGGCGCGGGAGACGCTCGACGCGCTCGTGCGCGAGATCCTCGCGCGCAAGCAGGACCGCTTCGCCTCCGCAGCGCGCGGTCGCGCGCCGCTCGGCGTGGTCCACCGGATCGACAAGGAGACGAGCGGCTTGCTCGTGTTCACGCGGACGCTCGCCGCGAAGAAGCACCTCGCGGATCAGTTCCGCACGCACTCCACGATGCGGCGCTACCTCGCGATCGTGCACGGCACGCTCACGCGCCAGGTGACCTACCGCACGACGCTCGTGGAGAACCGCGGCGATGGATTGCGCGGCTCCACGCGATCGCCTCGCATGGGCGGGCAGCTCGCGATCACGCACGTCGAGCCCCTCGAGCCGCTCGTGGGCGCGACGCTCGTCGCGTGCCGCCTCGAGACGGGCCGCACGCATCAGATCCGCATCCACCTCTCCGAGGCGGGCCTCCCCCTCGTGGGTGAGTCCGTCTACGTGCGGGACTTTCGCGGGCCTCGCATCCCCGCGCCCCGAACGATGCTTCATGCGTTCGAGCTCGGCTTCACGCACCCCGCGACCGAGGAGCGCATGCAGTTCCGGAGGGACCCGCCGCGCGACTTCGCCGAGATGCTGGCGTCCCTCGCCGTGCCGGGCCCTCCGTCGCGGCCCTGATCCGAGAGCCTCAGATCCCGAGGAGGCTCGAGAGGTTCAGCGCGTGCGGAAACTTCGCGGCGAGGAGCACCGATCCGCCCGCGAGCGCGGCGCTCGCGATGCCCCACGCGGTTCGCGTCGCGTTCGTCCGGCTCGTCGCGAGGAAGCCGACCGTGGCGCCGAAGACTCCGCCGACGAAGTGCGCGACGTTCGCGATGCGCATCACTTCGAACTTCGTCGCGACGACGCAGAAGAAGAACCAGAACACGAACCCGACGATGCCGCGGTAGTCGATCGCGTCCTCGTACGCCCGGTCGCGCTTGCTCGCGACCCAGAGGTACCCGAACACCGCGAAGCCGACGCCCGAGAGGCCGATGCCGCCGTTTCCGAGCGCGTACTGCGCCGTCCCCGCGGCGATGGCCGCGAGGACGTAGAAGAGGCCCGTGAGCGAGGGGCCGATCCGCTGCTCGAGCGCGCGACCGTACTGGAACAGCATCAAGCAGTTGAAGACCAGGTGCGTGAACGAGAGCGAGCCCATGCCCCCGCCGCGGATGTTCGCGTGCACCAACGCGGACGTCAGGATGCGCCACGGTTGGCGAAAGAACGCGTCCTCCGTCAGGTAGAGCGGGGAGACGTCCTTGCCGGTCCACGAGAGGAGCGTCACGCAGATCGCGAGGGCGCACACCCCCGCGGTGACGTGGCCGGGCCACGCTTCGACTGGCTTTCTGCGGTTCTCCACTGCCCTGAGGATCCGCGACGAGCGGACGCGGGCGAGGATCTACTACGGCTCGATGAGCTGCGCCACGTACGTCAAGCGGGACGAGCCGTCGAACAGGGGGTTCGGGATGAGGCTGACGGGTGGGTTCACCATGCCCGCCGTCGTCGTGTTGTCGACGACGACGTAATAGAAGCCGGGCGGCAGCGTCAGTCGCTTCAACGTCGGTCCCTGGTTCAGCGGAGCGCCCATGATCGCGCCCGGCGGCGGTGGAGGCCCGGCCTGGCCGTGGTTGTACTGCTCGAGCCACGCGTCCCCCGTCGCCTTCGAGACGACCATGAACTCGAGCGGGTTCCCGGTGACGTTCATGCGCAGCTGGAGCTGCTGATCGCTGTCCGTGACCTCGTACGGGCCGAGGAAATCACGCGAGCCGACGTACACGTCGACCGCTTCGTTCGCGAACGTGTACGAGCTGTCGTCGTCCACCTGGTAGGGCTGGAACGGCTTCGAGGGCGGGCTCAGGATGCCGAGGGAGAAGAGCTTCCCGCTGTCCGAGTTGTCGACGACCGTGAACCCGCGGCTCAGGAAGCCCACGACGACCTGGTTACCGAGGATGTTGAGACCCGAGCCGAGCGGGGTCACGTTCGTCGCGACGTCCACGACGGGGTTCTCCGCGTACTGGATCTGGAAGTTCGGCGCGCCCGTGAGGCGGCTGAACTTGCCCCACACGTAGAGATCGTCTCCCGCGATCTGGAAGTCGGGGCGGTACTCGACGCTCACGCTCAGGTTGAACCCCACGTGCTTCGCGGGGGGCACGTACCCGTATCCGACGCCGAACACGTTCACCTGGAGCGTCTGCGCGTCGTCGTTCACGGAGTAGTTGCAGCTCCGCGGGAAGAACCGGCCGATGCCGGGCGCGCCCTCCTGCATCCGGAGGGTGAGGCTCGTCTTCAGCATCTCGGGGCAGACGCGCTGCGCGCCGAAGTTCGAAAAGAGCCACCACCGAAGCCCCGGGCTCGCGTTGATGACGGCCGCGCAGCTCGTCGACGAGACGAGGTAGGCCGCGACGACGGATGCAGCGACGAGCGCTGCGAGAGCGCGCTTCCAGAGCCGGACGCGGGATCGCACGAGGGGTACCATATCGCTAGACGTCATCCCGAACGAGCCCAAGCAAGGACCGGGCGAGCCGGGTCATGAGTCGACGCGCGAGGACGGGGGATCCCTACAAGACGAGCCGCCACTTCACGCCGGGGGTGATCTCCAGGTGGAAGTGGTTTTCGTGCGCCTTGTTGTAGTTCGGCCCGAGCATCGAGTTGAAGATGCGCTCACTCGCGGCCTTGCAGTAAATCGCGCGGATCGCGCGCGCGTCGTCCGTGTCGGGGGTGACCTTGCCGCCCCTCCCCAGACGCATCGCCGCACGGCGGCTCGTCGCGCGCGGGGGTCCAGTCGCGCGCGACGACGAGGTCGTCCGTGCCCGTCGACGAGCCCCCGGAGGCCTTCTTGAGCACGCGGATGTCCACCGCGAGCCCGCCGGGGTGGCGCGTCGCTTCTTTGCCGGAGGGCCAATCTTTGCCCGGCGGACGCCACGCCGAGAAAATGTACGCCTCGTCGATCCCGCGGGCGGTGAGGATCGCGCTGAAGTCGTGCAGCGCGAGGACGAGTCGGCAGTCGAACACCTCGTAGGGGCTCGATCCGCGGTCTTTTTCGGGCAGCTCGGTGTGGTAGCTCACGCCGTTGAGCGGGCCCGTGAGGCGCACGGGGACGAGGACGCCCGCCGCCTCTTCGACCTCGTCGAAGCCGATGTTGCGAGCGCGGGCTTCCTTCAGGCACCCCGCCTTGTCGAGCGCGCCGTACTTCGCGGCGGGCGTGGAGTCGTAGTCCGCGTCGAACACGGCGTGCGACGAGCCCCCCGATTTCTTCGTGGAGGTGTCCTTCGCGGGCGCCTTCTTGCCGGTCTTCTTCGACGGCGCGCCCTTCGAGGACGCGACCTTCGAGGACTTCTTCTTGGTCTTGGCCTTCGCGGTTTGCTTGGTCTTCGAGGGCTTCGCGTCGACCGCGGGCGCGGCCGCCGCGAGCACGAACGCCGCCGCGACGAGCCCGACGGTGAGGCGGAGAGCGCGGTGGATGAAGCGGCGCGCGGGTGCCATCTCTCTCCCTTACCCCAAACTTCTTCGCGCCCCAACTTGGCGGAGCCCCCGGATTGGGCGAAACTTCGCGGTGCCATGTCCGAGCTGTCTCCGCGGGCGCGGAAAATCCTGTTCGCCGTCGTGAACGAGTACATCGAGACGGGGTTGCCCGTCGGGAGTCGTACGCTCGCGAAGAACCACGGCGTGGATCTCTCCGCGGCGTCGATCCGAGCGGTGCTCGCGGATCTGGACGACGCGGGCCTGCTCACGCAGCCGCACACGTCCGCGGGGCGCGTGCCCACGGATCGGGCCATCCGGTTCTTCATCGACACGCTCATGCACGTCAAGACCGTGCCCGCGGACGAGCGCGCGCAGCTCGATGCGCGCGTCGCCGCGATCTTCGCGCAGAGCGACGACCCGCGGCGCGAGAGCGGGCGGCTCCTCTCCGAGCTCGCTGGCGGCGCGGCCGTCATCGCGCCGCCGCGCGTGAAGACGCGCACGCTCGGCCAGCTGCGGTTCATCCCGACGCGCCGCGATCAGCTGCTCGCCGTGCTCGTCTTCCAGGACGGATCCGTCGAGAACCGGTTCCTCGCCGTGGACTATCCGATCGTGGAGAGCGAGCTCCAGAGCGTGCACAACCTGCTCGCGGACGTGGTCGAGGGCCGCACGCTCGGCGAGGTGCGCGAGCTCTTCGTTCGGCGCCTCGCGGACCAGCGGAGCGAGCTCGACGCGCTCCGGAAGCGTGCGTTCGAGCTCGGCGAGAAGGCGACCGCACCCCAGGCGAGCGGCAAGATCGAGAAGACCCACGAGGTCGTGATCGAAGGCCAGGCGCGCCTCCTGGATCTCGCCGAGTACGGCGACTCTGCGCGCCTGAAGAAGCTCGTCCTCGCCCTCGAAGAGCGCGAGGACATCCTCATCCTGCTCGACAAAGTGCTCGAGGCGGGCACCGCGGCGGTGTTCGTCGGCAGCGAGACGGGGGATCTCGCGGGCGCGCAGCTCAGCCTCGTCGCGGCGCCCTACAGCGAGAACGGGCAGCCCGGGGCCGTCGGAGTGCTGGGGCCGACACGCATGGACTACGCGAAGGTCGTCCCGATCGTCGGGGCCGCTGCGGCCGCGCTCACGGGCGCGAGCTCCAGCGGCTCGGGGCGCCGCTGAGTGTCCGCCGCGGGCGCGCATCCCCGGACCGAGCACGATCTACCGGTCGCGTCCCCCGATCCGGTGTTCGCGGATACCCCCATCGTGCGGAGGGAGCCGCCGGACGAGAACGAGTTCCTCCTCACGCTCGGGATCGATCTCGAGGAGACCCCGTACGAGGCGATCGAGGTGATCGGCCGGGGCGCGATGGGCGCGGTCGTGGGTGTGCGCCACAAGCGGACGGGGCTGCCGTTCGTGGTCAAGGTGCTGCACGACAGCGCGGACGCGGAGATGGTCCAGCGGCTCCAGAACGAGGCGCGCGTGCTCGGGCGGCTGTCGCACCCGAACCTGCTCGTCGTGCACGATCTCGGGACCACGACGACCGGGCGCGCGTACCTCGTGACCGAGCGGCTCCGGGGCCAGACGTTCGACGAGCTCTTGAAGGCGCGCGGCGCGCTCCCGTGGCAGGAGGCCGTGGACATGGTCGTGCAGGCGCTCCGCGGGCTCGCGGTGGCGCACGAGGCCGGGGTCGTCCACCGGGACGTGAAGACGTCGAACCTGTTTCTGTCGAACGCGCTCCTCGACGGCAAGCGCATCGTGAAGGTCCTCGATTTCGGGATCGTGAAGGTGCAGCACGGCGGCGTGGGGCCGCTCGCGACGATGTCACCGCGCGAGCAGGAGACGGCCGCTGGGATGATCGTCGGCACGCCGCGTTTCCTCTCGCCCGAGCAGATCCGCGCGGAGCGGATCGACGCGCGCAGCGACATCTACGGCGTCGGCGTGGTGCTCTATTGTCTGCTCGTCGGCCGGGCCCCGTTCCAAGCGAAGACGCTGCTCGACCTCGTGCGCGCCCACATCGAGACGCCCGCCCCCGCGCCGTCCGCGGCCGCGCCCTTCCCCCTCCCGCCTGCGCTCGATCGGGCCGTGAAGAAAGCCCTCGAGAAGGACGCGGCCGATCGGTTCGCGACCGCGACGGAGATGGCGGACGAGCTCGAGCGCATCGCGCGCCCCAGCACGGATCGCGTCCAGGCGCCGCTCGTCGCCGCGCCCACGCCGAAGCCACCCGTGGCGGGCTCGACAGCGAGCGCCCTCGCGATGGGCGAGGGCCCGCCGTCCACGCAGGTTCGACTCCCCCAGCGCCCCTGGATCGCGCCGCTCGCGATCATCCTCTCCGTCACCGCGATCATCCTGGTGCTGATCGACATGCTCACGCGCCGCTGATGTCCTCGACGACGGGCGGCTCACGTTCGCGAGGCGAACTGATGTAGCGCTCCGCCTTGGGGGTCTGCTTGCGATTGTCGCTCTTGTGCTCGTACACGGCGTGGAGCGCTGCGACGTCGTCGATGAAGAGCTTGAATTTGGCGCTTGGGGGATGCGATAGGTCGCGGATCGTCAAAGACGCTGTCCCGAGCGCGTGACTCGACCGATCCCGCGTGACGGGCGTCACGCGCTCGTGCGCTCCGCTTCAGAAGCTGCCGACCACGGTGAACCCGCCCGGTCTGGCGACCGCGGTGACGCGGGGCGACAGATCGGGCGTGCGGATTCGTCCGCGTCCTGGCCGTTCGGCGCTGCGCTCTCCGACGACGAGGAGCGGGATCCCGATGCCGAGCGACACGGCCGACAAGGCGAAGGCGGGGATGGCCACGAACACGCCGGCGGCCTCACTCGGCGTATTGATGGTTTCGGCGATGGAGACCGTGGCGCCGAGTACGCCCGTGGTCACGCCGAACGCGGTCAGCACGTGCCCGGCGCTCGCGGCCGCGGGGCTCCGCAGAGCGCGGTGATCCAGCGCGCCGTGGGCCGTCGTGATCGCGCCTTGGATGCCGAGGGCGAGCCCAGGGACGAGCATCGATGCGCCGAAGTTCGGGGCTTCGATGGCGAACCCCCAAATCGAAGTCCCGATGAGCAGGGGGGCGGTGACGAGCTCGCCAATCCCCGCGACGAGCGCCGGATGGGGCGTCGTCGGGGGAACCTCCTCGGCGCGCGCCTCCGTCACGGAAACGACGGCGGCCGTCGCGACGACCGCGGCGAGGCCCCGCATCGTGGCCTCCCGACGCTGCGCCTGGGGCGCTCGAGTGTCGCGCCACCAGCACAGAGATTCGCCGCTTCCGGTAGACATTGGATGGTTCCGTCGTGCCATGGACCACTTTGTACGTGCAAGCGTGCGGCCTCCAAAATGGGACGCTGAACGACGCTTGCGCGCGCGCGCGCCGAGGCCGTTCTCTTGGTCGTGGAGCCGCGCGCGCGGACGTCCATGGGACGATGGACGATGCTCGCCCACCTTCGACGCGACAGCCGTATCGGCGCGAGCAGCGCGACCAGCGAGCCGCGCAATGGCTGTCCCCGGGGCGAATTCTCGCGACGGGTCGTCCATCATCCCATGGGGCAAGGCTCCCGCTGGCCATCGCGACGAGCGACCGCCTCGTCCATCGTCCCATTTCCGAGGTCACGCCACCGTCGATATCAGGGAGCAATACATGTCAACACGGACTCGTTGCGTTGCCGCCGCCCTGTCGACCGCCATTGCACTCCTCGCGAAGGAAGCGAGGGCGGAGGAGCTTCCTCCGACGACCCCCCACCCGGCGCTCGTCGCGGGCGTCGGGGAGTTGATCACGGCCTCGGCCCTCATTGGCACTTCCATTTGGGGGTTTGCCGAGGATGTCCCCGACTTCGGCGTCGCGCTGCTCACGCCCGGTCTCGCGCTCGGTATCCAGGGCGCGATCTCTACGGCTCACGGCGTCCTCGATCGCCGCGCCCTGCGGAGCCCCGCCGCCGCGAGCGCTGGGCACGTGCTCGCCGCGTTCGGCGTCGCGACGGGCGTCTTGGGCGCGAGCGTCCTCATTCGAGACGCGGTCGATCCGCCCCGAGAGTTCGGCTACGGCGCCCTCGTCGGCGTTCCCTCCCTCGTGGTGTCGGGGTTGACGTTGGGCGTCGGCCTCCCGCTCCTCATCATCGGCGAGTTCGACCCCGCGAGACCGGGGAGCGCCCGCGGCCGTGGGTGGGATCTCGCTCCACGCATGACGGTGGTGGGCGGACCCGGACGCATCGCTCTCGCGGGTTGGTTCTGACTCTGCGAGAGGCCCGTCTCGCAGCGGCATCGTCGAGACGCCCCCGCGTTCCTGCTGGTAGGTTCGCGCTGGTGAACAACGTGGATGTGCTCTCGATTCTCGACGTCGCCTACGACGTCGCCCAACCGACGAGCGATTGGTTCGGCAGTGTCTCCAACGTCATCGAGAAGCAGCTCGGCGACGGACTGGGGGTGATCGCGTTCCGGACGGATCTCCGGAACGATAAGCAGATCGTCACCCCGGCGCTCCGTCGCAACACGCTCGAGCCCTACACCGGGAGGTGGATCGACGCGATGCTGGGACTCCCCGAGGCGGTCCTACGGCAGCTGCTCCTGCACGTGAGCTACAGCTATGGGGTCCAAAGCACGCAGGTCGCGCGTCTGAAGCTCCCCCTCTACATGGAGCACGAGGTCGAGACCTGGGAGCGGTTTGGTCCGGACTTCCTCGCCGTCGCGCTCAGCGAACTGGGTGGCAGCAAGGCGACGGACTCGGTGTGGTTCGACTCTCTCTGCCTGAACTGCATGGGGACGGACGGAGTGGGTTGCCAGTTCGTCATGCCGAGGCAGGACGTCTACGTCGATCGCACGCCCCCGGAGACCGTCGAGATGTGGCGACGGGTCATCGCGCACGTCGCGAACGCGTACCGACTCCATCTGCGCCTTCGCGCGGCGGATCAGCTCGAGCCGGAGGTGGTCATCCGCCCCAACGGAAAGATCGAGCACGCCGCCGACACCGTGAAGGACTCGGTAGGCGTCGAGGCGCTTCGCCAGGCCGTGCTGGACGCCGATCGCGCGCGCTCGAAAGAGCGGTCCGACCCCGCCCGCGCGACGGAGCTCTGGAGCGCGCTCGTGGAGGGCAGGTGGTCGATGGTCGATCAGTTCGAGCACGGGACGCGGAAGTACGTCATCGCGTACCCGAACGATCCGCAGACACTCCGCGTCGAGCTCTCCCATCGGGAGGAGCAAGTGGCCGGGTACGTCGCGATGGGCCACTCGAACAAGCTCATCGCGTACGAGCTGGGCCTCGCGTCATCGACCGTCGCGACCCACGTCGCGAAGCTCACGGCCAAGCTGAGCGCGACGTCTCGCGCAGCGCTCGTCGCGGCGTGCGTCGCCCGCCTCGTACAGACCGCTTGAAGTTCGCGCCTTGCATATCCGAGGGTCTGCGCGGGAACCTCCGATGACTTCCGCGGCGCGCGCCAGCGCGGAGCGGACATTCCGAGGTTTCGCCTAGCTAGAGCACCGAACAGGTCGAAACCCGAACGAATGCGGTCGAGTTCGAGGGAGAGGCGCACGCCCGAGGAGCGAGCACCGAGAAGACGACTCCTCGTCGTCTGACGAGCACAGCGACGAGGCCGTGTGGTTCTCTCCGAAGTCGGGCGCATACGTCGGCGTTTCAACCTGTTCGGTGCTCTAGGACGCCCCGAGGTGGGGATCCCGAGCTGGCCTTCCGCTCGGCTCGTAGGGGTCCACCTTCAGCCCCCGCGCTTCGCGATCACCGACAGCTCCGCGGCGCGGGCGTACAGCGCGCGCCGCGAGTCGACCTGCAGTTTTCGGAACACGGCCTCTGTCTGCTTCGCGACCGTGCGTGGCGTCGTCCCGCGCCGTCGCGCGATCTCGTCGTTGGCGAGCCCGTCCAGAAGAAGGCGCAAAACGTCAGCCTCTGCGCACGTGAGGGTCGCGCCGGTGTTCGTCTCCCGCTCGTCCCACGTGAGGACGACGAGCCGCTCACCACCGACTTCGAGGCTGAACGAGTCGAGCCCTCGGGGGGGCGTCGTCGGCTGAGGAGCGGGCGCAGCCGGCCGCGTTCGGGTACCCATTCCGAACTCGAGCATAGATCAAACGCGTCCCGCGCGGGAGCGATGGTCTCCCGAGTGCGTCCGCTCGAGGTCGGGGATCGGGCGCGGACCCCGGACTACGCTGCCCTCAATTGCAGTCCAACCGATCATACGCGCCTCGAGGGCATCGCCCGCCGATCCGCGGGCGCGATCGTGGGCCTATCGCGCGGCGGCGAGAAGCGGCTCCAATCTGAGGAGCACAGCGACGAAGTCGTGTGGATCGCTCCCAAAATCGCGTGAATCACCGGTGGATTCGCGGGAGTTTGGGTGGGAGGCGCGCGCCCGAGGAGCGCGCACCGGAAGACTGCTGCTGACAATCTGAGGAGCACAGCGACGAGGCCGTGTGGATCGCACCTGAAATCGCGTGAATACTCGGTGATTCGAACCGGTCGGTGCTCTAGCGCTCACGTGTTCGGTCTGCCCAGGGCGGAACGCCAAACCGCTCCCGGTGGACTTGGATCACTGCGCCGGAAATGTGGAATGGGTCTTTCATGTATTCTGCCCGAACGTTCTCGGGGATCAGCGACGGATCCTCTACGACCTTGTCGAAGTATTCTTTGCCCTGTAGGACGACCCAGGTTGCAATGTCGTCGATTGCATCCTCTGAGCGGTTATCGCCCATTGCATCGGAATACGGTTCGTACTTGAGCGTGGCGGCCGTCTCATTGTGCAGCTCGCGAAGCTCAATGAGCTCGTCGCGGCTCAACGCGTAGAGCCGTGCCCAAAATGCAGGACGATCGTGCTTCGCTAGCCCTACAATGTGCCAGAATTCGTGTTCCTCAAGCATGGGGATCTCGGACATGTGACTGACGCATTGACACCACCTCAAAGCTTACAATCGTCAAGAAAAGCGACGTGTCGCGCACGTCACTTCTCGGTGCGACCGTCGCCGCCCTCATATCCTAGCTCGTGTAGCTGGTTGGCCCACCGCTTCTTCAGGTTTGAAATGTAGTCCCCTCTAGATCAGCGAGCGCAATGTTGACACATCCATGAGACCAACCCCAAGACGCCAGGAGCGCCAAGAAGCCGAGAAGCGGGCTCTCCGCATGCGTCCTCGGCGCCTGCGGAGACGCCACTTCTCTCTGCTTGGTTGCTTGGTGTTGGCGCCTTGGCGTCTTGGCGGTTGAACCTCTGGATGTGTCAGGATCGTCTCACGCCGCTTCGGTCCCGACGGGTTCCGGTCCCGACGCGGGGGCTCCCGAGCTTCTTGATCGCCGGCTGTTCCGACGCGGTGCGCTGGCGGCGTGGACCGGAGGTCGCCTACCTCTGGTTGCCGACCGGCGCGCGGTAGAACTCGACGAAGAACCGCACGGCGCCCCGAGGTGTCACGTGGTGCGGGACCTCCGGAGCGACGCTGCCGTCCTCCCCGGGGCGAAGCTCGAAGACGAGCGAGAGGGAGGGCACGTCGTACGCGAGCGCGCCCTCGAGCACCTCGATGCGCCCCCAGACGCCCGCCTTCGTCGTGTGATCGGCGAGGAGCGCGCGCGGCACCGTCTCCTCGGTGAAGACGGGCGTCCGCTTGTAGGGCTCGAACGAGAGAGGACGCTCGAGGCGATCGCACGCGGGGCACGCGAGGAGCGCGCCGAGCTTGCTCTCTCGCCCCTCGGGCGTGACCACCCACGGGCGTAGGGCGAACGGCGGCTTGTGGCGGACGTGTTGACGGTGCCCGCACGAGAGGTGGGCGACCCAGTCCCGCTGATCGTCTTCTTCGAACCCCGTGATGGGTCGGTCCATGCGATCCCTCTACTCCTGTTTCTCCGCCCGCTCGTGCAAGATCGCGCCGCGAATCGGATTCGATGGATACCCTGCCGAGCTTGATCGACGCGCTCGACGAGGCGCTCGAGGCGACCCAGCCTTCGGGCGCGCTCTGTCGAGAAGCGCGTGCCGCGCTGGATCGCCCGGGCGACGAGGCCGAGCGGGATGTGCTCGCGAACCTGCTCGCGCAGCACGCGCTCCTCCGCGGCGAGACCGACCTCGCGACGTCGACGCTCGGGTCGCTTCCGCGCGCTGCGGCCGTCGGATATCGCGCCGCGCTCCACCTCGTCGCGGGAGAGCTGCGCGAAGCAGGGCCGCTCCTCGACGAGGCCGTGCTGGAGCCCGCGGCGGATCTCGGGGCGGTCGCGCCCATCCTCGCGATCGCGCTGCTCGCGCGCGACGCGCCCGCCGCCACGAAGGCCGCGCGGCGCCTCGTCACGGCGAGCGCGGGCCGGGGAGCGAAGGGCGCTGCCTCCGCGCTCCGGAAGCTCGTGACGTACATGCGATCGCCGCCGGACAAGCGAGAGCGCATCGACGTGCATCGACTCGGCGGCGCGGGGCCATGGGAGCTCCTGCTCTCTGCGCTCAACGTCGCGCTCCACGTCCCGAACCCGACGACGCGCGCGAGCTGGGCGCACGTGCTCGTCGGCAAGCACGCCGCGTGGTCGGACGCGGGCTACGCGTGGCTCGCGCGCCAGGCGCTGTTCTTCGCGCACGAGATCGACGAGGCCCAATGTCGCAAGGACCTCGTCGCGCGAGGGCTCGATCCGCGCGCGCCCCTCTCCCGCGCTGCGCGCGAGATCGACCTGTCCTCGCTCATCGCTCCGAAGCCCGAGTGGGAGCGGACGCTCGAGGCGCTCTCCGAGGTCGCGCGCTCGCTCGAGGCGACGTCGGACGTGGACTACCGGGTCGCGTGGTACCTCGAGATGTCCGACGGGAGCTTCGCGCGCCCCGCGCTCCAGGAGTACCGACCGGGCGCGGGCGGTTGGTCGGCGGGCCAACGCGTGTCGATCGAGGAGCTCTTCGCGCGCGCCGAGCTCCTCCCGCCCGAGGACGTGCGCATCCTCGCGTCGAGCCGCGCGGACGCGCTGGGTCGGCGAACGCTCCCGCCCGACGCCCATGAGCTGCTCGTCGGTCATCCGCGCGTGTTCAACGGCGCGCGCGGTGACCTGCGCGTCGAGGTGGTGCGGGGCGCGTGTCGGCTCGTCGTCGCCGACGACCCCGGGTACGTCGCCGTGCGCGTCGAGCCCGAGGGTGCCCGGCTCGGCGTGAACGTGCGACCCGAGGGGGAGGCGCGCCTCGTCGTCTACCGGGTGTCGAAGGCCATGGCGCGCGTGATCGAAGCGATGCCGCGCGGTCTCCGCGTGCCGAAGTCACGCGCAGACGAGGTCTCGCGCCTCCTCGACGCGCTCGGCGAGAGCGTCCCGATCGAGGGCGCCGATCGGGGTGCGGAGGAGACGCGCGCCGCCGACTCGACGCCGTGCGTGCGCTTCTCGCAGCACGCGGGCGCGTGGCTCGTCGAGCTCGGCGTCCACCCGTTCGGGGGCACCGCGACGACCACGCGCGGGAGGTTCTTCGTCGCGGGCGTGGGCCGGCCCACGCTGCACGTGCACGTCGACGGCCGCCGCGTGCGCATCGCCCGCGATCTCGCCGCCGAGGCGGCGAACGTCGCGAGGCTCGTCGCGTCGTGCGAGACGCTCGCTCGTCCGCGCGACGACGCGCCGCCCGAGGATGCGCACGCGTGGATCCTGGGCGAGGCGGAGGTCCTCTCTCTCCTCACCGAGCTCGCCTCGTCCCCCGAACCTCACGAGCTCGCGTGGCGCGAGGCGCGCGTGTCGATACGCGGCACGCTCACGGCGCGGCGGCTCAACGCGCGCCTCCGAAGCATCAAGGGCTGGTACTTGGCGACGGGCGGCTACCGGATCGACGACGTCACGGAGGTCGCGCTCGGCGAGCTGATCCGCGCTCCGGCGCTCGCCGCGGGCCGGTTCCTGCGCCTGCCGACCGGTGACTACGTCGAGGTCGAGGCGCGGGTGCGGCGCGTGCTCGAGGTGCTCCGGCGGACCGGAGAGCAGATCCCGCCGGCCGCCGTCGGGGCGCTGCGCGCGCTCGCCGACGTGGACAGCGGCGTCGACGTGGACGCCGCCGCGCGCGCGTGGATCGAGCGCGCGGACGCGGCCTCGCGCGCGGACGCGCCCGTGCCGCCGACGCTCGCGGCGACGCTCCGGCCGTACCAGCTCGAGGGTTTTCGCTGGCTTGCGCGCTTCGCCGAACTCGGCATCGGCGCCTGCCTCGCGGACGACATGGGCCTCGGCAAGACCGTGCAGGTGCTCGCGCTCCTCCTGACGCGCAAGAGCGGACCCCACCTCGTGGTCGCGCCGACGTCCGTCTCGGCCAACTGGGCGCGCGAGATCGCGCGGTTCGCGCCGTCGCTCCGCGTCCTCGCGTACGTGGGGAAGGATCGCGCCGCGAGGCTCGAGGGACTCGCAGACGCACCGCCGACGGTCGTGATCGCGAGCTACGCGCTCCTCCACGAGGACGAAGACGCGCTCGCCGCGGTCTCCTGGGACACGGTCGTCCTCGACGAGGCGCAGTTCATCAAGAACGCTCACGCGCTGCGCGCGCGGGCCGCGTTTCGGCTCTCCGCGAGGCAGCGCGTCGCGCTCACGGGGACGCCGGTCGAGAACCACTTCGGCGACCTCTGGAGCATCTTCCACTTCTTGAACCCCGGCCTCCTCGGCACGTGGAAGGACTTCCAGCGCCGGTTCGTCAAGCCCGTGGAGCGCGCCGGAGAACGCGCCCCCGAGGCGGTGCTGCGCGAGTGGATCGGCCCGTATGTGCTCCGGCGCCTCAAGTCGGACGTGCTCGACGACCTGCCGCCCATCACCGAGGTGCAGCACGACGTCGCGCTTTCGAAGGACGAGGCGGTGCGGTACGCGCTCCTCCGGAAGCAGATCCACGGGAAGCTCTTCACGCCCCACGGCAAGCGCGGGAGCAAGCTCGAGGTGCTCGCGGAGATCACGCGGCTCCGACGCTTCTGTTGTCACCCGCGCCTCGTCTTCCCGGACGCGGACGTCGAAGGCACGAAGGTCACCGCGCTGCTCGACCTCGCGACGGAGCTCCGCGAGAACGGACACCGCGCCCTCGTGTTCAGCCAGTACGTCGACTTCCTCACGATCGTCCGCGAGGCGCTCGACGAGCGGGGCATCGCGTACGAATACCTCGACGGGAGCACGCCCGAGGCGTCGCGGCAGGCGAGGGTGGACGCGTTCCAAGACGGGACCGCGACGCTCTTCCTCGCGACGCTGAAGGCGGGCGGGTTCGGCGTGAACCTCACGGCCGCGGACTACGTGATCCACCTCGACCCGTGGTGGAACCCCGCGGTGCTCGCGCAGGCGACGGATCGCGCGCACCGCATCGGACAATCGAGGCCGGTGACGGTCTACTCGCTGATCACGAAGCACACGATCGAGGAGCAGATCGTCGCGCTCCATCAAAAGAAGCAGCGGCTCGCCGACGCGGTGCTCGAAGGCGCGAGCGCCGCGGCCGAGCTGTCGATCGACGATCTCGTCCGCCTCCTCGAGGCCCGATGACCCGGCGCGCCGCTCGGCGATCGAGCCCTCGATCGCGCGCTGACGCTACGATTCGCCGACGAAGCGTCTCACCGCGTCGAGGATCGCGTCGAGGTTCGCGTGCAGGATCGAGTTGTGATCGCCCCGCGGGAAGAGGACGAGCTCGGACCGCGGAGACCAGGCCGCGTTGCGCTCCGCGTGCGAACGATCGACGAGCCCGTCGTGCTCCGCGTGGAGCACGAGCACGCGACCGGGGAACGCGCCGAGCTTCGCGCGATGATCGAGGTGGAGAGCAGCCTCGGCGCGGAGATCCTCGAGCGTCGCGCCGAGCTCCTCGGGGCGCACCCGCAGGAGCAAGCGCTCGAGCGGATCAGCGATGCCGCTCTCGACGATCAACCCCCCGAGCCCGGGGAAGCGGTGTGCGGCCTCGATCGCGAAGATCGAGCCGACCGAGCGCCCGTACACGAACGTGCGACCGAGCTCGACGCCGTGGAGCGACTCGAGGACGCGCCCCACGTCGACGAGCATCGTCTGGAGCGCGGGCGCGCCCGTCGACCCGCCGTACCCCCGGTACTCCACGAAGAACGTGTTGAGGCCGATGGACTCGAACGCCCGCGCGAGGTCGGGCACGTAGTCGGCGACGATCTCGCCGTTGCCGTGGAAGTGCACGAGCAGCGGCGCGTAAGGGAGAGGTCGATGCGACGCGCACGCGAGGACGGCGCCGTCCACGGGCACCTCCGTGACGACGGGCGGCGCGCCCGGGCGCGGATAGAAATATCGTGACGAGACGAGCGGGTGATCGAGGAGCGACGCCACGGCTCAGCGTAAGGCACTCGCTACTTCTTCGGCGGGACCTCGCCGATCGTCTGGCACAGTCGATAGAACCCGCGGGCGATCTCCTCCGCGGGCTTCGCCTTGTTCGGCTGCCCGACGCACCAGAGCTGATGCTTGCCGATCTTGCGCTGGACGCGGCTGAAGACCACGCCGGGCTCGCCTTTCTCCTCCTTCGGCTCGGCCATGAACCCGTCGGCGGTCTCCTCGAAGAGGCGCTTCATCTTCTCGGCGAGCTTCTCCTTCGTGGGCATGTCGATCGGGATCTCGTCGGACACGACCATGATGTAGGGGCCCTCGTCCCCGTGAGGTCGCGCGACGCAGCCGCGCGAGTCCATCAGCGTGGTGAGCTTGGTCCCCTCGGGGAGCATGAGCTGGACGTCCTTGACGAAGCATTTCGTCAGATCCGTCATCACGAGCGGCGTCGTCTTGCCCTCGTACGTCCACGTCTTCTTCTCCATGTCGGCGGGCGACGGGGGAGGGGGAGGCGGAGGCGGAGGCGCGGACGACGCGACGGCAGCCGAGCTCGCGGCGCTCTTCACGGGCGGGGCGCTCGCCGACGAGCCGCTCGGAGAGGCCGAGCTCTTCGACGCCTCGGAGCTCCCGCACGCGGCGACGATCGACGAGACGAGGAGGACGAGGGGAAGCGCTCGCTTCATCGACGAGCGCATATCACGTCGGGAGGCGCGGACGGAGCGGCGCTTGCCCGATGGCCCGCGTGCAACTCGAGAACCGCGCTCCGCGTCCGCCGGCCGCTCCTCCTCGCGCGCCTCCTCCTCCTCTCTCTGACTCAGCCGAGGCCGAGCGCGCGGAACAGGAGGAACGCGCCGAACCCGACCGCGATGACGCCGATGACGATGAGCCACGCGGGGACCGTGTCCCGCGGGCGCCCGTCGTACACCACCGAGCGCTTCGACGGCGGAGGCCCGGCGGGCGACGGCTCGCGCCGGACGACGCGGATCAAGGGCAGCGCGTCCGCCGTCACGGCGTCCTCCTTGCGCGGGTGCGCGGGCTCTCTGCGCGCCTCCGCGCGCGCCGGCGTGAGATCCAGCGTGACGCGCGCTGCGGGTGCCGCGGGGGTGCGCGCCATCGCGACGGTGCCGCCGCGCTTCACGGGCGTCAGCGCCGCCTCGGCCTCGATGCGCGCGACGGAGTGGAACATGAGCTCGACGCGGCCGAGCAGGACGCGGTCAGCGTGTTGGAGCGCGCGCCAAACGGATGGAGCGAGCGCCTCCCCGTTGATCCTCGTGCCGTTTCGGCTCCCTTCGTCCCGGATGAGGAAGCGCTTCAGCTGCGCCGAAATCGCGATCGACGCGTGCCGCTGGCTGATGCTCGCCTCCTCGATCGCGATGTCCGCGTCCGCTCCGCGACCGATGGAAATCGTCCTCGAAGGGAGGTCGAAGAACCGCTCCCGGGTCGGCCCGTCGAGCACCTCGAGGCGGCCGTGCACACCCTCGGGGAGCGGCGCGATCGGCGGTGGCTGCCGATCGGGCGGTCCGCCGTCGCGCACGCCGTAGACGCCCGGGAGATCGATCGTGGAGGGCTGAATCGTGGCCGGTCGCGTCGCGCGCGCGCCCGGGATCGAGGCCGCGTCCAGCCATCGCGCGAGGCCCTCCGCGAACCTCCCCGCGTCGCTCACACGCTCGGACGGGTCGCGCGCGAGCGCCGCGCCGAGGATCTCCCAGCCCGCGGGCTTCACGGGGCAGACGTCGGGGAGCGGCACGAGCTCGGCGTGCTGGTGCCACATCGCGTAGACGTGATCGGAGACGTACGCGTCCGCGTCCTCCCCGTAGCAGAACCGCTTCGCCAAGAGCTCGTAGAGGACGATCGCGAGCGAGTAGACGTCGCTCGCGGGCGTCGCGCGCTTGCCGCGGATCTGCTCGGGGGACATGTACCGAAGCGTCCCCGTGAGGCGGACGTCGCTCGTCGTGGTGTCGCCCGCGGCGCTCTTCGCGATGCCCCAGTCGAGCAGCCGGATCGAGGACGCGTCGTCCGCGCGCGTCAGCACGAAGAGGTTCTGCGGCTTGATGTCGCGGTGGACCATGCCCTCCGCGTGGAGCGGCGCGAGCGCGCGCGCGATCGCGACGCCGACGCACGCGACCTGCTGCTCGGTCCAGGGCTCGCGGCCGAGCTCCGCGAGCGTGTGGCCCCGGAGGATCTCCATCGCGAGGTACGGCCCGCACGCGTCGTCGACGCCGTACGCGTGGCCCTTCGGGATCGCGTCGCTCTTCGATCGGCACAAGAACTTCCCCTCGACGAGGAACTGATCGACCGCGCGCGGATGCAGTTGGAAGCTCTTTCGGAGCACCTTGAACGCGACGCGCTCCCCGCGCTCGAGGTCGTCCGCCTCGTAGACGATCCCCATCCCTCCGTGCGCGAGCTCGTCCACGATTCGAAAGCGCGAGGCGTACGTGCGCCCCGCCTCGCACTCGATCGCGAAGCGGATGACCGCGGGATCGGTGGCCTCGTCCTCGACCGCGCGGCTCGATCCGCCACGATCCTCGACGCTCGGGGGTGTGATCCCAGGGCTGGACACTACCCCTATTGGTACGTGAAGAGCCCCTTCAAGTCTTCGGTCGCGCGCCGCGGTTGCCCCGCGACGAGGGAGGTGACGCGGAACTGATAGAGCCCGCCGTGGTCGAGGGGATCCCCCGCGTAGTCGACCGTTCCGTTCGGGCCGGCTTGCGTGAACTGACCCGTTTGCTCCCACACGAGCGCGCCGAGCATCGTGAAGACTTGCACGTGGTAGGCGTCCGCGGAGGGGTCACCCTCCCAGATGAGCTTCGGCGTACCCGCGACGGTGTCGATCGCGTTCGCTCCGGGCGAGACGACGCCGAGCGCGTCGACGACGGAGAGAGGTGTGTCGAGCGCGACGGGTTTGCCGCTCACCGTGATCTTCGCGAGCGGCACGCCCTCCGCCGTGTCGAACGGGTTGCGCACGAGGCCGTCGTCGAAGAACCCGGGCAGGACGACGTACTTCCCGTTGGGGACCCCGCTCACCGAGAACTCCGTCGACACTCCGTCGACGCGCAGTCCGGGCGGGTACTCGCCGCGCACGGTGACGGGATCGAACGTGTCCTCCTGCACGAGGATCACGCTCGTCGGCGTCGACGTGCCGGTGATCTTCCCGGTGACGACGCTCGTGGGCTCTTCGTTCGCGGTCACGTCGACCGCGACCGTGGCGCTCGCGTTGAGGATCGTGGTCCCGACGTCGAAGTTCGCTCCCTGCTTGAAGGCGAGGACCTTCAAGTTCCCGGGCTTCACGTTCGACACGACGAACGCGCCGTCGAGATCGGCCATGCCGGTCGCGCCCCCGATGACCACGAGCGTCCCGCGGGGATCGTCGGAGACGACCGTGCCCTTCACCGTGCCGTTGCCGGACGTGTTGGTCAGGTGGATGAGGGCGATGCTCGCCTTCGGATCGACGAGCTCGTAGGGCGGACCGAGCGCCGCCTTCGCGTCGAACGAGGGCGTCTCGAGCGGCGCGCGTGGGAACGGCAAGTAGTCCTCGGCCTCGATCCGGAGCTTGAAGACGCGCGTGAGCGGCGCGCCCGTCGCGTCTCGCTTCACGGGAACCTGCAAATGGAACGAGCCGTCGCTCGTGGTGTGCCCCGCGCGCGAGATGGCGAGCCCCGTCTCGTCCACC
>JAXLYP010000004.1:0-522741 GCA_046351395.1 Polyangiaceae bacterium
CGGCTGGGTCCATCACGAGCCCGTGCAATCGCCTCTGGTCGACGGCTCGCCCGTCGCCCCCCCGGTCGCGGGTTTCCAGCGCGAAGCACGCCGTGAAGAGGCCGGGCAGCCTGGCCTGGAACGCCGGCGGGAGGGGCAGAGGCTCGCGAATGACGCGCGCTCCGATGCAGGTACCGACGCCCAGGAGCACGTTGGGCCAGCGCTCGGGATCGGGCGACGTGAGCACGAGCCAAGCGGTGAGCGCCGATTGGATCCCGAAGAGCTCGTCGACGCGCAGCGCGGCGCTTGGGGAGCTCGGCTGGGGGCCATCGGCCGCCGTCGACGTGGGCACGAGCCGCACCTCGTCGGCTTTCACGACTCGCTCCACGACGCGCATCGGAATCGCCCCAGCCCCGCCCCCGAGTTCGAACACGACGAACTCCAGATCGGCCGCCGGCGATTGCGCCCCCTGCGCGCGGGCAGCCGCACTCACAGGTCGATGCTCCTTCGCGCCACTACTCCGCTCCGCGGGCGCGTCGAGGCCGAATGGCGGCGCGATGGACGTTCGGCGGCTCACGCCGGGCCTCCGCTGCGCGGCCGAACGAGCAACTTTACTTTGGCGTGTGCTTCGATCGCGTCGCGGATCTGGTCCTTCGCGAACGGCTTCGTCAGGTACTGGGTGGCCCCAGCCTCGAACGCCTCGGCTTGGTGCTTGCCGCCCGAGCGGCTCGAGACGACGACCACCGGAAGGTCGCGGTACGCTGGAATGAACCGGAGCTCGCGCAGCAGCTCGAGGCCGTTCACCCGCGGCATCTCGAGGTCGGTGAAGACGATGTCGAACGGCCGCGCCCGAAGCTTCGCGAGCGCGTCCTCACCGTCCGTCGCGAGCGTCGCCTCGACGTCCAGCTCCGACAGGATTCGCTCCGCCACCTTGCGGACGGAGAGCGAATCGTCGACGAAGAGCACTCTCGTCGGGCCTCGCACTTCGACGCGCTCGGGGGCGACGATCTGCGCGCCCGCGGGGAGCACCGCGATCGCGTCGCGCGCGGGTCGCGGGGCTTCGGGCAGGGGTCGCTCCTCCGAGTCGACGGCGGGAGGCGCCGCTTCGTCGCGCCCCTTTGCTCCGTACTTCTCGAAGATGCTCGCTACGTCCAAAAGGAGGACGAGCTCCCCGGAGCCGCGGAGCGTGATGCCCGAGAACGCGGGGTGCTGCGTGAAGAGCTCCCCGAGCTCTTTGATCACGGTCTCCTCCTGGGCGATCACGTGGTCGACTTCGATCGCCAATCGAGACGAACCAAACCGCAGGACCACGAGCGCCGACGCGTCACGGGTCGTGGGAACGGAGAGGCCGAGCGTGGAGCGAAGGTCCACCACCGCGAGCAGCCCGTCTTGGGTGATGAGGCGCCGCTGCCCGGCGGACTCCATCAGCGCGGCGTCGCGCGCGGCGACCGCGCGCTCGGCGAAGTGCAGTGGGACGGCGAACAGTCGGCCCTCGACGGAGAGGATCAGGACCTTCGAGATCGCGAGAGAGACGGGCAGCGTGATCGTGAACCTCGTGCCCGTCCTCGCCCCGGCGGCGCGCGCTGCGTCGCCTCGCGACGTCGCGACCTGCACGCGCCCGTTCAGCCGCTGAATGGTGCGCCGAACGACGTCGCCGCCCATCCCGCGACCGCTGACCGAGTCCGCGACTGCGCGGGTGCTGACGCCCGCCGCGAACACCATCTCCGCCACGGACGGGTCGTCTGGGCGCGTGCCCGCGGGGAGCAGCCCGCGCTCGATCCCCACCCCGAGGAGCGCGTCGAGGTCCAAGCCTCGGCCGTCGTCACTGATCTCGAGGATGACTTGCCCGCCGTCCTCCTGCGCGGAGAGCGTGATCACACCTTCGCGCGGCTTGCCCACCCGTTCGCGCGCGGCGGGCGCCTCGATGCCGTGCGCGACAGCATTCCGTACGATGTGGAGCAGCGGGGCGAAGAGCGCCTCCGCAACCGTCTTGTCGACGGAGACGTCCCCGCCACGTACATCGACGCGAACCTCGCGGCCCTCCCGATCCGCGGCGTCGCGGACCGGCATCCGCAGCCGGCCGAACAGGTGATCGACCGAGACCATGCGAGCGGCCATCACTTCGCGTTGGATGCCCCCGATGACTCCGCCGAGGGACTCCGCGTCGGCGCCGAGCTGGACCAGCTCCCCTTGGAGGTCCTTCGCGACCTCGTTCGCGTCGTCCGCGATCTCGGCGACCCGACGGGAGAACATGTTCACGTCGTCGTACGTGTCGAGCTCGAGCTCGCTGAACCCCGCGGAAGGCGCGGCGGGCTGGAGCTTTGCGCGGCCGATGAGCGAGAACTCGTTCCGCCCTCGGAACTCGTCGACGACGTTCGCGAGTCGACTCCGGCCCTCCGTGAGTCCGCGCTGCAGCCCCGCGAGCGCGTCATTGCGGCCGAGCAGCCGGGACCGCAACACGACGAGCTCTCCCGCGAGGTTCATGAGCGCGTCGAGGCGCTTGGCCGAGACCCGGATCCCGAGCGTGTCGAGGGATGCATGCGAATGCTCCTGCGACGCGTACGACGGGTCCCTGAAGTCGGAGCTCAGAGGGTCCACTCCGGCGTCGCTCGGGCTGTCCGTGGGCTGCGCGGAGAGGACGCGCGCGACGCGCGCGGCGACGTGGGCCACAGGCGCGACGACCTCGCCTTTGTCTGCCTGGCGAAGCTGTCTCCGGACCTCGTTCTGGATGTAGACGAGGAGGCGCGTCACCGCCTTCAGCGGAGGGAGCGTGGGCCGCGCGGAGAGCGTCTCGAACATCTCCTCCACCGCGTGGAGCATCGCGCCGGTCGGTGTGAGCCCCGCCGTGTTCAGCGCGCCCTTCAGGGTATGAATGTACCGGTAGAGGCTCGCCAGGGTCTCGCGGGGATGGGTGCTCTTCTCGAGTGCGAGCACGGCGGCGTCCACCGACTCGAGAATCTCCCGCACCTCGCTCTCGACGACCTCCTTGAGCTGGGGGTCGACGGTCACGCGAGCGCGAACGACCTCGCTGGATCCCCCCGAGTTCGACGCCGGGGCCGCGCTGGACACGTCCACGGGGCGGAGTGAGAGTCCGAGCGTCGACGCGATCTGCCGGATCCCGCGATCGAGTCGATCCATGTCGAGCACGCCCGCCTCCGCGTCGCGCTGGAGCGCCAGAGCAGCGCGGTCGAGCGACTCGCCACCATTGAAGGTCATCGAGCCTCGGAGCCGGTGGAAGAGCCGCGCGAGCTCGCGGTGGGCGCTCCGCTTCTCTTCCGCCGTCGTCCCGTGGAGGAGCGCGGCGAGCTTCTGCCCGCGCTCCAGGACCTCCGTGGCCTCGTCTCGAAAGACCCGCTCGGCGATCGCGGATCCCGCGACAAAAGAGGGGCTCTCGCCGATCGGTGGACGCGCGGCGTCGGCGGACGCCCCCTGCCGCACCTCCGCGCCGGAGAGGAGCTCGGCGACCTCGGCGGCAAGCACCTTCACTTCGTGGGAGGTCGGCGCGCTCGATTCTTTGACGAGCTTGTCGATGCGCGCCCGCACCGCAGACAGGTGGCCAGCGACCTCGCCGTCGCCGATGGTCGCCGCGGCGCCCTTCAGCTGGTGGAGCGTGAGCGAGATCGCGAGCGGCTCTGCGGTGCTCCTCGGCGCCCTCGCCCAGCTCGCGAACGTCTCGTTGACGGAGGCCCGTGCACCGCGCAGCTCGTCCAAGAAGACACCACGAAGGGCGGCCTGAATCTGCAGGCCGTGGGGCGTGGAACGATCGACGCCGGAGGACGACCGGCTCGCGCTCGCGCTGCTCGAGAGCGGCGCCACGGTCGCGGTGTGCGGGTCCGTCCGCGCATCGACGGCGAGCGCGGCGAAGCGGAGCGCGAGATGCGGAACGACCGCCTCGATGATCTCCGCCGCCGCCCGCCGCGCCCGCAACGAGAGGCGCTCCACCGTGTCCGTCTCGGCCTCGTGCGGGAGCGCACCCGCCGCGATCACGGCGCGCGCCTCCTCGGCAATCGCGCTCGCCCGCACCTGGCCAACGGTGGCCGCGGCGCCCTTCATCGTGTGCAGCGTGCGCTCGAGGGCGCGTACCGCGTTCTCCCCCGGCTGGGCCACATACGCCCCGAGCTGCGACTCCAGTTGTTCGAGCAGAGCGGTCGCCTCCTCCTCGAACACCGCCCTCAGCTCCGCAGCCGCAGCGTCGTCCAGATGTTGCGCGCTCGATGCCTCCGACGCGGGGGCGGCGGGGGCGCGGCCGATGTCCCGAACGAATCGAGCCGCCTCGGAGTTGGCGACGGCCCGCTCGCCCGCGAGCTCGTGCTCGAGCGCAGACTCGAGGACCCCGAGCCCCTGCCGAAGGACGTCGAGACGACTCAACACCGCGACGGAGTGCTTGTCGATGGCGTCGATGTCCTCGCGGAGCTCGCTCGCCGCCGACTCGAGCGCCTCCGCCGCCGACGAGAGGCTCGACGCGCCGACGAGCGCGGTGGTGCCGTGGACGCTGTGGAACACGCGCACGAGCCCCGCCACCGCGTCGCCGACGGCGGCGGCGACGCGCGAAGGGGTCGTGAGCTCCGCCGCGACGCGGGCGTGGCTCGATCGACCCGTAGCGAGCATCGCGCGAATGTCTCGCTCGAACGAATCCCGAACGTCGTCGATGGAGAACGTCATCGTGGCGGCCCTAGACGGAGAGGCGGAAACGCTGAATGCTCTTGCTGAGCGCCTCGGAGAGCCCCCGCAGGCCGACGACTTGATCCATCGTCCCCTGCGCGCTCTTCCTCGTGTCGACCGCGATGCTCGAGATCTCGTTCATCGTGCTCACGATCCGCTCGCTCTCGCCGAGCTGCTCCTTGGCGACGGTGCTGATGCTGTCGACGAGCTGCGCCGACTCGGTGGACACTTGCCGGATCTGGGCCAGCGAGTCGCCAGCGCGTCCGACGACGGTGGCCTCACGCTCCACGAAGTGAGTCTGCTGTTCGATGGCGACGACGGTCTCCGCGGTCTCCCCGTGGATCGCCTTGATCAGGCGGTCAATCTCCTGCGTTGCTGCGGCGGTCCGCTCCGCGAGCTTGCGCACCTCCTCGGCGACGACCGTGAAGCCCCGCCCTTGCTCGCCAGCGCGCGCGGCCTCGATCGCGGCGTTGAGCGCGAGCATATTGGTCTGCTCGGAGATTCGGGTGATGGTCCCTACGATACCGGTGATCTCCATGCTCCGGTCGCCGAGCCCCTTCATCTTCTTCGCGCCCGCCTGCACGTTCCCGCGCAGAGCAGACATTCCCTGGATGGCCTCTTGTACACCCTCGCTCCCGAGCGCGGCGGAGACCTCGGCGCGCTTCGCGGCGTCCGCCGCGACCTGGGCGCTGTCGTTCATCCGCTGAATTTGCGCCGACATGCGCTGCACCAGGCGCGTCGCCGCGAGCACCTCCTCCGCCTGCTGCGACGCGCCGCGGGACATGTTCTCCGACACCTGAGAGATCTCCCCGACGGTCGCGAGCGTGCGGTCGACCTGCTTCCGAATGTCTCCGACGAGCACCTGCAGCGACTCGAGCAGCTGGTTGAACGCGTCGGCGACGTTCCCGAGCGCGCCCTCCGTGATCTTCGCGCGTACGCGGAGGTCGCCGTCGGACGCGTCGGAGACGACGCGCAGCAGATCCATGATGTTGGCCTGAAGCGCTTCGTTGTCCGCTTGGACGCGGCGCTGGAGCTCGCGGGACTGGACGAGCGCGACGTTGATCTCGTTGAAGGCGCGGACGATGTCCGCGATCTCGTCGCGATTGTCCGTGCTCACCGCGCTCCCGTCACCCGCGATCATCCGCTTCGCGGCACCACCCAGGGCGACCACGGAGCGCTGTACCGCGAAGTAGAATCCGATGAAGACGTAGGCGAGCACCAAGACCGCGGCGCCACCGACGACCAGACCTTGGATCCGCTTGGCGCCATATCGACTCACGCGCTTCTTCGCGAGCCAATCGAGCTCGGGCGCGATCTTCGCGTACAGCGACTCGATCTCGGAGAGCGTATTCAACGATTGGTCGGTCGTCGTCTTGATGTTGGCGGCCGATCCGCCCGCGGCCCGCGCGGCCGTGTCGTCGGCGATGGCCGTCACGTACGACTCGACCATGTCACGCAAGCTCGCGCCCGGTCCCTCGACGGCCGCGCGCAACGTCGGGCTCTGCCCGAACGCCGGGTTCTGCGTCTCGCGAATGGCGGTCGCGAGGTTCACCGTCACGAGATCGGACGCCGTCGAGCGTGCGCTTTGGAGAGGGCCGCCAAAGTCCAAGAGGGCGCGCGCGTCCGTCGCCCCTTTCGCCGAAATGTCCCTCGCCGCGATTCGCGCGATCGTGTCCGCGAGCAGCGGGAGCTTCAGGACGTACGCGTCCATCAACCAGTAGCTGTCCAGATCGGGATCGAGGATGAGGTTCGAGCTGTTGCCCACGTCCTCGCCGATGAGCGAGAGGACGAGCGAGGCGACCTCACGGTGCGCCGCGTCGACGTCCTCGGGGTCGCTCGACGAGATGGACTTGAGCTTCGCCCACGCCACCTTGACTTGCTTCCACCGCTCGGTCGACTTGAGCTTGCTCCCGAGCTCCGCCTCGAGGGACTCGAGCGCCGTCGCGCTCGAGTCGGCCTCGGTGCTCGCGGCGGCCAGCTGCCCGCTGTAGTTCGTCTCCCCTCGGAGGATCGCGAGCGCGAGGATCCGACGGCGCTCGATGGAGAGGAGGAACTTCCTCGCGACCTCGATGTAGCGGACGCCGACCGACTCCTTCTCGCTGAACGCCATGCTGTCGGACGCGGCAGCGAACTGCAGCTGGAGGAGAGCGCCGAACGGGATCAAGAGGACGAGGCCGATGACGATGAACTTCGTCGCGTACCGGAGGCGATTGAGAATGGACGACGCGGGCCGGAACACGATCTCGAAGCCGGACCGGGAGCTCTGCCCCGCCGTTCCGCTCGCGCCGGGAGTGTCGCCGTTGTCTGCACTGGTGACCATGGCGTGACCTCTAGCGTGGGTTCGTTCTTGTGGACTGGATGATTCGTTGGAAATTGGACATACGATTCTCGGACCAGGCGCGAGCCCCCCCCTTTGGGGCGGCATCGCGGTCGTCCGACTGGAGCTCGGTCGTCGAAGGCCCCCGGGTTCAGTGTCTGTATGGACTCGGCTCACTCGCCCCAGGCGAGGGCGTCGCGCGCCCGGCGCGTTCAGCGCGCCAGTCGGCGGAGCGCGTCGAGGACGGTCGCCGGCGTAAACGGCTTGCCGATATGATCGTCTGCGCCTTGCTTCTGGCCCCAAAAGCGGTCGCTCTCGGTCGACTTCGAGGTGACGAGCACGACCGGGATCGAGGACGTGTCGGGGTCTTGCTTCAGCTTGCGGCACGCGTTGAAGCCGTTCATCCGCGTCATGACGACGTCGAGAAAGATGAGAGACGGCTTTGTCTGCTTCGCGCGCTCGATGGCCTCGTCACCGTCCGTCGCGTAGACCACGTTGTGCCCGGCGGACTGCGCGACCTTGCCGAGCAGCTCTCGATCGGTCTGGACGTCGTCGACTATCAATATCGTACCCATGAGTCTCCTTTGTGGGGTTGTCTTTGTAGGGGTTTGCGGCGCGTCCCTCGGGGTTCACGGGGGGACGGGCGGGGTGCTCGAAATGTCGACTGAGCGCGCCGCGCGCTCCTTCTCGCGCGGATCCTCCGCGCGAACTTCAAACCAGCGGGAGCACCACGGTCATGCTTCCCGAATGAAATCGATCAGCTCGTCTTCGGCGACGGGCTTGACGAACGTGCCGTCGCAGTCGGCGCGCTCGGCCGACGCGCCAAATTGTGCGATGCCCACGATGAGCACGTCCGGACAGGAGGCGCGCAGCCTCTCCACCCAAGACGCCAGTTCGGGGATCGAGTCGGTGTTCACCACGACGATGTGGGGCGAGTGTGATGCGACCTGTTCGGCCGTCGACTCGTCACCGTGTAGACCGAGCACCGTGGTCACTCCGGGGACCCGGTGCAAGAAGCCGACGAGGGCTTCTCGCGTCGCAGCGCTCGGCTCGATCACGACGGCGGTGGAAGCGCGGGTCGAAGGCGACTCCGCCCGCACCAGGAGCTCGAGCGCGACGAGGCGGCGGAGCACGGTGCTCACGGTGGACGGGTCTTGGCCGAGCTGAGCCGCGACCTCCAACGCCGTCCGAGGCTTGGCCGTCAGCGTCAGGATCGCGCGCTCCGCGGAGGTGAGATCCGCCGCTGGGACGGCGGCTTTCGCGTTTCGTTGCCGAACGAAGAGCGGAGGAGGTGCGCTCGTCGCGAGCTCCGGCAGCGCGCGCAGACCCACCAGTTTGAGGTAGGGATGCGAGAGAGCCGACGACGGGAGCCAGGGCCGCACGCTCGTCGGCAGCTCCGCAATCCACGCGAGCTCGGGGTGGGGGTGGTGGAGCGCGTCGACGATCGCCGCAGCGGCGATTCGCTTGAACGGATCGGTCACGGCGTACGTGGACATCGCTCCCAGCTGGAGGAAGGCGGGCGGATTCATCGCGGCGTGCGCGCGCGCATCTAGCGTCTCGGCGTGACGCGCGCCGAGGGCGTCGAGATCCGCGAGCGCGTTCTCGTTGGTGACCGCGCGCACGCCGCCGTCTGCGGCGATGAAGCGCCATCTGCCGCGGGTTCCGCTGACGGTGAGGACACCGGTGGCGTGCCGTCGCGCAATGACGTCGAGGGCATCCAGGAGGCCGAAGAGGTGGTCCACCCGGCGCGCGCCGGACGCGCTCCCGACGGCGAGCGTCGCGGACGCGGGGGCGACAGACAGTCCACCCTCGACGCCGTGAGGGCGGGTCGCCTGGGGCCGCGCCGCGCCCCCCGCGCCGACCGCGAGCTTTCGTGTCGCGAGGGCGCGGGCCGTCGCCTCGACGATGAGGTTCACCGTGAAGGGCTTCGCGAGGTGCCCCACGACGCACGGAAAGCCAGAGAGTTCCGCGCGGAGCCCCTCCTTGGCGGTCATCAGGATCACTCCGCAGTCCAATCCAGCGCGGGTGATCTCCCTGCACACGTCGGCGCCGTTCATGTCTGGCAGGAGGTAATCGAGGAGGACGACCTCGGGGTTCCAAGAGAGGGCCGCCTCGATGCCCCGTGCCCCGGAGGAGGCGAATTGGAGCTGCCACGGTCGCCCGGTGAACGAGATCTCGACGAGCTTGCGCACCGTCGGACTGTCATCGACGACCAGAAGCGTGCTCACAGCACCTCCAACACGTGCACGTGCGCTGACGCGGTCGGGCGGCTGGTGAACGCCGAGCGGACGACCTCGAGCACCGCCCACGCTCCGTGGGCCGCAGCGCGACCGAGCTCGGTCTCCGCGATCTCGAACGCCGGAGTCGAGCTGAGCAAGAGAATGTCTCCGCTCGTCGCCCTCAGTTCTCGCGGTGTCGGCCGCGGCGTGGTGAAGCCGAACACCGGAGGCGCGCGCCGCGGGGAGAGCATCGACGCGCGCACGGTCGATCCATCGGGGATGTCGAGCAACCATCGCGACGCGGTGGCGTCGAACGTCGCGGCCGGATAGTCGGCGCTCGCGCGGAGGAGCACGTCCACTCGGCCGGGCTTCGCGATCATGCGCGCTCCCGCCGCGCGGCCAGACAGTTCGAGAGCACAGTACCGCGCGTCGCGCGACCACGATAGGGTCGCGTCGCCGACCTCCGGCTCGGACCCCTCTCGAAGGAACGAACGGAGCCGCGACGCGAGGTGCTCCAATGTGACTCCATGTCCGAGGAGCACGAGCATGCCTCCGTCGAGCCACGTCGCCGCCCGAATCATCGGCTCCTTCGCCAGCAGGATCACGCCGACGTCGGAGTCGAGGCGCCGCAAGTGCTCGACGATGGCTTTGGGTACGCGTCGCTCGGCTCGCGGGAGCGCTCCGACGATGACGTCCACTCGCGGGAGGACCGCGCGGAAGCCGAAGTCGGACACTCGGTGGACGACCGCTCCGACGCGCTCGCACGCCGAGACGACGGTGTGCACTTCGGGCGCGAGGTGGTTGTCGTCGAACAGTAGGACGGTCAGCACCGCTCTCCTTCCGCGCACGTGGCGCCTCGGAGCCGAGCGACGTCCAACGTTCGGTGGAGTTGCCCCTCGGGGCCGAGCGCGCGACCGAACAGCGCTCCGAGCCCCGAATCCGCGAGCGGTCCGGCCACCCTCTCGAGCGTGACGGACGCGCCAATGTGGTCGATCGCGAGCGCCAGCGCGAACGTGTCCGTCGGCTCGCCCGCGAGCAGCGCGACGGTCCGCTGGCGACAGCCTGCCGGCAGCGGATAGAAGCTGCAGATCAAGAGAGCGCTTGTGCGCCAGACCGCGAAGCCGGTGAGAGGCGTCTTCGCGAGCGGCAGGGGCGCCGTGACCGGAATATCCAGGATCAGGCTGACGCTCGGGCGCGGGATCGCGAACTGGCTGGAACCCGAGCGGCAGAGGAGACCCGCGAAGCGCGCTTTGTCTGCGGCGTCAGCGTTTGCCATGTTCTCACTCTCGCATCCGAAAGCGAACCGGTGAACTGTCCGACCAGACAGCGAGTGCGCTTTGGCAGCGTCGCCTCTTTTGGAGGCGACTGTCGCGCGCCTTCCTGTCCCATGCCGGAGCGAGACCTGTATCCGGGGACAGGTGATGCGTCGCTGCGCCCTTTCGACCGGATCAGGCATGAATGTCATGTTCAGCCGCGGGCGGGCGTTTCCGTTGGATCGAACGACCGTCGCCGGCGTGGAGCGCGCGCCGGGCGCGCGTAAGCGGCTCCGAGCGCTCGATTCCACGCCCGCGCCTTCGGGGCGTCGCGGCCCCCACTTTCCATTCGCACTGGCACGCGACGAGGAGTTCGCGCCTATTCGCCTACATCGTCCCCTCGTTAGCGGCGGATCGACGTCCGCCGCCGACACGCTCACGACTTCCGCTGGCGGAGCCGCGGCGGAATCGAGCGCCTTCGGCGCGCTCACGACATCCGCGGGCGGAGCCGCGGCGGAATCGAGCGCCTTCGGCGCGCTGGCGATTTCCGGCGTGTCTCGGAGCCTTTTTTCCGTCACGCTGGAGATCGAAGCCAGGCCGCAGCCGTAGAAGAGGGCCCCATGAGTGATCGACCTGCCGTCAAGAAGTCCTCCCCCTCCCCCATCGCCCGTTCGCTCGAGGCGGGGGTCGAGCCGAGGCCGGTCTCGCCGATCAAGCGCCTGGCGATCCCGCTCGGCGTCGCCGCGGCCCTCGCGCTCGCGGGCGGCGCCGGGATCACGTATGCGGTCGCGGGATCGTCCGAGGGGAAGCACGCGACCCGAGACGGCGACGGGGAGCGCCGCCACCGCGACGACGACTCGGATCGAAAGCCGAGCAGCCCGGCGACCGGGAACACCACCCTCGTGGAGGACGTGTTCCAGAAGGTCGGCGACTTCTTGAACCCGGACACCAAGGTCGAGCCTGCGCAGCCGAAGCCCACCCCGACCGTGCCGCCGACGACCTACATCCCCCCGACCTCTGACCCCGTCCCGCTCGGCGGCGCGGTCGCGATCCCCAACACGGCGACGCCCGTTACGCCTCCGCCCCCGGCGACCGTCAAGGCGCCCATCGTCCCGCCGTCGAATCCTCCGGCGATGCCCGGCGGTCTGCGACCGCCCGCGCCCGCGTCCCCTCCCCGCGTCTTCTGAGATCGAATCGGATCCACGTCCGTAGAGGAGAGGCCGATGACCGAGCCCGCCCCGCCGACGAAGAAGAGCTCCCCCTCGCCCCTCGCACGCGCCGTGGATCAGGGCCTAGTGGCCCGCCCGCTCTCTCCGATCCGGAAGATCGCGCTGCCCCTCGGGGTCGCCGCGGCGCTCGCGTTGGCGGGCGGTGGGACGCTCGCGTACGCGCTCGCCGGCTCGTCCACCAAGACTTCGAGCGATTCTCGCGACACGGACCCGCGCGACGACCGCTCGCCGAATCGCCCGGCGCGCGGCTCGAACGGCGGGGACCTGATCGGCGACTTGCTGAACTCCGTGCGTGACTTCGTGAGCCCGGAGCCGCACGTCGTCCTGCAAGCCGGGCCGCACGTGGATTCCCCGACGCCCGTGACCGCGCCGAGCTTCATCTCCCCCGATCCCGAGCCTCAGCAGCTCGCGGGGAAGGTGTCCGCGCCGAGCACCGGCGCCCCGATCGTCACGACGCCGCCACCTCCCACGGGGACCCCGATCCTCCCGAAGCCCAACGCGCCACAGGTCCGCGGCGAGGTCGCCGCCCCGCGAAACCCGCACCATCTGTGAGGCGTTAACGGTCCGCGCGAATCCGGCGTCCTCCCCTCATGAAGTCGAGTGGAGGAACGGCGCCAGAGACGACCGCGGTCGGTTCGTCCCTCGCGAGGCGGAGGGCGCCATGAAACGGCGGCCGTTCTTGCTGGGGACCGCCGCCGTTTGTCTGCCTGGCTGCGGGGTCGGTGCTCCGCGCAGACCTCCGCCCGTCGAGGTCCGCGCGCCGACGACTCCCACGGTCGAGCCCGCCGTCGAGCCCGTCAGTGGAGCGATCATGCGGGCCTTTCGTGCAACGCGCGACGCCCACGAGGACGCCCTCGGCGCGGCGATCGAGGGCGCCGGCGGGCTCGGCTTCATCCGCGAGGGTGAGACGGTGTTCGTGAAGGTGAACACGAACTCCGGCCACACGTTCCCGTACTCCTCGAGCCCGACCGCGGTCGCGTGGCTGGCGCGGCAGATCCAGTCCCGAGGGGGCCGCGCCGTGTTCGGCGATCGGTCGTTCTGGGGGGACGCGCACACGTCGCGCAACTTCGACACCAATGGGATCCGCCTCGCCGTGGAGAGCTCGAACGCCGAGCTCCTCGTCCTGGACGACGACGTCGCCTGGGTCGAGCTCGATCCCGCGACCGCTCCGAACTGGGTGCCGCCGGTGCGCGTCCCCCGCGTCGCCCTCGAGGCCGCGCACGTCGTCAACCTCGCGTGCGCAAAGACGCACTTCATCGCGGGGGCGACCCTCGCGCTGAAGAACCTCATCGGCTTCGTCCACGCGGTGGACCGAATGCGCGAAGGGAACCTGAAGACGCATGATCGCGCGCGCCTCCCCCACCAGATCGCAGACATTCACCGCGCCGTTCGTCCTCGTCTCCATGTGGTCGATGGCTTTCGTGCGCTCGTGACGGGCGGTCCCACGCCGATGAGCGGCGACGGTCCCACCATCGTCGACGCGAAGACGGTCATCGCGTCGACCGATCCGATCGCGTGCGACGTCGCTGGGATCCTCCTGCTCCAGGAGCACGCGCCGGAGAGCGAGGCGATCGCCCGCGTCGACGCTTGGGAGCACCCCACCGTCCGCGGCGCCATCGACGGCAACATCGGGGACGCGCGCCGGGGCTCGACGGAGATCGCGCGCGTGTAAGAGTCGCCGCGATCGTGGTAGACGCGGGCACCATGGAGTTGCGCGTCCTCTCTCTCGTCGCGATCGCTGCGGGCCTCCTCGCGTGCAGCGGAAACAAGGAGTCCGGCGCCGCGGGATCGGCGGCGCCGAGCGCGTCGGCGAACGGGTCCGCCCAAGCGAATGGGGCTACCAGTGCGGACGAGCCCGATCCGAGCCCGCTCGCGATCGTCGTGACGAGCCCGATCCCCGTCGGCATCTCGAAGCTCGAAGGGGGCGTCTTCGTCCACGACCAGATCGGTAAGCACCTGGCCGTCGCGCGCGATGGGAAGGACCTCGAGGAGCGCCCCGCGCCCACGGGTCTCCCCGAGGACATCAAGCGGGTACAGTACGCGGGCGGGCGCTTGCCGAACGCGATCTGGCTCTCCGTCGCGACGCCTCGATCCGGTGCGGACGCGACGAAGAAGGGGGACGTCAACCCTTTCTACATGCTGGAGAGCAAGGCGAACGCCTGGAAGCCCATCACCGAGGATTGGCAGCCGCTCGTCGTCGCGTGGTCCGACCACCGCGTGCTCTCGATGAGCACCTCCAGCGGGAGCCTCAAGATCAAGACGCTCGCGCCCTATTCGAAGACGCCTCTACCCGATCAGCCTTCGGTGAACGTCCCCGATCCGGCGTGCGCGAAGTCCTTGAAGCTCGCGGACGCCGTCATGGTGACCCCGAAGTTCGTGCTCGGTGTGGGACGCTGCAAGCTCGGCGACGCGAAGCAGCCCGCCTACGTTGCGCTCCGCTGGCTGAGCGACAAAGCCTCCGAGAAGGCGCCCGAGAAGCCGCGCGCCCCCCCTCCCATCGTCCTGCCCTCCGGACCGATCCCCGACGACCCGCCCGAGCCGCCCCAAGCCGAAGAGGTCGGTGTCCCGATGACGGTGACGCTCATCACGAGCGATCGCAGCCAGCACCGGGCGCTCGCCGTGCACGCGGGTGAGGCGTTCATCGCCTCCGCGACCGAGAGCGGAGAGTCTCGCCTCTTCTCCATCACCGACAGCGGCGATCCGACCGCGATCGAGCTCCCGAAGCTCGAGGGCCCGCTCCTCGACATCGCCGTCACCGATCAAGGCGAGCTCTACCTCGTGACGAAGACGGCGATGTTCAAGCGCGCCGACAAGACGTGGACGCCGCTGCCCGCGCCCCGCGGCGTGGAGCTCGAGCACGCCGACGCGGCGGGAGGCGTCGTTTGGATCACGGGCGCCCGAGGGGATGGAGGGGTCGTCATGCGCCTCGGCCCCGGCAGCGCGACGCTCACGTGGTGAGCCGCCCACCGGCTATCGACGCGGACTGCTGAGCGGCGGGGCGGAGTCCCTCTCCGAGAGCCACGCCTCGGCGAGCGCGCGATCGTTGAAGGTCTGCGCGGCCGTCCGATCCTTTCGGACGTGACGCTCCGCCTGCAGCTTGCCGACGGGCGTCTTCACGAGGACCGCGACGCGCTTGAACCCCTTGAGGAGGCGCACGCGGACCGGTTCGAACGCCTCCTCGAACGCGGGGTCGTTGCGCGCGGGGGCCTCCGAGGTATCGACGAGGAGCGATGCCCCCTCCCGCCCGAGACGATCGAGGAGCGCGATCACCTCGAGGAACTTCTCGCGCATTTGTTCGAGCGTGTCGAACGCGAGGGCCGTCCGCGTGACCGAGACGATCCTCGCGTGGTGCGACACGACGAAGTGGTTGTTCCGGAGGTGTTCCACGCGAGGCATTCCTCCCCCCGCGCGCGGACTATCTCAGAGGGCTGCGCCGGGCGCGAGCCTCTTCACGATGTCGTTCGCCGATCGGACGCCGTCCTCGTGGAAGCTCATCCCCATGTACCCGCCGGCGAACCAAACGTTCCCGAAGCCGTTCATCTGCTTGAGCTTCGCCTGCGCCTCGAACGCGCCATGCGTGAAGTACGGGTGCTCGTACGTCATCCGAGCGAGCACCCGGTCCGGCGCGACCACGCGGGTCTCGTTCAGGCTCACGCCATAGGTCTCCGCGTCGACGAACCGCTGCAGGACGTTGAGGTCGTACGTCACCGTCGGCCCGTTCGCCTTGGGGCCGCGGAGGTAGTTCCACGCGCTCCACGCGCGCCGATCCTTCGGCAGCACGGAGGTGTCCGTGTGCAAGACGACCTCGTTCGCGTTGTAGGTGATCGCGCCGAGCGCGTCCGCCTCCTCCGCCGTCGCGACGAGCATGCGCTTCGCTTGATCCGCGTGCACCGCGAGGATCACCTCATCGAACGGGTCGGGATCGGCACCGTCTCGCCGCACCACGACGGCCCCATCGCGTCGCTCGACGCGCGAGACGGGCGCCGACAGCCGAATCTTCCCCTCGAGCGCGCCCGCGAGGACGCGCACGTACGCGCGCGATCCGTCCGGGAAGCTCCGCCAGGGCGGCGGATTGAACGCGTCCCCGAGCCCGTGATTGGAGAGGAAGTTCCACCACGTCGCGAACGGGAAGTGGCGCGCGCGCGCGAAGTCGATCGACCACACCGTCGCCGTCAACGGGAGGGCGACGAACTCGGTGAACGCGCGCCCGAACCCCTCCTCGTCCAGGAAGTCTCCGAGGGTCGCCCGGCTCCGCCCCTCCCAGCGCCGCACGGCGCGCTTGAACCGCGCGACGTCGTAGAACAGTCGGTGCATCTCGGGTCGCAGCAGGTTCCGCGGCTGGGACAGCGCGGTCCGCCAGTTGTGCGACCCGTACTCGACGCCCTCCACGTCGTCCCGCATCGCGAAGCTGACCGTCGTCACCACGCTCGAGACCCCGAGCTTCGCGAGCAGCTTCGTGAAGAGGGGATAGGTGCGCTCGTTGTAGACGATGAACCCGGTATCGAGGCCCCGCCTCTTGCCGTTGCGCTCCACCTCGACGGTGTTCGCGTGGCCCCCGACCCGCTCCGAAGCCTCGAAGAGCACCACGTCGCGCGCGTCCCGCAGCAGGTACGCCGCCGTGAGCCCCGAGATGCCACCGCCGATGATCGCTGTCCGCCTCAAACGGCGGGACCATACCTCATCCGTGCGCGGGGCGCGCCGCCCCCCACGCCGGACCACCGATCGGGAGCACGACCTTGCCGGACGCGCCCGCGAGGACCAACGCGATCGCGACGTAGAGTGCGATCCCCATGAGGGCGACGGTCGCGCCGGCCATCGGCAGCGCGAGCGCCTGGGTAGAGGCGATCTCGCGCACGATCCGCATCACATAGATCGCGTCGATCACGCCGAGGAACGCGACGAGGAGCTTCGAGTGGAACCCGAACGCGTAGGTCATCCCGAGGAAGATCGCGAGGAAGCACACGTCCACGGAGAGCATGACGGACGCGCCCGGCACGTGACCGTGCGCGAGGCCGTCGAGCGACCACGCGTTCACCACCCAGTTGAACGAGAACGCGGTCATCAGCGTCCCCCCGAGCAGGTTCTTGTTCGCGAAGCTCAGGAGCCCAGCGATCATCTGGCACCCCCCACCGAACAACAGACAAAGAACCGCGGTGGTCTCGAGCGCGTCCGGCGTCATCGCGCTCTTCACGCCGAAGCTCACCGGCAAGAGCGCCGCGCACGCGATCGCGAGCCCGAAGAGCCCGAGCGCCGTGGGATCCGCGTACTTGAGCGGAGGCGCGCTCTCCTTCGCCACTCGCCCGCTCACAGGGCCCTCGTCCTCCTCGCGCGGGGCCCGCGCGCTCGCCACCGCCTCCATGATCAGGCGCTCACCGCGAACGTCTCGCCCGCCTTCTTCACGCCCTCGAGCGTGACCTTGCGCCACTCCGCGTTGAGCTTCTGGAGGTAGGACACGGACTCGCGCGTCATCTTCGCGGACTCCTCGAGCGCCTCGAGCGTGCGCTCGTAGGTCTGCGCCTCGAGCCGCTCCATCTCCTTCTGCATCGCGTCCACGCGGCCGAGGTGATCCTTCCAGGCCTTGGTCCAGAAGTCGGCGACGGGGTTCGAGGGCGTGGTGAAGGGCGTGAAGAACATGGACGTCTCCTCTCGGGCGCACCGCCCGCGGCAGGACTAATATTGCATCGCAGCACGACCGTTCGCGCCGTCGACGCGCCGCAAACTAAGCGTCGACGCCCAGCATGTCAACCCAAAAATTGTTGCACCGCAACATCGTTGAGGGAGCTAGCGCTTGGATCGACCGCGCGCCGCCGGCCTGGCCTTCGCCTTCGAGTGCACCTCGCGGCGAAGCGCCTCGAGCTCACCGCGCAGCGCGTCGATGTCACTCGGCTGGGCCGTGGCCCCGGGCGCGGGCGTGGGGGCGGGCGCGGCCGCCGCGACGGGCGGCCCGGGCAGCGTGAAGCCAGCGTCCGGCCAGCCCCCGACCTGGCCCATCATCCCGTTCATCATGCGAGCCATCGCGTTCGCCGCGGTGAACGGCGTGGTCGCGAACGGGAAATACGGGGAGACCGCCTGGGCGCCTTGTTTTGCCGTGAGGTAGAGCTCGAGCGCGCCGGAGAGGTACTTCCCGAAGAACTCGCCGAGGGCGTCGTCGTCGAGGCGGATCAGCTTCGCGAGGACGGGCGTGGGGAGGAGGGCTGCGCCCTTCGTCTCGACGATGACCTGCAGGAGCGTCACGCGCGTGAGGTCCTCGTTCGACTTCGCGTCGAGGATCTGCACGTCCGCTCCGCGCTTGATCTTGTCGGTCAGCTCGTCGAGCGTGATGTACCGGCTCTCGTCCGTGTCGTAGAGGCGGCGGTTCGGGTACTTCTTCACGATGAGCGGCATGACCATCCGGTGCGTACCACCGGATGCGGCAGCGCACAATCGCAGTTGACATGCTTTCCCGCAGAGCCTATGAACCGCCGTCCGCTCAATGTTGCATTGCAACAGGAGACGGAGGGAGAGAGTTCGAATGCCGCGTCCCCTCTTGTCGAAGGTCGTCCTCTTCGTCTCCTTGACCGCCGCGACCGGGCTCGCGCTCGCCGCCGGGTGTGTCGCGTCGCCGCCCGTCGAACCGTGCCACCTCGGCTCGGAGTGTGAGAGCGGGATCTGCGACGACGGCGCGTGCGTCCCGGCGACCAGCTCGACGAAGACGAGCAGCACGGGCGGCGGAGAGGGTGGCGGCGGCGCGGGCTCAGCGTCCTCCACGACGGGCGCGTCGATGTCGACGACGGGCACGATGTCCTCCAGCTCGAGCGGCGGGGGGACGTGCACGCCGAACCACGACGGGACGATCACCTCGGCCGAGGTCCCGCTCGTGGCGGGCGTCAGCGCGAAGTTCCTCGCCGCGACCGACGCGACGTTCGCGACGATGGGGACGGACGCGGGCGGCGGGAAGCGGAAGTGGGATCTCTCGCAGACATTCTCGGGAGACCACCTGTCCCTCGTCGAGGCGCAGGCGATCGCGGGACAGTGGTATGCAGGGGAATTCGCGGGCGCGAGCTACGCGGCCAAGCTCAGCGAGACGAACGACCTGCTCGGGGTGTTCGAGATCGCGGGGGAGAACCTGCTCCTCCGCGGCGTCGTCTCTCCGAGCGACGGGCTCCAGAAGACCGAGCTCACGTACGATCCCCCGGTCGTCGTCCTCGCGTTCCCGCTGACCAAGAACAAGACGTGGAACACGGACAGCACCGTCACCGGCTATGCGCAGGGCATCCTCGTGACGTACACCGAGGACTTCACGAACGTCGTCGATCAGGAGGGGACGCTCGTGACGCCGTTCGGCTCGTTCGACGTGCTCCGCGTCCGCACGACGCTCGACCGAACCCAAGGCTTCCTCACGACGAAGATCCGATCCTTCTCGTTCACGACCGAGTGCTTCGGGACGGTGGCGAGCCTGTTCGCGCAGGACAACGAGCCGAACGTCGAGTTCTCGGATGTCGCCGAGCTCCGCAGGCTGACTCCGTGAGCGTGCGCCTCCGCATCCTCGCGGCCGCCGCGCTGCTTGGCCTTGGCCTCTCTGGCTGTCTCGGGTTCCACCCCGGTCCGAGCCCGGACGAGCCCAAGGCGGGTCCGCTCGGCCCGATGACCTGGAAGACCGTCGAGGGCGCGCGCGTGCGGTACGTGGATCTCGCGCCCACCGAGGTCGACTCCGGCACCCCCGTCGTCTTCATTCACGGCTTCGCGGCGGTCCTCGAGAGCTTCCTGCCCGTCATCCAGGAGGTACGAAAGAACCATCGCGTGATCGCGATGGATCTGAAGGGGTTCGGCCTCACCGATCGCCCCGAGGGGGACTATTCGCCGCCCGCGCAGGCGAAGCTCGTCACGGGGCTCATGGATCAGCTCGGCGTCGAGAAGGCCGACCTCGTCGCGCACTCGTGGGGGTCGAGCATCGCGCTGCAGATCGCGCTCGACGATCCAGCCCGCATCGGGAAGATCGCGCTCTACGACGCGTGGGTCTACGAGGAGCAGATCCCGACGTTCTTCCTCTGGTCGCGCGCGGACGGGATCGGGGAGGCGCTCTTTTCGCTCTATTACGACGAGCTCCCGGACGAGAAGATCGCGCTCGGGTTCTACGACAAGAGCCTCGTCACGGAGGCGCTCGTCGAGGGCGTCGAGAAGGAGCTCGAGGCGCCCGGAAACACCGCGGCAGCGCTCGCGGCGGTGCGCGGGCAGCGCTACGCGGAGGTGCAGAAGCGCTACCCGACGATCCAGCAACCCGTGCTCCTCCTCTGGGGACGCGAGGACAAAGTCACGACGCTGAACTTCGGCGAGCGCCTGTCGAAGGAGCTCCCGAACGCGCGCCTCGTGGTCTATCCGCAGTGCGGACACTTCCCCATGATCGAGGCGGTCGCTCCCTCCACGCGCGAGGTCGTCGCGTTCCTCGCCGCTGTGCCCGCGCCAGCGGCGAACCCGCCCAAGCCCATCGCCACGCCTGTTCCGGCGCCCGCCCCCAACGCGACCGACGGCGCCGCACCTCCTCCCGATGGAGCGTCGAAATGAGGCGCGCGGTCTTCGTCGCGCTCTCGATCCTCGCGTGGGGCGAGGAGGCCCTCGCGTCCGGGTTCTCCGACTACGACGAGAGCCTGCGCGCGCCCCACGATCACGTCGTGGAGCTCGGCGGCTCGCTGCGCCTCCGCGGGGAGGTCCTCGACAACTTGGACCTCGATCGCGGCGTGACGCCGTCGGGTGCGCCGTTCTTCCCCGTGCCGCTCGGGGACGAGAGCGGGCAGCTCCTGTCGCGCGCGGACATGCGGCTCCGCGCCGACCTCGGGTTCTTCCTACCGTCCGGCGGATTGTCTGTGAAGGTCCGCGTCGACATGTTCGACGGGATGGCGCTCGGGAGCGCGCCCGTCGGGATCCCGAGCGCGTCGACGTCCCAGGATCCGGACTCCGCGGTGCTGCGGCTGAAGCGCGCGTACGGCGAGGCGCTGACGCCGTTCGGGCTCTTGACCGCGGGCCGGATGGGGAACGAGTTCGGACTGGGGATGCTCGCGAACGGGGGCGACTGCGCGGACTGCGACGGCGGCGACGCCTCGGACCGCATCGCGTTCGTGACGCCGATCATCGGGCACCTGTGGGCGGTCGCCTACGATCTCACGTCGAGCGGGCCCTTCGTCGAGGGCGCGGGAGGGAATCACCCGGTGGACGTGGATCCCACCGCGTTCGTGAACACGATCACCCTCGCCGGGATGAAGTACCACTCGCCGTGGGCCATCAAGCGGCGCTCCGCGGCGGGCAAGGCGACCGTGGACTATGGGCTCTCGTTCGCCCATCGCTGGCAAGAGGACGACGTGCCGGCGACGTACCTCCCGACGGCGCAGCCCGTCACCATCGACGCGAAGCAGAGTATGGCGCGCGGGTTCACGGCGTCGAGTTTCGACGCTTGGCTCCGCGTCTCGGGGCCGGGCTACCGCATCGAGGGCGAGGCCGCGCTCATCCTCGGGAACGTGGACCAGCCGAGCCTCATCCCGGGGTTCACGTACAAGGAGCCCGTCACGAGCAGACAGTTCGGCTTCGCGATCGAGAGCGCCTTCGGAGACCGCGCGGGCGTGTACTCCCTCGGCCTCGACCTCGGGTTCGCGAGCGGGGACGCGGCGCCCGGGTTCGGCGCGTTCCCGAAGGTGGGCCAAGCAGCCCCGAAGCCCGGGGACCTCGAGGGGGCGCAGGCCAATCCGCCGCTCGACAACGCGGCGAACAACTTCCGATTCAGCCCGAACTACCACGTGGACAGGATCCTCTTCCGCGAGATCCTGGGGACCGTGACGGACGCGGTGTACCTCCGCCCCCACGCGTCGCTCGATCCGGTGCGCTTCGGGCGGGGCGCGCTGCGGCTCGAGCTCTTCAGCGTGCTCTCGTTGGCCGTCGAGCCGACGAGCACGCCGAGCGGAGATCGAGGGCTCGGCGTCGAGATCGATCCGTCCATCGCCTACCACAGCGACATCGGCTTCGACGCGGCGATCGAGCAGGGAACGCTCATCCCGCTCTCGGGATTGGACAATCCGAAGAATGGGCTCGTCGCGAAGCCCGCGCAGGTCTGGAAGGTGAGGTTGGGTTATGGCTTCTGAGCTCCGCTGGTTCGGCGCGCTCTCGGCGGCGGCGCTGCTCCTCGTCGCGTGCGACGAGAACCTCACGATCGTCCCCGATCGCGCGAAGGCCACCGGCCCCGCGGTCGAGCCCCTCGCGTGCGTCCCGAACCTCGACGGGAAGATCGACTCGAACGAGCTCGCGGCCGCGATCGGCGTGGACGTGAACTACGTGGTGTCCCCGCCCGCCGCGCTTCGCGACGTGGATCTCGAGGGGAAGGCGGTCGACGGGGGGCGCCTGTCGTGGAGCTTCTCCGCGGACTTCGCGGACGACCAATCGCTCGTCATCACGCCCGCGCTCGCGAAGGACCAGTGGTACGCCGCGTCGTTCCCGCCGGACGCGTTCGTCACCCCGTTCGACGCGGGCGGGCGGATCGACTCGATCGGCCGGCTCACCGACCAGGGGCTCGAGGTGATCGGGCTCGCCTCGCACGAGGAGAACCCCAGCGAGGGACAGACACTCCTCATCTACGGCTCCCCCATCCAAATCCTGAAATTCCCCATCCAGCCGGGCGTCCAGTTCGTCTCGACGGGGACGATCACGAACGGCAAAGCGCGGGGCCTGCAATACGCGGGGAAGGACACCTACGAGGTGACGGTCGACGGCATCGGGTCCATCGATCTCACGTCGTTCTCCTTCGAGGAGGTCCACCGCGTCCGCACGAAGGTGACCGTGGAGCCCGCCGTGGGGACGCCCGCGACGCAGATCCAAGTGTCCTTCTTCGCCGAGTGCTTCGGCGAGGTGGTGCGCGCGACCAGCGAGAAGGGCGAGATGAACGCGGGGTTCACGCAGGCCGCGGAGCTCAGGCGATTGGGCTTCTGAGCGACCCCGCCATCCCCCCCTCTGCCCCGCGCATCGGGGACGGGTCGGGGACGGGAGGAGAAGCAGAAATGAACTGGGAGACGTACAAGAAGTATTTCAACGCGTGGGAGGGCCCCACGGCCACGTGGCTCGAAGGGCGCCTGCGTAGCCCGCTCTTCCTCGAGCCCGCGGCGGCCGGATTGTCCCTCTTGATGAAGGTCAAATCCGCGGTGGACGAGCGGACCGCGAGCGTCGTCGGAGCGCTCGGGCTGCCGACCAAGCGGGACCAGGAGCGGACGCTCCACGCGCTGAACCAGATCCAGGGCCGGCTGCTGGATCTGGAGGATCGACTGTCGGAGATCTCGGCCGCCGCCGAGGCCAGGGAGCAAGGGAAGTCGTCATGATCGATCTGTCGAAGTTCAAGGAGCAGATGATCGCGCCGCGCGCGGTGTTCGAACAGCTCGCGGAGCGCAGCACGCGCCCCCGCTTCATGATCCAGAAGCCGGGATCGACCGACTGGCACGCGATCACGTGGGGCGCGCACGCGGCCGAGATCTCGAACGTCGCGAGCTTCCTCCTCGCGTGCGGGATGAAGCGGGGCGACCGCGCGGCCGTGTTCGCGCCGAACCGCGTCGAGTGGATGAGCGCGGCGCTCGGGATCCAGGCCGCGGGCGGGGTGATGGTCCCGATCTACCCGGCCAGCACCGCGGCGCAGGCCGCCTACGTCGCGTCGCACAGCGACGCGCGGTTCGTGTTCGTGGACACGGCGATGCTGCTCCGCCGCATCTTCGAGGGGTGGAGCAGCTACGGGCTCGTCGAGCGAATCGTCCTCTTGGATGACGCGCTCGACGCGGCCGCGGTGCTCGCCGAGCTCCGATCCCAGGGCAAGGAGGCGCCCTCGCTCGCGGACGTCGAGGCGAGGGTGGTGACGTGGTCGCGCGCCGTGCAGATCGGCGCCGCGCGCGCGGCGGAGAAGCCCGGTGAGGTGGACGAGCGGATGAAGTCCGTGTCGCTCGAGGACAACGCGATCATGCTCTACACGAGCGGCACGACCGGGAACCCGAAGGGCGTGCCCCTCACCCACCAGAACGTGGCCGCCAATGGCTCCGACTGGCTGGAGGTGAACGCCTCGCTCCTCGACGAGGACGCGGTCGACCTTCTGTGGCTCCCGATGAGCCACATCTTCGGGCTCGGGCAGGCGTGCCTCGGCAACACGCTCGGGTTCCTGACGTACCTGGCGGAGCCCCACAAGGTGCTGGATCTGCTGCCCGTCGTGCGGCCGCGGGTCTTCATGAGCGTCCCCGCCTATTGGGAGAAGCTCGCGCAGAAGGCGATGGAGGCGCCCGATCGCGACGCGCGGCGCGCGAAGCTCGCGGAGGTGACGGGCGGCAAGCTCCGCTTCTGTCTGTCCGGCGGAGCGGGGCTGAAGCGCGAGGTGAAGGAGCTGTTCTACGACTGTGGGCTCCTCATCATCGAGGGCTACGGCCTCACGGAGTGCTCCCCCACCCTCACGATGAACCGGCCGAACGCGTTCCGGTTCGACAGCGTGGGCAAGCCCTTCCCCTCGGTCGAGCTGAAGCTCGCGGAGGACGGCGAGATCCTCGCGAAGGGCCCGGGCGTCTTCAAGGGCTACCACAAGGAGCCCGACGCCACGCGGGACGTGTTCACCGACGACGGGTGGTTCAAGACCGGGGACGTCGGCCGCTTCACGGAGGACGGGTTCCTCCAGATCATCGATAGGAAGAAGGAGATCCTCGTGACGGCGGGGGGTAAGAACGTACCCCCCCAGAACATCGAGATCCGGTTCCGGGACGTGCCGTTCATCGATCACGCGCTCGTCTATGGAGACGGAAAGAAGTTCCTCGTGCTCGGGGTGTGGCTGAACCACGAGGCCCTCGACGCGCGCATCGCCGAGCGCGGGCTCACCGGCGCGCGCGGAGAGACCGCCAAGGCGTGGGTGGCGGAGGCGGTCGCGAAGGTGAACGAGGAGCTCGCGAGCTTCGAGCAAGTGAAGAGGTTCCGGATCATGGACACGCCGCTCACCGTCGCGTCCGGGCTCCTCACGAGCACGCTGAAGATGCGACGCAAGAAGATCTACGAGGCGTTCAGGGGCGAGTTCGAGTCGCTGTACGAGCCATGAGCGATCCCGATCGCCTCGGCGCGCTCATCCGCGTGCTCAAGCGGCCGAAGCCCCCCGTGGGGACCACCCCGGCGGACGTCGTGCTGCGGGACAACAAGTGGCGCCTGCTCCGATATCGCTCGTCGACGGGCGCGGCGCCGAAGTACGCGACCCCCGTGCTGCTCGTCCCGAGCTTGATCAACCGACACTATGTCCTCGACCTGCTGCCCGGGAAGAGCTTCGCGGAGTTCATGGTCGAGCAGGGCCACGACGTCTTCATCATCGACTGGGGGACGCCCGAGGACGAGGATCGGTATGTCACGTTCGACGACGTGTGCGATCTCTACATCGGGCGAGCGCTCCGCGCAGCGACGCGGATCTCGGGCGCCGATCAAGCGCACCTGCTCGGGTATTGTCTGGGCGGGACGCTGACCGCCATTCACACCTGCGTGCGGCCGGAGCGCGTCCGCTCGCTGACGCTGCTCGCGGCCCCGGTCGCGTTCGACGACGACGGCCTGCTCGCGAAGTGGACACAGACCCCGTCGTTCGACGTCCGCGCGCTGGTGCGCGGGCTCGGCAACGTGCCCTGGCAGCTGATGCAGTCCGCCTTCCACATGCTGCGGCCGACGCTCACCGCGCAGAAGGCGGTGACGTTCATCGACCTCGCGTGGAACGACGAGTTCGTCGACGGGTTCCTCGCGATCGAGGCGTGGGGGAACGACAACGTGTCCTTCCCCGGAGCCTGCTACGAGCGCTACGTGGAGGAGCTCTACCGGCGAAACGCGCTCGTGGAGGGCACGTTCGCGCTCTCGGGTGAGCCCGCGCTGCTCGAGAACATCCAATGCCCCACGCTCGCGATGACGTTCGAGCACGACACGATCGTCCCGTGGAAGAGCGCGGCGCGCGTCATCGACGAGATCTCCTCGACCGACAAACACCACGTCCACGTCCCCGGCGGGCACGTGGGCGCGGTGGTTTCGAAGAAGGCGGCTTCCGCGCTCTGGCCCGCCATCAGCGACTTCTGGGCGAAGCGGGACGCGTCGAGCCCCCCGACCTAGCGCATCGCGCCGATCAGGGCGTCGCCCGGGGCATCATGTCGATGGCGTTCGGGGGCGACGTGGGGGGCGTTCCCGGGCCGATGAAGAACGGCAGGTACTTCAGCATGGTGAGGGGCACCATGTTGTTGTGCGAAATGGAGCCGAACTCGTCGAGCGTCCGCATCACGCCCGGGGTCGCCGGGTGCTGGGCGACCTCGCGCTTGAAGATCCGGATGAAGTCGTCGAACTCGCGGACCCAGGCGTTGCGCTGGTAGACGACGATGACGTTCACGTCCGGGTTCGCGGCGGCGAGGCCGCGCGCGAGGAGCGTGTTCATGCAGGTGTCGATCGAGATGATCGCCTCCGGTGGGTAGACCTTGGAGAACCCCGGCGCGGCGATGCCGCCCGTGTCGGTGCACCCCGCGCCGGAGTGACCGACGACGATGAGGTGGGTGTCGTCGATCTCCGCGACGCCCGCGAGCGCCTTCTTCGAGAGCTTGACGTAGTTGTCGAAGTCGAAGATCGGAAAGCTCGATCCGCCGCAGACCGCCTCGGGTTGGACGGAGCCCGGGCCTCCGACGATCATCGGCGGGATCAGGCCGCGCTTCACCATCTCGCTGAGGATGCGCCGCGCGTCACCCTCTTGGCCGCCGCCCAGCCACCGGTGGGGGACGAGCTTGAAGTTGAACCCATGGATGAACGTGAGCATCGCGAGGGGCGTCTTCGACCCCACGCCTTCGGTGGGGACGAACAGCCGCCCGGTGTACGCGAGCGTTCGGTTGTGCACGTCCGCGCCGTCGTACTCGAAGTCGATCGTCTTGCCGTCGATCGGCTCCTTCTCGTAGTCGAAGTTGTCGAAGTGCTCGAGCCCGTCGGTGTCCACCCAGTGGTTCGGGCCGAGCGAGATGTGCTTCGTGGGGTCGGCCGCGACCGTGGGCTTCGGGGGATCGACGGGGATCGAAACGGACGGATCGCGCAGCGTGCGGCCCGGCTTCTTCACCGATGCGGGCTCGACCTCGGGGGGCTGGGGCGCCGCGGAGGCGCTGGGCGCGGCCGCGACCGCCGACGTCGACGAGACGGCGCTCGAAGCGACCGACGGGGATGCCGTGGGCTCCTGGGGACGGCCGTCGCGCGGCGGGTCGCAGGCCGCCACGGCGACGATCCCAGCGGCGACGGCGACGCTCAGGATCGATCGGGGCAAGCGCGACGCTCGCTGGGAGAACGGGGAACGGAGACCGGGACGCAGGCGCACGAGGGCCCGCACTATGGCGCGTTCCGTCCGAGCCGCAAGGCCGTCAGCGCGTCGACCGGTACGGGTGCTGCGCCGCCCGCATCCGCGCGCGATGGATGAGCCGAGCCGCGAGGTCGAGCGCGGCGCTGGGCCCGACGGGCGCCGCCACCTCGCTGTCGCGCACGCGCGTGACGTCGTGCCGCGGTGGCCCCTGTCGAACCAGCTCGTCGTCGTAGTAGGCGCGCGGCGCCGAGGCGCGGATGCGCTCGATGACGGCGTTGAAGTTGTCGCGCTGCGTGGGGCGGAGCGGGATGCCGAGCGTCGGGTAGCGGAGCGTATCCATCGCGAGGAGCCACGCGGGCCCCTGCGCGCCGAACAAGTAGAGGAGCTCGCCCTTCGGGTGCTCCTCGTGGGACGACTCGCGCACGACGTCGACCGACCCGCCGCGGCCGACGCGCACCTTCTCGACCGTCACGGTCGAACGAACGACGTTCCCGCGGCTCACGGCCCGGACGATCGTCGCGACGTCGCCCCAGGCGAGCGCGCCGTCCACGAACACGAGGCCCGCTTCCTGGAACTGCATCGAGCGCGCCGCTCGGACCTCCAAGCCGCGCTCGAGCTCGAGGTCCTCGAGCACCTCGGCGTCGAACCCGTCCCGCGCGAGGGCCGACGCGAGCGCGCGCGCGCGCTCCCCGTCCGGGCGCGCGAGGACCCGCGGGATGGCCGACGCGATCCACATCCTCGCCTCGAACGCCGTCGATCCCATGAGCTCGGCCAAACGCGGCGCGGCTGCGTCCGAGGCGCCGCTTGGGTAAAGGACGAGGAGGGCCATCGACTGGATGCCCATCCTACTCGTCCGGGGGCGCTCGGTGAACGTGGCCGCGCGTTCCGGACTCGCCGGAACCGCTCTCGCGCCCGCGGGCAACCCCTCTCCGAGGGCTTCACGGAGGCGCCCGCAGAGGGGTCACAGGGAGCGCCGGGCCGCCTTCGGGGCGCTCCCCCGCGCCCTCGACGATCGTCGCGAGCCCGCACGAACGAGGCGGCGCCCCTCGAGGGGCACCGCCGTCCGTCCTCACTTGGGGCAGGGGCCGTCGACGCAGATGATGAACGTCGGGTCTCCGGGGAACGAGCAGCAGTTGTTGCCACCACCGCCGCCGCACGCCGCGCACGGACAACTCGTGCAGCCGGCACCGACATCCCACTTGCGGCACTCGCCGTTCGAACAGACCTCGTCCGCGTCACAACGGATCTGGCATTCGCCGCAGTGGAGTGGGTCCGTGTCGAGGTCGACGCACGCGCCCTGGCACTGATCCAGGTTGCCGCATCCGCCCGAGCAGACCCCGTTCGCACAGACCGGAGTGTTGCCCCCGCACGGCCCGTTGCCCCCGCAATTCTGGGGATTGGACTGAGGATCGATGCAGTTGCCATTGACGAGGACGAGCCCCGGCTGGCACACGCAGTTCCCCTTACAATACTGACCGGCGTCGCATTGCGTGTTGCACCCGCCGCAGTGGTTCGGATCGGTCTGGAGGTCGACGCACGCGCCACCACACATTCCACTTCCCGCCGCGCAGACGCAGACGCCGCTCACGCACGACTCACCCGGCGCGCAGTTCTGCCCTGGGCAGCCACCGCAGTGATTCGGGTCGGTCGAGGGATCGACGCACTGTCCTTGGCACGAGATCGCGCCCCCGCCGCACGCGCACTGCCCGCTCACGCAGGTCGAGTTGGGGCCGCAATCGATCTGACAGCTCCCGCAGTGCCCGGGGTCCGAGGATACGTCGAAGCAGCCGTCCTGGCACTGGACCTCCCCCGGCCCGCACCCCGCCGTGGGGATGCAAGCGCCCCCCTGGCAGACGGAACCCGCCTTGCAGTTCGCATCCACGACGCAGGTCTCGCACTCACCCGTCGCCGCGTTACAAACGGGCTTCGCCGCGCCACAATCCGCGTTCGAACCGCACTCCACGCACTGCTTCGTCACGCTCGAGCAGAACGGCTGCCCTGGGGGACAGTCGGCGTTCGAGCCACACTCGACGCACGCCTTCGTCACGGGGTCGCAGATCGGAGCGCCGTTGGTGCAGTCTTGATTCGTGGCGCACGACGGGTGGCACGTGTGGTCCGCGGGGAAGCAGCTCAGCCCCGCCGGGCAATCCGCGTTCGTGCCGCACTGCTCGCAGTGTCCAGCCACGCACACGGGCTGCGCGACGCCGCAGTCCGCGTTCTTCGCGCACTCGACGCAACCGAGCGACGGGTCACAAGCGACGGGGCACTCCTGCCCGTTGACCTTGCAACCGCCGGGCGTGGCGCCGCCAGCCCCGCCGATGGGTACCGTGTCGCTGCTGCAGCCTTGGCTGAGCGCCAATGCGAGGACGGAGCCCGCCCCAACTGCGGCGACCCTCGAAACAAGAGTTTTGATCTTCATGATGTCCTCGTCATTGTGGGCAGCCGTTGGCGTCTACGCAGGCGATGATCGTGGGCGCGCCGGGGTACGGGCAGCACTGGTCGTGATTGCCCACGCACGACGTCTGACAGGGGCACGTGTTGCAGCCGAGGCCGGGGATCCAGCTCCTGCACTCGCCGGCCACGCAGACCTCGTCGGACTGACAGATGGCCTGATTGCCGCCGCACGAGCCGCAGTGCAGCGGGTTGTTGTCGGTGTCGACGCACTGCCCGTTGCAGTTGTCCTTGTTGCCGCAGTTGCTCGAGCAGACGCCGTTGTTGCAGACCGGGGTGTTGCCCCCGCACGTCGTCGTGTTCTGGCCCGGGAGCCCACAGAAAGCCGGAGTGCTCATGGTGTCGATGCACTGACCGTTGATGAGCGTCAGGCCGGGGCGGCAAACGCAGCTCCCCATCACGCACGCCTCGCGGTCGCCACACTGGTGGCCGCACTGACCACAGTTGTTCGGATCCTCGAGTCCGTCGGTGCAACGATGGTTCTGCCCGCACGCCGTGAGGCCACCGACACAACCACACTGACCGCTCTGGCACACGCCATACTGCGGGTCGCAGTCGTTGCCGCATTGGCCGCAGTTGTTGGGGTCCTTCGAGACGTCGGTACAGTTGTTGCCGCACGCCTGCTCGTTGGGTCCATTGCAGAGGCAGTTGCCGCTCGTGCAGGTCGCGTCGAACGGGCACTGCTTCAGGCACTGACCGCAGTTCAGCTCGTCCGACGTGAGATCGACGCAGCCGACGATCGGTCCGCAGTTGACGTTGCCCGGCATACACTGGCAGACCCCCGCGGTGCATGCGCCACCGGGACCGCAAGTGAGCCCGCACTGCCCGCAGTTCTGCTGGTTCGAGGAGAGATTCGCGCAGACCCCCTGAGCGTCGCACGCGACGGTGCCCTGCGGGCACGCCGAGCATTGCCCGTTCGAGCACGTCTGTCCGTCGAGACACGCGTGTCCACACATCCCGCAGTTCTTGGGATCGCTCGTGAGATCCTCGCAACCCGTCGGACAGCTGACGAGGCTGCCTGCGCACGCGCAGACGCCCGCCGTACACGTCCCGCCAGCAGCGCAGTCGACCCCGCAGTTGCCGCAGTTCTTGGTGTCGGTGGCGAGGTCGGCGCAGAGTCCCTGGGCCGTGCAGGCGACCGTCGTGCCAGGGCACGGCGTACAATGACCTGCGTCGCACGTCTGCCCCGCAAGACACGCGTTCCCGCACATTCCACAGTTGGCGGCGTCCGTCGCCAGGTCGTGACAGCCGTCCTGACAGGTGGACTGCCCCGGTCCGCATACACACTGGCTGTCCAGACAGATCTGTCCGGCGGAGCAAACCTTGTCACAGGACCCACAGTGCGCGGCATCGGACGAAAGCAGCACGCACTCCGCGCCGCACGCCTCGAGCGGCGCCTGGCACGTCATCCCGCTGCTGCTCGATCCCGTCGCCGTGGAGCTCGTGCTCGTCGCCCCCCCTGCCGCGCCCGTCCCGTCGCCCCCGCTCTCGCACCCCAGCACCAGCAACGGACCGGCCAACATGCCAGCTACGCGCCACGGAAAAGATATCTTCATAAGGCCTCCTCGGTTGATTCGCCGAGCTTCATTGTCCGCTGGTGCGACCGTCCCGGGCGCCAATCGACAACAATCGCCGTGTTCCCCTGGAACACATCGAAGCGACGCAACGTCGTCACCCCAACAAGTGTGTTCCTGGTTCTCCCCCCAGGGCCTTTCCGTGTTCTAGGGCTTTACACGGAGGCGGATGCGGTCGGCCTGGGCTTCTCCAGCGTGTCCGCGAGGGTGAAGCGCAAGGCGAGCGCGAGCGCCAACGTGCCAACGCGAACATGAAAGCGAGGCGCCAAGGCGAGCGCGAACGGACTCGGAGAGGGCGCGCCCCGGACGGCCGGTTCAGCGCGGCCCTCGTCCGCAGGGCCGACGGGCCGCTTCACATGACGTTGACCGATGCATCGTTCGACGATATATGAGTCCGCGTGCAGGACGCGACCTACCTGATTCTCCTATCGCTCGCGGATCAACCGCGCCACGGATACGGCATCCTCCAAGAGGTAGCCGAGCTGAGCGGCCACGCGACCCAGCTCGGAGCGGGGACGCTCTACGGGGCGCTCGAGCGCCTCGCCGCGCTCGGGCACGTGGAGCTCGATCACGAGACGGTCGAGCGGGGAAGGCCTCGCCGGTACTATCGGCTCACCCAGGACGGGCGGGCGATCCTCGTCACGGAGACGGACCGACGCGCGGCGATGGTGCGCGCCGCGAAGCGCCGGCTGGTGCGCGCGTGAGCCCGCTCGAGCGACGCCTGCGCGCGCTCCTCGCGCTCTATCCGGAGGCGTTTCGGGAGCGGTGGGGCGAGGAGCTCGTCCTGACGTCGCTCGAGGCAGCGAAGCCCGGACAGTCGTGGCCGACGATCCGAGAGGCGGCCGACCTCACGCTCGCTGCGCTCCGCGCGCACGCGCGGACGCCGCTCGAGGCGAGCTTTCCGCGAGTGCTGCGACAGGGGGCGATCCTCGGGGTGGCCTTGCTCGTCATCCTGCGCGCGATCCTCGTCGCGCGGGGTGTTTGTGGAGCGGTTCGCTCCCTCGTCCTGCTCGTCGCTGCGGGCGCGGAGGTGGCGTTTCACGCGCACTATCTTCTCTTCCTCCAGTTGACGGAGTTCGCGCTCTACGGCGTGCTCCTCTCCGCGCTCGTCGAGCGCCGGCGATGGCTCGGCGTCGTCTCCGCCGTTGCGCTGACGGCGAACGCTGCGCTCGTCACCCTCGCGTACGACGGCCCCATCGAGGCCGGCTGGCTTGCGTCCTTCCCGCTCTCGGCGGGACCACCGCTCCTGCTCGGCGCGATCGCCCTCGCTGCGTCGGGTGAGACACCTCCCTCGGCGCGGCGCCTCCGTTGGAGGACGCGCGGAGCAGTCATCCTCGGACTGCTCCTCGCGGGGGCGGCGCTCGCGGGCGTCGGTTCGCTCGTCCCCGTGGCGATCGAGAGCCCCGTGGAGGTCTGTCTCGCGGTGCTCACCCTCGCGGGCGCAGCCCTCCTCCGTGTGTTCGACGCGCGCTGGCTCGTGGGGATCGCGGTCGCGCTGACCGGCCGTGCGGCGACCGAGAACGACGCCAAAGCGCTCGTCGTCCTCCTCGTGCTGGCTGCGGCGGCCCACTGGCGCGCGGTGAAGCGCGCGCGTCGAGAGGTCTCGCCCAGCTGATCGAGGAGTAGGGCCACGCTCCGTGGAGAGGTTGCGCGGGGGCGGCGGGTCGATAGACTCCGTGGCCTATGCACTCTCTTCCTTCTCTCCGTTCACGTGGTCTCCAATGGAGCCTCGCGCTCGCCCTCTCGGCCGCTTCGGTCTTCGCCGCGGGGCTCGCGGCAGGGTGCGGGCACGAGATCGTCATCGGCGGCTCCGATCCGTCGGATCCAAAGTCTCCCTCCAAGCCCCAAGGCGCGGGTGGCGGAGGCCTCTACGGCGTACGCCGGAACGGCGGGGGTGCGGCGTTCGTGCGCATCGACCCGGCGACGGGCGTCGTCACCGAGATCGCTCCGTCGATCCCGGGTGAGGGGTTCACGCCGCCCGTGTACGCCACGATCGACGCGGTCCGGCGCCGCTACGCGTACGAGAACACGGACTATCAGAACGGCGGCCAGCGCCTCGTGACGCTCGACCTCGACACGGGCGCCGTCCTGAGCGACGTCGCGTTCGACGCCTTTTCGCAGCTGTCGAACCTCGGCGTCGAAGCCGCGACGGGCGACATCCTGCTCGTGCTGAGCGACGACAATGGCTCGCACCTCATGCGGGTCGACCCGGTGGCGGGCACATGGGGCGAGCAGGTCACGGTGCAGACCTTCGGGCTCGGCCCGGCGGCGTTCGACGGGGAGGAGACGTACTACTCGCTGCTCGGCGGATCGCTCACGGCGGTCGACGTGAACGGCGGGGGGCAAACGACGAAGCCCGTGTCGTCGCCGTACAGCCTCGGGAGCGTGCAGCTCGACGAGTCGCGCGGGGAGCTCGTGGCGTTCGGACGCAGCGAAGACCTCACGAGCCGGCTCGTGACCGTGGACCTCGCGACCGGCAAGGCGACGGCGCTTCCGGTGATGCCGCACGTGAACCACGCCCTCGAGGGGAACGCGACCTACGACCCGGCGACCCACCGGTTCTTCTTCACGGGGGGACCCGATGTTTGGGAGGGCGTGAGCTACTGGGTCGAAGGCGACCAACTCTTCACCGTCGACGCGACGACGGGGCAGCTCCTCGGCACGAGCCCCACCGTCGCGACGAACGATCCGGTCTACGGGATCCAGTTCGCGCCCTGACGCTCGACTCCACGTCGTTCCGGGCTCGGCCCCGCGGAGCGCCCTCCGCGGGGCGTCGCTGGGTAGGCGTCCCGGACTTTGCGCGGCCCCCCGAGCCCGGGCCCGATCGCGCCCGCGAAGCAGACAATCCGGGCGAGCGAGCCCACCGTCGCGTGCGCGCCGACGCAGACAATCCCTCTGTGGCGCGCCGGTCGCCGCACTTCAAGAGCCTCTCGGCAGATCTTCGGCGGTAGACTCTCGCGCGCGATGTCGCAGGTTTCGCCGCCCCAGCCCTCGATCGTCCGGGTCTTGCCGGCCGACCTCGCGAACAAGATCGCCGCCGGCGAGGTGGTGGAGCGCCCGGCGAGCGTGGTCAAGGAGCTCGTCGAGAACGCGATCGACGCGGGCGCGACGCGCATCGAGGTCAACGTCGAGGCGGGGGGCGTCGGTTTGGTCTCGGTCACGGACGATGGCTCCGGCATGAGCCGGGAGGACGTGGCGCTCGCGGTCGAGCGACACGCGACGAGCAAGATCGGGCGCGTCGAGGATCTCCACGCGATCGGGACGTTCGGGTTTCGGGGCGAGGCGCTGCCGAGCATCGCGTCGGTGAGCCGCTTTCGCATCGTGACCAAGCGCCATCACGATCTCGAGGCGACGTCCGTCGTGATCGACGGAGGCGGCCCGGCCGACGTCACGATCGCCGGGGCGCCGCCCGGCACGCAGGTCGACGTGCGCGATCTTTTCTTCAACGTCCCGGCGCGTCGAAAGTTCCTGCGCGCCCTCCCGACGGAGAGCGCGCACATCACGGAGGTCGTGGAGGCGATCGCGCTCTCCCACCCGGACGTGACGATCGCGCTCGCGCGGGACGGCCGGCTCGTCCGCTCCTACCTGCGCGCGTCGACGCGCAGGGGCGCGCGTGCGCGACGTGTTTGGAGACGAGGTGCTCGCGCGGTGCACGGGGACGCGCGGCCCTCTCGGTCGAAGCGTTCCTCTCGAAGCCGGAGCGCGCGCGGAGCGGGGCCGGATCGCTCTCGATGTTCGTGAACGGCAGACCCGTGAAGGATCGGGGCCTCGCGCGATCCGTCGCGCACGCGTACGGCAGCGTGCTCGAGCCGGGGCGCTACCCCGTCGGCGTCGTGTACCTGGATCTCCCGCTCGAGTCGGTCGACGTGAACGTGCACCCCCAGAAGAGCGAGGTCCGGTTCGCCGATGGCCGGGCGATCTTCGACGCGACGTTCCGCGTGCTGGAGGGAGAGCTCGGGCGCGCGTTCAACGCGGTGCTCGCGGCGCGGAGGAACGATCGCGGCGGGCCGAGCCTGCGGGGCGTTCCGCCTCACCCCGCAGCGAGCGAGCGCGCCGACGGCGGCGAACGCGAGGCCGTCGCGGCGGTGTGGTCGGGCAGCGGGGTGATCCCGCTGGACGACCGCACGCTCGCGCCCGCCCCGTACGCGCGCGATGGAGCCTCGGAGAGCGGCGCGACGAGCGCCGCCGAGATCGGGCCGAGCGCGGTCACCGAGCTTCAGTTCGTCGCGCAGGTGCGGCGGACGTTCCTCGTGTGCGAGTCGCCGGACGCGGTCGTGATCCTCGATCAGCACGCCGCGAGCGAACGCGTGCACTTCGAGCGCCTGAAGCGGGCGATCGGCGCGCAAGGCGTGCCCATGCAGGCGCTGCTCCTTCCAGCGATCGTGAAGCTCGACGCGGCGTCCGTCGCGGCGCTGCGGGAGGCCGAGGCGACCGCGCGGAAGATGGGGCTCGACGTGCGACCGGTGACGGGCGATTCGGTCGCGGTGCACGCCGTGCCCGCGCTCGCGACGCGCGTCGACCCCGAGCTCCTCGCCCGGGAGCTCGCCGCGGAGCTCGCCCGCGCGGGATCTCGCGGCTACTCGGACGCGATCGACAAAGTGCTCGCGACGATCGCGTGCCACGCGAGCATCCGAGCCGGGGATCGGGTGAGCGACGCCGACGCGCGCGCGCTCCTCGACGAGCTCGGCGCGTGCGACTTCGGCGGGCACTGCCCGCACGGGCGCCCGATCGTGACGAGGCTGCCCTTCACCGAGCTCGAGCGTCGGGTGGGGCGGCGGTGACGACGCCCTCGGATCCTCCACGCGCGACGAGCGCGCTCGAGGAGATCCCATCCCCCGGGGCGGGGGAGATCCTCGTCGTCGTGGGTCCGACGGCGTCCGGAAAGACGAGCCTCGCGATCGCGCTCGCCGCGCGCTTCGACGCGGAGATCGTGAGCGCGGACAGCGTCCAGATCTACCGCCGGTTCGACGCGGGGAGCGGCAAGCCGTCCGCGGAGGAGCTCGCGCGCGCGCGTCACCACCTGATCGGCGCCGTCGATCCGCTCGACAAAATGGACGCGGCCATCTTCGCGGGCCTGGCGGACGGCGCGATCGCGGACATTCGGGCGCGCGGGAAGGCCGTCATCGTCTGCGGGGGGACGTTCCTCTGGGTGAAGGCGCTCGTGCAGGGCCTCGCGCCCCTCGCGCCGTCGAGCGACGAGATCCGGGCGCGCCATCGAGCGATCGCCGAGGCCGAGGGCCGAGCGCGCTTGCACGCGCTCCTCCTCGAGGTCGATCCCGCGTCCGCGGCGCGCCTCGCGCCCAATGATCTCGTGCGCGTCAGCCGCGCGCTCGAGGTGTTCGAGCTCACGGGCGAGACGCTCTCCGCGCGCCACGACGCGCACGGGTTCCGAGCGAACCGCTACCCCTACCGCCTGTTGCGGCCGCGGTGCACCGGGGCCGAGCTCGACGTCGCGGTCGCGAAGCGGGTGGATGCGTTCTTCGCCGCCGGTTGGATCGAGGAGGTCGAAGGGCTCGTCGCGGACGGGCTCGGGCGCGCGCGCGCGATGGAATCCGTGGGTTACCGGCAGGTCGCGGCGTTCGTCGCCGCCGGCAAGGCGACGCCCATCGACGAGCTCAAGGCGTCCATCGTCCGCGCGACCCGCGTGTTCGCGATGCGGCAGCGCACGTGGCTGCGCGACGCGCCCATCGACGACGACACGCCTTGAGCGGGCTGGTCCGGGCCGGTCCGCTCGGCGTCAGGAGCCGATCGAGAGCGCGAGATCGAGCAGCTCGCCGAACGTCGACGGGGTCTTCTGGCGAGGCTCGCTGAGGAGGATGACGTCCCCGGCTGCGAGCGGCTGACGCTCGACGACGTCCACGCGGCCCATCGTCCGGATCTCCTTGGTCGCCTCGTACTCGCCCTCCTCGACCTGGACCACCTCGTCGTCCTCGTCCTCGTCGACGAGATCCGAGTCGTCCGCGCGCGCGGCCTCGTCCGCCTCGGCCTCGACGCGCGCGAGGTCGTCGGTGAACGCGCGCTCGCTCTTTCGGAAGAGCTTGGTTTGCCCCGCAAAGTCGTCGTCGTCGTCCTCGTCGTCCCCGAGGCGTGGCAGCTCCGCGCCGCGGCGCGGGAGCGCGGCCTCCTCGGAGGAGCGCGCGTCGTCCGTGACCGCGGACGCGCTCTCGCCGGGCGTCGCAGCCGCGAACGCGGGGGGCGTGAGCAGGCGGCGCTGGCTCGGCACCTCTCCGCTCTCTGGCGGTGGCTCGCTCGGCGGGGCCACGGGACCGAAATCGTCGAAGTCGTTGTCGACCGGCCGATCGAGCGTGACCGGCTTGCGCACGGAGCTCGGCACGTCGTCGGCATCTTTGAGCTCGAGGCTCGACACGGGGGGCGCCGGAGCTGGGTAGGCGGGCGTCGGCGGGGCGGAGGGCGAGACGCTCTCCATGTCGACGTCCTCCTCGATGGGCGCGGGCGGTGCGACCGCGGGGAACTGACGATCGCTCGGTCGGATGCTCTCCGCGCGAGCGCGCTCGAGCGCCGCCTCGTTCGTGATCGTCGCGCGCGGATCGGCCCGAAGGAAGGGCTCCGGGTCGGGCTCGATGAGCGCGCCGAAAGCGCTCCGCCCCGCGCCGGTTCCTCCGCCAAATTCGTGGTCCTCACCCGACTCGGGGAGGTCGAGCGCGTCGTTCTCGATCGCTTCGATGTCGATCATCGGGGCCGAGCTCGCCGCGGGTGGGACCGTGGCCGGGCCCGGCAGATCGAAGTCGTCGATCACGAGCGACACGTCGTCCTCGACGGGTGGGGGCCTCGAGGTGATCGGTCGCAGCGACGCGGGGCTCGGCTGCGTCGGCGAAGCCGCGGGCGCCACGCGATCCTGGCGCGCGGCTTCCTGCTCGAGCAGGATGAGCCGCTCGGCCTCGACCGGATCGCCCGTCTGGGTCGACTCGTCGCCGAACGCGAGGAGCGCCTCTCGCTCGCGGCCGGGCGCGGTGGGCGGCGGCGCATCCTCCACGGAGAGCCTTTCGGCGCGCGACTCCTCGGGCGCGACGGACGGCTGCGCGGGCCGCGGCCGGGCCGGGCGCGCGGGGACGGGGCGATCCCAGAACTCGAGGAACGCGGGGCGCGGGTCGCGCGCGTTGCGCCAGACCCGCTCGAGGAGCCCGACGAGCACACCGACCCGCGTCTCGGGCGTCATCGCGGCGGGGGGACTCCCTTTCGGCGGACTCATGGTTTCCGCGCCTCTTGGAGCTCCGTGACGATCTCCGTGAACGGTGTCCCGACGAGCGCCATCGCCCGCGCGCGCTCCACCGCGGCGGCGCCCGCGACGAGCACCCTCGCCGTGTCGTTCGTCCGATCGATCACGGCCGCGTGCGCGGCGCGCCCGCCGCCCACCTCGAGGATCCCCTCGATGATGCCCTCGACGAACGCGTCGGCGCGTTCGTCGAGCGCGCAGGGGTCGAGCGCGAAGAGCATCGCGTCGCCCCACCGCTCGATGCGGAGGCTGCCGAGCCCGAGGAGCGCGAGCTCCCCACCGACGAGGTCGACCACCTCGTTCAACGAGACCGCGCGGAGCCGGCCCGGCTCGGCCGAGGGGGGGCGCAGGGTGCCGGAGCCCTGGCCGATCCGCGCGGCCGCGCGCCGAGCGATGTCACCACCGATCGTGTGGCCGAGGGTCCGCGATCCGGCGTAGTGGTCGACCAGCGTCGCGAACAGATCCGCCGGGACGAGCACGTGAGACGGCGCCGCGCCGCGCCCATCGGCCGGGGAGGAGGAGGACGAGGTGGAGGAGGAGCCGCCCACGTGCACGGCGCCGCGCGCGAGGTCGAACACGACGGCTTTGGAAGGATTGAACGCGATCGCGGCCATGCGCGGGGAGCAAGGCTATGCTGCATGGCCGCCTTGCGTGAAGGGAATACGAGTCAGCCGAGGTCGAGCGGCGTCGCCGTCGCCGTCGCCGTCGTTTCGTGGGTCGTCGCTGGCGCCGTGAACGCCGCTCCGACCGGCGCGGGATCCGCGTCGGCGAGCGCGGCTCCGAGCGCTACGCCGCCGCGGGCGATGTCGCGGGCCGCAGCGCTCCAGATGCTCGACGCGTCGGCGCGCGAGGCGGCGGAGAAGCTCGGCCTCTCGCCGCGGCAGCAGCGCCTGCGGACGCGGCCCCTCGGGGACGAGCGGGTCTGCGACGTCCTCCGGCGCGTCTGCGTCCACGCGGGGAGCGGCGTGAAGGACGAGGTCGCGCGGGCTACGCTCGCGGACGCCGCGAACGCGCTCGCCGGCCTCGAGGCGCTGCGACTCCTGCGCCCCCCGAGCGACTTCCGCGCGGGAGGTGACCCGAGCTTCGACGTGTACGTGGACCCCGCGGAGACGGAAGGGCACGCCTATGTCGACGTCGGGACGACCGACTCCGTGTTCGACTCGGGGAGTACGTTCGTCTCGGTGGGTCCCGAGCGGCGGGCGGGGTGCGCCGCTCCCGCCCGAATCGCGACGCTCGTCGCGGAGGCGGCGCTCCTGGGGCTCGACTCGTCGACCGATCCCGGCGTGCTCGAGATGTCGAGTCGCTACCTCGCCACGCTCGTCGCGCCCTGCGCGATCGTCGAGATGGGCGAGGTGGACACGTTTCAGCGAGCCCCCGAGCGCTGCCTCGTGTCCGACGGCCAGCACGCGCAACCCGGGAGCTTCCTCTTCCCTCAGTACCTCGACGAGAAGTACGGCGCGCAGGGCCCGGGAACGCTGACCGCGTCGCTCGTCGCGATCAGCTGGCAGAAGGCCCTCGCCGACAAGTCGTCCTGGCCGGACGAGCCGGACTTCTTCGACGGCCTTCGGACGACGATGATCGCGCGCGGCAGCGATCTCGGGGAGGTGATGCTCGACTTCGCGGTCGAACGCGCGTTCCTCGGCTCGCGCAGCGACGAGGGCCACATGATCGACGTCGCGCGGTTCGGCGACCTCGGGCGCCCCCGCCTCGAGTGGTCGGTGGCGTACGACTCGCTTCCTCGCCGGCTGCTCCCCTCGCGCCCCCTCGACGCGCTCGGCGCGACCTACATTTGGCTCGACGTCTCGAAGGCCCCCGAGGGTGCGACGTTCACGTTCGAGGCGGACTGGGAGAGGCCTTTCCTCTTCCGCTGGAGCCTCGTGAAGGTGCGCAAAGACGGCTCCGAGGACACGCGGATCAAGGTCGCGCCCGTGTTCGGAGAGTATGAGGCGGCGCGCGTCGTGCAGAACCTGGGCGACCTGGCGGGGATCCTCATCGTGGGCGAGAACGACGCCGAGTGGAGCAAGAGCCAGCCGTTCGATCCCGGTGAGCCCCGCCTCGCCCCGAAGAGCTACGGCGTCACCCTCCGCGCCGGGACCGCGGGCGAGCCCTGATCGACCGCAGGCCTGCTGGTCGAGCCCGACAGCAGCGTCCGGATCCGCGTCGCCCGAGTGGCGAGCACATCCCGCGCGCGCTGCGGCGGCTCACCTCCGCTTCTCGTACGCCTGTTGCTCGAGGAACTCGCAGGGGAGCGACACGACTGTCCCCCCCTCACTGTACTGGTCCGTTTTGCGCGTATCGACCTCGTACACGATCGCGTCATAGTCCCGCGAAAACGAGATCCCTGCGAGACAGACTGTCGTCGGCTCGAGCGACGCGCGCGCGTCAAACCCGAGCGTGAGGTGCGCACGTCGCCATGTGATTTTGTCGTACGGCGGCAGCGGTCCGGGCGTCTCCACGCGGTCCAGGAGCCGCACGGGACGCTCGACTACGAGGCGGTCCAGTTGTGTCGGCTTGCACGAGGCGGCTGGCTGACCGACCTGGAGCGCATCGGCACTCTGCCAGCCGAGGACAGGGAGCGGCCGCGGGTCGTCTTCGCCAGCGCTCGCGGGTACCGTGATGAACTCGCCATCGTGTTCCGGACCCCAGGGCGAGATCTCGAGCGTCACCGCGCTCGTGCTGATCGGCCCGAGGAGCGCTTGCCCCACGCGGATCGCATGGATCGGACGAGGAGGCGCCCCTGACGGCCAGACAAAGAGCGTGTTGCCCGCGTACCACGCAGTCGGCGATTCACCCGCGGCGACAGTTGCCTTGCGATAGGGGGTCTCTCTCTCCCAGTCGAGGAGCGGCGAGACCTCCACTTTGTCCCCCACGGCGCGCGCGACCGCGAGCTTGTCGAGGGGTCCACTCCCGCCCGTGCGCGTCGCGACGAGGAACGTCGCTCGCGTACCCTCCGTTCGCGCGAAGTGGAGCTCCGGGGCGGCCCCAATCAACGGCCCGACCCACTTGCGGCGCACACCCGTTCCGTCGATCCACTCGAGGACGGTGGAGGACGGCGTGGTCGTCAGCAGCGCATCTTTGAAGCCCCCGAGCCGTTCGCGCGGCTTGTCGCGGGGCGCTTCGCAGAGGAGCACACCGTCGAGCGGAGCGGTGGCGACTCGGGAGGGGAGTGTCGTGCCGCTCGGCGACGTGGGCGATGCAGGCGACGGGGCAGTGGCGGACCGATCGGGATCAGTCCACCCCACGATGACCCCGCGGCTGAGGCGGAGACCCGTCTCGCTCGCGACGGCGTATTCGAGTGACACGTCGCTCGGGAGGAACAAATCCTTCCACGTCCCGCCACCGTCGGTGGTTTGCTGCGTCGCGCCGTCTCGTGTCAACGCGCCGAACCGGCTCCCCGTCGCGATTCGGAAGGGGGTCTTCGCGTCGTACCGCTTCACAGAGGCGCGCCGATCGCGGAGGGAGACTTCGATCTCGACCGTGCTCTCGTCCTCTGCCGCAACGATGATCCTCCCGAACGCGGGCTGATACGCGCCAACGACCCGCAACTGGCCGTCAGCGCCATCGACCGGGATCGGATCGAGCGCGTCCTCCCATCCCTCGTCGCCGAGGCGCGAGACGACGATGGAGCGGCCATCGCTCGACAGGCGATGGATCGAACCGCCCATGTAGACGGTCGTCTCCTCCCAGTCGGGCCAAGAGATCGTGCGGCGCGTGTCGCGCCCGTCCCAATCGGTTTCCACCAGGCATGCGACGTCGCCACGCGCGCCGTCGGTCGGGGGGCCGCACGCGCCAGCAAACAGCGTCTTACGCACGCCGAGGTTGCGGATCGGGTTTGCCGAGATCGGGCTCGGCACGGGGCCGATCGTGAACGCGCGATGGAGATCCGGGAACGTCGCGACGGCCCTTGCGAGCGACGGAAAGTCGCGCTCCACCGGTTCGACGTACACCAGTCCCTTCCCCTGTTCGCAGGCGAGCCACATCGTCTCGTCATCACGCGCGCCGAGCCAGCAGTGGTGTTTCTCGACCTCGGAGATCGCATCGATGAAGCCCGTCATCGGGTCGGCGTGTGCGACCAAGGTGCCCGCCCCGGCGAACGTGGACACGATCACGGCGCCGTCCTTCCCCTTCAGGCCCGCGACCACGTCGCGGAAGATGGGACGTCGATCCGACGAGGCGATCCAACGCTCGAGCGGACGAGGGGGATCGAACGTCGCGGTGGCAGTGCCGTCCTCCTCCGACAGCAAGAGCGTTCTCGCGGCATCGCCGGCACCGTCGGGGCCGGCGTCGAGCGCGAGGCGCAGTCCGTCGGAGCGCCAGTCGACGGCGTCGAGCTTCGGCGAGCTTCCGGGTGGCACCGAGACAGGTCGGTACGTCGCGCCCCCGTCGCTCGTCGCCTGTAGGCCCGCGCCCACGAAGTACCCCGCGCCGTGCTTCTCGTCGCGGAACGCGAGCCACACCGGCGTCGCCATTCGAGGGCGCGCCGCGAGCCTGCCCGTCTCGACGTCCACGAACTCGACGGACGCCCGGTCCTTCAGTCCGAGCACGATCGCCGAAGGCGCGGCCCCCCGGACGTCGAACGGCTCGTCCAAGTCGAGGAGCGGAGTGGCGGTCTCGAGGTCGTCCGAGATCCGGTAGAGCCGCCCGGGGACCGTCCGAGGGCCGCGCGACGACCGGACGCCGACGAGCACGACGCCGTGCGGAGTAGGCACGGCGAAGACTGCGTCCAGATCGGTGGGCAGCGACTCGGCACCGAAAACGAACTCCGCGCCGAGGTCGCGGCGCGACGATGGGCCACCGCTGCGCTCGACGGCCGGCTCGTACCAGGCGAGCCGGCCTTCGAGGGTGACGAAGCGCCGCCCGTTCACTTCCGGTCCTATCGAGGAGGGATGACCCGCGTGCCAGGTCGCCGCTCGGGGCGACGGCGCCGGTCGCTCCGGCGTGGGAGGGGTCGCGCTCCGCGAGGGCCCGCACGCGCTGAGCAGCACCGCGAGTACGCCGATCCGCTTCAAGTTGCCTCCCGCTGCGCGCGAGAGGTTGCGGCGCGGGACCAGCGTGGCGGAAGCGCGCCGACGATCTTCCGCACGACTTCGTGCGCGAGGTACCGGTCGAGCGCGGCACGCTCGAGCTCCGCCCTCTTTTCGTACTCGGCGCGGGTCTCCCACTCACGGCTCGAGAGGCGAAAGTCGAACTCGACGTGCGCGCGAGCCACGACCTTCCCTTCGATCTCGGCGCTCACGTCGAGAGGCCAGAAGAGACGCATCCAATACGCGCCTTCGCTGCTGCCGCTCTCGCTCTCGGCGTTCGCGCCCCCCTTCACCCTCACGAGAAGCGCCGCCTCCGCTTCATTGCCGGTGACGATGAACCGCGCCTCGAGGAACGCCGACTCGACCTCGTCACGTAGCCCGATCGCATCCATCGACACGCGGACGGCCGCGCCCCGCCAATCCACTTGCGCGATCGTGGGTTCGGAGAAATCCGGCGCTGGGTGGCTGGGGTGAGCAGGCCCTCCGCAGCCACACGCGACCGCCATCCACAGCGCGGCGAGAACGAGGAGGTGGCACACCGCCGAAATCTACGCGACCACGGAGGAGCTCGTTCCCACCAATCCGTGGAAGCCGCGCGTCTTCGCGCCGTCACCCCCCGGGTCGCGCGGGCTGAGCGCTCGCGCTCGTCGGCGGAGGAGGACGGCTCGTCCCCGACGGCGTCTTCCCTGGTATCGTGGAACCCACGATGCGCTCGCTCCGCCGTCACGCGCCGCTCCTCGCCGCCACGCTGGCAGCGTGCACGGGATCGATCAGTGATCCTGTCGGCACGCGCGGGCCGACGTCGACGGCCACGGACTTCGTCTGTGATCCGAGCGTCGTCCCGCCCTCGCTCCCCCTGCCCCGCTTGAGCAAGGCGCAGCGCCGCAATGCGGTGAACGACCTCGTTCGCTTCGCGCTCCCGACGGACGCGGACGCCGTGATCGCGAGCGTGAAGCCCCTCCTCGACGCGACCCCGGTCGACGTCGCGGCGGGGACCGACAAGACGTACGCGCGTTACACGCGGCTCGATCAGTCCGTGCAGCAGGAGCACGTCGACGCGGGGTACGCCGCGGCGGTCGCCGTCGGCAAGGCGCTCTCCGAGCCCGCGTCGCGCCTCACGGAGGTGGCGGGCGCGTGCGCCACGGATGCGGACGCATCGAACGACGCCGCGTGCCTCTCCGACTTCATCACGCGGTTCGGCGAGCGCGCGCTCCGCCGGCCGATGTCGCCGGACGATCTCGCGTTCTACGCCCAGCCCGCGGGCGCCCCGCCGTTCGACTCCGCGGACTACGCGGACGTCATCGCGCTCGTGATGAGCGCGCCCGAGTCGTTCTATTTCGTCGAGAGCGGGGATCCCGCTTCGTCGGGAGAGCGCGTGCCCCTCGACGCGTACGAGCTCGCGTCGCGCCTGTCGTTCCACTTCTGGCAGACCGCGCCCGACGGGCCGCTGCTCGAGGCCGCGAAGTCCGGCGCGCTCCTCACGAAGGAGGGCTACGAGGCGGAGGTCGATCGACTCCTCGCCGATCCGCGGGCGCGCGAGGCCGCGCGGGAGTTCTTCTCCGAGTGGCTCGAGAACGCGACGCTCCAGGAGCTCGACTCGCGCAAAGGCGACCCCGTGTTCGACGCGTTCGTCGCCGGGTACGACCCCGGCCCGGATCTGCGCGAGCACATGCTCGCGGAGGTCGTCGACGCGGCCCTCTATTACACCTTCGACGCTCCATCGAGCTACGACGCGTTCTTCACGAGCAACGCCTCGTTCGCGCGCACCGACGACCTCGCGTCGATCTATGGCGTCCCCACGTGGGACGGATTGTCTGCTCCGCCGAGCGTCGCGCAGCCCGAACGCGCCGGGCTCCTCACGCGCGCCGCGTTCCTGTCGACCGGATCGGCGACGACGCGCCCCATCATGAAGGGGGTCTTCATTCGCAAGGCCATCCTCTGCGACGACATCGCGCCGCCGCCACCGAACGCCGCCGCCGTGGTGCCGGAGCTCAGCCCGTCGCAGACGACGCGTCAGGTCGTCGAGGGCCTGACGGGGACGGGGGCGTGCGCCGCGTGTCACCCCCCGCTCATCAACCCGCTCGGGTTCGCGACCGAGAACTTCGACGCGATCGGGCGTGTCCGCAAGGAGCAGACGTTCTTCGATCCCATGACGGGCGCGGTCGTCGGCTCCGCGCCGGTCGACACCTCCGGGACACCCGCGATCGACGACGGGGACGCGGCGACCGCGAGCGACGCGCACGATCTCGTGGGCCTCATCGTCGAGAGCCCAAAGTTCCACGCGTGCTTCGCGCGGCAGTATTTCCGCTTCACGTTCCGCCGCGTAGAAGACCTCGGGACGGACGGCTGCGCGCTCGCTGGCGCGAAGTCGGAGCTCGATCGCGGGGGCAAGCTCGCCGACGTCCTCCGGAGCGTCGCCCTGTCGGACGCCTTCAAGACTCGCTCGTTCCTGGGCGAAGGGGAGAACTGACGTGCGGATCGGAAGGCGCATGTTCCTCACTGGGGCCGCGGGCGCGACGCTCGCGATCCCCTTCCTCGCCTCGCTCCTGCCCCGCGGGGCCAAGGCCGCGCCGGGCGCGCGAAAGCGGTTCATCGCGCTCGCGACGGATCACGGCGGCATCTGGCAAGAGAGCATGTACCCGGCGGACGCCATCCTCTCGCCCGCTGGGAACTACGCGGGGCGAGCGATCCGCGCGGGTGCGCTCCCCACGACGAGCGGAGCGCTCTCGCCCGTGCTCACGGCGAACGGCAGCGTGCTCACCCCCGCGCTCATCCAGAAGCTGAACGTCGTGCGCGGGCTCGACGTGCCGTTCTACCTCGCGCACCACCGGGGCGGTCACCTCGGCAACTACGCGGACAACGACGGCAACGGCACGGACGGCAAGACGCTCCAGCCGGACAAGCTCCCGACGATCGACCAGGTCCTCGCGTGGTCGAGCACGTTCTACGGCTCGCTCGACACGATCAAGGAGCGCTCCCTCGTCGTCGGCACGCACGGCATGAGCTGGAACTGGTCGAGCCCCTCGAACAAGACGGGCGAGATCACCGCGATCACGCCGGAGAACGACTCGCTCGCGCTCTTCAACAAGATCTTCGTCCCGCCGCCGGATCCCGGCACCCAGCGACCGCTCGTCGTCGATCGCGTCCTCGAGGATTACAAGCGGCTCCGGACGTCCAACCGAAGGCTGTCGCCCGCAGACAAACAGCGGCTCGACGATCACCTCGACCGCCTCGACGAGCTCCAGCGGAAGCTCAACGTCAATGTCTCCTGCGGGGACGTCGACGTGCCGACCGGGAGCTCGACGGAGGAGTCCCAGAAGAGCACGTTCGTCGTCGACCCCGAGGGCCAGAAGCGCTTCTTCCAGCTGTTCAACGACGTCATCGTCGCCGCCATTTCGTGCGACACGTGCCGAATCGCGGCGGTGCACTGCGGCGAGACGTTCTCCGACTTCACGGGCAACTGGCACAACGACGTCGCGCACGAAGCGGCGAAGCCGGACGGCGTGAAGCAGGCGATCATCGAGGCGGCGCACCAGCGCTTCTTCGAGGACGTGTTCGTCGACCTCGCCGCGAAGCTCGACGCGATCAAGGAGACCGAGGGCACCGCCCTCGACTCGACGCTCCTCCAGTGGACGCAGGAGTCGGGGTGCGTGACGCACGATCCCATCGAGCTCCCTGTGATCACCGCGGGCGGCGCTGGCGGGTTCTTCAAGACGGGGCAGTACGTGGACTATCGCGATCTGAACAACCAGGCGCACTCCCCGGCGGCGGACAACGCGGTCACGTCGCACACGGGGCTCCTCTACAACCAATGGCTCGGGACCGTCCTCCAATCCATGGGGCTCGATCCCGCGGAGTACGAGGACGGCGTGAACGGCGGATACGGAAAGCTCCTCCTCAGCACGGAGACGTGGTGGGCGGGGTATCAGGCGTACGGCGCCAAGGAGACGAGCGTGATGGGCGAGGTGCTCCCGCTCCTCAAGGCATGATGCGCGCGCGAAGGTTCTTCCTCCTCGGCGCGATCGGACTCCTCGGTGCGGCGTGCGACGACGTCTCGACGTCGGGCACGCCCTCGTCCTCGGGCGCGGGTGGTGCGACCACGAGCTCCACCTCGGCGGGATCGACGACGAGCGCGTCGACTGGAGTGACCGCGTCGAGCTCCACGGGCGGCCCGCCCGGCCAGGTTCCTGCGATCGTCGCCGTGGGGTACGGCGCGCTCCGCGTCGTCTCGCGCGACGGCGGGCTCACTTGGGGTGAGACGGCGGAGAACAACGCGCCCGGCGGCGACGACGAGGATCTCCTGCGCGCCGTCGCCTGGGGCAAGGGCCGCTGGGTCGCCACCGGATGGAAGCTCATGACGAGCGACGACGGCGTCACCTGGACGGACCACGGCAAGCTCGCGGACGGTATCCTGCCTTGCAACATCGTCGAGGGCCTCGCGTTCTTCCAGGGCAAGTTCTGGGGCGCGTGCGGCTACTACACCGCGAACGATCTCGTCACCGCCGTCTTCACCTCCGACGACGGGGTCGCCTGGAGCGCCGCGCCGGTCGGCACCTGGACGTGGGAGGGCGGGCACGTGTTCCTCGGCACGACCGGCGACGAGCTGTTCTCCTGGGGGGACGACGCGAAGACCTATCGCTCGACGAACGGCGTGGATTGGGCGGAGGATCCCAGCATCACCGCCGGGCTCTTCTGCGAGGGCAAGCTCGAGAGCTCCGTGGATTGCGCGCCGAACTCCGTCGAAAACGGGTACTACGGCGGGGCGTTTTGGCTCGATGGGACCTGGCTCGAGCCCAAGTGGATGGGGAAGATCACCCGCTCCACGAACGGCGCGGACTTCGTGGACGTCTACAGCGATCCGGTCGGCAACACCCCGTACAAAGGCACCGCGTTCGCGGCCGGCTTCGCCGCTCCCTGACGCTCCCGGGCGGCGCGTGAACCGCTCGACACGTCGAACGACACGAATGTCAGGGCGAGCTCTTGCCCGAGCACGCAAAAGCCTCGTCTCGGGCGCGTCGATCCGCGGAAAAAGCAGGCCATTTCTGCGTGGCACACGGGCTGCTTTGGAGGCCCGCATGATCCGTCGAACGCTTGGCTTCGCTTCCTTCGCCTCCGCTCTCGCCCTCACGGGCTGCACTGGACTTTCCCTCGGGGAGAACGACCCGAACGGCAACCTCGGGAGCTACCTCGGGGATGGCCGCGTCGCCGTCGACCCCGTCACCGAGACCGCGTTCACGCTCGTCGAGCGCACGGACTCGAAGACGCTCGCGAAGAGTCAGCTCCTCTTCGGCGTGAAGGCCGGGAGCGACACCGCGAAGAAGGTCATCGATCTCGGTGACCGTGAGGATCCGCGCTTGCTCTTCCTCTCGAGCGGGATGCTCGTGATGAGCCAGAAGGGAACGAGCGAGGAGATGGTGCTCCTCGATCGCAACTCGTTCGCGCAGAAGAAGACCGCGATCGCAGACACTTGGTACTGGGGCACGCGCGTCAGCGCCACGAAGAACTACTTCGCGGTCGCGGACAACGAGGGCCTCCACCACGACATCCACGTCATCGACGCGAACTCGCTCGAGACCCACGTCATGCCGCACGGCGGGGACACGCTGGAGGCGATGTTCGCGAACGACACGGACAAGCTGCTCGCGATCTCGTTCAAGACGGCGGAGCACTCGGCGCGCATCCTCTCCTGGGACATGGCGGCGATCACCGCGGCCGAGTGGAAGACAGCGCTGGGCGGTGAGTGGGAGGGCAAGGACCTCGACATCCCCTTGGAGGGCGTCGATCCGGACGGGCTCTTCTCCTTCACGTGGGTCGGCGTGAGCCCCGACGACAAGCTCGCGGTGTTCCCGGTGATCAAGTTCGACCCGAACGCGAAGCCCGGCGATCCGATCGATCAGCAGCGGTACGAGCTCGTCGTCGTCCACCTGGACACGGGCGAGACCGCGGTCGTCCCGAACGCGAAGGGCCCGGTCGGCTTCACGCCGGATGGCTCGACGATTGTCTCCTACGACGAAGCCCAGGACACGGCGGATCAGCGCCTCAAGCTGATCAACTCGAAGACCCTCGAGGTGGACGAGGAGGAGGTCGCGATCGACGGTGGCATCAGCTACTTCGTCTCGCACGACAACAACTACGTCGTCGTCGCCTCGAACTGGGGCGATCAGAGCCTCGTCCTCTTCGACGTCGACAACAAGAAGCAGACGAAGATGTCCGGGCCGGGGGTCTCGCTCACCGAGTTCGTCTCCCGATCGGAGCCGGAGCAGCTCTGGATCGTGGAGAGCGGCACGGATTCGAAGACGAAGAAGCCATTTGGCGATCTGTTCGTGGCCGACTTCCAGACCGGTGACGTGACCCAAATCCCGACGCCGTTCGAGGCGATGCACATCGGCATCCTCCCGAAGCGCGACGAGCTCGTCCTCACCGACGGCGATCACGGCGCCCTCCACTTCTTCGACCCGACCAAGCAGGTCGTCGTGAGGGACGTGAAGCTGCCGCTCGAGTGACGAAGCGCGCCCGAGCTCCGGCTCGGCGCGAGAGCGAGAGAAGGGCGGACCGCGCGCGAACGTTCCTGCGCGCGGCTCCGGTCTGCTATCCCTCGCCCGATCATGAAACACGCTTCTCCCGCTGTCACCGTCGCGGCTTGCCTGCTCCTCGGCTGTGGCGCCTCGCCGCAGGGCAACGTCCTCGACGTGGGACCACCGTCGGGGTCGACGAGCGCGGCAGGTTCGGGATCCGCAAGCGCGCGCTCGGCGACCGGGGGACCTGCCGCGGCGATTGTCTGGAAGGAGGACGCCGCGGCCAGGCTCGGGATCACGAGCCTCCTCGTGGACGACACGGGCGCCGTGATCGCCGAGCGTGCCGAGCCGATCGTCGTGATCGACGGCGCGCTCCTCGCGCTGCGCGAGGTCCCCGCGCAGGTCGGCATGTGCGACTGCACGGTCTGCCCGGGCCCTGGCCCCTGCGCGAAGGCGAACGGCACCGTCCCCGCGACGCTCTTGAACCCGACGCTCGTCCCACTGAAGGGCGGCGGAGAGGATCTACCTCTCGCGAAGATGCCCATCGGGCCGACGTGCGCGGACGCGATCGTGGAGTACAGCCGTGGGTTCCGGCCGACGAGCCTCATCGGTCCCTACCTCTTCGGGCTCGTGGACGATATCCTGGTGGAGTGCGCCGGGACCCGCCCGGTCTACGACACCACTCCTGTCGCCCTCGATCTTCGCACCCAAAAGACCCTCGATACGCACCCTCCGCCGGGTCGGCTCGGCGCGCTGACGGCGGCCGCGAGGGCGCAGCTCGACAACGATGGTTGCACGCTCGATCCGAAGGAGACGCCCGAGCTGTTCCGCGGCGTCGCGAAGCTCGGACCTGAGGGCGACGTCATGGCTCAGTACGACTTCACGAAGTCCGCCGCTTACGTCTGCGGGATGGGGCCTGGCCACTACACCTCCGACGTGGGCATCGACGAACGCGGCGCCCCGGCCTTCACCGCTGGAGCCGTTGTCCCGAAGTGGCTCGTCCCGGCGATTCAGAGCGCCCATGCGATCGGGTTCGGCGCGTCGGTCACGGGAACCGCCGCCGTAGACGCCGCGAAGCACGAGCTCTGGCAGGCCCCGCTCCCGCCGCCCCCGGCGGCGCCGGAGTGAACCATCGGCGCTGGCTCCGCGCGCGGATCAGCGCTCGATGGTGCGGCAGCAGCGGAACCCGAGGTGGTAGTTCCGGTGGCTGCCCTTCATCTTGACCGGCGACGGGTGCCAGTCGGGCGCGCGGTACCGACAATCATCGGGGTAGAGGGTCCCACGCCCGCCGATGAACCAGGACCCTTTCATCTCGGTCTGCCCCGATCCGCCTCGCGACGTGAGCTCGGAGGGGTTGAGCGGGAGGTTCATGTGCTCCGCGGCGTTCCCGTGCTGGTCGTAGACGCCGAAGACGCTCACGCACTCCGGCCACGCGCCCGCGGGGTAGGTGTTGGAGCCGCAGCGGACGAGGCCGGAGGGGTCACACGTGTCGTTCTTGAAGCTCCACTCCCCGCACCGCTGTTTGTCCTCCTTCGGGCCGTACGCCCAGGTGATGGGCCGTGACGCGTTGTGCATCATCGTCATCATCGGGCGGGCGCCGAGGTCGAACCGGTAGTCCTGCTCCGGGGGGAGCATGGCGCCAGCGCACGCGCCCTCCCACTCGTGCGCGTCGCAGAGGCGCTCACCGACCGCCTCGCAGAGCTCGGAGGCCTCCTCGGCGGACGCGTACGTCACGGGGTACTCGCACGGGATGTTCGGGAACTCGAACTGGTCGATGCAGGTCGTCGCCGTGTCGACCGTCTCCCCGGCGGGTGGGTTGTAGATCAGCACCATGTTCGGGCGGCCACACTGCGCGTCGGGCTGGATGACGCTCGCGTGGGCGCGCACGTCCCGGCATTGGGCGCGCGTCATCGGGTGGACCGTGTCGTCTGGCCGGCCCTGCCCGAGCAGGGGTGACGCCTCGAAGATCTCACGGATGCGCGACATCGCCGCGTCCCCCAGGCCGAGCTCCCGTTCCATCGTCACGTAGAGCTGCGCGCGCTGCTCCGCGAACGTCTTCGCCTCCGGAGGGTCGACGGGCTCTACCCGGTCCTTCGCCGGCGCGGGAGGCGGCCCCGGATCCGGGGTGACCACAGCCTCGTATTTCGCCTGAACGAATGGGCCCTTCGACGGCGCGACGCTCGTGTGAGCGACCCAGTCGGTGACCCGCGCCTCTTCACGCTCGCCCTGGGAGCAAGCCGTGGCGAAGAGGACCGCCGAGACCATGAAGCCAAATGAAAAAGAAGAAGCGCGCACGACTCGTTGAGCGTACCGAGCGCGACGCGCTCGACACCAATTATTGGCCAGCCGGAGCCCCCACTAGACAGACAATGAGAGCCAACTTCTCTACGTCAAGGCCCACCCACCGAGGTGAGTCCCCCGATCAAGTTTCCAGCGCCTCACGTACGTCGACCGCGCCCGATTCCTGTCGATCTATTTTGGGTCTCGCCGCCAGGGAGGAGGTCGCGCGCCGGGTTCCTGCGCAGGTCCGCACAGGACGTCGACCGCCGCCGGTCCCGCCATGCTTTCGAGCGCTCCCGTAGCCCCGCTGAACGGATGGAGCAGCGACGACGGAGAACGAACCGCGAGCGCGGCAACCAGCGCAACAAAAGCAGGACAGCCGAGCAGAGGTTCCCTCCGCTCGGCCGTGCTCTTCCCCCGCTCCCCTCGGACTTCCGTGGAGCATCGCGCTCGGACTGGAGCGCCCCTTCGGCGCGCTCAGAGTCGCCCAGGCGAACCCCTCACCGCCTCTCCACGGAGGGGCGATCCCGACCGCTTACAGACAGTCGTACCAGGCGTGGCCGGCGTCGTAGCCGCAGCTCTGCGACTGGCAGTCGACGGTGTGGAGGGTGTTGTTCTCGCAGTACTTGAGGACGTTGTCGGCGCACTCCCCTTCGAAGGTCGTGGTGCCGCAGGGGGCCTCGTGGCAGCGGTAATCGACGGGGCAGGGCGTCGTGATGCACTGGATGAGGTTCGTGCACGCGAAGCCGAGAGGGCACGTGTCGGCGACCGCCGGGTCGCACTTTCGGGGGACGCACCCGCCCGCGTCGTCGTCGCACTCGTAGCCGTTCGCGCACTTCGCGAGCATGCAGATCGAGTTCTTGCAGGTGTCGGTCTCCTCGATGCACTTCTGCGCCGGACCGCACTGGGCGGTGTCGCACCAGTTCGGCTGGCTGCAGTCGGTGGTCTCGAACGTCGCCGCTTGCTCCACGGGGAGGGACGCGGACTGCTTGTTGATCTTGATCGTCACCTGCGGGTTCGTCAGCGATTGCGTGACGAAGCACGCCTCGCCGGGGGACGTGTCGAGCGTCGTGATCGTCAGGTGCTTGTTCGCGCCCGACCCGGTGCGATCCACGTTCACGATGTCGGCCTTGTACCCGCCCGTGTTGCGCACGCCCATCGAGTAGTGGACGACCCAGCTCTGGTTGAAGTTCACGCTCGACGGCGGGTTCTGGCCGAAGAACGCCTTGTACTGGGCCTTCGACTTCAGGATGGTGAGGCCGGCGGGCGCCGCGCTCTTCGTCACCGCGAGCTTCTGGAAGGGCACCGACAACGCGTCCGCGTCGCTCCGGGCGCTCTCCTCCTCATTGTCTGTTCCGTCCGGCGCTTCGGGGGCACACGCCGCGAGCGTCGTCGAGAGGAGCAAAGCACCGAGGGCGAAGAGTCGGTTGAAGTTCATGGGTGAGCCTCCCGCAGGGCGCCGACTTGGCGCCGATGTAGGTGGGCGCCCTACTAACTCCCCCTCCGGCCCTACGCAAGGGGTTTCTCTCGGTGGTCCTCCTCAGGAGGGCGGACTACTTGCAGCCGCTCGACACCTTGAGCGCGGGGTACGCCATCCATCCCGTCCGGATCTCGCCCGTCTTCGTGGCGACGTAGCCGTAGATGAACTTCAGCTCACCCGAGCGCTTCTTGAAGTCTCCGTTCGCGTCCTGGACCCACAGGGGGACGTCGATCGACGGCGGCCCCTTGTCGGTCGACACGTCGAGGCGCTGGAACTTCGTGCCCGCTGGGAAGTGATCGATCGCGGGGCCACCGAGCGCGTAGCCCGGCGTGTTGAAGATCAGGTTCACCGAGCGCTTCCCGTTCGCGCGCACGCGCGGCAGATAATCCCCCGCGGCCTCTCCCACGTCCCCGGGGGCCGAGTCGGTGTCGTAGACGACCTTCTTCTCCGCGAGCGTCTGATCGATGTCGTTCCGGACCTCGTAGCACGCCATCTTCGAGAGCCCCGCGCGGTGCGCCGTCGCGTCGCCCACGCGGTCCTTGAGCGCGTCCTTCGACTTCACCGCGTCGAGGGGGAACCAGCCCGAGCTCTTGTTGGACGTGGACATCGCGAACACGTACGTCTTGCCCCCGAACGTGCGCTTCTGACCGTAGTTGAACTTCAGCTCCGTCGACTTGCTCACGCCGAGCACGTCGCCGTTTCCGTCGAGGACGTTCACGCCCGTGTTCACGCCCCACTCGAGCGTCCCGTCCACGTGGGCGATGCGGTTGCCTCCATCGACGCGGAGCTTGCAGTTGTAGTCGCTCGCGTAGCACGCGCCGCCGTTGACCCCGGAGTACGTCTTCACGGCGTCCGCAGAGCTCTCCTGCTCCTCGTCGACCTCGTCGTCCGGAGTGGCCGGAGCGCAGGCGGCGAGCGACGTGGAGACGGCGGCGAGAGCGAGGAGCTGGAGGAGCGTCTTCATGGTGGACCCCTCGAGCAACCCATGTGCCGCGCCTCGGTGGACCGACACTCGGCGCGACTTCACGCCCTCGCGCCCAGCGGGTGCTCAGGTCTTGAGCAGGGGCGGCCAGGCTTTGAGCAGAGGTCGCTCAATGGTAGTCGTTCGGCGTGGTGGACGACGCCGACCTTGGCGACCCTGGCGCCTCGTTGGACGAGGCTCTCGCGAGGCACGCGCGCGTGCGTCGGCGGACGCTGCTGAAGGGGCTCGGCGTCGGCGCAGCGCTCGCGACGGCGGGCGCGATCGGCACGCTCATCTATCTGAAGGCAGACGAGGCCGCGGAGAAGAAGCGCGCCGTCGCTCGGGCGCGCGAGGCCGAGGTGGAGCTCCTCCGGGGGAACATCCGCGGCGCCAAGACGATGGCGACCGAAGCGCGCGCGCTCGACCGGATGAACCACGAGGCGTGGCTCGCGTTCATCCACGCGAGCGCGGTCGATCTGATCGACGGAGATGCCGGCAAGGAGGAGGGCGTCGCGCTGGTCGCGGACGCGCGCAACAGCGGCGGCAGGGGCGCGACGCTCGAGCTCGTCGCGCTCGCGGGCGCGGTCGCGATCAAGAACGACAACTTCGCCGAGAAGCTCGTGAAGCAGCCGCACGCCGAGCCCGTCGACGGGGACGGCCTCTACGCATACGCAGCGGGGGCGGTGCTCGATCTCGTCTGCGACGACGCGTCGGTCGGTTGGTACGAGCAAGCGCTCGAGCTCCGCCCGGGGTGTGTCCTCTCACGGGTTCGGCTCGCGCGCGCGAACGTCCTCACCGGCGCGTTCGCGCTCGCGCGCGAGGCCATCGAGGGGCTCCCGCCCGGCTTCGAGCGACTCGTCCTCGAGACGCTCGTCACGAGGGTCGAGTCCATCGCGGCGTCCCCCACGGGGGCCGTCGCGCGAGGCAAGCAGGTCGAGCGCGCGAAGCTCGGTGACCTCCCCAAGAGCCTGCGCACGCTCGGCGCGGCGCTCGCCCTCGAAGACCCGGATCAGCCGTGGGGACAATCCGCCGGCATCGACGCCGCGCTCGACGACGCGGACACCCCCATGGTCTGCATCCTCGCCGGAAGGATCGCGCTCGCGGACGGGGATCGCGTCTCCGCGCGCGCCGCCGCGGCCGCTGCCCTCGCGATGCACGAGGAGCTCGCGGACGCGCGCGTCTTCGGCGCGCGCGTGGCGCTCGTCGTCGGGGACCACGCGCGCGCGAGCGAGCTCACGGAGAACGGTCCCGATCGCAACCTCGTCGCGATCGTGCGGAGCCTCGAGGCCTACGAAGCGAACGATCGCGCCGCCTTCGACAAGGTGCGGGCGGACGATCCGGACGCGGTGAAGAGCTGGCTCCTCGCGGACAGCGCCGCCACGCTCCTCGACGGCAAGTCTCCGGACGCGGCGCGCCTCGAGGCCCTCGCGAAGCGCTGTGAACCCTGGGCCGAGCTCTTCGCGATCGATGCGGCGCTGATCCGCGGCGACAAGGAGAAGGCCGCGAAGATCGCCCAGCAATGGACCGGATCGCTCTCGGCCGCGCAGAAAAAACGGAAGGATCGCGTCGCTGGGGTCTCTCCCCTACCCCCGCCCGCGCCGAGCCCCCCGCCGTCGACGTCCGCCTCGGCGGGTCCGTCGGGGGCGCCGTCGGCCTCTCCGCCCGCGGCGCCGTCGGCCTCTCCGCCAGGGGCGCCTTCGGCTTGGCCGAGCGCCGCGCCCAAGCCGAGCGCGGCGCCCCGCTGAGGGCCGAAGACTACTTCACTTCATGTCGATGACGTGGCAGCCGCCGCAGCCGAAGCCCGTCTTCGTCGCGGGGTCATACGGCTTCTCGCCCATCGCCTTCGCCATCTCCGGCGTGACCTTCTCCATCATGAACTTCAGCACCGCGGCCTTGTCCGGCGAGACGACGAACTCCTTGCCGCCCTTCAGCGTGAGCTTGGGGAGGAAGTCCTTCGGCGCCTTGCGCTGCGGCCCGTGACACGTCTCGCAGCCGAACTTGCCGTACTTCGCCGCGTCGAACTCGGAGAAGACGGGCTTCATCGCCGGGACGATCGCCTTGCTCATGAACGCGGCGCGGTCGCCGTCGTTCTTGAGGTCGCTCCACTTCTGCGCCGCGGGCGGGTTCGACGCGGTCGACGATCCCGAGGTGGCCGGCGTGGCCGAGTTGGGCGGCGTGACGGTGGCCGTGTTCGTCGTCACCGGGGCGCTGCTCGTCGTCGTCGCCGTGGTCGTACCAGAGCCCGTGGTGTCACCGGGCGTCTCGGAGGTCGGGGTCGTGCTGCCGCACGCGGCGGCGATCGCGAGCGACGCGATCATGCCAATCGGGAGAAGGAGACGTTTCACGTTCATGGCCCCGCGACTTAGTGCACACGCGACCCACCGCAAAGCTTTCTTCGAGGAACGCATCGTTGCGGCAAGCGCATCCTCACGATGCGAGATCAGGGCTTCGCGCGGCCGTGCTGGCGGATGAGCCCTTCCTGGCAGGTGGACGCGACGAGCTTCCCCGACTCCGTGAAGACTCGACCCCTCACGAGGCCGCGCGAGCCGTGCGCCTTCGGACTATCCATCACGTGGAGCAGCCATTCGTCCACGCGGAAGTCCTGGTGGAACCAGAGCACGTGATCGAGGCTCGCGACCTGCATTCCTGGGGTGAGCCAGGTCACCCCGTGCGGGAGGAGCGCGGTGGTGATGAACGAATAGTCGCTCGCGTACGCGAGCAAATACTTGTGGAGAGCGGGATCGTCCGGGAGCTTGCCCGCCGTCTTGAGCCACACTCGCCGTTCGGGCTTGCTCGGCCCCGGGAGGAACGGATCCGTCACTGGCTCGACCGGCCGGATCTCGAACGGCCGGGGCGCCACGGCGCGCTCTCGAAGGACCTTGGGCAGCCGCGCGACGTGCCCGGCGATCCGCTCCTGCTCCAGAGGGAACGCGCCGGGGGGCTCGACCGCGGGCATCTCGTCCTGGTGCTCGAACCCCTCCTCGAACTTCTGAAACGACGCTGCGAGGTTGAAGATCGCCTGGCCCGATTGGATGGCGATCACCCGTCGCGTCGTGAAGGACGAGCCGTCACGAATGCGATCGACGTTGTAGACGATGGGCTTCGTCACGTCCCCCGGGCGGAGGAAATACGCGTGCAGCGAGTGCGCCTGCCGCTCTGGCGGCACCGTCTGCACCGCGGCGCTGAGCGCCTGTCCGAGCACCTGACCGCCGAACACGGTCCCCCAGCCGAGATCCTGGCTCTGGCCCCGAAACAGGTTCTCCTCGATGCGCTCGAGGGAGAGCAGCGTCACGAGCTCGTCGAGTAGGTTCACGGCGCGCACCATACCAGGCGCCGCTCTTCGCGTAGACTCGGGGCGTGCGCGAAACCCGCATCCTCGAGCTGCTGATCTGCCTGAGCCTCGCGGGGGCGGCGTGCGCGCCCGGCGGAGCCGCGGACGACGCGGGGACGACGGGCGAGGGCGGAGGGACATCGCTCACGACGACGTCGTCGTCCACCGCCTCCGCGTCCACGACGACGGCGTCCTCCTCGTCCTCCGGGGCGGGCGGGAGCGGCGGCGGGGTGGAGCCCCCCGACTTCGACTCCATCCCGTGGGAGACCGGGCCGGACGTGGGCTTCGGCGTCGCGAGGAAGGACACGCAGAACCCGCTCGGAGAGAACGTGTTCATCGGCGACGCGGGCTACCTAATCACGCTCGAGGCGAGCGAGGCGTGGGTGCGCGAGCTCTATCGCGAGCACCTCGCGGCGCTCGGCGTCCGCTGGGTCTATGCGGTGCAGGGGCCGAACCAGGTGCTCTATTCGAACTACGAGATCGGCAACAGCCACATCGCCGCCGCCCTCCAGGCCGAGGTCACGGCGTCGACCGAGTTCGTCGCCGTGGCGGCGCACTCGAGCGGCGCCTACGTCGCGCACGAGCTCCTCGGGCAGCTCGCGACGGGGCTGGATCCGAGCGGCGTCACGGACCAGAAAGTCCTCTATTTCGATCTCGACGGCGGACAGTCCGGGCTGAGTCAGGCGAGCGTGTCGCGCCTCAAGCACGCGTACTTCGTGTCCGCTCACGACTCGTCCACCGGCACCGACTCACCGAACAAGAGCTCCATGCAGAGCGGCGCGGCCACGTACCCCGCGGACGCGACGTACGCCGAGCTCGACGTGTCGGGCAGCGGCTGCAACCCGGGAGCGGTGTGGTGCATCCACATGACGCTCATCACGACCCACCCCCACGACCCCGCCGACGCGTCGGGTGTTGCGGACTACAGCGACTTCGTCGATCGCCCCGTCACGACGGCGTGGCTCGGCCTCGCGGGGCTCTGAGCGGGGCGCATCACGCGCGCGTGCCGCGGATCAGGGCGTCGATCGGCAGCGGACATTGCGCTCGGACGCGGCAGCTCGGGCAGTGCTTGCCACGCCAAATGTCGTCGTAGAGCGCCTGCATCTCGTCGAGCATGACGTCGTCGTCCGTGACGATGCCCGTCTCGAAGTTGCGCCGGTCCTCGCCCTTCGCGCCGAGGCCCGCGCCCGTGAAGTTCGCCGATCCGAGGTAGAGGAGGGCCCCGTCGATCGCGATCATCTTCATGTGGACGCGCACGCAGCGGCGCATGGACACGCCGATCCGCTTCTCCCCGCCGAGCCGCGTGAGCGTCGCCTGGAAGGCGCGGGAGGGCTCGCCGCCGTGGAGCAGGCGAATCTCCACGCCGCGCTTCTTCAGGTCCGAGAACACCTCGAGCACGCTCACGTATCGCCCGCGGGCTCGCGCGCGCGTACCGATGGGCGCCTCGACGTGCACGTCCTTCAGATTCGCGGTCGCGATCCACACGCTCACGTTCGCGCCCCGGATCCCGCGATCGACGACCTCGTCGTAGTGCGCCTTGCCGTGGACCAGCTTGAGGGAGACGCGGCGCGGGACCGTCACACGGTGATCCTACCCGGGATGCTCCGCATCGGAAGGCGACAGCGCGGTCCGTGGCCGTCGCCCCTTCCCAGCGAGCCCGAGTCCGGGAACGATGTCGTCATGCGGAAGCGCGCCCTCTTCCTCCTCTCCATGCTCACTGTCGCCGGATGCGCGAGCGACGAACCCTGGACGAGCGGGTCGACCCTCGAGGCGATCCTGTTCGATGACGGCGCCGGGGCGCGGACCTTGATCGACTTCCGCGTGCGCCCGACGGGGCGCTACTGCGAGGGGATGGGGTGCGGGCGAGACGTCCGCCTCACGGAGTCGTTCCGCGAGACGCCCATCGAGGGGCTCACAATGCAAGGGCTCGCTGGGGACGACGGATCCTGGATGCTCGAGGCGTTCTACGACGCGCAACGCGGCGGGCCGTGCTCGTTCGTGAAGGTGGGGGACACGTACAGGTGCGGCTACGCGGAGAGGTACCCGACGGCCACGACCGTGTGCGACGCGTACGCGCTCGCGTGTGATCCGACCGCCGAGACGTGCAAGGCCGGTGCGCTCGTGCAGCTGGCGACGCCCGACTTCGACGTCGCGTTCTACACGCTCGAGGCGACGACCGCGGCCGTCCCGGAGGAGTGCGTGATCGAGCGCGGCTGCGCGGGATGCCAGAACTTCGCGCTCACGAAGACCGATCCGGCGACGCTCCCGGAGCTCCACACGCGCTGGGTCGGCACCGGCCGCTACCAGGTCGAGTCATGGTCGAACGAGGACGGATCCTGGACGGTGCCGAAGGAGGCGCGCGTATTGAAGGACATGGACCGACTCGAGACCTGCTATGTCCAGCGCCCCGTGGGCGACGCGGATCCCGTCTGCGAGCCGATGTAGCCCTTGATTCACCGCTCCGCGACGCTGCAAGGGAGGGCGCTCACCCAAACCTGCGTGAGCCCGCCGGGCGCGAGCGCGGCGAAGCCGACCATCGCCCCGTAGGTCGTCGGGACAAGCCGGAGATCGTGCGCGAGCCCGGGGGCGGCGATCTCGATCGCGCTCGTCAGGAGGTCCCCCGTCGCGCTGACGCGCACGACGTAGATCGAGTCGCTGCTCGCGTCGGACCAGGCGACGAGCGCGCCGTCCCCGTAGCGCAGGATCGCGACGTCCGCCGTGGGGGGCTTCGCGTGGCCGACGAACGTGACCTTGTTCGGCGTCCCGTCCGGGTCGAGGTTCGCGACCAGTACGTCGCCGGGCGCGTGGTCGCTGCTCCACACCGCGAGCGCGTGATCCCCCGCCGACGTGATCGCGAACTCGGGGTGTTCGCCGAGCGTCACGATCGGGTGTGGCTTCGAGATGACCTCGCCCGCGAGCGAAATGCGTGTCCCGAAGTACGCCCCGCTGCTCTCACTGTGGGCGAGCAAGAGCGTCCCGTCGTCCAGGCGCGCGTGGCCGCGGGGGAACGTGAGGACGAGCGAAGGCGGGAGGACCGCGACCTCGCTCGAGACCTTGCCGCTCGCGTCGAGCGACAAGAGCGTGAGCGGCATGAACCCGAACGTCGGCGACTTGAAGGCGTAGAAGCCCGACTCGGTGGCGCTGAGACCATAGCAGAACGCGGTCGGATCGACCTCGGCCGCGGTCCCCCCAGCGCCGTCCTCGAGGATGGGGACGAAGCGACAACCGTGGGACTCGTCCCAGAACAGCGCGCCCCGATGATTCCCCTGCGAGGCGAGGGACATCCCGGAGAACGACACGCCCTGGGGGTGCTTCGCGACGATCTGGGACGGCCCGAGCGTCTCGAGATCCGCCGCGACCTCGCGCACGCGCCACGACGGATCCGGGCTCGGATCGTTGTTGTTCGCGGACGCGGCGAACGCCCGGTCCCCTTCCGAGAGGAGCGACGTCAGCATCGCGTCACCGCTCGGGTCGGTGAGGGCGATCGGCGCATCGAGCGGCGGTCCGAGCGTCGTGCACACCGGCCCGCCCCCCGCGGAAGAGGACGACGCGGACGTCGTCGCCTCCGTCGACGTGGAGGACGCGACGCTCGTGCTCGCGACGGTGGTGAGCGCTGCGCCCCCGCCGCCCTCGATGTCCCGGATCGGCTCGAGATCGGTGCGCGCGCCGCAGGCCGCGACCAGGGCGGCGAAGCTCGAGATCGTGAGGAACCTCTTCATTCCACTCCGAGCGCTTCATCCGTGAGCGCCATGTCGAGCTATCGTAACGCCGAACGCCGACGGCGAGATCGACGTTTCGCGGCCGCGGGCTCGATCCCCCTGCTCCGCTGTCGAGCCAACTCGGCGCGCGCGACCCGAGCCGCGCGACATCCACCACCGAGACGCCCAGCGCGCCGACGAGACGAGAAGTGGCTTCTCGCTGGCGTCCTTGGCGCTTTGGCGGTTCGTCTCGGGTCCGCTGTTTTCAGGATCGCGCTCGCCCATCGAGAGGCGGAGACGCCCGCGGAGGGTCGACGCGCGCGCATGACTTCGGTGACGGACGACCCACTTTGTTCGCTGCACGGGGCGGCCGGCATCGTTCCCGCGTCGGGTTCTTCGACGAGGGAGACAAATGAAGAAGGTCATCGGTTCGCTCATGGCTTCGGCCGCCATCCTCACCGCGTGCAGCGGGGGCATCCCCTTTCTGAACGGTCTCGGCAGCACCACCGGTTCGGACGCGCCCCCGGCCGCGCCAGAGCCGGAGAAGCCTGTCCCCATGCGCTCGATCGCGGGGTCCTATTCGTTCCAGGACGGCCTGGTGACGATCACGCAGACCGGGGACACCGCACACGGCGACTATCCGGCGGGGACGTTCGACTGCAAGTACGAGATCTCGAGGTACAAATGTACATGGCAGGAGGGAGACCAGAAGGGCTTCGCCGAGATCCATTGGTACGACGACGAGCTCCTCGGCAACTGGGGGCTCACCCCCGAGTACAACGGTGGTCCCTGGGATTTCCGCGATCCCGACTACGACTGGAGCGCGCGCACCACCGCGTCGTCCGGCTCGAGCGGATCCGACTCGAGCTCCGCGTCGACGCCGACGAGCGTGAGCGTCAGCCTCGTGAACGACTGTTCGAGCTCCGTCTACTACTGCGAAGTGTCGCGCGGAGGGGGCTCGCGGAAGGTGAACCTCAGCTTGTCGGGGCACACGAGCACGAGCCACACCCTCGACGTGGGCGGGACGATCACCGCCGCGAAGGGGAGCAGCTGCGGCGAAGTCATCGCGACCATCGACGCCTCCACCCGGACGGTCAAGGTCTGCAAATAGCACGCGTCCGTTCGCTCACTCGTCCCGAGGACGCCTCTCGCGCGCGCCCGCGATCGAGACCTGCACCATGCGAGCTGCCGAGCGCGCGGCCCTGCTAAGCTCCACGGATGCGCGCGCCCCGCCTCTCGCTCCTCGCCGCCGCCCTGCTCGTGGGGTGCGCGGCGGAGGTCCAAATCGTGGACGGCACCGGAGGTGGGAGCACGAGCTCCGCCAGCACGTCGAAGGGCGCGTCGACGGGGAGCGGATCGAAGTCGTGCCACTCGCACGACGAGTGCCCGGGTGGCGTTTGTCTGTTCGGCGTCGGCCTGTGCGCGAATGCTTGCGACGCGACGGACTTCTGCGGGAACGCGTGCGATCCCAACTCGGAGTGCAACGCGTGCGCGACCTCCAGCTGCCCGACGTGCGAAGACTGCAAGGCCGCGTGCGTCCCCGTCCAGCCGGAGAACTGCGACGCGAACTCGCCGTGTACCGGAGGCAAGGAGTGCGTCTGGGAGACGCACTCCTGCGCGCCGCCGTGCACCGCCAGCGGCGGCTGCACCGATCCCGGGTTCTTCTGCAGCCCCTGCGCGACGAGCTCGTGCTGCGGTTGCAAGGACTGCGTCTCGCTGTGCATGCCCGAGACGAAGTAGCGCGCGTCAGCCCTTCGCGGTGAGCGCAGCGCGGAGGTCGCGCGCGTCCCCGATCGAGAGGTTCTGGAGCTCGAGGGCGCCGATGCGATCCTCGGGCGAGAACGCGGGGGCCTCCACGCGCTCCATCGAGAGCTTCTCGGGCGCGTAGGTCGCGTGCGGCGCCGTCGTCGACAGGAGGGTGTAGTCGTCGCCCCGGCGAAGCTCCACGCGCACCGCGCCCGTGACGCACGCCGCGAGCCCCTCGACGAACCCCTTCTTCAGGACGATCGCCTCCGGGTCGTACCAGCGGCCCTCGTAGAGGAGCCGCCCGAGCCGACGCCCCGCGGTGAAATAGTGGTCGAGGGTGTTTTCGTTGTAGATCGCGGACAGGAGCCGCTCGTACGCGAGGTGGAGGAGCGCCATCCCCGGCGCCTCGTAGATCCCTCGGCTCTTCGCCTCGATCACGCGGTTCTCGATCTGGTCGCTCATCCCGAGCCCGTGGCGGCCGCCCACGCGGTTCGCCTCGACGAACAGGTGGAAGAGGTCGAGGCCCGGGCCGCCCCGCTTCTCGCCGCCCTGCGCGCTCGCGATCGAGACGGGCACGCCGCGCTCGAACGTGACAGTGACCTCCTCGGGGGAGATCTCGTCCGCCCACGGCTTCTTCCCCATGATCGGCTCCACGATCTTCATGCTCTGGTCGAGGTGCTCGAGATCCTTCGCCTCGTGCGTCGCCCCGAGGACGTTCGCGTCCGTCGAGTAGGCCTTCTCCACGCTCATCGTGTGCGGCATCCCGAGGCCGACGAGGTACTCGCTCATCTCCTTGCGACCGCCGAACGCGCTCACGAACGCCTGATCGAGCCACGGCTTGTAGATGCGGAGCGCGGGGTTTTCGAGGAGGCCGTACCGGTAGAACCGCTGGATGTCGTTCCCCTTGTGCGTGCTGCCGTCGCTGAACACGTCCACGCCGTCGGCCCGCATCGCGCGCACGATCGCGGTCGCGGTCACGGCGCGACCGAGCGGCGTGGTGTTGAAGTACTTCTTGCCGCCGCTCGAGAGGTGGAACGCGCCGCACTGGATGGCGGCGATCCCCTCCCGCACCATCGCCTCGCGACAGTCCACGATGCGCGCCCCCTTCGCGCCGTGGGCGAGCGCGATCGCCGGGATCGCATCGGGATCCGCCTCGTCGGGCTGTGCGAGGTTCGCGGTGTACGCGTGCACCTCGAGGCCGCTGCGGGAGAGCCACGCCACCGCCGCGCGCGTGTCGAGCCCTCCCGAGAACGCGATGCCGATGCGGGTGCCCTTCGCGGGCAGGGAGCGATGAATGTGCGCCATGGGGCGCGACATAACACGGTCTTCAGGATCGCGAGAGGTCGGCGTGGCGGAACGGGACGAGGCGCCGCAGCGAGAGCACGCGCGACTCGAGCGCCCACCACGAGAGCTCCGACGCGAGGGCGCCCACGACGAGCACCGCGACCCAATAGAGCGCCTGCGCGACGGGGTACGGGAGGGAGCTGTCCCGGGGGTCGAGGATCCACGCCTTCACCGCGAGGATCACCGGCACGTGGAACAGGTAGAGGGCGTAGCTGATGCGGCCTAGATCGCGGAGCGCGCGCGACTCGAACACTCGGCGGAGCGGCCGCGAGGGGGAGGCGCCGACGAGGGCGGCGACGAGGCTGCCCGCCATCCCGGCGAGCGCGGTGTAGCCGAACGTCTGCGTGAGCGGGTGCCCGAGGAACGTGGCGCGACGATCGGCCACGAGATCCCCGGGGTCCACGACGAGCACGCCGACGAACGCCGCGACGAGGGCGAGCGCGACGGGGAGCGCGACGCGGCTCGCGCGCGAGAGCGCCTCGACGCCGCCCGGTCGCGCGGAGCGGAGCGCGAGCCATGCGCCGATCGCGAGCCCGTCCACGCGAAACGGGGTCACGACATAGACGAGGATCCAGCTCGCACCACCCGCGACCGCGGCCCCGCGCGCCGCGAGCGCGAGCCCCGCGATGGCCAGGCAGACCGTCTCGAGGCGCCGATCCGAGACGCGCGCCACGACGAGCGGCCAGAGCGCGTAGAACTGCTCCTCGATCGCGAGTGACCACGTGATCGCGAGGACCCCGTGGTGGAACGAGCCGCCGACGCCGTCGTAGCCATTTCCGAGGAAGACGACGTACCAGAGCGGGGAGCGCGCGTCCGTGAGCCAGAGCCCGCGCTGCGAGGCGAACAGATCCGCGGCCGGGACCGCGACGAGGAAGAACGCGAGGACCAGATAGTAGAGCGGGAAGATGCGGAGCACGCGGCGCGCGTAGAACGCGGCGAAGTAGTTCGTCGCGCCCCGCTCGCGGAGGAGGATGCGGGTGATGAGGAACCCGGAGAGGACGAAGAACACGTCGACGCCCGCCCAACCCATCCACGGGAGCGCGAACGCGGCGCGCTCGAGGAGCGAGTCGGACGAGCGCACGGGGGTCGCGTGGTAGAGCACGACCGCCAGGATCGCCGCGCCGCGGAGCCCATCGAGCTGCGCGTCCCGCGGAGAGTCCTTCACGCGCTCGGCGGAGGGCGAGACGAGGCCCATGGATCTCGCAACAGTAGCCGATGGGACACCGGTGGAGTGCGGATTGAGGGCCCGCGGCCCGAATCGAAGTTCTATCCTCGACGACGATGACCGCCGAGTCGCCCGCGCTCCTCCCGCTCCCGCCGGGGCGACCACCCAAGTGGGTGTCGGTCGGGAACCCGTTCCTGAACGCTCCGCTCGACTACGCGCTCATCGGGGGTCTGTTCGGGATCGCGGTCGGGGTCATCGCCTACGCGAGCGGGTTCCGGTTCGACACCGACCGCTTCTGGCTGGTGATGCTGGCGACCAGCTACGCGCACTTCGCGGCGTCGACGGTGCGCCTCTACTCGCGGAAGGGAGCGGTGTCCCGGTGGCCGTTCATCACGCTGGGCGTGCCCGTGCTCACCATCGCTGCGACGAGCGCGCTCCTGTTCGTCGGCGATCCGCTGACTTGGAGCATCATCCAGGGCTTCTACCTCACGTGGTCGACCTACCACTACGCGGCACAGACATTCGGATTGTCGGTCATGTACGCGTACCGCTCGGGGTGCGCGCTCGCGCCGCGCGAGCGGCGCCTCGTGCGCGCGGCGTGCCTCCTCCCGTTCGTGTACGGCGTGCTGGGTGCGCGCTCGGGCGCGTCCCTCCTCGTGCCGCAGTCGTTCTGGACGGACGCGACGGTCACGCTCGTGCGCGACGGGGCCCGCACCGCGCTCCTCCCGCTCCTCCTGCTCGCGCCAGCGATCGTCTTCCTCTACATCAGACAATCGAGCGGGCGCGTCCTGCCGCTGATCAGCCTCGTGATGATGTACGGGAACGCCATTTTTTGGACGTTCTTCCTCGACCGAGACGCGTTCGCCTGGGCGGCGCTCGCGCACGCCCTCCAGTACCTCGTGATCGTCACCGTCTTCCACGTGAAGGACGAGATGAGCGACCCGAAGAACACGCACGGGCGCACCTACCACGTGGTCGGGTTCTATGGCCTGTGCCTGATCCTCGGCTGGCTCCTCTTCGACGGGTGGCCGAGGATCTATGCTTGGATCTCGCTCGCGCTCGACAACTCCGAGACGGAGCGGCGCATCGCGTGGGTGATCAACATCCACCACTTCCTCGTCGACGGGTACATCTGGAAGCTCCGGAACGACAAGAAGAACCTCGACGTCGTGGTCGGCGCTTCGCGCCCATTGGAGGCCGGCGCCGCGGGCGGCTCGAGCGCGGGCTGATCAAAAGAGGTAGAGGCCCGCGAGATCGCCGCCCACGACGTCGACGTACACCGCGCCGCCCGACTCGCTCACGCGAATCGTGACGTCGCTCGGCGGGGAGGGCGCGCGCGGAGCGCCTCTCGCGGGCGCTCCCCCTTCGCCGTGGGGAGCGACGGCGAGGACGGAGCGGCCGATCTCGCACGCGCCGACGTAATCGTAGAGGCCACCCGTGAGCGCCCGCCGGACGAGCACGACGACGTCCCCGTGCGCGCCGCGGCGATCGATGCGCGCGATCTCTCCGGGTCGCGGGCGCTCGATCCGCTCGAGCCGCGCGAAGTTCGGCAGCACGATCGCCTCGATCACGTAGTCCGGGGGGAGGAGGTCCTCGAGGACGACCCGGCGCGCCGGCTCGAGCGGTGGAGCGTCCCGGAGCGCCGCGAGCTCGGAGGGAGAGGGAGCTGGGACCGGCTTGCCGTCGACCACCTCCGGCGGTGCGCGGACGAACGTGGCGTTGTCCTCGAGGTGCGCGAGCTCGCGCGCGCAGAGGCGCCACGGAGGACGCGCCGCTCGGCGCGGGGCCTCTTCGTTCGCGCGCGCGGACGGAGGGCCAGACCCGAGCGGCGAGGGACCCGCGGCGCAGCTCGTCGTCGCGCCGATCGACAGGGCCAGCAAGGCGCCTGCGAGGACCCTCACGCGCCGAACCCCAGCAGCCAGTCGACGTCGCTCGCGAGCAGGTACGCAGACATTCGAACGACCGAGCCGTCCGCGCTGAAATGGATCGGATCGAAGATGGGGATGCGGATGATCGTGAGATCGATGTGGAGCAGGTCGTCGAGCGTCTTCTCCATCGCCGCGGCGTCGATCTTCGCCTGCTCGGGGGACGTGCTGGTCGCCTGGAAGAGGACGTGCGCGCCGCCCTCGTCGTCGAACGTGATCTCGGCCTGCGACGCGCCGATCGTCGGGGGCCACTCGGGCGGAGTGTCGAGCGTGAGCGCGGGTTGAAACGCGTAGAAACGCGCCGCCTCGTCGCCGCGTGGGTGCGGGAGCCCGCCCACGTCCGCGAGCTCGGCGAGCATGGGCGCGGCCCAACTGGGGACGAGGGCGAACAGGCCCGGCCGCGGGAGGCCGAGCTCCATGGGACGGTCCTGGATCTTCACCGAAGTGCTCGGAAAGGCCGCGGGCGCGGTCGGCGCGAGCGCGCCCCCCGCGGCCCGCTGGAGGGCCACGAGCGCAGCCGCCGGGTCGAGCGAGTGCTCGAGGAGCAGCACGGAGTCCTCGCTCGACGAGTAGCCCGCGCACGCGAACGCTCGGTCGACGTCCTCGATCGCGTCGATGCCGAGGCGCTCGGCGGCCCGCGCCCAATGCGCGAACTTCGCGATGCGCCCGACGCCCGGCCGGCCGCGGATGCGGGGCACATAGAACAGCGCCCCGACCTTCGCGTCCACGATCGCGCGCGCCCGCTCCGCCGCGTCCTGCTCCTCCGCCGGGGTCGAGGTGGGAGACGCGGCCGCGCGCGCGCGCGCGCACCCGACGAGCGACGCGAGCGCGGCGGCGCCGAAGGCTCTCCTCGTGAGGGCGACGGGCACTGGACCTCCCGTTCGCCGCCCGCGATCAGCCGAGGGCGGCGAGCGCCTGATCGTACCCGGGCTCTTGCACGATGTCGGGCACCTGCTCGGCGTAGAGCACTTTGTCGCCCTCATCGAGGACGAGGACACATCGCGAGCAGAGACCTTGGAGCGGACCGTCGAGGATCTGGAGGCCATAGGTGGTTGCGAAGTCGCTCCGGAACGCGGAGAGGACCTCCACGTTCTCGAGGCCCTCGGCGCCACAGAACCGCTTCATCGCGAAGGGGAGGTCCTTCGAGATGTTCAACACGACGACGCCCTCCCGCCCGGACGCCTTCTTGTTGAACGTCCGCACGCTGGTCGCGCAGACGCCGGTGTCGATGCTCGGAAACACGTTCAGGACCTTCTTCTTCCCGGCGTAGTTCGCGAGCGTCACCTCCGCGAGGTTGGCCCCGACGAGCGTGAACGCGGGCGCGGTGGAGCCCACCGCCGGAAGCTCGCCTGAGGTTCGAATCGCGTTGCCCTTCTGGGTGATGTTCGCCATGCGTGAGGTTCTGCCCTGGTCAGGCGGGGGCGGCAAGGCTACACGCGGGCCATGTCGACACCTCGAGGGCGCCGGAGTGAGCGGGTCCTCGTCGCCTGTCTCCGCGAGATCGCCGAGCGACGCGGGCTCGTCATGCGATGCACGTCGGACGATTGGCTCGTCACCCTCGCGCGAGGCGAGGCGATCGGCCGCGTGTTCGGGTACGACTTCGATCTGAACTCGGCGGTCGCGCAGATCGTGGCCACCGACAAGGCAGCGACGAGCGCGCTGCTCGCGGACGCGTGCGTTCCCGCGGTGCCGCACGAGCTCATCGTCCACCCTCGGAGCGCGGAGTACGGCGCCCCCGAGGGGACGTTCCCGCGCGCGCTCGCGCTCTTCGAGCGCTGGGACCGGGACGTCGTCCTCAAGCCCAACGACGGCACGGCGGGCGTGGGCGTCACGCGCGCGCGATCCCCCGCGGAGCTCGATCGCGCGCTCCACGTCCTCCTCGGCAAGCACCGCGCGATCGCCATCTCGCCGTTCGTGGACGTCGAGGAGGAGTCGCGCGTGCTGCTCCTCGACGAGGATTGTCTGCTTCTCTACGACAAGATCCGCCCCGAGATCGTCGGAGACGGCGTCGCGACCGTGGCCGAGCTCCTCGTGCGGGCGCTCGACTCCGAGCCGACGGCCGCGCTCGCAGCCGCCTTCGAAGGAGGCGACGGACTCGACCCCCGCGAGGTGCTCCGCCCGGGCCAGACGGTCCGCGCGGACTTCCGACACAACCTCGCGCACGGTTCGCGCGCGCGCGTCCTCGCGGCGGACGATCCGCGTCGAGGACCGCTCGTCGAGCTCGCGCGATCCGCGGCGCGCGCCATCGGCATCCGCCTCGCCGCGGTGGACGTCGTGACCCCGGCGCGCGGCGCCCCGCGCGTCCTCGAGATCAACTCGGGGGTGCTCCTCGAACGATTCGCGAAGCAAGCGCCGGATGGGCGCCGCATGGCGGTCGAGATCTACGATCGCATCGTGTCCGCGCAGCTCCACCTCGAGCGCGACGGAGGGCCCCGCTGATGCGCCGGGCGTTCATGAAGCCGATCCTCGAGCGGGTCGCGCCGAGGGTGGGCGCGACCGTCGAGTTCGAGCCGCGCTACGGGTTCGTCGGGCGCATCCAGTTCCCGAACGGGCGCGCGTCGTTCTTCTGGGACAACAAGTTCAACCTGAACCCCATCAGCTCGGTGAAGGTCGTCCGCGACAAGGCGTACACGACGTTCTTCCTGCGCTCGCTCGGCTACCGCACGCCCGAAGAGGGCACGTTCTTCAGGGAGCGCTTCCGCGCGCACGTCGGCGGGGGCGGGACGGACGAGGCGGCCGCGTACGCCGCGGCGCTCGGCTATCCCGTGTTCGTGAAGCCCGTGGACCTCAGCATGGGCCGGCTCGTCGAGAAGGTGTGGAGCGAGCCCGAGCTCCGAGCGGCCGCCGAGCGGGTGTTCGCGGTGAGCCGCGTGATGCTCGTGCAGCGCGCTTGCCCGGGCGTCGATCACAGGCTGATCGTGCTCGACGGTAGGCTCCTGCGCGCGTACGAGCGACGACCGCTCGCGGTGGTGGGCGACGGGAGGTCGACCGTGGACGACCTCCTCGCGGCGCTGCAGCGGTCTTTCGAGGAGGCCGGGCGAGACACCGTCCTGCCGATCGCGGATCCGCGCATCGACGCAAGCCTCGCGCGATCCGGAGCGGCTCGGTCGACGGTGCTCGACGAGGGCGCGACGCTCCCGCTCCTCGACGTGGCGAACCTCTCGACGGGCGGCGAAGCGCGGGACGTCACGGGCGAGATCCACCCCACCCTGGCCGACCTCGCGATCCGCGTCACCCGAGACTTCGACCTGCGCTTCGCCGGCGTCGACGTGCTCACGGCGGACGCGCGGGCGCCCCTCGGCGAGTACACGATCCTCGAGATCAACTCCGCGCCCGGGCTCGACTACTACACCGCCTCCGAGGCCGACGTCGACGCGGCGTATGAAGAGGTGCTGCGCGCCGTCGGCGAAGGCCCCTGAACGCCGAGGACTCCATGGTCGCACCCGCCCTCTCCATCCGCGTCGACGATCTCACCGAGGAGGCGACGCGCGCGCTCGTCGCGCGCCACCTCCAGGGGATGCACGAGAGCTCCCCGCCCGAGAGCGTGCACGCGCTCGGCATCGACGAGCTCCGCGCCCCCGACGTGGTGCTCTGGTCCGGCTGGGCCGGCCCCGAGCTCGCCGTGATCGGCGCCCTCAAGGCCCTCGACGCGACGAGCGGAGAGATCAAATCGATGCGCGCGGCGGACGCCTTCCGGGGCCGCGGCGCCGGGAAGGCGATGCTCGATCACATCCTCGCCGAGGCGCGCGCTCGCCGCTATTCGACCCTTTGGCTCGAGACCGGCTCCACCCCCGACTTCGAGCCCGCGATTCGCCTCTACGAGCGCGCAGGCTTCGTCCGGTGCGGACCGTTCGGCGACTACACGCTCGACCCGTTCTCGATCTTCATGCGCCTCGATCTCAATCAGCGCGCGCGATCCTGACACATCCAGCTCGATCGAATCTCGGTCGTACGTCCTGCGCCTGTGCGAGTCCTCAGTCGCCGCGGAGACCTTCGTCGACGACGTCGAACGCTTCGTAGGTGACGTCCCCGAGCGCTTCCTCGCACGCAGCACACTCCGCCGTAGCGACGAAGGTCGACGTCAGCTCGAAATGGGGTGAGGGCGGAGCCGCGACGACGTCGAAATCACTCTCGCACGACGGACAAACGGGCAACGCCGGCGCAGGACGATAGACCACGGCGAAGTTGCGATTCTCTTTCCCGCAGTACACCCGATGCCGCATGTAGGCGGGATCGGTGCTCGAGTCGTCGAGGCGCGCTTCGAGGAGCTCGAGCGCGGGGCCGTCCTCGTGAGGGAACAAATGCTCGCTGGCCGTTCCGCAGAACGGGCAAGGCATTCCCCCTTCGCGGAGCCTCTCCAATGAGCGCGTGACGACGTCGGGTGAGAGCTTCATGGCTAGATCTTTCGTCCATTCCACGTGCGGGCAGAGGTCGGCGCCTACTTGTCGACCCAGAACTTGCCGACCCACCACCCGGCCGCGAGCGTCTTGAGCGCGTACGTGTGCAGCATCCCGAACGACTCGACGAAGAGCGTCTTGTCGTTGTGAGCGAGCTTCAGGAACGTGGCGTCTTTGATCTTCACGACGGCCTGGTGGCGGACGGCCCCCGTCTTCACGTCGAGGAGCGCGACCGTGAGCTCCTCGCTCGCGCGGCCCTGGGCGGCGACGACGACGCCCTCGGGCGTCGCGAGGACACGCGCCTTGTCGCGCTGCAGCTCCGGGAACGCGGACGTCCAGAGCTCCTTGTCCTTCGACGTCGCGCGCACGACGAGGCGCGGCGTACCGGGTCCCGAGCTCGTCGTGAGCTCGATTCGAGTGTCACCGATCGCGACGTCCTCCTGCGTCTCGTAGATCCCGATCGCGGCCGTGCGCGCCTCGCAGGTCCGACCCTTGCCGCTCGCGACGTCGAGCGTGGCGGTCTTCTTGTCGATCGTCCCGAGCACGACGCACTTGTCGCCGAACGCGAACTTCTCGAGTTTGTCCGAGAGCTGCGTGCTCCAGGCCGACTTGCCGGTCGCGGGGTCGATCGACGTCACCGTGTCGCCCTGGAGATCGACGGAGAGGATGCCGCCCCCACCGCAGATGAGCGAGCGCGTGGACTCCTCGGTGCCCACGGGCTGCTTCCAGACGATCTTTCCGGTCGCGCCGTCGATCGCGATGAGGGATTGTCCCGCTCCGATCGTCCCGTTGCCGATGACCTCCTCCGTCCCGTCGCCGTTCGCGTCTGCGAGGCAGATGCGCTGCGGGCTGCCGCTCCATGACACGATCGACTCGGCCTGCTGACCGCGCTGTATGAAGAAGTACGCCCCCGCGCCCACGCCGGCGATCGCGAGGCTCGCGGCCAGCAGGCCGACCACGGCGCCGCCTCCGCGCCCGGGGGAGTGAACCACGATGGCCGGTGGGACGTGCGGAACCATCTGCGGGGCGTACACGTGAACCGCCGGAGGAGCGGGTTGCTGCGGCGCCTGAGGGAGCGACACGAAGTTGTCCGTGTTGCAGCGCGGACACTTCACGACGCCCGGGGTCGAGAGAGGAAGCGGCGCTCCGCATTGCGAGCAGGTGAAGCTGATCGCGGTCTGTCTACCCATGTCGCTATCCTAGACACAGCCCCGTCGGGGCCGCGGCTCCTTCCACGTCATGCTGGGTGATCGCGTTCACCCCCCAGGGTCGCTGCGGCGCCGGCGGGATGGACAGGGGTTACCTCGCGCGGGCGTCGCGGGCGGTCGGTCGTGTACCCTCGGTGGACCCGTGCGCTCCCCACTCCTCGCCGCCCTCCTCGTCTCGACCACCTGGACCGCGGGGTGCACCGACGCGGGTCCGAGCCGCTCGTCCCCGGCCCCCATCGAGTCGGCCCCGCCGACGTCGACGGTCTTCGTGCCTGCGGCGCCGATCGTCACGGCGACGAACGTCTCCGTGATCCAGAGCCGCGCGATGGTGGCCCTCGAGGGGCCGCGGGTGGAGGCGAAGGGCGGCGACTGGGTCGTCGAGAGCGACGAGGCGGTCGCGGTCGTCTCGGCGGACGAAGGCTATTTGCTCGACTATGGGCTCCGCGGGCAGCCCGACGGGATCGTCTACGTGGACTCCGTCGTCTGGGACGCGTTCGACGTCGCCCCCGCGGAGGTGATCTCGATCGAGGGCGTGAGCGGGACGATCCACGTCACGCGGAGGATCCAGACGCGCGGCGTGACGCTCCACACGTGGACGTGGCTCGAGGGCGCGAAGCTCCGGATCGACAGCCAGATGGTGGGAGGGGAGCAGCAGGCGCTCTCCGTCGGTCTCGGCGAGGTCGTCCGGTGGGGCAACACGCCGACCTTCATGGAAGGCCAGGGCGTGATGGACCACGGGGGCTCCGCCGGGACGGAGTTCATCGGGAGGGACGCGCACGGCATCTCGTATGCGCTGCGGGGCCTCGACGGGCCCTTCATCTCGCGCTTCAGCTGGCCCGACTTTCCCGGCTTCTGGACGGCCGCGCGCGACGCGGAGCCGCCCGTCACGGTGCGCCCGGGCGAGGCGTCCGCGAAGCGCCGGATCGCGCTCGCCGTCTCCACGTCGAGCTTCGGGGACGCGGTGACGAAGCTCGCGCTCGGCACCGACCCGCCTCCCGCGCGCGTCTCGTTCCCACTCGTGTCCACCGAGGGGATCTCCGCGCTCCCCGACGACCTCGCCGTCGAGATCGTCCATTGTGAGCCTCCCATCGACACGTACTCGGAGCTCGGCGAAGCAGACAGTCCGATCCGCAAGGATCCAGACCTCCTGCCGGACGTCGTCCTCCACGCCCCGTACGCTCGATACGCGGCGAAGGAGGGCTCCGCGCTCGTCCCACCGGGCTGCTACCTCGCGCGCTTCGTCGCGCTCGGCTACGAGGCGGGGCCGTTCATCGAAGCGGAGAAATTCGCCGCCGCGGGAGCAGAGGCGCTCCCGAAGGCAGGGCGCCTCTCGTTCACGGTCACGGACGCGAGCGGCGCGCCGACGCCCGCGAAGGTCCTCGTGCGCGGCACCACGCCCCCCGCCGAGCCCGCACCGAAGGAGGGCGCCGGCGCGAAGGAGGGCGCCGGCGCGAAGGAGAAGCCGAAGCCGGCGAAGGCGAAGGCGAAGGCGAAGAAGGCGACGCCCGATCCCGACTGGGGGGACGACGCGAAGGACGGCGCGTCCTCCAACGCGGTGTTCACGGCGGACGGCAAGGGCAGCGTCCCCATCCCGCCCGGGCACTACCACGTGTTCATCGGCCGAGGGCCCGAGTACACGATCGTGGAGAAGGACATCGCGGTCGCGAGCGGAGAGACCGTCGAGCTCGAAGCGAAGATCGAGCGCGTCGTGGACACCACGGGGTGGATCAGCGGGGACCTCCACGTCCACGCGATCCCCTCGTTCGACGCGCCCGTGAAGCTCACCGACCGCGCGCTCTCCCTCGCGGGCGTGGGCGTGGAGGTCGTCGTGGGCACGGACCACAACCAGGTGACCGACTATCGCCCCGCGATCGCGGAGGCGCGCCTCGAAGGCCGGCTCGCGTCCGTGATCGGGGACGAGATCACGTCCGAGAACACGTGGTTCGGACACTTCAACGCGTTCCCCCTCAAGAAGGACGTGCCGCCGCCGCCGACGCGCGACGTCCCGCCGCCGCTCTCCTTCCGGACGATGCGCGCCGCGGGCGCGCCCGGCGGGCCGATCGTCATCCAGGTGAACCACCCGCGCATGAGCGACATCGGGTACTTCGATCTGATGCGCCTCGACCCGGCGCGCGTCGAGAGCTCCCTCGCGAAGGCGCCGCTGTGGAGCGCCGACTTCGACGCGATCGAGGTGTTCAACGGCGACCACTACGCGAACATCCCGCGCGTCGAGCAGGCCATGATCGACTGGTACGCGCTCATGCGCGCGGGCAAGCGCGTCACGGCGACGGGCAACTCGGACAGTCACAAAGTCACCTACCAAGACGTGGGCGAACCGAGGAACTGGGTCGCCATCACGGACGACGATCCCGCGAAGTTCAACGAGCGGGAGTTCATCGACAACGTCCGCGCGGGCGGCGTCATCGTTTCGAACGGTCCGTTCCTCCTGATGAAGGTCGGGGACACGCCCATCGGGGGCACCGTGCACGGCGCGCGCGAGGTGGACGTGACGGTCGAGGTGCGCGCCCCCGAGTGGATCGACGTCGCGCGCGTCGAGCTCGTGAAGAACGGGCGCCTGTACGACGCGTTCGATGGGCCGTTCGAGGCCCCCGGCGTGGGCGGCTCGCGCGGAACGCACACGTTCAAGGCGAAGGTGCAGAAGGGCGACTTCCTCGTCGCCATCGTCCGGGGGGACAAGCCCATGCGCTGGCTCGCGCGGCGGGCCTACCCGTTCGCGTTCACGAACCCGATCTGGGTGGGCGAGTAGGGCGAGGGCCGCTGTGGTAGGGTCGCGCGCATGGCGAGCCTCCCGACCCTCGAGTTCATCCTGAGGAACTACAAGAACTTCAACGCCCGGGCGACGCGCGACGCGCTCCTCGCGTACCTCCGGCACATCGACGGGGGCGGGAAGATGTTCTGGGCGATGGCCGGCGCGATGAGCTCCGCGCAGCTCGGCATCACGCTCGCGCCCGCGATCCGGGCGGGGCTCGTCCACGGGATGAGCGTCACCGGCGCGAACCTCGAGGAGTCCCTGTTCCGCCTCGTCGCGCACGACGCGTACAAAGATTTCCCGGACTACCGCTATTTCACGAAGGACGACGACACGAAGATCCTGAACGACCGGATGCGCCGCGTGACGGACACGAGCATCCCCGAGGACGAGGCGTTCCGCGCGGTCGAGAAGTTCATCGTCCCGATGTGGAAGGGCGCGACGGAGAAGAAGGATCGGCGCTTCTGGCACGAGTACTTCTACGAGCTCATCCAGGCGCTCCCGAAGGACATCCACGAGGGCCCGACGGACGAGTGCTGGCTCCTCGCGGCGGCGCAGGCGAAGCTCCCGATCGTCGTCCCCGGGTACGAGGACTCCACGTTCGGCAACATCTTCGCGGGCCACGTGAAGTTCGGCGAGTGCGACGCGTCGATCGTGAAGAGCGGCATCGAGTACATGGCGGCGTTCTACGACCAGTACACGGAGCTCTCCGGTGGGCCCGGGATCGGGTTCTTCCAGATCGGCGGCGGCATCGCGGGCGACTTCCCGATCTGCGTCGTGCCGAGCATCAAGTACGACCTCGAGAAGCCCGTGAAGCCGTGGGCGTACTTCTGCCAGATCTCCGACTCGACGACGTCCTACGGGTCGTACTCGGGCGCGACCCCGAACGAGAAGATCACCTGGGACAAGCTCACGCGCGAGACGCCGATGTTCGTCATCGAGTCGGACGCGACGATCGTCGTGCCGCTCATCCTGAGCGCGCTCCTCGAGTACAAGGCCGATCCCGCCGCGGCGCGCGCGCTCGTCGCGAAGCACGGCGGCGGCCAGTGAACCCGCGCACGCTCGCGGACATCTCGAAGCTCGAGGAACTCGACCGTTCGACGCTCGCGGCGCTGCGCGCGCGGATGACCGAAGTGGGCTTCACGAGCCGCGGCGTCGCAGAGGCCCTCGCGCGGTTCGAAAGCGGCCCCCCGGTCATCGGCGCGCGCGTGCGGAACTACCACCTGAGGAAGCAGGAGGGGGACGCGGCGAAGTGGATGCGCCTCCTCATGTTCTCGGACGTCCTCGATCGCGCGGAGGCGGAGGCGGCGATCGGACCTCTCTACGGGGCGCTCGCGCGCGCGGGCGTGCTCGTGGAGGAGGGCGGCACGGTGTCCTCACCGCTGCGGTTCGGCCTCATCGCCGACGTGATCGTCCTCTGCGATCGGATGATCGGCGAGCTCGGCGTGATGGGGTTCGGGACGACGACGATATCGCTCCTCCACGCGAGCGTGCCGACGAAGCCACGGCGGACGGCGCTCGAGGTCGGCTGCGGCGCGGGGACGATCGCCATTCGGCTCGCGCGGCACGCGACGCGCGTCGTCGCGACGGACATCGATCCGCGGGCGATCGCCTTCACGAAGTTCAACGCCAGGCTCAACGCGGTCGACAACGTCGACGCGCGCGAGGGCGACATGCTCGCTCCGGTCGCGGGCGAGACGTTCGATCTCGTGGTGTCGCAGCCGCCCTACCTCCCGGTCGTCGGCGGGGAAGCGCACCGCGTGGTGACCCAGGGCGGCACGCGCGGGGACGAGCTCGCCCTGCGGCTCCTCGCGGGGCTCCCGAAGGTGCTCGCGCGTGGTGGCCTGGCCGTGATCCGGTCGGATTGGCTCGTCCCGCGATCCGCGGACGGCCAGCCCGATCCCGACGGCGCGCTCGCGCGCGCGCGCCAGCACCTCGGCGAGGACCTCGATCTGACGATCGTGAGCGGTCCTCCCGTCGGCCTCGACGGCTACGCGATGATCTACGCGGCCGGGGCGCGTGAGGAGCTCGATCAGGGCTTCGTCGACGACTACGCCGCGAGGCGCGATCACCTCGACGGGCTCGGCGCTGCGAGCGTACTCGCCGCGACCACGCTCGTGCACCGCTCGGGCGAGAAGCCCGCGTCGACGTCCTTCCGGTGGACCGGACCGAACGCCGCGTTCAGCCCGCAGGGGGTCCAGGGCATCGTCGCCGCGCGGGCCCTCGCGCGCGACGACAAGAAGCTCCTCGCGGCGAAGGTCCGCGTGCCCAAGGGCACCGTGTTCGCCGAGGAGCAGGTCGGCCCGGGGGCGGAGGTGGAGTCGACGCTCCGCGCGCAGTTCGCGCCGACGGCGCTCGCGGTGGACATCGAGATGGACAGGCGCCTGCTCTTCGTCCTCACGGCGCTCCACGAGGAGCCCAGCGTTCGGGACGCGATCGCGCGCTACGCAGCGCAGACCGAGACGGACGTGGCGGAGGCGGAGGACCTCCTCCTCCCGATCATCCGCGACGCGGTGTTGCAGGGCTTCGTCACGACGGAGGAGTAGCGCTCAGACGCCCTGCGCGTCGCGGCCCCAGATCACCTTGTGGAGCTGCACCTGGACGCGCACGGGAAGCGCGTCCTCGAGCACCCAAGCCACGAGATCCTTCGGATCGAGCGCTCCCCACACGGGCGACGCGAGGAGCGTGGCCCCGAGCGAGGGGAGCGCGCGCTCGGCGATGGTGGCGCGCATCCACTCGTAGTCGCCACGGTCCTTCAGCACGAACTTGATCTCGTCCCGAGCGCCGATGTGCGCGAGGTTCGACCACCGGTTCCGGTGGCTCTCGTTGGATCCCGGGGCCTTCAGGTCCATGATCTTGTGGACGCGCCCATCGACGCCCGACACGTCCGCCTCGCCGCTGGTCTCGACGAGCACCGTCTTGCCCGCGTCGCAGAGCTCGCGGAGCAGGACGCGCGCCCCGGGCTGGAGCAGGGGCTCACCTCCCGTGAGCTCCACGAGGGGTGTCCCCAGCGCGAGCGCCTCGGCGAGCACCTCCCCGCGCGGCATGCGCTTTCCGCCGTAAAACGCCTGCGGCGTGTCACACCAGCTGCAGCGCAGGTTGCAGCCCACGAGGCGCACGAACGCGCACGGTACGCCGACGAACGTCGACTCACCCTGAACGCTTCGATAGATCTCGTGGACGACGAGCGTGTCTTCCTTCACGGGTCGGGGCCTCCGTACCTCCTAGACCGCCGAACACGATCGGCGCTCTAGGCCCTTCAGAAAGGAGAGAATGTGTCGCAGAACCGTACGTCCGACGACCGGGCGAACGGACCGTGATTCCGTCGAGCGACTGCGCGGATGCGCGAGAGCTGTTTAGTTTTCTGTTGCGTGGGTCTGTGATAGGCCCGTTCCTGCCGTGATGCACGCGGCTCCACGAGTCGAACCCTCATGATGCTTCGTCGATCCTTCTTCGTTGGTCTCGCCGCGCTCGTCGCCGTCCCCGCGGTGCTCGTCTCCTCGGCCGCGCTCGCTCCGTCCGAGGCGTTCGCGAAGTCGGAGAAGAAGAAGAAGACCAAGGCCAAGCCGAAGGCGACGGCGCAGAAGACCGAGAAGCCGAAGAGCGAGACGAAGCCCGAGAAGTCGGAGAAGTCGGAAGAGAAGCCGGCGACGGACGACCGCACCGCGAAGATCAAAGGGGTGGAGTCGGAAGACATCGGGACGACGTTCGAGCTCGCGCTCGATCACGCGCCGTTCGGGCAGGGCGGCCGCTACAGCGACAACACCGTGATGGTGTTCGTCCCGAAGCACTACCGGCTCCCGGGAGAGAAGGGCGTCGACTTCCTCGTCCACTTCCACGGCCACAACAGCGCCGCGAAGGACGTGATCGGCGGACAGAAGCTGAGCGACCAGGTGCGCGAGAGCCGGCAGAACGTGGTGCTCGTGGTCCCGCAGGGCCCCGTCAACGCGTCCGACAGCGACTTCGGGGAGCTCATGAAGGAGGGCGCGCTCGCGAAGCTCCTCCAAGAGGTGCGCGAGGTCCTGTCGACGAAGAAGGCGTCCGGCAAGCTCGGCGACGCGTCGATCCGCGGCGCGAAGTCGACGGGGAAGGTCGTCCTCTCGTCGCACTCGGGCGGGTACCACGCGGCCGTCGTGAACCTCACGGGCAGCGGGTGCGACGTGCGGGAGTGCTACTTCTTCGACGCGCTCTACGACGACGTGAGCCTCGTGAAGGACTGGGTCGTCGCCGCCCCGAAGAAGCACAAGGTCGTGAGCTATTACATTGGCGGCAAGACGGAGACGCAGAGCGTGATGCTCGCCGAGGCGCTCGAGGCCGCGGGCGTGAAGGTGTTCCGCGAGAAGGACGGCGACAAGGTGACGCGCGGCGAGCTCACGAAGGGCCGTGGCGTGTTCCTCCTCGGCGCGGGCGTGCCGCACTACAGCGCGCCCACGGACGAGCACCCTCTCCGCGAGTGCCTGCGCGCGTCGTGCCTGCACGGCGTCGGCGGGAACACCTGGGGCTCGAAGAAGAACTCGCCGCGCGAGACTTGATCTCCCGACGCGCCGGGGAGCCATTTCCCCGCGGTGATGGGCGTTCCGATCGCGCCGGAACGGGATGGACCGCCGGGGGAGGCCCAAAACCCGCACCCGAGGGCCTCGTCCGCGTTCGCTCGCCTCCGGGGTCCGTCGGAAGCGTTCACCGGTTGCGCTGATGGTCCGGGGTGACCTGGCCCCGGGACTCGCAGCTCAGCGGAAAAGGCGTCAAGATGGGCCATGTCGTCGCGATGGTCCGCGCCCGGCCGCAACGCCGGTTCCTTCCAACACCTGCCGGCCATCGACGATCGCCTCGCGCCTCCCGAGACGCGGCTCGAGTACATCGATGGCATCGAGTATTTCGCCGCGCCTGCCGACCCCGCGCACGGCAATCGTCACGCCCAGATCGCGATGGTCGTACGGGCGTGCGCGCGGAGCGATCACGAGACCGCCGTCGACCTCCTGACACGAACGGACGAGGCGAGCGACTTCGCGCCTGACGTGAGCGTCTACCCGAAGGAGATGGACCCGACCGGGCGCCGCAAGATCGACGAGCTCAGCTTCGAGATCGCGAGCGAGCAAAGCATCACCGTCCCGACGAAGAAGGCGCGGGCACTCACCGCACGCGGCGCACGACGTGTCTTTCTGGTCCTGGTCAAGCAGAGCCGCGTGCTCGAGTGGTCGACCGAAGCAGACACATGGCAGACGCTGCACGAGGACGCGGCCATCGAGGACAGCGTTCTCGTCCAACCTATCCCGGTCCGTGCGCTCCTCGACGCCGCGATGGCCGACGAGACGACCGTGCGGGCGCTCGTCGCGAAGCATCACCCGGTGATCGCGCATGCGGTCGCCGAGGGTGAGGCGAAGGGCGAGGCGAGGGGCGAGGCGAGGGGCGAGGCGAGGGGCGAGGCGAGGGGCGAGGCGAGGGGGAAGGCGGACGCGCTGCTGCGTGTGATGGAGCTTCGGGGACTCGCCGTGACCGCCGAGATCCGGGCGCGTGTGTCCGCGTGCATGGATCTCGACCAGCTCGCGGTGTGGCTCGCCGCCGCGATCCGCGCCGAGACGATCGAAGACGTCTTTCATCCGCCCGCGTAGGCCGAGAGCGAGCTCCAAGGCGCCAAAACGCCAGGAACTCAACGGCAGGGGATACGCGCTTCCGTCGTGAAGGCGCCATCCATGAGGGTTGCGACTCGGCGCTCCTCCTGCTGGACCAACTCGAGCTCCATGTCGCCGCCGTGCTCGGCGCCGAGGAAGTTGCCGTCGACGTCGAAGATGACCGGGCCCGCATCCGCCATGTTCTCGCTGGGCGTGACGACGAGTCGATGAGGGACGCGCCCCTTGTACGCGACGTACACCGCCGACGTCGCGTCGGTCTCATCTCGCCAATGACAGATGCGTGCGAAGACCTCGGGCGACGGAACGACGCGCACGTTGGTCGAGGCGACGGGCCGCGCGCTCGTCGGGGTGGACGTCGTCGTGGAGGGTGAGGACGATCGCGAGCAGGCGGTCGCCCCCACGAGAACGAGCGCGGCCATCCAACGGACGGCCGCGCCGCGTCGAGGGTCGGTGGACCGGGGGGCGGGCATGTGAGGTTGGAGTCGCGTCGCCCCGCGTGTGACGGCCGAGGCGCGAGCGCGCCCCGTCGTGGTCGAGGACGCGAACCGCACCGCCGTCGCAGATGAAGAGGTTCTCGGGCTTGAGATCGCGGTGGATGATCCCCGCGCCGTGGGCGGCGGCGAGGACGTCCAGCCGCGGCAGCGCGTGCCGCAACACTTGGTCGAGGAGGTAGCCGGGCGGCAGCTGCGCGCGACCGCTCACCGGCTTGGGCGCCTTACGCCGAGGGCCGAACAGCAATCGCACGCGATGAACACGACGACGACGACGAGCCTTCGGTTGCGGATTACCCTCGCTTCGACGTCTGCGCACCGGAGCCGGCGGCCTCGCGTCGTGCGCGGACGGGGTGGTGGTTCATGGGCCACCGGGGAGCGAGAACGCCCGCACGAAGTCGTCGCCCGACCCGTGGCAGCCGGTGCAGACCGCCGGCGCGCCGGAGTAGAGCGGCGCGCCGGTCGCGTCGTACTCCGCCCAGAACCAGCCCTCCTCCTCCTTGGAGAGGAGGGCGATGACCTCGAGCTCGCCGCTCGACGCGTAGCCGTCCTTGACGATGATCGACCCGACCGGCCAGCTCGTCAGGGCGGTCGACGCGCCGAGCGCGGACGCGACCGTCTCGTTCACGAAGATGTCGACCTCGTCGCCGTGCGGGGACGTCGACGGCATGCGCGTGGCGTACCCAGGCGCCCGCGTCCACGATCGGTACTGCATCTGCTGCACTTCATCGAGCAGCTGGGCGGCAGCGTCGCCCTCCGCGTTGTCGCGACACGCAGCGAGCGCGACGAGCGCGACGAGCGCACCGAGGCGAAGGGGCGAAGGCATCGAGGGCAACACGTGCGCCTTCACGGCACCGGCGTGTAGACGAAGTCCCGAGCTCCGGCGGTCGGGGTGTGGGCGGCGTCCATGCCGGCGCCTGCATGACAGCCGACGCAGATCATCTTCGCGGGCCCGGCGCTCCCGAAGCCATCCGCGACGACGCCCTTGGCGTCGTGCGGCGCCGGGCTGTCGAGCGGCACGCGCTCGTAGTAGTACCAGTTGTTCCCGCCCGCGCTGTCGTCCGCGATCTTGAGGTACACCGCGACGCCGACGGGTGTGGTGTCCGTCTCCGACGCGTAGAGCTCCTTCACGCCCGCCGCGCCCTTCTTCCAGGCGCCCGTGCCTGCGGCGTCCGCGGAGAGGATGTCGTTCGAGCAGATCTTGTTGAACCCGTGGGGCGACGGCATGCGCGCTGCGTGGACCGCGAGCTCGCATTTCCACGTCTTGTAGTCGCCCTTGGCGAGCCACGCCTCCAGCGCGACGGCCTCCTGCGGGGGCGTCTGCGTGTCGGACACGAGGCCCGTCGCCGTGCTGCTCTGCGTGGAGGCGCTCACGGAGCTGGTCGTTCCGCTTCCACCTGCGCCATCGGCGGCGTCGTCACACGCCGCGACGGAGGCCGCGGTCCCGAACGTGATGAGCCCAAGCATGAACCAAAGCGATCGCATTCCTTCTCCTCTTCGCGGCTCAGCTGGTGCCGCGTCGGCCTTACGACCCGCCTCACGACCGGTTCGCGAAGAACGACCTTCCTGCGAAGAACCTCGCAGCTGATGCGTCTCGCGCAATAGAGTAACGAGCGTGGAGCAAGCGAAGCGACTTCGCGGGATCTGGTCGTACCTCCCGACCTTTCGCTTCGTCGCCGAGGAGCAGCACGTCGGCCGAGCAGCGAAGGCGCTGGGGCTGAACCCCTCGTCCGTCTCGCGTGCGATAGGGGACCTCGAGCGCGCGCTGGGGTACCGCGTCTTCGAGCGGCGCGGCCGATCCCTTCAGCTGAACGCGAACGGGCAGAGGCTGCTCGACGTGGTCCGGGCCGCCATGCGTCGCGTCGACGACGGCGTCGCGAGGGACGTCGGGCTCAGCGGGCGGGTGCGGATCGCGGCCGACGAGCCATTCCTTACGGCGAGGCTGCCCGCGCTCGTCCAGCGCGTGCGCCAGGATCACCCGGGCGTCGTGCTGACGATCGCGCGTGCGCCGAGCGGAGAGCTCGAGAAGCTCCTGCTCACGGGCGCCATCGACGTCGCGTTCGGGGGCGCCCTACGGCCGACGAGAGGGCTGACGGCGACGCGGATCGGCGAGCTCCGCACGGGCCTCTACGTCGGCGTCGATCATCCGCTTGCTTCGGGCGCGCGCTGGGAGGGAGAGCTCGACGTCGTCGAGGTGCGTGGCGCGCCGAGCGCGGCATCCCTCGAGCCGTTCGGCCTGCATCCGCGAGTGATCGCCCTCGCGGAGGACGTCGTCGTCGCGATCGGCATCTCGGTCGCGACAGGCGCAGCCTCGGTGTTGCCGGACGCGCTCGTGGAGGCCCTCGGACGTGGACGTCTCGTCCGCCTGTCGCTCGAGACGCCGCCCGCCGCCGTTCACGTCCTCTCGCGAGAGGACATGGGCGGCACACCGCGGATCAGGGCGGTCGTCGCCACGGCGAACTCAGCGCAAGCGCTTCACTGAAGGCCACGACGGTCACACTTCGAGCCGACTGACTCTCTTTCGTCAGCCTGCCGGGAGCCGCCATGAACCCCTTGCTACTCGCTCTCTCTCTCCTCGCCATCGCCAGTCACCACGCCGATGCTCGCGACGATCCACCGGCGCGCGAGCCGCTCGCGGCTGCGATCGACCCCAGCGCCAAGGCTCCCTCGGAGCGCTGCTACTGGATGGAGAACGTGACCGGCCGCTACGAGTGGGTACCCGCGACGTGGGTCTCCAGCTTCGACAAGTGCTTCGCGATGGATTCGTGCGACGGCGGGCGCGGCGAGTCGGGGGGCGGTTGCTACAAGTGGGCCGACTGCGCAACCTGCGCCCGGGCGCCGTGGTGATCTGAGCGACGCTCGGAAGAGACGCTCCGCGCCAGCGCTCTCAATCGCTCGCGGCCACCGAGCAATCGACGCCGAACCTCGCGACGTGGGCCGCGACGAAATCCTTCCGCGTCGGGGCGAGGGACGGCTCGCTTGCCAGGGCGCGCGTCAGGTCGGCGCCGAGCTGCAGGATCCGTCGAAGGTGCACGGTGTCGATGCGGGCTGGCACGTCGCAGGGCTTGTGGTAGCAGTCGTCGTCCGTCCAGAAGAACACGTAGGGGATTCCGCGCCTGCAGAAGCTGTGGTGATCGGAGTTGTTGCCAGCAGGATCGGTGCGCGAGACGTGGAGATCGGCGTACCCGCCGACGATGCCGTCGAGGAGCGTGTACGCCGCGCTCGCGGCGTGGCCATCCCCGGCGCTGTAGGCACCCAGCGCTTCGACCGCGCCGCGGTACGCGTACCCGCCGACCATGTCGAAGTTCACGTAGTACATGACCCGCGCGAGGGCGTCTGGCTGGAGGGCCCCGAGGAACGCCTCGGACCCGCGCTTGTAGAAGGGGTCCTCCTCGACGCCCCACGCGGCGAACACGATCGTTCGACGGTCTCCGGTCGCGGGCTGGTTCGCGAGGTCGCGCGCGATCGCCAGCACCGCGGCCACGCCGCTCGCGTCGTCGTCGGCGCCGAGCACCACCTGACCATCGAACTCGCCCGACGCTCCGAGGTGATCCAAGTGCGCGCCCACCACGATGACCTCGTTCGCGAGCGCGCCGCTCCCGGCCAGCGACCCGACCACGTTCGTGAACGTGTAGCGAGCAGCGGGATCGTACGCGTACCCGAGCACCGTCGACGGGTCCTCGAGCTTGTCGCCGTCGGTCTCGAACGGGATGCGGTAGGCGCTGGCGGCCAGCCCCGGGAGCGCGGGCGCGCCCGGCACGAGGCCGATGCATTCGAACTGGTTGGCGACCCACTCGGTCGCGCGCTTCAAACCCTCGCTGCCGTATTTGCGGCCATTCCAGTCGGGCTGAGCGAGCGTCCGGATGATCGTCGGCCCGAAGGCCTCGCCGAACGGGTCGGCCTTGCAGTCAAAAGCGGGTGGGCCTGGGGGCGGCGGCGGCGGCTTCGTGGTGCACGCGAGTGTGAGCGCGAGGCCCGCACATGCAACGATCACAAAGCGGGACTTGCGCATGCGTCGGCCTCCTCGGCGAACCCCCATCGTACACGTCCATCACCTTGCCGGACGCCGGCTCGCCCGCCGCTCGGCGGGATCCCAAAGACCGGCCATGAACCGAAGGAGCACGTCGTGCACGAGGCTCGCCTCGAGGTCGGTCTCGCGAACCATCTTCAGACGCGCAGCGAGCTTCACCTCCGCGGCGTCGAGATCGCTCGCCCGCCTCCGCACGAGAAGCCTCACCGCCCGGGCAGCTCAAGCTCCGCTCCGACGCCTGACCGCGAACGCGCGCCTCTCGGGACACGAGGTCGGAGGCACTGATCCGTCCTCGCTCGACCTCGCGGCCGTCTTCGTCGCGCTCGTGGAGGTTCAGGTGGCGCTCGAGGGTCAGGTTCATCAGTACGCCGCTGGCGTTCGCGCTCCCCGAGCCGGCCCGTCGCCCGGTGGCCACCGGCGCGGAACGCAACAGCACAGCTCGCAAGTCCGACTCGCCGTCGCCGCCACGCCGGAGTTCGCGGCGGCGAGGTTGAACGCGGGGCTCGCGGGATGTCGTTCGGGTTCGAGTTTGACATGACGTGGCTCTCCAGGCGCACCGAGCCCACGCGTGCGACCGCATCGACGCGCACCGATGCGCGCGACGCCTTCGTCGCAGACCCAGCCTACTCCGGGCGCGGCTCACCTACCGGCCGCTCTGGCCGTCAGCTGCCTCGCCCTTCATGGACATCGTCGGAACGAGGTCGACAGAGCCGCCACGTCCGGAGAAGAAATCGACGCTGGGCTGAACTTTGTCCCGCTGGGCTCCGAGCGATGACGGTTTCCATGGCCGAAAGCCCGCGGGTCATCGTCCTCCAATGGAACGATTCCTCGCGGCTACGATGGGCGCTGTGTGGGTGGCGGTGGCCCAGATCCTCGTCGGATGGGCGCGGGCGACGCTGGCGTTCGCCTCGATCGTCGCCGTGCTGACCGGGGAGATCGCGTGGTCGCTCCTGAGCGGCGCCGCGGTCACCACGGTGCTCGCGGTCGCGGCCTATGCCAACGAGATCAAGCACCGACGGCGCCGGCTGAGCGTCGGCACCCAGCCGCTCGACAGCGCGACGCGCGCCGCGTGGGGTGTGCCCGAGGGGCTCGAGGTCCTCGTCGGCGGCGAGTTCGCGAGCATCCACCCGCTCGTGGGCCGCGCGCTGATCGTCGTCGCGGGCGCGTACCGCGACACGAAGCTGCAGCTCTTCGGTTTCCGACACGAGCTCGGCCACGCCGACGTTCGCGATCGACTCCTGCGCGCCCCCGAGGTTCTGCGCGCCGGGCTCGAGCGCTGGGCACGCATCTCGAGCTCCGTCGATGCCGTCGACGGTGGCGAGCAGGGATCGATCTTCTACACGCTGCTCGGGTGGGTGCTCGCGCCCACCCGAGACCTCGCGCGCCTCGCGTGCCCTTCGAAGGTCGGTGAACGGCCAGTGCTCGCGGCGCGCCAGGCCGCAGAACAGCGCTTCGACGAGGCGGCGGTGCGGTCACTCGAACTCGCGCCGCCGGAGCGACAGGGGTGGCTCGCGGAGGTCGCCGCGCTCCTCGGTGCCTCCGCGCACCACCAGCACCATCCGCGGAACGAGCCGAGGTACGCGCAGCTCTGCGCGCTCCTTGGCGAGCAGGTCGATCCGCGCTGCGCGCACATCGCCGCGGGCGGGGCCGCGCGTCGCGCGGCCGAGGCAGGCCCGTCCGCTGTCGAGGAGGACGGCGAGGACGGACTTCACGCCGCGCCGACGACGGGCGCGAGCTCGGAGGAAGCGGCGAGCTGCTGGGATGATCGCCCCAGTTGCCCGAGGTGCCGCCGGAAGGTGCGGAACGGATGGTTCTCGCGGTTCCACGGCGGAGCCGATCGGGACGTCGTCGTGTGCATCCGTTGCGCCGCGAACATCCAGCTGCTCGACGCCGCGTCCGTCGCCGTCCTCCGAAGCGTCGAGCTCGCTGCCCGCATCGGGACCCCGATCTGGGTGATCACCGCGGTCGTCGGCCTCTACCAGATGAACGAGACGTTCGGTGCCGCCGATCCGTTCGGCGCGCGCTTCGAGGCGCTCGTCGGTCAGCTCATCCAGTGGGTCTTCTTCCCCATCGCAGCGTGGCGCGTCGCCCGTGTGGCGAACACGAGGATCGGGCGCCGCAGTGTTCGGGCCGTCGTCGCGAGCATCCTCGCGCTCGCCATGTCCGTCCGCGTCGCGACCACCCTCGCGACCGGCGCGGCGCCAGCGGAGTTCGGTTTCCCGAGGGCGCTGATCTCCGCGCCCGAAGCGTTCCCCATCCCCGCGGAGCTGGCGTCCAGCACGGCGGATCCGGTCGGCAACGCCGCCGACGCGCAGCCCTTCCAGATCGGCGACCTGATGATCGGCCGGCTCGACCGGGTCGCCGCCGGCCCGGAGGAGGTCACGCTGTGCCCCGATCCGAAGCACTTCGCACGCGGGACGATCGGCGTGATCGCCGTCATCCCACCCGCACCGGACTCCAGGCCGGACTGCCACACGATGCTGCTCGGCCGACACGAGTGGATCCACTACCCGCCCGAGCGGCAATACGGCTCCAAGCAGCCACCGATCCGCGCGACCTTTCGCGCGAGGTCGATCCTCGATGATGCACCTGCGTACGACGACGTCGAGGCGACCTGGTCGGTCCGGGATTGGAAGGTCACGCTCCGCTCCACCGAAGCCGACGGCACGCCCGACGGCCGATACGATCTCCAGGCGTCCGCGGCGGTCCTCGTGGCGCAGCGCGGACACACGGAGTTGAGCATTGCCGTGAACGCGGAGCGCGGAGACGAAACGGTGCGCGCCCGCCTCGCCCGGGCTGCTCGCGACGTGGTGGTGCGCTCTGTCGAGGTGCGCTCCAGCGTCCTCGACGCGCTCTACTACTTCTCGATCGCGACGCTCGTGCTCACCGCCTGGCGGACGATCCTCGCCTGGCTCGCGGCGCGCGCCCGGGTCGCCGATCTGCTCTCCTCGTTCGCTGCCGGAGGTGGTTCATGACCGTGGCCGATGCGCAGTTGCTTCACCTCTACCAGGGCCGGCTCGCCGCGCTGACGAAGGAGCGCCGTGTTCGCACGCGTTCACCGACTCGCCGCTGGATGGAAGGGGAGATCGAGAGTTCGCTCGAGGTACACGCGAACTCCAAGCCGGCGTTGCTCGAGAGCCGCGGCGTGACGCAGGCTGCCGACTGTGTGGACGCCTGCACGCTCCCGCACGCCCTGCGCGTCGAGCTGGCCTCCATGATGGTGATCGCGATCACCGCTGAGCTCGTCCTCCTCGGCACGAAAGAGGAGCAGAAGTTCGCGTTCGCGACCCCAGCTCAGCTCGACGCGGAACGCGGTCGGCTCCTCACCGCCGTCTTCCACGGAGACCAGAACGAGGAAACCTACACCGGCGTTCTGAGCCCGGTGCTCATCGCTCGCTACCTCGTGGAGGCGCTCGTTCTCGCACGGCTCGCGTGGCGTCGTGCGGGGGACTGGACGAAGACCGACGACGTGGCCATCGAGGAGGCGCGGATTCTCCGGGGACACCTTCACGCGCTCGAGGAGCGCGAGACCGGCTGCAAGCTGCAAACCCGCGAAGCTGCGTCGAATCGGTCCTTCGTTGGAGGCACGCTGCGCGCGTCCGTCAACCGACGATGCAGAGATCTCGAGGCCGGACGCACGAGCTTCTCCGCCATCCTCCACTGGTTGCTCGGAACCGGCCCCAGCGATCCGACGGGCGGCTCGAATCAGCGATCGAACGTCCGTTCGTTCAACCTCATGAAGAAGAAGGATCCCGTGCCGAACCTCCGCCCCGATCCACGCCGTGCGCGCGATGCGCTCGAGGATCTCCCGCTCCTCACCGCCACGCTCCTCGCTTTCCAGGTGGAGCAAACCGGCGTCTGCCCGAGCCGCGAGGAGGCGTTCTCCGACTTCGCGACGAGCGTGCCGAGTGGGGTTTGCGACCGCGACACGTTCGAGGCGCTCGTCGCCGAGGAGCTCGCCGCGCTGTACGTCGACGGCGCGTCGGACGCGCTGAAGGTCCTCTCCTCGCTGGGACGCGAGGCGTGCGTCGGCGCCATCACCGAGCTCGCGCAGCTCGAGCGGGACGGCTCGGAGGATGCGTTCCTCCACGCGGCGCGCGTGACGAACGACAACGTGGCGCTCGAGATCGAGATGCGCCCTGCGGCCATGTCCGGCGTCGCGGTCGTCGCTCGGCGCGACACGTTCTACCTGCGCCTTACGCAGGCGTTCGTGCGGTCCCTGCAGACCGCGCTCGCGCGGCGGGACCACGAGCTGAGCGGGCTCCTCGCGCTCGCGTTCCGGGTCGACGATCCCGGCTTCGTGCGGCGCTTCCAGATCTTCGCGGACGAGCTCATCGCCAGCGGCGAGACGCGAGATCGGATCGGACTCTCGCTCGAGTCGAGCGGCCTCTACACGATCTACCTGGTCGCGGTCGTCGCCGGCACCGAAGATCCTCCCGCAGACACGAGCTCGGCGCTCGGTGGCCTGCCCACGATGACGGTCGGCGCTCTCCGCGCGACGGCCCCGTCCGAGGACGGGGCGCGTCGCCTGCGTGAGAGCCTCCTCGGCTACTTCCCGGTCGCGCGGATCCAGGTGTCCTGACCGGTCGACCGGAGTTCAAGCCCGCATGAGCACGATCCGTCCGAAGCGCGGAAGGATCGGCGGGGCGGAAGTGAGGAGCCAGACGACCGGAATGGCAGGCGGCGCGGGCATCGGCCCAAGCCCGTCGGTCGCGACGACCACGAGATCGACAGGCGGATCGAGCGCTTCGGGGGAGAAGGCGACCGAGAAGTCGGTGGACCCGCGGCCGTGGGCTTCGCGGAGCAGCGCTACGCCCCCCCGCGTCGCGCGGTTCCTGATCGCGGTGTCGAACATCAACACCTCGACGCGCGCGAGGCGCGAGAGGACGCGGACCTCCACGGCGATCCGTCCGAGATCTGCCTTCGACACGGAGCTGCTGGTGTCGACCGCGAAGAGGACCCTCGGCGCGTCGTGGTGGGCTCGTCGAGTTCCCGCGACGAGGCCGACAAGATGCGGGAAGCGCCGGTTCGGTCTGTCGAGCGCGGGGAGCTTCCGGCTGGCTCGTCCGGCCCGCTGCCCCACAGAGGCTCGCAGGATCGTCTTCCAGTCCCCCGCGCGGTGCGGCATCACGTCGATGGACTCGACGCTCACGTCGGACGCGTCTGCGGGTGCGGGCCCGCCGAAGACCTCGAGCCACACCGCCCCGGGCAGACACTCGACCTCGAACGGATCCACGGCGAGCGCGGCTCGTCGCTTGGCCGTGTCGACGACGGCGCGCGCGAGAGGATGATCGAACGACGACCAGTCGTGGTCGGCAGCCTCCTCGGCGCCCAAGGGATCCTCGCCGCGCTCCTCCAGGAGATCGTATCGCTCCTCGGTGCCGCTCCCGAGCGGGAGGTCGAAGTCCTCGGATGCGAGCGCGCCGTCGGGAAGCGGTCCGGGGATCATCTCGTTCACGCAGGTGTCGCTCGCGATCGCCCAGAGACGCGCCTTCGGGAAGCGAGCCCTGGGTCGCCACGGATGTCCGAGCAAGAGGTGGAGCGCCTCGTGCCGTTGCACGTTCGCGACGAGTTCGACGCTCGGAAGGGCGTTTACCCACGTCGGGTTGAAGCGGAGCTCGACGCACACGCCCGAGAACCCGACGCACATCGTCGGGATGTCATCGCTCGCTCTCCACGTTGCCCCGGCGAGGAACCCACCCGTGTACGGCGCCTCCGAGCAGAGCCGCGCGAACGCTTCGTCCATCCGGGCCACCGCCTCGAGGACGGCAGCCACGGAGGACGTTCGGCGCGGACCGATCACGCGCGCCTCGGCGGCAGATCGTACTCGGACACGGTCATGCGGACGGCCGCGTACTTCTGCAGGATGCGCACGGTGAGATCCGGCGGCAGCTCGGCCAGGAACGACGCGACGTTGCCGCGCACGTTCGGGTCGAGCGCGAGCGCGGCGTTCGCCTCGAGCGCCTGGGCGAGGCGGTGCGCCGCGGAGGCGACGAGATCGACCCGCTCGACGCGCTGCTTGCGGATGCGGTCGGCGTGAGCGGCGCTCCAGTGGTTGAGCACGACCTGGGGATCGAGCGCGCGATCCGTGGGCGCGGTGACGAGGGACGCGATCGCCTGGGCGTGATTCAAGCCGACGGCGCACGTGAGGCCCTCGAGGAGCGTCGACTTCTCCGTGGCCCCCTCGTCATACGTGCGGATCAGCCGGCTCGCGGCGCTGAAGTCCCGAGGGGACGCTGTGGCGAACGGCTCGTCGAGAGCCGCGACGTAGTCGACGAGGATCGGGGCGTGCGTCGGGCGCGCGAACGTGGACCAGTCGCCGGCCGTCGGCGGCAACACGCGGGCCCAGAGAAACCGGTTCTCCAGGGCCGGTGAGAGATCGTCGATCTCGGGGCCCCCGTCGGGCGGGTTCATCGTGGCGACGAACACCACTTCCGGGTGGATCGCGTGGCCGTGCAGCGTACGCGCCGTGATCACCGAGAGCAGGCTGGAACGCGTGAGCGGCTGCGCCCGATTGAGCTCCTCGTAGACGACGATTGAGGGCCGATCGAGGAGGAGATGAGCGGGCAGAGCGTACGTCACGCCGGTCGCGCCAACGACGGGGAACCCGAAGTCCGACGGCTCCAGCATCGGCGTGTTGAGGAGCACGCAGGGCCGACCAAGGCGGGCCGCGAGCTCCTGGGCGAGCGCGCTCTTGCCGACGCCGGACTCTCCGATCAACCCCGCGCCGACTCCGGACCGCGCGCAGAGCTCACAGAATTGCAACACGCGCGGACCACACGTCAACTCGACTGGCTTCTTCATCGTCGTCACCTCGAGCGACAACGTGAGGGGGAGCGGCGGGACGCCATTTTCGATCATCGGTCCTCATCGGTCCGATGATCGAAAATGGGGTGAGCTACGCGCGTGCGAAGTGTGACGCATGGAAAAGTTCACACACAGAAACGGCAGCGAGTTGATCACCAGCGTGTGCGGGGAGGACTGGATGGATGCCCACGTGCGCGCGAGCGCGGTGGGTGGCATCCGCCTCGAGGGCATCCCGGGCGCGGATCATCTCGTCGAGATCACGGCCGTCACCAAGGACGGACAGGGTTGCGTCGTCGTCTCGCAGCACGCCGGCACCTCGCTGGGCTCCCTCACGTGCAACGGCACGAAGAACCCGTTCGGCCCGCTCGAGCAGCTCCTGCTGTCGGAGCAGGCTCTGCTTGGCCTCGGCGCCTACCACGAGGTGGGTCTCTTCCACGGGCCGTTCGACCCCGACCAGCTCCTCGTGGTCGAGCGAGATGGAGGGCCTCACCTTCGGATCGCCGACTCGCTGCGTGGCAAGGCAGGCCAGGCACCCCACCTCGCCGCGCTGCACGAGGCGAACGACTGCGCGTACGCGTTGATCGCGGTCGCGTCCTGCTTCGACACGAAGGTGGCCCAAGCGGCGCTGGACCTCCCGAACGTCGTCGACGACCCCAAGGAGGTGGCTGCCGCGATCGAACGAGGCGGAGGAGCGTTCGCGCGCGTCGCCGCGCGCGCGCTTCGCCGGTACCCCGTGCTGCGCGCCCGGGACGTGGCGGCGGCATTTCGGCAGGCGATGGGTCGCGCTGAGCGGGGTCGCAGCCCGTGGCTCGCGGTCGCGATCGCGGTGGCGCTGCAGGGCCTCGTCGGAGTCGTCGGCGCCGGGTTCGCTGCGAGGGCGTGTGTGGCAGACGTCCCCGCAGTCGCGGTGAAGGGCCACCTTCCAACTCTACGGCCGCTCGCACCCGCGCCCCTCCCGAAGACTCCGCAGCGCGTGCGGACGCGCATCGCGGGCCTGCGCAACCCGGTCGCGCTCGCGGTCGGGGTGTCCGGCACGGTGTGCGCGATCGATCGGCCCTACTCGGCGAGCCCCGGAGACCAGGCGAGCGCAGCCGCGGAAGCCGAGGTCATCGTCTGCCAGTCGGGTGACGAGCGGAGCATCCCGCGCGTGGTCGGCTCGCACGCGGATGGTCTCGCGATCGTCGGTGGGGAGCTCTTCTACAACGACACGGGCGCCGAACCGATGACCGCTCGGCGGGCTACCATCTCGTCGACTGGGGACACTGTCGCGTACCAAGCTCCCGCCGGCGCGAGCCTCCGTGTCCACGGTGGAGCCGACCGCGCGCTCGCGGTCGTCGAGGGCCAGAGGGACGAAGGGCCGTCGCTGGTCGACCTGGTCACGACCGAAGTGGTCTTCCGCGCTGCGCCGTCGGATCGCATCGGCGCGGTCACGATCGCGCAGGACGGCGCGATCGCGTTCTTCGTCTGTGGCCCCAACGGGAGCCGCCTGGTTCGTCGGTCTTCCGTCGACGGGATCGTGGAGCACCGTTTTCCCGGCCTCGGCGGGGCGTCCGGCGCCGTCGCCTCCTGCCCGACGGCCCTCGCCACCGACCGTGCGTCGACGCGCGTGGTGACCGTCGTCGACGAAGGCGTGCTGCTCTTCCAAGCGGGCGAGCAGCCGCGATGGCTCCTCCGCGGGATCGAGGCGCGCGAGGTCGCGCTGCGCGACGATGGCTCAATCGTCGACCTCGTGGTGGCGGGGCAGCCGACGCCCTGCCTCAGCGACTCTACTACGTGCGCGGCGGAGCGTGGGGCTTCGACGCTGCTCGAGATCCCACTCGCCCCCGACGCCGCGTGGCCGGTCGTGGTGGTTCCTGAGGGCGGAGTTCGCGTCATCCTCGATCGTGGGACCACCGGGCCCGACGGGCAGGTGATCGAGGTCCGCCCGACGACCGGCGTCACGGGGTGCGACGATGCGCCCTCGACCGGAGACGAGAGCAGATGAAAATCACGAGGCGACATGTACTGCGGGCCTTCCAGGCGATCTCTGGTGCGACCCTGGTCGGGTGCGGACGGAAGGACCCCCAAGAGGCGAGCGCGTCCCCGGGCGCCTCGACCCCTCCGGCTGCTTCGAGCGCAGCGTCGTCGCAGGCGGATGTCATCGTCCTCGGTGCGGGTGTATCCGGGCTCGCCGCCGCCCACGATCTCGCCGCCGCCGGGGTGCGCGTCGTGGTGCTCGAGGCGCGGGACCGAATCGGCGGGCGCCTCCATACGGATCACAGCTGGGCGACCGCGCCCATCGAGCACGGCGCGTCGTGGATCCACGGTCACGCGGGGAACCCCGTGACTGCGCTCGCCCGCGCCGCCGGTGCGGAGCTCGCCGTCACGACGTGGGAGAACCTCGCCGTCTACGACGAAGGAGCGAGGCTCACGACATCGGACGCTCGCCACATCCAGCGCGTCTTCGAGAGGGTCTCGCGCGCGGTCGAGGGATCGCCAGACCGATCCGTGCGCGAGGCATTCGACGCCGCGGCTGACACGCTCGAGCTGTCACCCCGCGACCGACTCGAACTCGCGTACTACCTGTCGGCCGAGGTCGAATCGGACCACGCGTGCGACGTGAGCGACCTGTCCCTGCGCGCGTTGGAGGAGGGTCGAGGCGATCGCGGCGAGGAGATGCTGTTGCCCGGGGGGTACGATCAGATCCTCAAGGGGCTCGCCGACGGGCTGGACATCCGCCTCGGGCACGTCGCGACCGATGTCTCGCACGGCGACGGCGGCGTCCGTGTGCGCACGTCGCGCGGTGAGTTCCACGCCAAGCGCGCGATCGTGACCCTCCCGCTCGGGGTGCTGCGCGGAGGGGCCGTTCGCTTCGACCCTGCGCTCCCCAAGCAGAAGGCGGACGCGATTGGAAAGCTGGGCATGGACGTCCTTCAGAAGATCCACCTTCGCTACGAAGCGCCATTCTGGCCCGACGACGCGGAGATCCTCGGCCGTCTCGCGCGGGGCGGCGAGTTCGTGTCCGCCGTGAACCTCGCGAAGGTCTCGAACGCGCCGATCCTCCTCTTCTTCAACGCGGGCTCCTACGCGCGCAAGGTCGAGGGCATGACAGACGCGGCGATCGCCGAGCTCGCGACGAAGCACCTCAGAGAGATGTTCGGCGACAGCGTCCCGATGCCCGTCGCGTGCATCGCGTCCCGGTGGGGGAAGGACCCATTCGCGCTCGGGTCGTACTCGCATCTCGCCGTCGGGGCGAAGGTGTCGGATCGCGAGAGCCTCGCCCAACCCGTCGCCGAGCGACTGTTCTTCGCGGGGGAGGCGACCGAGTCCGACTACCCCGCGACGGTGACTGGAGCACTGCTCTCTGGGCGTCGCGAGGCGGCGCGCGTCCTGTCGCTGGGATGATCGCCGGTCGGCGACCTCGCCCACGTCGTGACGACGCGGATAGGCCTTTTCGACCGGCGCCTTTCTGCTCCACGACGGTCAGCCAACGGTCGCCTTCAGGGGCGTGACAGTTGCGACGGAAACCCGGCAGGCTCGAGCGCGTACGCCTTTTGGGAGGCCTGCGCGTGGAGCGACGCCTTCCACTCAACGCCCAATGTCGGCGTGACACGCGACGCAGCTTTCGTTCTGGAGGAGCGCGGAGGCGGTGTCGCAGGGTCGCGGGGTCGGCCCGGGCAGGGGTGGTGACGTGTCGCCGGCGACGGCGACCGCGGCCCCCGCGCTCGCGAGGAGAGGAGGACGAAGGCGCGCCCGCCGCGTCTCACGGCTGCCGCGTGTACGTCCCGTTCGCTTTGTCGAGCCGCCACGTGTCGGTCGCGCGCACTTTCTTCTCGACGCCAGTCGAAAAGTCGTACGCCAAGCCACTCAGGGTGAGGGTCTCGAGATCCGCGGACACGGTCGGCGCAACGCTGTCCCAGACGCGGGGCATCCCCTCCACGGTCCAAATGCCCGGCGCTGCCGCGCCATCCGCGAGGACGAAGCAGGTGTCGAACCCCGCCGCGACCCCGTACCCGGCGTCATCGCGGGAATACTGGTACGGGGCGACCATCAGCCACCCGTCCTGATCGCGCATGCGCTTTTTGACGACGGTCTTGGGGGCGGTGCGCATCGGACATTCGCTCGCGACGGCGCCGCCCATGAGGACGACGATCATGGGCGTCGAGACCTCGATGGCGCCGAACTCGACGTTCCCGCCTCCGCCGAGCTTCGTGTAGAGCGCGCGCTCGACGGGCTCGAGCGACAAGCCGCCGCCGGCGTATTGGATGACCTCCACTTTGTTCCAATCGCCGGGCTGCCAGCTCGGCGCGTACGCGCTGAACCCCGCCCGAGGAAACAGGAACGCAAATTCGCGCACGGCGCGGTAGGGCTCGAACGCGAGGGGCGCGGGCAGCGTCGCGACGAAGTACGCGTCCTCGGGTGGGGGCGCCGCGCCAGGGCGAGCGGCGAGCGCGATCCGTTCGATCGTCGGCTCCGCGAGGCGCGGCAGCGCGCCGAGCGGGAGATCCGCCTCGAAGGAGAAGCCCTCGGCGGTGGGCTTCGATTTGAACGTCGCCCCGGCGAGGAGCTTCGTCACTGGGGCGCTGGTCGACGAGATCCCCGACGCCTCGATCTCGAAGACGCGGGTGTAGCGGGCGTTGTTCTCGGCGACGAACGCGTCGTACGCGGCGCGCACCTCCTTGCACTCGTCGATGGGGAGCGTGAAGCCCGGCACCTCTTGCGTACACTCGCCGACCGGCATCACGCCGCCTCCACGCTGCGCGATCCCGACGGGGGGCAGCTCCGGCGCCTCGAACCGGAGCGCGACGGCGAGCCCCGATTTGGCGGTGCCGGCGATCGTGCCGACGAGGTGGAGGGCCTTCTCGTCGATCGCGACGGCGACATGCGACGCGCCCCGAGGCTGGGGTTTGTCGGACTGCGTGCGCAAGACGTCCAGCGCGCCCCACTCGGACGGATCGCCGTCCACGGTGAGCGCGCGCGGCGGCTCGATCGTCGTCACGGTGATGACCGCCGGACGCACTGACGGGGCCGAGGGATCCGACACGCCGGTCGAGGCGGGACGCGTTCGCGGCAGCGACCGACGCGCCCGGGCGCCACGCGGCTGGCCGAAGCGCTCCCCTGGTGCGCGGAGGGGGACGTCGCCCCGCACGCCACCGTCGACGCGACGCCAGCGCTGGAGAGCGCGAGGGCGAGCGCTCGCGCGGCGGCGCGATGCCACCGCTGGATGGGCGCTCGGGAGGCGATCGGCGGATGGGTGTGGGATCGAAGGGGGGTCACGCGGCTCTCCTACGCTGCGGGGAACCGCCGTTCCCCCCGCGTCTCGACGCGAGCCTACCCCAGAGACGCGTGCGTGGCGCTTCGCTCACGTCGCGCTCGTCGCCCGGACGTCGAGCCGCCCGCGTCCCCGCGATCGGTCCAGACGGTTGCCCGCGGAGGATGTCGTGAGGATCCAGAGCTGGTGGGCGGCGCGGGTCGCGCCGATGTGGAGCAGGTGCCAAGACTCGTCGTCGGAGCCGCAGACAATCAACCGCCCGTCGTCCGCCATCACGAGAGAAGAGACGAGTCGCCAAGACGCCAGGGACGCCAAGGAGGGAGAAGGGACATCTTGCGATCTCCTCTCACCCGTGGCGTCCTTGGCGGCCTCGGAGTCTTGGACGATGCGAGGCTCTCACCAGCTCAGGATCACGATTCCCGCAATCCCGGGGAGGCCTGGACCGTCGGGGCCTCCCGGCCGCCCCGCACCTCCACAGCCAGAATTGCCATAGGCGCAAGTCGGACTGTCCCCGCTGCACGTCCCACCGGTGTTGCCGCTCTTCCCGCCGGCGGCGCCCGTCGCCGCAACGGTGCCGAAGGCACCACTCACGGACGAGCTTTGCCCGTCCGTGCCATCCGTGCCTGCACCGCTCGGGCAGCCGGAGCTCGCGGGCGGGCAGTACCCGGGTCCCGTGCCGCCCGCACCCACCACGATCGTGAGCACTTCGCCCGCCGACACCGCGAGATCTTGTGTCATGACGTTCCCCGGCCTCCCAGGCTCTCCGGCGCAGCTGCCGACGTTGCCCGCGCCCGCGCCGCCGCCGCTCACGATGACGGCGTGGATCGACGTCACGCCCATTGGGACCGTATAGTACGAGTTGCCAACGCCCGTGAACGGCAGGGTGCAGGTCTCGTTCGCGCACGAACCGGGGGCGCCGCAGACGCGATCGCATCCTCCGCAGTTCGCATTGTCGTTTTGCACGTCCTGGCACATCCCCATCACGCCATCGCACGCCAGCTTCCCCTGACCACACGGCACGCAACCGCCGGCGCTGCAGATGCTGTTCGCCGGGCAGCTCGCGCAGGGATCTCCGGAGGAGCTCGACACCGCGGTGCCGGTGGAGCCGGACGAGGAGCTGCTCGCGGTCGAGGCCGAGCTGTTGGGAGCAGCGCCGCTCGACGAAGCGCGGCTCGTACCGCCGCCCCCGCCCGCTCCGGTCCCGCTCGAGGAGGGCACCTCGGTGCAGCCCAGCACCCCGAGCGGAAGAACGACGAACAGCGAGCGAGCGAAGGAACGGGCAGAAGAGAACACGACGGCACCCTACGGAACCCGGCTCAAAAAGGGAAGCTCGCCCCATCGCCGCGGGCCGCGGCGGCTTTCAGAACCTCACGTCGACACCTTTTGCTCCCGGGGCGCGGCGCATGAAGCCGCGCTCGGCGCCGGCTCCTGGCAAACCTGGACGCCGAAGCGGAGCTCCGCGAGATCCGCATCGGGGGACTGCCCCTGAGCGGAGCGCCTTCGGCGCCTATGGAGTGGAGCGCCGAAGCGGCGACGCGACGGCGAGCGGGGGGCGCCAGTCGTCAGCGCGCGGGGCGTGTGTCCCCGTTCAGGACCCACGTGCAGTCGCAATACGGCTGTCCGTTCGCGCACGCCTTGCAAGACTCGATGTATGTAGCCTGTTGGCCGCATCCGCGGACGCCGCGCGTACGGCTGTCGAGCTCGACGACCTCGAGCTGCGTCTGTGTGCACTGGAGGTCGAACGCCGCCCTGGTGCGCAGCTGCTCGGCGGTCGCGCCGCAGCCGACCCCACCACCGAGGAGGGCGAGCGCGGCGCCGGCCGTGAGCGCCACAGACTTCACGCGGCCCACGTACTGCGTGGGCGCGCGCCCCCACCCGAGGTCGTGATCGCGATGCGTAGGTGCCTTGGGATCCATGCGGGTGGACCTAACAGGGCCTCGTCGCGCCGACGCGCCAACCAACCTCGGAAACACGCCAACCCGGGGACGCAAATGAGCTTCACCGTCGCGAGGAGGTCCTCCGCGGGACAGACTCCAAGGTCTTAGAGGCTCTTCTTCGTGATGCGGACGGCGTCCCGCCTCACCTCGTGGCCGGACTCGGTGACCATCGCCATGCACGAGCGATCGCGCGTGGCGACGAAGCGGAACTCGGCGTAGCGCTCGTGCGGATGTTCGTCGATCGGGCAATCGATCTTCGGCTGAGTCCAATTCGTTCGCCCGGCCGAACGTCCTCGACGACGCCGGGCGTGATCATGAGGCTCCCGCGACGCACGGCTCGCCGCGCGCCCGCCTCCGCACCGGAAGCCCTCCCCGCCGGGTCAGCGGAGGCGCCGCTTCGAGCTCAACGCGTCACGCCCACCTCCACGCGCCTCACGAGGGGGCGAGGCCAGCCGTACGATCCGCCCTCGACCACCTTGCCTCCCTCCTCGCAGCGCTCGCCGCCCTTCGCGACGTGATGGAGCCCGAACCTTCATCGTCGCGCCATCGTCGCGCCGTCCAGGTTCGGACCCACAAACCGCTCCGTCCGCGTTCAGCCGCCGGCCGCCCACCACAAACCGCAGTTTGCCGATCCCAAACGCCGTCGTGGCCGCGAACGCGGGCCTCGTCGGCGCAAAGATCCCGCACGTCATCGGTCTCGCGCTGCTACCGTTCGGGCTCGTGTTCGCTGCCCTCGGGAGGCGCAAGCGGGCCGGCTGACACACCCGCGGCCCTTCACGCCTCGGCGTTTTCACGCGATGGAGACCTCATGATCGACCGGACGCGCATCGACGAAATGCTCACCGACGAGTTCAGGATCGCCGCCTTTGTTTGCCTTTATGGCGGCCCGATCAGCGACGTGACTCCGGTCACCGATCGGTACAAGTGGTACACCGACAATTGGGGCTCGAACCTCAACTGGTTCATCGAAGGCGTCACGGGAAGGCCCAGGCCGTTCGACGCGAGCGTCGCGAATCTCGCGCTCGGCCGCGCGTTCGCAGACAAAACGCTGCGCGGATTGTCATGGGCCTCATGGGCCGGAGGCAAGACCTCCGCATCGGCGTGGTACGCCGAGGGCGATCTCGCGCTCCCCAACAAACAATGTCTGTTCCTGAGCTGGCCGCTCGAGGTGTGGGACGGTCGATGGGACGCTTTCGTCGAGATGGCCACGTGGTTCTTCGACACCCCGTTGGCATACGGGCACGCCGGGATCTCGCTCAACTGGCCGACGCTCGACGAAGGTCAAACGCGGCAGCATTATGGTGTACACGGCTCGCTGCTCCGCCGCTTCCACGGACTCCATCCAGCGACCGTTCGCGACCACGCCTTCAACGGCGACTTCGGATGGACGTTCACGCCGACGTGGCTCACTGTGGTCTCCAACGCGAAGCTCGAAAAGCTCGGACCCTCCGCGATGGCCGGACTGCCGAGCCAGATCGACGTCCGACCACTCAAGGACGGAAGCCTCTTTCGCCTCGGCGCGGAGCCCACACTTGGCGACGTCAACGCGAAGGAGCAACTCCCGCTTCACCGAGACCTCGCGCGCCGGTTGCGAGCGTTGCGCGCGAAAGGCGCTTGGTCGGGAGACTATCCGTACAGCAGCAAGGAATGGCTGATTCGGTTCGATTGAGCGGCGATCGCGCCGCGCCCTTCTTCCGGCGCACCCATCAGGTAAACCAATTCTTCACCTCACAAGGATTGTAGTCGTGCGGCTCGTCCGGCATCGATGGCGGCGGCGGATCCGGATCAGGTTTGATCTCCGGAGGATCAGGGTCCTTGTGCGGAGGAGGCGGAGGCTCGGGCTTCTTTGGGGGGGGGCGGAGGCGGGGGCTTCTTGGGCGGCGGGGGCGGGTCCGGATCCTTGGGCGGTTCTGGGTCTGGTAGCTCTCGCTCGGCGCTGCCCTCTTGCGTCAGCCACAAGACGGGGTGCTGGGGCTCCCAGGTCGGCTCGTTCTCAATCGTCGGGTAGAGCTCCGGATCGGGCTCGTCGAGCAGCGGCCCGATGATGGGTAGCGCGAACGAGCCGCATGAAGGGCAGCTGCGCTCGCTGACGCTCACGACTTTGTCGGGATCACCCCCCGCGAGCCTTAGGTAGGCCTGGTATTGATCCTCTCCGTTGATGTCCTTTTTTTTGTCCCAATCGTCACCCTTAAACTTAAAGTCGTAGATGCGTGCGATGTTGTCTGTCCGCGGCGGCTGCGTCGGATCCTCGGCCAATACGACGTCGCACCGGCGACTGCCAGCCAGCGGTGGGTACGACCAAGGCAGCTCGAGTGGTCGGCCAAAGAGATCGTGCTGAAATGCGCTGTACGTCTCGACCTGAACCAGGTCCGCCGGATTACTACGGATGTTGTATGTCGGCTCGACCCAAAGACCTGGGAAATACGGGTCGAACTGCATGCCCTTTGGATCCCGGAAGCTCCCTCGGGGCATGCTGAGCGCCAAGTCGGCGCACATCGTGTTCCCATGACCTTCGCAGACGCAGAGGATGAGACAGAGATAGAGCTTCACGGGATCGAGGATCTTGAGGAGCTGATTCTCGATGGGGCTCCACACGTTCGGCGGGTTCCGCTGATTGTGCGCCATCGGATCGAGCGCTCGAGGGACGAACTCGCCCTCGATGAGGACGTCGGTCGAGTAGTTCGTGAACGTCGCCCGGCCCTGATTCACGCCAGAGAAGATCCCACCGCCCGTTCCCGGCTCGTCGCCGTAGCTCGGGCTGAACGCCGAAGACGCCTTGACGATCCCGTACCCGTCCGCAAAGACGGAGCCCGCCGTGTCGACGGAGTCGCGAGAGAAGGCGACGTTCACGTAGGGCACGGGCACGCTCTGGGTCAGACAGACATCGGGCGACGCGATCGAGAAGCCGTCGGACCCCTTGTGAACGACAGTCCGCGTATTGACGCTGACGGTGACGCTCATGTCTCCCTCGTCACGATGGCCGCCCCGCGGCTCGGACCACGCGTTGACGAGGCGACCACCCGGCTGACTCCATCTCGACGCAGCGCGTGGTGGCACAGTGCGAGGGAGAGCGCCGCACCCGCCGCGCCGAGCTCACCGGTGAAGCGCGCCACGTCAAGACGCTTCATAGGAATGTTCCTCGACGAGATACATCGAAGGCTCGCCATCGACATCTCGTTCACGCGCCAGCGCTCCCCGTTCACGTCCGTCAGCATCTCGCGGGCGGAGCCGGCGCTCGGGTCGGACATGGCGGCGTCGAGCACAGAGGTCAGCGCCTCCGCGGTGGGCGGGTCGCCGCTGTTCACATGAAACGACTTGGCGGCGACCCCAGCGCCACCCGGGCACCAGACAACAGAAGAACGGACCGCGCCCTCGCTCGGGACGTGCCCGGTCGCGCTTCCGGGCCGAGCGAGGACACCGAGTCGATCAAAGACCTCGAGGAACGCCCTGTCGCATTGGCTGGCGACGGCAGTGACGACGACGTGATCGACCGCGCCGCTTTGCAGCCATTCTCCCGCGACGACCAGGCCCTCGAGCGCGCTCGGTTGGCCCTTGGCGATCTCGCGGACGTGCTCGTGCGACATGCAGAGACCGCGCCGCCCGAGGGCGGCAACGATCTGCGGCGTAAGCTCGAGCCACGAGTCTCGGAGGAGGGCACAGCGCTTTCGCTGTGCGTCGGAGAACCTCTCCATCGCGGCGAAGAAACCATAGTTGGCGACACACGACACCAAGCCCACACTGCCGAGCGATGGAGCGGCTCTCAGACACTCCTCGACGGCCACCTCGAAGAGGCGCAAGCCGCGGTCGACACCCACGATGTGATCTCCAATCGCGAGCACCGGCGCCGCATAGATGGGTCCCGACTCTCCCTGCACATGGGTCGCGCGCCGACGAATGATGCCGGCGCGAATGGACACGTCGCACTGAACGACGTTGTGGCCCACCGATGTCACGGCGCCAGCCGAAAGGATCTCCACCGTCATGCGCGCTCCTCCGTGAGAATTCGCTTCACGACGATTCGCAGCTGCTGCAGCCGATCAAGCTTTTCCGACACGTTGACCCGAGCGGCGAATGTCAGCGTCGCGCGCTGTCGTTCGGGCGCAAGCTCGAGCTGCTCGAGCACGAACGGCACCGACACTCCGACGCCGAGGAGCTGGAGGCGGAACCGGGGCACACGTGCGACGAGCGGGCTCAACGAGAACCCGATGAGCTCGATGGGCTCCCCACCCCCTAGGAAAGGACGGTGAACGAACGCCTGCGGGACCGAGTCTCCATGGTTCGACTCTCGGTCCCGCGGCGGAAGCGGCGCACGCGTACGCCGCCACGCGTCGTCATGGGTTCCTCCGAACGACCGGCGCGGCTCCCAGTGGGGAGGGATGCGCGCTGCACACGCGATCTCGCGGATGACAAAGGGCGCATCGATGTGAGCGGTCACAAGAGTGAGTCGCTCCAGCGGAGCGCCTTCGGGATCGCTCCCTGACGCGACGAACCCTTTTCCCACCGGGTTCTCCGCGCAACCTGCACCCCCGAACGCCTCCTCCATCGTGAACGGTACGTGTGTGAACGGGTGTGGCTCGGTCGGTCGCCACGCGCCGTCGACGCGGCTCCAGCGGCGCTCTCCGAAGACCCGCAAATCCACTTGCAGCTTGCCGACCTTGATCCTGGCATCGAGCGAGTTAACGGCGGTCGGAGAAACGACGCTGCCGTCGACGCAGATGCTTGTCCCCGATCGCGAGAGCGCGAAGTCACTCGCTTCCTCGAGCTGTCCGCCCGAGTTGAAGCGGTCGGCGTATCGAATGGCGGTCTGCTGCTCCTCGGGCAGCGGGCGGCCATCGACCAAGTTCGTCGTCACCTTCACCACGACGATTTGAATCTCACGGCCCTCGGGGTCGAGCATCACCGTCGCGCCGAAGGGGGGTGAGGCCCCTCGCTTGAACCCCGCCCATGGTTCGACGAACCAGAAGACGAGATTGGGCGGCCCGAACGCGACAAGGTTCATGTATACGTGAACCGTTCGAGCGGCGCGACCCGCGCGGCGACATGGTTCAGCGCCGATAGAAGCGCCTGGAGGCCGAGCGGGCCACAGGTGAGCGCGTCGACCCTCGCATTGAACTCGTCGGGAAACATGCTCCGGATCTCGGGATCCGGGCCCCACGACCAGCCGTGGAACGGGTCGGCAAACCCCTTGTTCGCGAGGCCGGCCCACGCCCGGAGAGTCCTCTCGATCGGATCCTTCACCGCCGCCTCCGTGCCCACACGGCTCACGATATCCATGCTCATGTGCTTGCGACCGAAATGCCGCGGCCAGGGCGGCGTCCTGCCTGCGGGACTGTCGTTCACGGCGAAGAGAGGGATCACGGGCATCTCGTCGCTGACCGATTGAATCGGGATCAGCTCGGACGGTCGGGCCGTCACCTCGGCGCCCTCGAACGAGCGTATCGCCGTCGGTCCAGGAGGATCGCACATGAGCCGCGCGAGGCACCTCAGCGCGCTCGGGTGAGTGGTCGGCAGCTCGAAGTCGAAGTGCCAGCTCTCGGTCGTGGCATCTGCGAAGCGCTTCACCTCGACCGAAGCTCGGGAGGGGTCTTCATGGCTAGGCGTGAAGCAGCCAATCCGAACCGCTGCAACAAAACGTGATGCGGCGTCCTCGGGCGAACGCGCATATGGATTGGACGAGGGTGCCGCCGGCGCTCCAATCGGCCGCGTCGCGCGGACCTGCACACGCCGGGACGTCGTCGTGGGCCGGATCGCGAAGGTGACGACAGTCGCCACGTCTTCGGGCCGGGGCCTCGACAGGACATCGACGGAGCGCCGGATCACGCAGTCCGCCCTTCGCTGGTTCGTAGATAGTCGAAGAATCCACCGGGCACTGGACCGCTCGGACGAAGCTGTGCGTCGCAAAGGAGGCGCATCAGAAGGTGCGACGATCGACCGAACAACGCCCCCCAAAGCGCGCGAAAGGAGGGGACATTGGCCGTGGCTTCCAGGTTCACACGGAGACCGAGGTGGAAGCGCTCGAGGGGCTGCGAAGGCGCGAACGAGCCGACGAACCGCCGAGCACCCGCACAGTCCGGTTCGAGACCGATGCCATCATCTCTCGCCGGAGGGCGTGCAAAGAGTTCACCGCTCATCATGAAGAGCGCGCGGAGCGCGGCGCGAGCGATCCCCTCGTACGGAGATTCGAGCAGCTCGACGAGAAGCGGAGCCTCGCGGGCGATGCCGAGCCGCCCGAGCGCGGTCACGAGGTTCGGCTCCAGAGCTCCTCGTCGCACGCGATCCGCGATTCTCCGAGAGGTCGGGGGGCCCCCCACGATGCTCATCACGATGAGGGCCCATGGGTTCTCGAACAGTCGATCTCCGAGCGCCACGTCCATGAGGGCGGCCCAGGCGACGTGCGTCGAGGGACCCGTTCGCGCGGCCGCTCTGCCGAGCGCGAAGGTCGCAAGCGCTTGTTCGACGTCACGACCTCCGCCGAGGGCGTACCGTTGGATCAGGGGCGAGGCCCACATTGGGAGTCGGCTCGCGCATCCAGCCACGAAGAGCCCCGCGCGCGCGTCGCGAGATCCGAGGACGGCGAGGAGGAGCCCCTCGGGGACGTCCTCTCGAAGCGCTGCGAGCTGGATCGAAGCGGGATCATCGATCGACGGAGCAGCTTCGGAGGGCGCCCTCGCGAGACCGTCGAGCACGCCAGCTGGGCAGCGCGATTGAAGGACGACGCGTCCTCGAGCGTCTCGGCACGACTCCGGACGGAGGACACCGAGCGCCCACGCCGCCGTCCGCGCCTCCGAGAAGTGCCACGATTGAAGGCGAATCAATGCCTCTCGCACAGCACGATCACGATCGATCGCGAGCGCGTTGAAGCGCGCGTCCACCTGCGCTCGCCAACTGTCCTCGGAGGACGAAGAGCTCGCCTTCATCGAGAGCGCGGCCCGATCGGCGCGCAGCGCGAGCCCTTCGAGCGCGTCGAGGTGTTCGATCTCCACGCGAAGCGGCAACAGCGCGGAGGGCGCGCTACTGGCCATGCGTCCGGAGCTTTCTGACGAGCTGATCGAACTCGGCTTTCAGCCGCGGTGTCGCCGCGATCCGAGCCGCCCACGCCTGCGCGATCGCCTGCCAGAAGGCCTCGGTGAGCACGAACCGCCGGAACACCCGCTCGCGATCCTCGCCAGAGGCCAACGCTACGATGATCTCCGCGTAGCGCTCGAGCGGCATCATGCTGAGATCGATCTCGTTTGCCTTGGGGGGCTGAGCGGCTTCGACGACGCCTGGCCGGAAGGGCATCGCTGGGCCGATGGCTCGTCCGGGTGCAGTCGTAAGACCGCTTTGCATCACCGGTACTGCGGTCTGCGCGGGTCTCTCCGGCAGAGCCGCTGCCCGCGCGAACGGCAAGCTCGGACCGGGCGCGGGCGCGTGCAGATCGATGAAGCCCGTTCGGTCGATCGGGGGATCGACCGGCCGAGCGGAGAAGACTTGCGATGCGGGGACTGCCGCGGCCGGCGCGGCCGTTGCGACGACGGGAGGTGGCGAAGTGACCACCGCTGGTCGAGGTCGGGAGGGGCCTTGGTCTGCGGGTAGGGAGCGCTCGAGCGAGACCCGTGGGGGCGTGGCGGTCGATTGTACCGTTCGCGCCTCGATCCCTGCCGGCGACGGCTCGCGGTCGTCCCCTCGATACACGCGTATGAAGGCGTCGAGGCGGCTGCTATCCATTCTCGTGGCGGCGTCGACGAGCTCGCGACCGATGGCGAGTTGGTGCGCTTGCCACGACGCGTCGTCGAGCCCATGGCTCGCGAGGAGAGCGTCCCATTGGTCCGCTGGAGCTTTGTCGAGCAACGCTCGAAGTCGAGCCACCGCAGTGAGATCCATCGCACGCACCGCCTAGTTGATCGCGACGGTTCCACCGAGGATTCGATTCGTGCTCTCAGCCGCGGAGACCACCTCCGTCCCACGGATCTCGACACGGCCATCGGGCCGCAGCTCGATCGATGCGTCACCCGCACGAAGCCGGATCCCTTCGGAGGCCTCCAGAGCAAGGAACCGCTCCCGCACGGCTTCGGCGCCGCCGCCTTGCGGGACGAGGCGCCTCCGGAGGAGCCCGACGATGACGGGCAGCTCGGGATCATCGTCGATGAACACGAGCAGGACTTCGGCCTGGGTCCGGATGGCCGAGAGGATTTCGGCATCCGAGCACCCCATCGCGATGCTCGCCGGCATCAGCCGATCACCGAAGCGGACCCGGACCGTACCGTCGAGGTCGAGTCCGTCGAGGACGCCTCGCGCCGGGGCCCGGTGCCGGATCTCTATACGCTCGCTCGAGAGTCCTTCAGCCATCCAACACCTCAATTCTGAGTGATCGTGCCGCCCTTGACGACGACGTCACCGCCGTCGATGGTAATATGGCCCCCCTTGATGACGACCGTCGACTTTCCGCTAACGAGGACGTCGGCGCCGTCCACGCTTACGGTTCCGCCGGCGCTGATGCTGATGTCGCCATCGGCGCTGAGGCCGGCGTTGCCGGCCGCGTGCATCGAAATGTTGCCGCTGACGTCGAGGCTCGCGTTCCCGCCGTTCATCGTGAACGTCCCCTGACCGCCTCCGCCCCCACCGCCGCGGCCTTGTGGCGCCACGCCGCCGACGGTCACAGTGTGCTCCTTGCCCGCGTCGATTCGATCTCGCTCGGCGATGGTCGCGGTCCTGTCGTGGCGAATGTCGCTCCGCTGATCGTGCTGGATCACCTCCTCGTCATCGTTGCCGACGAGACGCTTCTGGTCCCGCTGGGCGCGCACGAAGAGGAGCTCCGCGTCCTTGGTGTCGTCGATCGATATCTCATGGAATCCCCCGCCCCCCGGTGTGGTCTGAGACCGTAGACCTGCCTTGGCGAGCTCCGCCGGCTGCGGGAAGGGCAACGGATGTGTCGCGTTGTAGACGCACCCCGTGATCAGCGGCCGATCGACGTCGCCTCCGAGGAACGTCACGACCACCTCCATCCCCACTCGGGGCAGGATCTGCGCTCCCCATCCTGCTCCGGCCCAACCTTGCTCCACGCGTAGCCACGTCGAGATGGCGCCGTCGCGCGCGCCCGCGAGGTCCCAATGGAACTGGACGCGTACCCGCCCAAAGCCGTCGGTGTGAATCTCCTTGTCCCTGGGTCCTACCACCGTCGCCGTCTCGGTGAGGTGTCGCGCGGCGCTCCGACGGCGCTTAGGCCGGAGAGGCGCCGTCGCTTGAATGCAAACAAAGCGGTTACTGTATCGCGGAGTGTTCGGCGGCGTGGCATCTCCGGCGTAGGCCGCGTGCTCGACCTCCTTCACGACGTACCCTCCGCTGAGGCTGCCGATCTCATGACCGTCGAGCTGCATGGTCCGACCTGGCATGAGCCGCCGGCACGCGCTGCTGCCCACGGCGGTGAACGCTTCCCGCCTCTCTTGCTCGAGGCGGACGGCAGCGGGTGTCAGGTCGGGCGGCGACTCGTCGCCCTCGCCGCCGAACGAATACACCATTTGCGGACTGGCGGTCCCAGCAGCGTCCCGAATGTCTACTGTCGGGCGCCGAAAGTCGAACGCCCGCTCGAGTGTCGCGGTTGGGCGAGCTCGGCGGTGCCCAGTCAGCTCGTGAATACAACTATCGCCTTTGAGCATCGCATCGGCGCGCGCCTTGAGGTCGAGTCGGCTCGTCCCTTCGATGGGTGAATAGGACTGCGCGGTGTCACCGAGGACGAGCACCTCACTACCCCCCATGTTCGTACCGTCGTTGGCTCCCCCCATCGATGGGTGGTCGAAGGTGAAGAAGATCCCCGACTCAGAGAGCAATCGTCGGACGAACGCGTAGTCCGTCTCCTGGTACTGCACGGTATAGGCTCTGGCCGCGTAGGCCGCGGTGATGCGAAGGCGATAGGGGACGCGATGTTCGTCGAGGAGTGTCTTCACGATCTCGAGCGCAGACTTGTCGGTAAAGATTCGACAGAACCGCCTTTGCTTGAGCAGCGCGAGGCGAGGTCCCACGAGGAGGCGGAAGATCCGGCGGCGCTGGTAGGCGCCCCCCTCGGCCGCGATTTCGAGGACGATGCCATGGAGGAAGCGAGGCTGATCTCCACCGAGGATCTGGAGCAGCACAGGCATCTGAAGCAGGCTGTCGTCGGCTGCGATGTCGTCTGCTGGATCGAGCGCCACACGGACCTCGAAAGCGTAGACCGCATTGGCGCGTTCTGTCCCATGCACGGAAAGCACGTACGGCTCGGACGCGAACATCCGCCCGAGCATGATTAGCGTGAAGTCGGCGCTCAAGTTCTCGCCCGGCTCGGATGAACCGCCCACTTCTTCGAGCCTAGCGACCGTCGCTCACGCATGATGCGGCAAGCTTAGGGCAAGTCGTCGCTTCAAACTAGTGCTGCGTCCCAGAAGTAACGATCCCTGATCGAAGATCCGACTCCCTGCCCTCGCGCGTCTCGTAGTTGTCGAGGCCCGAAACGATCGAGAGAGGGAGCGGATGCGAGGAACGGTATCGAAATACGCGATCAACCTGAAGCCGAAGGCGCGACGGCGCCTTGAGCGAGTCGTCCGTCGTCGCAGCCCGAGCCACTGGCTCGTGAGCCGCGCGCGGATCGTGCTGCTGTCCTCGAGCGGCGCGGGCATCACGGAGGTGGCGGTCGCGCTCTCGCTCGATCGGCAGGTGGTGCGGCGTTGGCGGAAGCGCTACCTCGAGCGAGGCTTCGAGGGCCTCCGCGACCGCGAGCGGAGCGGCCGTCCCAAGCTCATCACGCGCGAGGTATGGCAGAGGGTCGCTACCCTGGTCGTGCAGAGCCCGTCGAAGTTCGGGCTGCCGCACGCGCGCTGGTCCGTGCGGGACTTGTCGCTGTTCCTCTTCCGCCGAAACCGGTGGTCGGTGAGCCGCTCGTCTCTCAGCCGGTTCCTCCGGTCGATCGCGTTGAAGCCCCACCGAGTGAAGTACTGGCTCAACCCCGCGGATCCCGACTTCGACCGAAAGGCAGCGGCGATCTGCGATCTCTACATCCATCCGCCGGCGGATACGGTCGTGCTCTGCGTCGACGAGAAGCCAGGAGTACAAGCTCTCTCTCGACGCTTCCGGACGTTGCCGCCGCGATGGGGTCGCGTGGCGCGGGTCGAGTTCGAATACCGGCGCCACGGGACAAGAAACATCTTCGCCGCGTTCAACGTGCGCACCGGGCACGTCCTCGTCGAGGTCACCGCGGACCGCACCACGCCCCGGGTGATCGAGTTCCTCGACGCCATCCTCCGGCACTACCGCCGCGGCCGGATCGTCGTCGTCACGGACAACATCCAAACGCGCCGCGGCCCAGCGGCGCAGGCCTGGCTGGCGCGCCACCCGCGCGTCTCGTTCGTGTTCACTCCGTTCCACGGAAGCTGGCTGAACCAGGTCGAGATGTGGTTCGGAATCCTCTCCCGAAAGGCGCTCCGAAACCGCTCCTTCTCGAGCCTCGAGGCGCTCGACGACGTCGTCTACGCGTTCACCACCTATTGGAACGAGCGCGAGGCCCGACCGTTCAGATGGACCTACACGGGCAAGCCCCTGGCGGCGTGATGGATTGCGACTTCTGAGACGCAGCACTAGGTGGTGCGTTCGCCGCGCGTGAGGCGCGCCGGATCGTCAGGGCCGAGATCTCGCTCGGCTCCCAGGCACGCATGGTGGCCCTCAGCAGCTGGCGCTGCGAGAGGTGTAGATCTGGGATCGAGCCCGCGATGCGCGGCTGATCGATCCGTCAGCGAGTCCCCGCGCGAGAAGATCTGCCCACCGTGGGTGCCTTGAGAGCCGCAGGCCTACGCTGAGCTTCGGCGGCCTCGGTCGCCCGCTTCGGTTGGCGCGCGAGGCGGACGACCGCCGTCGTGGCGTCGCGATCCTCGAGCGCGCGGGAGATCCGGGCCCTGGTCACTGCCGACGCCTGCGCGTGCCAGTCGTCGACACCGGCGAGATCGAATCTCGCGCCGCCCTCGCCGGTCGTCACGGGCTCGGTGGCTATCCCGTCCGCGCGCACGAGGTGCCCTGCGCAACGTCGTGGAACCGACGGCGGGAGACGCGGAGAGCCTCCGACGAAATGATCGGGACGTGGAATGAGCGGTACGCCGGCTCCGTGGTCGTCGCGATGCGGTCTTCGCGAGCTGCAGAACGCGCGCCGCCCACGGCTCCACGCGACGAGGCTCTCGAGGTGCGCCTCTCGCTCGAGCCCGAGAGGATGGGCCAGATCACCCTCCTCAGGCGCTCGGTGAGCATTCGAGACGGAGACGGGAGAGCGTGATGCTCGCCGAGACGCTCAAGGCCGCGCGACGTGAAGGCGTTCCGCGAGTAGTACGGCGACAAGGTGACGCGCGGCGAGCTCACGAAGGACCGTGGCGTGTTCCTCGTCGGCACGGGCGTTCCGCACTACAGCGCGCCCATGGACGAGCAACCGCTCCGCGAGCGCCTGCGCGCGTCATGCCTGCATGGTGTTGGCGGGAACACCTGAGGCTCGAAGAAGAACTCGTTGCGCGAGACCTGAGCCAGCCGCCCGCGTCGGCCGTCGAGGCCGAGCGCGCGTCTGACGCTACTCGAGGAGCGCCTTCCAATAGGCGTCCGCGCCAAGGAACGATGGGAGCGCGGCGGCGACCGCGTCCGCCACGGGCCCGTCGTAGCGGTGACCCACCGGGCCGGCGTACACGGCCATTCCGTGCCCTCCGTGGGAGGTGAGGAGGTCGGCGAAGAGCTTGCTGGCGTCGGCGCACGCCTTCCCCTCCGAGCACGCGAACAGGATGCGGTCCCCGCCCGACGCGACGAACCGCGCGAGCTGCGGATCGGTGAGCTTCTCGAGGCCCCCCTCGACCAGGATGAGCGTCGGGAAGTCGGCCGCGCGGCGCGAAGCGATCGTGATCCCCATCATCGCGCCGAGCGAGAAGCCCGCATACACCGGCTTCTCGGGGCGTAGCCAGGGCGCGAACGTCGACGCGCGCAGCGCGGCGAGCCCGGCGTCGATCTCCCTCTCGAGCATCATGTCATGGGAGAACGTGTAGCGAGGGTCCCCGGGGGAAGACTCTCCGCCGAGCTTGCCGGCGGGGCACAGCACGAACGCCGTCCGACGGAAGATGCCGGCCCAGACCTCGCACTGCCACTCCGCGCGATCCCCGTTCCCGTGGACCGCGAGGACGATCGGGCGCGGCTCGGTCGCGCCGATGGGCACGGCGAGGTACGCCGGAAGGAACCCCTCCACGTCGAGCGTGCCGAGGGACTCCCCGCCGAGCATTGGCGCCTGGACGGCGCTCGGAGCCGCGCGGCTCGGGGCGCTCGCGGCCTCGAGCGGTGCGCCGGACGCGATCTCCCGCGGCGCGGTGGACGCGGGGGGCGCTCCGCACGCGACCCACGCGAGCCCGAGGCTCGATGTGCGAAGGAGCGCAGGGAGGCTCACGTGCGCGCCGCGAGGATGAACAGCCCGAGTACGCACCCGATCCCGCCGAACCACGCGAGGCTCCGCGGGTTCGCCTTGTCCCCGAGGTAGAGCGCGCCGTACAGCACGCGGAAGCCGATGAACGCGAGCGCGAGCCGATCGATCCACGCCTGATCCGCGTGCACGTACTGGGCGACGAGCACGGCTGCGGCGAACGGCGCGAACGCCTCGTGTGAATTTGCCTCGCCCGCCCGAGCCCGACGGCGCCACCCGTCGAGACCAGCGAGGTACTCGCGCGGCTCGCGGTTGTCATAGCCCTTCCCCCAACGCGATTTGCCCGCGGCGTTCGGGACGCCCGTCAGCGCGACGAAGACATACGGCAGGACACCGGCCGCCAAGATGCACCAGAGCGCGATCGTCATACATGGGCGGTAGCACGTCTCGGTCTGCGCTCGTTCGCTCGACCGAAGCGGCCTTCGCGGACTCTGCGTGCCCGCGGCCCATGCCGATGTGTCTTCTCCCCCGACGAGGTTCGTGACGGGCAAGCTGTCGGACGCCGCTGGGCTCGCGTTCTTTCCGATCTTGCTCGCGGCGAGCGCGCACCGTTCGGGGGTCGGGCCGTCGCGGGGGGCATCACCGCGGCCTCGCCTGCATGGGACGCGGCCGCCACAGCGGTGGCGACTCGATGTGGCCAAACTCCACAGCGATAGGCCGCGATCGGGCGCAGCTCCCGACGGCGCGCCGCTCGCATCGCGGTCGCGTATGAGCGAGCAGCAGCGCGACCGGTCGTACTGGAAGAGTCAGCGGAAGGCACACACCCAATCGGTCGTCGCCGTCGCCGCGACGTTCGCGTTCGCGACGCTCCTCGCGACGAGCCTCGTCGTGCTGCTCCACTGAGGTGCCTCTCGTTCGCCTGGCCGCCTGGTTTGCGGCGGGCCTGAGCACCTCGCCTGCCCTATTCGACTTCCGTCAGCCGTCTTCCCGCCGACGCGGCAGAAACAGGTAGTGCCACTCGTTGACGAGATCGAACGGGTGGTCGATGTTGCTCTCGATCTGGACGATGGCGGTCATCTTCCAGAACCCGGGATGCGAGAGGAGGTTGAACTTACCGTCCTTCACTCCCTCGACGAGAGCAGTTCGACTCGCGGGCCCCACGATCGGATTGAAGGGACCCAGCGCGGGGATGCTCCAGCTGTTCCACGTCGTCTCGAACTTGTATTTGGACGTGCTGAAGAGAACGGTCTCCACCGGGAACACCACGTCCGTGTGACTCGGTTCGTCGGAGAACGCGCCGAGTCCGATCTTGTGGAGATGAACGGTCACCGTCTTCGGGACCTTCACGAATGGCGAGACGCGATGGATCACATTCCATTGCACGCTTTCGCCCAGGAAGAAGACCTTCTTCGGCACGTCCGACCCTTTCTCGCTCGTGAAGACGTCGAGGATCGTGGGAACGATCTGGATGGAGAGCGAGCGCGGCTTGCCTCGCTGGCGCCACTGACGCGCCTCGCCGCGGCCCCGCGGGGAGGCGGGTCCGACATAGTCGACCTCTTGCTCCTGATGTTCGACGTTCAGCGACTTCGGGGGAGCCTTCTTTGATCCCATGCCACTCACCTCATCCCCCCCGCCGCTTCTTCCGCGGAGATGGTGCCTTTGCCTTGGCCTTGGCCTTGGCCTTTGCCGTGGGGGTTGCTTCGATGCTCTTCGATGCTCGCGCGCCGCGCCGGATGGCGGCCGGCTGCGGAAAGGTATAGCCAAAGAGAGGGCCGTCGTTGCGCGGCCCCCACGGCGGTGGTCTCATCGTCTCCCGGAAGTCTGGCCGCTTCCCGAGGAGGATCACGGTCGAATCGCTCGTCGGCGCCCCGATCACCTTCGTCAGCACACGACCGCTCGCGTCCGTCGCCACGATGGAAAGGTGTGTGGAGACGCGCCCGGCGAGTGGGCCATAGGTCGCCTCGATCGTCGCCTCGCGTGGTCCTGTGATGTGAATCGTCAAACCTTGGAGCGCGCCGCCATCGAGCGTGCATTCGACGCTCTGGAGCGGCTCGTCGAACACCCCGCCGTTGTAATAGTCCTCGACCCAGACCTTCATCGCGATCCGATACGCGGTCACCGCGTACCGGGGGATCACGCCAGGCGAGAAGAGCCCGGGACCGGCGAGCTGCGCGCCCAGCACGGCCGCGATCATTGGCCCTGGCCCAATGCCGCCGACCTCCAGATAGCTGCCCAACCCAAGGGATGCGGCGCTCGGTCCTGCCTCGATCGCACGCGATATGAAGAGGCGTTTGTAGAGCTGACTCGCGACGAACGACTCCTCAGGGTAATAGACCACCTCGACGATGTGCGCCCCTTCGGTGAGCTCGAGCTCGATCTCGTGCTGCACACTGCCTTGGTTCGTCAGGTACCAGCCGTCGCCGACGACGGTCGTCGGCCCTGGCCGCCCGTCGATCAGCACGCCGATCGCGTTCACGCGGGTTCGAAAGGGGCTCAATACCTTGAGCGTGACGGTGATGGCAAACGGCGTATCCGCGTCGACTCGTTGTGGCACCGTGACGTCAAGTGCGACGACGTCGGTGAGCTCCGCAGGCGGCTGACGTGGCGTGTAGCCCGTCGCGACCCACAGGCCGGTGTGCTGCTCTATCTCGGTGCCGGCCGTCCACCCACCATTGGGGTTGGCCGTGGCGCGCAGCCTGTGGACCTCCCCGTCGCCGACGACACGCGCGAGCACGACCCCCTCCTCCGTCGGGTCGTACACCACGAGCTCCAGCTTGCCAGCGCGTTCCTGCGCGTTGTAGCCAATGACGTGATGCACGCCACCGCCGCGGGGCAGCGCCAGCGGGACGGGCAAGCGCGCATCGATCATGGCCTTCGCGAGCTGAGCGTGCGCGACTGCCGTCGCGGGTCCCGCGTGCAGGGCTGGATCGTTGGACGCCGCGCACGCCTGGTCGCGCTCCGTCACATATCCGAGTAGCGTGACGGGGGAGCCAATGATGTTCGGCCCATCCGCGAGGTAACCACCAGGGAAACTGCCGTTGTCGTAGCTCGGCGTCGCGCGGATCGTTCTGTAGTGCCAATGGTCGAGCGCTGCCCATGCGAGACCGCCGGTCACTCCATCCGGACCGTGGAAGTCGACGAACAAGAACCCGTGAACTTCCGGATAGAAGACCGTGACGGCCATGCCCCCTCCAATGGTTGGATCGCGTGAGATGGACGCACGACATTGCTGCGCGTGTCCAGGGCGAAGTGCGCCCACCCCGCCCGAGCTCGAGGCGACCAGCCTCGATAGCGCGCGCGGTTGCCGAAGAGCGCGGCGGTCGGCCTTGCCGGGCAAACGCGACCGCGCTCGTGTTCATGGCGCTCCCCGCGCGGAGCGCGGACGAGGTGCTCGATGTCGCAAAGCGACCGCGAAGCCCCTATCTCCGAAGAGAGAGCGCCGCGCTGCTCGAGAAGCGCGGGCGCTCGCTCGACCGCGGCGACGACGACGCGGCGGCGTTGGTCGCGCAGGACCGGCCGCCGTCATCGCAGGGTTCAACCTGCACGCGAAGGTTGCCATCCCCGCCGGTGAGACGAGCCTCCGCCGTCGAACTCCGGCCCTCGAGCTCCTGACGCGCCTCGCCGCGATGGTGCCGCCGCCGCGGTTCCATGTGATCCGCGGGCGTGAGGGCGATCGGGAAGCAGACATTCGGGACTGTCACGTCCCCCAACGTCGAGATAGGTGACCCGAGCAGCGCACCCGCGTCCAGTCCGAGCGGGTTCGGCGCCCTCTACGTGAAGGACGGCGAGCTGAAGTTCCGCGACACCCCGGGAACCGAGCACACCGCGCAGCTCTCGAGCTGAGGCGCGACCGCCGCGTCGAGAGTTCGCCCGCAAGACCGACAACACTCGCGGCGGCGCTCCGTTCTTCTTTCGCAGGCGCCTTCCGCGGTCCGGATCTGCGCCGCCCTCGCCAGGAGCCTGAAGGGCGACGCGGACACGACGCGCGCGCTCGCTCGTGTGCTCGAGGCGCACGCAGCGGAGGTGAACACCGCGTTCGGCAAGCTCCCGCCCCGCTTCCACTCGAACTCGATGCCGCTCCGCCACGCGGTCGCGCGCCTGACGAACGGAACGTGCCCCTTCTCCGAGATCGCTGGAGCGGCGATCGCGATCCTGCCCACGAAGGGAGTCCCTCCGCGCCGTGCCTTCGTCACCCTTGGTGCCGACATCCTTCGCCTCCTGACCGAGGCCAAGACCATCTCACGCCTCTGGGACGACTTCCGGAAAGCCAGGCCGGTCGCCGCAGACGTGACCTTCGACTGGTTCGTCCTAAGCCTCGATCTTCTGTTCTTGATGGGAGCGGTCGACTTTGACCGCGGTAGGGTCCGCCGCTGCGAGTCGGAACCTCTGGGACAGGGAGGCACGTCGTGATCCGTCGTATCTACTGCGACGACAACAGGTTCAAGGACCTGTCCTTCAAGGACGGGTTCAACGTCGTCCTCGCCGAGAAGAGTCCGGGGGCGACAGACAAGCAGACGCGGAACAGGGCCGGGAAGTCGAGCCTGCTCGACATCATCCACTTCCTGTTGGGGTCGAACTGCGACAAGGACTCGATCTTCCGCAGTGACGCGCTTCGAGCCGCGACGTTCGGCATGGAATTCGATCTCGGAGGGGTCTTTATCCGGGTGGAACGCAGCGGCGACCGGCCAAGCCCGTTGAAGGTCGAGGGTGACTCGACACGGTGGCCGATTCCACCGACGGGTAGAGACGACGGCTCGTTTCTCTCCAACGACAACTGGAAGACCGTGCTGGCCAAGGCCATGTTTGGCCTCGACGACTTCGAGGAGTCGTGGAGAACCGAAGTTCAGATCGCTGATCTCGTACTTTGTGCGTCGCGACCGTGAAGGCGGCATGGCCGACCCCATGGTGCAGTCGCGCAAGCAGCAGCTCGCGGACCAGCAGGTCAACATCTCCTTCTTGGTCGGCCTGGACTGGTCGGTTCCCCGCCAGTGGCAGCAGGTGCGGGATCGCGAGAAGAGCCTGGAGCAAATCAAGAAGGGCATGAAGGAGGGGGCATTCGGAGCGGTCATCGGCTCGGCCGCTTCGCTGAAGAGCGACCTGATCATCGCGCAGGATCGGACTAGAAAGTTGAAGGCGGCTGTCGCCTCCTTCAAGGTCGTAGAGCAGTACCACGAGCTCGAACGTGAGGCCTCGGCCCTCACCAAGCGGCTCGCCGATCTCGCAGACGAGAACCTCCTCGATCGTCGGTACGTGACCGAGCTTGAGCAAACCACCGTTGAGGAAATTCCTCCGGCACCGGACGACCTCCAGCGCCTCTACAAGGAGGCTGGGGTTCTGCTTCCCAGTCTCGTGAAGAAGCGGTTCGAGGACGTGAGTCTCTTCCACGAGTCCGTCGTCCGGAACCGCCGTGCCTACCTCACGGCCGAGATGGAGGCCGCCAAGCAACGCATCGCGGGTCGAGACTCAGAGAAGGGGAAGCTTGATGCTCGACGCTCGGAGGTGATGACGGTCCTCAGGTCGGCCGGCGCCCTCGAACACTTCACCGCCCTTCAAGGGGAGTTGACGAAGGCCGAAGCCACGCCGAAACCTTGGGGCAGAAGTTCGATGCTGCGGAGGCCTTGGAGACCGGCAACCTGAAGCTGAGGGTCGAGCGTGCGCAGTTGGTGGAGCGCCTGCGCCAGGACTACGCTGAACAAGCCGCGGTAATCGAGAAGGCCGTCTTGACGTTCACGGACATCTCTTCGCGACTCTACGAGGACGATAAGGCCGGTGCGTTGACGATCACACCCACCGAGAACGGGCCGCTCTTCGAGGCCCACATCCCGGGCGAGAAGAGCAAGGGCGTGAACAACATGCGCATCTTCTGCTTCGACATGATGCTCATGCTCCTGGGCCTGGAGCGAGGGCGAAGCCCCGGCTTCCTCATCCACGATAGCCACCTCTTCGACGGCGTTGACGAGCGCCAGGTCGGCAAGGCGCTGGCCGTGGGAGCCGAACTCGCGAAGGAGCATGGCTTCCAGTACATCGTTACGATGAACACCGATGCCGTGCCGAAGGAGGCTCCCTTGGGCTTCAAGTTGGAGGACCACGCGCTCAAGGTGCGGCTGACGGACGCATCGGAGGATGGTGGGCTGTTCGGCTTCCGCTTCGACTGACGTATCCGCTTTTTCAAGCGGAAACGCCGCTGTTCCCACTCTTGGAGGTTGAAGGCTGGCTACGCCGAGCGTTGAACCTTCATGGATGCGAGGCACCGCCAGCGCGGAGCGGTTGGGTCCATCCGCGTGTCGCCCCTCGGTCAGGTGGAGGGGGCTCGATGTTCAACGAGACCGCATTGAGAGCTGGTGCCGGTTCCAGCGGCTCCCTTGGTAGACGGGCGGACAAGGTCACGCGAATCGGCGCAACGACCCCACCACGTCCATCGCATCGCGAAAAGCGCAAACGCGAACCCGGCTCACCGAACCACGCCACCGGTCACGTCTCCCAACCCCCCCGAGCCTCGGCGCACGTCACGACGCTCCCAACACCTCGACGCCCTCGCTCCCCCTCCCCAAGATATCCGCACGACGGCGTGTCCGCCTCCCCTCCGCCGATCCGACACGTCGTCGCCCGATGCCCCCCTCCCCTTCCCCGCCGTCCCCGCCGTCCCACCCGCCCCCGCCGTCCTCGTCCTCCGCGACCGCTCCATCCGCGCGCCCCTCCGTCACGTGGACCCAGCAGGATCCCCCGCGCGGGCACTGGATCGGGCCGACGAGGCGACGGGTCGTCGCTGCGCATTTTGCCGTTCGCGTCCCGTTCGTCCTGTCGTTCATCGCGATCGAGGCGCTCGTGGTCGCGATCTGGCTGGACCCCGGGAGGCTGTTCGGGTTCTCGCCCGGAGCCATCCTCTTCTGGACGTTCACGGCCCAGTGGTTCCTCGCGCTCGCGATGCGCGCGCTCTCCGCGCCCATCGCGCGCTGGCTCGCGTGGCGGGGCCGCAGGGACATGCCGGCGACGACCGTGAGGTCGGTCCTCTTCCTCGCCGCGCATCAAGCGCCGCTCCGCGTGAAGGCGTGGATGCTCGCGATGCCGGTCGTGGGCGCGCTGTTCGCAGCGGTCGCCATCGGGCGCGGGCTCATCGTGTTGCCTCTCTTCTTCACGCTGTGGGCGCTCGTCGACACGGCGCGTGACACCCACCATTTGAAGGTCGGCAAGCTCCGCTTCGCCGGACCGGTGTCCCTTCCTCGCGTCGATTCGTTCGACCTCGCGGACGCGCACGCCGCTCGGCTGGACGAGCCGCACGACTCTCCGCACGGCAAGCTGTGGGATCCGTTCGGCGGCTATCCGCGCGCGCTCACCGCGCTCCGCATGAGCGACGCGGGCACGAGCGCGCTCGAGAGCGTCGGGCTGCTCGAGGGATCGGCGCCGCCCAGCGATGGGGACGTGGAGGACGAGGCCGAGGAGGACGCGCTCGCCGAGGCGGAGGCGCTGAGCGAGGACGAGCTCGTCGCGAAGATGGACCCGAAGCACGGGCCCTACCGCGCCGCCGTGCTGCGCCCGGAGCCCGCGCCGCCGCTCGCCCTCGTCGACTCCGCGGCGAAGGGCGCGACGTGGATCGGACCGTCGCGGCGCGCGCTCGGCGTCGCGAACCTTGTCGCGCGCCTCCCATTCATCGTCGCGTTCGTGGCCGCTCACGTGCTCGCGGTGATGGGTTGGCGCGCGTGGTGGCGCAGCCATTGGACGCTCATGGGGTGGACGTTCCTCGGGCTCTGGACGCTGCTCGTCGTGGCGCGCGCGGCGGCCCCCTCGCTGGCGAGCTGGCTCGCGTGGCGCGGACACTCCACGCGGGCGAAGCAGACAGTCCGCGCGCCGGTTCACCTCGTCCTGTCGAGGACGCGCGGCGATCGCCTCCCGTGGTGGCAGGTCGCGATGATCGCCGCGTTCTCCGGCACCCTGCCGCTCGCGTTCGGCGAGACGTTCCTGGCGCTCCCGCTCGTCCTCGCGGGGTGGATGCTGCTCGACGCGGGGCTACCGCTCTCGGGCCTCACGATCGCGCGGATCACCCCCGCGCGGCCGATCGAGCTCGCGAGCGTGACCCCCGAGACGCTCGCCGGCGCGCGCTCTCCGATGCAAGAAGACGCCGTCGAGACCCGGACGGCGTCCTACTGGGATCCGTTCGGAGGTTATCCGCGCGCCGTCACGGCCCTCGCGATGAGCCGCTCCGGCCGGGACGCGCTGGTGGGCGCCGGGCTCCTCCAGAGAGAGCGCCGCGCGCGCGTCGCCGCCCCGCCCCCCGTCGCAGAGCCGCCGCCCGAGACCGAGACCGAAGAGCCCGACGAGGCCGAGGAGCGCGAACAGGCCGAGGAGGCCGAGGAGACCGACGTCGTCGTCGAGCCGCGCGCGCGCGCGTCTCGGCGCTGACTCGCGCAGGTGAGACTGTCTGCCGCGCCCGCGCGCGAAGCGCCTCACGGCAGCGCGACGATCGTCAGCCTGTAGCCGCCGCTCTGCGGCACGCCCTGAGAGACATACGAGTCGGCGACGAGCGTGTACGTGCCCGGCCCGGCGGTGAGGTCGATCGTGTGGTCGTCGCGCTCCACGCACGCGTCCGCGGTGGGCGCGCTCAGCCAGTGCAGATCGACGTCGACGCCGTCGTCGCAGTAGACCGTCGCGCGCAGGTGGGTCTCGGCGGACAGCGTGATCTCGTAGACGATCTCCGGGCCGCTCTCGTCCTGGGGCGCGCACCCGTACACGTCGAACACGCTCTCCGCGCCCATCGTCGTGCGATCGTCCGCGAACGGGAGCGCGTCGATCCGGAGCGGATCGGCGTGCGTGCCCGATCCCTCGAGCGGCGGCGGCGCGGGCTCGGGCGCCTCCGCCGCGACGACGAAGCGGCGCGCGCGGTCGAGCGCCTCGAGCGTGATGAGATTGCGCTGGTTCATCCCTTCGGTGAGGCCGGAGTCGTTGAACCAGCAGCCATGGTAGCTCCCGGAGAAATAGGTCGCCGGGTGGACGCCATCCCCCGAGAGCCCGTAGTCCGCGAGGCCCACGAGGGTCTGGTGCAGGTCCATGAGCGGGACCTGCCGGTACTGCGCGATCGCGCGGATGATCGTGTTCATCTCGGGCACGAGCTCGTTCATGGCCGCGCTGTCACCGCGCGGCGGGATGGTGCTCATCAGCGGGACGACGCCGAGCGCGAGCAGGGCGTCCACGTCCGCGAGGAGGTTGCGCTCGAACGTGAGCTGCCCGCCCGCGTACGTGTCGTTCGTCCCGAACATGATGACCGCGAACCCCGGCAGGATCGCGGCGACCTCCTGCTCGATCGGCGTGGGGTCGCCCTTGTTCGCGGCGCCCGCGGACCAGCCCACCACCGCGGCCTGCGTCGCGCGGTCGTACGACGAGTCGACGGCATCCGCGAGCGTCGTCGCGAAGAACGCCCGCGACGGATCGAGCGCGGCGTGCGCGCCGAGGTCCACGTCCGAGCCATCGAGGCAGCCGAGGAACGCGGGGGTCACCGTGATCGAGTCGCCCACCTTCGCGAAGACGTCCGGGCGGTTCGGCGACGCGGCGAGCACCGCCTTCAAGCGGGCGACGACCTCCGCGCTCATCGGGGAGTGTCGCGCATCCGCGGGGTAGCGCGTCGGCCCTGGGTCGACGGGCCCGCCGCCCGCGCCACCCGTTCCACCGGCCGTGGACGAGGCGGTGGTCGTCGCCGTCGCCGTCGATGCGCCGCTGCTCGTCGCGCTCGGGGCGCCGCCCGCACCGTCCGTGCTCGGATCGGCGGTGCAGGCCGCGAGCGGGAGGGCGAGCAAGGAGAACAGGGGGCTCTGACGGCGCTTTCCCACGACGGCCCGAGCGTGGCAGCGCGGCCGCGCGGCGTCCAACGCCGCGCGCGAGCGCATCACGCGAGAGCGGCGAGGATCTCGTCGCGCATCGTCTTCGACGCCTCGGGGGCTGCGACCCGATACGGGTTCCCTCCCTCCGGAGGGGGCGGCGCGGGCGGCGCTCCGTGCGCCTCCACGAGCGCGCGGAGCTCGGCGCGTTGCTCCTCGGAGAGCTTCGCTGCCGCGGCCCGGAGCGCGCTCGCGCGCTGCGACTCGTTCGCGAGCACCGCGCCGCGCGCCTGCCAACGGACGAACGCGTCGCGGAGCTCCGCCTCGAACGCGGGGTTGCCCGTCATCAACGCGCGCATCGCGTCGTTCTCCGCCTCGTCGAGGCGCGCGTCGGCGAGCGCCGCGATCGCCACGAGATCCGCGAGCGCGATGCGACGCTCGAGCTCCTCCATCGAGTCGGTGCCGGAGCCCGTCACGATGTGCGCGATGCCTCGGTACATGTCCGCGAACCACCGCGCGATACCGACGCCCACCGATCCGACGACGAAGACGCCCGCCCCGACGGGGGCGACGAACGCGAGCCCGGCCCCGAGACCATCGACGGACGACCCACCGCCGCTGCTGTTCGTCATGGGCGCAGCGTACACGACGCGTCCGCCGCGTCCTCGAGCTCCCAGCGGATCTCGGCCTGCCCGTGGTGCCGGAGCGCCTCGTTGATCTTCGAGTACGGGCGGCTCCCGCGCCACGCCTTCACGGACATTGGGCTCGGGTGCGCTCCTTCGATGATCGTGTGCCTCCCGCTCGTGACGAGCTTCGCCTTCGCCCGCGCCTGGTTGCCCCAGAACGCGAACACGACGGGCCGCTCGCGCGCGTCGAGCGCGCGGAGCACCGCGTCCGCGAGCTCTCGCCACCCGAACAGTTTGTGCGAGTTCGGTTCGGACGCGCGCACCGTGAGGATCGTGTTGAGCATCAACACCCCCTGGCGCGCCCAGGGCACGAGCGATCCACTCGTCGGGAACGGGGCCCCTACGTCCGCGACCAGCTCGTGGAACATATTCGCGAGCGACGCGGGGAACTTCACGCCGCGCTTCACGGAGAACGCGAGCCCGTGCGCGAGCCCGGGTGTCGGATAGGGATCCTGCCCGAGGATCACGACCCGGGTCTCCGCGAACGGCGTGTGGTGGAACGCCGCGACCACCTCGTTCTCCGGGGGGAAGACGGCGCCGGTCGCGCGCTCCTTCGCGACGCGCGCGAGCACGCCGGGCAGATCGAGATCCGCGAGCGCGGGGCCGAGCGCGGCCGCCCAGTCCGCGGGCAGCGCGGACGCGTCGATGCGCGACGCAGGCGCGGCCTCCTCCGGCTCGTCCTCGACGGGCGCGCTCGCTCCGGGGACGACGCCGAGGGCGCGGCGCGCGACGACGTTCGCGACCGTCCGCGGGACGCCCGGGAGAGAGGCCATCGCGTCGACGCTGTCCGGCACCTCGCCCGCGAAGCGCTCCTGGATCGCGCGCGCCAACGCGATCGCCGACTCCGCCTTCTGCCGCGCGAGCCCCAGCGGCCGGAGGACGCGCTCCACCGCCTTCGCGTCCGCGTTCGCGAGCGACGCGGCGTCCGGCCAGCGCTCGAACAGGGCGAGCAGCGCGTTGCGCTCCGGTGCCATCATCGCCGCACCGCCGAGCGCCATCGCCACGAGGAGCTGGTAGGTCGTCTTCCAGTCGCGCTCCGCGCGCGTCCGCCGAACCCCGGAGAGGCGCGGCTTCGAGGGCTTCATCACCGGCGCATCCTAAATGAGCGAGCGCGATCCTGGACCACGACAGCCGGAGAGACGAACCTCTTGAGCTGTCCGAATTGCCCTCGCGGATCGAGAGCACCCCTCCGGTTCGGTGCCCGAGACGACGGCGCGGGAAGTCGCGGCGCGACCGAAGCGTTGGCCCAGCTCCCTCGTCGGCGTTAGGAGGTCGGGCCATGCGCATCACGGCGATCACCCTCGGAGCTCTCGTCGCGGGCGCGTGTGCGTGCGTCTTCGTCGCGGCCCGCACGTCCGCGAGCCCCGCGAAGCACAGGCCCAGCGCGACCGCCTCCGCGAGCGCGTCGTCCACGGCGACGTCCGAGGTCACGCTCGCGACCGCGCGCGAGCGGTACGGCGCGCGCCGAGGCGCGCTCGAGATGGATCGGAAGGCGCTCGCCGCGCGACTCGACGCCGATCCCGAGGCGCGCGCGGACGTGCTCGGCGCCGCCCGACCGCGCCTCCTCGACGCGTTCGAGGACGACCTCTTCCCCGCCTGGATCGGGACGGCGTGGGACTTCAACGGCACGTCGCAAGAGCCCGGAAAGGGCTCGATCGCGTGCGGCTATTTCGTGACGACGCTCCTCGCGCACGCCGGGTTCGAGGTGCAGCGCGCGAAGCTCGCGCAGCAGGCGTCCGAGAACATCGTGAAGACGCTCGCCGGGGCGGACGACATCTGGAGGTTTCGGAAGGGCGACGCCGCGCTCGTCCTCGCGAAGGTGCGCGAGCTCGGGGACGGCCTCTACGTCGTCGGGCTCGACAACCACGCGGGCTTCCTCTTCGAGCACGACGGGCGCGCGACGCGGTTCTGCCACTCGTCCTACCTCGAGCCGGCGACCGTCCAGTGCGAAGACGCCGCCGGGGCTGCTGCGCTCGAGTCGAACTACCACGTCCTCGGGCGCGTCACGAACGACGCGACGATCACGCGGTGGCTCCGCGGGGACGCGTTCGAGACCCACGTCTCGCGCTGATCCGGCGCGCGCGGCCGGGCGGACGCGACGGGTGAACGCGGGTAACCTCGAGCCCCATGCGACCGCTCAAGCGCTTCCTCCGCTCTGGGTTCAAGGCGCTCCTGCGCGTGTATTTCGGCAGCATCGAGGAGGTGGGCGAGCGCCCCTCGGCGGAGACGCGCGGCCGCGTGTTCGTGTCGAACCACAAGAACGCGCTCCTCGATCCCGTGCTCGTGCTGACCCACGCCCCGTGCGACGTCTCGCCGCTCGCGAAGAGCACGCTCTGGGATCTACCGGGGCTCGCGTGGCTGCTCGATCTCGCGGACGCCGTCCCCGTGCTCCGCCGGAGCGACGACCCGAACAAACCCGCGGGCGCGAACGACGAGATGTTCGACCGGATCGCGAAGCACCTCGCGAGCGGGGGCAACGTCCTCGTGTTCCCCGAGGGGACGAGCCACAACGAGCCCGCGATGATCCGCCTGAAGACGGGCGCCGCCCGGATGCTCGCGCGCGCCGCGGCCGCGGGCGCGACGGATCTCACGTTCCAAGCCGTAGGCCTGGAGTTCGCGGCGCGCGACAAGTTCCGCACGCGCGCGATGGTCGCCTACGGGCCCGTCCGGCGCGTCGCGGACGTCGCCGGGGATCTGATCGAGGGCGCGACCGCGCGCATGCACGACGACCTCGAGGATCTCGTCATCGAGGGCGCGACGTGGGACGAGCGCCGCCTCGTCCTCCGCATCGCGGAGCTCATCCGCAACGAGCAGGGGGAGCGCTCCTTCGCCGAGGCGGTGCGCATCGCGCAGGGTGTCGAGCGCGCGCGCGACCGACTCCGCAGGCTCCACCCCGAGGTCGCCGAGGCCGTCGAGCGCGCGGTCGGGGCGTACCTCGACGCGCTCGATCGGGAGGGCCTCACCGACGAGCAGCTGTCGGGTCCGCGCGAGGAGAAGGGCCCGAGCGCGCTCGCGTGGGCCGCGCTGCCGCTCTTCCCGATCGGCGTAGCCCTCTATTGGGTCCCGTACCAGCTGCCGCGCCTCGTCGCGCGGCGGACCGACGAGACGGATCAGCACTCGACGCTCAAGTTCGCGACGGGTCTCGTCGCTTACCCGGTGTGGGCGATCGGCCTCGGAGCGGCAGCCTTCGTCGCCCTCCGCTCGCGCGCCGCGCGCGCGGCCGCGATCGGGGTGATCGTCGCGTCGCCGTTCGCGGCGCTCCACTGGCTCGAGAACGCGCGCGAGCTGCGGCGCGCGCTCCGACTCGCGCGAAAAGGGAGCGGCCTCGGCGACCTGCTCGAGCTGCGGCGCGTCGCGATGGACGCCATCGACCGAGCTCGCGCCGCGGCCGCCGAGTGAAGCTCGCTGCGAGGTGGCCGCTCGCCATTCCATCCGCGCAATGCAAGAGCGGCGCGGGCGCTTTGTCCGCGGTGCGTGCGAACCGGGCGCGCGGACTGTCTGTCCTCGCTCACCACGAGGGGACGCTCACCGTCGACCAACAGGCGAGGACCCACGGGCCGTCCCCGAGCGCGTTCGCCCAAGCGTTGTCGGTGCACGCCCACGTGGGGTGCCTCCACCAGCTCTTCGCCCCGTAGTAGGGCCCGCGGGCGTGCGTGGGTCCTTCCACGAGCGGCATCACGTCCTTCGGCAAGAACTCGTGCCAATGCTGCGTGCCAGGACCGCCTCGATGCACCGGCATCGTCGCGAGCGCGCGCCGCAGCGCTCCCCAACGGCCCTCGAAGCCGAGGAGCGCGTGCACCTCGTACCAGAGCGCGCCGACGCGGCCGCTCGACGCCTGGCCGACGCCGCGCCACCGGATCGAGGTCGGCTGGACGGGGAACGCGATCCACCGTTCGAGCGCGGCCGCGTCCTCGCTCGGCGCGACGTCGTCGGGGAGCTTGGGGCCGAAGAGCGAGTGGAAGACCGCGCGGAGCAGGCTCATACGACGGGCACCGGAGACCGCCGTACCGCGCGAGCCGGAGGCGCCGCAACGCGCGGATCGTGGCAGGTCGCGCCGACCGGGACTCCACCCGTGACGTCCTCCGCGCGACAGAGCCCGCGCGCCCAGAGCGTGCGCTCGACCATGACGAGGAACGGGCGCTCGAGCGCCGTCCGGATGGCCTCCCCTTCGAGGACGCCGAGCGCGCGCGCGATCGCTTCGATCGTCGCGAGACCGTGATCGTGTGCGGAGGCGCGGAGCCGATACGCGGACGGGGCCTCGCCGGGCGGCAGGCACGCGCACGGCAGATCGCGGAGGCCGGGCACGCGATTCCTCACCTTCGCCGCTTGCCGCCACGTCCCGTCGGGGACGACGAGGGCGACCGGCTTCCCGCCGAGGGTCGGCGCGAGCTCCGCGAGCGGGACGGCGTCCGGCGCGGGGAAGAGGACGACGGGCGCGACGTCCGGCGGGAACGCGATCGTCGGCGACGGACCGTGATCCCCGCGGACGACGAGCTCGCTGTTCACGAGGCACTGGGTCGCGAGGCGCCCGGTGTTGGTGGTCTTCCGGAGCTCGCTCCGGTGGATGATCACGACGACGCGCGTGCGAGTCGCGATCGCCGGGATCAGCTCGCACGCGCAGAGGTCGAGGTGGAGTCGACAGCCCGCGCATCGGCCCCGAGCAGCGGTGTTCCTCGCCATCTCGTGTCCGCCTCTACACCGGATCCGCCCCGGTGAGGACGTGCGACGCGCTCGCCGCCCTTGTCTGCCCGCACCGCCTGGAACATGCTCTCGCGGAGTCCCGCAGGTGGGGGGCGATTTCGAGGGATCGATGCTGCAACCGTTCGAGCCGGGCGCGACGTTCGCGGGCGTCTACGAGATCGTGAAGCCGCTCAGCTCGGGAGGGATGGGCGAGGTGTTCGTCGTCCGCCACCGAGAGCTCGGCGAGCTCAGGGCGATGAAGCTCATGCACCCCCAGGTCGGCCGCGACGAGCGTCTCCGCGCGAAGTTCTCGCAGGAAGCGCGCATCGGCACGCGCATCAAGAGTGAGCACGTCGTCCGCGTGCTCGACGTCGGCGTCGACGCGGCGTCGCACCGCCCATGGTTCGCGATGGAGCTCCTCGAGGGCTCCGACTTGAGGACGTTCGTGGACAAGGGCGGTCCGCACTCGCCCGAGGTGATCCGCAAGATCCTCGGCCAGCTCGGGCACGCGCTGAGCGCGGCGCACCGCGCCGGAATCGTCCACCGGGACCTCAAGCCGGAGAACATCTTCGTTGCCTCGAGCGCGCGCCTCGACGAAGCGTTCGCCGTCAAGGTGCTCGACTTCGGCATCGCGAAGGTCGTCGCCGAGTCGAATACGGACATGAGCGTGCCTATCGGCTCGCCCCTTTGGATGGCGCCGGAGCAAGCGCAAGCGGGAGCCTCGGTCGGCCCACAGACGGACGTGTGGGCGGTGGGCCTCATCGCATTCTATCTCCTCACGGGAAAAATCTTCTGGCTCGCCGCCCACGTCCCGAGTGTGACGGCGATCCAAGTCCTCCAGGAGACGATGATACAAGCCATCCCGCCCGCGAGCGAGCGCGCGGCGGCCCTCGGCTATCGCTTCCCACTTCCGGTCGGCTTCGATGCGTGGTTCGCGACGGCGGTCGCCCGTTCGGGGGCGGAGCGATTCCCGGACGCGAGCGTCGCGTTCGAGAGACTGTCTGCCGTCCTCGGGGGGCGCCCCTCGACCGCGTCTCCGTCCATTCCTCTACCCATCGGTGTGGCGACGGCGCCCGCCATGACGCCGATGCGCCTCGACACGTCGGCGCCCCCGTTCCACACCCAGATGCAGGCCCCGCTCTTCAGCCCCGCGACGGGCGTCCTCCCCCCCGAGCACGCGAAGGAGCGCGCAAAGAAGGGCGCATCGCCCGTGGTCTGGATCGCCGTGATCGGCGTCGTCGGGGCGCTCGGCGTGGGGGCATTCCTGCTCAAGGACCGGCTGTTCGGCGAGCCCGCGCCGAAGACGCAGCACACGGGTGACCCCGTCGGCGCGGTCGCGGAGAAGGACATCGCGAGGACCGCACCTCGAGAGAGCGCGGCGGTGATCACGACGGCGATGGGAGACACCCCGACCGCCGCGCCCGCGCCCACCGTCTCCGCCGCGGCACCGACGGTGTCGTCGCCCCCCGAGGTCCCGACCTCGCGGCCCACACCGACGACGGGCCCCCTCGTCAAGCCGACGCCGATCCCCACTCCAGCGCCCACGCCGACGCAGGACTGCAAGGAGAAGACGTATATCGGGCCCGATGGCAAACGCGTCCGGAAGCCCTGGTGCCCCGCGTAGCGCTCGGCGCGGGGGAGCGTCCGAGCCCTTGTCGATCGGGTACGCGTGCTCGATCATGCGCGCGTGAAGGAGCAATCATCGTGAACCGCGCAGCCTTCGTGTGCGTCCTCCTGACGGCCGGCCTGCTCGCGACCCCAGCGCGCGCCGACGAGGCGTGCTCCAACGCGTACGACGCGGCGCTCGCGCTTTCGGACGCGCCCGAGCGCGATCCCCTCGCGCTCTATCGCGCAGGGGCGCATTGCCTCGAGTCCTGCGCGAAGAACGCGGCGGACCAAAGCACGCTCACCGAGTGCGAGTCGTGGAAGACGAAGGCGCGAGACCTCCTCGCGTTCGCGACGTTCGACATCCGCGACGGTGCGGGCGCACAGATCACCGACGGCGAGGTGTCGGTCGACGGGGGCGCGCCCCGCCCACTGACCCGCGCCCCCCTCGAACTCAACCCTGGTCCCCACACGTTCAGGATCGACGTGAAGCTCGCGTCCGGAACGGTGTCGTCGACGGCGTCAGAGTCGTTCAACTCGAGAGAGTCGAAGACCGTCAAGGTCTCGCTCAAGCCCGACGGGTCCTTGGGCGCGGGGACGCCGAGCGGCCCGCCGCAGCCGGATCAAGGCGGCGGGCTCCCGACCTGGGCGTTCGTCGTCGGAGGCGTTGGCGCTGGCGCGATGATCGCGGGCTCGGTGCTGCTCGGCCTAGGCGCATCCGCGGGCGCGGACGAGTCGAACACCCCCGCGTGCGACGTCTTCAGCGGCAGCTTCGATCCCATCGCGTGCAATCAGGCCGATGAGGACGCCAAAAGCACTGGGACAGTCGAGCTGGGTGTGGGTGCGGTGCTCCTCGTGGCCGGCGCTGGCGGCGTGGTGGCTGGGATCGTGGGGTTGGCGACGGCGCCCAAAGGGAAGCCGAAGGCGCCCGCGATCACGTTCGTTCCCGTCGTCGGCCCGGGCCTGGCCGTCGGCCTCCTTCGCGGCACGTTCTAGCGTCGATTGAGTCGGAGCGCGGCGCGCCTGATCCCGCCGAGATTCGGGGGCCTCCGAACCGGTGCGGAGCATGGCGCAAACGCGCGAGCACGCCGCGACACCGCGCGTAGCGACGGGCGAAGCCACGCGGAGCTTCGACGTCACCCCGCGCATGTGAGGCGGCGCGCTCAGATTCGAACGACGAGGACCGAGCATCGCGCCTCGCGCGTGACGACCTCGGCGACCCGCCCGAACGGAAGGTCGGCCTCCTCGGACCAGCCGCGGGTGCCGATGACGACGAGATCCGAACGGCGCTCGGCGCTGAGTCGCACGAGCGCTCCCGCGGGATCGTCCTCGAGGAGGATCACCTCCGCGCTCGCCGCCTGCTGCACCTCGAGCCACGCCTGAAGGCGCGCGCGCACCTCGGGGACGCGATTCCGCGGCTCGGGCGCCTTCACGCCGAGGAGCCCGAACATCTTGGCGAGCGCGCCCGACGGCGACTCGATCGCGTGGAGCACGCTGAGCGGAGCGCCGTGCTGCTTCGCGTACGCGAGCGCGGCGCGCACGGCGGGCAACGACGGATCGGACAAGTCGGTCCCGACGATCACACCACCGCCGCGCGTGGGACGCGCCACGAGCACCGGGCACGGCGAGAGCCGCGCCACGCGCTCCGCGAGGGTCGCCTCGTCGGACGAGTCCGGCCCGACGACGAGCAGGTCGGCGCGCGCGGATTTCGCCGAGCTCAAGATGCCCTCGAGCCGCCGACCAGTGGTGACGACGGTGGTCAGGTCGTCCGCGCCGCGGCCGGTGAGCTCGCGCGCGCGATCCGTGAGGAGCTCGCTCGCGCGCCGCTCGGCGGCGAGCAGATCGATGGTCTCGAACTCCGCGTAGCGCGGGGACACGGGGTTCGCGGACAGGACGGCGGGCAACACGAACCCGACCGTGAGCCGCGCGCCGTGCGCCCGCGCCCAGCGATCGCCTTGGCGGATCGCCTCGTCCGACTCCTCGGCGAGGTGACTCGCCACGAACACGCTCTCGATCTTCATCGGGACCAACCTCCTCGTCCGCGTATCGCACGGCGACGGCGCGGGCGAACCCCCGACCGCGCGGCGCTCAGCACCGAATCGCGTTCAGGGCGGCAGCGCCTTCGTGTCCTTCACCTCCTTCGCGTCGCTGACGTCCTCGTCGATCGCCTCCCGGATCACGCGCGTCGTGAGCTCGTCGAGGTGCTCGCGAAGCTCCCGCGACACCGCCTGAAAATGCGGCCACAGCGTGTTGTCCTGGAACGACTTCGGCGCCTTCACCATGACCGACGTCGCGCGCTGCCCCACCTGGCGATACGGCTTCAGCCCGTAGCGCCGGCAGAGCGCGAGGAACAGCCGACGCATCCACGGGTCCTGCAGGGTGTAGCGGTACTCGCTGTCCGTCTCCTTGCCGCGGATCTCCTCGAGCCGCGCGCGGATGCGCTCCGCGGCGCGCTTCGCGGCCTCCTTCTCGCCGGACACGTTCGTCCCGGCGTGGAGGGCTTCGAGCTTCCTCAGCTTCTCGAGGAGCGTCCCTTCGACGAAATCCGTTCGAGCCATCCCGCGGTCGTACGCGATCTGCCGTGGGGGTGCGATCCGAGATCGCGCGTCCGACGCTCAGGCCGCAGGCAGCTGCTTCTCGATCTCGGCGATCTCCGCCTCGCACCGCTCGACGCGCAGCCGGAGATCATGTTGCGCGCGAAGGATCTGCGCGACCTCACGGACTCCCGCGTGTTGGCGCGGATGCCCTTCAAGATCTCGACGGTGATGCCCTTCATGAAAGGCTCCGGCAGGGTAGAACGCGCGTCGAACGCGAATCTTCAAAGCGGATCGACGCGAGACGTCGCCAGTTGCGACCTCGACCGTTCCTTTGCCGTCGGGGGCCCGTTCGACCACTCCATTCAATGGAGAGACAAACGCGGCGCCCGAAGCACGTGGCTCCGCGTACTGAGCTCGTACGTCGAGAAGTAGACCGTCTTGTCGTCCGCGACGAGGAACTCGGGCGCCTCGCCGGGACTCACGGTCGCGACACCAGTCGTCGACGCCACCTTGGTCTTCGTCGCCGCGCAACTCGTCGGCTTGCACGTCCAGATACCGCTGTTGCCGGCACCGTTGCTCGCCCAGAAGAGCTGCCCGAACGAAATCGTCATGTCGGTGATGCCGACTTCGCCCGCGATCACCGTCTGCTCAGGGCCGGCCGTGAGCCCGAGGTTGCCGCGGTGGATCTCGGTCCCGACCACCCAGTACAGCTTCCCGTCATCCCCCGCCGTCAGGATCCGGGCGGGGTTCGGGGCCGTATTCGTCAGCCACGGCGAGGAGAACGGAAGCGTCGGCGGGGCGAACCCCGTGTAGTCCGCGACGCGAATGATGCTCGTTCCCTCATCCGACCAGTACGCGTAGTTCCCCCTCGCCGTGGTCGAGAACACGCCGACGCTGAAGGGAATGTACGTGGACGACATGTCGGTCGCCCCGTCGTAGAACATCGCCGGAGCCTGCTGGTTGCTCGCGTTCGACGTGCGGAAGAACAACACGTCGTTCGAAGTCGACCACATGTGGAGCGCCGGCGAAGGGTAGTGGAGCTGAGCGAGCTGCGTGAGCGTCGCAGCGCAGTTCGTCGTCTCGCATCGGTACACGCCACCAGTCGGAGACGCCTGCTGGCGCAGCAGGTATGAGTAGGATCCCAGCGGGAACACCCCACCGAAGTTGACGTTGAACGTCTCGTACACGGGCTCCTTCGTCGACGTGGCCTTGATCCAGCGACGGACGACCCCGGAGCCGGTGGTCGAGTAGATGGCCCAGTAGACGCCGTCGGCATCCTGCTCGAGCGACGAGACGCTCGCGTTGTTCGGCGCCGGAGGCGAGACGAAGTCGTCAATCACGGTGGCGGCGCATGACGTACCAACGCAAACCGCGCATGTTCGGCCGCACTCGCCGCAGTTCGCCGGGTCGCTCGAAGCTGCTATGCAGCTGCCGGCGCAACACTTGCCTGATGCGCAGACGGTATTGTCCGGGATTGGAACCGGCGCGCCGTTTGCGCACGCGTTGGGCGTGCACGGGTTGCCATCGTCGATGGGCACGTCCGTGTCGTCTGCCGCGTCGACCGGCGGGTTCCCGGAACCGTCGCACACGAGCTTTCGGCAATCGCCGGGCAGCTGCGTCGGCACGCCAGTATTGGCGGCTCCGCAGGTGCCCGACGCGTCGCACGTTGGGACCACGCATGCGTTCGGCGCGGCGGGACACTGCGTGGCGGACGTGCAGCCGACGCAGCGGCCGCCGCCATCGCAGTAGAGCGCGTCGTCCACACCGCACGGCGTATCCACCGGCCGCGGCTCGGACTTCGGCACGCCGGCGGCGCACACGCCGAATGTACAGTCCGTATCGGCCGGCTTGTCCGTGGGGTCCTCCTGCACGGTCGCGACGCCCTTCATGCACACGACAACCTTGCAGTCCGCGACCATCTGATTGGCTGGCTCGGTCAGGTCGAGCACGGCGATCTCCCCGCACACCTGGTTCGAACAAGTGCGCTGGGCGCAGGGATTCGTGGGAACGGGGCAGTCTTCGATTCCGGAACACGTGACCCCGCCCGTCGACGAGCTGACGCTCGTGCTGGAGCTCGTCGCATCCGCGCCGCCGGCGCCGGTGGACGAAGGGACGGTCGTGCAACCTCCGAGTACGGTCGTGGCGGCGGCGAGCCAGCGGAAGAGTCCGGACATCGTCCAACGCTACATCAGGTGAGTCGCGAACGAGCGCGCGTTCTTCGTCGACCGCCCTATCGTTACGCCGCTCAGGGGACCGGGCACGGCCGCGCCTCCTCACCCCGTGAGCCACTACAGCGACAAGCCTGCAGACAAGCCCCGGGACCAGCTCACCGCGGTCGGCTGGATGGGCGGCTCGGACGTCCTCTCTCGCCTCGGGGTCATCCCGCGCGAGCGCAGCGGCCGAACGCGTGGATGCACGTGGAGACTGCGCTCAGAGCTTCAACGGTTTGGGAATCGTCGGCTGGGGCTCGCTCGACCTCGTGGCTTGGGTCAACGGCGCGAGCAGCAGGGCCTTCAGGATCCCGACCGCGAACGGATCGTACGAGCTGCTCGCGAGGAGGCTCATCGTCTTCGTGCGCGCGGCCTCGAGCTCGGCTTCCATGCCGACGAGTTCGAGGCCGGCCGTCTCGCGCTTGCGCGTCGCAACCTGCTTCTGCAGATCCTTCAGGACGTCGAGGTACCGGATGTGGTCAGCCGGGCCCTTTGCGCGCCCGAGCACGAACGCCGTGAGCGACTCGAAGTGCTGACTGATGAACGAGAACGAGGCGTTCATCTTGCCGATGTCGAAAGCAACCCTCCACTCCCCACTCGCGCTCACGAGCCGGCGCCGCAGCAGGGAGTTGAGTTGAGTGCCAATCCCTCGGCCCGCGAACGGGTCCGTCGAAGACGCTCGCGTGTTCTCGCCAATCGCGCCCAGCAGCCTCGCGAACGGGTACTCCGATCGGGTGAGCTCTTCGAGGATAGCGAGGCACCCGTCGACGTCCGTGGGGCTTCGGACCACGACGTCGTCGAGAAGCTGATCCCACTCCTTCATGAACCGACGTTGATAGTCGTCTTCTAGGGCCTTCAGCGTCTGGAGGATCTCGCCTGACCGCTTCTCCTCATCGTCGAGCGGGAACGCCCAATCGTCTTCTTTCAGGAGATCCTCGGCGCCCCGAAGACTGACATAGACCAGCACGCGCCCTCTATCCGTGTAGACCCCGGAGACCTCGTAGGGCTTCTGCTCCTTGATTCTTCTCCGGCTATCGAACAGCCAATTCGTCGCCGGGCCGACGATCGGCCGGTCCTTGAACAACCCCGGCAGCGAGACGGGAGGGAGGACGAGGTTCTCCGGGACCTCTTCGCCGGTCGGGTCGAACTTCTCGTGGCCGAGAGACTCGACGAACAATGCGTAGTAGCGCGCGCGTCGCGGGATCCTGGAAAGGGACCGACGAACGCTCTCGACGAGTTGCTCGTCGCGCGTCGGAGGCGACGTGCGATTCGCCTTCGCGTTCTCGAAGTAGTACTCGAGGTGCGGTTGGACGTGGCCCCTTGGGAACTTCGCCGTGGCCGTGCAGAGCTCCGTCGCTCCGACGCTCTGCTTCAGGCGTTGGCACCATGACGCGGCGAACGTTTCGGCCGAGGCGGCCACATCGAGGTGCGGGTGCGCTCCGTTCGGCTCGGTCAGCATGAGATACGCCTTGAGGAGCTCCCGGTTCCTCAAGTAGCGAGAAGGGTCGTCGTCGGTGCGCGCGAGCTCGTCTCTGAGCCGCCCCTCCTCGACCTTCACGAACGCGTCGGCCACCTTCGCGAGGTAGATCGGAACCTCCGGCCCCGGATCTCCATCCCGCAGCCGCGTGAGCGCCTCGTCGAGGAGCTTGAAACCGGTCACGGGGTCGGCCCAATCGATGCGCTTCACCTTCTCGGTGAACTCGGCCGTCCACGCTGGGGCGCCCTTCTTCTTGTCGCCGCTGCTGCGCGTGACGAGGACGACGACGAGGGTCACCACGCCAGCGAGGACCAAGATGCCAGCTCCGAGGAACAGCCCTGTGCGACTCGGCGAAGCGGTGCGCTTTGGGGGAGCGGCGGCGCCTGGCGTGGGGAAAGGCGCGTACGCGCTGGGGTGTGGTGCGCCCAGCCGCGTCTCCGGGGGGCGAGCTGTCCCCGACCACGAGGGCGACTCGAGCGCCGTGGGCGGGGCTCGAACCGCGCCGCCGGGATCGGTGACCACGACCGGCACTGATGGCGTCGCGGAGGCGACGCGGCCATCTGGGGGCGCCAGCGCAGGCGGCGCGACGCCGGCGCCGGTCATCGCGGCGAGCCCTTGCATCGCCTGGCGGGCGTCCTGGAACCGGCGCGTCGGGTCGCGCTCGACGCACCTCGCGAACCAGCCGTCGAAACCGGGAGGGAGCTGCGCGGCAGTGCCGAGTTGGGCGGCGCGCGCCGACGCGGCCGGGACCGGATCCATGAGGACCTCGCGCATGATCATCATGGTGGAAGCTTCCGGGTGATGCGCCGAGACCCAGAACACCTTCCCGACGAGGAGGCGGAACGCGATCAGCCCGAGCGCCCACACGTCCGCGGCAGGCCCTAGGGTCGAGGTCGGCGAGCTCTGCTCGGGTGCCATCCAGAGAGGCGTCCCAACGGCGGCAGTGAGCCTCGTCTTCGCGTCGGCGAGCGTCTTCGCAATCCCGAAGTCGAGGATCTTCACGGTGAACGCGCCATCGGCCCGACGCGAGTCCGCGAGATAGATGTTCTCGGGCTTGAGGTCGCGATGCACGATCCGCATGTCGTGGGCGGCAGTGAGCGCGTGCCCGAGCTGCTGGAAGAGCGATGCGAAAGTGTGGAAAGGCACGGGTCCGGTCGAGCGCGCGTAGGTCTCGAGATCGCGGCCCGAAAGGAGCTCCATCGCGAGCCAAGGCATTCCAGTCTGTGCGTCGACGCCGGCGGCGATGACTTCGACGACGTGATCGCTCGCGATGTCGGCGCCCACGCGCGCCTCCTGCTCGAAGCGCCGACGGAGGTCATCGTTCGCGACGAGGTCGGCACGCATGATTTTCAGGGCGCGCGGCTTGTTCGTCGAGATCTGCTGAACGACGTACACCGCACCCATCCCCCCCGCAGAAAGGGGCCGCACAACACGGAAGTCGCCGGCGAATACCATCCCAGCCGTGAGTGCGACGAGCCCTTCCATGACACGCGAAGCTATCGAATCGAGCTGCGGCACGATAGGGCGTGTGCGGCATCCGAACTGCGGCTTCTCGTCGCGGCTGAACGTGAGCGGCGCGCTGGGTGGTCGCGTCGATCTGGTTCTGGAGGTCCGTGAAGTTGTCGTTCATCTTCGTAGAGCTGATCTTCTCGCCGTTGCCGAACTGTGTCGGGGGTCCCGACCGCGAGGCTGCCCCCTCGTCGCCCGCGGCGGCTCCGCCGAGCGTGTCGAGCTGTGGCTCCTCGGTGTGCAAGCGGCAGAGGAAAGTAAACGGCGCGGGGTGGGTCCGAACCTGGACGGCGCGCCGACGAGGCTCGCCTCGACTGCGTCGCGCGCTGGCGGGGCCGGCGGCGAGGCTCCGCGGTCGAACTGGGCGGGTCGAGATCGCGGAGCCGCGCGCCCCGCTCCCGGCGCTGGACGATCGCGGAGCTCGGCGCAGAAGCGCGTCCGCCCATTGACGGTCGCCCTACGAGCCGGTCTGCTCGGACGCGATGGATCGCGGGCGGGCGCTTCTCCTTCTTCTCACGATCCTCGTCGCGCTCGCCGCCGCGCTCGCGTGCAGTGAGTCGCCGAGCCCCAGCCCCGCACCCTCCGTGATCGCGAGCGGCGTCGCCAGCGGCGTCGCGAGCGCCGACGCCGCGCCGAGCGCGGCTCCAGAGATCCCGAGGCGCGCGGTGCTCGCGACCCTGGACGCCCGAGGCAGTTCGGTCGCGCTCATGCCGGACGGCGAGACGCTCGTCGTGGCCGACGAAGACCACGAGGTCTTGTTCGTCACGCCCGCGTCGTTCGGCGATCCGAGCCGAGCGCGCGTGGTCACGCTGCCTGGTCCCCCCGCGCAGGTCGTCGCGATGGAGGGACTCGTGCTGGTCACCATCCGCACGCTGCCGGCCGACGAGAGCCGCGCGGCGCACGACGTCCTTCGCGGGCCGACGCCCGCGGTGAGCGACATTGGCAAGGACGTCGCCGAACCCATGCAAGCGCGCCTCGACCAGGCAATGCCGCCGCTCGACCCCGCCGTCGTTCGAAAGAGCCAAGGTGGGCTCCTCGTCGCGATGAAGCCGGACGCCGATCGCGGACTCGTGGAGATCGGCCGCGTCGTGCTCGCGCCAGACGCCTGGGGACTCGCGGTCGAACCGCGCTCCATGCGCGTCGTCGTGACGAGCGCGTGGTCCGCCGAGGTCGCCGTCGTCGACGCCTCGAACCCGGCGGCGCTGACCGTCGTCGCGAGGCTGTCCACGGCGCGCGAGCCGCGCGGCGTCGCGATCACGCCCGACGGCAAGACGGCGTTCGTCTCGCACCTCGTCGGCTCCGCGCTGACGCGCATCGACGACCTCGAGGGCGCACCGCGCGCGACCTCGGCGCCCCTCCGCGCGGCGCCCGAGCGCGGCCCCGCGGGGCGCGAAACGACCGCTTCGCTGGGCTACGCAGTGGTGCTGTCACCCGACGGGTCGACCCTCTTCGCGCCCCGACACGCGCTCGGCGCCGAGGGAACGGCGGCGTGGTGGGGGGCGCCGACCGTCGACGTCATGGATGTCTCGACCGGCGCGTCGCTTCAGCCGACGCGCGAATCGGACGAACCGAAGTCGAGCCTCGACTACGCCGCAATCGATGCCCGACCGCCGGACGCCTTCGGCGCGTTCGCTGGGCTCGCGCCTCGCGCCGATCCCGATCTGGTCCAGCCGCGCGCCATCGTCTACCGCAAGCGCACGCACAGCTTGTTCGTCGCATCGGAGGGGGCGAGCAAAGTGGTGGAGCTCGACGCCGACGCAGCGAGCCCCGCCATGGCTCGGCTCGCCGTCCTCAACCTTTACGACCCGAGCCCTGTCTTCGTGCCGATGAGCGGCGGCGCGCCCTCCGGGCTCGCCCTCTCGAAGGACGAGGACACGCTCTTCGTCTTCTGTCGAACGACGTACGACCTCGTGCGGTTCGATCTCGGGACGCGAAAGTCCACTCGGCTCCGCCTCGCGAAGGACCCGCTGCCCCTCGCGGGAGCCTTCGGCCGGCGGCTCTTCGCGGATTCGAACGCCATGTGGCTGAGCGGCGGTCTCGGGTGCGCCGCGTGCCACCCGGAAGGACGCGACGACGGTTACACGTGGCGTGAGACCGAAGGCCGTTTCGTCGGGCTGCGCGAGAACGTGCGGCCGCGCGCCACCTACGACGGCTCGAGCGTCTCCCCGCCCGGCGCTGGGTATCCAGGCTTCAAGCTGTATCCGCGCCAGACTCCGATGCTCGCGGGCCGCGTTCGCGCGTCGGGTCCTTATGGCTGGCACGGCGAGTCGAAGGATCTCCGCGCGCGACTCGTCGAAGGCACCAAACTGCATCGCGCCCTCGCGTCGGACGCACGCACGGACTCGGAGATCACGACCACGGACGCCGTCATGATCGCCGCGTACCTCCGCGCGGGCCTCTCGCCACCACCTACCCGAGATCGGCCTCTCACCGATCAGGAAGCCGCCGGTAAGCGCATCTTCGAGGGCTCGACCGCGAGCTGCGCGCACTGTCACGACGGCCCCGAGCTCTCCAACCGATCGATCGCCGATCTCCCAGCCTTTCCAGCGGCGGCCGACTTCGACGCAGAGCCCGACACGCACTTCAAGACCCCTTCGCTCTGGTTCGTCGGCGGAACCGCCCCGTATTTCCACGACGGGAGCGCCCCCACGCTCGCGAGCTTGATCGACCACAACGGGACGCGGATGGGCAACACCGCGACGCTGAGCGCCGCCGACAAAGCCGCTCTCGTCGCCTACCTGGAGACGCTATGAGAGCGCGCCGCTTCGGGCTCGTCGTGGTCGCCGTCCTGGTCTTCCTCTCGGATGGAGCGTCGGGCGGCCCGCTCTCGTCGGCCCCCGTCGCGTCGTCGAGCGCGAGCCCACTGCGCGCCGCCGACATCCCGACGGAGAGATCCGCGTTGCCGAGCCCGGAAGAGTGGGCTTCGGCGCAGATCGTCACGACACCCAAGCTGGAGCAGGCGTGCGAGGCGCGCCGCGTCCGTGACTGGTTGCGCATCGCGTGCAAGGACCAACTCGGTGCAGGCGTGGTGGCGGGAGCAGCCAAGGAGGCCCGCGCGTGGAGCCACATCGAGTCGACAGCGCCCGAACTCGCGTTCGAGAGCGGCGTCGATCTTCATCTCACGCGCGGCAAGTCGTTCATCGTGAGCTTCGTCGACACGAAGCGCTCGTTCTACTCGGGCGCATCCACGAGCGATGGTCCCACGTTCCAGGTGACGTGGCGGCGCGCGGACGGAGAACCAACCCTCACCGCGTCGCTCGTCCGTCCGACGATGTGACGCCGCGCGCCCGCGAGATCCAGCGGCCCCCCGGACCGCCCCCTCGAGCGCCCGTGGTGACCGCGTTCAACGCCAGGCCATCGGGGCGTCCGTGAGCTCGACGTCGAGGACGCCGCCCGACGCGATCGCGGACTGATCGAACCGCGGACGCGAGAGCCGCACGCCGTCGAGCGTCGCGGAGGACGCGTACCCGTTCGAGGGTCCGTGCCGCTTCACCGTGAAGTCTCCCCCGGGCAAGTGGAGCGTGACGCTCGGCAAGACGGGCGCTCCCACCACGTACTCGCTCGTCGCGATGCGCGGGTAGAACCCCGCTCCCGCGAACAGAGCCCACGCGCTCATCGCGCCACCGTCGTCGTTCCCCGGGAGCCCATCCGGCCCGTCCCCGTATTGGGTCTCGAGCGCCCACCTCGCCCACCTGCCCGCGCGCGCCGCGTCGTCGAGCTCGGCGAACATCCACGCGACGGCGAGCACGGGCTCGTTGGAGTGCCAGTAGTGCGTCTTCGGGAGGAGGTGATTCGTCGGGTCCTCGCAGCTCGACGTCGCGAAGAACCCGTCGAGCCGGGCGAGGAACGCGTCGCGCCCGCCCATCACCTCGGCGAGGCCCGCCACGTCGTGGGGGACGAACCACGTGTACTGCTCGGTCGAGCCCTCGGCCCAGTAGTCCTGCCACGCCGTCGTGTCGTCCTCGGGGAACGAGCCGTCCGCGTGGCGCCCGAGCAGGTACCCCGAGCGCGCATCCCAGAGGTTCTTCCAGTCGCGCGATCGCTCGAGGAACATCGCGGCGTCCTCGGGCTTGCCGAGCGCCGCCGCGAGGGTGGAGAGCGCATAGTCGTCCTCCGCGTACTCGAGCGTCGTGGAGCCGCTCGCGCCGCCCTGCTCGATGGGGATGAACCCGTTCGCCAGGTACTCCTCGACGTGGTCGCGCCCTCCCTTCGGGAGCTTCGTCGTCGCGCTCGCGCGCAGCACCCCGTACGCCGCCTCGACGTCGAAATCGCGGACGCCCCGCGCGTACGAGTCCGAGACGACGATCGCCGCGCCATCCCCGACCATGCCGCCGGTCTCGCCGATGCCGAGCACCCACTGCGGCGGCGCGCCGCTCTCCACGGACATCGCGGTGATCGACCGGAGCATGTCTCGCTGCCGCTCGGGGAACACGAGCGAGAGCCAGGGGTGGAGCGTCCGGTACGTGTCCCAGAGGCTGAAGTCCGTGGAGTAGCGGTATCCCGTCGCGACGTGCACGTCCCCGTCGAGACCGCGGTACGAGCCGTCCGCGTCCATCGCGAGCGTGGGCATCAAGAGCGTGTGGTAGAGCGCCGTGTATTGGATCTCGAGATCGCGCGCCGTGCGCCCCGTGATCTCCACGCGCGACAGCATCGCCTCCCACGCCGCCTCCGCGCCGGCGGCGACGCCGTCGAAATCGAACGTCGGCGCCTCGAGATCGAGGTTCGCCTGCGCGTGGGCGACGTCGACGAACGAGATCCCGATCGCGACGCCCACCTCGCGATCCGTCGACGTGTCGAAGCTCGCCCACGCGCCGACGTCCCCGCCGTCCCGCGCGTCCTCCGCGTCCGCGAGCGCGCCACCCTTCCACACGCCGTGGGCGACGAACGGGCGATCGAAGCGCAGGGCGAAGTAGACGGGCATGCCGCCGAACCGATCGGAGTAGCCCCCCGCGAAGCGCGCGAAGCCCGTCATCGACCGCTGGTCGGGCAGCACCTGCACGTGTCCGTCGGTGATCGTCACGCTCGGAAGGGCGTGCCCGACGTCGACGAGGACCGTCGCGTCCGACGGGTTCGCGAGGCTCGGGAACGTGTAGCGATGGAGCCCGACGTGGTCGGTCGCGGTGAGCTCGACCTTCGTGCCGTCCTCGAGCACGACGTCGTACCGGCCGGGGGAGGCGTGCTCGCTCTCGTGCGAGAACCGAGCCTTGTGGCCGATGGCCGACGTCTTCGTCGCCGACATTCCGATCGTCGGCATGAGCCCGATCGTCCCGTAGTCGACGATCCCGGTGCCGTGCATCCGCGTCTGGCTGAACCCGAAGATGAACTCGTCTTCGTGGGAGTAGCCCGCGCAGTGCGAGAACGTCGGCCCCGCCGACTCCCCCATCGTGTCGGGCCCCGGTCGCACCATTCCGAACGGCATCTCGGGCCCGGGGAACGCGCTGCCGGTGCCGAAGCCCAGGCCGCCCGTCCCGATGAACGGATCGACGTAGCGCGTGAACGGCGCGGTCGCCGAGACGGGCGCGCCTTCGTCCGCGCCCGGGCGCACCCAGCAGCCCTCGTCGGTCGGGGGCGGATTCGTGACGGGCGGCTCCCCATCACAGGCGACCACGAGCCACGCACAGCCCATCCACGAGAGCGCCGCGAGCGCGACCGTTCGCACGCCCGCGAGTGTATCACCGGAGCGCGCCGCGCTTCGTGGGGCCCCCGCCCTCGGAGGTCGTCCTCCGTGCGGACGAGGTGTCCGAGGGCGCGAGGATGGCGCCCGACGCGCTCCCCATCACTCGACGAGCCCGAGCGCGCGGCGGCCGCGCGCGTGAGCGGCGCGGGTCTCGTCGAGCGCGCGCGCCCCGGCGAGCTCGGCGAACGCGCGCGCGTGGAAGCGCTCCTCGGGGAGGATCCGGCGAAACACGGCGCAGACATCCTCGGGCGCGAAGGGATCGGCCGCGATGACCTCGATGCGCTCGAGCCGCATGCGCTCGGAGTGCGCGCCGATGGCGCAGCCCGTCTCGAGGTCGTGGATGGCCTCGAGCGTCGGCGCCCAATAGCGCTCTCGCTTCGGCAGCACCGTGGGCTGGACGCCCCGGGCGGTCAGGAGATCACCCACCCAGACGGCGTGGCGCCGCTCCTGCCCCGCGATGACGCCGAGCACGACGTGCGCCCGCGTGCCGGGCTCTGCGAACGCGTCGCGCAGCATCTCGATGCGCCCCGCCGCGGTCGCCTCGCCGCGGTATTGGTCGAGGAGCCACGCGACGAGCGCGCGCTCTTCGCGCCGCGTCGCCTCCCACCAGGTGCGGCTGTCTCGCAGAGTTTCGGGTTCGTGAGCGTTCATCGAGGCCTCCTGCGAAAGGGTGGGGTCGGAACCATCGGCGTCGACTAGAATGATTGGATATGTCATCGGTTGCGCCGATACTCGACGGCGAGCTCTTGAGGGCGTTCGCCGCGTTCGCCGACACGCTGAATTTCACCCACGCGGCGCGCCGCGTGGGCCTCTCGCAGCCGGCGCTCTTCGAGCGCGTGCAGCGCCGCGAGCGATCTCGGCGGGGCCCCGCTGTACGACCGCGCGGGTCGCCACCTCCTGCCTCACGGATCGGGGGCGGCGCGTCGCGGCGCACGCGCGCGACGTGCTCGCGCGCGCGGACGCGTTCGCGCGGGACCTCGGCGGCGAGCCCGCGCCCGAGACGGTCACGCTCGCCGCCGGCGAGGCGCGTTCCTCTACCTGCTCGGACCCGCGATCGCGCGCTTCACCAGCGGCGGGGAAGCGCGCCTCCGGCTGCTCACGTTGGGCGCGCCCGCGGCGGCGACGCCGTGAAGGACAGGGAGGCTCACCTGGCGGTCGGCGTCGTCGATCTCCTCCCGCCGGGTCTCGTGGCCCGCGACATCCGGCGGACCCCGCTCGCCGTGGCGCTCTCGGCGCGGCACCCGCTCGCGCGGCGCCGCGCGGTCCGCCTCGCGGACCTCGCCGGCGAGCGCCTCATCCTGCCGCCCCGGGCCGCTCGCACCGCGACTTCGTGGGCCGCGCGATCGCAGAGCTCGGGCACGATCTCTCCGCGCCGCTCGAAGCGGACGGCTGGCCTCTGATGCTCCAATTCGCGGCGCTCGGCCTCGGGTGCGCGGTCGTGAACGGGATCTGCGCGGCTCCGCGCGGCGTCGTGCTGCGGCCCGTCCCGGAGCTCGGGACGGTCTGCTACCGACTCGTCACGCGGAAGGGGGTCGAGCTCTCGGCGGGCGCGGCGCGGCTCGCGGACCGTGTCCTCGAGCTTCGGGAGCGGTGAGGCGAGCCGTCACGCGCTCGCGGACAGGAGCCACGCGCTGTCCGGGCTCTCGAGGAACCTCGCGCGGAGGCGCGGGTCGTCGATCTGCGCGGCGATCGCCTCGAGCCGGGCTCGCTCCGCCCCGAGCACGGCGCGGGCGCCCGCCTCGTCCCCGCTCGCGCGCCGCGCGAGGACCCGCGCGATGCCGAGATCGGCGCGCACGGAGCTCGGCGACCAGACGATCGACGAGCGCCGCGCACGCGTCGGCGTGGGCGCACGCCTCGGCGGCCCGCGCCCTCGTCGCACGCGACCCGAGCGAGGACGATGCGCGCGATCGCGACGTCCTGTGGGGCGAACGTCCCGCGGAGCACGAGCGCGGCGCTCTCCTTCGCGAGCGCGCCTTCCCCGCTCGCGTGCTGCACCTTGGCGAGCAAACCGAGCGCCCGCTGCCGGTAGAGCGCGTCGTCCGCTCGCACGATCCGCTCGGCGATCGCGCGGGCTTCACCGACGCGCCCCGCGTCGAGCAGGCACCGACCGACGACATGCTCGCTCCAGGACCGCATGTAGGGCACCGACTGCGCGGCGGGCGCGTCGATGATGCGGCCGGCGAACGTCATGGCCGCGTCGAGGTCTCCGAGATCGCACGCCGCCGAAGCGGAGAAATAGCCGTGGATGACGCGGGCGACACCGTCCACGAGGGAGCCGATCGACCGCTCCGCGAGCGCGAGCCACTTCTGCGCGAGCGCGGGGTTGCCGGACACGGCGATCTCGAGGTGCGCGTGCGCGAGCGCCCGCCACACGACGAACGCGGGGTCCAGCGTCGGCTCGGCGCCGTGCCGATCGAGGAGCGCGAGGATCGCGCGCCTCGGGAGTCTCCCCGACGAGGCTCAGCACCGTGATGACCGCGTTCGCGGCGAACGCGAACGAGCCCGTGGGCTCGGCGCGGTGCGCGTCCTCGAGGACCGAGCGGGAGAGGGTGCCGACCGCCGCGCCATCCCCGAGGGAGATGCACGCGAACGTGTAGGCCGCCGCCCCGCGAAACCGTGGGGCTTCCTCGGGGGACGAGCGCGAGCGCGTCCGTCGCCGCCGCCTGACACGCGCGCCAGTCGTGGAGCCACGCGCACGAGAACGCGCGGTGGATCTCGAGCGCGCCGAGCGCCTCTCCCGTCGCGCCGTCGGCGACGGCGCGCGCGACGATCTGCGGCACCCGCACGTAGCTCCCAGCGTTCAGCGCGTCGTCCGCGGCGCGGAGCAGGAACGGGACCGCGCGGTCGGGGACCTCGGCGCGCTCGAAGTGCTCCGCGAGGACGGAGGGGTCCGCGTCCGTCGACGAGAGCCACTCCGCCGCCACCAGGTGCGCGCTCGGCCGCTCCTCCGTCGGGATCATCGCGTACACGGCGTCGCGGACGAGGTCGTGGCGAAACCGAAAGCCGTTCGCGCGCGTCGTGCGCTCGATCATGTCCCGATCGTCGGCGTAGTCGAGGACGGCGACGAGGTCGTCCGACCCCGGATCCGTCGCGAGCATGCGCGCGACGCCGGCGAGCGTGAACTCGCGACCGAACACGCTCGCGGCGCGGGAGGCGGCGCGCCTCCGGCTCGAGGCGCTGGATGCGCCTGCACGACGGCGAGGACCGTCTCCGACGCCTCGGAGCCGCCCGATCGCACCTCTCCCGCGGTCTCGGCGGCGCCGCGCGCGAGCTCCTCGAGGAAGAACGGGTTGCCGTCGGCGCGCGCCACGAGATCCGCGATGACGGCGGGCGTCGCGCGCTTGCCGAGCACGGCCTCGAGGAGCTTTTGAGCGGACTTCGGGGTGAGGCCGGCGAGCTTGATCTCCTGCGGCGCGAGCGCGTCCTGGAGCCTCGGCAGCGCGTCCCACCTCGGGCCGCGCGAGCGCGAGGACGAATCGGAGCGCGCTCGCTCGTCGCAGCGCCTCCGCGATGAACTCCACGCTCGCGTCGTCTCCCCAGTGGAGGTCTTCGAGGATCACGAGGAGCGAGCGCTGCTCCGCGGTGCGGACCAGCAAGTCCACGAACGAGCGGCGGAGCCACTCGGCGAGCCCCCGGGGCTCGGCGCGCGCGGCGACGAGCTCGGCGCTCGCGCGCGCGTGCACGGGGCAGCCGAGGAGCTCCCCGAGGAACTCCCGCGCGTGGACGAGCTCGTCGCCCTCGTAGAGCGTCGCGAGCGCAGCGCCGAGCGCGAGCCGCGATCGTGCGGCGCGCTCCCTCGAGCCGCGAGGAGCTGCTCGATGGATCGCACGAACCCGAGCGCCGCGCCCGAGCCGACCTGGTGCGCGCGCGCGACGATCGCGAGCAGGGACGGTCGCGCCTCGGCGCGGCGGAGGCACTCGATGCGCAGGCGCGACTTGCCGGCGCCCGGCGGGCCGGTCACGACGACGACCCGCGCGACGGGCTCGCCGAAGGACTCCGCGAGCATCGCGTCGATCATCGCGATCTCCTTGTCGCGCCCCACGAACGGCGTCGTACGGCCGGCGCGTGGAGGTGAGACCGCCTCGCCGTGGGCGAGCAGGAGCGGGGGCGAGGCGGCGCGATCGATCTGGAATCCATCGTCGAGCAGCGCCGCGGTGACGTCGTCGAGGGCGACGCCGCCGAGCTCGCCCGCCTCGATGAGCTGCGCCGCGCGATCGATCGCGGGACCTACCGGGAGGCCGCCGGTCGGCTCGGCGAGGCCCGTCCCCACGACCGCGCGGCAGTCTCCTCGATCGCGGAGACGGAGCGCGCAAACGGCCGCGCGCGCCGCTTGATCCTTCGCCGTGCCGCCCGCGCTGACGACGAGGAGGTACGCGCCTTCGCCGAGCGCGATCGCGTCCGCTCCCGCAGCTTCGGCGGCCTCGAGGACCGCCTCCCCGAGGGGCCTCGGCGGCACGCGCCGCGTCGCCGGCTCGCCCGGGGCGCCCGCCGGTGCGTCATCGAGGGACGTCTCCTCCGCGCCGAACAGCGACTCGGTCGCGTCATCGGCGATCCCATCGTCGTCGATCGTGGAGAGCGCGCTCGTCGCCTCGACCGCGAGCGGCACGACGAAGAGCACGCTCACGAGGCGTTGCTCGCGCCCCGTCACCGACGCCAGCACGGGCGGGCGCGTCGGCGCGACGCCCTCGCCGACGAGGCGCTCGATCTCCGCGAGGCGCGCCGCGACCGCCGCCATGCTGGAGGGTCGGTGCTCGCGCGACTTCGCCATCATCGACGCGACGAGCGCCTCGAGCGCCTCCGGGACGGCTGGTCCCACCGCGGAGATCCGCGGCGGATCCTCGCGGAGCACCTTCGCGATGATCGCGATGAGGGAAGCCCCCGGGAACGCGGGGCGCCCCGTGAGCACCTCGAAGAGGACGGAGCCGAGCGCGAACACGTCCGAGCGCGGGTCGACGTCGCGCTCGCCGTGGATCTGCTCGGGCGCCATGAACCCGACCGTGCCGATCATCTGCCCCGTTCGCGTCAGCGGGCGCGCGCGCTCCGAGACGCGCGCGACGCCGAAGTCGATGATCTTCACGCGACGGAGATCGCCCCCGACGAGGAGGAGGTTCGACGGCTTCAGATCCCGATGGACGACGCCCACCCGGTGCGCCTCGGCGATCCCCTCGGCCACGCGCGCCGCGAGCGCGATGCCGCTCGGCACGTCGATGGGCTCCCGGTCGATCCGCGCCTGCAGATCCTCGCCCTCGAGCCACTCCATCGCGAGCCAGAGCAGCTGCGGGGTCGAGCCCTCCGCGACGTACCGCGCGACGGCCGGGTGCGAGATCGCCGCGAGCGCCCTCGCCTCGCGCCGAAAGCGCTCCTCGGTGACACCGGTGCCCGCGCGCTCGACGACCTTCAGCGCGACCGTGTCGCCGGTGATCCGATCCGTCGCGCGGTAGACGGATCCCATCCCGCCCTGCCCCGCGAGGGACACGATCACGAACCGGTCGGCGACGACGTCGAACGCTCGGGGAGAACGGTTCACGGAATCACGGGCAGAACGCGCTCGCGACGACGACGTCGTCGATGTTCCAGGAGCTCACGGTGAAAGCGCCTTGCGTCGTCACGTCGACGCCGAAGCGGAGCTGCATCGCCGCGTTCGCGTAGGGCGAGAGATCGATCTCCTGGAGCGTCCAGGCGTTGTCCTGCACGCCGGGAGGGCCCGCGGTGAGGGATACGGTGACCCAGGCCGAGCCGTTGAAGACCTCGACCGAGTTGTGCATCCAGGGATCATAGTCGCTGTTCAGCCATCGCCAGAAGCGGAGCACGACGCTGGCCCCCGTCGCGGCGAAGGGCGGGCTCGTCAGGTAGTAAAAGGGGTGGACGGCGATCGTCGCGTTCCCGCCGAGCACCACGCCGGCGACGCCGTTGTCTGCCGTGGGCGAATGATCCAGCGCGGGATCCGGGTTGAATATGGACCCGGGCCCCGCGACCGTCGGGCCGATCGCCCACTCGGGCCCGAGGCCCCAGCCCTTCGACGTGTCGTGGAAGTCGTCCGCGAAGAACACGACCGGCCCGCCGCCCCCACCGCAGACGCCACCGATGCACGTGGTGTTCGACGTGCACGCGTCCCCGTCGTCGCACGCCACGCCGTTCGGGAGCGACACCGCGACGCACCCGCCGATCATCGGATCGCACGCACCCTTGGCGCACGCGGAGTCGAGCGCGGTGCAGTCCACGGGCGCGCCCACGCACACGCCACCGGTGCACACGCCGTCGAGCTCCTGGCACGGGTCGAGGGCGGCGCAGGGCGAGCCGTCGTCCGCTGGGACGATCGCGCACCCTTGGCTCGCCTCGTCGCAGACCGCCGCGAGGCACGCGCCGCCCGGCGGGGGCCCGCTCGCGATCGGTTCTCGGGCGGCGCACGCACCCGCGACGCAGTGCTCGCCGAGCGTGCAGAAGAGGCCGTCGTCGCAGGGCGTTCCGTCGGGCGCGTCGCCGTACGCGCAGTGTCCTTCCACGCATGCGCCGACGAGGCACCCGTCGGGGGTGACGCATCCCGCGTCGCTCCCGCACTCCGGCGCGCCCCCCTGCCCCGTCGTCGCCGCGGGCGACGTGGTCCCGTGCGCCGACGAGCTCGACGCGCCGCCGGTGCTGCCGCTGCTCGACGAGCCGAGGATCAGCACGTCGTTGTCGCACCCGGCGAGCACCGTGAGCGCCGCGACGGGCAAGAACCTCCAGCGCAGCGCCGCCATCTCGCAAATCTACCGTGTCTTCGCGACGTAGTCTTCGAGTCGACGAGCCGCCTTCGCGCGGACGCTCGATTGGAGGAACCCGAAGCCGCCGAACAGCTTGCCCATGAGGCCGAGCGCCTGGCCCGCCCATCGATGCAGGTCGAACGTGTCGACGTGCTTGACGATCTTCCCGTCGCGAAACTCGAACGCGGCGTCGATCGAGTTGTGGACGAAGCGCCCCGTCCCGCTGAACGTGTAGTACGCGTCCCAGTGCGCGGAGCCGCGCTTCTCGTCGGCCTTCACGTCCTTGAACTCGAGCCGCAGATCGCTCCCGCTGCCGATGAGCATCTTCCACATCGCGCCGGCCTTCGGCCCGTGGAGCGTCTGGAACACGGGGTCGGTGAAGCTCACGTCGTCCGCGTAGCAAGCGACCATCCCGGCGCTGTCCTTCTTCTGGAAGCACTCGTAAAAGGTCGTGATGAGCGCGCGGTTCTGCTCGGCGGTCGAAGGGGACACGGGCGCGGATGGTAACCGGTGGTAGACCTCGGAGCGCCGTGATTCGACCGCTCCACGTCGGCCTGTCGCTCGCGCTCCTCGCGTGCGGCTCGCGCCCGGCCGCGCCCGCGAGCGGAGCGACGAGCGCAGCTCCTCCCGTCGCCTCGATCGCGCCGAGCCCCTCGAGCGCGCCGAGCGCGTCGCCCGCGCCGAGCCCGGAGCCGCCGCCATCGGTCGCGGGGGAGGAGATCCAGTCGCTCGCGATCGCGGGGTTCGAGGACGCCGCGCTCGCCATCCCCGTCGGCGCGACGGACCCGCGACCGATCGTCGTCGCGGCGCACGGCAACTTCGACAAGCCCGAGTGGCAGTGCGAGATCTGGTCGACCGTGTTCCAGGAGAAGGCGTTCGTGCTCTGCCCGCGAGGGAAGGAGGCCGCGAACTCTCCTCGGGGTGACACGCGGTACACGTACTCGGATCACGTCTCGCTCGAGAAGGAAATCGACGCGGGCGTCGCCGCGCTCCGAGCGTCGTCGTTCGCGCCATGGCTCGCGCCCGATCCGCCGCTCTACGCGGGGTTCTCGCTGGGATCGATCATGGGCGTCGGCCTCGCGTCGCGCCGCGCGAAGGACTTCCCGAACCTCGTCCTCGTGGAGGGTGGGCTCGACCGGATGACGGACGTCCTCCTTCGCGCGTTCGTCCGCGACGGGGGCAAGCGGATGATGCTCGTGTGCGCGCAGGCCGGCTGCGCGGGCCCCGCGCAGCTGCTCGCCCAGCGCCTCGATCACTACGGAGGCGTCGGCCGGGTGGTGGACGCCGGGAACGTGGGCCACCGGTACGATGGCCCCGTCGCGGACGCGGTCGCGGCGGCGCTGCCCTCGTTCCTCACCGGCGACCCTCTCTGGGAGAAGCTCCTCGAGGCGGCTCCGCCGCAGCCAGCCGACCCCGTCCGCAACTGATCAGCGCGCGCGATCCTGGCACATCCAGAGGATCCGTCAGAATTCCTCCGCGGCATTTCAGCTCAATTTCACCGCTAGAACCTTCGGAGCTCGGGCTCGTCCCTGTGCTCCATGAGAACGCCAATCGCCCCCACGCAGCAGCACACCCCCGGTCCGAACTTCCGCCATGGCGATGGAGGCGCCGCGCCGATCGCTCGAATCGCGCGGGCGTGCGTCGGAGCGTGGATCGCGGTGGCGGCGGTTGCCCTCACGGCGTGTGCAGCGAACGAGGCGACTCCAGCGAGCGCGGATCCGGTCGCACGCACGAGCGCGTCGAGCGTGCCGGCCGCGCCCTCGTCGCCCCAGCCGTCCGCGGCCGCGCCATCCCGCACGCCCGAGGCGATCGCGGCGGCGGTGGACTTCAACAAGGTCGCAGGCGGGGTCACGGTCTCGCTCGCAACGGTCGACCCCACGCATTTCGCCGTCGGCGGACAAACCGTGGCGCTCGCGGATCTGCCCGTGGTGTTCCGCGCCGTCATGAAGCGGCACACCGCGTCCGGCGGCACCGCGGAGACGATCACGCTGCGTGTCCCGGACCGCGACGCCGTCTGGAGATCGCCGACCGGATCGCCTCCCGTCTCCGTCATGAAGCTCGCGAGTGAAGCCGGGTTCCTGCAGTTCGAGGTGGAGGGGCTCGCACACTCGCTCGAGCGCGAGTGACGCTCGCGCGCGTGCGCTCGAGGCGAGCGCGCGCCTGGCGCTCGTCGGCGCGCCCCACTAAGCTCCGAGCATGTCGGAGAAGCCCACGAAACAGGCCTCGCCGCGACTCACGCCGCGACAAGTGCCCACCGTCGAGCCCGTCCGTGAGGACGCGAACTCCCGCACCACGCTCGAGGTCGACCCCGCATGGATCGAGCGGAACCGCGCCTCCTTCGACCGCGTGTCCGCGCCGGTCGAGCGCCCCTCCCTCGACCGGCGGACGATGGATGTGGAGCCCGACTGGCTCGAGCGTGACTCGCGCGAGAGCCCCAAAGCAGAGGAGGAGGTCGCGGCCCGACCGCGCTCCGCGATCCCCCCACCGCTCCCCGTCGCGCCGAAAGACGAGGACGAGGACGTGGACGTGGAACCCGTGCGGAGCGCCATCCCGCCTCCGCTCCCGAAGTAGACGACGCGCGTCAGAACCCGCCCTTGGGGCGGGCCTCCCACGCCTTGCCGCCGAGGTCGCGCATGAAGTAGCGCTCGGGCTCGTCGCGGCCCCATTGGTAGACCTCGATCTCGAGCGTCGATCCCGCCGGCTCGTCCGTGCGCTGCCAGCCGCACTCGTACTCGATCGTCTCGCCGGCCTTGATCACGAAGTCCGTGCCGCTGTGGCTGAAGACCAAGAGCGGCTTCGGGAGGTTCGTCGGCTGTATCGCGAGGAGCTTGCCGTCCTTGTCGTAGTAGAAGCCCTTCACGCCCCCCCAGTTGAGATCCTCGCCGGACGTGTTCTTGATCGAGCACATCCGGCCCTCGATCCCGTCGTGGTAGCGATCGAGCACCTGCACGTCGAACGGGGCGCTCTTCACGGCGCACATCTCCTCGAGCGTGCCCGGACCCGTGCCGCCGAGCTTCGCGCACCACGGGCTCGTGGACGCGATCGGCGCGGGAGACTTCGCGGCGGAGCTCGCGGCCGCGCTCGTCGTCGCGCTCGCGCTCGCGCTCGTCGGGGCGCCGTTGCCGCACCCCGAGAGCAAGAGACACGCGCTGATGGGAAGGATCGCCTTCAGCGCGGACACGGATGACCGAACGTGGGACGACAAGGTGGCGGCCGCACGACCTGCGTGGGCACCTCGTTCAGCGTGTACGCCTTCTCGAACTTCGGGGCCTTCACGTCGATCGTCTCGTTGATCGGGAGGTAGCCCTTCTTGTTGATCGAGATCTTGTGCTTCCCCGGCTCGAGGTGGAGCGCGCCCGTGTTCTCGACGGCCTTGCCGTCCACGCTGATGCTCTCGCAGTCGGGCTTGCAGGTGATCGTCACGTCGATGAGCTCGGGCGTGTCCGCGGACGCGCTCGCGCTCGGCGTGGGAGCCGAGCTCGATCCCCCCGACGTCGTGTCGCTCCCTGCGGTCTGCTTCGGGGGCGGCTCCGCCGTCTTCGCCGGCTCCGGCGTGCTCGCGGTCGTGTTCGACGCGACGGCCGAGCTCGTGGACTCCGGCGACGCGGCGGAGCTGTTGTTCATCTTCACGACGACGATCGCCGCGACGCCCGCGAGGATCGCGACCGCAGTGAGCGCGATGATGATCGGGATCGTCTTGCTCTTGCCGCCCGCGCGCTGCGGCGCCGCCGGCGTCGGGATGCCGTTCGGTCCGGGCGGGGGCGGATACCCAGGATCCCCGTATCCCTGCTGCCCGTATCCGCTCGGCTGCGCCTGCTGCCAGCCACCGCTCTGCCCCATCGGCTGCTGCTGCTGCTGCTGCATCGCGCCGGGGGGGAACGCCATCCCGAGCACGGTGGAGCCACCGCCCTGATCGGGCGGGGGCGTCGGCATCGGCATGCCGAGCTGCGTCCGCGGCGCGTTGTTCTGCGACATCCGCGGATCGAAGCCCGCGTTCGGGGGCGGCGGCGCGGGCGGCACGGGCCGGCCCTGCTCGGTCATTCCGCCCGGCAGGATCGCGGAGAGAGGCAGCGCCATCGTCGCCGCGCCCACACCCCCGAGCGCCGGCGCCGCCATGCCCGGCCCTCCCATCGGTCCGGCGTTCGGCGAAGGCGACGCAAAGCTGGAGTTCGCGGGCGGCGGCCCCAACCCCGAGTTCGCCGGGGGCTTTTGGAGGTTCGCGGGGAGGGGCGAAGGCGCGTCGCCCACGAGGGGGAGCGCCATCGTCGCGGCGCTGCCCACTTGCTGGCGCATGCTCTCCTCGAGCAAGCTCGCGAACTCGCCGATGCTCCGGTAGCGCTCCTTCGGATCGGCGTTGAGCGCGCGGAAGAGCACCATGTCCATGCTCGGGCTGAGCGCGACGCCCATCTCCGCGGCACGCGCGGACGCGGGCGATCGCGGCCCCGAGAGCTCCTGCTGCCAGCCCGCGAGATCGAGCGACGGGCCCTGGCACGAGCGCCAGTAGCTCCTCCCCGTGAGCGCGAAGAACGCGACGAGCGCGGTGGAGAACACGTCCACCGCGGGGCTCACTTGCCCGCTCTGCGCCTGCTCGGGCGCGATCCACGGCGCGGAGAGCGCGTAGCCCTCCGCCGTCGGGATCGCGGCCTTCGGGAGGTTCGCGGCGAAGTCCGTCACCACGGTGGGGTTCGCGGCCGGGCCGACGAACACGTTCGACGGCTTCAGTGCGCCATGCACGACCTGGCGCAGGTGCGCGAGATCGAGCGAACGCGCGAGCCCCTTGAGGAGCGACACGACCTCCTCGGGGCTGAGACGTCGCTGCTGCGAGAGGAGCGACGGGAGCCGGAGGAGCTCCGTCACGCTGTAGGGCGCGACCGTGGGCTGGTCATACCCCGCGTCGATGATCGGGGCGGACGAGTTCGCGGGCAGCGCGTTCGTCGCCGCGTAGGCTTGCTCGAGCGCCTTCATCACCGCGGCGTGGCCGGCGACCGCGGGGTCGTACAGCTTCACCGCGACCTCCTGCCCCTGCTGGCTGACGCAGTGGTAGGTGATGACGGAGCCGCCATCGCCGAGCATCGAGCGCACGCTGTACTTGCCCGCGATGATGCCGCCCGGGCCGAGCTTGGGTGCCGTCACGAATCCAACTCCTCTCGGACCATCATGTCAGGCGGAGCTACGGCTCACCAGGGCCGATGGTCTCGAGCGTGTGGTTGATCAGCGCCATCGGCTCGTTTTCGGCGGGGTAGAACGCGACGCCGAGGATCGTCTTTCCTCCTGCGTCCTTGGTCGTGAACGTGAGCAGGTTGCCGCCCTTGTCCCCGAGCTTCGACTCGGTGTTCTCCCAGATCTCGAACTGGTTCGCGCCGATCTTGGGCTTGTCGTTCGGGCTCTTCCAGGTCGGTGACCACGGCTTCTTGTTCACCTGCGCGAGCGTCACGCCGATGGACTCGATGAGCTTCGGGAAGAGCACGTCGAGCGTCTTCGCCTGATCGGCCTGCGCCTTCGGGAGCTCGATGCCCGCCATCGCGATGGCGAGCGCGTCGCCCTTCCTGCGCGCGATCGTCTGCCCGGACTCGGTCGCGTAGAGCCAGCCCTTCGGCGGGATGAACACGAAGTTCGAGGACGCGATCTTCGCGCGGTTCTTGTCGCCGTCGGCGACGCACTCCTCACTGAGGGACTCGCACAGCTTCGCCTTCGGCGGATCGGGCTTCGCCACGGCGGACGTCGTGGGGAGCGGCTGGGGTTCGGGAGGCTTCTTCGGGGAGCAGCCGACGGCGAGGATCGAGGCGGCGACGACGGCGCCGGCCGACACGAGGCCGCGGAGCGAGCCGCGGCGCTGTCGGGCGCCGTCGGCGCGCTCGTGGGTTCGGGAGATCATTGGGCATAGGTTTTCAGGAGAGACGATTGGCCGCAAGATCCTCGCGCCCACCGGTCGAACTAGCTCGCGATCGACGAGGTTCGCTGGTAGGTGGGCGAAATGCCACCCCGCCCGCCGCTCGACGCACGCCTCGAGGGGTCGAGCAGCGGCCTCACGGACGACGAGCTCCTCGAGCGCTTCCTCGGGTACGTCGCGGAGCGCGGCCTCTCGCTCTACCCCGCGCAGGAGGAGGCCGTCCTCGAGCTGATGACGGGGAAGAACGTCATCCTGGCGACGCCCACGGGGTCCGGGAAGTCCCTGGTCGCGCACGCGTTCGTGTACCGGACGCTCGCGCACGGGGGCCGCGCGTTCTACACGTGCCCGATCAAGGCGCTCGTCAGCGAGAAGTTCTTCGCGCTCATCGACGACTTCGGCGCCGACAAGGTCGGCATGATGACGGGCGACGCGACGGTCAACCCGACGGCGCCCATCATCGTCTGCACGGCGGAGATCGTGTCGAGCATGGCCCTCCGCGCGGGGGTGGACGCGGGGATCGACGGCGTCGTCATGGACGAGTTCCACTACTACGCCGATCGCGATCGCGGCGCCGCCTGGCACATCCCGCTCTTGCTCCTCACGAGGACGCGCTTCCTCTTGATGAGCGCGACGCTCGGCGACGCGACGCCCTTCATCGAGCGCCTCGAGACGCTCACGAAGCACAAGACGGCGCTCGTCGAGAGCGCGACGCGGCCGGTGCCGCTCGATTTCGAGTACTCGGAGGTCCCGCTCGGCGAGAAGGTGAGGGACCTCGTCGAGAAGGGCAAGGCGCCCGTCTACATCGTGGGGTTCACGCAGCGCTCGTGCGCCGAGGAGGCCCAGAACCTGATGAGCGAGGACTTCTGCTCGAAGGAGCAGAAGCGCGCGATCGCCGAGGCCCTCGACGGGTCGCGCTGGGACAGCCCGTACGGCAAAGAGATCCAGCGCTTCGTACGCCACGGGATCGGCCTCCATCACGCGGGGCTCCTCCCGAAGTACCGCCTCACGGTCGAGAAGCTCGCGCAGGAGGGCCTGCTCAAGGTCATCTGCGGGACGGACACGCTCGGCGTGGGCGTGAACATCCCGATCCGCACGGTGCTCTTCACGAAGCTCTGCAAGTTCGACGGCGAGAAGACGGCGCTCCTCACCGTGCGCGAGTTCCAGCAGATCGCGGGCCGCGCGGGCCGCAAAGGGTTCGACGACCGGGGCAGCGTCGTCGCGCAGGCGCCCGAGCACGTCATCGAGAACATCAAGATCGACTCGAAGAAGAACAGCGACCCGAAGAAGTACAAGAAGCTCCAGCGCGCGAAGCCACCGGACCGCGGGTACGTGCACTGGGACAAGGCCACGTTCGAGCGCCTCGTCTCGTCGAAGGCGGAGCCGCTCGTCGCGCGCTTCCAGATCCACCACGGGATGCTCGTCGACCTCCTCGAGAACCCGACGACCGGCAAGCACGGCGGGTACGGCGCGTTCCTCGATCTCATCGACAAGGCGCACGTCACGCCGCGCGAGAAGAAGGACATGCGCAAGCTCGCGCCCGTCCTCTTCCGATCCCTCCGCGGCGCGGGCCTCGTGACGCTCGTGCCGCGTGAGGGCCGCGCCGGCATGCGGGCGATCCTGGCGACGGGGCTCCAGCGCGACTTCTCCGTCATGCACGCGCTCGCGCTCTACCTCGTGGAGCTCTGCGAGGCGCTGTTCGCCTCGATGAACGACAACCCCAACTACGCGCTCGACGTCGTCTCCGCGGTCGAGGCGATCGTCGAGAGCCCCCGCGCGATCCTCGAGAAGCAGACGGACAAGCTGAAGAGCGAGAAGCTCGCCGAGCTGAAGGCCGCGGGCGTCGAGTACGAGGAGCGGATGAAGGAGCTCGAGAAGGTCGAGCACCCGAAGCCGAACGCCGAGATGATGTACGCGACGTTCAACGCGTTCGCGGAGAAGCACCCGTGGGTCGCGCGCGAGAACGTGCGCCCGAAGTCGATCGCGCGGGACATGTACGAGCGCCAGGCGACGTTCGACGAGCTCGTGCGCGAGTGGGACCTCGCGCGCATCGAGGGGGTCCTGCTCCGCTACCTGACCGAAATCGTCAAGACACTAGACCAAACCGTCCCCGACGGGTTCAAGGACGAGACGCTCCGGGACGTCGCGGAGTTCCTGCGCATCGAGGTGCGGAGCGTGGACTCGAGCCTGCTCGACGAGTGGGAGGACCGGCAACTCGGCGGCGCGCGCGACCGACCGGAGCGACCCCAGCGGAGGCGCGGGCTCGCGGACGATCCGAAGGCGCTCTCGGTCCGCGTCCGCCGGGATCTGCACAAGCTCGTGCGCGTGCTCGGCGCGAAGGACTGGCAGGGCATCGCGGACTGCATCCACCCCGAGAGCGAGCTCGACGCGAAGGCGATCGAGGCGGCCGCGAAGGCCTTCTTCGAGAGCCACGGGGTGTGGGTCACGGGCGTCGAAGCGCGGCGGACGGATCTCACGCGGATCGAGTCCATCGGGGACGCGCTCTACCGCGCGACCCAGACGCTCGTCGACGAGGAGGGCCCTTCGGACGCCGTCATCGAGTGCGTCGTGGACGTGACCGAAGAGCCGCTCGATCACGAGCCGCTCATCCGTGTCTCACGGATTGACGTGTAGAGCACCGACCGGTCGTGCTCTTTCGCCTCCGCGCGCGATCTCCAGGCGGGCTCGGGGAAATGCCGCTGCGCGCGGCCTGGATCCCATGCGGGTTCGGTGTCACGATGAGGGCATGTCGCAAGGACGCGGTGAGGTTCTGAAGGAGTCCAAGATGCGAGGCGTCGCGGCGGGGGCCGCCGTCGCGGGGACCGTGGTCCTCGGCGTCGCGGTGGCGCCCGTCGCCGCCGCGATCGCAGCCGTGCCGACGGCGATCCTCGGCTATCGCTGGTGGAAGCACCGCGCGAAGAACGGGATCCGCTTCTGAGGAGCCGCGGCGTCAGAACGCGAGGGGCGACGAGGACGGCGCCTCCGCCGTAGCGACGACGAATTTGTCCTTCCGCGTGGAGGGCTTCGCGGGGACGCAGTCCCGCTTGAGCTCGGCGAGGAGCGTGGGCTCGAGCCGCTGAGAGGTGAAATGGGCGGTGGACGTGATGGTGCGTTCCAGCGAACCGCCCGTCAGTCCGAACGTCGCGGCGTTGGAGATCGAGCACGCATCCATGCGCGTGCTCAGCGTGGTGCCGAGCCCGCTCCAGAGCGCCGCGGTTTGGTTGTCGCGGAACAGGCTGACGATCTCCGTCTGCGTGCGGTAATCCTCGCCCGTCGCGACGAACGTCGAGACGCGGATCGCTCCCGCTTCGCGCTTCACCTCGAGGGTCGCGCTGTCCGCCGACACGAGCGCCGCGATGACCGTCGCGTCGTCCGTCGAGACGGGGGCGTTCAGGGAGCTCTTGCCGTTCTGGAAGCGCTCGATGAGGCCCACCGCGCGAGGCTTCTGGTGATCGTCCTCGAGGTGCCACGTCGCGACGACGACGACGCCGTTCGCGTCGTTGCAGACGCTCGCCGCGCCCGCGCGCACCGCGATCTCCACGTCGGCGCAGCTCCGGACCCACTCGAGCGGAGCGTCGACGGGCGCAGCCGAGCTGGAGGGCGGCGGCGTGGGGGCGCTCGGCGCGGGCGGCGCGGACGCGGGCGCGCTCGGCGCGGGCGGCGTCGCGGCGCTGGGCTGCGGTTGGGGCTGGGTCCAGGGGAGCGGTGTGCAGCTCACGGCGGCGGACGCGGACGCGAAGACGAACAACCCGAGTCGCGAAGTCATGCTCCAGACCTCATCCCAGATCGACGGACGCGGGTCAAAAGCGCTGCCCGTCAGTTTCGGGCTCGACGACCGTCGAAGCGCGCCTTCGCCGCTCGTGTGCGACGCTCGAGATGGACGACGATCCGCGCCGTCGCACGCGTCCTTGGCCTGCTTCACGATGGACACACCTCACAGGAGACAAGGGGAGGCGTCGGAGGGGGCGACGCGCCCTCGGACCACGGGAGTCCGCGAGCCTGCGAGCGACCCGGAGGGTCCACCCTCCGGAACCGAGCGAGCCCGCGAGCGAGGAAGGAAAGAGGAAAAGATGAAGCCCACGGTGTACGCGATCGATTTCGGCACGAGCAACTCCCTCCTCGCCGCCGCGAGCCCGACCGAGGTGTTCGACCCCATCCCCCTCGATCCGGACGCATCGGACCCCACGCTGCTGCGCACGGCGCTCTACTTCGTCTCGCTCGACGAGGGGCAGTTCGGCGTCGCGGCGATCCGCGCGCTCGTCGAGAACGGGTTCCGCGGGCGGCTCATCCGCTCGATCAAGCGGCACCTCCCGTCCCGCGTCTTCGTGAAGACGCGCATCGGCTATCGCAACGCAGCGCTCGAGGATCTGATCGGCCGCTTCCTTCGCGTGATGCGCGAGCGCGCGAACGCGCACTTCGGCGTCGACGTGCGGACCGTGGTCATGGGGCGTCCCGCGCGGTTCTCGAACGTCGAGGAGGACGACGCGCTGGCCGAGACGCGCCTCGAGCGCGCCGCGCGGAGCGCAGGGTTCGAGGCGATCTCGTTCTGCCCGGAGCCGGTCGCCGCGGCGTACGACTTCGCCGAGGATCTCGCGGCCCCGCGCGTCGTCATGGTCGCGGATCTCGGCGGCGGGACGAGCGACTTCACGGTCGTGCGGATGGGCCGCGAAGGGTTCCGGAAAGAGGACGTGCTCGCCGTCGGCGGCGTGGCGGTGGCGGGCGACGCGATCGACGGCGCGCTCGTACGCGGCGCGGCCGCGCCGCACTTCGGTTCGAAAGCCCGATACCGCGTCCCGTTCGGGGCGAACGATCTCGACATGCCGATGCCGCTCGTCGAGATCCTCTGCTCGCCAGCAGACCTCACGATCCTCGATCGAGACAAGATCGCCGGGCAGCTCCAAGACATCCGCGCTGGGCTCGTGTCCGCGGCGGATCGCCCCGCGCTCGATCGGTTCATCGCGCTCGTCGAGGACGGCCTGGGCTTCACCCTCTACGAGGCGGTCGAAGGCGCCAAGCGCCGGCTCTCGAGCGAAGACAAGACGATGCTCGACGTCACCGAGCCGAGCCTCGCGTTCCGAGAAGAGACGAGCCGCGCGCTCTTGGATCGCGTCGCGACGCCGTCCGTCGGGGCGATCGTCGGCGCGATGGACAAGACGCTCACCGAGGCCGGCATCGCCGGGTCGGACGTCGAGCTCTTGTGCCTGACCGGAGGCACGGCGCAGATGCCCCTCGTCGCGCGGGCGATCCAAGATCGCCTGCCGAACGCCGGGCTGCGGCGGCTGAAGAGCTTCCACTCCGTCGTCCGCGGGCTCGCGCACCGCGCGCGCGAGGTGGCCTCGACGTAGTGGTCCTCTTCGCTGCAGCCGAGGAGGGCGAGCACCTCGGCGCGCAGTCCGTTCGGCGAGGTGTTCGTCACGGTGGAACTCACGATCGTCGAGCGCGATCATGGCGGCGCGCTGCCCGGTCAGCTCCAGCGGACCAACATCGCTTCAACGCCTGGGGAGCGGCTGGCCAGCGAAGAACTCCGCTGCGAGTCCTGGGTGAAAGCCGTCGTGCTCGACCGCGTCTCGACCCAAGAGGCGACCATCGGTGACTCCGCCCACTCGATAGGCGACCCAACCGAGCGCCTCCGGCCCGCCGTCGAAGAAGCCATCGGCGGTGTACGAGAGCCCGCGGCCGCCTTCGGCCTCCGAGTGGATCTGCAGGATCTCGGCTCCGTCCGCGAGCCGAAGGACGTGCAGCGGGCCACGCCCGCTGGCGAAGGCGAACTTGCCGTCCTCCGAGAGCCTCGCGTCGACGTAGGGACCGAAGTGGAATGTCTCCTCCAGCGTGCCCAGATCCCGGACGTGGAAGACCCGTGCATTATCCGACGTGAGGACGAGGCCGGCCTGCTCCAGGATCTGGACGATCGCGGTCTCCGCGCCGAGCGATTTCACGGGCGCGCCCGTGCGGCCGTCACGCGCATCGAACCTTCCGGCCGGGCCGGTGAAGTACCGCGGAGTCCACGCCTCGCGTCGGACCAGGATCCGGTCGCCGAGCCACTCGGCGCCGGGCCCCGGCGCCCAAAGCGCCTTGCCAGTCGTCGCGTCGTAGACGCCTTCTTCACCGAGGACGAGCTGGCCATCCGCGCTGAAGGCTCCCAAGTCCAAGAGCTCGGCGAGGAGCTGCCCGCTCGCCGTGTCGAAGAGCGTCGAGCGCTTGTCCGGGCGATTCAGGTCGAGGGTCAGCACGCGCGCTTCGTCGGCTGAAAACACGAGCGATCGTCCTCGATGCTGTGCGACACGACGACCGGTCGCCGCGCTCCAGACCGCGACGATCTCGCCCTGGTCATCTCGGCTGTTGCAGCCGACGAAGAGCCCCTTCGGGCTGGCGAAGCAGCGATAGACCGCGTCCTGCTCCACGGAGCCGACGTACGCCTGCGAATGCTCAAGCATGGTCTGCGCACCTTTGTCGTCGACGAGGAAGAGCTCCTTCGTGCGCTCGGGGATCCGTGACTGGAGCTCGAGGACGCGACCGTCGGCCGTTCGTGCGCGGAGATTCGGCGGAGCGTTTCCGTAGTCGCGAGCCAGCCAATCGTCGTGCTCGTCCGGCGTCGGGAGCTCGTGGGTCGTCTCGCTGGCGGGATCGAACCGCCAACCGCGAGCGCCACGCCGCGCGATGACCCCCATGGGTCCGGGCTCGAGCGCGGGGCGAAACCCGAGCTCGATGCGCGCGGGGTCGTGGAACGGGCTGAGCACGCCCAACCTGCCCGTCAACCCGGGAGCTTCTAAGAAGTTCATGACGACGAGCTCGTCGCTCACGTCCGAGGTAGGCAGCCAGAACCCGGGCTCGGAGCTCCGGATCGAGCAGTTCCGCGCCTCATACTCGATGAGTGTCTCCTCGTTGTTCTTCCTCCACGCGACGAGGAGGAGTTGCCCGTCGCTCGCCCACTTCGCCTCCTCCATTCGCATGCCGGCCGAGGGGGAGATCGAACACACCGTAGTGCCGTCGATGTTGGCGAGCTCCAGGTCCGCGCTCGACCCGCCACTGCAATCCAAGAGCACCTGGTTCCCCGCATGGTTGACCGCGACCACGGAGCAGGCGGCATCGACGCGCACGTCGCCGAGGACGGTCCCGCTGTCGGTGTCGGTCGCGACGAAGTGGCCCTTTTCGACGGTGACCAGCCGTCGAAGGTCGCCGGATCGGTGCCTCTGCAAGCTGTCGTCGAACGGAGTGACGCGTCCGTCCGCCTTCATGAGCGAGATCGTTCCGGAGTCGGAGCGAGACAAGGCGCGGTCTCCCCGCGAGCTCACCCGCTGGATCCCCGCGAATGGATAGTCCTTCGACGGAGGGACCTCGAACGCCGCTCGGACGTGAAAGTCTGTCGGCTCGAGCACACGAGCCGACGCGAGCCCTCGAAGGATGAAGGCGCCATCGTCCGCGACTTCGATCGACTCGAAGGGGCCGCTCGTGATCTTCGTCACTGTGTCGGTGGCGAAGTCCCACCGCATGACGTCCGCGACGGGATTGGCTGACGACGGAGGTCCGTCGAGGGGGGCGGCCGGGCAACCAATCACGAGCATCCCCTTGTCCTCGCGCTCGAACGCCGCGCCCAAAACACAGCCGGGGAACACCCCGCGCACTGCGCCGGTCTCGATGTCGATCAGCTGGAGGTCGGGACCAAAGACTGCGGCGAACTTGCCTCGATGACTGGCGACGAGGCCATAGGGCGTCATGAAGTCGATGATGCCTTTCGTGTAGACGCGCGCCTGAATCACCAGCTTCGGCGCAGGTGCAGGCGGCGCGGACGCGGATGGTGGGGTCGCCGGTCGTGAGCGCTGGGTCGGTGAGCCGCACGCGACCAGGAGCGTGATGCCGGCGAAGGCGCAGTGCTGCAGTCTTGTCAACTCGCTGTTCAGCATCCTCGAAGCACCGATTCGGATCAATCTGTTCGCGCCATCCGCGCTGCGCGGCGGATTCTACACATGCACGACTCGGTGGATAGGGACTCCGTCGTGCTCGCTGCGGGGATGGGATCCACCACGCTCTTCGGCTGGTGGGGCGTGCCAGAGGGGAGCGACCGCCCCCGTCGCTGCGCCCGACGCGAGCGAGCCCGCGGTGCCCGCGGCCCCGCCACAACCCGCCCCCCACCCGGGCGGATGCCCTCATCGCCACACCAAAGATTCGCGCGGAGAGCTTCAACGGACTCGACGTACGAGGCATGTGTCGAGCAACGTCTCCCGCGTCGAGCATATCGTATCCTTGCCCCCTCCAAGGAGGCGCCTCGGGCACTACCCGCGCGCAGCGAGCGGTGGGACGAGAGCACGCCGCGGAAACGCATCATGTGCGCCGAGGAAGGTCTGACCCCGCGACCGCCGCGGGCTCTGTAGCGTTGGTGTCGCCAGCGCCGAAGACCGACATGTTGCGGCGCAAGCAATGCACACTACGTTGCGATGGCCCGGCCGATTCACTCCTCCACCATGGCGTTCTCGTCTTGCTTCCTCTCTCCACGAAGTTCCATTGGCTGTCGAGCTCTGCGTTGCTAGCGCAACCTGGCGTGGATCTTTGCCATCGCCTTCCCGAGCTCCGTCGGCGCGTCGGCGTGCGCCGACAGATCCGCCTACGGGGAGGCCGCGACGATCGCACGCGGCGCGCCGCGCGCCGCGAGCCCCTGCGCGAGCAGCGTGGTGAGCCTGCCCTGATCGACGGCGGCGGAGCGATGGGTCGGTGCTCGTCGCGCTGCGTTTGCTGAATGCTGCCCCCTCCGACCGTCTCCTTCATGCGCCGGCTGGTCGAGCGCGGGGGCTCCGAGGTCGAGCTCTACCAGCACCTCGGCTTCCCCGACGGCTTCACCGACGGAGACTGGCTCCTCGCGATGGAGGGCTCGCCGCCGATGGAGCTGCAGTACCTTCGCTACGGCCCACCCGAGTGCGAGGTCGTACTCAAGGGTGGACGGGTCCTCGGGCACCCCCACGAGGTGCCGGCGCGCGAACTGGATCGGGTGGAGTGGGACGGCGTCGCGCGCCCGCGGACCCTCCACGAGTACCGGGCGCACGTGCAGCGGCTCGCGCCCTCGATCCCTGCGCGGTCGCCGCTCGGTCAGGCGCTCCGCGCCCTTCGCCCTGCGGACCTACCCAACCGAGCCCGCGGCCGGGGCCGGCTCGTCGACTGGTGGGCGCTCAGCCGCGAGTCGCACCACGGAGATCTGGCGCCGACGCTCGAGCGCGCGCTCGCCCGCCTGGGCGACGTCGGCTCGCTTCGCGTCGCCGCCGAGCTCGTGGGCCCCGGCTTCGCCCGGCGCGCGTTGGTTCGCTCCGGGCACTGGCCTCCGTCCCGCTTGGGCGTGACGAGGGATCGAATCGCGGCCGCCCTGCCGACGGGATATCCCGATAGATATTCCGTTCACGCCCGCCTGACCGGCGAGTACCTCGGCCCATTGTACCACGTGCGCCCGATCGAGGGCCCCGACCTCCGCGAGGAGGAGCGCTTCGCCGAGGAGGACCGAGCGACCTCTTGGCCGCTGCTCGCGAGCGGCTACTCGATCACGGGGGATGGAGAGATCGTTCGGCGCGCGCGCGCGGGATGGGTTCGCCTCGGGGCCGCGATCGGAGGGCTCCTGATCCGACCGCCGCGCGCCGAGCGGCGGCGACCGACGTGACGCGCTTCAACAGCTCGGCGCACCTGATGAGGCGGAACGTGTACCTCATGACCACCCCGCTCGGGGGGTTCACCGAGCATGACGCTCGAAGACCTGCCGGAGCTGCTCGTTCTCAAGTGCGATGTACACGAATGGAGCGAGCGCGAGCAGGCGCACCGCTGACCCGTTTCGGCCGAGAACCCTCTCTCAGTATCTGTCTGTTTCATACCGCACACGGCGGTCGAAACAGCGTAAGGAGGACACAGATGTCTCCCGTGGAGAAACCGTGTAGAAAGCTTACGGGAACTGCGAGGTGCTGCGATGGGCTTTGATTGTACCCTTCATGTGATCGATCCTGCATCATTTCATTCTTTTGCAGAGCGCTTCCTTGGCCGAAGCAAGAAGAAGCATCCCTTTGACAAGAGCTTTCGAGATGGAGCGAGCCTCCTTGAAGATGTACCCAACAAGATCAAGAGCGAGCCAGAAGAGGGCGCGCGGCTGCTGCTCCAGCTATGTCTGATGTGGTGCTCCGCGGAGACACCACATGAGTACAGCCGAAACCTCGCGCTCTCGTATTGGTTCAGAGCCGGAGAAGCACAGGACTTCCCGATGCGTCTCTGCGCACACACTCTCTCCCCGTACCTGAGAGAGATCGAAGAGGAGCACCCCGAGCTCAAGGGGAGGCTCACACTTGGCTTTGATGGGAACTACGCCGTCGGCTACTTCATCGCGCCGCAAGATGTCCCGGCCGCGAGAGAGTTTGTCGAGGGTCAGATGGCGGAGGTGGTCGCGGACACGCGACGCGCGCTCGAGCCGCTGCTGAAGATCCTACGCGTCGCCGAGGAGAAGAAGATGGCCTACTGGGAGGCCACCGATCTCAATGTCGCGAACGGGAACGCAGCCTGGCTCAAGGAGAAGAAGGTCAAGCCTGCGCTCTCCCTGCAGACGATCGCGGAGATCCCGGGGCTATATCATTTTGCGACACTCACGACCGCGTCAGACCCGATCTTCATCATGAGCGCCGCGAACCCAGACAACACGTATATCGTCGATCTCTCGACCTCTCCTGCGAAGGTGACGCACCTCCCAGAGACGTTCTTCTCACGGGCCGAGCTGCAAGGAGATGTCGTGCTCGCGATCGCGCGACACAAGCACAAGAACCCATACGGGCTCTACAAACTCACGCTACGGCCACAGCTCGGCCAGATGGAGCTCCTGTACACGAGCGATGATGATCTCTCCGATCTCGCGATCGTCGGTGGTGAGGTGCTGCTGATCCCCAAGAAGATCGGGACAAAGCCGCGTTGGGTCTCTACCCAAGAGGAGCTGCAAGTCCCCGCAAGCACAGACTATTACAGCAAGGGCTTTCGTGTGGTGCCATTTGGAGACAACTCCCATCTGCTGTGCTGGCACAAGAAGTTCTACCTCCTCGAGGGGCGAGAGGCGAAGCCGCTACAAGCGCCAGAGGCATTCCAGGATCTCTACCTCTCACATGGGCTCGAGCACAATGAGAGCTGGAGCGATGCGCCGGGTCGCGCGCTCATGCCTTCCTCTACGGGGATGATGCAGATCACCAAAGAAGGAGGCTTTCGATTCTTCGCCCCAGAGCTCAACGCGATCAGGCAGATCTCGAGAGGTCCAGATCGCGCGATCATCGTCTGGCAGGGAGACAACGAGTCCGACGATCTCTTGAAGATCTTGTGGCCAACGATGGAGATCTCTTCTATCAAACCCAAAGATCTCGGGCTCAAAGAGATCCAGGGGATGTTCTGGTCTGGTGCACTGCAGAGCGTCGTGATGCGCGCCGGGACGACGTTCATCGCGCTCTCCTGGGAGCAGATCAAGCGCCTCGCGAGGCGCTCCCTGGGCGAGATCGCCGCGAAGCAAGAGGCCGACAAAAAGAAGGAGGCCGACCGCAAGCACAAAGTCTGGAAGGAGAACGTCGAGAAGAAGCTCTCTTACACAAGACCTATCGAGCTGCCTGTACCACCACACGGAATCCAAGACGGCGACAGGAAGAAGCTCTTTGTCTTCAGCGGAGATCTGATCCGACATCCGACGCTTGGCCTGGGGTTGATTCTGAGCAAGTACACAGAGATCGACAAAGAGCTCTCTGTGCAGTTCGAGCACGAGGAGCGGCGCCTCAACTTGACTGATCCGATCAAAGGATAAAGGTCACTTGCAACGTGCCCCATCAGCGACGCGGGGATGCGAGTAGGTCCGGGCGGGTGCCCGCATCGCGCCTACGGAGGCATCGCATGGCCGAAAGGAAGATCGTCGACGAACGGGATGCGCGCGAATGCCCGAGCTGAATCCTCGTCGGTGTCGCCCAGGAGGGCGAGCACCTCGGCGGCTGCGAGCCGCGTGAGGGCCGCGATCCGATCCTCGGCGCTCGGCATCGCGAGCAGCGCAGTGATCTGCTCGGTGCGCAGCTCGAGCGCGTCGACAGCGACGCTTCGGGCGCCGGCGTCCGTGTCGCGCGACAGGCGTAGCAGCGTGGTCGTCGCGGCGTCGGATCCGTCCTGACGGAGCGCGGACGCTGCGAGCGCGCGCAGCTCCGGGTCGGGATCGTCGACGGCGGTCGCCGCCCAGCGCGCGCGCTCTTCCTGCGGCAGCGAGCGCGCGGCGGCGTCACGCACTGTCGGGGCGGGATCCGAGAGCGCGCTCGCCTGCCCCGACGCCACCGCGCAGCGGATCCAGGAGGCCTCTTCGTCACCGCGCGCGCCGATCGCGTTCATCGCGATGCGACGGAGCGCCCCGTACGGGTGGGCGAGCAGCGGAACCAACGCCGACGGGTCGACCGACGCGCGCGCGGCGCGGAGCCTCGAGTCGTCACGGCGGGATCGGGATCGGTCACGCCAGCGATCTCGACCTCGGCCGCGGCCGCGGCGCGCGGCCGCGAAGACGACGGCCGCACGGCGCACCTGAAGCTCCGGTCGGAGCTGCACGCGCTCGCGGCGAAGTGACGATACCCGTTGCGCGATCCGCGGAACACGCGCGAGATCGTCGAGGTCGCCGTCGCGCGCTCGCGTGTAAGCGCACGTCCCGGCATCCGTTGACGGAGGCATGGATCTCCGGTCACCTCCATCCATGTCGAAGAAGCTCGCTCTCGTCGCGGCGCTCGCGCTTCCCGTCTCGCTCTTCCCCGCGCTCGAGGCGCGCGCGGACGTCGGCCCGAAGTGCAAATGCGAGGCGCCGGGCGCGTCGCTCGGCACGAACGCCGCGGTGATCGGGGGTGTGCTCGCGATCGGCGGGACCGTGGTCTTCATCGCGCGTCGACGGCGCGGATAGTTCGGTGTAAGGCAGGCGGGCTTGGAGACCTCGCGCGGCAATGGCGCCGACGCGGGGCGGAGCCCGCCGCTCTTCGGTACGGCGCGCTTCGCGGGAAGCCAGTGAGAATCTGGCACGGAGCCGCCACTGTGAGTTCCGCCTTCGGCGGGGCGAGTCAGAGAACGGATCCAGGCCCCTCCCCCGAAACGCCGCGAGGCGAGGACGGGGTGGGTTCTTCTCGAGGGCGCGTTGCTCGCCCAGGAGGAACCGATGGCTGCATCCAGGTTCTCGCCTTCTCCATCGTGGGCATTGTTCCTCGTCGCCTCGCTCGCCGCGTGCGACCCGACGACCACGACCGACTCCTCCGCGACCCTCTCGAGCTCGAGCGGGGCCGGGCTCGGGGGCGGCGGCGCGGCGCCCGCCGATCCGTGCTCGCCGTTCGTCGGGAGCGTGGTCGACGTCCAGTACGGCGAGGGCGCGGGGTTCGGGCAGGAGCACATGCCCGGCGTCGTGATGGGACCTCCGCTCGGCGGGGGTGAGCAGCACGGCTCCCTCGACGTCGTCTCCCTCGGAAACGGCGGGCGCATCACGGTTGCATTTGGCGACCGCACCATCGAGGACGGCCCCGGCCCGGACTTCATCGTGTTCGAGAACGCGTTCTACGCGGGGGGTGACCCCGCGAGCCCGTTCGCGGAGATCGCCGCCGTCGAGGTCAGCGAGGACGGCTCGTCGTGGACGGCGTTCCCGTGCACCGCCACCGCGGCGCCCTGGGGCGCGTGCGCGGGCTGGCACCCGACGCTCGCGAACCCGGAGGACAACGATCTCGATCCGCTCGATCCCGCCGTCGCCGGAGGAGACGCGTTCGACCTCGCGGACATCGGCGTGACCCGCGTGCGCTTCGTGCGCATCACGGATCGGGTCGACCTCGTCGGGGATACTCCTTCGTTCGATCTGGACGCGGTCGCGCTCGTCCACTCCACCTGCAGCGCCGAGTGAAGACGCGCGTCGCACGTGTCGCGGCGGCCGCTCTCGCGAGCGCGTGGACCGCGCTGCCGTGCCTCGCGGACGACGGGATCGACGTGACCGTCGAGGGCGCGCTCGCGCCGCGCGCGACCGAGGAGGCGGTCGCGTCCTCCGTGCTGAAGGGCGAAGAGCTCGAGGCCCCCGGCGCGTCCATCGCGGACGTGATCGCGCGGACCCCGAGCGTGCGTCTCACGCGCACCGGGAGCAGCGCGGACGTGACGACCGCCGGGCTCCGCGGGGCGTCGACCGCCGAGACGCCCGTCTACCTCGGGGGCGTCCGGCTCAACGACGAGGTCTCGGGCGCCGCGGATCTCTCGCTCGTGCCGCTCTTTTGGCTGAAGCGCATCGAGCTCTACCGCGGGAACGGACCCGTGGAGCTCGGCACGGTCGGCCTCGGCGGCGCGATCTCGCTCGTGCCCGGGCTCCCGATCGACGACGAGCTCCGCTTCGGCGCCGGCTACGGGAGCTTCGGGGAGCACTCGCTCTTCGTCGCGGGCGCGGGCGGCACCGAAGCCGCGCGCGCCGGGATCGCGCTCCGCTATCAGGGCGGCTCGAACGACTTCGGCTTCGTCGACGACCGCGGGACCCGGTTCGACGCGAGCGACGACGTCGCGCGGACGCGCCGCAACGCGGACGCCTCGGTGGGAGAGGTGTTCTCCATCGGGCGCGCGGAGCTCGGAGATCGCGGCAGCATGAAGTTCGTCTTCAACACGCTCTCGCGCGAGCAAGGCGTGACGGGCCTCGGGATCGTCCCGGCGCTGCACAGCCGCGCGACGACCCGGAGGAACCTCGGCTCGATCAGCGCGACGGTCCGGTGCGGGACCGAGCCGGACGACGAGACCTGCGCGCTCGAGTCCACGGTCTTCGCGAAGGTGACGTCGTATTTCCTCCGCGACCCGTCGCTCGAGCTCCCGTTCGGCACGCCCGCGCTCGTGGTGGACGCGGCCGAGGGCGGCGCCCGGCTCGTCTTCCACGCCGAGCCGTGGCGCTGGGCCGCGATCGACGCGGGCGCCGATCAGATCTTCGATCAGCTCGCGGTCGATCCCGACGGCCCCGTCGACGGCCGCGCCCACCGATCGAGCTCGCGCGCGTTCGCGACGGCGAAGGTCACCCCGTTCGAGGATCGCCGGAAGCTCTCGTTCGACCTCGCGATCTCCATCGGATCGGCGCGCGGCGGGGCGTCCCTCTTCGCGTTCGCCGACGCAGACGCGAAGAAGCCGCCGAACCTCACGTTCCTCACGCCGGAGGTCCGCGGGGGCGTGCGCTGGCAGCCCGTGCGAGGGTTCGACGTGTACGCGAGCGGCGCGCGCTACGTCCGCCTGCCCACGCTCGGCGAATCGTACGGCGCGTCCGAGACCGTCCTCGGGAACCCCGAGCTCCTCCCGGAGCGCGGTCCGAGCGTGGAGGCCGGCGCGAACCTCGATCGCAAGTTCGGCAAGGTCGGCCTCGCGCTCGGGGGCACGTTCTTCGCGCGCTTCGCGAGCGATCTCATCAGCTACAAGCGCACGAGCTTCGCGATCCTTCGGCCGTTCAACGTCGGCTCGGCGCGCGTCCTCGGCGGTGAGTTCACGGGCGCGTTCGCGTTCAAGAAGATCGTCCGCGTCGACGGCTCCTTCACGGTGACGGACGCCCGCGGCTCCGACGAAGCCGAGCACCTCGAAGACGCGCGCCTGCCGTTCGTCGCGACGTACGCGGGCAGCGCGGGGCTCCACCTCGCCTGGGATCGACCGAAGGGGAGCGCGCTCCAGCGCGCCGCGATCGGGACGACGTTCGTCTACCGCAGCGCGCGACCCGGGGATGGCGCAGGCCTCATCGTGCTCCCGGCGCAGCTCCTCTGGGACGCGGACGCGGCGCTCGAGCTCGCGGGCGGCGCGGTCACGCTGCGCGGGCGCGTCGCGAACCTCCTCGACGACCGGACCACCGACGCGGTCGGCTATCCCCTCCCCGGCCGCGCGTTCTACCTCTCCACCGAGACGGTGATGCAGTGACGCGACCCCTTCGACGCATGCGCGTCCTCGCCCCGCTCTCGCTGATGCTCGGCGCCTGCGAGGGCGGAGCGATCACGCCGCCCGGCACGGTGGACGTCCCCGAGGGTCCGTGTGGCCACGCGCTCTACGCGCTCAGCACGAACTACCAGTCGACGAGCGTCGCGGTGCTGGGGTTCGACGGCGCGCTCCTCGCGGACGCGATCCTCTCGAGCGCGTCCGCCACGACGGGTCTCTCGGCCCCCCTCTCGGGCGACGTCGTCGCGCCCACCATGGCGACGCGATCAGGGCGCGATCGTGCTCGTCGACCGCACGCCCGCGGGCGTCCTCACGTGGCTCGATCCGACGGGCGCTTCGCCCCCTCGGCAGCTCGCGATCGGCCCGAAGACGAACCCGTACGACTACGTCGAGGTGTCGGAGGCGAAGGCGTACGTCCCCCGCTACGACGTGAACACGAACGCGGAGAGCGCGCTCGAGCGCGGGGGCGACGTCCTCGTCGCGGATCGACGAGCCCGCGATCGCCGCCTCGATCGACGTCGCGACGCCGGTCGGCGCAGTCATCACGGGCTTCACGCCGCACCCCGGCCGCACCGTCCTCGCGGGGGACGCCGCGTACGTGCTCGCCCCGACCTACGCCGAGGGCTTCAAGAAGAGCGGCGACAGCGTGATCGTCCGGATCGACACGACCACCGACGCGGTCACGGACGTGGTCCCGCTGAAGGGGCTGCGCGGCTGCCTCGGGATCGCCGTGTCGCCGGACGGCTCCCGCCTCGCGGTAGGCTGCTCGGGGACGTTCGGCGGCGGCTCGACCCCGACGGCTCGACGACGCGGGCGTCGCCCTCGTCGACGCGAACTCGCTCGCGATCACCCACGTGACCGCCGGGCCCGCGCTGGGGCGCCCGCCGGGGTTCGCGATCGCTTGGAGCTCCAACGATCGCGTCCTCGTGCCTGTCTTCGGATCGATCGACGAGAGCACGCGAGACGCGCTGATCGAGATCCCATCGGCGGCGCCCCGAGGGTCCTGCTCGACGACGTCGACGCGTTCACGCTCGGCGAGATCCGCTGCGCGGCGGCGTGCGGCGCGTGCTCCTGGCGAGCGCGGATGGCGTCCTCCGCTTTCCGATCGACGCGAGCGGATCGGTCGGTTCACCGACGAGGCTTCCGCTTCACACCTCGACGGCCTCGCCGTACCTCGGGGTCTATTGAGCCCCGAAGTCACCGCGCGCGCGCGACGGTGAGCGTCGCCGGCGTCCACGCGCGCGCGCGGCGGGCCCTCCGCGCGGGCTCGTCCTCGGCGTCGTACGCCGTGAAGGCGGTCGGCTCGGCCGTGAGCTCGCGCGCGCGCTCGAGCACGTCGAGGTTCACGACGGCGCGCGCGACGTCGCCGGGCTCGTAGGCCGCGACGAACACGCCGCACGTCCGACAGATCAGGAAGTCCGCGAGCCGGAGGCCGAATCGATAGCGCCCGAGCTCGGCGTCGGAGGCGGCGAAGATCGTCACGTGGCCGCCCGGATCACTCGTGTAGCGCGGCCGGTGGCGCGCGCAGAACGAGCAGCCGCAAATGCGCACCGGGAGCTCGGAGGGAGACTTTGCTGCCGCGAGCTCCAGGGTCAGCGCGCCGCAGTGGCAACGACCGGTCAGCGTCTCCATCAGAGCGATCCTCCCAGCGGACGAGATCGTGAGCCACGTCGGCCTCGCGCTCGGTCCGGGCGACGTCTACCACCTCGCGTCCGCCGCGACGACGGCGGACACGACGGTGGTCCGCGACACGTCTGGCGAGCGCGCGAACGACTTGCCAAACGGTAACCAATCAGCTACGCATTGTCGCTCGATGAGCCGCGCCCTCGCCCACGACGACGTGTTCCGCGCCATCGCCGATCCGACGCGGCGGGCGCTCCTCGATCGGCTGCGGGCGGGACCCGCCGCCGTGAACGTCCTCGCGGCCGACTTCGACTCGAGCCGGCCAGCCATTTCCAAGCATCTTTCCGTGCTGAAGCGGGCGCGCCTCGTGGACGAGCAGCGCGCGGGGCGCGAGCGCCTCTACAGCCTTCGGCCCCAGCCGCTCGCGCACGTGTCGAGCTGGGTCGAGGGCTACCGCGCGTTTTGGACGAACCACCTCGACGCCTTGAAGCGTTACCTGGAAGGAACATGACCATGCCCAAGAACTTGAGCCGAGCACGCGCCGTCGCCGACGTTTCGAGCGGGACCATCCTCGCGACCGTGGAGATCGCTGCCCCGCCCGAGCGGGTGTTCACCGCGCTCACGAGCGCGGAGGACGTCGTGAAGTGGTGGGGCTCCGCGGACATGTATCGGACGACCGAGTGGACGATGAAGCTCGAGCCGGGTGCGCCGTGGCGGGGCAGCGGCGTCGGCTCCGATGGATCGCCCTTCTCCGTCGAGGGCGAGGTGCTCGAGGTCGACGCGCCACGCCGCCTCGTGTGGACGTGGCGCGCCGCGTGGGACGGCGGGAACACCACCAAGGTGACGTACACGCTCGACCCGATCGACGGCGGCACCCGCGTCACCCTCCGCCACGAGGGCTTCGACGATCGTCACGACTCGTGCCGCATGCACGGCGAGGGCTGGGAGCGCGTCCTCGGCTGGGCGAAGGCGCACCTGCCCGCGCCGCCGAAGCGCTACGTGTTCAGCAGGTTGGTCCCGCCACGCACCACGTTCCCCGTCGACATGACGCCCGAGGAGGCCAAGGCGATGGGCGAGCACGCGGCGTATCTGCGCGCCCGAGCCGCCGAGGGGAAGGTGATCGTCGCGGGCCCCGTCTCCGCCGGCGAAGGAGCCTGGGGGCTGTGTGTCCTCTCGGTCGATTCCGACGAAGAAGCCGCCGCGCTCACCGCGGAAGACCCGGTCATCCGCGCGGGCCTCGGCTTTCGCTACGAGCGCGCGCCGATGCTGTCGGCGATCCTCCCGGAGTAGCCGGCCGAGCTGACGCGCGCGGCCTTCACGGTCGGCCGCGCGCGGACCTCGCGAAGACCGAAGCTTCGAGCAAGGGTTCGTACGGCGCGCGAGCGAACTTCCGACAAGCAAACGCAAGCCATTGATATTCATTCACATTTGACCACGCGATCGGCGAGTGTCGGGGGCCTCGGGGGGCGCTTATCCTCCCGATCACATGGCGGCTCCCACGCGCGGCGACGCTCCGACCTTCGAACTGAAGATCGAGGACGCGCCTCATCCACTCGTCGTGCACTCGCTCCGCGGTCGAGAGCGGCTCTCGAAGCCATTCAAGTTCGAGGTGGTGGCGCTCGGCCCGCCGCTCGACGCCGAGGCGATCGAGGCCGGGTTCGTAGGACAAGCGGCGCACCTCCGGTTCGGTGGCGCGCGAGAGCGGTGGGTGCACGGCGTCGTGCGGAGAATGGAGGCGGACGCGCGCGCGCGCGAGGCGGATGACGGCAGGTTCTACCGCCTCGAGATCGTGCCGACCCTGCGGTTGCTCGGAGAGAAGCGCAACAGCCGCATCTTTCAGGACCAGACCACGGTCCAGATCGTGGCCGCGATCACGAGCGCCGCCGGCATCACGCTCCGGACGAGCAGCGGGAGCGGGGCGAAGCCGCGCGCCTACTGCGTCCAGCACCAAGAGACCGACCTCGCGTTCGTCGAGCGCCTCCTCGCCGAGGACGGGATCTTCTATTGGTTCGATCAGCCCGAGGGCGAGCAAGCGCGGGAGATCTTCGTCCTCGGCGACGCGGCGTCCGCGTGCAAGCCACTCGAGGACGTTCAGACGTTCCGCGTCGCCGAGCGGCAAGGCATGGCGGATCGCGACGACCGCGACGTCAGTCACTTCCGGTACGCGCGGAGGGTTCGCCCCGGCGCGACGCTGCTGCGCGGGTTCGACTTCAGCCGCCCTTCGTTCGACCTGAAGAGCGAGGATGGGGGCCCGAGCGAGCTCCTCGAGCAGTACCACCACGACTTCGGCGAGCTCGATCTCGACGGCGCGGGGCGAGCGCACATCCGGCTCGAGCAGCACCGGCGCAAGCTCTGGATCGGCCGAGGAGAGAGCGCGCACCCCGCGCTCGCACCGGGCTTCGGGGTCCGCATCGACGGCGCGGGGTTCGTCCCCGACGGCGCCGGCATGACGCTCATCGAGGTGGAGCACGAAGGGCGGAACCCGCGCGCGCACATCGCCGCGGAGGGCGCGGCGGCGCACGAGCCCGTCTACCAGAACCGCTTCGCGTGCGTGCCCGCGAGCGCTCCGTTCCGGCCACGTGCACCCAAGCCGCGAACCCAACAGGTGATGGAGACCGCGACCGTGGTCGGGCCGCCGGGCGAGGAGATCCACACCGACGACCAGGGCCGGATCCGCCTTCGCTTCCATTGGGATCGCGAGGCGAAGCCCGGGCTCGACTCCTCGTGCTGGGTGCGGGTGATGCAGCCTTGGGCCGGCGCGGGGTGGGGGTTCCAGTTCATCCCTCGCGTCGGAATGGAGGTCATGGTCGTGTTCCTGGCTGGCGACGTGGATCGGCCGATGGTGATCGGCAGCGTCTACAACGCCGAACACCCGCCGCCGTTCGCGCTCCCCGCGAACAAGGCGAAGAGCGGTATCCGCACCCGGTCGACGCCCCGGAGCGACGGGGGAAACGAGCTCTCGTTCGACGACACCGCGGGCCAGGAGTCGATCGTGTTGCGGGCCCAGAGCCACCTCGACGAGACGGTCGGCGTCGACCACACGACCAAGGTGGGCCACGATCGCCGCCTCGTCGTCGAGGGCGACCACGCCTCGAGCGTGAAGGGTGACTCGTCGCTCACGGTGCAGGGCGACAAGAACGACCTCGTGAAGCGGAACCGAACGCTCTCCACGGGAGGCAACGCGAGCACCGTCGTGCGCGGGAACAGCGACGAGCGCGTCCGCGGCAGCCAATCCGTCGACGTCGAAGGGGCCGCGCGCGCGCGCTACCGCGGCGGGGCGGTCGTGCGCGTCGATCTCGACGCCGCGATCTCCACGATGGGCGGGCTCTCGGTGCAGGTCGGAGCGTCGGAGGGCGCGAGCGGCGTGCTCCACGCGAAGGGCTCGTGGACCGTCGGCTCCGACACGGACATCGTGCTCACGGCCGCGAACAGCCTGACCCTCCAGTGCGGGACGAGCACGGTGCGCATCGCCCCCGATCGCGTGGACATCACCGCGGACGCAGTCGCGATCAAGGGACGCTCGGAGGTGACCGTGGAGGGCGGCGACTCGCTCGTCGACCTCGGGGCCGAGGCGCGCGTGACGAGCCGCGCGACGCGCCTGTTCGGCGCGGCCGCGAGCGTGGAGGTGAGCTCGAACGCCTACATGCAAGGCGCTCAGATCAAGCTCGGCGCGCGCGAGGGCGATCCTCCGTCCGCCTCTCCGGAGGACCCAGCACCGCCGACGCGGACACTGTCGCTCAAGCTCAGTGACGCGGGCTTCCAGTCGCTCGCGAACCGCCCTTACGAGCTGACCGTCGACGGCGTCCGGTACACGGGCAACACGGACGGCGGAGGGAACGTCTCGGAGAGCATCCCAGAGGCGGCGACGAAGGCGCACCTCCTCGTGTGGGAGGGGGAGCCGCCGACGGGCAAACACCACACGTGGGATCTGCTGTTGAAGAGCGCGCCGCCCGCGTCGTCCCCAGAGGGCGCGCGCGCGCGGCTCGCGAACCTCGGCTACGAGGTCGGTGGGAGCGACCCGTCCGATCCCACCACGAAGCGCGCGATCGTCGGTTTCCAAGAGGACCACGATCTGGAGCCTTCGGGTGAGCTCGACGCCGCGACCACCGCGAAGCTCATGGAAGTCCACGGACACTGAGAGAGGCCATGTCGTCGAACGTCAGCCCCGACCAGACCACGCAGCTTTCACCCGCGGCAAAGAAGGTCCCCATCATCGTCGTGCCCGGCACGATGGGGACCCGCCTCGCCGAGCCCTCGAGCGGGGAGCTCGTGTGGAACCCCACGGGGGGTGGTCGCTTCGGCGACGCGTCCGGGCCGTGGGCGGGCGATCCCGCGCGCCTCACGAAGATCCAGGCCGCCCTCGAGCCCGACACGAAGAACTGGCCCGATGGGTACGCCGACGCCGATCGCGCCGCGGGGATCACCAACTTCTCGCACCTCGTCCCCGACTACTACGACGACCTCTGCTTCGCGCTCCGTGAAGATCTCGGCAACCGTCTGAAGCCGCTCGGCGTCGAGCCGTGCGTCTATGTCTGCGGGTACGACTGGCGCGTCGGCAACGATCTGTCTGCGGTGCGCCTCCAGGCTGTCGTCCAGTCGGCGCGCCAAGCGTGCGGCGGCGAGCGGGCGATCCTCGTCGCGCACGGACAAGGTGGCCTCGTCGCCCGCTATTTCTGCCGAGCGCTGGGCGGGGAAGCGTGGGTCCGCGCGATGTTCCTGATCGGCTCACCCCTCCTCGGCGCGCCCATCACGTACGCCCGCCTCAAGCGCGGCATCATCGCCGCGGACGACGGCGTCCAGCTCTGGTTCGTCCGCCAGTACATGGGCTTGAACGACACCGAGTCGAAGGACCTCTTGCGGTCCTTTCCAGGCTTCTATCAGCTGCTCCCCACGAAGCTCCTCACCAGCCAGTCGCTCGCCGCGGACGGCGCCGAGCCGCGCCTCTGGCTCGCGTTCGACACGTCCCAATCCGGGTACCCGGCGAGCCGCGACCCGGGGAACGACTCCGAGGAGCCCGTCCCGCTCACGGACTGTACGACGGACTTCCCGCAAATCTACAAGGACGTTTATGTCGGCTTCGGCGAACAGACCACGGGCCGCTCCGACCACGCAGGCTATGTGGACGACGCGCAGGTCTTCGACCAGCGCGTGCTGGTGGGGTCGAAGGTCTATGTGCACCCCGTCACGTATTCCATCGCTTGCGCGGACGTGGACACGCCAGTCCAGGTCGATCTGCCGAAATATGGCGAGGTGACGGCGCAGGGGAACGACTACGTCTACACCCCGGAGAAGTCGTTCTGGGGAAACCCGAAGGAGCCGGAGCTCGACCTCGCGACGGGCCCTGGCGATGGGTCGATGCCCATGGTCAGCACGACCCCGGATCCGTCTCTCTTGTCGACGCCATTCACGCCGTTCGGCGCGTCGTACCCCGAGGTGAGCGGCGTCGAGCACGCGGACTTGCCGAACGACCCCGGCGTCATCCAGCGGATCGTCGAGGAGCTCGAGCGCATCGTCCCCGTCGACGCATCCGACGAGACGGGGGACGCGGCGGACGACGCGCCCGTCCGGCTCGAGTTCAAGAGTCGATACACCTCCCAGGACAAGCCAGCGGATCGCGATTGCTACACGACGACCGAGTGGGTCGCGCACGATCAGCTCCCGTTCCTCGTCGGACAAGGGCGCAGCATCTCCGTGCGCGTCGCGGCCCCCGTGGGCGCGAGCGCGACGTGGAAGGTCACGCCGATCGGCACGCACAGCGGGACGATCAAGACGAGCACGGGCTCGGGCAGCGAGTTCGAGTTCACGCCCGAGGTCACGAACACCCAGCGACCGACGAGCGCGTCGCGCTCTCCGAACCCGCCCGTCGAGTACGACATCGAGGCGACCGTCGTCGTCGCGGGGACGACATACACCAAGAAGGAGCGCATCACGCAGGACGAGCGCGACATCATCCGCCAGGAGTTCCTGGATCAGCGGATGTGGCGAAGCGGCTTCGAGCTCCACATCCCGTACAGAAACCGCCTCGTCGAGACGACCATCCCGGAGCTCCGCGGCAATTACACGCTCATCCTCGACTCCGCCGTCTCGCACCTCCTCGAGGCGACGACCGCGGAGCTCGCGTCCACGTCCGCCGATCTCGGCGTCGAGCTCAGCGGGATCACCGTGTCGAGCGGGTGGCGCAACCCGCGGCGGAACCTCGCCGCCGGGAGCAAAATCGTGAACAGCAACCACCAGCACGGGGGCGCGGTCGACATGCAGCCGAACCCGTGGGGCTCCGGCGCGACCCACCGAAAGGCGATGCTCGCGCTCTACAACGCCGCGCTCGCCGTGGCGGACGCGCGAATGGTCCTGATCGAGCACGGCTGGTGCGGGCTGATGCTGAAGGGGAAGACGCCCGTCCCCGCCGCGGAGGCGGGCGACGAAGACGGCTTGCCGGAGCAGACACTCACCTTCTACAAGATCGGCGACGACGGCAAGAAGTTCAGCACCACGGGGACCTACGCCGACATGTTCGACTACGCGACCCATGTGCACATCGACAAGGACCCCGTGGACGGAGGCAGCGATGACTGACGCCCCAACCGCACCGAAGGCTGGCCGACGAACGGCCGCTCACCGCGTGGTCCTCGCGTGGGGCCCGCGCGCCGACCGCGTCGGCGCGCTCGCCGGCCAGCTCCTCGCGTCGCTCGAGTGGCTGCGGTCGGTGCCTCCGCTCGACGGAAAGTGGATCGCGATCGCGAGGCTCGGGAGGACGAAGCTCCCCTGCGGGAGCGAGACGGAGGCGGTGCGGAGCCTCGGCGCCGGGGCGCACCGGGAGGGCCTGGGCATCGGCCTGCCCGAGTTCTTCAAGCAGACCTATTACCTCGGATCGCCGCACCGCTACCGGGCGCGCATCGAGCTGCTCGCAGGGGCGGCGACCGTGTCACGCGGGATCCAAGCCCCCAATCGGTTCGACCTCTCGGTGCGCGCGGAGCTGTCCATCGCGGAGCTCAGACAGACATTGGTGGGTCTGGTGAATGTCTATCGCCCCGCCTGGGCCGTCGTCGGCGCGGAGTCCTTTCCACGCATCCACACCGCGCGCGGAACGCCGCCGGTCGGTTGGATCACGTACTTCAGCTCCTGGTTCGGCCCCCCTCCCGCGCTGGCCGAGCCCTCACTGGTCACCCCGCTCGGCCGGCTCGGGTGGCTCGTCCAGGCGTTCCCCTCGGACTTCGACGCGAGCGACGCGGAGCAGCGCCGAGCCCTCCTCGTCACCGCGAAGACACTGCGGGACGCCGGCGTGCTGAAGCCCTTCGAGCCGCAGCCGTCCGCGGCCGAGGCACGCCTCACCTGAGGAGGTCCAGTGCACCTAGCCGTCGCTTCTTCGGTCCAAATAGCGCACGACGAGGCGCACGAGCTCGGCGCGGAACTCCTCGGACGCGAGGAGCTCGGGCGCGTCCAGCACCGCGCTCTCGACGACAGACTCGACCGCATGGACGACGACGAACACGATGACGGGCGACCCGCCTCGCACGTCGGCGCGCGACGCGAGCCGAGCAGCGACGGCGCCGCGCACCTCCGCGTCGACCTCGGCGCTCGTGGGGCGAGCCCACTCGGGCGGCAGCGCGCGGCGGAGCGCGACGCGGGCCGGAACGCTTCCGAAGTGACCGCGGAGGAGCACGTCCACGACCGCGCTCGCGGCGGCCTCGAGCGGCTCGTCGGCCGTCCGCTCGAGCGCCTCCAGCACGAGGCGCGCCGTACGAACCTCCATCCTCCGCGCGACCTCGGCGAGGATCGCCTCGCGGCTCGGATAGTACTGGTAGAGCGAGCCGATGCTCACGCCCGCGCGCGCCGCGATGGCGTTCGTGGTCGATCGCTCGACGCCGCCCTCCGCGAGCAGCGCCTCGGCGGCGTCCAGGATCGCGCGACCGATCGCGTCGCCGAGCGCGGTGGTCGGCCGCCTGCGCGGCGTGGTGTTGGGCGTGCGAGCCACGTCGCGATGGTAGACTCAAGGACGGCGTCTGGAGCGTTCGGATGAAGCGCAGCACCTGGATCCGCGTCGCGACCGAGGGCTCGGTCGCGGGCGCCGCGGTGACGTGGCGCTACCGCGGCAGCGCGCGCGTCACCGTCGTTCTGAAGGCGTCGTTCGCGCTCGTCCATGGTGGCTCGTCCACGCTGCGCGGCGCCGCGGAGATCATCGACGAGGATCGGCCTTACAACGGCAACCCGGTGCGGAGCATCCAGCTCGCGAGCGATCTGGTCCCCTACCGCGCGCGGTGTGACGTGACCCTCCGGGGGCGCGCGCACCCGCCCGTCACGTTCCCGGCGTCGCCCCATTCCATCCGGCTCGGCGTCGGACGGGGGCCGCGCGCGGTCCTGGATCGACTGGTGACGTTCGTCGGCGCGCCGGAGGGTGCGGGCGCGATGAGCCCGCGGGATCTCGTCTACGAGAACGCCCTCGCCACCGAGGCGAACCCCGTCGGGTCACGGGCACCGTCGCTCGTCGACGCTCACGATCCTCGGCGCGCAGCCTCGTTCGGCGCGGTCTCGCCGTTCTGGCCGACGCGCAAGCGGCTGCTCGAAGGCGTGGATCGACGCGCGCTCGACGCGCCCGTGGGCGTGATCCCGGACGCGATGAGCGCGGACTTCTTCCAATCGGCGGCGCGCGAGAACCAGATCGAGCCGCTCCTCGGGGACGAGCGCGTCGTGCTCGACGGCGTCCATCCCACCCTGCCCCGGATCGACACGCGGCTCCCACGGGAACGCGCCTCGGCCCGCCTCGTGTTCGCGGATCGGCCGGACGTGTTCACGCCGTTCGAACTGGTGTGCGACACGCTCTCGATCGACGCGGAGCGGTCGAGCTTCGACCTCGCGTGGCGAGGGCAGTTGCCGGTCTCCGAGGAGGCGCTCGCCACCCCGGGCGCGCTGGTCGTCCTCGGGGCGCTCGCGCCCCCCGAGGCCACGATCGATTGGTCGGCGATCCTGAAGCGAGCGCGCGAGATCGCGCCCGCCGCGCGCGTCGAGCGCGGCCCGAGCCTCGGCGCGGGAGTGCCCGGAGAGGCGACGGTGCCCGACGTGAGCGCGACTCCAGCGCGCCCCGCGCTGCCTTTTCGCTCGGGTGAGATCCCCGTGGCGAACGGAGCCTCCCCTCCCCCCGCGCGCGCGTCGACGGAGGCGACGCCGTGGTCGACCGCGCCGCTCCCGGGCGCACCGCCCACGGCGCCCGGCGAGGGCACGATCGATCTCCGCACACACGAGCCTGGCGAAGCGACCGCCGTGCTCACCTCGCGCGACGAGGCGGCGGTGCGTGCGCGTCCGGTCGCGCCGTTCGCGGTCGCGGAGCCGAAGGCAGACGCGCCCTCGAGACCGGCGCCATGGCTCGCGAGCGAACCGTGGGCCGCGTCCCCCTCTCTGTTCCGGGACGAGGGGACGGCGTCGCTGGAAGCGCCCACCGCCCTGCCGGAGCCACCGCGGGCGGAGCCCGTGCGAACGAAGGAGGAGATGGAGCTCGCAAAGCAGCTCCGCGGAGCCGGGGCGAGCCAGGACGAAGTCGCCGCGATGCTCGCGGCGATCGCGCCGCCGAAGCGCGGCGCATAGCGCTCCGCTCAGTATTTCTCGAGCCCGGCGAAGTGAACGACGACCGCGTCGCCAGCGCCCATCGAGGTGAGCTTGGTGCCGTCGAAGTCGACGTCCCCCGTGAACGATCCAGCGACCGTGAGGCTGCCGGGTGAGAGCCCGAGCGCGGCGCCGTGATCGTCGAGACCCGCGCCGAACGTGCGGCTCGCGAGATGGCCGCCGGAGTTCGCGTCGAGGAGCGCGACGAACATGTCGGTGCCCCCCTTCGAGGCCTGCGGGGCTTGGTTGTCGAACGAGAGCGTGCCGGCAAAGCTCCCGGTCACGAACACGTTGTCGAGCGGGGAGACGCCCGCGACGATCTCGTCCGCGACGACACCAGGCACGGGAATCACGAAGACGAACGCGTTCGTCGGGTCGAGGCGCGCGACGAAGGCGGTCTTCGGGGGGACGGTCTTCGAGCCACTCGGCAGCGGGAAGAGGAGCGACTTGTCCTGGCTCGCACCGGTCAGGATGACGCCGCCATCACTGCGGAGCGACAGGGACCTCCCATACCCACCGGTCTCGAGCGTGCGAGGCGGCGCGACCGAGGTGTTCCCGTCGGAGGAGAGGCGGGCGACGAACAGCCCTGCGCCCGCGGGCGCCGGCGTCGGAAAACTCGTCGCCCCCATCCGTCGCCCCGTGAGGATGAGGTCCCCGTTCTTTGCCTGAACGACGGCGTTCACCGTCGTGGTGCCGACGCCCATGCCCGTGTACGTGTGAATCCACGGCGACGTGGTCAGCGCCGCGACGAAGCCGTCGGCGCCCGAGCTCTGGCTCACCTTGGTGCCGAGGACGCCGAAATTCACCGATCCGGTGAATTGCCCGTAGACCAGCACGCCGTCGGGAATCGCCGTCACGCCACGCACGTCGACGCTCGCGCCCGCGGCGGTCGCGTCGAAGACGCGCGCGTCGACGATGTGACCCGCGGCGCCGACGCGGATGACGTACGCACCGGGGCCGTCGTACGTGGTCCCGTTCAACACGATCGACGAGTCGAAGTCCGCCGCGATGAAGCCTCCCGCCGGGCTGAGCGCGACGCGTGGATCGCGGCCGGGCAGGGACAACGGCCAATCGCCTTGCCCCATGGCGACGGGCGTCCCGGTCGGGAGAACGGCGGCGACGAAGACGCCCGGTCCGAACGGAGCGCCGGCGAGGGTCGACGCCGCCGTGACATCACCCGCGAAGAACGAAGTGCCGGAGGCATCGACCGCGAGCTCGTGCGCGTGGTCGTCCGCGGTCGATCCGATGGGCAGGGCCCACGCCACCGACAGGCAGGGATCGCCGCACGCCGTGCCCGAGGACGACGCTGCCGTGACGCTCGACCCGCTCGAGCCGCCCGCGTTCGAGAGGTCCTCGATCCCGAGGATGAGATTGCATCCGGCGAGGAGACCTCCGGCCGCGACGATCGACGCCACGAGGACGGGGACACGAGCGCTCCATCGCGTCTTCAGCATCCGGCTCGCCCCCCGAACCTGTTGCAAACCCGAACGAATGCGCTCGAGTTCGAGTTGGCGGCGCACACCCGAGGAGCGAGCATCAGAGGACGACTCCTGGTCATCGGAGGAGCGGAGCGACGAGGCCGTGTGGATCGCTCCGAAATGGGGTGCATACGTCCGCGTCTCGACATGATCGGTGATCTAGAACTCCCCGGCCACGAAGAGAGCGCCACCGCGCGGGCCGACCGCGGGTACGAGTGTCGTCTTTGGCGCCGGCTTCGGGGACGAGGGCGCCGTCGCCCACACGATGGGTGCGGTCACGAGGCCCGCTCCCCCGACGACGAAGCCGATGGTCGAGACGATGGAGTACGCCTTCGCGTGCCTCCCGTCCGCGATCGCGGCGTTGCTACACCGGTCGACGGCGCCTCCTTCACACCCCGCGAGCGCATCGTCCCACGTCGTCTTCGCGAACCATCCGAAGCCGATCCCGAGCCCGACGCCGATCACGCCGACGCTGCCCACGAGGACGGCCGCAACGCGTTGGCCCGTCGGACTCGGGACCGGAGCTGGCGGTGGCTCCGTCGGAGGCGTCTGGGGGCGGATCGGCGCGACGGGCGCGACCTCGAGCATCGGCAAGTCGACGGTCTCGGTCGCGCCCTCGAGTGAGCGGACGATCTTGCGCTGCGTGGTCCGGCCGGTCGCGCTGACGACGATCGTGTGCGCGCCCGGATCGACCGGCAAGCGTTGGCCGAGCGACGAGATCGCCATCACGGCTTCGTCGCATCGAACCTCGACGCCTTCGAGCGCGACGAGCTCGGACGGCGCCCGGAGCAGGAGCCACGGCACCCGCGGGGCGAGCGCGTCCGCTCTCTCCCGCGCCTGCGCCTCGCGATCCGCTCGACCCGCGGCCTTCGCGTCCGCGGAGACCTCGTCGAAGAGGCGCCACGCCGTGCCGGTGAGTCCGGCCGCCTCGAAGCACTCGGCGAGGCGATACTTCGTCCCCATCGCGGGATCGAGGCGCTGGCTCGCCTCGAGCTTCGGGCAGGCCTCGGCGTAGCGGTGCTGGTCCATCAGGACGAGCGCCTCGTCGAACAACGCCTGAGCCGCCGCCTCGTCGTTCGGACGCGCGCGCGCGTCTGCCGCGAGGGTGAGCGCGCCTCCGATCAGCGCGAGCGAGACGAGCCGCCCGATCATTTCCGGTCCCTGCCGAAGGCGTCCGTGCCCGCACCCGCCGGCGTTCGCGGCGGCACGAAATACGGCGGCGGTACGGCGGGGTTGGGCGGCGGCGCCGTCGCCGACGGCGCTCTCGGGGCGGCGGACGGCGACGTGTCGACGCTCGCGCTGGGCCCCGACAGCGCGACGACGTCGGGCGGCCGCGGCTCGGGAGGCGCGGCCGAGGCCGTCGGCGCGGCCGTCACCTCACTGCCGACGGTGTCCCGCTGCACCGGATCGGCCGCTTTGCGCGCGTTCGCGGGCTCCGCCGGACGAGTGAGCGCGAACGCCGCGGCGCCAGCGCCGAGCACGAGCGCGAGTGAGACGCCCGCGACGATTGCGCCCGATCCGCGGCGCTTCTCGGCGCGCGCAGTGCTCGACCAGGAGGCCGTCTTCGACGTCGCGTCGAGCGCGCTCGCGGCGCCGACACCGCTCGCTTCGGGGAGCGCGCTCGACGAGCCGCGGTGGAGCGCGCTCTCCGAAGGTAGGCTCCCGCGGGCGCTCGAGGCCGAGCCGGGTTGGGAAGAGGGCGCCGCGCCCGAGGCTCCGATCGCGGGCTCCGCCAGCGCGGACGCGAGCGCGTTCGCGAGCTCGCCGACCGTCCGGAAGCGCGCGTCCGCGGGCTTCTCGAGACAGCGCATGACGACCGCCTCGACGCGGCGGGGAACGTTCGGAGCGAGCGTCGAGAGCGGCGTCGGCGTCTCGGCGATGACGGCCGCACAAATCTCGGGCGTGCTCTCCCCCGGGAACGGCACCCGGCCACCGAGCATCCGGTAGAGGATCGCGCCGAGCGCCCAGACGTCCGTCCGCGCGTCCACCGTGGACGAGCTCCGCATCTGCTCGGGCGACATGTAGAGGGGCGATCCGAGCATCGCCATCGTGCCCGTGAGCTCGACGTCTCCCTGCTTCAGGAACTTCGCGATGCCGAAGTCGAGCACCTTCACCATCGGAGCTCCGTCGGCGCCGCGCGTGAGCATGACGTTCGCCGGCTTCAGGTCGCGGTGGACGATGCCGAGCGCGTGGGCGTCCCCCACGGCCTGACAAATCTGGAGGAAGTAGTGGCACGCCTCCTCGAGGGGGAGCCTCTCGCGCTCGGCGAGGACGGCCTTCAGATCCTTGCCTTCGAGGTACTCCATCACGGTGTACGGCACGCCGGACGCGAGCCGACCGGTGTCGAACACGCGCGCGACGAACGGTGTGCGCAGCACCGAGACCGCCCGAGCCTCGCGAAGGAAGCGCTCCACCGCGTCGGCGTCGGCCACCATCTCGGGGTTCATCACCTTCAGGGCGCGCCGCTCGCGCAGGTCGACGTGCATGGCCGCGACGACGACGCCCATCGCGCCCGCACCCAGCACGCGCTCGACCCGATACTTGTCAGCGACCATGTCGCCCGGCTTCAGCACCGAGCGCGCGGAGTGGTTCATCGGTGCCTCGACCGGGCTCCTTCCAGGCCCAGCACGAGGGTACCGAACGCGGCGCGAGGCGTCGAGCGGCGCGCCGCGACGCCCGCCCGGACGTCACGTCGAGGGCGCGGGGCTCGTGACGGCGCTCTCGACGTTCGTCACCGAGTCGAGCGTGAACCCGACGCCGTAGACGTGCTTGTAGACGAGCCGCTGGCCACGCCCCACGACCCCGAAGGTCATCGGATCGATCCGCACGACCTCAATCTCCTGTGGGCTGCAGCCGAGATCGAACGCTGCCCGTTCGCGGAGCGACGCCCATTCGTCGTTGCCGATGTGGTAGATCACGTCCAGTCGCCCGCAGCCTGTGGACACGACGGGGTTCGTGCCCGTGTTGTACTCGATGGAGTCGGCCGGGCACGCCAGTGTGCGGACCGCGACGTTCGTCGGCCGCGCGCAGCCCGAGAAGAAGCATGCGCCGAGCGCGAGCGCGGCGAGGCAGATTGTCTTCATGCGCGAACCCTGCACCAAACGGGTCGTTGGAGCGCGCCAGTCGCGCGCAGGATCGCGCCAACTCAGTCGACGTTCGGGCGGAGCTTCGCGCACGCGGCGCGACGGAAGCAATCGACGACGTGATCGTTCACCATGCCGACCGCCTGCATGTGCGCGTAGACGATCGTGGATCCGACGAAGCCGAAGCCGCGCTTCTTCAGGTCCTTGCTGAGCGCGTCGGACACTTCGGTGCGAGCCGGGATGTCCTTCATCCCTCGGCGCTTCGACTGCGTGGGCCTCCCGCCGACGAACTGCCACTGGTACGCGGAGAAGCTCCCGAACTCCTTCTGCACCGCGAGGAACGCCTTCGCGTTCTTCACGGCGGACGCGATCTTGAGCCGGTTGCGCACGATCCCCGGGTCCTCGAGGAGCGCCTCGATCTTCGCCTCGTCGAACTTCGCGACCTTCTTCGGGTCGAACTTGGCGAACGCTCTCCGGTACGCGGCGCGCTTCCGGAGGATCGTGATCCAACTGAGGCCCGCCTGCGCGCCCTCCAGCACGAGGAACTCGAAGAGCACGCGATCGTCGGTGACGGGGACGCCCCACTCCGTGTCGTGGTACGCGACGTACGTCGGATCGGACCCGGCCCAAGCGCAGCGCTTCTTCTCGGTCATGGCTCTCCTTCGAGGACGCGGACGACGAACCGGAGCGCGGGCCGCTCCTCGACGGGCGTCGTCGCTCCGCCCCTCTCGTAGCCGATCATCCGCACCTCCGTCGCCGGCGCCTTCGGGAACACGGTGTAGTCCGCGTCGACGGGGAACGTGTAGCCGCTCATGTACGCGAACACCCCGTAGCCGTGTCCGCGGCAAACGACCTTGGCGCGGAGCACGTGGGGGATGTCGTACACGCGATCGCTCCAGAGCTCGAACGTCTTCCCATCGAGCGGATCGGCGCCGTCCGTGCGCTCCTTCTTGAGGTTCACCATCGTGCCTCCGTCCAAGGTGACGGGGATCGCCTCGGCCCGGAAGCTCTCGCTCATCGCGTTCTCCCACACGAGGTGAACGGGGACGCGAGCGCTCGCGCGGGTGGCCGTCGGCGCGTTGGGCGGAGGCGGAGGCGGCGCGGTGACACAGCCCGCGAGCGCGACCACGGCCCCCGCTAGGCCCGCCCTCCGGCCCACGTCAAAGCCCCTTCACGACGTCGGACATCGTGTACCGCCCCGGCGCCTTCTTGGCGATGACCCGCGCCGCGGCGATCGCGCCGCGCGCGAAGAGCTCGCGGTTCGTCGCGCGGTGCGTGAGCTCGAGGCGCTCGCCGTGACCCAGCAAGTGGACGGTGTGATCGCCGATCACGTCGCCGCCGCGGACCGCGAGGATCGCTGCCTCGTCGTCGGTGCGCGCGCCGGGCATTCCGTCCCGCCCCGCGATCGCACGCAGCCCCTCGCGGCCCTCACGAGCGGCCTCGAACAGGCGCTTCGCGGTGCCGCTCGGCGCGTCTGCCTTCTTGCGGTGGTGCACCTCGACGATCTCCACGTCGAACGACGGGCCGAGCTTTCGAACGGCCTCGCGCACGAGCTCCGCGAGGACGACGACGCCGAGGCTCATGTTCGGCGACCAGAGCACGGGGATCTTCTTCGCGGCCTCGTCGATCGCCGCGAGCGCTTTGTCGTCGAGCCCCGTCGTCCCGCTCACGAGCGGGACCTTCGCGTTCGCCGCTGCGCTCAGGATCGAGGTGAAGCTCGACGCGTGGCTGAAGTCGATCACGCAGTCCGCGCCGAGCAGCCCGGAGCCGAGATCCGGCGAGATCTCGACGCCCGCGGTCCCGATCGACGCAGCCTCGCCCGCGTCCTTCCCGATCGCCGCGGACTTGCCGTGCTCGATCGCGCCGACGAGCTGCATGCCCGACTCGGCGAGCAGCCGGATCACGGCCTGCCCCATCCGACCGGCCGCGCCCGCGACGGCGACGCGTGTCACGCGCGCCCTTCGGTGAGCTTCGCGATCGCGGCGGCGACCTTCGCCTCGAGCTCCGCGGAGCACGGCGCGAGCGGACCGCGCACGGTCCTCTCCATCGCGCCGGCGAGCGCGAGCGCGGCCTTCGCCGGCGCGGGGTTCGGCTCGACGAACATGAGCGCGTGGAGCTCGAGGAGGGCGAGGTGCTGCTTGCGCGCCTCGGCGAGGTTCCCCTCGAAGAAGAGCGTCGTCACGCGGCTCGTCTCGCGCGGCCGCACGTTGCTCGTCACGCTGATGACGCCCATCGCCCCGACCGCCATCATCGGCAGCGTGAGCGCGTCGTCCCCGGAGAGGACGGTCATGCGATCCCCCAGGCGCCGCACGAGCTCCTGACAGCGGAGCACGTTCCCCGTCGCCTCCTTCATTCCGACCACGGTCGCCGCCTCCGCGCAGATCTTCTCGGTGGTTTCCGCCGCGAGGTCCACCACGGAGCGCCCAGGGATGTTGTAGAGGACGATCGGCATGCTCACCGCGGCGGCGACCTCGAGGACGTGGCGCCGCATGCCCTCCTGCGACGGCTTGTTGTAGTACGGCATGACGACCATCACGCCGTCCGCGCCCGCTTCGACGGCGGCCTTCGACGCGGCGACCGTCTTCTTCGTCGAGAAGCTCCCCGTCCCCGCGAGGACGGGCGCCTTCCCCTTCGCCCGCGCGACGACGCGCCGGATCACCTCGACCTGCTCGCCGTCGTCGAGCGTCGGCGACTCCCCGGTGGTTCCGCACGGAACCAGGCCAGTGACCCCGCCCGCGAGCTGCGCGTCGACGAGCTTGTCGAGCGCCGCGAAGTCCACGTTCGAGCCGTCCTTCGTGAAAGGCGTGACGAGCGCCGTATACGTCCCGCGCAGATCGAGCTTCATGCCCGACCTATACCCCGAGAGGACGCGCGCGAAAAACTCCGCACGTCACAGATCGGCGGGGACACGAACGCTACAGCAGGAGCGTTCCGGCTCCCCCGGGGGACCCAACCTTCGCTTCTTTCACTTCGGGACGTGATCCTCGGCGCGCTCGGAGCGACCGCGCTACGGAATCGCGCTCGGCCGCTCGAACGCCGATCCCCCATCGGAGCTTCACCACCACTGTCTGTCAGAATGCGTCCGCTCGCGGCGAAGGTCGTCGTTCGCTACGAGCCGTTCGGTGCGACGAAGTGGCAATCCCTGACCCTCCGAGGACGGACGGCGTGTTCGTCGGAGAGATCGAGTGCCGGGGCGTCTCGACCGGCGGCGAGGCGAGGTCCTACGCCGTCGCGTTGGACGAGAACGGAGACGCAATCGGGGCGATCGCCTCCATGAGGGAGCCGCTCCGCACGGGGCTCACTTCCTCGTACGATTGTCCGCTCTGGACGCTGCCGCACCAACCGCCCAAGGCGCGCTGCGTGGAGCCCAACCCGCCGCAAGAGCCTCGTGTCGATTCCATCCCGTTGGAGCGCCGCGAGGTCCGTCCGGCGTGCGCCCGCGGCACGTTGCGCGCTCCCTCCGCGGCTTGTACCCTACTTACCTTGGCTTTCTTCGGAGGTATGCATGTCACGAGTGGGCGCCGTGCGTCGGCGCGGTAGAAGGTCCTGGCTCATCGCGCTCTCCAGCGCGCCCCTCATCGCCGCGGGGGCCCTCGTTGCGTGCAGCGGGGACGAGGTCATCGCCCCCCTGCCGGCCGCGCCCCCCGACGCGCCGCTCTGCAAGGAGGACAGCGAATCGCCCTCGGTGGATGGTGCTTTCAGCCCGAACACCGATTGGTTGTGGCAAGCCGGCTATGGCGTGTTCGTCCATTTCCTCCCCGGCATGAACGACATCACGGCGGACGGCGCCGACGACTGGAACGCGAGCGTCGACGCCTTCGACGCAGAGTCCTTCGCCGAGCAGGTGGCCTCCACGGGCGCGGGCTACGTCATCCTCACGACGGGACAGGACAGCGGCTTCCTCTGCGCGCCGAACGCGACCTATGACGCGTATGTCGGTCCCGGCCGAACGTCCAAGCGAGACCTGCCCGCGGACGTCGCGCGCGCGCTGAAGACGCGAGGCATCAAGCTCATGCTCTACGCCGCAGCTGCGGCGCCCTCGGCGGACACTGCCGCGGCGAATGCGCTCGGCTCGAGCGTCCTGTCGAGCGACGAGTTCAACTATCTTCTCACCCCACTCGTCCGCTGTCGATGGTCGAGCGCCGTACAGGAATGGTCGGATCGCTACCGCGAAGACGTCGCTGGCTGGTGGTTCGATGGGGCGTACGCGTGGGTCGGCTTCGACGAGACCTACGCGATCGCTTTCGCGAAGGCCGCTCGGCACGGCAACGCGAAGGCCCTCGTCTCGTTCGACCCTTTTCCGGACTCCGACATCGAGACTCAGCCGAGGTTCCTGCCCGAGGACTACACTGCTGGCGAGCTCAACCTCCTCCCTCCGGCGAGCTCCTATCCGTACCCAAACAGTCGCTGGACGAGCCAGCACGCACAGTGGCACGGACTCACGTTCCTCGGCGCGTATTGGGGGAGTCCAGAGGTGGCGCCGCTCGATCCGGACCAGCAGATCCGCGACCCGCTCCATCCAATCGTCGCCAAGAATTACATCGTGGACGTGAACGAGCGCGGCGGCGTCGTCACGCTCGACATGGCGATTCATCGCAACGGCGCGTTCGCGCCGGAGCAGCTCGCCATCATGCAAGGCATCAAGGCGAGCATCCGAGACGCGCGTACCGTGCCGCACGTCGATCGATCCGCGACCGCGACGAGCGAGGCGCTGGACGCATCGGCGGCAGCGGCGATCGATGGAGACGTCTCGACGGCATGGCGTTCGGAGATCGGGGATCCGCTCCCCCAGTCGATCACGTACGCGCTCCTGCCCGGGTCCGGGCCCCCGCTCCCCGTGACGCGGCTGCGCTACTTGCCGCCGAACGGAGCGACCGAGGACGGGACCATCACGGGTTACAATGTCTACACGAGCACCGACGGCGTGGCGTTCACGCTCGCGAAGACCGGCACCTGGGCCGACGACAGCGGCGAGAAGATCGTGGAGCTCGACGGAGCGCTGGCGACCCACGTCCGGCTCGAGGCCACATCGGGCCACGGGGGTTTCGCAGGAGCCGCGAACCTCAACGTCGAGTACGCAGCGCCCCTGAACTGAAATCCGTCACGGACCTTTGGTCTCTTCGGGCGGAGACTCGAATCCGAGCTTCTTCGCGACCACGTAGAGGGGCCTGTTCTGCACGCCGGAGAACAGGCGCCCAAGGTACTCGCCGAGGATGCCGATGCAGAGGAGCTGCACACCGCCGATGAAGACGATGACGACCATCGTGGAGGTCCAGCCCGCGGCGGCAGTGTTGTAGACGAACTTCCGCACGATGATCCAAATGGCGAACACGACGCTGACGAGTGACGCCCCGAACCCCATCCAGCTCGCGAGCTGCAAGGGGACCTGGGAGAAGTTCGTCATCGAGGTGAGCGCGAGGCGTACCATCCCGAAGAACCTGTATTTGGTCTCGCCCGCGTAGCGCTTGCCGTGCTCGACCGGCACACCGATCTGATCGAAGCCCGCCCAGCTGACGAGGCCGACGATGAACCGCGAGTGCTCGCGGCAGCTGTTCACGACGTCAACGACGTTGCGGCGGATGAGCCGGAAGATGTGCGTGTTGATGGATCCGCCGTCCCCGACGATCGCGTTCATCACCTTCACGAACCCCCAGCTCCCCATGCGCTTGAAGAGGCCGTGCTTCTTTCCGGTCCGGATGCCGAACACCACGTCGAAGCCTTCGTCGAACTTCGCGAGCAGCTTCGGGATCTCCTCGGGCTGGTCCTGGAGATCGCTGTCCATGAGGACGACGCACTCCCCGCGCGAGGCATCCATCCCGGCCGTGATGGCCATGTGGTGTCCGAAGTTGCGTGAGAACCGAATGACTCGGACGTTCACGTCGGTGGCCTGGAGCGCCTTCAACTTCGCGAAGGACGTGTCGCGACTCCCGTCGTCGACGAAGATCACCTCGTACGTGCGACCAATCCCCTGCAGCGCCGCGGTCAACCGGCCGTGGAGCTGCTCGATCACGCCCTCCTCGTTGAAGACGGGCAAGACGATGCTGAAGAAAGGGAGGGTCATCGGACGAACGGCGGAACCCTACCACACGCCCGGATCGTGCGAAATCGCACGAAGACCGTGATTCGAACCGGTCAGTGCTCTAGGGTTTCGCGCCATACCGATGGCTTCTTCTTCCCCGATCAGCGACGCGTGCCCCCTCTGCGCGTCGACGAACCCAGAGCTCCTCTACGATCTCGGCCCAGCGCGCGGACCGCACGACGTGCAGGGCCGCATCGCACGGTGCCGTGAGTGCGCGATGTGCTTCAAGCTGATCGAGCGCCCCGAGAAGATCGCCGAGGCCTACCAGGGCGACTACGGACAGGACGAGAGCGGCAACGAGTACTTCGCCGGAGATCGCACGCGGCGCCTCTTTCGAGACGTGTTGTCTCCACTGACCTCGCGCGCGCCCGGCGGTCGTCTGCTCGACATCGGCGCTGGGTACGGCACGCTCGTGGAAGAGGCCGGCAAGCTCGGCTTCGTCGCCGAGGGGATCGATCTCAGCGAGGGGAACGTCGAGCGGGCGAAGGCGCGCGGCCTCAACGTGACGAAGGTCGCCGCCGAAGATCTCGAAACGGAGGGCGTCTTCGACGTGGTGACGATGATGGACATCATCGAGCACGTCCCGGATCCGGTCGCGATGCTGCGCGCCGCGCACCGAGCGCTCCGCCCCGGCGGCACGGCGGTGATCTACACGCCGAACCACAGCTCGGCGATCGTCGGCGTCGCGAGCGTGATGCACAAGCTGGGCGCGCGCGGGCCGATCTACGAGATCTTCGGCCAGAACCACGTCTGCTTCTTCGATCATCGCTCGCTCCCGCTCGCGGCGACGAAGGCCGGCTTCGAGGTCGGCAAGCAGCGGGTCCTCTCCTACGATCCGCGGCGCCCCGGGCAGCGCGTCTCAGCGGTGAACCTCCTCGCGCTCACGTTGATCGAGGCCGTGGCTTGGCCGGTGAACCGAGGCTTCCGACTCCTCACCTACGCGACGCGCCCGAGCTGATCACTGCGGGCGCATACGTCGGCGTTTCAACCTGCTCGGTGCTCTAGGGGACCTTCTGCCACGTGAACTGCGTGCCGAAGGAAGGACCGCCGTAGATCCAGCTCTTGAAGCCGAAGTAGACGCCTGCGGCAGAGGCGAGCAGCGCGACCAGGATCAGGCCGCGCCATAGCCAGGAGGATCTCAAGCGCCTGCGCACGCCGACCACGATCCACGCCCAGACCGTGAGGAACGCGATCGCGAGCCCGGCGAAGAACGGCTTGGAGACGAACTTGAATTCCACGCGGTGAGCTCCCGCGGACACGAAGATCGCCGGGTAGATCATGTTCGCGGTCGCGATCGGCACCTTCACGCCATCCACGCGCGCCTCGAAGCCCTCGATGTAGGGGACGCCGAGGAGGAAGTACCCATCCTTCGCCGCGAACACGTCGAAGTCGAAGCGATTGGAGGTGTTGTAGACGAGCTTGACCTCGTCCGTCCGGCCCGCGGTGTCCGGCCCCGGCTCGGCGAGCGGCTTGTCCAAGAAGAGCGTGGTTTCGCGAGCCTTCGTGAGCGCGGTCCACAGCGCCGCCTCGTCCTCGAGCAGCTTCGCTTTGTGAAGAATGCTGCCGATCGGCCGGGCCGTCGGGATCTTTCGCTTCGTGTACTCGGTGACGCCTCGCACCTCCATGCCCTCGCCGGCGGTGTCTCGGGCGCTTGCCGAGGTCTTTCGAAAGTCCGTCATCTCCTTGTCCGTGCGGGACGGCACGGGCTTCTGCACCCACGTGCCGTACTTGAGGCACAGCCACGTGGAGAGGATGACGAACACCATGCCGACCGGCAGGACGAAGCGCGCAGCGCGCTTGTAGGCGCCTCCGATCGCGAGGAGCAGGAAGGTGAGCCCAGCCGAATAGAGGACGTTCTTGTCGAGGGTCTTCGGGAACTTCGCCTTGAGGATCGCGTTCGGCGACGTGTATTCGCCCGGGGGCACGCCGGTCGCGAGCCACAGCCACTTCGCGCCCCACACCATCAACCCGCCAATCGCCACCGCGAGCAGCGCCCGCCGGTTCGGAGGTGAGAGGAGCCATGCCCAGATGGGCCACGCGAGCGCCGGGATCATCATGACGATGCGCCCCGGCACGCGGAACACCGCGAACCCAGGCACGTGGGTCACCACCCAGTGGTGGACGGCGCCCTCGTCGGTCCCCCGGTCCCCGGTCGCGAACATGAACGCCACGAGCAGGAGCCCCCAGAGGTACCAGAGGACCTTCGGCGGCCTCGTGCCCGCGAGGATCGCGAGCGGGAAGACCGCCGCGGTGAGCACGAACGCCGACCCGCCGAACGCGCCATGGGTGTCCGCGTGGAACGGCATCAGGAAGTTCGCGAGCACGCCGGGATACGTGTCGCCGTACGACAGCGTCCACATGTACGTGCTCTCTGCGCGATAGTGGTTGGTCTTGAGGACCTCGAAATAGAACGTCAGCAAGTAGGGCGTCGCGAGCGCGACCCCCGATCCGATGCCGATGGCGAGGCTCTTCAGGTACCCCCATATCCCCGCGAGCGAGGGCCGGGGCGCGTCCTTCCAGAGCGCGCGGGCGATCCACGGGAACCCCACCGCGAAGCACCCCGCGGCGACCGCGCCGATGTACGCCCATTGAGGGTTGCTGCTCACGATGAGCAGATAGGAGGTGATGGCGATGAACGCGCGGGACTTCAGCAGCGGTGCCCGGGCGGCCCCCGGCGACGATTGGAGGGTCAGGCCGTCGAGGTAGGCGAAGCCACAGGCGGCCGAGAGCATGATCATCCCGGTGTACGCGTCGATCGACGAGTTGTACCGGAGCGCGTCCAGCATGCGCAGGTTGTAGATCGCCGGGAAAGTCGCGGAGAACGACACGAACCGCGACAGCGAGAGGCGCCTGCAGAGCTTGTAGACGAGCGCGTGCGCGATGCCGAGCGACAGGAGGTGGAGCGCCGTGTTCCAGTCGTGCGCCTTGCCGTCCCAATAGCCGGGCATGCTCATCGCGATCCACGCCGTAGGGTGGAACAGCTGGCCGAGCGTCAGCGCGGCTTGCGAGTGGCCCACCGCGAACCCCGGTATGTAAAGCGGGAACGTCTGATGGTGGACGGACCACATGAGATCCAGCTGCGCGTTCGGCGACCAGATCGGATAGTCGTTCCCGAGCATCTTCGGGCCGAAGAACGGGATCATCCACACGAACATCGCGAACGGGATCGCGAGGAAGAAGATCCAGAAGAAGGTCGACTTGGCGGCGGTTCGCGGGCTCGGCAGGCGGGCGCGGAGCCCAGCGATCGCGCGGCGCGCGAGCGATCCCCGCGGCCGGGCCGGCGGATCGACGGCCGGAGCTCTGGGGTCTACGGCGGGTGGATCGACGGGCGCCGGCTCGTCGGCGGGTGGCTCCGGCTCGACGCCGTTCGGCGGAGGCGGGGGTGGATCGCCCGACGGCGGGGTGTCCTCGGAAGCGCCGATCGAAGGATCGGAGGGACGCGTCGACATCTCCGTCTGCTGGACCTTCTCAGCCCGGCGACACGCGCCGCGACGAGCTACACATGGGCCCTGGACTGCCGTTGGACAGGCGCGAGGGACGGAAGGGATGGGGGCACGGGCGCACGCTAGGCGAGATCGCGCGGCTCTCCAAGCGTCACGCTACGACCCTAGTACGGCCGGCCGGAAGTCTTCTTCCGGATCCGGCTGTACCCGGAGATGATGAGTCTGATCGGCAAAGCGAGGGATTCGCGGCCGTCAGGGCGAGCGCGAGACCACCTCCAAGCAGATCGAACTCCGTGATTCGAACGATTCGGTGCTTTAGGGTGCCGCCATGAGCGGGCCTGAAAACCTCACGATCATCTCGCCTCTTCGGGAGGACGACGATCGGTACGACCTTCGATCCCAGGCGCTGATGACGAAGCTCGCCGCCGCCGGGGATGGTCATTTCTGGAACCGCACCCGCAACCTCTTCATCGAGCACCGGCTGCGCTCGCTCGGCGTTCGCCCCGGCGCGCGCGTCCTCGATCTCGGGTGCGGCGGAGGCTGCGTCTCGCGTCATCTCTCGAACGCCGGCTATGACGTCGTCGGCGTCGAGGGGCACGCCGCGCTCGGGCGCCGCGCAGCCCAGCGCGCGCCGCGCGCGAAGTTCTACGTCCTCGACATCGGGACGATGAGGGATCGCCTCGCGCCCAAAGACTTCGACGTGGTCGGCATGTTCGACGTCATCGAGCACCTCGATGATCCGCTCCGCGCGCTCGCCGACGCGCTCGCCGCGTGTCGGCCTGGCGGCCTCGTCGTCGGAACCGTGCCCGCGCTCCAGTCGCTCTGGAGTTCGCTCGACGAGATCTCCGGGCACCGCCTCCGCTACGAGCGCGGCAACCTCCTCGAGCTCTGCGAGCGCGTCCCCTCGGGCCACGTGCTCGAGGTGAACTACTTCTTTCGGAGCCTCGTCCCGTTGCTCTGGCTCCAGCGGCGCGCGATGAAGAAGGAGGCCGAGGCCCCGTACAGCGAGCTGGACGTTCCGCCGGCCCCGATCAACATGGCGCTGTCAGCGATGGTGCGGCTCGAGCATTCACTCGGGAAGCTCCTCGACAAGACGCCGCTGCCGGGCGGGTGTCTCTGGTTCGCAATCCAGCGAAACTGACGCTATCCGCGGCGGAACCACGGTGTGCTAGGGTCCGCCCGCTTTCACCGGCGGTCCCGGAGAACGAGCTTGCATGAAAACTGAAATCCAAACCTTAGGCGGGTCGATCGCCTTCGAGCCCGTGCCCTTCGACACCGAGCTCTTCGGCTTCGAGGTCGCGCGGGTCGCCGATTGCAGCGCCCCCACCCCCGAGGCGCTCGTCGCGCTGCACGCCGCTGCCGTCGAGAAGGCCGCGGCCGCTGGCTACAAGCACATCTCCCGCCGCGTCGGCGCGACCGACTACGCGGAGATCGTCGCGCTCGAGCGCGCCGGCTACATGCTCCTCGACGTCGGCGTGATTTTCGATCACGACCTCAAGGGCATCGAGAAGGGGAAGTGGAACGGCGCGCGCGCCGCGACCGAGAAGGACGTGGAGCGCGTCGTCGCCGAGTGCGCCGGGATCTTCCGCGGCAGCCGCTACTACCACGACCCCGCGTTCAACGACGCGGGCGCCGACGAGCTCCACCGCCGCTGGATCTGGAACTGCTTCAAGGGCCGCGCGGACGTCATCCTCGTGCTCGATGATCCCACCGCGTTCGTGACGTGCGCCGTCGACAAGAAGACCGGGCACGGGAACATCGCCCTCTTCGGCGTCTCGCCGAACGGACAGGGCAAGGGCAGCGGGCAGCGCCTCCTCGGCGCGTCGCTCTCGTGGTTCGCGGAGCACGCGACGAAGGTGGACGTGAAGACGCAGGCGACGAACTACGCCGCCGCCCGCATGTATGAAAAAGGTGGCTTCCGCCTGTGCAAGGGCGAGCTCACTTACGGACGGAGGCTTGGAACATGAAGTACTTGGTCACCGGGGGCGGTGGCTACATCGGCACGGTGCTCGTCGACGAGCTCCTCGCGGCCGGCCACGAGGTGGACGTCTTCGATCGCTTCTATTTCGGCGAGGAGCCGTTCGGCATCCACAAGGGCAACCCGAAGCTCAGGCTCGTGCGCGGGGACATCCGATCGATCGACGTGGACGTCGTCCGCGGCCACGACGTCGTGCTCGACCTCGCGGGCATGTCGAACGATCCGAGCGCGGATCTCGATCCTCGCCTCACCGAGGAGATCAACTACGCGGGCTCCATTCGCCTCGCGCAGCTCGCGCGCGGCGCCGGTGTCCCGCGCCTCGTCTACTCGTCGTCGTGCAGCATCTATGGCGCCGCCGGCTCGGGTGACGCGCGGGACGAGGAGGCCGAGCTCAACCCGGTCAGCCTCTACGCGAAGATGAAGGTGAAGAGCGACCTCGAGCTCCGCGCGATGGCGTCGCCGAACTTCGTCGTGACCACGATGAGGAACGCCACCGTCTACGGGCTGTCGCGCCGCATGCGGTTCGACCTGGTCGTGAACATGATGACGCTCTTCGCCTGGCGCGACAAAAAGATCTTCGTGATGGGCGGGGGCAAGCAGTGGCGCCCCCTCGTCCACGTGAAGGACGTCGCGCAGGCGTTCATGCTCGCGGCGAACGCGCCCGCGGAGAAGGTCAACGGCGAGGCGTTCAACATCGGGTTCGACGAGCAGACCTACCAGGTCACGGCGATCGCCTCGATGGTCGCGGGCATCGTCCCGAACACGGAGATCGAGCACGTCCCGGACGACCCGGACAAGCGCAGCTACCGCGTCAACTTCGGCAAGGCGAAGCGCGTCCTCGGTCTTTTGCCGAAGATCACCGTGGAGGCGGGCGCGAAGGAGGTCCTCGACGCGCTCATGAAGAGCTCCGTGGACGACAACATCAAGACGAAGACCGTCGCGTACTACCGCTTCCTCATCGAGGCGGAGCGCCTCGTGAACCAGCTCTCGATCAACGGGAGGGTCCTGTGAGCCGCACCGTCCCCTTCTATCGGCACCAGCTCGGCGCGCGCGAGGCCGCGGCCGTCGCGGCCGTCCTCGAGACGCTGTTCCTCACGACCGGCCCGAAGACGAAGGAGCTCGAGGAGAGCATCGCGAAGCGGCTCGGCGTCGGGCACGCGCTCGGGATGACGAGCGCGACGACGGCGCTCCACCTCGCGCTCGTCGCGCTCGGCGTCGGCCCCGGGGACGAGGTGATCGTCCCCGCGATGACGTTCATCGCGACCTCGAACGTCGTCCTCCACTGCGGGGCGACACCGGTGTTCGTGGACGTCGAGGCGGACACGGGCAACATCGATCTCGCCGCGGTCGAGCGCGCGATCACGCCCAAGACGAAGGCGATCATCCCCGTGCACCTCTACGGGCAGATGGTCGACATGAAGCGGTTGAGCGCGATCGCGGAGAAGCGCACGCCGCGCGTCCACGTGATCGAGGACTGCGCGCACGCGTTCGAGAGCGAGCGCGACGGCGTGAAGCCGGGCCAGCTCTCGGACGGCGCCGCGTTCAGCTTCTACGCGACGAAGAACGTGACCTCGGGTGAAGGCGGCGCGCTCGCGATGCGCGACACCGCGTTCTTCGAGAAGGTCCGCACGATCCGCCTGCACGGCATGAGCGCCGCAGCGTACGACCGCCACACGGGCGTCTATCGGCACTGGGACATGATCGACCTCGGCTTCAAGGCGAACATGGGCGACATCCAGGCGGCGCTGATCCTCCCGCAGCTCCCGGACGTGGAGGCGAAGAACGAGCGCCGCAAAGCGATCGCCGCGCACTACGACCGCCTGTTCGAGGGCGCGAAGGACATCGGCCACCCCACGACGCAGAAGGGCGTCCACCACGCGCATCACCTCTACACGGTGTGGGTGCCTCCGGCGCGGCGCGACGAGGTCCTCCACAAGCTCCAGCAGCGCGGCGTGGGCGTCGCCGTGAACTACCGCGCGGTGCACCTCCTCACATACTACCGCGAGAAGTTCGGCTTCGAGCGAGGCCGGTTCCCGGAGGCGGAGCGCATCGGCGACTCGACGATCTCGCTGCCGATGTACCCCACGCTCTCCGAGGAGGACGTGGAGTACGTGGCGTCGACGCTGAAGGCGATCCTCGCCGAGGCGCCCTGATCCCAGGGCTCCACGGACTGCCATGCCCCAGCGCGTCGTCATCGTCGGAGGTGGGATCGTCGGCTGCGCGACGGCGCTGAAGCTCCTCGAACGCCGCGGGGATCTCGCGGTCACCGTCCTCGAGAAGGAGCCGAAGCTCGCCGCGCACCAGACGGGCCACAACAGCGGCGTGATCCACGCCGGGCTCTACTACAAGCCGGGCTCGGTCAAGGCGGACACGTGCGCGCGCGGCCGCGAGTCGCTGATCCAGTTCTGCGAGGCGAAGGGCATCCCGTACGACCGCTGCGGCAAGCTCGTCGTCGCGACGGACGCTTCGCAGATCCCGAAGCTCGACGAGCTCGAGCGCCGCGGCCGCGCGAACGGGCTCGTCGGGCTCACGCGCCTCGGCAAGGAGCAGCTCCTCGAGTACGAGCCGCACGTCGCGGGGGTCGCGGGGCTCCACGTCGCCGAGACGGGGATCGTCGACTACGCCCGGGTCACGAACGCGTACGCGGAGGCGGCGAAGGCGCTCGGCGCGGAGGTCGTCACGAGCGCGAGGGTCGAGGCGATCACGCGCGACGGCGGAGAGATCGTCGTCGACACGAGCGTGGGCGCGCGGCGCGGCGACTTCCTCGTGAACTGCGCCGGCCTCGCGAGCGATCGCGTCGCGCACCTCGCGGGCGTCGATCCGGCCGTGCGGATCGTCCCTTTCCGCGGCGAGTACTACGAGATCGTCGAGTCGCGCCGCTCGCTCGTGAAGAACCTCATCTACCCCGTCCCGGATCCGTCGTTTCCGTTCCTCGGCGTGCACTTCACGCGGCGGATCGGCGGAGAGATCGAGGCGGGCCCGAACGCCGTGCTCGCGTTCAAGCGCGAGGGCTACTCGAAGACCTCGTTCGATCTGCGCGACGCGCGCGAGATCGCGACGTTCCCCGGAGTCTGGAAGCTCGTCGGCAAGCACTGGCGCACGGGCATCGGCGAGTTCTACCGCTCCTTCGTGAAGAGCGCGTTCGTCCGGGCGCTGCAGGCGTTGGTCCCCGAGGTCCGCGCGGAAGATCTCGCGCCCGCGGGCGCGGGCGTGCGCGCCCAGGCGATGCGCGCGGACGGCGCCCTCGTGGACGACTTCTGGTTCGCGGAGGCGAAGGGCATGGTGCACGTGCTCAACGCGCCTTCGCCGGCAGCGACCGCATCCCTCGCGATCGGCGAGAGCATCGCGGATCGGGCGCTCGCGCAGATGTCGGGCTGACGAGCGCCGCGTGGAACGGCCCGCGTCAGGCCCGCTCGTCGTGCCCGCCTCTTCCGAGCAGACCGGCCAGGTCCGATTGTCTGTCATCGTCCCGACCTACAACGAGGCCAAGAACGTCCTCGGGATGGCGCGAGGCCTGACGGACGCGCTCGAGGGCCCGCTCGAGGGGTCGTTCGAGATCGTCTTCGTCGACGACGACAGCCCAGACGGGACGTGGAGGGAGGCCGAGGCCGCCGCGGCGCGATTCCCGCGCCTGCGCGTGCTCCGCCGCGTGGGTGAGAGGGGGCTCTCGACCGCGGTCATTCGCGGCTGGCAAGTCGCGCGCGCGGACGTGCTCGCCGTGATCGATGGGGATCTCCAGCACCCCCCGGAGGTCATGGCGGAGCTCTGGCGCGCGATTGGCCGAGGCGCGGATCTGGCGGTCGCGAGCCGTCACGTCGCTGGGGGTGGGGTGAGCGATTGGGCGCTCCATCGGCGACTCGTGTCACGCGGCGCGCAGCTCCTCGGGCTCGCCGTGTTGCCGGACGTGATGGGCCGAGTGTCCGATCCGATGAGTGGATATTTCATGGTCCGCCGCGCGGCGATCGCGGGCGTCGAGCTCGCCCCGCTCGGGTACAAGCTGCTCGTCGAGATCCTCGCGCGAGCAGACATTCGAGCGATCGGCGAGGTGGGGTACGTGTTCCGTGAGCGGGCAGTGGGCGGGAGCAAGGCCTCTCTCCGCGTGTACGCCGACTACCTGCGCCACCTCGTCCGCCTGCGCGCGCTCGCGACGGGAAGTTCCAGCCGTCCGAACCGGCGCGGCTGATCCGCATCTCCCCGGGGGAGCGCGACCCGGAATCACGACACGCTGGGGGGGAGGAACCGCCAAAGGCGCCATGGACGCCAGCGGTCAGAACGGAGCTCGCAGCCTGAGGCTCGGCGCCTCGGCGAGGCAGGAGGCGCTCAGGCGTGGCGCATCCACTCGACCAGCAGCGTCAGCGCGAGGACGCCCACGGCCATCGCACCTTTGATCCATGCGCGCGCGGACGCATTGGGGTCATCGATCGCCGAGGTCGCTGAAACCGCTCCAATCATAGCCCCATCCTAAGACCTTGACGCGTGGCGTCAACCCATCGAACGCCGCCTGCTTCAGGGCGGCGCCTGATATGGGTCTCGAATGGAGGAGGTCCAGCCCCCCGCGTCGATCGGGACGAGCGCGGCAACCCGCACTCCAGCACCGTCGGTCGACGGGGCCGAGACCTCCACCCCGACGGCGACTACGACGCGCCTCGCGAGGGGCCTCGAGGCGGGCAAGCGCGCCTATTCGGTCCTCGACTTCGGCCTGCGGCTCGCGTTCTTCGCGCTCGCGCCCCAGGCGCTCGCGGTCTCCGCGATCATCTTCCCGATCTGGGGGATCGTCATCAATGTCTGCGTCGCGCTCGTGGTGTTCTTCATCGCGAAGCGCGTCCGCGCCATCCCCATCTTGAGCCGCGTGCTCGGGCGCGCGCTCCGCTTCGAGGCCTACTATCGCGAGCACGCGCCGAGGCCGTTCCTCTACTACGTGTTCTTCCCGCTGCTCTTTCCGTATTGGCTGATCGTCGGACGGGCGCGGCGCGAGGTGAGCGTCTATCGGCCGTTCTCCGGGGTGCCGCTCGTCGTCCTGATCGGCACGAACGTGTTCCAGTACTTCGCGCGCTACCGCCCCGAGATCCCGTTCAAGTGGTTCGCGATCGCCGCGGGCGCGAAGCTCGCCGTGGAGCTCGCGGCGATCATGCTGTTCTTGATGCCCGTCGCGACGAGCGTCGTCACGTTCGAGCGCCAAGGGAAGCCGTGGCACCTCCGCGCGCTCCTCGCCGTCGCGCTCGTGTCGACGGCGTTCGCGATCCATCGCCACGTCGCGAACCCGGTGCGCGTCGCCTCCTTGGAGACCCAGTACCGCGCGCAGCTCCGGACGACGTACGACGGCCCGAGGGCGCACGACACGCTCCTCGCCGCGGCGCGAGCCGCGCTCGCGGAGCTCCTCGAGTACGACGAGACCACCCAGTCCGACCGCATCCCGTCGAGGTACCGCGGGCACTGGATCGAGGGGGACGCGCTCGACCGCGCGCAGGAGAAGCTCGCCGAGTTCTACAAGCCGGACGAGGTGGACGGCTTCAAGTTGACCGTGGTCCGCTCCGCGAAGAACTACAACGCGCTCCTCCTCTTCCAGGCGCGGAGCGGCCTCTCGCTCCCGCACGTGTGGATCGCGGTCACGCGGGGCGGTGAGAAGTTCGCCGATGTCAGCATCCCCGCGCGCGAGCTCGTGGGCGCGCAGCTCGGGAAGGTCCCGAAGAAGCTCAAGAGGTCGACGCATCAGCGCAGCTCGCCCCCGCCGCGCGCGAGCGCGGGCCCGGAGATCGCGACGACGCCGGAGCCGACCGCCGCGCCTGCGGAGTCCGCCTCACCCTCCGACGCCGAGCCGCCTTCGGATCCCGAGGTGCGCGGCTCCACCGACCCGTCGGAGCTCGCGCCTCCGACGGACACGGGCGTCGCGACGCCCGATTGAAGCGGGCGAGAGCGGGCGCGCTGCGCTCCTCGAGACGGACGATCGACTCGACGGAATCAGCGGTCACGACCTCGCGCCACGTGGTGAGCCGGTCCCGATCGCGCCGCTTTTCGCTTCGGTTGCCCTCCGAGGCACCTGATCACGCACCCGCTCGGGCGGCCAAATCCTGCGGAGGAAGGAAGAGGTCGACCTCGCGCGGAGTAGGGTCGGGCTGGATGCACACCTCCAACGAATCGCCCCCTCCCACTCGAGACGCATCGCTGGTCCGTCGCGCGACCCTGCGCGGCGGATCTTTCCGAGGAAGCTTCGCGCGCCCGCGCACGAGCGCTGCTTCGGACCCGCGGTTTGCGCGGCGGCGGCTCGTTGACACCCGAGGGTGGGCCGGCGACGATCCCGCCACCTTGAGGCGGCCATGAGTGATCGGTTCACGCTGACGTGCGACAAAATCCCCGATCTTCGGTTCGTCGGGTTTCGGGGCAAAGAGCAGATCTCGCGCCCCTACGAGTTCGAGATCTTCTTCACGGTGCCGACGGGGACGGCCGTGCGCGACGCCATCGGGCAACGCGCCACGGTGCGCGCCGCGCGCGCGGGCGATCTCGAGCCAGTCGTGTTCCACGGCCTCCTCGCGCAAGTGTCGCTCGTTCATCAGGCGACGAACCGGCGCACGGAGCGCGACCGATCCCTCTACCGGGCCCTGCTCGTTCCGCGGCTTTGGTTCCTCCAGCAGTTCTGGCGGAGCTTCGTGTTCACGGGCAAGAGCGTGAAGGAGTTCCTCACGGACACGCTGCAAGCGGGAGGGCTCGTGTCGGACGAGTTTCGGTTCGACATCGGCTCCCACCCGACGGAGGAGTTCGTCACCCAGTATCGCGAGAGCCACCTCGACTTCTTCCATCGATGGTGCGAGCGCGAGGGCCTTTATTACTACTTCGAACACAAGCCGGACGCCGCGAACGAAGTGCTCGTCGTCGTCGAAGACAAGGCCCACGCCGAGGTGTTCCCCGGGGGAGCGCCCATCCCCTACCACCCCGTCATGCACGACGACGTTTCGGCGGTGGAGGCGCTGCACGAGATCGAGCTCCACACCGATTGGCTGTCGCAGACGGTGGTGCTCGCCGACTACGACTTCTCGAACCCGAGCGCGTCCGTGGGGGGCGACAGCCCGGTGACCGCGCAGGGCGTCGGCATCGTCCGGGACTATGGCTATCGCACGTTCGTGGCGGACGACGCGCAGCGCCTCGCGACCATCAGGGCGGAGTCGATCGGCTGCCGCGAGACGACCCTCCGGGGGCGAGGGACGTTCCTCGGCCCCCGCCCCGGGTACAAGCTCGCCATCAGCGATCGCCCCGACGACGTCGAGGAGGAGTGGCTCGCCGTCGAGGTGGAGCACGCCGGCACGATGAGCGCCACGACCGCGGAGGTCGCCCGCCTCACGGGGCTCTCGACGAAGCAGACATACACGATGTCCATCTTCGCCGTCCCGGCCGCGGTCCAGTACCGAGCCCCGCAGACGACGGAGTGGCCTCGCATCTACAGCCTCGAGAACGGCATCGTGATGGGTGAGGCGACGAGCCCGTACGCCCAGATCGACGCGGCTGGGAATTACCTCGTGCGGTTCCAATTCGACTCGAGCGAACTCCCCGACGGCAAGGTGTCGACGCGTCTCCGGATGATGCAGCCGCACGGCGGAGCGTCCGAGGGCCACCACTTCCCTCTCCGCAAAGGGACGGAGGTCATGGTCGGGTTCTTGGGCGGGGATCCCGATCGACCGTTCATCGCGGGCGTGGTCCCGAACGCGCACAAGCCCTCGGTCGTGGTCCAACGGAACTACACGCAGAACATCATCCACACGGGGAGCGACAACGAGATCGTCCTCGAAGACCTGCAGGGCAAAGAGTTCATCTACATGCACACGCCCAACCAGAACGCGGGCATCTACCTCGGCGTGCCGACGCCGCGCGCGTTCGTCGATCCCGACTCGGCGAAGCCCGGGCTCGAGAGCACGATCGACGGCGCGCAGGTCAGTCTCTACATGAACACGGACGCCAACGCGGGGCTGCAGGTCGGCGGCAGCATGTGGACGGACATCGGCGGGAACGAGTCGATCTACGTGGGCGAGAACGTCAGCCACGGCTACGCGGGCACGTACAAACTCCAGGTCGGCGGCGCCACCACCGAGCACTACTACGCGGACGAGAACATCACCGTGGACGGCGCGCGCGAGGAGACGGTGACCGGCAGCGTCACCGAGACCTACGGACCCCAGACGACGGAGGTGAAGGGCGGCGGGAAGCTCGACGTGAGCGCCGGGTTCTTCCACAAGGTTGGCGCGTTGAACACGGACGATTACGGCGAGTGGGGGAGCACGATCGCCCACGGCTGGGACCTCTCCGCGAAGGACGTCCTGTGGACCGTCGGCGGGGCCATGACCGTCGACGCGGGCGGCCACGACATCAAGGTCAAGGCCCCCGTCGTCCTGGTCATCGCGGACGTGCTGAAGATCGACGCTCCGGGGGACCACCACAAAGAGGCGACCACGACGTTCGACTTCTACGGGAACAAGAACGCCGTCGGCTCATCGAAGTCGGACACGGTCAAAGCGGCCATTGGCCTCACGGGCGCCAAGGCCGACGTCGTGGGCTTCGCGGCGGCGAGGAGCATCCTCAAGGTGGAGAAGACGAACACCTCCGTGGGCGCGGTCGTCATCAAGACGGACATGACCGCCTTCAAGGGGGAAGACTGGGTCATGAAGGACGGCAAGCCGGTCGCGAAGGCGGACTCGGGCGGCGCCAAGAACGAGTCGGCCGGCGCGGCGAAGATCTGATCCAGACCTCCGGGAATCGAAGAAGAACACCCATGAAAGACCTCTTCACACTCGCCTGTAGCGCGATCCCCGATCTCCGGTTCGTCGGGTTTCGGGGCAAAGAGCAGATCTCGCGGCCCTACGAGTTCGAGCTGTTCTTCACCGTGCCGACGGGCACCTCGATGGCCCACGTGGTCGGCCAGCGAGCGACCATCAAGGGCGCCCGCTCGGAGGACGCGGCGCCCGTCGTGTTCCATGGAGTCCTCGCGGAAGTGGCGCTCGTGCACCAAGCCTCGAACGAGCGGGGGCCCCGGCACCGGACCCTGTATCGCGCGCTCCTCGTGCCGCGCCTGTGGTCGCTCCAGCACTCCTGGCGGAGCTTCGTGTTCACGAAGAAGAACGTGAAGAAGTTCCTGACGGACACGCTGAAGGCGGGCGGGCTCGCGGAGGACGAGTTTCGGTTCGACATCGACGACGGGGCGCACCCCGAGGAGGAGTTCGTCGCCCAGTATCGGGAGAGCCACCTCGACTTCTTCCACCGCTGGTGCGAGCGCGAAGGCCTCTATTACTACTTCGAGCACAAGGAAGACCCCGCGCACGAGACGCTCGTGATCGTGGACGACAGGAGTCACGAAGTCCCCTTCCCGGGCGGCGGCAAGGTCACCTACTTCCCCGTCACCGGGGACGACGGCTCGGCTCCCGAGGGACTCCACGAGCTCCACGCCGACCACCGCTGGTTGCCGGCGGTGGTGACTGTCTCCGACTACGACTATTCGAAGCCGACCAACCCGCTGCTCGCGGACGGACAGGTCACGAAGGCGGGCGTCGGCATCATCCGCGACTACGGGCATCGCACGTTCGTCCAGGACGACGCGAAGCGGCTCGCCAAGATCAAGGCCGAGTCCATCGGGTGCCGCGAGACGACGCTCGAAGCCAGTGGCACCTGCCTCGGCCCGCGCCCTGGGTACCGCCTCGAGATCGACCAGCGGCCCGACGACCTCGACGAGGAGTGGCTCGCCATCGAGGTCGAGCACGCGGCCACCGTCGGCGCGGCGACCGCGGAGACCGCGCGGCTGACGGGCCTCTCGACGACGCACACGTACACGATCAAGCTCCTCGCGACGCCGGCCGCGGCCCAGTACCGCGCTCCGCAGACGACGAAGTGGCCGCGCGTGTTCGGGTTCGAGAACGGCATCATCATGGGCGAGTCCGAGAGCCCGTACGCGCAGATCGACGCGGACGGTCGCTACCTCGTCCGCTTCTCGTTCGACACGAGCGACCTGCCGGACGGCCAGGTGTCGACGCGCGTGCGCATGCTCCAGCCGCACGGCGGCACGAAGGAAGGTCATCACTTCCCTCTGCGCAAAGGGACCGAGGTCATGATCGCGTTCCTCGGAGGGGACCCGGACCGGCCGTTCATCCAAGGCGTGATGCCGAACGCGCACAAACCCTCGACGGTGGTGAAGAGGAACTACACGCAGAACATCATCCGCACGGGGAGCGACAACGAGATCGTCCTCGAGGATCTGCAGGGCAAAGAGTTCATCTACATGCACACGCCCAATCAGAACGCGGGCATCTACATGGGGGTGCCGAGCCCACGCGCGTTCGTCGATCCCGACTCCGCGAAGCCGGGCCTCTCGACGACGATCGACGGCGCGCAGGTCAGCCTGTACCTCAACACGGACGCGAACGCCGGCCTCTCGGTGGGCGGCAGCATGTGGACCGACATCGGGTCGAACGAGTACATCTTCGTGGGCGGCAACGTGAGCCACGGCTACGGAGGGACGTTCAAGCTGCAGGTCGGCGGGGCGACGACGGAGCACTACTACGCGTCCCAAACCATCACCGTCGACGGCAACCGCGTCGAAGAGGTCGTGGGCAAGGTCACGGAGAAGTACGGGCCGCAGCACACCGAGGTGCTGGGCGCGGGCGAGCTCAAGGTCAAGAGCGAGTGGCTGCACAAGGTCGGCGCGAAGAACGACGACAACTACGGCGACTGGAAGACGCACGTCGGCGGCCCCTGGACGCTGACCGCGGAGAAGATCGACTGGAAGGTGAGGACGCTCTTCTTGAACGCGAAGGGAGGGTTCACCGCCACGGCGAAGAAGGTCGAGTTCGACTGCTCGCTCTATCTGAACCTCGCTCCGCTCTGGATCACCCACAGCGGGAACACCTACGAGCAGGGCGACGCAGACAAATTCTCGCTCGGCATCGCGAAGACCGAGGCGGTAGTCAGCTCCACCGCGGACACGGGGATCAAGATCGACGGCACGGGCGCGTCCGCCGCGGCGAATGGCGCCAAGTTCGACTACGCGGGCTTGTCGATGGGGACCTTCCAGTCCAAGTCGGAGGTCGGTGTCGCCAAGATCGGCGTGGGTCTCAACAAGAAGACGGCCGCGGTGGCCAACTACACGGGAGGGATCCTCGTGCGGCTCTTCGCGTTCCAGAGGACGGGTTGAAGGTGCGCGGAGGAACCGCGCCGAGTTCGCCCGCCTTCGGGCGCCCCGACCCGAGCCCCCGACCTGATTTCACTGCGGCTGCATCGGAGACCTCATGAGCGATTTGTTCACGCTGAAGTGCGACAAAATTTCGGACCACGCCCTCGTGGGCTTCCGTGGGAAAGAGACGATCTCGCGGCCCTACGAGTTCCAGTTCTACTTCACGGTCCCCATCGGGACGGACGTGAAGCAGGCGATCGGCGCGCGCGCGACGATCCGGGGCGCGCGCCGCGACTCCGAGCCCGTGATCTTCCACGGAGTCATCGCCCAGGTCGCGCTCCTGCACCAACCCACGAACCAGTCGCGCCGAGCGGACACCGACCGCGCGCTCTACCGAGCGCTCCTCGTGCCGCGCTTGTGGCTCGCGAGGAGGTTCCAGCGGAGCCACGTCTTCACGGGGAAGAACGTGAAGGAGTTTCTACAGGAGACGCTCGAAGCCGCGGGCCTCGTGAGCGACGAGTTCCGGTTCGACTTCGACGCGGGCTCGCACCCGACGGAGGAGCTGATCGTCCAATACCGCGAGAGCCACCTCCACTTCTTCGATCGGTGGTGCGAGCGGGAGGGCCTCTATTACTACTTCGAGCAGAAGGAGGACGCGGCGAACGAGGTGCTGGTGATCGTCGAGGACAAGGCGAAGCACCAACCCTTCCCCGGCACCGGCAAGGTCGGCTACTTCCCGGTCCACGGGGACGACGCGACGGCGCCCGAGGGCCTCCACGACCTCGGCGCCAATACACGGTGGCTGCCCAAGACGGTCACGTTGGCAGACTACGATTACCTGAACCCCACCCACCTCCTCACGGCGGACAGCGAGGTGACGAAGGACGGCGCGGGCGTCATCCGGGACTACGGCTATCGCATGTTCCTGGACGCGGAGGCGAAGCGGCTCTCGAAGATCAAGGCGGAGTCGATCGGTTGCCGCGAGACCACGCTCCATGGGAGCGGGACACGCCTCGGGCCGCGCGCGGGCTACACGTTGACGCTGGAACCTCGCCCCGACGCGATCGAGCAGGAGGAGTGGCTCGCCATCGAGGTCGAGCACACCGCGACGGTGCGGCCCTCCCCTGGGATCGCGAGGCTCACCGGGCTCTCCAGCACGCACGTCTATGGCATGAAGCTCCTCGCCATCCCGGCCGACGTCCAATACCGCGCGCCTCAGACCACGGAGTGGCCCCGCATCCATGGGTTCGAGAACGGGGTGATCATGGGCGATGCGGAGAGCCCGTACGCACAAATCGACGACGAAGGCCGCTACCTGGTGAGGTTCGCGTTCGACGCGAGCGACCTCGCCGACGGCAAGGTGTCGACGCGCATCCGCATGCTCCAGCCGCACGGCGGCACCAAGGAAGGTCATCACTTCCCGCTCAGGAAGGGCACGGAGGTGATGGTCGGGTTCCTGGGCGGGGATCCCGATCGCCCCTTCATCGCCGGCGTCGTCCCGAACGCCCAGAAGCCCTCCGTGGTGGTCCAGCGCAACTACACGCAGAACATCATCCGCACGGGGAGCAACAACGAGCTCGTCCTCGAGGATTTGCAGGGCAAAGAGTACGTCTACATGCACACGCCCAACCAGAACGCGGGCCTGTACATGGGACAACCATCGCCCCGTGCGTTCGTCGATCCCGACTCCGCGAAGCCCGGGCTCGAGACGACGATCGACGGCGCGCAGGTGAGCTTCCACCTCAACACGGACGGTAGCGCGGGCCTCTCCGTCGGCGGCAGCATGTGGACGGACATCACGTCGAACGAGTGCATCTTCGTCGGCGAGAACGTGAGCCACGGCTACGCGGGCACGTTCAAGCTCCAAGTGGGCGGGAACACGACGGAGCACTACTACGCGGATCACAGCATCACGGTCGACACGACGCGAACGGAGACGGTCGTCGGTACGGTCGGGGAGACGTACGGCCCGTTGAGCACCACGGTGAACGGCAACGCGCAGCTCGAGATCCAATCCACGTTCTTGCACAAAGTCGGCGCGAAGAACGACGACAACTACGGCTCGTGGGGGACCTGGGTGAAGGGCGGCTGGACCGGCGACGCGACGCAGGTCGGCTGGACGGTCGGCGGGGACGTCAAGATCGAGGCGAGCGCGCTCGCGCTCATCAAAGCTCCGACGGTCCACTTCAACGTCTCGGACAAATTCTCCAACACCGCGAAGCCCAAGGCGCTGAAGCTGAGCCCCATCACGGTCGACTTCTATGGGACCAAGACGTCGACCATCACGATGAAGTTCGACGTGGTCGGCGTGTCGCTGGGCGCGACGGCGGTGAAGACCGAGACCGTCAAGGTCTCGATGTCCCGCACCGGCGCGAAGGCCGAGGCGACGGGCCTCTCGGCGGGGTACACGGGGATCAAGTTCGACAAGGGCGGATCGAGCAACTCGGTCTTCCTGGGTGAAGTCAAGATCGAGGGCCTGTCGATGAAGACGGGCGGGTTCATCAACCGCACGTTCGGGGGGACGAAGATTTGAGCGCTTCCGTGGAGAACCTGAGAAGGTAGCGAGATGAAGGTCACCAAGCCGATGAAGCTCTCCGTGGTGTTCCGCGCGGTCGAGCAAGCGCGCCGCGCGGAGCTCCACGTGGGAGCCGTGATTGGCTTCTCACTCGCGAACACGCGCAGCCTCGTGGACGAGATTTCGTTTTGGCCCGCCGTCATGCCGAGCCTCGGAGGGTCCGCTCTCGACGAGGCCTACGCGAAGGCCTACGGCGAGGTGCTGGTCGGGGGTAGCTGCTTCGCCCCCGGTGGAAAGGAGATCCCCGCGTCGTTCGTCCGGCTGCAGATGGGCGCCATCGACAAACGACTCAGCGTCATCGGTGACCGCTATTGGCGGCATGGGATGGCGTCGAACCCGGAGCCGTTCGTCGAGATGCCGGTCGATTGGGCGCACGCGTTCGGCGGAGCCGACTACGCGCAGAACCCCTACGGCAAGGGGACCCTGCCGGTCGACCATCAGGGCGACAAGGTGACGCCTCTCCCCAACATCGAGCCGTTTGGCGCGTTGATGCGATCCCAGAGCAGTCGGCCCGCGCCAGCGGGGTTCATGCCCATGGATCCGTCCTTCATCCAACGACGGTCGATGGCGGGCACGTTCGGCTCCGACTACGTCGACAAGTGGGCGCCCGGTCTCCCTCCGGATCACGATCCGGGGTTCTACAACCTCGCTCCAGCCGACCAGAGGATCACCGGCCAGTGGGCTCCGGACGAGGCGTTCCTCATCGAGAACATGCACCCCGAGAAGATTCGCATCGAGGGGAAGCTCCCTGGGCTCGTGCCGCGCGCGTTCGTGTCTCAGCGCGTGAACGGCGAAGCCGTGTTCCGGGAGCTCTCGCTGCACTGCGACACGGTCTGGTTCTTCCCGTCGACCCTCGTCGGGGCGGTCATCTTCCGCGCTCGTTTGCCGGTCTCGGACTACGACGCGGCCGACGTCGAGCACCTCTTGCTCGCGTGCGAAGAGATGGGGTCTCCGCGGAGCGTCGAGCACTACCAAGCCGCGCGCGCGAGGCGCCTCGACAAGGACGACGCGGCGCTCTCGGAGCTCTCGGACAGCGACATCATGCCGGACCGCGCGAGCGGGGTCGCGGCGAACCTGCAGACCGACGTCGGCCTCTGGGTGAAGAGCGAGAACCTGTTCAAGGCCAACATGGATCGCGGGGCGATGCGCAACTTCGAGCGGGCCCGCGCCGCCGCGATCGAAAATGGCGCGGACGCGGAGACGATCGCTGCGATCGAGGCCGCTCGGCCCGTGCCCCCTGCGCCTCCCCCGGGCGATATCGACGAGCTCGTCGAGTACATGGCGAAGGAGCTCAAGAACGCGAAGGACCTCGAGAAGACGCGGGAAGCGGAGATCGATGCGCGCATCGCCGAGGCGAAGGCGAAGACGGCCGCGGTGTTCGGCGAAGACCGAGTGACGGACGTCGAAGACGTCCAGGGCGGGCCGCCGAGGATCGACGTGGACGGGATGTTCGCGAACATCCGCGAAGCCGTGGAGAAGGCGCGCGAGCACGGCCAGCCGTCCGCGGAGCTCGAGGCGCAGCTCGCCGACCCCAAGATGCGCGCGACCATGGAGGAGCATCAGCGAGAGCTCCGTGAGGTGTACCGACAGTCCGCTCACCTCGGGCCGCCGGCGCCGCCCATGCCACCGGAGGCGAACCAGCTCGCGACGACGCTCATCGAGGTCGCGCGAACCGCCTCCGAGGCGCTCTCGGAGCGGGATCTCACGGGCGCCGATCTTCGCGAGTGCGATCTCTCGGGCCTCGACTTGCATCGCTCGTTCCTCGAAGGCGCCGACTTGCGAGGCGTGAAGCTCGACGGCGCGGACCTCGAGGGCACCGTGCTCGCGCGGGCGGATCTCCGCGGGGCGTCGCTCCGAGGCTGTCGACTCGCGGGGGCGAACCTCGGGGGCGCGAACCTCGAGGGCGCGACGCTCGACGAGGCGGACCTCTCGAACGCGATCCTGATGAACGCGAAGGTCCGCGGCGCCACGTTCGCCCGGGCCGACTTCTCCGGCGCCGAGGTCATGAACGTGGGCTGGGCGGGCGTGGACCTCCGAGGGGCGAAGCTCGCGCAGTGCTCGTTCATCCAAGCGGATCTCTCGGGCGCGGATCTCTCGGGCGCGGATCTCACCCGGATCACGTTCATGGAGTGCACGCTCGACGGCGCGAATTTCACGGGCGCGAACCTCCAGAAGGCGACGTTCGTCTCCACGAAGGGCACGGGCGTCCGCTTCACGCGCGCGAACTGCAGCGAGGCGGTCTTCGCCTACCAGGACGAGTTCCCCGAGGCCGACTTCACCGACGCGATCCTCGAGCCGTGCTGCTTGCGCACCACGCGGTTCCCTCGGGGATGCTTCGATAGAGCCCGCATGGCGATGGCGGATCTCTCGGAGTGCGACCTCTCGAACGCCACGTTCAGCCAGGCTCAGCTGAAGAGCGCGCTCCTGATTCGCTCGAACCTCGATGGCGCGTCCCTGCGCGGGGCGAACCTGCTCGAGGCGATCCTCACGAAGGCGAGCTTGCGCGGCACCGACTTTACCGGCACGCTCCTCACCCGCGCGGACTTCATGCGAGCGAAGGGCGATCAAAAGACGTCGTTCGCCGACGCAGTGGTGAAGTGGACCCGATTCGACAAGGAAGGGAGCGCCCCTACCCGATGAACCGCCAGGAACTCGAGGACCGCGTCTCGCACGGGGAAATCCTTCAGGGGGTCGACCTCTCGGATCTCGATCTGAGCGGCGCGAACCTCTCCGGCGCCGTGTTCGATCACGTGCGCTTCCCGGCCGCGATGCGCGGCGTGACGATGAAGGAGACGACCATCACGGAGTGCGATCTCTCGCGATGCGATCTCACGGGATCGGAGCTCCACCTCACGAACGTCTTCAAGAGCTACCTGGACGGCGCCCGGCTCGATCGGAGCAACCTGATCGGGACCTCCATGGTCGAGACGTCCTGCGAGGATTGCTCGTTCGTCTCCATCGAAGCGCCGGTCGCGACGTGGGTGAAGTGCAGCGTCGTCGGCGCGTCGTTCGAGGGGGCGAACCTCGATCGCGCAAACTTCGTCGAGATCGTCGCGGACCGCACCAACTTCGTGCGCGCGAACCTCGACCGGGGCACGTTCTACAAGCTCGAGATGCCCACCGCGAACCTCGACGGCGCGAACCTCACGCTGACCACGTTCGTCGAGACGAACCTCGGCGCACGCGCGTTCCGTGGGATGAAGCTCTTTCGCACGCAGTTCATGCGCGGGAGCGTCGCCGGGTCGACGTTCGCCGAGTGCGACGCGACGGAGTGCAATTTCACGGGCGTCGACGTCTCGGGGTGCAACTTCGCTGGCGCGAACCTGAAGCAGGCGCTCTTCGGCGAGGCGCGCGGAGAGAAGGTGATCTTCCACCGCGCGAACCTCATGAACGCCATCTTCGAACGGGCGAACCTACCCGCCGCCGACTTCTCGGGCGCCGACATGACCCAGGTGTACGCCGCGAAGGCGAAGCTCATCGGTGCGAAGTTCATCAACACGACGCTGTCGTACTGCGATCTGTCGCACGCGGACCTCACCGCGGCCGACTTCAGCCACGCGTCGATGTATCGGATGAAGCTCCACCGCGCGACGAAGACGAACGCCAAGATCCCCGCCGGCGCCTGGACGGGGGACGACGCGGAGGCCGCGCAGCTCGAGGACTGGAAGCCGCGCCACGGCGCAGCGCAGCGAGCGGAGGAGGGCCGCTCGTCGTGAACGCCACGCTCACCGCGCCACAAGCGGCCTTCTCGGAGTCGGAGGCCCTGACCTCGGAGGGTCCGACCGCCGAAGAGAGCGCGCCGGACCGGCTCGAGCGCCTCGTGGACATGCAGCAGCCCGTGGCCGCCCCGCCCCCGAAGCTCGTCTACGGGACCGTCGCGGCCGGCGAGCCGCTCGCCGTGGTGCTGCCCGAGGGGACGCGACGGGCGCGTCGAGCGAAGAGCTGCCTGGTCGCCGCCGCGGCGGGCGATCGCGTGCTCTGCTCGACCGACGGCGGCGTCGTGTACATCCTCGCCGTCCTCGAGGACGGCGAGGAGAAGGCGTCGTCGAAGGACGTGAAGACGAAGCTCGCCACCGACGGAGAGCTCGAGATCGCGGCCCCCGCGCTCAAGATCAACGCCAAGACCGCGCACGTCACGCTCCAGGATCTCAAGGTCTTTGGGCGCTCCGTGGAGGCGACGCTCACGGACAAGGCGTCCCTCGTCGCCGAGCGCATCGAGTCGCGCGCGTCTCGCCTGCTCACGCGCGCGAAGCAGGCGTTCCGGTTCGTCGACGAGCTGGAGCAGGTGCGGGCCGGGAACTACGACGTGCGCGCGGAGGGCCTCGCCGCCGTCCGGGGCGAGAACACGATCGTGGCGGCGCGCGTGCTCGCCAAGATCGACGGCGAGCAGGTCAAGATCGGGTAGAAACGGGCGAGGGCCGGGTAGGAGGAGAACGAGATGCTCGCAAAGACTCAAGCCGGTGGGATGTGCTTGGCGTTTCCGGACGTGTGCCTGACGCCGACGCCCGTCCCGACTCCCATCCCCTATCCGAACATGGCCATGAGTCCGATCGCGATCGGCTTCGTCCCGAACGTGCTCGTGACGTGCGCGCCCGGCCACAACCTCATGACGACGACGCCGATCACGCTCGGCGATCAGCCGGGAGTGAACCTCGGCGTCGCGTCGGGGACGTTCATGGCGCCCTCGCGCAACACGATGGGCGCGTTCACCGTCATCCTCGGGTGCGCGCCGATGACGCGCCTCACCAGCATGTCGATCCAGAACAGCACGAACGATCCCGGGTGCGCCATCGTCCCGAGCGTCACGAACGTCATCGTCCTCTCGCCCTGACGCTCGCGGAGACGCGGTTGCTCGCGTGGTGTGGGGCGTCTACACCTCGGGGGTGCGGCGCGCCCTCCTCCTCTCGATCTTCGTGACGGCGTGTTCATCGCCGCCGAGCGGCGCACCCAGCGCGTCCGCGGTGGCCGCGACGAGCGCGGTTCGAAGGCCGGCGCCGTCGTCGTCGACGGGGCCTCGACGGGTGGAGAACGAGCTCCCCGCGGACCCTCCGATGAAGCCGCCGCTGATGAGCTCGGCCGAGATCGGAGCGGAGGGTCCGCGCGTCGGAGGCGTGGCGCTCGAGAAGGCGTCGCCCGCGGACGTGCGCGCGGCGCTCGAGAAGCAACGCTGCACGGTCGTCGACGCGAAGGGCGTCGGGCACGCGTTCGAGGCGACGTGCGAGGGCCAGGCGTTCGCGATCACGTTCGTCGCCGCGAGCGATCCCGCCCCGCCGCCGGACGCGCTCGACGCCGCCCAGAAGGGCGCCGCGACGGTGCGGAGCGGCCCCGCGAGCCTCGCGATCCAGCCGAAGAAGCCGGCGGACGCGAAGCTCGCCGAAGCTCTCCTCGCGCGTATAACCTCGGCGACGTGATCAAGGCCGCCCTGCCGCACGCTCTCCGCGCCCTCCTCTCCCTTCCTCCATCGATCCTGACGCGCGCCGCGGGCGGTCCCGTCGAGCGGGACGGTCAGACGCTCGACGCGCAGCTCGGCGCGATCCTCGCTGGGATGCGTTTGCTCGGAATGCGCGAGTCGGGCGATGTCGCGAAGTCGCGGCGCGTGATGGATCGGGAGGTGGTCCTCGTCGCGCCCGCGCGCATCGACATGGAGACGGCCGAGTACCGCATCGCGACGCCGGACGGGCCGATCGCGTCGCGCTTCTATCGCCCGTCCACCGCGCGCGAGAAGCCACCGCTGCTCGTGTTCTACCACGGGGGAGGCTTCGTCCTCGGCGGCCTCGAGTCGCACGACCTCGCGGTCCGCGAGGTCGCGCACCGGCTCGGCGCAGCGGTGCTCGCGATCGACTACCGGCTCGCGCCCGAGCACAAGGCGCCCGCCGCGATCGAGGACGCGTATCACGCGTACACGTGGGCGCGCGCGCACGCGTCCGAGCTCTCGGTCGACGCGGATCGCATCGGCGTGGGTGGAGACTCGGCGGGGGGAAACCTCAGCGCGGCGCTCACGCACGTCCTCAAGGATCGAGGCGGCGTGCAGCCCGTCGTCCAATGGCTCGTGTACCCGGCGACCGATCTGACGCGCTCGTTCCCGTCTCACCGCCTGTTCCCCTCGGGGTTCCTCCTCGAGGACGAGCGCATCGAGTGGTTCCTCCGCCACTACACGCGGAGCGACGCCGATCGCTCCGATCCCCTGCTCTCGCCGCATTTTCGAACGGACTTCGCCGGCCTCGCGCCCGCGGTGATCCTCACGGCGGGGTTCGATCCGCTGCGCGACGAGGGGCGCGCCTATGCCGATCGCCTCGCGGCCGCGGGCGTCCCCGTGGACTACACGTGCGCGCGCTCCCTCATCCACGGCTTCCTCAGCATGACGGGCGCGGTGAACGCGGCGCGCGAGGCGATCTACGCGGATCTCGAGCGCGTGAGGGCGCGCCTCTTCTGACTCAGGGCGCGTCCGGAAATAAGTGGCTGCACCGAGGGCGACGATGCGCCCCGCGGCCAAGGCGCGACGACGAGGAATAGTGGGGCTATTTTGAGGAGGAGTAACGCCGGCCGCGGGGATGCAGCGTCGGCCGAATGCGCCAGTTATTTCCGGACGCGCCCTTAGATCATCACGAACGTCTGCTGGTTCAGGGCGACGACGCCGTCCCTCGCGTGGAGCTCGCGCAGCTCCACGAAGAACCCTTCGTTCTCGGCGATGACGCGCCCGCGGTAGTAGAGCGGCTCGGCGGGATCGATCGACGCGGGGTCGCGCATGAGTTCGGCCGCGAAGCTCGCGGTCGCGATCTTCCGCGGCGAAGACAGCACGCTGAAGATCGCGGGCCACCACGCGTCGAGCAGGCCGATCACCTCGGGGGCGCCGAGCCTCGTCGGGACGTCGAGGAGGCGCACGAAGCCGTCCACGAAGGGGTCGCTCCCGCCCGTGAACGGGGGCTGCTTCGCGCGGTATTCGTAGTGTTGCGCGAACACGGGCGCCATCGGAGGGCCGACGGGCGCGGGAGGGATCTCGCGCCAATCCCCGAAGGACACGCGGTTGGCCGCGGCGACGGCGGGCACCGGGTCCACCTTCCGCGCGGCCGAGAAGACGGCGCTCGCGCGCGCGACGATGCCCTCCGCTTGCGTGAGGCGCGCGTCGAGGTTCGAGAGCTTCGAGCCCGTGCGCAGCGTCGTCACCTCGATCGTCCCGGCGCCGACGAGCGCGGGGCCGCAGAGATCTCCGGAGAGCGAGCGGAGCGCCCGCCCCGGGTCTCCGAGGTGCATCTCCATCGCGCGCGTGAGCGTCCCGAGGACGAGCCCCCCGAAAGCCCCGCGCCCTTGCTGCCAGCCATCGGGGATTTTTGTCTCGAAGTTGGAACCAGCGCGCTCGACCCGCGTACCGTGTGCGAAGGCATGTGTGGAGGACATGCCCGGGGTCTGAGGTCTGCTGGATGCCGGGTCAAGCAGGCGATATCGCAGGATGGATCGGCGCTACGTGCGGCGCCGCGAGCCAGATGACCCTCCTCCGGCGTCTCCATCGAACACGCACCCGATCCGCCCGCGGCGACGTCCGCGGGACACCGGCTCCCCCCATCCAAAGCTTCGACGTGATCCGCCCCCGCGAGGGAAACGCTTGCGGCGAGCGCTGCGGATGTGGGAAGAGTCCCGGCCCCCAGAGGAGAACGATCCCATGTTGGACGCGAAGACAATCTACGGCACGTTGATGTTGGGCTTGGTGGGGTGTGCTTCGGCGCAGTCCGACGCCGCGACCCAGCCGACGACGAGCGCCACTGCCACCCAGAGCGCCGCGGTCGTCACGCCGACCGCCGACCCCACGCCGACCGAGACCGCCGTCGCGAGCGCGACGCCCTCGGCCGCGCCCTCGTCCTCCGCGATGGCGGGCAACGAGGTGAAGAAGCCCCTGCCGGGCGGCCGCGCCGAGCCCCTCCCCCCGATGGACAAGAAGATGCGCAGCGGAAAGGACTCCGTCCGCAAGGGCCAGGCGTCGTGCTGCGGCGAAGGCACGTGCGGCCCGTGCGCGCCTCTCCCGGGCAACGCGACCGCGCCGAAGCCCCCGAAGAGCGGAGCGGTCACGCCAGCCAGTCAGTCGAAGCGCAGCGGCGCGAAGGAGTGCTGCGGCGAGGGCACCTGCGGCCCCTGCTGATGCGCTGACGAGCGGGCCGCGCGCGGCACGAGCCGCGTTCGGCCTCGCTCTCGTCCAACTGGGCCTCGCTCTCGTCCCACGACGAGGCGGGGCCCTCGTCTTTTCTCGGCGCTCCTTCGCCATCGACGGGCGTCCGACCGCGAGGGGAACCGGCTGCGGGGGGCGCGCGAACGCGCGCTCGGCTCAACGAATCTCGCCGCCTTCGATGACCTCCTCGAGCACGTCGAACCCGTCCTCCTCGAAGGACTCGAGCACGCGGTCGTACGTCGCGTCCGTGTGGAAGCCGTACGCGAGCTCGTCCGTGACGCCGAGGATCGCCTGCAGGGGGCCGTTGTGGTGCTGCGCGAAGGCCCGCAGCGCGCCGAGGATCGCGGTCACGTGGCCCTTCTGCATCGGGTCTTCGGGGACGCGATCGAAGAGCTCGACGAGCTCCTGATCCATCCCGAGGAGGAACCAGACGGGGCGCGTTTTGTACACCTTGAGCATGGCCTCGGGCACGAAGCGCCCGAGGTCGCCGAGCCTCGCGAGGACGACGGTCGGCGTCTCCTCGTCGTCCGCGGAGGCTTCTTCGGTTTCGGTCATGGGCTCAGCGCTATGGGCTATCCGCGATCGGCTGTCAGCTGAAGCAGCGAGCGCGATTCCGAATCACTTCGGACGGAGAATGCAGGGAGAGTCACGGGGACAGCGTGGAAGATAGAAGGCCGGACGAGCGCGGCGGCGAAACGCCGAAGCGAGGCGAGGCGGTGGGGATCACTCGGTTCGGACGATGACGTGGAACCCGTGGCGCGTCTCGACGACGTTCGAGAGCTGACCTGACTCGAGTTCGAACGCCGCGTCGGCGAACGGAGCCTCGAGGCCGTCCCGCGTCACGGAGCCTAGGTCGCCGTCGCCGTTCGCGCCCTTCGAATCACTGTACGTGCCCACGACCTCGTCGAGCTTCGCGCCGTGGGTGAGCTTGTCGAGCGCCTCTTCGGCCCGAAGACAGGCCTCGCCGCGAGAGCGCGTCGCGCCTCCGGGGCTCGCGGAGTCGCGGTGCTTCACGAGCACGTGGCGCACGTGGATCGACGCGGGCTCGTTCGGCTTACGCTCGTGCTTCGCGTTGGCGCGCGCGAAGCACGCCTCCTCGGGCGAGTCGACGCCTTTCACGTCGACCGTTGGATTTGGGGGGGACGAAGCGCATCCGACGGCCGTAAGAGCGAGACACAACCGCCCAACTTGTCCAAACCTCCACTTGATGGTGTCCTGACGCAATGAACAAGCCTCCCTACCCCGGTGGGTACGATCCGAATCAAGGTTACGGTCAGCAGCCGCAGCAGGGGTACGGACAGCAGCCGCAGGGCTACGGCCAGCAAGGCTATGGCCAGCAGCCCCAACAAGGCTACGGCCAGCAGCCCCAGCAGGGCTACGGCCAACCGCAACAGAGTTACGGTCAACCGCAGGCGCAACAGGGTTACGGCCAGCAGCAGCCGCAGCAGGGCTACGGGCAGCCGCAGGCCCAGCAGGCGCAGCAGGGCTACGGGCAGCAGCCTCAGCAGGGCTACGGCCAGCAGCCGCAGGCGCAGCCCGGGCAGAACATGTACTCGGGCCAGTCGTCGGCCGGCGGTGGATACGGCGCCCCCGCGGCCGCGCCCGCACCCGCACCCCAGGCGTACGGCCAGCCCGCGCCCGCGGTGGTGCACAGCCCGAACGTCGGCATCGGCCTCGGCGGCGTGTACGTGTCGACGGGCTACGGCGGCATGCTGCAGCAGGCGATCTTCCAGGGTCGCGGCGTCCCGAACCCGCGGATGATCGGCCTCGGCTTCCTCGGCATCGGCCTGCTCGCGGGCGGGTTCACGCTCGCGTCGACGTTCTTCATGAACTACATCTTCTTTTATCCGGCCGGGATCGCGCCGCCGTTCATCCTCTCGGGCCTGCTCATGCTCGCGACGAACGAGCCGCTCCACCGCGCGGACGGCACGCCGCCTCCGAGCTGGGTCCGCATCGGCCTCGGCGCCGCGTTCGGCATCGGTCTCTTGATGGGCGTCGCGATCATCTTCGGCTTCATGCGCGGCTGGATCTGACGCGCGGGCGCCACGCGCGCCTCAGCAGATCGCCTCCACCACGACGGGCACCCCATTCAAGATGGCGGTGCCCGTCAACGGTTCGAGGAAGTGATCGTCGGTGATCGCGTTCATGTTCGGGCCCTCGAGCGCCCCGGCGACGCGCATCGTGTCCTTGGCGACCGCGTGACCGAACCCGTGGGGCAGCGAGACGACCCCGAGGCCCACGTCGTCCGTCAGCTCGACGCTCGCCTCCACCGCGCCGACGCGGCTCTTCACGCGCACCCTCGCGCCGCTCTCGAGCCCGCGCGCGCGCGCGTCCCCGGGGTTCATCAGGAGCGAAGCGCGGCTGGGCCCCTTCGTGAGGGAGACGAGGTTGTGCATCCACGAGTTGTTGGATCGCAGGTGCCGCCGGCCGATCAGCACGAGCTCGGGCCGGGCGGAGGTCCGCGCCCAGGACTCGACGCGCGGGACGTCCGCGACGAGGGGTGCCGGCGCGAGGTCGACCTTTCCGTCCTTCGTGCGCACGCGTTCGCGCCCCATCGGCACGAGCGGGCCGAAGTCGATCCCGTGAGGTGAGGCGCGGAGCTTCGCGAGGGACGAGCGATACGGCCCGATCCGCAGCAGCACGTCGAGGACGCGATCCGGCGACGGCGTCGCGGCGCGCGCGGCGCGCTCGAACGCCCTCCCCGCGAGCCCGCGGCCCGGCTTCTCGCTGATCTTGCGCGCCGCGAGGCGGATCGCGAGCTCGTAGAGGATCGTCCAATCGTCGCGCGTGTCATCGGCCGGAGGGATCACGACGGGCGAGTACTTCGCGACGTTCCGCACGGCGAGCGCGTTGAAGAGCAGGTCGTAGTGCTCGCGCTCGAGCGCGAAGCGCGGCGGCAGGATGAAGTGCGCGTGTCGCGTGGTCTCGTTCAGATAGAAGTCGACGCTCACGAGGAGCTCGAGGCGATCGAGCGCGGCGGCGAGGCGCTCTCCGTTCGGGACGCTGAGGACCGGGTTCCCGGCGATGGTGACGAGCCCGCGGATTTGCCCGGCGCCGGGCGTCTCGATCTCCTCCGCGATCGCGGCCGCCGGGAACATCCCGCCCACCTCGGGGAGGCCACGGACGCGCGTCTTGAAGCGACCGACGCCGCTCACCCCGACCTTGCTCGCGAGCATCGCGAGGTCGATCGCGGGCTTCGTGAACATCGCGCCGCCGTCCCGATCGAAGTTCCCGGTGACGACGTTCAGCGCCTCCACGAGCCAGCTCGCGACGGCGCCGAACTCGTTGAGGCACACGCCCACGCGGCCGTACGCGACGGCGCGGCGGGCCCGGGCGAACGCGCGCGCGAGCTCGGTGATCGTCGCCGCGTCGACGCCCGTCGCCCCCGCGACGGACTCGGGGGTGAAGCGGAGCGCGACCTCCTCGAGCGCGCGGAGGCCGGTCGCGATCTGATCGACGCGCGAGCGATCGACGAGCCCCTCGCGGAACATCACGGAGAGCATCGCGAGGATCATCGCGGCGTCCCCGCCGGGGCGGATCGCGACGTGCTGATCGGCGACCTTCGCGGTCTCGGTCCGCCGCGGATCGACGACGACCATGCGCGCCCCGCGCGCGCGGATCCCTTTGATCCGCCCCCGCACGTCCCCGAGGCCCATGATGCTGCCGTTCGAGGCGAGCGGGTTCGCGCCGAACGCGAGGAAGAGATCGGTGCGATCCACGTCGGGGATGGAGAGGCTCGTGATCGACCCGAACATCAGGTGCGAGACGTACATCTTCGGGTTCGCGTCCTGGGAGTTCGCGTCGAACTTGTTCTTCGTGTGGAGCGCGGCCGCGAACGCCTGCCCCATGAGGATCGCGCCGTGGTTGTGCCCCGTCGGGTTGCCCGCGTACGTCGCCACGGCGCTCCGCCCGTGCGCGCGCTGGATCGAGCGGATCCGATCGGCGATCTCGTCGAGCGCGCTCTCCCACGAGACCCGCTCGAACCCGCGGGGAGTGCGCTTCAACGGGTGGCGCAGGCGATCGGGATCCTCCTGGAGCTCGCGCATCGCGGGGCCTTTCGGGCAGATGTGCCCGCGCGAGAACGGATCCTCCGCGTCGCCCCGGATCCCCGTGACCCGCCCCCCGTCGGTCTCGATCGTGAGGCCGCAGAGCGCCTCGCAGAGGTTGCACGTCCGGTGGTGCGTCGGCATGGGCGGAGAGTATCCTTCCCGCGCGATGAGGTCGTCGTCGGTTCGATGGGGAGGGCTTTTCGTCGCGGCGACGCTCGCGCTCGCCGCGTGCGGGAAGTCGAAGTCGGAGTCGCGGCGCGACGACGATCGGGACGAGCGGAGCTCGAAGAAGGAGCGCGAGCCCACGAAGGACGAGGGCCGCTTCAAGGTCGACGTGTCGAACGCGACGGTGGACGAGGCCCTCACCGCCTACCGCAAATCGACGGGCAACGATCTCGGGATGAAGGACGCGGTCCGCAAGCAGGCCGACTGCGTCCGCGTGACGCTGTCGGTGGAGCGAGACTCCGCGCAGGACGTGGAGCGCGCCCTCAGCGACAAGCTCGGGGAGTTCGGCCTCAAGATCGAGGAGCGCGCCGGCCTGCACGGCGTCGTGCGGGACTATTCGAAGCCCCTGCCGTGCCGCACCGCCGGCAAGGACGACGATCCGGAGCGACTCGATCCGTTGTCCGCGCTCTCGGGCCTCCCGCGCCCCACGCTCGATCCCGCCCCGGAGGGGATCGACAAGGTCGACGACAACCACTACCGCATCGAGCGGACCGCGTTCGAGGCGCTGAAGGTCGACGGCAAGGGCGTGCGGACGATGCCCCACGCCTCGGGCACGAAGGGCATCTCGATCTACGGCATTCGCTACAATAGCCCGCTCTCCGCGCTCGGGTTCCGGAACGGGGATGTGCTCTTGCGCGTGAACGGCGTCGACCTCTCGGACCTCTCGGGCGCGCTCGACGCGTACAACAAGCTCAAGAACGCGACGACGTTCATCGTCGAGCTCGAGCGGCGCCGCAGCAGCACGCCCGTCGTGCTCACGATCGACGTCGTCCCGGACGGCACGGTGGGCAAGGCGATCCAGAAGTCGCCGACCGCGCTCCCGCCCTGAGCCGCAGCGGGGCCGATGACCGGGTCGTCGCGACAAATCGTCCTCGATCGGCGCGCGCGAGCGCGCGAAAAAGTGCGCGCGACGGCCGTGATCCTGTGAGATCCTCGGCGCATGCATCGACTCCCGAGCTTCGAATCCCTCTGGACGCACTACCCGAACGGGGCGCCCGAGACCGTGAAGGCCCTCATCGGGGGCAACATCAACATGGCGTGGGTCACGAACACCTGCGTCATCCGCGTTTGCTACGCGCTGAACCGCTGTGGCATCACGATCCACGACGGCGAGGGGATGCACACCGCGAGGGGTGGGGACGGCTACCGGTACGGCTATCGCGTGAGCGAGTTCAAGACGTACATGGAGCGGAAGTTCGGGCCCCCGCAGAAGTACTCGGGCCAGCGCGGCATCATCATGTTCCAGGTGAGCTCCTGGAGCGACGCGACGGGGCACTTCGACCTCTACGACGGGAACACCTGCCGCCACGAGTGCTACTTCGAGCTCTCGAGCGGGACGTACGTCTGGCCCTGCTGAAGACGCACCGCGCGGATCGAGTCACCTGTGTGACTGATCCGTTGCCCCATCTGTAACGGCCTCGCGCTGGCGCATCCTTCCAAGCGTGTCAGAAGGGCCCTACGTGCCCGTCCACCTCCTCGAGGAGGACACCTTGCTCAGTGCGATAGTCCGCTCGTCACGCCCTCTCACCGTCGCCGCGATTCTGCTGGCGATGTTCATGTCCGCCATGGAGGCGACCGTCGTCGCGACGGCGATGCCGACGGTCGTCGCGGATCTGTCGGGGCTCGAGCTCTACGGGTGGGTCGGCGCGATCTACATGCTCGCGGTGACCGTGACGATACCCACGTGGGGCAAGCTCGCGGACGTGAAGGGCAGAAAGCCGATCCTCCTCGCGGGGATCGGCATTTTTCTTTTGGGCTGCCTCGGCTCCGGCTTCGCGACGTCGATGCAGACGCTCATCGTGATGCGCGCGATCCAGGGCATCGGCGCGGGCTCGATGCAGCCGATCACGATCACCATCATCGGGGACATCTTCACGGTCGAAGAGCGCGCGCGCATCCAGGGCATCTTCGGCGCCGTGTGGGGCTTCTCCGCGATGGTCGGGCCGCTGCTCGGCGGGCTCATCGTGTCCGCGCTCTCGTGGCGGTGGGTCTTCTTCATCAACCTGCCGTTCGGCCTGCTCGCGGCGCTCGTCTTGGTGCTGTTCTACGAGGAGAAGCGCGCGGAGAAGAAGGAGCGGAAGCACCTCGACATCGCGGGCGCGGCGTCCCTGTCGGGCGCGATCCTCGCGCTCCTCTTGGGGGTCGGCGGCAAGCTCCCGGCGGTGACGCTGCCCGCGGCGGCGGTGCTGCTCGCGGCGTTCGTGGTCGTCGAGCGGCGCGCGGAGGATCCCATCCTCCCCTTCCCGATGCTTCGCCGCCCCGTCATCCGAATGGGGACGATCATCGGCGCGCTGATGGGCGCCGTGATGATGGGCGCGATCATGTACACCCCGCTCTTCATGCAGGCCGTCCTCGGCGCGACGCCCACGGAGGCAGGCACGAGCATCGCGCCGATGCTGATCGGCTGGCCCATCGCGAGCGCGATCTCGGGCCGCCTCATCCCTCGGTTCGGCTACCGGCCGCTCGTGCGGCTCGGGCTCTCGTTCGTCGGCGTCGGCGCGCTCGCGCTCTTCTTCGGGCTGCGCCACGCGCACGCCGATCCCGGCTCCGTCGCGGTGTGGCTCGTGCGGAGCGCAGCGTTCGTGATGGGCGCGGGGATGGGCCTCGCGAACACCGCGGTGATCATCGCGGTGCAGGAGAGCGTCGCGCACGGCCAGCGAGGCGTGGCCACCGCGTCGACGATGTTCGCGCGCTCGATCGGCGGCGCCGTCATCGTCGGCGCGCTCGGCGCCCTCCTCGGCGCGCTGCTCGTCGGGAAGATCCCCGGACACTTGCTGGACGAGCTCCTGGCCCCCGGCGAAGGGGGGAAGCCGAAGATCGATCCGACGCAGCTCGCGACGTACCAGGGAGCGATCTTCGAAGGGATGGTCCCGCTGTTCGTGATCGTCGCCGTGCTCGGCGCGATCACGGCGATCGCCGCGTTCGGCTTCCCCGCGGTGGAGTTTCGGAAGAGCACCGCCAACGGCGAGCTCTCCGACGCCGCCGCCGGCTGATCGCCGAGCGGCGCGGAGCGCTTCGGCTCACTTCGGCGGCGGCGACGGGGCCGTCGCCGCAGCGGACGGCGGGGGCGGCGGCGGCGTGGCCGCCGAGCCCGACGCCGCCGGCGCTTCGGTCTTCTTCAGCACCGTCGACGACTTCGCGGCGTCCGGGAGCCACTTGTCGAGCGTCCCCGCGAACCACAGCACCGCGAGCAGCGCGACGACGCCAAGCGCGACCCAGCGCTTCCACTTGATCGGCTTGTCCGCGTACGGGTCGTCGAGCGCGCGCGACGCGCCCTCCGGGAGCTTCGCGAGATGCGTAAGCGTGACGCCGAACGGCACGTTGATCTTCGCGCGGTTGTTCACGGCCCAGCCGTTCGCGTCGAGGATCGGGCCGAGGCTCCGCTTGCGGAGCTTGATCCAGGCGATCAGCATCGACGGCCCGGAGATCGCGAGGAGGATGCCGAGGATGCCGAACGGCATCCACACGCCGAGGCCGAGGAACATCCCGATCGTGGCGGTGAAGAAGCCCGCGATCCCCGTCACGACGAGGCCGATCGCGGCGAGCGTCCCCGGATCGAACTTCGACTTGGGCGGCGCGGCGGGCGCGGCCGGCGCGGCCGGCGCGGCGCCCGCCGGTGGAGGAGGGGGCGGCGCGGCTTCCGCTGCGGCGGCCGCGTCCACGTTACCGCTTTCGTCGCGAGCGCGTCGATCTTGCCGCTCGACTCCTTCTCTTTCTCCGCCGCGCGCTTCGCGATCTGCTCTTCGATCAGCCGGACGAGGCGCTTGTAGGGGGACCAGAACGCCTGGCGGATGCTGATCGGGTTCTCGATGATGCTCGTGATCGTCGCGTCCCAGTCACGGCCGGCGCGGTCGTAGAAGACGCCGTTGCGACCGACCATGGCGTTGTCGACGTTCGCGGTGAACGCCGCGACGATGCTCCGCTTCTCCTCGCCCACGCGCGTGATGTCGCAGTAGGCGAGGAACGCGCTCGAGAGCGCCGCGAGCGCCGCGTGCTTCGCGGCGTTGTTCACGTAGACGACGAGATCGCAGCTCCGCGCGTCGAGGAAGAGCGTGCCCGCTTGGAAGCTCGCGCCGCGGCCGTTGTAGAAGTCCGCGAAGCTCACGAAGTTGCGGAGCAGGCGCGCGAGCTCCGCGCGGTACCGGATCGCCTTCTCGACGAGATCCATCGCCGCGTACTCGGGCGCGAGGGAGAGATCCTTCGCGATGAGCTCCTTGATGGCGGACTTCGCGTCGGACGCGACGATCTCGCGAAGCCGGGCGGGGTCGATCGCGAACGTCTTCGTCGCGGGCTGCTTCGCGGCCCACGCGCGGTGATCGGCGAGCTTCGCCTTGAGCTTCCCCCAGTCGGCGTCCGTGAGGGTCCCCCGCGCGCCGAGCAGGGCGTCACCGCGTCCGTCGCGAGCGCGCGCACGGCGCCGACCCACGCGGGGTTGGATGCCGACGGCGCTCTCGGCGCCGAGCGGGAGCGCCTTGCCCGCCTCGATCTTGGCGAGCGGGAGTTTCGCGATCTCCGCGTCGCCGACGGCGAGCGTGCGCGCTCCGAGCGCGACGAGATCCGTCTCCGCTGCGCTCAGCGCGGCGGCGCCGCGCGCGTCGAAGGCCGCGAGATCGCACTGCGCGAAGAAGTCGTCGAGCTTCGACTGGATCGCGTCGACCGCCTTGGCGGCGGCGCGCGTCGCGTCCCCGATCGGCCGGAGCGCGTCGCCCGCCCCCTCGTCGCCACGCGAGGGCGGCGGCCGCCTGCTCGAAGAACAGGTCGACGAGTCGGTCGTCGACGCCCTGCTTGCCGCTGCGATCCCCGAGCGTGCCCACCGCCTCGACGATCTCGCCGAGGACCTTCTGCACGGCCTCGTCCTCGGCGCTGTCCGGGGGGATGACGCCGTCCCCGTTGAAGCGCGTGGACGAGAGGGCCTTCTCCATCGCGGCGATGTCGTCGAGCGAGATCTCCTTCGCGTCCTTCTTGCCGACCTCCTTCAGGATGCGCTTCGCGCTCGAGAGCACCTGCTTGCCCTCGTCGCTCGCGGCGTTGATCTGCGCGAGCGCGATCTTCGTCGTCGGCGCCTTGCTCTTGCCGTCGACGGGTTTGTCGAGGAGGAGGTCGAGCTTGCCGAACACCTTGGAGGACCACTCGATCGCCGCGAGGACCTCGGGCGGGCGGACACGCCCGTCGTGGTCGGTGTCGACGAGGTCGAGCATGCGCTCGCCGATCTCGGTCCCCTTCGTGGGGCACGCGAGCGCGACCCAGAGCTTCTGATCGAGCTCGGAGAGGCGCGCGATGTCGTCGCCGGTCTTGAGGACGACTTGATCGACGCCGCCCGCACGAAAGAAGCTCCAGGAGTGCTTGGTCTTCGAGTCGTTCGTGGGCATGGAGGGCGGACCATGCGGGTCGGCGCGCGAAATTGCAATACGGTCGAGCTTCCCGCGCCGAAGCTGCGGGGGTCACGAAGCGTCGAGTTGAAAGCGTCTGATCCCCGTCCGCGAGCGGCGCGTGCTACGCGGCGGCGATGCCCCGTCGCGCTCTCCTCGTCGTCACGCTCGCCTCCCTCCTGTCCGCGTGCGCCCCCGCCGGGCCCGGTCCGAGCGAGACGCCGAGCGCGTCCGCCCCTCCGTCGGACAGCGCAAGCTGCTATCGAACGGCGCGCCGACGGGGGAGCGCGCCGTCTGCGAAGCCCGCGGACAGCGGGCCGCCCCCGCCGCCTCGAGCGCCGCGCTGACTCCCCTCCCCCGCGACGTACGCGCTCGTCGTCTCGTTCTTCAGCCCCGGGAACGGGACGGATCACGCCGCGTTCGACGCGCTCACGGCGTTCGTCGCGAAGCTCCCCAAGAAGGTCGCGCAGGTGTCCTCACCGTGGGGCAAAGAGGGAGAGCACGACGAGTGCTTCACCCTCGCGGAGCTCGACGCGAAGGAGAAGGCGGCGTTCATCGCCCGGGTGAAGCAGGACGTCGGCAAGAGCGATCGCGTGACGATCAAAGAAGACGCCGCCTGCCAGAGCCGCTGAGCGCCGATCCCCGTCGACCGACGTCGAGCCCGACCGCTCCTCACGACATTCGCTGTCATCGCCCCCGCCTTTCCCGAAAGCGCGGGAGCGGGTAGCGATGGAGTGTCCACGTCGGGGGAGTGGATCGGACTCGGGTGTACTCGCGACGACCGCGACCGGAACAAGGAGCTCGGGGATGTCTCGTTGGATCGACCAGGATCGCCTCACCCTTCGCGTCAGGGAACCACGTGTGTACGGTGGGTCCATGGCTTCACGTCACAAGGTCCTGTTCGGCGCGTCGGCGCTCCTCCTCGCGGGGTGTGACCTGGTCCTCGGGCTGGACGCCTACAAGGAGGGACCGGCGACGGGGGGCGCGGGCGGAGGGGTGACGAGCGCGAGCACGACCACGAGCTCGACGACGACCGCGTCGAGCACGTCGTCGAGCGGCGCGACCACGTCGAGCTCGTCCACGGGGGCATGATCTGCACGCCCATCAGCGTCGAGACTGTCCGCGCCGGCGGCACCGCGGGCACCGAGGGGCACGGCGTCTGCGTCGCCGGCACGAAGCGGTGCAACGCGGAGGGGACCGGGTTCGAACCGTGCGTCGGCGAGGTGAGAGACACCGCGGAGGTCTGCGGCGACGGCCTCGATCAGGACTGCGACGACACGCCCGACGACGGGTGCGCCTGCACGCCGAACACGACCGCGCCTTGCTACACCGGGCCGGCGATGAACGAGAACGTCGGCGTGTGCGTCGACGGGATGCAGACGTGCAACGCGCAGGGCACGTCGTACGGGGCCTGCACCGGGGACGTGCTGCCGAGCGCGGAGGACTGCGCGACCGCCGCCGACGAGAACTGCAACGGCCGAGAGGCCGCGAACGGCGGCGTCGACGACACCGCCGGCTGCGAGTGCGTCGGGACCTCCAGCACGAGCTGCTACACCGGCCCGTCCGGCACGCAGAACGTCGGCAACTGCAAAGACGGGATGAATGCCTGCGTCGCCGGCCACTGGGGCATGTGCACCGGCCAAACGCTCCCCGGCACCGAGTCCTGCACGACAGCAGGCGACGAAGACTGCAACGGGCTCAAGTGCAGCGAGGTCGCGTGGACGCAGAATGGCGGTGACGCGTCGTACGACATCGCGGTCGACCCAGCAGGCAATGTCTACTGGACTGGCGTGTTTCAGGGGACCAAGACCATCGGCGGCACGACGCTCGTCTCGGCTGGCGGGACCGACATCTCCTACGAAAACGACCAGCTAGGTCGCTGATATCGCTGCAGATGGTGCTGGAGTCGAGGATGCGAGCGTCTGGCTGAGGAGTGCGCTCAGCTCACGCGGATCAATCGGGAGGTTGCGCAGCCGCTCGATGAGCTTTGTCGCGGTCTTCGTCACGTCGCGACCGTCGAGGAACGACGCGCCGAGATCCCGAAGATCTGGCCTTGAGCCAGCGCTCGGTAGACCGCACCGGCGAGCTTGTTCGCGATCGCGAAGACGGCACGCAAGGAAGCCGCGGCGCGCCTTGAGCCGGTGTACTTGTCCTTGAAGAACGAGTTCTTCCTGGTCGCGGCGAGGGCGGCCTCGACGATGCTCAGATAGGGGTTTCCCGCCGACGCCGGGGTGCTGCTCTCTGCCGGCGCTCTCGTTCGAGCCCGGCATGTACCGGCCCACGACGCGAAGTGGGCGGCGTCCGGAAAGTCGCCAGGTCGGGCCCAACCTCGGCGAAAACCCCGGAGTTGATCGCTGCGATCCGCTGCATCCCCGGGGATGGTGCAGTAGCTCCATGGATGCCGCGTACGGCTTCACGAGCTCATCGAGTCGCGCGTCATATCGAGCGATCTCCTCGCTCGTTCGGTCGAGCCGAGCCAGCTGATCGCGGAGCATGATCCGGATGATGATCAGCGACCAAGACATCCAGAGCGAGGCGCAGGTCTGGAAGCTTGCGACGCAGGTGAGACGGCGAACTGCACCATCGTCTCGACCGAAACGTTGCCGTCTGCGATGGCTCGCACCATCGCCATCCCAGATTTGCCGAAGACGTCGGTCGCGACACTGGCGAGCTTGATGCCGGTCGTCTCGAGCAACTTGATGATCCGGTTCTCTCGGTCGTCTGCTCTGCACGAGCATCCGTCGATAGCGACACACATCGCGGATCACTCGAATCTCCCTTTCTGCCGGAACGAAGCTCTTGCGCAGCAACCCATGCCTCAGAAGTGACGCGAGCCATTCGGCATCGCTCACATCGGTCTTGCGACCCGGCACCTTCTTCACGTGGCGCGCGTTGACGACGGTCAGGTCGACGTGTCCTTCGAGCACCGTGTACACCGGTATCCAGTACACACCCGTGCCCTCCATCGTCACGTGCGATCTGCTGCGAGAGCAGCCATCCGCGCAACGCCTCCAGCTCGCTGTGCATCGCCCGGAAGGTCCTGACCTCCTTCCGAGGCCGTCGGCCTTCGACCTCAACGAGCGCACATGCGACGATCGTCGCCTGATGAACATCGAGCCCACAACATCGACCCACGATGACTTCCATCTCGAACCTCCGAAAAAAAACCGAAGGCCGCCACGCTCAAGGTGCCTGGGAGAATCTCCTACACGTGCTGTCCCTCGCGGAACGCGACAAGCTTGTGGTACCTCAAAGAGCGCGGGTCAGTCTTCCTGACGGGGTAGCCCACCACGTATTGAAACGACCACTGACGGCCCACGGCCCGATGAGGATCATCGGAACTGACCCGCACTTCAACCCGCCCGTTTTCACTTACTTGTGGCGGGCGAAGCCCCTACGGCCTTCCTGAGCAAGTGGACGCCCGCCGGAGCACCGATCTGGGTGAAGCGCTTCGGTGGCGCCGGCGACGAGTATCCCCTCGGGATCGCGGCTGACGCGAACAACGTCTACGTTCTTTCGTCTGACCCCGCCGATTTCGGCTCGGGACTCGCCAAGAACGTGGCGAAGCTGAGTGGTGCGACGGGGAGCCATGTATGGAGCCGCGGATGCAACGCGGCGTTCAATAGCGGCGCTACTCTCCTTGGAACCGGCGGGACGGTCTCGGTCGATCCGAATGGCAATGTCGTCGTCGCAGGAACGTTCTCGGGGACGAGCATCACCTGCGAAGGCAGCACGGCGAGTGGCAATGCCGGAGGTGGCCGGGCAGGGCTCGTCTGGAAGCTCTCCTCATCGGGTGGAAATGTCTGGACCAAATCGTTCACAGATCCGACGAACAAGTCGGTGTGGCTCGTTGGGCTCGACACCGACTCGAGCGGGAGCATCTGGATCACGGGACAAACCCAGGGGGTCACGAGCTTTGGCTGCGCCGCCCCCACACTCGGAACCACCTATGCGGCGGCCTCGGTGGTCAAGCTCGACTCGACGGGGGCGTGCTCCTTTCAAAAGAAGTACGACACAGGAGCGTCCGTCGCGACCAGCGTTGCAGTAGGCTCCCTCGGCGGTCCCGTCGTCGCCGGCTACTTTTCGGCGGCGATCAACCTCACGGGCACGACCATCAGCACGACCAACACAGACGGGTTCGTCGTCCAGCTCAACTCCTCCGGAACGGCGCAATGGGGGACCACACAGGAGGGCGTTTTCAATGTCGACGTCGCGCTCGACAGCACCGATTCGGTCTTGCTCGGTGAGACGACGACCACCTTCGGGGGCGGCTCGGGCGCCATCCAGAAGCTCTCGAAAGCAAACGGCGCCACCCTTTGGACCCGTCCCCTCGGAAGCGTGCTTGGCGTCGGTGCGGGTGGACCATTGAACTTGGTGTACGCATCGCTTGGCGGTTCCCTCAGCCGCATCGACCCCTAGCGACTGGGCCATGGGTCAAGAGCTTGCGCGCGGGGTCCACGCGCTGGACGAGGTACCCTACAGTTGGAGAGTGGCGTCGCCGCAGGCAGGTCGCTGAACCTCGTGTTCGCTCCGAAAGATGGCGTTTGAACGGATCGAGTCCCCGAACGACACAGGGCTCGGTGTGTTCACCGAGCCCTGTTCTAGCAAAGCTGCTCTTTTCAAGAGCCAGCACTCCACTTCACTGGGTGCTCGCTCTATCGGCGGTCATGTCGGAATCAGGGGCCCTTGCAGAAGGCCGCGAATCCAGGGTTGAGCGTGCTCAGCGTGTCGATGGTGTCCTTGCAATCCATCGGGTTGACAACGGCCAGTAGCCCCATGTTGCTGGCGCACCCGATGAGGCAGCCACCCTGGCAAGTGTCCTTCTGCCCGCCCACCATCGGGCAGTCCTGGTCCTTGCCGCAGGCCATGGCCGGCGTGCCTTTGCAGGTGCCCATGTCCGTCCCGATAAATGCAGTCTTCTTCGAGTCGTCGCTCACACCGGCGCACAGATCGGCGCCGCTGCAATCGTTCACGGCGGCGCAGGCGTAGAGCGCCTCGCACGCGTGCTGACACGTGTCCTTCGTGCCTGTAACGCTGCACGTCCCTCCGCCCGACGAGCTCGACGTCATGTTGCTGCCGGTCGTCGTCGTCATCGACGATCCGGTCGTCGCCTTGGTGCTCGAGCTGCCGGAGCTCGCGGTCGCGCCACCTGCGCCGCCGCTCCCGCTCGAGTCGTCACAGCCCGCAGCGAAAGCCGCACAGCCCAGAACCGCCACCGCAACCAAAAGCTTCGTCTTCATAAAGTCATTCTCCCTTGGGTCCGAGGCGGGTGCCTCGCTTCGCTCCTCGGTTGTACCGCGAAACGCGTGACGCGATCCACAACGGATCCCAGGCGGCGGTCGAAACCCGGGCGGTTGGTCGCCTTTTCTGCGGGGTTTCTGGCGGTTCGCGAGCGGAAACGTGACGCTCTCCTGATGACGCGGTCGAACTCGCGATCCTATGGTGCGCCTCGATGCTGGCGATCGCGATCTTCTTCGTCTCGCACTGGACGCTGTCCGTCTTCTTCCAGACGTTCTTCCTGCACCGGTACGCGGCTCATCGCATGTACACGATGTCGAAGACCTGGGAGCGGATCTTCTACCTCTGCACGTACGTGTTCCAGGGGTCGAGCTTCCTGGTCCCACGGGGGTACGCGATCCTGCACCGGATGCACCACGCGTACAGCGACACGCCGAAGGATCCGCACTCACCGCATCAGAGCTCGAACCTGTTCGCGATGATGTGGAAGACGAAGAAGATCTACCACGGCTATGCGCACAACGAGGTCGACCCCGAGCCCCGCTTCGACGGCGGTATCCCCGTGTGGCCCGCGATCGACAAGCTCGGCCGCTCCTGGATCGGCCGGTTCGCGTGGTCCGGCGCGTACATCGGCTTCTACTTCGTGTTCGCGACCGCCTGGTGGCAGTGGGCGTTCCTGCCCTTCCACTTCATCATGGGCCCGATCCACGGCGCCATCGTGAACTGGGCCGGCCACAAGTACGGCTACTCGAACTTCGAGAACGGCGACAAGTCGAAGAACACCCTCATCTTCGACTTCCTCACGCTCGGTGAGCTCTTCCAGAACAACCACCACAAGTTCGGCATGAGCCCGAACTTCGCCGTGCGCTGGTTCGAGCTGGATCCGACCTACCAGGTCATGAAGCTCTTCCACTTCCTGGGGATCATCAAGCTCTCCCCCAAGGCGCAAACGCCGCGCTACCCCGCCGAGAAGGAGCCCGCCGCCCTCGAAGAGGCGCCCGCCGCGGAGTGACGGGTCACCTCGGGCCCGAGGCGGAGCGCTCGATCTCCCCCAGCTGAGATACGCTCCGGGGGATGCGCCGCGCCTCCTTCCTTACCGCCCTCCCGCTCCTCCTCGCCGCTCCCCTCCTCCCGCTCGTCGCGACGTCCTGCGATCCGCCGCCCACGCCTTCGGTCACGGTCGAGGTGGGTCCGAGCTTCGTCGTCACGATCCAGGACGGGAACCGGCTCGTCATCTCCTCCGCGGACGGGCGAGTGTTGCTCGACGGCCTCGCCCCGGGGGACATCGAGAACGATGCGCCCTTCACCGGGCTCGCGGGGCGCGATCAGACGACGACGTACGAGATGCGCTTCGGCGCGTTCAAGCCCACCGTGACGCCCGCCGGGGAGTGGACGGTCGCGACCTCGTTCCGGCTCGATCCCTCGGGTGATCTCATCGACGCGCTCGACGCGCGCACGAACACGCTCGCGCGGATCTCGTTCTCCTCCCCCGAGGAGGGGCACCTCGTGATGCACCTCGACTCCGCCTACGCGCACCACGTCTCGCTCGGCTTCCTCTGCGCGGAGAACGATCACTTCGCGGGCTTCGGCGCGCAGACGTGGGACGTCGACCACCGCGGGCAGACGGTGCCCACGTTCGTGACGGAGGAGGGCATCGGAAAGTCGGAGGACGACAGCTACACCGGGCTCTGGGAGGTGCAGGGTCAGCGCCACTCGAGCCAGGCGCCCCTTCCGCAGTACCTGTCGAGCCGGGGGTACATGCTCACGGCGAAGACGGATACGCGCGCCATCTTCGCGCTCTGCTCCGAGCGGACCAACGTCGCGCGCATCGAGGTGGACGCGCCCACCGACATCCACATCTTCGACGGGCCCGCGCCCGCGGACGCGATCAAGCGCGCGAGCGCCACGTTCGGGCGCCCCCGCACGCCGCCCCTGGTCGCGTTCGCCCCGTGGAACGACGCGATCTTCGGCAGCGCGAACGTGCGACGGATCGCCCAGAAGCTCCGGGACAACGGGATCCCCTCGAGCGTCATCTGGACGGAGGACTGGCGCGGCGGGGACATGGACGGCGACAACTACTCGCTCAAGGAGGAGTGGGACGTCGACAGCACGCTCTACCCGGACTTCGAGGCGCTCGCGACCGATCTCCACGCGCTCGGCTACGACTTCCACGTCTACTTCAATCCGTTCGTCTACGAGGGGTCGAAGGCGTGGGCGGAGACGCAGCCGAAGGGCTTCCTCATCAAGCGCACCGACGGCTCGGATTACACGTTCGACGGCGCCAAGTTCACGAAGACCGGACTCGTCGATCTCACGAACCCGGACGCGCGCGCCTGGGCGATCGGCAAGATGCGCGCGGCGATGCAGCTCGGCGCGGACGGCTGGATGAACGACTTCGGCGAGTGGCTCCCCACCGACGGCGTCGGCGCGAGCGGGGACACGCTCATCGAGCACAACCGCTACCCCGTCGCCTGGCAGAAGGTCGCGCGCGACGCGATCGACGGCATGGGAGACGGCAAAGAGCGCCTGTTCTTCGCGCGGAGCGGGTGGTTCGGCACGCCCGAGCTCGCGGACGTGTTCTGGGCCGGCGATCAGCGGACGACGTTCGATCGCGACGACGGCATGCCGACGATCCTCCCGATCGGGATCGGCCTCGGCCTCGTGGGCATCTCGACCTACGGGCACGACATCGGGGGGTACCAATCCGCGAACAACGATCCGTCCACCAAGGAGGTGTTCTTCCGCTGGACCGAGCTCGGCGCCTGGTCCCCCGTGATGCGGACGCACCACGGCACGAAGCCCAACCTCGAGTGGAGCTGGGAGAAGGACGACGAGACGCTCCAGCACTTCAAGCGCTACGCGAAGCTCCACATGGCGCTCGTCCCCACGATGAGCGGGCTCGCCAAGGTCGCGACCGCGACGGGACTCCCCATCTGGCGCGCGCTCTCGATCGCGTACCCCGCGGACGAGAAGGTGTGGGGCATCGACGACGAGGTCATGCTCGGCGACGGCCTCGTGATCGCCCCCGTCACCGACGCCGGCGCGACCGCGCGCGACGTCTATCTCCCCGAGGGCACGTGGTACGCGTGGGGCGGCGGCGTGACCGTCCAAGGTGGCGCGACGTTTTCGACGCCCGCGCCCGTCGGCGAGATCCCCGTGTTCGCGCGCGCCGGCACGATCGTCCCCATGTTCCCGGACGGCGTGATGACGCTCACGAACGGCTCCGCGATGGTGCCCGACGCGTCCACCGTGAAGGACGATCGCGTGGTCGAGGCGTTCCTCGGCGCGGACGGATCCTTCGACGAGGGCAACGGGCTCACCTACGCGATCGCCTCCACCGAGATCGCCCCCGGAACCGCGCTCACGTTCGCGTTCACGCCGAGCGGCGGCGCGGAGAGTCCGCTCCAAGCCTGCGCGACGCCCGCCGTCGCGCCGTGCGTCGTGAAGACCGGCGCCGGGACGGCCGAGCTCTTGGTGTCTGGGCCCGGTTCGGTCCGCGCGAGCCCCGGAGACGCGAAGATCACGATCGCCGGCGGCGCCGCCGATCGCAGCCTCACGCTGCGAGTGCACACGCCCTGAAGGCGTTCCGCGGCCTCCATCGAGGCCGCGGCGATCCCGCCCGACGCGCGACTACTTCTGGAACTTGTCCGGGTTGTCCGCGCGGATCTTGTCGGCCTTGGCCTGGATCGTGTTGAGGTCCTGGCGGACTTTGTCGATCTCCTCGATGGCCTTCTGGTAGTCCTCGAACGCCGTCGCCGACTTGTCGACGAACGCCTTGCAGGGCTTCTTCTCGAGCTCCATGAGCTCCGCGCTCTTCTGGTGGGACTCGCCCATCGCCTTCAGGTAGTCCGCGAACTCCTTCGTGATGCCCGCGATCGCGGCGGCCTCGAGGAGGTTCTTCGACGCCTGGGAGTACTTCGTCGCCGCGTCGGCGAGCGCGTCCGTGCAGGGGCCCGCGGCCTCCGCCGCGGCGTTCGCGTCCGCGTGCTGCTCCGCGGCCGCCTTGATCGCGTCCTCCCCCTTCTTGAAGGAGTTGTTCGCGGCTTCGACGATCGTGTTGGTCTCTCCCACGATCTTGTTGGCCTTCGCCATGTCACAGCCCACCAGCGACAGGGCGCTGGCGATCACGAACGTCGTGGGCGAGATCCGCATGCGGCGGAGGACAGCACTTTCTAAGGCCCGCTGCCAGGGGAAAGCTGTCGGCAGCCTCGCTTCAGGAGCTAGAGTGGAGGCATGGCAACCGCGACCTCGTTCCAAGCAGGCGACCTACCCGCGATGGCGTCGCGCGATCAATCCATGGTCGTCCGTGGGGTGAGTTGGAGGGACTACGTGATCCTGCGCGAGGCAATCGACACGCCCGGCTTGAAGCTGACGTACTGCGAAGGAGTCCTCGAGATAATGAGCCCATCCCGCGCGCACGAGGAGCTGAAGACGAGGGTAGCCCGGCTCCTCGAGCTCTACGCGTTCCTCTTCAAGCTGCCCATGAACGGGTACGGCTCGACGACGTTCCGGAGAGAGGCGAAGCAGCGCGGCGCAGAGCCAGACGAGTGCTGGTGTATCGGACCCGCGATGGCCGAAGGCGCGTTCCCCGACATCGTCCTGGAAGTCATCCAGTCGAATCCCGTCCTCGACAAGCTCGACGTCTACGACGGCTTCGAGGTCCCCGAGGTCTGGCTCATCGTGGACGGAGATCTGCAGGTCCACGTCCGACGCGGGGAGGGTGGCTACGCGCGCTCGACGGGGAGCCCGCATTTGCCAGAGCTCGACCTCGAGCTCCTCATGAGATTCGCGTCGCGGACAGACCACCCCACGGCGCTGCAGGACTTCGCGGCTGCGCTCGGCCGGCCGCGCTGAGCGGCGCGATCACCTGCGGGGCGGGAGCTTCCCCGATCGGATGCTCTCGACCTCGATGTCGATGTCGACGTCGATCTCGACGTTCCACGGCGCCGAGTCGGGCGCGACCGCGGGCGCCTTCGGCGCGGGCATCGCCGCGAGGGCGCGGAGCGACGACCACATCTTGCCGACGGACGGGAAGCGGTCGTCGGGGCTTATCGCGAGCGCCTTCGCGTTCCACTGGTCGAGCGCGGGCGAGAGATCCGGGCGAGCCTTGATGAGCGACGGGCGCTCGCCGCGCGTGACGGCGATGAGCAGGCGATCGAGCGGTTGATGAGGATCGAACGGCGGCTTGCCCGTGAGGGCGCGGAACACCACGCACCCGAGCGAGTAGACGTCCAGCCGGTGATCGATCTCGTTCACCCGCCCCCGCCACACCTCGGGCGCGATGTAGCCCGGCGAGCCCGCGATCATGCCCTCCGCGGTGAGGGCCTGGGCCTTGAGATCCTTCGCGAGCCCGAAGTCGAGGAGCCGCACGCCGCCGCGATCCATCGAGTCGAGGACGAAGATGTTCCCCGGCTTGAGGTCGCGGTGGATGATCCCGTGGCCGTGCGCGACGTCCAACGTGCTCGCGATCGGGTTCAGGAGGCCGATGAGCCGCTCGAGCCCGATGTGCGCCCCGAAGCCCTCGATCTCGCGCAGATACGCCTCGAAATCGCGGCCCGCGAGGAGCTCCATCACGATGTAGAGCCCGCCGTCCTGCGCCTTGTTGAACGCGAAGATCTGCGTGGCGCTCGTGCCCGAGAGCTTGCCCATCACGCGGGCCTCGCGGTGCATCCGCAGCTTGAACGTGCCCTCCGCGCTCAAGTCCGCGTTCAGACACTTGATGGCGACGCGCGAGCCGAGCGTCTCGTCCTCCGCGGCGTAGACCACGCCGTGCGCCCCCTTCCCGAGGACGCCGAGCACTCGGTATCTCTCGTCGATCAGCTCGCCGACGGCATACGCCATGGTGGCCCAGCGTAGCGCCTTTCCTCGAGCCCGACTCCTTTTCGACCGATCGGCGCGCGCGCGCTCAACCGAAGAGCTTCGCGAACGCGCCCGGCACGTCCTTCGGCTCGAGCGCGTCTCGGCGCCGGAAGAACTCCGGGAGCGTCTCCTGGTAGTCCGCGTCCAGGCGGATCTCGCCGCCCTGAAAGCCGGGCTCGAACATCGCCATCGCGTCCCGCGAGAGCTCCACGATGTCCCGGAGCTTGCCCCGCTCCGCGAGGATCTGGCCCGTGAGGCCGTACATCAGGAGGCCGCCCGGGATGGCGCCGAGCGCCGTCGTCGCCACGGCGGGGTAGCAGAGGCGCGCGGTCTTCGCGCCGAACCGCTCCGCGATTTGCTTCATCGTGTCGCGCTGGAGGAGCTTCGCGCCCGCGAGCGGGCCCATCGCGTACACGGGATCGTCCTTCGGGTAGTCGTAGTCGCAGAACGCGACGACGCTCTCGCCCTTCACGAGCAGGCCCGCGGCCGCGAGCGGCTCGGCCCAGAGGAGCGAGGACGTGCCCATGAACTTGTTCGTGCGCTCGATGTCCACGTCCGTCGCGACCTCGACGTCCACGAGGCCGAGCTTGCGGATGTTCTCCGGCTTGGAGAAGTCCGGCGTCTGGAGCACGAGATCGAACGCGACGTCGAGCTCCTTGACCTGCGTCGGACCGTGCTCCTTGTAACGCTTGGTCGCGCCCGCGGCGATGCCGTTCACCAGGTGGACGACGCGGTACTTCCCCTTCAGCGCCTCGATCACCGTCGCGATCGTCTCGGGCTTCGTCGCGTCCTCGTTGAAGAACCGAGCGGTGAGGCCGCGCGCCTCCGCGGCCTCCGTGATCGCCTTCACGTGGTGCGGGCCGATCTGCATCTTCTCGCTGTCCACGTGCACCGCGTACACGCTCGCGGCCTCGCCGAAGAGGAGCTGCACCGCGAGGCCGCGCGTGATGCCGTTCGACCCGCCCAGGATCAGGACGGCCGCGTCCTTCGCGAGGCCCGCGCCCGTGGACTTCACGCGCGCGAGGTTCTCGTCGAGCAGCGCCTTCGCCATGCCCGGCCCGCGCTCCGCGAGCGCCGGCACCATCGCGCGCCGATCCACACCACCGAGGGGGAGCTTCTTCATCGTCTCCAGCGTCATGGGCGCCGATCTAGTGCCGCGCCGAACGGCTGTCGACAGGGCTCGTCGGTCGCTGAGCGCCGCACTCGAGCGTCTACTTCGCGAAGATCTTTTCGCGGTAGAACTGGAGCTCGGCGATCGACTCGCGGATGTCGTCGAGCGCGCGGTGGGACTCCTTCTTCTTCGGCGCCTTGATCGCCGGGTACCAGCGCCGCGCGAGCTCCTTCACCGTCGACACGTCGACGAGGCGGTAGTGGAGCGAGGCGACGACGTCGCCCATGTAGCGCTCGAGGAACTGCTTGTCCTTCCACACCGAGTTCCCGGCGAGCGGCGCGGTGCGCGCGTCCACGTGCTCGCGGATGAACGCGAGCGTGTCGTGCGTCGCTCGCTCGAGCGTCACGTCCGACTGCCGGATCCGGTCGATCAAGCCGGACTTCGTGTGCATCTCGAGGACCACCGGGTCGAGCGTGTCGAGGATCGCGTCGGGCTGATGGATGACGATGTTGGGCCCCTCCGCGACGATCGAGAGATCCTCCTCCGTGACGATCGTCGCGATCTCGACGATCACGTTCGTCTCCGGATCGAGCCCCGTCATCTCGAGGTCGACCCAAACGAGCCTGTTGTTGCGCGCCATAGAGGTCGAGCCTACTCGAGGATCGTCAGGCTCTTGCCGAAGTAGTTCGCGACGGCTGCGCGCGCGCCGTCGCGCGCCACGGCGACCGCGATCGCACCATCCCCGGAGGGGAGCGTCGCGACGACGGCGGGCGGTTCTCCCGCGATGAGGGCGACGCCCTTTCCGCGCGGCGGATCCTGGGTGCTCCCGAGCGCGACGAACAGCATCGTGCGGTCGGGCGTCATCACGCCGGTGCGCGGGACGCCGGGGAGCATCAGCGTCGTCACCTGCATGCTCGGCAGGGCGACCAGCGTCGCCGTGCTCGCGCCCGCGTTCAGGGTGAGGCCCCAGCTGTCGTTCGCGAACAGGAACGCCTCGAGCGGTCCCTCACCCACCTCGGCGGTCTTCGCGTCCGTCTGCCGCTCCACCGCGAGGTACGTCACCCGGCCCGACGTGTGGTTCGGAAACAGGATCGCGCCTCCGTTCGACGTGACCGCGCCCGCGCGCGGATCGTTGCCGACGGCGATGCTCCGCCGCGTCGCTCCGAACGGGACCTCGTCCGGATCGAACAGATCGATCCACGCGCCCGCAGGGCGCCCCGCGAACGAGAGCGCGCCCATCGCGCCCAGGTACGGGCGGCCCTCCGCGCGCACGAGGAAGAGCTGCCCCGTCGACTGCGGGAGGCGCATGTCGGAGATGAGCTTGCCCGACGGGAGCGCGAATCGGCTCACCCGGTGGCCGGTCGTCGTCGCAGTGGCGACCGTCCCGTCCGGGAGCTCCTCGATGTCGCCCGGACCCGCGCCCACGTCGAGGAGGACGGGGTCGCGATCCCAGTGCGTGACGTCCACCACGGGGATCCTCGTCGCGATCGGGTCGTGGCGGAGCACGGCGAGCCAGCGGTCGAACAGCAGGTGCACCTCGTCCCCCTTCGCGGGGACCGGGGCCTTGTGCAGCATCTCTCCCGTCGAGACGCGGTACTCGCGCACGGTCGCGTCGTCGCAGCTCACGTAGACGCTCTCGCCGTTCTTGCTGAACGCGAGGTCGAGCGGGTGCACGTCCCCGATCCGGAACTCGCGCGTCTTCCAGTCGCGCAGGGCGGGCGGGACGACCGGCGCGGCGCTCGCGGCGGGAGGAGCTTGGACCTCGGGGCCGACGGCGGCGGGCGAGGCCTCCGTCGTCGCCGAGTCGGTGCCGAGCGGCGTGAGCGGGGGCGCCGAGCCGACCGCGGACGGCTTCGAGGTGACGATGACGCTGAAGACGCTCACGACGCTCGTCGCCACGATGATCGCCGCGCGCGGCAAGCGGGGCTGCGCCGACGGCTGCCACGCCTTGCAGTGCTTGCACTTCTTCGCGCCCTCGAGGATCGGCTTGCGGCACGCGCTGCACGCGACGCGCTTCTCCGCCGAGGCCGCGCCGGACTCGAGCGCCTTCACCGGATCACCCACGCGGCTTTGACGCGGTCCGAGACGACGAGGATCGCGTCCCCGCTCGGGGAGATGCGCACGCGCGACAGCGGCGCGTTCACCGGGATGAGCTCCGCGTCGTACGTCTTCAGATCGACGAGCCCGATCGCGCCGTCCGTCTCGCCGGAGAGGGTGACGATCGCCTGCTCCCCGTCGGGCGAGAGGACCATGTCCGTCACCGGCCGAGAGAGCGGGATTTGGCGGATCATGCGTAGTTTGTCGAGCGTGAAGACCTCGAGGGAGCGGCCCCGATTGCACCGGACGACCGCCGTGCGCGAGCGGCGCGCGAGCTCGATCTGCTCCGGCTGATCACACGTGTCGAGCTTCGCGGACTGCCGGACCGCGCCGGACGGCAGCCACTCGAGCTCGGCGATCGCGTTGCGCGCGCGGAGGAGCGCGAAGCTCTTCTCTCCGCTCGGCATCGACAGCACGGCCACGGGGTTACCGAGCATCGAGGCTCGGATCCGATCCTGCGCGCTGCCGAGGCGGCTCGGATCGAACGCGTACACCGCGCCGCCCTGCGTCTCCGCGAGGCCCGGCAGCGGCAGCACGCCCGTCGACGCGAGCGCGTGCGTCCCCGCGTCGTCCACGCAGACCGCGCCGACGTTGTCGTCGCCGAAGCGGATGCGATCGATCTCCGCGTTGAACTCCGTCGAGAAGATGGAGATCGCGTGCGCGCCCGGGAGCGAGATGAACGCGCGGTGACCGCCCGGGGCGAGCGTCACGTCCCCGACGAACGCGCCCATGTCGATCATCTTGTCGACGTGCATGGTCGCCGCGTCGAGCACGCTGAGGTGCGCCGGGCCGACGCCGTAGATCGAGTCCCCGACGCGCGCGAGCCGCACGGTCTGGAGCGCCTCGCTCACGAGCTCGAGGTGCTGGCCCGTCTTCGTCGACCGGAGCTCGATCCCGGAGAGGAGCGCGATCGCGAACCGATCCTGATCGATGATGAGCCCGTCCGAGAAGTCGCGCGGGAGCTCGAACGGCCCCGCCACGGACGGCGCAGCGGGCACGTGGCCGATCTGCTTCGGCTTCTGCCAGACGCACTCGCCCTCCTGGCACGCCTCGCCCGGCCAACACTTGTCCTCGCACTGCGGGGCGGGCGCAGCCGCCACCTTCTCCGCGGGGCGCTCGACGCTCTGGAGGCGGCCCGGCGCGAGGTAGCGCAGGGTGATCCCGCCCATGATGAGGCCCATGATCCCGCCGACCGTGAGGAGCGGTCGCCAGTGCAAACGCAACCACGACGCGTCCGCTGGCTCGTCCGGAACGGACCCCGAGCGGACGCCCGACGAAGATCGCGCTCCCACGGAAGCAGGGTCGAGCGGCTCGTCGCACTCGGGGCAAACGGCCGAGCCCCGCCCCGGTGACGACGTGCGCGCCGAGACGATCTCGAGGCACGTGGGACAGCGGACGCGCCCCGCCGCGCCCGACGGGTGGACGATCGGGAGCCCCGGATCGCTCGCCGTGGACACCGCGGGGTGGCCGTCCGGGAGGGTGCGATCGAAGAGCCGCCGGGCGGCGATCCACTCGTCCGTCCCCCAGACCGCGACGAGGGCGTTCTTGTGCCTCCCGCCATCCACGGCGCGGCGGATCTGCTCCCCCGTGACGGGGCCGTTCACTTTGCCGGACTCCGCGATCACGTAGAGCAACATGTCGAGCACGGAGCTCGGCGCCGACAGGAGATCCGGAGAGCCTCCCGCGAGGCCCGCCTCGGTCGCCGCGGGGCGGGGCAGCGGCACGCCGGACGTCCGCGCGACGGCGAGCGTCGCCCAGGCGCGCGCCGGGGCCCACACGCGGCTCGACGCGAGTCGGACGCGCACGTCCGGATCGAGGGTGAGCTCGCGCAGCTCCGCCCGAATCGCGTCGTCCGATCGGGGGCCGGTGATGGCGCCCGCGTCGTCGATGAAGAACGAGAGCTCGTCGCTCACGAGACGGAGACCGTTAGTACATCGCGCCGCGCTTGGCGAGCGGTGCCAACAGCAACCCCGCCGAGAACATGGTAGGGAAGTCGAACCGTGACGCTGTCCTCGACGATCTCCGCGATCGCATGCGCGGGCCTACTCGCGCTCACTGCACCGATGGCCACCGGCTGCTGGACCGCTCCCCAGCCCGAGTTCGAGGACGTGCCGACCACGCTGCCTCACGCGGACGAGAAGCCGCTGCCGCCCCCGCGTGATCTCCCGGGCGTGGACACGTCCCGCCTCGACGCGAAGAAGCGCGGGGACTGGTGGAAGCTCGTGAACGAGCTCTACGCGCCGTGCCCCGATCAGGCGGTCACCGTGGAGCAGTGCGTCTCCGACTCGCGCACGTGCGCGGCGTGCGCGCCGATGGCGCAGCTCATCTCGGACAAACTCCAGTCGGGCCTGTCCCGCGCGGACGCGGAGGCCGCCGCCGCGGCGCGCTTCGGGCCGGACGTGAAGAAGGTCGCGGTGCGCGACTCGCCCACGCGCGGGCCCGCGGACGCGCCCGTCACGATCATCGTGTGGTCCGACTTCGAGTGCCCGCACTGTGCCCACGGCGTCCCCATCCTCGAGCAGTTCCAGGCGGAGCACCGCGCGGACGTGCGCCTCGTCCACAAGATGTTCCCGCTCGAGAAGCACGCGAAGGCGCGCGGCGCGGCGATCGCCGCGATCGCCGCGCTCCGGCAGGGGAAGTACTGGCAGATGGAGAAGATGATCTTCGAAAACCAGGACCACCTCGATCCCAGCGATCTGAAGCGGTACGCGGAGGCCGTCGGGCTCGACCTCGAGCGCTACGAGCACGACATCGACGATCCGATCACGGAGGCATGGGTGAACCGCGACGTGAAGGACGGCAACGAGGCGGGGCTCCAATCGACGCCCTACATCCTCATCAACGGGCGGCACTTCGACCTCGACTACTTCAAGTACCCCGACCTCCCCGGCTGGGTGGAGTTCGAGATCGCGCAGACGAAGAGCCCCAAGCCCGCGATCGTGCCGCCGCCGAAGCCCGCGGCCTCGTCGACGCCACCCGCTGCGCCGAGCGGAGAGTGATCCGCCGCTCGCTCGCGGTGCTCGCGCTCGTCGGCGCGTCGTGCGCGCCCGCGGCCATCGTCGACACGACGCCCACGGGGACGGGGATCGCGAAGCCGTCCGCCGCGCCCCCGAAGCCCGGACCCGCGGCGAACACGCTCGTGAAGGTCGTGTACAAGGACGACTGGTTCGGGGCCGTCGAGCTCGTCGGCGTCGACGCGGCCGGCGCGCACGCCGTCGTCCGGCTCGCGCACCCCTCGCCCGAGCGCGTGTACCTCGACACGCTCGATCTCGCGACCGCTCAGCGGAGCGCGAGGTGGGAGCTCGCGGACGGGCCCGCGGAGCACGCGCTCGCCGGGCGCGGCTTCCCCACGGACGAGTCGATCCGCGCGGAGGTCGCGCGCTTCGCGGAGCTCCTCGTGGGCCTCGGGCCGTGGCACACGCGCCCCGCGCTCCCCTCGCCGACGTTCGCCGCGGGCACGGACGGCGCGCTCTTCGTGTTCGGCGCGAAGCCGCCCGACGGCGCGAGCGTCGACTGGCTGTACGCGATGGGCAAGCAGGGCGCGCCGAAGCGGATCGACGATCGCATGCGCGCGAGCTACTCGCCCGTCGTCGCGCCGAGCAACGATCTCGTCGCGTTCCGCGGCTGCGAGTCGACCCCCTGCGACTACGGCGCCTACCTCACTCAGATCGGGGGCGGCACGCGGCGCGTCCTCGGCATCGCGAAGAGCACGCCCCCCGTCTTCACGTTGGACGGCGCGAGCCTGCTCTCGGTCGGCGACGGCGACGCGGCCAAGCGCGAGCGGTGCGTGTTCCGCGCGAACGTCGACGGGAAGAAGGCCGCGGAGAAGATCGCCTGCGTCCACGATCTCAACGACGTCGCGTTCACCCAGGATCCCGAGAGCAAGACGGGCGTCTTGTCCGGCGGCTCGGGCCGCTCGAGCGAGCAGCTCGTGACGTTCACCTGGATCGATCTCGCGACGGGCAAGGTGCTCGGCGCCGAGTCGATCCCGCGCGCGACCGGCACCGCGATCCTCGGGAAGGACGGGCTCCTCGCGCTCCCGATGCAGAAGGGCGGCATCGCGTTCGCGGATCTCGCGCATCAGCGCTTCGTCGTGCTCCCCGAGGAGGAGAACTGGTTCTTCGGGTTCGAGGCCGCGCGCTTCGTCGGCGACGATCTGATCCTCCTCCGAAAGCCCGAGGGCGTCGTCGGCTACGAGATCGTCCGCCTCGCCGCGCGCACGCTCGTGGACGTCCTCGGGCGGAGCGCCGCGGACGCCGCGGGGACGGGCGCGAGCGGGTTCATTCCGCCGTCGAACTGATCAGCAGCCGGACGACGTCCGTGAGGACGCGGACGGAGATCTCGGGGTCGATCATGCGCTGGAAGCCGAGCCCGATCCCGAGGCTCAGGAGCGCGAGCGCCACCGCCTCCGCGTCCAGCGCGCGCTCGGCGCCGTCGCGCTGCGCGGTGACGAGCGCGCTGAGGCCCGCGCGCACCGCGCGGTCGCGCGAGGCGAGCTCGCGCATGAGCTTCGCGTGCTTGCGCGCGTGGATCGCGAACTCCATCTCGAGGCGCGTCCACCCTTCGTCCCCGATCATCTTCTCCGCCCACGCCTCGAACGCCGCGAGGCGCCCCTTCATGGATCGCTTCGCGGCGAACGCGGTCGCGATCGCCGCGACCTCGCGCGCGTGGAGCGCGTCGAGCACGGCGAGGCAGAGCTCGTCCTTGTTCGCGAAGTTCGAATAGACCGCGCCCTTCGAGAACCCCGCCGCCTCCGCGACCCGGTCGATGGATGTCGCGTTGTAGCCGTCCCGCAGGAACAGCCGCTCCGCGGTCGCGACCAGTCGCTCCTTCGTCTGCTGCTGGCTCTCCGACCGGCCGAGCCGCGCCTTCGCCTTCACGCCCCGAGAATACGCTCGACGGACCGATGGTATCCAGATACCGTCGGTATGTGAACGACGCGACGGGATCCCGGGCCGACCAGCACCACCACGAGATCGTCATCATCGGCGCGGGGCCCTCGGGCGTGGGCGCCGCGATCCGCCTCCTCGAGCGCGGCCACCCCGACTTCGTCGTCCTCGAGAAGGCGGCGGACGTCGGCGGGACCTGGCGCGACAACACCTACCCAGGCTGCGCGTGCGACGTGCCGTCCGCGCTCTACTCGTACTCCTTCGCGCCGAACCCCGACTGGTCGCGCGCGTTCGCGGAGCAGCCCGAGATCCGCCGCTACATCGAGCGGACCGCGGACGAGCGCGGCGTCCGCCCGCACCTCCGCACGGGCACGGAGGTGCGGCGCGCGACGTTCCGCGAAGCCGATCGCCTCTGGGAGCTCGAGACGTCCCGGGGCACGTACACCTGCCGGTTCCTCATCGGAGCGAGCGGCCCGTGGCACCAGCCGCGCATGCCCGAGGTCGAGGGGCTCGAGCGGTTCCGCGGCCCCGCGTTCCACTCCGCGCGGTGGGACCACTCCGTGGAGCTCGAGGGCAAGCGCGTCGCCGTGATCGGGACGGGCGCGTCCGCGATCCAGTTCATCCCGAAGATCCAGCCGAAGGCGCGCGCGCTGCACGTCTACCAGCGGACCGCGACCTGGGTCCTGCCGAAGCCCGATCACCGCGTCCCCGCGATCGAGCGCGCGCTCTTCCGGGCGCTGCCGATCGCGCAGGAGGCGCTGCGGCGCGCGGAGTTCAGCCTGCTCGACGCGACGAACGTCGGCTTCCGCAGGCCCGCTCTCCTGCGCGCCCTCGAGCGCATCGGGCGCTTCGAGCTCCGGCGGAAGGTCCCCGATCCCGCGCGCAGGGCGCTCCTCACGCCGAGCTTCACGCTGGGGTGCAAGCGCGTGCTGCTCTCGAACGACTACTACCCGGCGATGTCCCGACCGAACGTCGAGCTCCACCCCACCGCCGTCCGCGCGATCCACGAGCGCGGCGTCGAGGACGCGAGCGGCGCGATCACCGAGGTCGACGCGATCATCTTCGGGACCGGGTTCCACATCACCGATCCGCCCATCGCCGGCCTCGTCGTCGGGCGGGGCGCTCGATCGCTCGCGGACGTTTGGCGCGGCAGCCCCGAGGCGTACCGGGGGACGACGGTGAGCGGGTTCCCGAACTTCTTCCTCCTGCTCGGACCGAACCTCGGCACGGGGCACTCGTCCGCGTTCAGCATCCTCGAGGCCCAGATCGAGTACGTGCTCGGCGCGCTCGATCACGCGCGCCGGGAGAAGCTCGAGAGCCTCGAGGTGCGGGCGGACGTGCAGGCCGCGTACAACGCCGAGATCCAGGCCGCGCTCGCGGGGACGGTCTACAACGCGGGCGGCTGCTCGAGCTACTACATCGACCGCAACGGGCGAAACAGCTTCTCCTGGCCGTGGACGACGGCGCGCATGATCGAGAGCCTGCGGACGTTCGTCGCGAAGGACTACGTCGCGGAGGCGAGCGCGAGCGAGGGGCCCGTCGTCGCGATCACCGGCGCGGCGCGCGGCATCGGCCTCGCGACGGCGAAGGCGTTCCTCCGAGAGGGCGCGCGCGTCGCGCTCGGCGACATCGACGCGTCCGAGGTCGCGCGCGTCGCGCACGAGCTCGGTGACCGGGCGCTCGCGCACCCGCTCGACGTCACGTCGAAGGAGAGCTTCACGGCGTTCCTACGCGCGACGGAGCGGCGCTTCGGGCCGATCGACGTGCTCGTGAACAACGCCGGGCTCATGCCGCTCGGCGCGTTCGTCGACGAGGCCGACGCCGTGAGCCGGACGACGCTCGACGTGAACGTCTGGGGCGTCCTGCTCGGGATGCGGCTCGCGCTGCCCGCGATGATCGAGCGCGGAGCGGGGCACGTCGTGAACGTGGCCTCGATGGCGGGGAAGTTCCCCATCCCTGGGGCCGCCGCGTACTGCGCGAGCAAGTTCGCCGTCATCGGCCTCGGCGCGGCGGTGCGCCAGGAGCTCGAGGGCACGGGGGTGACGATCTCCACCGTGCTGCCGAGCGCCGTGCGCACGGGCCTGGTCTCGGGCGTCCCCCTCGGGACGGGCCTGCCGATCGTGGAGCCCGAGGCGATCGCCGAGGCCGTCGTGAAGAGCTGCGCGACGAAGCGGGCCGAGATCCCCGTGCCCGGCTGGATGGCGGGGTACGACGCGCTCATGGCGGTCACGCCCGCGCCCGTCGTGTCGCGCGTGCTGCGCGCGCTCGACAGCAAGCGCGTCCTCACGCGTCTCGATGGGGAGGCGCGCGCGGGTTACGACGCGATGATCCGAGCGCAGGCGGACGCGCGCAGCTGAATCAGCGGGCGCGATTGAGAGGTCGCGTCGGGCCCGCGATCAGCAGGTCGGGCAGGAGCAGTCGATCTCGCCCGTGCCCTCGTTGCAGAGGTCGAACGAGCCGGTGCAGACGCTCGGCCCGAAGCACGCACAGTCCGCCTTGCTGCAGGGCGGCGGGACGTCCACGCAGTGCGTGCTCGAGAGCTGCGCCTGCTCGACGACGCACGCGAGGCCACCCGTGCACTGGGCGCACCCGCCGACGGTCCGACACTCCCCCGCCGGCACGCACGATCCGAAGCACCCGTTCGTCACGGCGGCGGTCTGACCGGGCGGGCACGAAGGCGGCGCCTGCGCGCAGATCACCTTGCTCCAGTCGCACTCGAAGCCCGCGACGCAGCGCCCCGCGACGCAGCTCGTGACGGCGGACTTCGGCAGGCCGAGGGCCGAGCACGAGGTCTGGATGCACGTCTGCATGCACATCGGAGGGTCCTCCGCGTTGGGCATCGCCTCGCATCGACAGCAGTCGTCGACGAGCTTGCAATCCATGTCCGTCGCGCACTCCGGGGCCGCCGTCGTGCCGCCGCCCGTGCTCGAGGAGCTGGACGTCGATCCGGTGCTCGACGACGACGTCGAGCCCGCGCTCGACGTGGATCCGGTGCTGCTCGTCGACGCGGAGGAGGTCGAGCTCGAGGTCGATCCGCCGCCGCCCGTCCCCGTCGTGGCGCTGTCGTCCGAACAGCCGGCGAGGAGAGGGAACGCGACGAGACCTGGAAGGAGCAAGGCGAAGCGCATGCGCGAAGGGTAGCGCAGCGCACGCGCGGCGCGACCGACGGTTTCGACGGGCTCGAGGACGAGCGCGCTCAGGGCAGACAGACGCCCGCCGCGGGCGCGCGTCCGTTCGCGCACGCGTTCACGCACGCGCGCGTGACCATGTCGTTCAACTGGCCCTGCGGGCAGCCCTGCGGCGCGGGCTGCTGGCCGCCGCCTCCGCCGTTCGCGCAGATCATCGCCATCGGCGCGCTGCCGTTCGGACACGGGTTCACGCACGTCTGGAGCACGCCGTCACGCACCTGACCCTGGGGGCAGCCGCTCGCGCCGCCGTTGTTGTTGCCACCGGGTTGCGGAAGCCCCGGGATCGGGAACGGGACGGGGATGCCGAGCCCGGGGATCACCGTCGTGCCCGGGTTGAAGTTCCCTCCCGGCTTCGAGTCCACGACGACCGCGAAGAAGTCGTCCCCGTGATCCTGGAGCGTGCGCTCCGTGAGCCAAGCGTACCCGCCGTCCCCCCAGTCGACGCCCCAGCTGTTCTTGATGAGGAGCTCGCGTCCGCGCGGGCCGTTCGTGCGGTAGCCGACGATGGTCACGGCGTGGGGGCCGCGCTCCTCGCTCGCGTAGTCGGTGATCATCCCGCCCTGCGGGCGGCTCCACGCCGCGTCGTCGATGCGGAACGCGCCGTAGACCTCCTGCCCCGTCGCGAGGTCGTCCACGATCGCGTCGAACGACGGCGGCTCGATCACCTCGAACGTCGTCACGCGGTGCGTGCCGCGCGCGTTCGCCGCCTCGACCTCCGCGCTCAGCGAGGAGTCCGCGCGCCACGAGCCCTGCGTGACGTGGTACGCGTCCTCGCACCACTGGTCGCGCGGCTTCTCCTTGAGCTTGCACGCCTTCGCTGGGTCGTACGGCCAGGTGTTCTCCGTGGTCATCGCGGACGTGGTGCCGCTCGAGTGGAGCGAGTCCCACGCGTCCGTCGCGACGAGGTGCAGCGGCGCCACCACCTCGTTCGACCCCTGGCGGAGGAGCGCGTTGTCCATGATCGACGAGAGCGCCATCGCCCAGCACACGCCCACCATCTCCTGGCTCTTCACGGGCCCATCCAGGCCCTGCGCGCGGAGGTCGACCATCGCCGGCACGTTGCCGCCCGATCGGAGCGCCATCTTGCGCGTCGCGAACGGCGAGTCGGTGAGGCGCGGGAGGAGGCCGCACGCGGACATCACGAGCTCGCCGTTCTGGAGCGAGATGGGCCGGCACCCCGCGGACGTGGGCGTGTCGTCCATCCTGGACTTCACGCGGTTGAAGTCGATCGGGCGGAGGACGCCCGGCATGAACCGAGGCGTGCCCGCGCGCCTCGCGGCGTTCGTCCACGCCCAACCGCCCTGGAGCGGCGCGCCCTGCGGCGGCGGCGGCGCGACGGGTTGATTGCCCGGAGGGAGCGGCGCGTAGCTCGAGCCGCAGCCAGCGAGGAGGACCGCCGCGAGCGCGGCGGTGGGGAGCGGCGAGACGGGGCGCGGGAGCTTCGGCATGAGGTGAGCGCTAGCGTACCGATCCCGCGATCGGACGCGAGCGCCGTGAACTTGCTTCCGAGAACCGCGCCCCTCTCCCGCGCCCGCACGGCGACGCACAGCGCGACCGTCGCCGGGAGGAACGGGGATTGGCGATCAACGCGTCCGCAGGTCCAAGCGCTTCCCGCCGAACCGCTCGTCCCTCCGGCCGCTCGGCGGGGGCTGCGGCGCGGTGACCGTCCCGTCCTCCTGGAAGCGAGGGAGGTCGATCGAGAGCTGGCGCAGGTACGCCTGCTTGATGTGGAACGGCAGGAACGAGCTCTTGAACCCCGCGACGATGATCGACTTGATGTCCGCGAGCGGCAGGCCCATCTCCTTGTGGCAGATCCAGAGCTCCTTCGAGACCGACGTGTCCGTGATGAGGCGGTTGTCGGTGTTGACGGTCACGCGGAGCCCGAGGTTGAAATAGAACTTCAGCGGGTGGTTCGCGAGGTTCTGCACCGCGCCCGTTTGGACGTTGGACGAGGGACAACACTCGAGCGGCGTGCGGTGGTCGTTCACGTAGTGGAGGAGATCGCCGTCCTCGCGGAGGCGGCAGCCGTGACCGATGCGGTGCGCGCCGCAGACGTGGATCGCCTGCGCGATCGACTCGGGTCCGTACGCCTCTCCCGCGTGGATCGTCACGTTGATGTTGTTGTCCCGCACGAGCTGGAACGCGCGCCGGTGGTGCTTCGCGGGGTGATCGTACTCCGCGCCCGCGAGGTCGAACCCGACGACGCCGCGGCCCTTGTACGCGACCGCGAGCTCCGCCATCTCGAGGGACGACTCGGGCGACACGTTCCGGATCCCGCAGAGGATGACGTTCGACTCGATGCCGAACTCGTCCTGCGCGGCGCGGAGCCCGCTCAACACGGCCTCGACGACGCTCGTGAGCTTCAGCCCCTCGCGCGTGTGGAGCATCGGCGCGTAGCGGACCTCCATGTAGCGCACGTTCTCCCGCGCCGCGTCCTCCGCGAGCTCGTACGCGACGCGGAACAGCGTGTCCTTCGACTGGAGCACGCGGAGCGTGATGTCGAACGCCTTGAGGTACTCGACGAGCGAGCCGCAGTTCTCCCCGAGGTGCATGACCTTCGCGAGGACCGCCGGATCAGTCGACGGGAGCTCGACGCGTCGCTCCTTCGCGAGCTCGATGATCGTGTCGAGCCGGAGCGAGCCGTCGAGGTGCACGTGCAAGTCCGTCTTCGGGAGTTGTTCGAAGAACGACAGCGGTAGGAGGTGGTCCACGCGGTTGCTCGGGCGGGCTTCGGGGATGGGGCGGGCGTCCGACGGGACGGCGGTGCCGTTCTCGTCGTCCTGGGCCGGTGCGGAGTCGTCGTCAGCGTCTCGGGTCACGGGGTCCTTTCTTCGAGTGAGCGTCGGGGTCGGGCCGCGGGTTCGCGGCAGCGCCGCCAGCTGTAGGCCGTCACGCCCGCGAGCAGCGCGGCGCAGAGAGCATAGAGCGCCCAGACGGGGAGCTCGGGGCGGCTCACCTTCGCGCGCTTCAGCACCACGTCGAGGCGTTCGGGGTCGAGCCCGAACACGGCATATTTGCCGACGTACGTGAGCGGGAGGCCGCGGCCTCCGAGCGACGTGAAGATCTCGGCGTCGCGCGAGACCTGCTCGATCGCGGCGTCCGAGTCGACGCACGCCAGGAAGTCCTCGCGGGTGACGCCGAACTCCGTCGCCATCGCGATGAACGCCTCGGCGTCCATCGCGTCGGGCTCGATCTCGTAGAGCCTGTCCGCCATCTCGTCCCGCCGATCCTCGGGGACGCACACGTACGCGCGCGCCATGATCGCCGCGTGCGGGTGGAACCCGAGCGGCGCCATGATCCGCTTGAAGACCACGTCAGGGTTTTTGCGCGCCGCCGTCAGGAACGGGTGCATCCTGCGGCAGAACGGGCACTCGAAGTCGGTCATCGACACCATCGTGATTTTGCCCGGCACCTGGAGCTCCTCGAGCGCCTTCGGCAACGGGGGGACGATGGGGTAGAGCGTCCAGAGGAACGGCAGGCCGATCGCGGCCGTCGCGAGCATGCTCCAGAGACCGATGACGAGCGCGCTCGACGCCGGCTGGAGCGCGCGCTTCGTCTGCGCTTCGTCCCCGGTCGTCCGCCACAGCACGATCGCGCACGCGGCGGCGAACATCATCGACGTGTCGACGATCATGCAATACAGGCAGAACGCGTGGATCGTGGCCTGAGCGATGACCAGCCCCGCGGCCACCAAGCCGCCGAGGCCCGCGGCGATCGCGAGACCGCTCACGCGACCCCGGATGAACGTGGGGGAAGCGTACGTCCGCCCGTCGGGGCCGACCGATCCGGCCGAGCTCGCCGGGCGCAGCGTGAACGAGACGACGAGGAGCGCGAGCAGCGCGAACAGACCAAGCTGAGGCAGGCCGACCCCACCGAAGTTCGTGTGGAGGAACATCGCGATCGCGATCCCGAGATCGGACGACTGGACCTCGGCGCACCCCGACGTCGCCCCGCAGAACGTGGGCTGGACCGGGTTCTGGTAGTCCAGGACCAGCACCATGCAGGCGAAGAGGGCCGTGAGCAACGCGGCTCGAAACAGCGTCAACAGGCGCCCCGGGTTCATCTGCCCGAGCGCATAGCACAGCCCGAGACCGGGCTTTGAACATGTCGAGTTCCGCTCTGACCTCGAGCGGAAGCTGCGGCAGAAAGGAGCGCGTGTTTCGCGCTCATCCAATCGAATGACTGAATCTCCCGACTCCAAATCCAAGAATGACCCCCGAGCAGAGGCGAAGGGCCGCGCGCCCCGCCGGGCGGACGTCATCGACGTCCTCGCGAGCCAGCCTGGCGCTCGCCACACGAGCGAGATCGCGGAGCGCCTCGAGCTCGCCCCCCGGTTCCTCGGCGCGCTCGGTCGCGTGCTCGACGACCTCGTCTTCGACGGCACCGTCGTCGCGATGCCCGGACACCGCTTCAAACTGAGCGCGCCGGAGGCGCCCCTTCCCGGCGCGGTTCCTCCGCGCACCTTCAAGCTGAGCGCGCCGGAGGCGCTCGTTCCCGGCGCGGTTCCTCCGCGCACCTTCAAACTGAGCGCGCCAGAGGCGCTCGTTCCCGGCGCGGTTCCTCCGCGCACCTTCAAGCCGAGCGCGCCGGAGGCGCCCGTTCCTGGAGGGGCTTCTCCGCGCCATCGGCACACCAGGGACGCGGACGCCGCGCGCGGCACCGGCGGGGCGAGCCGCGGGGCGATGCTGGACGGCATGCTCAGCGTGAACCCACGCGGCTTCGGCTTCGTCGTCGCGTCGCGCGCGAACGCGGGCGCCGCGGAGGACGTGTACGTGCCGCGCGAGGCGCTCGGCGGCGGTCTCCACGGAGACCGCGTGAAGGTGCGGGTCGTCGCGCGGAGCGACCGCGGGCTCGAGGGCGCGATCGAAGAGGTGCTCGAGCGCCGGCCGGCGCGCTTCGCGGGGACGCTCGAGCGGCGCGGGAAGAGCGCGTGGGTCACGCCCGACGACACGCGCCTGCGCGGTCCGATCGTGCTCGCGCACGCGCCGGACGCGCCGCACGGGCACGCCGTCCTCGCGACGATCACGCGCTTCCCCGAGACGCCGGACGAGAACCCGGAGGGCGTCGTCGACGAGGTGCTCGGCGCGCCCGGGACGATCGAGGTCGAGGCTCGGAAGATCCTCGGCACGCACGCCGTCGAGGAGACGTTCTCGGAGCGGGCCGAGGCCGAGGCGCGGAGCTTCGGCAGCGAGGTGCCCGCGTGGGCCCTCGAGGGCCGCGAGGATCTCACGCACCTCCCGCTCCCCACGATCGACCCGTCGGACGCCCGGGATCACGACGACGCGGTCTGGGCGACGCGCAACGAGGACGGCTCCTACCGCGCGTGGATCGCGATCGCGGACGTGTCGACGTACGTCACCGAGGGCTCCGCGATCGACGCCGCCGCCCTCTCCCGGGGCTGCTCGATCTACCTGCCGACGCGCGCGATCCCCATGCTGCCGCGCGCCCTGTCGAGCGACCTCTGCTCGCTCCTCCCGGACAAGACGCGGCTCTGCCTCGCGATCGAGATCGACCTCGACGCGACGGGCGCGACGACGAACGCGCGCGTCATCGAAGGCTTCATGCGCTCCCGGGCGAAGCTCACCTACGAGGGCGTCGCGCACGCGCTCGGGCTCTCGGCGAACGCGCCCGCGTCGCCCGAGGCGATCGCGATGCGGGACGACCTCGAGGTGCTCTACGACCTGTCGCGCGTGCTCCGCGCCGCGCGCCTGCGCCGCGGCGCGCTCCAGTTCCACGCCCCCGAGGCGCGCGTCGTCGTCGACCCGGTGACGGGGCACCCGACGAACGTGGAGAAGCGCGGCAAGGATCCGGGGGTCGCGAAGGCGTACGAGGTCGTCGAGGAGCTCATGCTCCTCGCGAACGAGACCGTCGCCGGGATCATGGTGGCGAAGGGCGCTCCGACGATCTTCCGCAACCACGGCGCGCCCGACGGGGCGAAGCTCGAGCGGTTCGGCGCGATGTGCGCTCGCCTCGGCGTCCCGTTCGACGCGGAGGAGGCGGCCGATCCGAAGAAGCTCGCGGCGTTCATCAAGCGGATCCGCGCGAACCCGCGCGCGTCGATCCTCGACACGCTCCTCATCCGGTCCATGAAGCAGGCCGCGTACGACGTCTCGAACATCGGCCACTACGGGCTCGCGTCGCCTGCGTACCTCCACTTCACGTCCCCGATCCGGCGCTACCCGGACGTCGTCGTGCACCGGACGCTGCGCCGGATCGCGCGCGGCGAGTCGATCGACAAGAGCGAGAAAGCCGCGAGCGCGATGCGCGAGGCGGCGCAGCGCGCGTCCACGTCCGAGCGCCGAGCGATGGAGGTGGAGCGCGAGACGGTCGACCTCTACCGCGCGTTCCTGATGCGCGACCACGTGGGCGAGACGTTCACCGCGTCCGTCGGCGGCTTCGGGACGAGCGGCGCGTACGTGTCGATCGACGCGCCCTACGTCGACGTGCTCGTCAAGACGGACGCGCTCGGGACGGAGGCGTACTCGCTCGACGACGAGGGCCTGTCCCTCGTCGCCGCGCGGTCGGGGGATCGCGTCGACCTCGGGGACGGAATGCTCGTCCAGATCGAGGACGTCTCGCTCGAGCGGCGCACCGTCTTCGGCCGGCGCGTCGGCCGGGTGGATCTCGGCGGCGACGAGAGCGCGAGCGACGCGGACGGCGCGCCCCGGCGGGAGCGGCGATCGAAGAAGCAACGGACCACCTCGCCGCCGAAGAGCGCGCCGGCGAGCCGCGGACGGAAGTCGTCCGCGGGCGGAAAGTCCGCCCCCTCGTCCGCGAAGAGCGCGGGGTCCCGGGCCTCGAAGTCGGCGAAGCGCACGACCCCGAAGAGGGCCGCGTCGAGCCCGACCAAGAAGGGAAAGCCCTCGAAGAAGCGGCGCTGACCCGCGCGCGTGCCCCCGGCGGACGCGTCTCGGCTCCACCCGCGGACGAGCGGGACGGCCCTTACTTGAGGAGGACGAAGTATCCGAGCGCGCTGAGCGAGAGGATCCCGAGGGCGACGAGCATCACCGCGAAGTCGGTGATCCCCCAGCGGACCTTCTCGCGCCGCACCGTGGGGCGACGGATCTCGCGGAAATCCTCTTCTTCTTCCGGGCCGGGATCCGGCTCGGGGGCGGCGTCGGAGATCGCCTCGTCGGGCGCCTGGACGATCGGCTCGTCCTCTTCGTCCTCGAGCTCGGAGGCGGCGAGCTTCTCGTCCGGCGCACGGTCGAGCTCCGCGAGCGCGGCGGCGGCGGGGTACGTGTAGCGGAGCTCCGTCGCGCCGAGCCGCAGGCTCTCCTCGGCCTTCCAGACGATGTCGGTGGAGGTGACCTCGCGCTCCCCGATCCGCGTGCCCGCCTTCGAGCCGAGATCCCGGACGACGAGGACGTCTCCGCGCACGGAGAGGTCGGCGTGGCGTCGTGACACATCCGGGTCGGTGAGCGAGATCGCGACCTCCGTGGAGCGCCCGACAGTCCCCTGCCCCCCGTCGAGGACGAACGATCGACCCGCGTCCGGGCCCTCCTCGACGGTCACGACGGGCCGCGCCGGCTCCCCATCGGCCGCGAGCGATTCCGCCACGAGGTCCAGGGCGAGCTCTTTTGCCGCCTGGTGCGCCTGCTTCGTGGGCGGAGTCGGGTCGATGACGATCTCGAGCCACACCCGCCCGACGCGGGTGAGCTCCCCCGAGCGGACGACGCGCGGGGAGTGCGCGGAGAGCTTGATCCGCCCGATGCGCGTCCCGTTCGCGCTCCCCTCGTCCACGAGGAGGTACTCCGTCCCGCGAAGCCTCAGGGTCGCGTGCCGGTGGCTGACGCTCGGGTCCGGGAGGCGCACGTCCGCCCCATCCCCGCGCCCGATGACGATGCGGGGACCATCGAACGTGAGCGCGCGACGCGTCCCTCTCCCCACGGCGCCATCCGTGGGGCCGAGGCGGCGCTGTCCGTGGACCACGACGGTGACGGGCATGTCTTCGGCGGTTGATGCCCGTTTCCCGAGCGCTCGGCCAAGAAACCCGGGAACCAGGCTGGTTGTGCTCCTTGGGGAGGCCCGATAAGCTCCCGTTTGCGTATGGCGCGCCTCATTCTCACGACGGCCGAAGGGACCCACGCGGTCGACTTGCGCCCCGTGAACTCCCTCGGACGCCACCCGAACAACACGATCCAGCTGCTCGACAAAATCGTCTCGAAAGAGCACTGCATCATCGAGCTTCGCAACGGGGATCAGTTCGTGCTCCGCGACCTCGGGAGCCTGAACGGCACGTACGTGAACAACGAGCGGGTGCGGGGCGAATCGCCCCTGCGCCATGGGGACGAGATCGCCCTCGGCGCGACGCGCGGCCGATTCGACGACGGATCGAGCCCCCTGCCGCCGCTCTCGCCCGCCGCTCCGCAGGCCTCGCAAGGCGCGCCCGTTCCATCGCAGCAGCCCGCGCAGCAGCCGCCGCACTACCCGCAACCGCACGCGGGGCAGCAGCCGGGGCAGCAGGGTTGGCAAGCGCCGCAGCCCGGGAAGTCGCCCATGGCGAACTCCCAGTCGCTCAACTCCCAGGGCGGCGCGTTCCAGGGTCAACCGCAGGGTCAGAACCCGCAATTCCCCCCGCAACCCGCGTTCCAAGCGGGCCCTTCGCAGGTTCCGGGCCAGCCCTACCGTCCCCCCTCTCCGGGGTACGGCCAGCAGCAGGGCGCGCCGAGTTACCGCCAAGCCCCGCCCGCGAGCGCGGGGGCGAACGCGCCGCCCCGGCCGCAGAGCTATCCGCCGCCCGCGTACGGGCAGCAGAACGCCTACGGCCAGCAGTACGGGCAGCAGGGGTACGGGCAAGGGCAGTACCCGAACCAGAACGGCCCGAACGTCGGCTATCCGGGGTACGGCGGGCAGCCCGGCTACCCAGCACAAGCGAACAACACGGCGTCCCGCAGCGTGGGGACGTTCCTCGCGCAGGGCACCCGCATCGACGTGAACGATCAGGCGCGCCAGATCGGCACGCAGATCGACGCGGTCGAGAAGGGGTTCGTCGCGTTCGACCGCATCGCGAACGACATGAACCAGCTGCGGGCGGACTACGAGCGCCTGCGCCTCTCCCACGAGCTCTCGCACGCGATCGGGATCGAGCGCGACACGCAGAAGCTCCTCGAGAAGATCCTCGCGAGCGTGTTGAAGTTCATCACGGCCGATCGCGCCGTGATCTTCCTCCGGGACGACGAGAGCGGTGAGCTCCGACCCCAGGCGACGCAGCGCCGAGACGGGACGACCGGGCCCATCACGATCTCGTCCACGATCCTCGATCACGTCGTGAAGGAGCGCGCCGCGGTGCTCACGCACGACGCGGCGATGGACTTCGCCGCCTCGAAGGGGAAGAGCATGATCCTGAACCGGATCAGCTCCGCGATCGTCGCACCGCTGCTGCAGCACGACAACGAGGTGCTCGGCGTCCTCTGGCTCGACTCGGAGATCCTCGCGCGCTTCCAGGCGAAGGATCTCGAGCTCGTGCAGACCGTCGCGAACCAGGCCGCGCGCTTCATCGAGATCAACATCCTCGGCAAGAAGGTCGAGGCGGAGATCGTCAACCGCGAGCGCCTCTCTCGGCTGCTCTCGCCGAACATCGCGGAGCAGGTCATCAACGGCAAGCTCGAGGTGAAGCCCGGCGGTCAGCGCGTCGAGGAGTGCACCGTGTTCAACAGCGACATCCGCGGGTTCACCCGGATGAGCGAGAGCACGAGCCCGGAGCAGCTCGTCGTGATGCTGAACGACTACTTCGAGACGATGGTCGACACGATCTTCAAGTACGACGGCACGCTCGACAAGTTCATGGGCGACGGGATCATGGCGCTCTGGGGCGCCCCGCTGCAGACGCCCGAGGACGCGATCCGGTCCGTCGAGTGCGCGCTCGAGATGAGCCAGGCGCTCGGCGCCCTGAATCGGAAGCGCCTCGATCGGAGCGAGGACCCGCTCGCCGTGGGGATCGGCATCCACACCGGGCCGCTCGTCGCGGGGTACATCGGGAGCTCGAAGGCCCTGAGCTACACCGTCATCGGGGACACCGCGAACACGTCCGCGCGGCTCTGCTCGCACGCGCTCGCGGGGCACATCATCGTGAGCGAGAACACGCTCGCGCGCCTCCGGAACAAGTTCGAGGTCGCGGAGCTCCCGAGCGCGAAGGTGAAGGGGAAGGAGAAGCCCCTCCGCATCTACAACGTCCTGAAGGCGACGACGAAGGTCGCGGTGCCCGGCGGCTTCGCGGCGGAGCCGACGAGCGCGGTCGTCCCGCCGCAGTAGAGTCGTCCCGAGAGCAGGAGCGATCGTCCCGCGGTCGTGCGGCGCGGTGGCGATCGTCCCAGCGCGGTCGAGCGCGCCCTCGCCTGCGGCGGAGCGTTGGTCTATGCGGCGCTCTCATGACGCTCGACCCGCGCCCGCCACGCAGCTCGTTCACGACCATGACGGAGTACGTGCTGCCCACGCACGCGAACGCCTACGGCAACGTGTTCGGCGGGCAGGTGATGGCGTGGATGGACCTCTGCGCGGCCATCTGCGCGCAGCGGCACACGGGGAGCATCTGCATCACGGCCGGGGTGGACGATCTGTCGTTCGACCAGCCGATCAAGGTCGGGCAGGTCGTGAGGTTCTCCGCGCGCGTCATCGCCGCGTTCCGCACGTCCATCGAGATCGAGTGCAAGGTCGAGGGCGAGGACGCGATGACGGGGTCGACGTGGCCCTGCGTCTCCGCGTTCCTGACGTTCGTGTCCGTCGACGCGAGCCTTCGCCCGACAGCGGCGCCGCCGGTCCTCTACGAGACCGACGAGGAGCGCGCGATGGCGGCCCACGCGGAGGAGCGGAGGGCGCAGCGGCTCACGAAGCGTCGGCCCCCGCGGGGCTGATCGATCCGACGAGAGCGGAGAGAGCCGAGGGGCTGCTTTCGGGGTTCTGCTTCGGGCGTGAACGGACTACCGTGGTAGACATGCGGTTTTCCCTCTCCCTCTCGGCATTGCTCGGGCTCACGGCGCTCCTCGCGGCGTGCGACGACAAGGACTCCACCGGCTCGTCGACGACCGGCTCCGGAGGAGCCGCCGCGACGACGACGACGACATCGGGGGACACGACCGCGACCAGTGGAACGGGCGGAGCTCCCCCCGTGCTGATGCGCAAGACGATCGCCGGGGACGCGACGTGGAGCGTCACGTTCGACGACGCCGCGAAGATGGCTGGCGCGACGGACTGCAGCTACACCCGGCACTACGAGGGCGTCGAGGATCGCTCCGCGCCGTGGCTCTGCCCCACGTGCACCATCATGTACAAGGCGGACGTCACCGTCACCGCAGGCGCGGCCGACTGTTTCCCCCAAGTCTCGGAGAGCGCCCCGCCGAAGCTCGAATGGATCGGCTACAAGGACGGCACGTGGTGGCGTAGCGCGGGCTTCCCGATGACGGCGCAGGGGACGGTCACGGGACCGAGCGACAAGCTCGTCGTGGCGAACACCGTCACGGATCTCGATGCTTCCGTCGGCGGCAAGATGCAGTTCGAAGTCGCGGGGACGTTCGCGGAGTCGGTGGCCGAGGGAGACCCGCTGAACGGGTTCGTCGCGCCGAGCACGTACGCCTGCGGCTGGCCCAAGGCCGATCCGCCGGCCTACACCGGGGACTACACGATCGTGAAGGGCCAGACCGTCCCGGACGGGCTCTTCAAGGACAAGTGCGACGAGCCCGTCCGGCTGCACGACTTCAAGGGCACGTACCTCGTGATCGACATGGCCGCGGTCGACTGCCCGCCCTGCCAAGCGATGGCGGGCGGCGAAGAGAAGTTCGTCGCGGACATGAAGGCGAAGGGCATCGACGTGAAGATGATCACGCTGCTCGCGCCCTCCCTCGCCGATCCCGTCGGGACGACGAGCAAGGGGAAGCTCAACAACTGGACGACGAAGTACATGCTCACGTCGCCCGTGTTGGGCGACCGCGCGTGGGGCCAGGCGATGTTCGAGCCGATCTTCACCGATCAGCTCGGGTACCCCTCGTGGGTCGTCGTCGATCCGGACCTGAAGGTGGTGGAGACCGGCGTCGGCTTCGCAGACTTCACCGACTTCGACACGATCATCACGACCGACGCGCAGTGAGTCCCCCTCGCGGCCCGTGGATCGCTCGAGGCGCTCGGCCTCGGGCGCTCCGGGCGTGAGCCGCGACTACGGCTTGCCGCAGCTTCTCTTCGCCACCCAGCCGCCCCCCTTCTGGCGCTCTCGGAACTCTTCGCGGAGCTCGCTCCGCGCCGTGTCGAGCAAGAGCTCGCACGGATCGAACCAGTGGGGGGTGACGGCGCGCGCGAGGATCGGCGGCAGGGTCCCGGAGAACTCGGGGTTCGAGGGGCAGCGGTGCTTCCAGAGGGCGTCCGCGTCCGGGCGCTCGTCGAAGCAGAGGACCTCCTTTACCCCGCCGTTGCAGTTGGTCGCGACGATCATGAACCTGGGCCCGCGCTCGGGCGCCGGGTCCTCCCGTGGGAGCTCGATGAGGACGTCGTGGTGGAACTCGCCCTGCTGCCAGTGCGCGAGGAGCTCGTAGCGACCGAACGAGGCGCGCACCTCGTCGAGCAGGGAGCCGAGGACGAGGGTATCCGCGAGGTGTTGGGCGAGGCGGGCGTGGGACATGGGGATTCGCGGCGTTGCGCGCTTTTCCATTCTGACGCTGGAGACCGCCTCGCGCTTCCCGTATGACGCCGCGCTCGATGGGCTCTCCTCGCGCTTCGTTCCTCGTCACCGCGCCCGACCAACCCGGCCTCGTCGCCCGGTTCGCGGGATTCTTCCACGTGCTCGGGCTGAACATCGTCGACTCGACGCACCACTCCGAGCCCGCGCGGAAGGACGCGCCGGCGCGCTTCTTCATGCGGATCGTCGTCGACCTCGAGGCGCTGTCGGGCGCGCCCGCGCAGAAGGCGCTCGACGGATCACCGACGCGGCAGGCGCTCGAGGGCGCGTTCGCGCGGCTCGCGGCCGAGCTCTCGGCCACGCACTCGGTCGGCTACAGCGACCGCATCGCGCGCGTCGCGCTCATGGTCACGCGCGACCCGGCGACGTTCTACGATCTCGTGCTGCGCCAAAAGAACGGCGAGCTGCCGTGCGAGATCGCGTGCGTCCTTTCGAACCACGCGCACCTCGAGGACGCGGCGGCGAGCTTTCGACTGCCGTTCTTCCACCTGCCGATCACGCCCGAGACGCGCGTCGATCAAGAGGCGCGCGTGCTCGATCTCCTCCGGCGCCACCACGTCGATCTCGTGGTGCTCGCGCGCTACATGCAAATCCTGTCGGGTGGGTTCCTGCGCGACGCGCCGCCCGTCATCAACATCCACCACGGGTTCCTGCCCGCCTTCCAGGGCGCGAAGCCGTACCACCAGGCGTACGCGCGCGGGGTGAAGCTCATCGGAGCGACGGCCCACTACGCGACCGAGGACCTCGATCAGGGTCCGATCATCGAGCAAGACGTCGCACGCGTGACCCACCAGGCCGATCCCGAGGAGATGGTGCGCATCGGCCGAGACGTCGAGCGCCTCGTGCTGTCTCGCGCCGTCCGCGCGCACCTCGAGCGCCGCGTCGTCGTCGACGGATCGCGGACGATCATTCTCTAGGGGACTCCGTCCCCTTTGCTTCGCGCCTGGGGGGCGCGAAGCCCCCTGTGGGGGGCTGCCGCCCCCCATACGCGCCTTCGGCGCTCCCCCCGCACCAAACGGGGCTGCTTTTTGTTAGGGGACTCCGTCCCCTTTGCTTCGCGCCTGGGGGGCGCGAAGCCCCCTGTGGGGGCTGCCGCCCCCATACGCGCCTTCGGCGCTCCCCCGCACCAAACGGGGGCTGCTTTTTCGTTAGGGGACTCCGTCCCCTTTGCTTCGCGCCTGGGGGCGCGAAGCCCCTGTGGGGGGCTGCCGCCCCCATACGCGCCTTCGGCGCTCCCCCGCACCAAACGGGGGCTGCTTTTGTTAGGGGACTCCGTCCCGTTTGCTTCGCGCCTGGGGGCGCGAAGCCCCTGTGGGGGCTGCCGCCCCATACGCGCCTTCGGCGCTCCCCCCGCACCAAACGGGGGCTGCGCCCCCTTTTGGGATTCCCCGCTCGGACGCCTTCGGCGCGGATGCCTTCGGCACAGAGGCGGGAGGCTGCGCCCCCGCTCGGACGCCTTCGGCGCGGATGCCTTCGGCGCGGATGCCTTCGGGTCGGGCTAGTGGAGGCCTAGGAGGGCGCGCAGCTTCGCTAGGGGGCGCGGGGCCCACCAGTTCCACTTGCCGAAGAGGCGCATGGTGGCGGGGACGACGAGGAGGCGGACGAGGGTCGCGTCGATGAAGACGGCGAGGGCCATGCCGAAGCCTACGGCGCGGATCATGACGACCTTGGCGAGGGCGAACGCGGCGAACACGACGATCATGATCGCTGCGGCGCTGGTGATGAGGCCGGCGGTCTTCTCTAGGCCCTCGCCTACTGCGACGGTGTTGTCCTTGGTGCGCTCCCAGCTCTCTTTGATCCGCGAGAGCATCAGCACCTCGTAGTCCATGGAGAGGCCGAACAGGACGCAGAAGAGGAGGACGGGGAGGGCGTGCTCGACGGGCCGCGGATCGGCGATGCCGAGGTGGCCCTCCTGGAAGACCCACACGAGGGCGCCGAACGACGCGGTCACGGAGAGGAGGTTCATGACGATCGCCTTGATCGGGAGGACGATCGAGCCGAGCAGGAGAAAGAGCACGACGAACGTGACGCCCATGACGAACCCGATGGCGTGCGGGGTCTTCTCGCGGACGAACTCGGTGGCATCCATGTCGGACGCGCTCTGGCCACCCACGGAGAGCTTGCCGTCGAGCACGGTGGGGGCTTGGCGGAGCTGCCGGACGACGTCCTGGGACGCGCGCGACTCGGGCGCGCTGTCGAGGAGCGCGTAGAGGATCACCTCCTTGTCGCCCACCGTCGCGCGCTTCGCGGCCTCGATGCGATCGCGGCCGAGGGCGGGCGGATCGAGGAGATAGAGCTGCGCGTCGAGGCGATCCATGTCGCCGCCCGTGACGATGCTCTCGACCTTCTTCACGTGGGGGATCTTCTCCACGCGCTCCGCGAAGTCGTACAGCGCGCCGATGCGGTCCTTCGTGAGCGCGGGCGCGGTCGGAAACTCGACGACGATGACGACCCGGTTGTCCCCGAACTCGGGGAAGTCGCGCCGCAGCGCCTCGTACCCCTTTCGCGCCTCCACGTCGGGGCCGAGGACGCGGACGTCCGCCTCGGTCATCTCGAGCCGGAGGAACGGCGATCCCATGAGGCCCAAGAGCGCGAGCGTGGGGACGAGGATCAGGACCGGCCGCTTCATCACCCACGCGGCGGCGCGCTGCCAAAAGCCCTCCTTCGGACCGAAGCGCGCGATCGGCAGCGCGCCCGCGTGGATCCGCGGGCCGAGCACGGCGAGGAGCGCGGGGAGGAACGTGAGCGCGAAGATCATCGCGAGGCCCACGACGACGAGCCCGCCGATGCCCATCGCGAACAGGAACGAGCCCTTGAAGAACAGGAGACCCCCGAGCCCGGTGCCGAGGACGAACCCCGAGAAGCACACGACGCGGCCCGCGCCGTCGAGCGCGCGCGAGAGCGCCGTGGGGTAGTCGTGACCCGCAGCGAGCTCCTCGCGATAGCGGCTCAGGGTGAAGAGGGAGTAGTCGATCGCGACGCCGAGGCCGACGAGGGAGCAGATGTTGACGGTGTACTCCGCGATGTCCATCGCGTGCGAGAGGGTCAGCACCGTCGCGATGCCGCCCACGACGGCGAGCGCGCCGACGCCGACCGGGAGCGCGGCGGCGACCGCGGTCCGAAACACGAGCACGAGCACGAGCAGCGCGAGCGGGAGCGAGACGAGCTCCGCCTTCACGACGTCGTGACCGAGCACGTGATCGAAGTCGTGCATGAAGGGGACCTTGCCCGTGCACGTGATCGTGAGCTCGCTCGAGCGGAGGCGCGCGCGCACCTCGGGGTAGCGGGAGAGGGCCTCCTTGAACTCACCCTTGAGGCTCACCATCGCGACGGCGCGCTTCGCGGCGGGGTTCTGCATGAACGAGCCGAGGAGCGGGTCCTCGGGCGTGAGGACGCCGAGGACGTTCGGGTCGTCCGCGAGCGAGGCGAGCGCGGACTCCATCGCCGCCTTGAAGCGAGGGTCCCCCGGGTCGAGCGACGCGCTCTCGAAGATCGTGACGAACGTCGTGTCCGTGGAGTGCCCGAGGATGCGCTCGACGAGCGCCTGTGTCTTCTCCGCCTCGCGATCCCCGAACGTGCCGCCCGTGAGCTTGCCGCCCCGGAGGAGCGTCGCGATCGACGCGGCGAGGAACAGCGCGGACGCGGCGAGCGTCCACCAGCGGCGACGATGGATGAACGCTGCGAGGGCGGCGAACATGGCCTCGAGGGGCTACCGCGGGGAGGATCGTGGGTCCACTGGGTGCTCCGGGCGCGCTTCGAAGCGCGACGCCCGCTCGGCTACGGATCGAGGAGCACGCGCCGGGTGACGGCGTTGAAGAACCGCCGATCGGGATCGATGCCCGACTTCTCGAGCTCGGCGAGGAACCGTTCGCGGCGATCGCCGAGGGCGGCGCGCATCAGGGGCACGACGTCCTTGACGTGCTCGAACTCCTTCGACCAGTGCGGGAGCGCGCCGGGGATCTTCATCCACGCGCGGCAGAGGTCGGACGAGAACTCGTCCCACCCCTTCGGTCGGCCCATCCACATGATCTCGATGTAGCAAGTCATCCCTTCGCCGTACGCGGGCGTCAGGAGCGCGGCGCTCGAGCCGATGAAGCGCATGTTGAGCGTGAGGTTCATCGGATAGAGGCCGCGCTTCTCGTACTCCTCGACGAGCCGCTCGGTCGCCTCCCACGCCTCCCGGATGCTCGCGCTGTCGGGCTCCGCCTTGAACCCGACCTCCATGCAACCGGTCGCCGGCATCATCTCGATCCAGTGGTGGTAGTGGTGCGACTCCGGCAGATCGAGGACGCGCGTGCGGAACGGGAGGAAGTGCATCCCCAGCCGGAGCAGCGCGGGCGTGAGCCGCGGCGCGAACCGAGCGACGAGCTTCGCCGAGACGACGAGCCACGCGTTCTGGAGGAAGTTCTGCGTCTTGAACCAGAAGCCGTGCCCGTGGAACGTCCGCTCTGCCTCCGTCCGATCGATCGTCCGGAGCCACATGTCGCGGTTGAACGCGAGCCAGTAGAGCTCCACGGAGTCGTGCTTGCGGATGAGGTCCGGGAGCTCGGCGAGCACGTCCCCGATGGGGACGCGCCGATCGGTCTGCTCCACGCGATAGATGGGCGCGACGCGCAAGCGCACCCGCGCGATGACGCCGAAGAGCCCGAGGCCGAGGCGGATCGCGGCCATCGCCTCGGGGCCGACCGTCTCGTCCGAGAGCAGGCGGAAGTTCCCCGCGGCGTCGAGCACTTCGAACGCCTCGACGAGATCGCCCACGGTGGACGTGTTCTTCCCGGTGCCGTGCGTGCCCGTCGACGCGATGCCCGCGACGCGCACGGTCTCGAGCACGACGTTCCACGGCATGCAGAGGCCGTGGCGCGCGAGCTCGCGGTTCAGCTGGCGGTTCGTGACGCCCGCCTCGGCCCACACCGCCGGTCGCTCGGGGTTCGAGAGGTCGATCTCGATCCGGTTCAAGCGCTCGCAGAAGATGATCGTGTCGTCCGAGTGGGAGAGCGACGACCAGGAGAACCCCGAGGCCACGAGGCGGACGCGCTGACCCTCGGCGTGCGCCTCGCGCACCGCCGCGGCGAGCTCCTCGATCGTCTGCGGGGTGCACACGTACTGCGCGTGGCCCGGCGTGAGGCGCGCCCAGTTGTCCCACGGCACCTGGGCGCGGCGCTTCAAGGCGACCTTCTCCTGGGCGTCGAGCTCGGCCTTGAGGTCCACCTGGAACCCCGCGCGGAGCAGCGCGATGAGGCCGAAATGAAAGACGCCGAAGAGGTGGGCGTGCACCGCGTCCGCCGCTCTCCGGAGGGGCGGATCGCCCTTCAAGAAGTTCGCGTGCTCGTGGTGATACACGTGACCGAACCGGGCGACGACGGCGGCTCCGAAGAACACCACGAGCGGCACGCCGACGCCGATCCATCCGTGCCCCGGTCCCCACGGAGATCCGAACGGGAACGCCGCCCACGCGACCGTGAGCGCGCCGACGCACGCCGCGATGACGACGTCCGCGACGAGCCAATACGCGAGTGAGGCCGCGACGAACAAGGCGCCGACGTTCGCGCCGAGGAGCGGGATTTCGAGCGGCAGCGGCACCTGGGAGAGCGCCGTGGTGAGCGCGAGCCAGCCGATCGCGCTCGTGGACACGTGGAGCGAGAGGTTCTCCGGGTCCTTGTGCTCGATGTATTGGCGCAGGACGAAGCGCAGGTGGTGCCGGTTCATCGTGCCTTTCGGCTACGGCCAGAGAGAGGTTCGGTTACCCGGTGTAGACGGAGAGCTCGAATCCGTCCGAGATCTCGAGCGTGGCGGACACGAACCCGTTCGCGCCGCTCTGCATGTACTCGACGTACGGCCGTAGGGCCTTCTTGAACGTGTAGATGTTGTCCGCGAGGACGATCGCGCGCGGGCGTAGCTTGGGCTTCAAGAGCTCGAGGATGGGCAGGTACCCGTCCTTCCAGCCGTCGAGCAGGACCATGTCGACGGGCGCCTCGACGTCCGCGAGCGTCTTCATGGCGTCCCCGAGGCGCACGTCGGCGAACTCGTCGAGCCCCGCCTCCCGGAGGTGCTCGTTCGCCTTCGCGTGCTTGGAGGGCTCGATCTCGCTTCCGATCACGACCCCTCCGCCGTTGTCCTTGATCGCGGCCGCGAGGTAGATCGTCGAGATCCCGAACGAGGTGCCGAACTCGACGATGCGCTTCGCTTGGATGCTGCGCGCGACGAGGTAGAGCATCTGCCCCTGCGATCGCGAGACGGGCAGGTAGGCCTCGCGCATCCGGCGGCTGAGCCGCTCGTCGTCCACCTTGCGGAAGCCGAAGAAATCCGGGACGACGAACGGCACCACGCGCGCGATGCGGAACATGTCGCGGCGCGCGTCCGCGTGGAGCCGGTCGAGCACGCGCATGACGCTCAGCGAACGGAGGGCGCTCATCACTTCTTCGGGGGCTGGGATTTCGCCTGCTGGGCGCGGGCGGCGAGGACGTAGTGGAGGATCGGATCCGCCTTCGCCTCGGGCAGATCGCTCTTGCTCGTCATGCGCTTGACGATGCTCGGCCACTCGTCCTCGTCGATGGCGACGAGATCCGGGTAGGAGTGACAGCCGTTGCACTTCGCCATGAAGAGGTCCTTGCCCTCGGTGAGCGCGGCCTCGGTCGTGCCGGGCCACTTCGCGGCCGCCCACTCGACCTCTTCGGGCGAGATCGATCCGGGCGCCGCGCCCGCCTTCGGGTAGCAGCCCGCGATCAGCGCCGCAGCGACGAGCGGGAGAGGGAGCCAGGACGCGGCCAGGAGCTGGTTGAGTCGCATGCGAGAGAAGTACCTTGAGCGGGGCGCAGCGTCACGCTACTCGTCGGGCCCATGAGGTCGGCCATCGCGGCGATCGGGGTCATGCTCGCGGGCTGTACCGGCACGCTCGGGGACGGCGCGGGCGGCGGCGGGCCGGGCGGTGCAGGCGGGATGGGCGGCTCGACCCCGATGACGACCACCGCGGCGGTCGGAGGCGCCGGAGGCACCTCGTCGACGTCGACGGACGCGAGCTCGTCGAGCAGCTTGATGGGCGACCCCTGCGTGGCCGATGGCGTCACCGGAGTTTGCGTGAACGTCTCGGAGTGCACCGGGAACAACATGTCCGTGCCCGGGTTCTGCCCCGGCCCGACCGAGATCCAGTGCTGCGTGCCGAAGGATCCGAACACCTGCGATCCCGACGCGCACGTGTTCCCGAACGACGGTCTCGTGGAGGCGCCCGGCGTCGGCGGCTGTCCGAAGGGGATGCTGAAGATCCCCGCGAGCTCCGGGCTCCCAGCGTTCTGCGTCGACAAGTACGAGGCGTCGCTCGTCGACGTGAACGGCGGCGCGAGCATCTGCCCGTTCCACAACCCGGGGACGATGAGCGTGCGCGCCGTCTCGATCGCGGGCGCGATCCCCCAGGCGTACATCAACGGGGAGCAAGCCGCGGACGCGTGCGCGAACGCGGGCAAGCGCCTCTGCGACGACGACGAGTGGCTCCGCGCGTGCCGCGGGCCGACGGGGAACATCTACCCGTATGGCAACACGCGCATCGACGGCTTGTGCAACGACCACCGCGATCAGCACCCGGCGGTCGAGTACTACGGGTCGAGCGAGGCCTGGGTCTACTCCCACATCGACAACGCCTGCCTCGACCAGCTGCACGACTCGCTCGATCCCGCGGGCGCGAACGCGGGCTGCGTGAGCGACGACGGGGCGTTCGACATGATGGGGAACCTCCACGAGTGGACCGCCGATCCCGCGGGCACGTTTCGCGGTGGCTACTTCGTCGACACGAAGATCAACGGCGAGGGTTGTCTCTACGCGACGACGGCGCACAACACGCTGCACTGGGACTACTCGACCGGCTTTCGATGCTGCGCTGACCCGTGATAGCGTCGACGGCGATGCTCGGTCGGCGCCTGGTGAACCTCGTCGGAGCAGGGCTGGTCGTGTCCGTGTGCGCGCTCGAGACCGCGGCGCGCGCCGACAACGACAAGTGCTACGCGAGCTACGAAAACGCGCAGCAGCTTCGCAACAAGGGGGACCTCGTCGCCGCGCGAGAGGAGCTCCGCGTGTGCGCCGATCCCGCGTGCCCCGCGGCCGTGACGACCGACTGCGGGCCGTGGCTCAACGCGGTCGAGGCGAGCCTCTCGACCGTCACGTTCATGGTGCGCGACGAGAAGGGCGCCGATCTCGAGGACGTGACGGTCAAGATGGACGGCAAGCCGATCGCGACGAAGCTCGACGGCAAAGCGGTCCCGGTGAACGCGGGCGTGCACACGTTCACGTTCAGCGCGATCGGGCGCAACGACGAGGAGAAGAAGATCACGGTCCACGAGGGCGAGAAGGCGCGAGCGATCGACGTGACGCTCTCCCCCGCCGGATCGTCCACGAGGGAGGACGAGGCTCCGAAGGGGACGAAGGGCAAGAACCTCGCGGCGCCGTTCTTCGTGCTCGGCGGCGTAGGCGTCGTGGGCTTCGGGATGTTCGGCGTGTTCGGCGGCCTCGGCCTCGCCGCGAAGTCGGACGCGGAGGACACGTGCGCGCCGAACTGCAGCGACGACGAGGTGTCCGGGATCAAGACCGACTTCCTCGTCGCCGACGTCTCGATGGGGATCGGCGCGGCCGCGCTCGTGGGCGCGACGATCGTCGGCATCGTCTGGGCGACGGGGACGACGAGCTGCGATCCCGCGAAGGACACGGACTGCAAGGCCGCGAAGAGCGAGGACGCGAGCGCTCCGAGGCTCCGCAGCGCGGGCGTCGCGCCGCTCCCGGGCGGCGCCGCGCTCGTCGTCGGCGGGACGTTCTGAGCCTCTCCGCTTGTCGAGCCGATCGCCGGGTTCTGCCTCTGCCTCGTGCTCGCGCTCGTACTCGATCTCTCCTCTGCTTCTGCCTCGTGCTCGCACCACGCGATGCCCGCGAGGACGCCGGGTGATCGCGACGTTTGGAGACTCTCGGTTTCCGTCGCGCCAAGCGCCGCGCGCGTCCCTTACACTCCATCGATGCGCCCTCGCTCGCTCCTCGCGATCCGCCGATCCCCGTCGCGCGCGATAGGCCTCACGAGCGTGGTCGCGCTCGCGCTCGCGGGGTGCGACGACAGCCAGCACACGAGCGAGTCGAGCAGCACGAGCACGGGCTCCGACACCACGACGTCGTCCACCACGTCGTCGTCCTCCGGCACCGGGGGCGGAGCGGCGGCGCTCCCGATCGACTGCTGCGACCCCGCGCACAAGGACAGCGCCACCTGCCGCAGCGCGGATCCGGGCGGCGGGGAGCTCGGATCCGGCCCACAGGTGAGCGGCTTCTTGGCCGGCGTCGCGAGCGGCTTCGTCGAAGGGGGCAAGGCCATCCTCGCCGTGAAGAACACGGGCGCCAAAGCCGGCATGGTGCTCTCCGTCGACCTCGCCACGGGCAATCGCGAGGTGCTCACGGGCGTGTACGAGGACCCGATGGCGGGGCCGAACGATCAGGGCGGCGGAGACACCGTGAACCCCATCGACGTCGTTCGGGGGCCGGACGGCTTCTATCTGCTCGCCGAGACGGGCGGGGACGTCTACCGCGCCGATTTCGCGACCGGGAAGCGCGCGCTCGTCTACGACACGAGCGCGTGCACCACGGGCGCGGCGACGCTCGTCCGCGGGAGCGACGCGGGCCTCGAGGTCGATGAAGCGGGCGCGCTCTACCAGTCCGCGAACGCCGGTCCGAGCCTCGGCGTCGTGAAGCTCTTCCAGGGCGCGTGCTCCGTCGTGACCTTCGCCGACCGCACCGACGGCGTGGGCTCGGGCCCGAACTTCCTCACGTACACGGGCATGGGCTACGCGAAGGGGAAGCTGTTCGGCACCTGGTTCACCGACGAGTCCCTCATCTCCGTCGACGTCGCGACGGCGAAGCGCCTCCGACTCTCCAGCACGACGATGCCCACCGTCGGTAGCGGGCCGCCGTTCGGCACCGCGTCCACGCGCGCCTCGACCGACGGCTCGGTGTGGGTCGGCGCCGACAGTCAGGGAGGAGTCGCCCTCGTCACGCGCGTCGTCGTCGACTTGAACGATCCGAACGTCGGAGATCGCGAGCCCTTCAACGCCGAGTGCGGCCCGCTCACGAGCTTCGAGTTCGAGGACGTCTACCTCTACGGCGAGCTCGGATCGTTCTGGGTCATCGGTAAAGACAGCGCCGTGTATCTCTTCGACCCGGCCACCAAGAACTCGAACCGCCTCTCCCGCTGACGCCGCTACTTCGTGGCGGCGTCCAGATCCGAGAACGCGATCGGCACGACGTTGTAGTCGTCGAGGAGGGCGTGCGTCTTGCCGGGGAACACTCCGAACGCGTACGTCGGCTGATTTTGGAGCAAGGTCGTCTTCGCGCCGACGTCGTGGAGGTGCCAGCCCGTCGCGTCTCGGTAGCCCACGTACAGGATCCCTTGCCGCACGGCGTACCCGATGTGGGTCGCGACCACGTCGGTGAACGGCGTCTGCTTGGGAGGCGGTGACTCGATGAGGAGGGCGCTCACGTTCGTCACGTGCAGCTCGACGAGTTCGTTCGAGTTCTGGAGGAACGTCAGGAACACGGTGCCGTCCGTCTCGAGGAGGGCCATGCTCCCGGCGCAATCGACGAACGTAGGCTCGGGGATGCGCCGGATCTCGGCTTCCGCGTCGCTCGCATCGAGGCGCAGGGCGGGGTTGCCCGAGACCCCGACGATCGAAGCCGTCCCCTCGATGGGGTCCCATCCAGAGAGATCGCCGTTGAAGCGGTCCGGCGCGTCGCAGAACTCGAGGTAGGGGCTCGCGCCGCCCGTGCCGCTGCTGCTGCTCGCGCCCGTCGAGACGGGCTCGAGATCCGGGAGGTCGCCGATCCAGTTGCACCCCGCGAGGCCCGCCAAAAGGAGCGCGAGCCCCGCCGCGGCGCGCCGAGCCACGCTCACCACGCGAACCTCGCGCCTCCGACCCCCGCTCCGATCCACGCCTCCGCGAGCGGCTTCGGTGCGTCCTCCGCGCGCGCCCTCGTGTCGCTCACCTTGAACGCGATCCCGATCGCGCCGACGACCAACCCCGCGGCGCCCACGACGAAGCCCGCGGTCGACGCCGTCGCGAGATCGTTCGCGGTCGTCCACGCGCTGCCGAGCGACTCCGGACAGTGCGTGTGGCCGCACGTCACGCCGAGCTCGGACGCGCGGTTCAAGCTCAGCACGCCCGTCACGGTCCCCTCGAGGATCGCGATGCCCGCGAGCCCGAACCCGACCCCGAGCAGCACGTCCGCGCGCGGCCCCGGATCGTTCACGACAGCTGGCGAGGGAGGTCGGGGTGGGTCGACGATCGGGACGGGGTCGAGCACCAGACGGAGCTGCCGGGCCTCCCCCTCTTTCACTTCGAACGCCTCCGCGGAGGGTCGGAAACCTTCGGCCTCCGCGTGCGCCTCGTGCTTCCCGGGGTTCAGGCGGACCGTCGTCCCCGCGGTGATCGCGCGGCCGTCCAGCGTGATCGACGCTCGTCCCGGCGGGGGTCCCACCGCGTCGATCTCGGCGCTCGGGATGCGCACATCCAACTGCCGAACGAACTCCTGCGCCTGCTCCGAGACGACCGGATACGCCTCGATGGCCTTCGGATCATCCTCCGGCGGCAGCCGCAGCACTTCGAGCGCGGCCTCTCGGGCCTCCACGAGCTGACCCGCGCTCTCCCTCGCGCGCGCGACCCAAATCGCGGTGAACGGGCTGCCGAGAAGCGCGTGCGCTTCCTCGAAATCGCGCAACGCCTCCGCGGACTGCCCGGCGTCCAGCGCGCGCCTCCCGTCCGCGAGGAGCGCGCGTGCGCGCGCGTGCGCGTCGCCTTCCGCGGGCTGTGCGGAGACCTCCGCCGGCACCGCCGAAAGGAACGCGAAGACCGCCACCCACCACGCGCGCACGGGACCGAGGCTAGAGCACCGACCGGCGCCGACGACAGTGGATTCACGCGACGCAAGCCCGCTTCGTCGCGCGGCCTCCAGATTTTTTCTCGCGGCCACAAAGGACCCGGCGGCGCCGTTGAATCCAGGGGGGAGTGCCGCCCTCTCGGAGACCGACCATGAACCCACCGCCCGACCGATCCGACGTCGCGACGCGCCTGCTGACGCTCACGTGTGACCACGCCCCCGGGCTCGACGTCCGCTCGTTCAGCGTGTCGGAGTCGGTCTCCGGCCTCTACGCCGCGGACGTCGTCGTCGTCACGCCCGATCGCAATTTGCCCCTCGCCGCGATGACGGGGGCGCGCGCGGAGCTCGAGATCACGGCGGACCGCGCCACGCGCCGCTTCCGCGGGATCTGCGCGTCCGCGACGCAGCTGAGATCCTCCGAGGCCGCCCTCGGGGTGGGCCTCTCCACGTACCGCATCCGGCTCGTCCCCGAGCTGTGGCTGCTCGGCCATCGCACGAACCATCGGCTGTTCCAGCACCAATCGATCCCCGAGATCGTCTCCGTCCTTCTCGCGGAGTGGGCGATCGAGTGCACGCTCGACGACCCGCCCGAGGACTTCCCCAAGCTCGAGCTCCGGACGCAGTACGGCGAGAGCGATCTCCAGTTCGTGCAGCGGCTGCTCGAGGAGGCCGGGGTGGGCTACGTCTTCGACGCGGAAGGCGAGGCGCTCGTCCTCGGGACGAGGCTCGCGTCCGCGCCCATCCACGACGCCGAGTCCATTCGCTTCCACGACCAGCCGAGCCCGACGGACCGCCGCTTCGCGCGCGACGTCGTCGTGTCGGAGGCGGTCGGCCCGCGCGCGTTCGCCACGAGCGACTTCGACTTCCGCGCGCCGCGCCGCGCCGTGCGCGCGTCCGCCGAGGCCGGCGATCGGCGCCTCGAGATCCACGCGTACCGGCCGCTCGCGAGCCTCCGCGAGGGTCCCGCTCGCGCGGGGACGCTCGCCGACGCGAAGGGCGCCGCGCGTCACGACGTCGACCTCGCCGCACGCGCCGCGCAGCGCGCGCTCGTCGCCCGAGCTGCGAGCGAAGGCGTGTCGTTCCAGACGAACGCGCTCGACCTCCGACCCGGGAGCCGCGTCCGCGTGACGGATCACCCCCACGACGCCCTGTCCCACGCGCTCTTCGTGACGCACGTCGACCTCGATGGGACGCCCCACGAGCCTTGGGTCGTACGCGTGCGCGCGCGCTCGGCCTCCGTGCCCTTCGTCCCCGCGCAGCAGACGCCGCGCCCCACGGTGCACGGAGTGGAGAGCGCGACCGTCACCGGCCCGCGCGGCTCCGAGATCCACGTGGACGAGCACGGCCGCGTGAAGGTGAAGTTCCCCTGGGACCGCGCTGCGTCGGACGACGAGGAGAGCTCCACGTGGCTGCGCGTCAGCCAGGGGTGGAGCGGCGCCGGCTTCGGGATGACGAGTCACCCGCGCGTCGGTCAGGAGGTCCTCGTCGGCTTCCTCGGAGGGAACCCGGACGCGCCGATCGTCGTGGGCCGCGTGAGCAACGAGGTGAACCCGCAGGCGTACGGGCTGCCCGCGAACAAGACCGTCTCGTCGTGGAGGACGCAGTCGAGCCCCGCGACCGGCGGCTACAACGAGATCCGCCTCGAGGATCGCGCGCACGAGGAGCACTTCTACGTCCGAGCGGAGCGCGACTTCGAACGCCTCGTGAAGCGCGATCAGGCGACGCGCGTCGGTCGGGACGCCCGCGCCGACGTCGGCCGGGACGAGCGCAAGACCGTCGGCAACGACCAGTCGCTGGACGTCGCGCGAGATCGCGCGCAGCACGTCGGCCGGGACGCCTCGCGGCGCGTCGCCCGGTCCGACTCGACCGTCGTCGGCGCCGAGAGCTCGCTCGACGTCGGGGGCGACTGGATCGAACGCACGAGCGCGAGCCACCACGTCTCGGTCGCTCGCGACGAGAACGTCCGCGTCGCCGGGACCGAGCGGAGGACCGTCGGCGGGGACGGACACTTCGTCGTGCGCGGCGCGCGCCGCGACGACGTCGGCGGAGATCTCGACGTCCGGGTGGGAGGCGCGCAGCGGTGCGCCGTCGGCGGTGCGCTCACGTTCCAGGTCGGCGGAGACCTGCACGCGCGAGCGACCGGAACGCACGCGCTCGAGGCCGAGTCCGTCCACGTGCGCGCGGGGACGCGGCTCGTCCTCGAGGCCGGCGCGCGCCTCACGCTCCGCGGTCCCGGCGGGTTCATCGACTTCCACGATGGCGGCGTCGACATCGTCGGCACGGTCGTCCGCATCAACAGCGGCGGCGAGCCGGCCGACGGGACGGGGATCCAGGTCGCCGCCGCAGGGCCGGCCGAGGAGGCCGCGCCGAGAGCGCCCACTCGCTGACGGGGCTGCCCGCGCGACAGACATTCACCGGCTCGACAGACATTCGCGACGCGTCGCCCCACATTTCCGCGCCTCCGCGAGACCGACCTTCGCGCGACGGATCCAGCGGGACAGACACTCCACGTTCCACCCCTCCCCCCCCGAGGTCACCCATGCCCCCCGCCGCTCGCGTCACCGATCTGCATACGTGCACCAGGCTGCCCGACGAAGGCGCCCACCCCGAGACGCCCGATCACGTCGTGGAGGGCGCGTCGAACGTGCTCGTCGAGGGGCGGCCCGCGGCGCGCATGGGGGACGGCCTCGCGCACGGCGGGCACATCCTCACGGGGTTCGCGAGCGTGCTCGTCGGCGACACGCGACAGACCGCGATCCTCCGCGAAGCCGCGGTGAGCGGCGTGCCGTTCTGTGAGGAGTGCGAGCGCATGAGGGGCGCACGAGCGGTGGTCGCGGGGGAGATCGTCACCGGCGCCGACACCGTCTGGATCGGTCGGCAGCGGGCCGCGCGGCTCCGCGACGAGGCGCGCTGCTCGGCGCACGCCGAGCCCGAGGGAGCGCGCGCGTGAGCCCCCGCGGGATTCTCCAGATCCGCTCGGGCGCGCGGGCCGGCGACAAGACCCTCCTCCGCGAGGGCGAGGGCGTCGTCGTCGGGCGGGCGGCCCCCGCGGAGCTCGTGATCCCCGGAGACCCGGAGCTCTCGGCCGTCCACTTCGAGATCCGCTTCGACGCGGGAGCGTTCGTCGTCACCGACCGAGCGAGCCGCCTCGGCACGTGGGTCGAGGGTGCAGCGCTCGCCGCGCCTCGCGTCGTGGGGACGGGGGCGTTCGTCCGCGCGGGGCGGAGCAGCTTCACCCTCCACGTCGAGGGCCCCACGCGCCCCCGTCGTGCCCCTCGCAGCGAGGCCGTCGACGCGCGGATGCGCGCGGTCTCCACGCTCACGGCGGCCCCGGGATGGTTCGGGATCTTGGACGCGAGCCGCGACACGCGGATCCTCGAGCTGCTCGCGCGCGCGATCGATCCGATGAAGTCCCTCTACGAAGGGCGAGCGGGCGACGCGATGGCGGACGCTGCGCCGTACTTGGTCGCCTTCTCCCCGCGCTCGTGGCTCCTCGAGCGCATCCTCGTGGAGGGCTGGGGAGAGGCGTGGGGCGTCTTCATCCGTTCGCCGCGGTCCTTCCAGGACGAGCGCCGGCACCTCCGGCGCCTGCTCATGGTGCACCTCGAGGGCCGAGAACACCCGGTCTACTTCCGGTTCTACGATCCGCGCGTGCTCGCGCGCCTCGGGCCCGCGTTGTCACGCGCCCAGCGGGACGAGCTCCTCTCCGGAGCCCGGTGGGTGCTCGAGAGTGGACCGCTCGCCGGGCTCGCGTCGCTCACCGAGGAGGGATGGGTCGATGCGCTTCGGGCGTGATCAAATCGAGCTCTTCGAGCGCGACGCGCGCGAGCGCTTCGCCCTCCGCGCGCTCGCGGAGCTCGACGCAATCGAAGGGACGCGCCAGCGCTCCGACGCCGAGCGGCGCGCGTTCGTCGTGGACGCGGCGAACCGCGCGGCGGCCCTCGGCCTCGCGCGGGAGGTGGAGGCGCTCCGCTTCGTCTCCATCGCGGCGCTCCACGGCATCGGGCGCGCGATCACGCCGCGCGCGCTCGCGCTCTCGCGCAACGACGCGCTCTGGTCCCGCCCCGCGCTCGCGCGCGCTCTCGCCGGCCTCGATCCCGAAGGATGAACCCCATGCGCCCCCCGAAACCGCCCGCGCTCCCGCCGACCGCGTCCGCCCTCCTCGGCAAGAGCACCCTGCCCTGCCAGCACCCGAAGCCGACGTCTCCGTGCAACCTGAGGCGCGTCACCGTGTCGTGCGCCCACATCACCGAGCCCGATCCCCACGACGCTCAGCGCCGCAAGAAGCCCTTCCGGTTCGACCTCGAGCGCGGAGAGTTCTTTCATCCCGACGGACGGTTCGACGCGAACGAGCCCGTCGCGATCGGTGTCCTGTCGCACGACACCCTCACGGTCGACGTGGAGTTCGAACAGCACGCTTGCCCCCACCACCCCGAGATCACCCTCGAGACGGGGGGCGCGCCCGTGAGCACCCTCGACGCGCACGCGGTCTTCGAGAAGGCGCGAGCACCGAGGTTCGAGGACGACTGGTACGCGAGCCGCCTGAAGCACGCCACGACACCGATGGGGATGTTCAAGAGGATCGCGAGCGCGACCGTTCGGGAAGGGACGCTCGTCGTGACGTCGTGCGGCGTGCCCATGCCGGCAGCGGCCGGGAAGGCGGCACCCGCCTGCGCGTGCCTCTCCATCCCCGTGCTCGTTGCCCCGGCCGAGCGCGTGGAGCTCCGGATCAAGACGCCCGCGCTCTACAAGCGGAGCTGGGGCCGCGCGAAGTTCGTCGACGACGACCTCCAGAGGAAGCTGAAGAAGACCTCCGCGGTCGAGACGATCGACGGGTCGGTCGCGACGACGACGGTAGGCGACGCGCGCACCCTCAGCGTCATGGACCATGGCGGCACGGTGACGACGAAGACGCGCCCCGGCGCCGCGCCGACGCGCAAGGTGGACCGGGACGCGCGGAAGCGCTCGTTCGCGGAGGAGGTCGCGCGGAGCGTGAGCTTCACCGTGATCACGCCCGCGCGGCGGACGCCGATCGAGCAGAACCTCCACTTCTTCGCGGACCTCCTCGACTTCATCGAGATGCTCGAGGACATCGCCGTGGCCATCGAGTCACCGGACGAGATCGGCGTTCCGGTGAGCTACCTCGAGTTCGGCGCGTCCATCGAGTGCCTGGCCGGAGACCTCGACGCGCACCTCTTTTGGCGGGAGAAGAAGAACTACTCGATCGAGCGTGTCATCGGTGCGGCGATCGAGCTCACGCTCGTGCGCCTCGCGCTCGAGCTCCACGTCGGGATCATGATCGACGTCCCGCTCGCGGACCTGCGCGTCATCGAGGGCACGCTCGGGATCTCGGTGGACGGCGCGATCTCGCTCCGAGGGAGCATCGACCGCTGCCGGGACCTCATCACCGGCGCGTCCCGCAGCGACGGCGACCTGCGGCTCAAGGGCAAGCTCGACTTCAAGGCGGGCGCGAAGACGCAGGTCCTCATCGTCCACGCGTCGTTCGAGGTGAAGGGCGCGTTCACGAGCGAACTCCACGAGGACGATCGCAACCCCCAGTTCGACCTCGACGCGGAGTGGGGGTTCTCGGGCCTCACGTACGACATCAAGATCTTCGTCGGCGTGAAGAAGCGCGCCTTCGGTCACACGTTCAAGCTCGGGAAGGAGTGGCACCCAGCGACGGGGCCGTTCACGTTGTTCGACCTGCACAAGCCGCGGAGCGGAAAATGGTTCTGACGCCCGCGCGTCCCCTCGTTCACTACGCGCTCGTCGAGGCGACGGGCGTGGACGTCGACGTGCGCATCAACGGCTGCCCCCTCGATCGAGTGGAGTCCACCGGGCGCGTCGAGTCGGCGATACCGGTCTCCGACCTCCTCGTACCGGGGCCCAACGCGATCGAGGTCGAGCGCGTGCGCGGCGCCGGGCATGCCACCGTTCGCCTCGGCTCGTGCCGATATGGCGACGTCCCGGACGCCGGCGCGGACGCGTCGTGGACCGTCGTCCGATTGCGCGCGCTCCCCGCGGACGCATCGCGCGTGGACGGAGCCGCGACGCTGCACGATGTCCCGTCCTGGCCCTGGCTCACGGCCGGTCGGATCGATCCCGAGAGCCCGTCGACGCGCGCCGACGTGATGGCGTTCCTCCGCGGCGTCGAGCGCACGCTCGCGAAGAACGACCACGCCTCCCTCCTCGGGCTCCTCCGTCAGCGGCTCGAGGAACGTGGCGTGGCGTTCGGGCAGGGTCGCGAGGCGGCGGTGCGCGCGTTCACCGCGCTCACGGCCGACGCGGACTTCCGTCGGTTCGACCCGCTGGGCGAGCAGGACCTCGAGCTCACCTCGTGCTTCGGCGGGCGCGCGCTCTGGGTTCGCCGTCGCGGGGCCGCTCACCTCTACGCGGAGCCGAGCGGCGACTGGGAGTTCGCCCTCTGCGTCGCTCGCGTCGACGGCGCGCTCCGCGTGGTCCGCAGCTGATGGAGGGACGAGCGGTGCTACGTTCAGTCCGATGGAGCGGGTGGTCTCGGCGTCGCGTTCGCGGCGGAGTCTCCCGAGGCCCCGGTGACCCTCAAGGTCCGGCGCCTCGGGCGCTACCTCCTCCACCGCGAGCTCGCGTCCGGCGGCATGGCCACCGTGTACGTGGGCCGGCTGATCGGGCCGGCGGGGTTCGCGCGCACGGTCGCGATCAAGCGCCTGCACCCGCAGTTCGCGAAGACCTCCGACTTCGTGGCGATGTTCCTCGACGAGGCGCGCATCGCGGCGCGCATTCGGCACCCGAACGTCGTGCCCACCCTCGACGTCGTCGCCGAGCAAGGTGAGCTCTTCCTCGTGATGGAGTTCGTCCTCGGCGAGTCGCTCTCGAAGGTGATGAGCATCGTCGCCCAGGCGAAGGCCTCCATCGAGCCGACGATCGCGTCGAGCATCATCGGCGGCGTGCTCGCGGGGCTCCACGCCGCGCACGAGACCACCAACGAGGAGCGCGAGCCGCTCGAGATCATCCATCGAGACGTCTCGCCTCAGAACGTCCTCATCGGCTCCGAAGGGACGCCCCGGATCGTGGATTTCGGCGTGGCGAAGGCCCTCGGGCGCATGCAGACGACGCAGGAGGGCCAGCTCAAAGGGAAGCTCGCGTACATGCCGCCCGAGCAGATCCGATCCGAGCCGGTCGACCGGCGCGTCGACGTGTACGCCGCGGCCGTCGTGCTGTGGGAGATGCTCGCGGGGCGGCGACTCTTCTTCGGCGAGCCCGCCGCGATCATGTACGCGGTCATCGAAGGAACGATCCCACGACCGAGCGAGCTCCGCGCGGAGGCCGCGCCGCTCGACGACGTGGTGATGCGCGGGCTCGCGCGCCGGCGCGAGGACCGGTTCGACACGGCCCTCGAGATGCTCGAGGCCGTCGAGCGGGCCGTGGCCCCCGCGTCCGCGCACCAGGTCGCGCGATGGCTCGATCGATGGGCGCAGACGACGCTCAACGATCGGCGCGCGCTGATCGAGGAGGTCGAGACCACCGATCCGGACGCGCCGCCCCTCACGGGCCGCTCCGAGGTCCAGGCCGTCGCGGTCCCGACGGGCGGGACGGCGGCGACGAAGATCGAGGGCGCAGCGCGCCCGCGGGTGCCCCCAGCGGAGAGCGAGAGAGAGCGAGAGCCGATCGCGCATTCCGGCGAGCGAGCGCCCGAACCGCCGAGCGCGCCGCCCTCCCCGGGAGAAGCGCTCGCGCCCGATGCGCCGTTCGACGGGGAAGACGAGGCGCCGCTCGCCACGCGCGCCCCCGCCGCACGGTCGCGGCGACGACTCTACGTGGGGGCGCTGATGACCGGTGCGCTGCTCGGGGTCGGCCTGCTCGCGCTCCGCCTGACCCGGGAGGACGCTCGCGCCGATCGCCTCGCGGACGCTCCCGATCCCGCCTCCGCGCGCGCGGCGATCGCCTCGAGCGATGCGCCGACCGCCGCGGCTTCGCCGAGCGAAGCGGTACCGGAGGCGACCGCGGCCACCGTCGAGTCGGCGGCTCCGGCGTCGCCGAGCGCGAGCGCCGCGACCGCGCGAGCGGTACCAGCGACGGGCCCCGGACCGAGGGCAACGCCCACCGCCAGCTCCGCGACCGCGGCACCAGCTCCCTCGGCCGACATCCTCTACGACACGATCCCCTATGTTCGGCACAAACCGAAACCCTGAGGCGACACCATGACGCAGGCTCCTCCGCCGGATCGCCGCGATGAGTACGCGTTCGAGGACTCGACGGACACGGCCGACGCGCCGAGCCCCGCGGCCGTGCACCCCGCGCAGCAAGCGTCCGCCGCGTCGACGTTCGCCGACGAGACCGACGTGAACGCCGCAGCGGGCGCCCCGTTCATGCCCGATTGGCTGCGCAAGCGCCCTCCGCCCCTCCCGAGCGCGCTCTCGATCGGGGAGACGACGGGCGAGGTGCGGCTCGTCGAGGGTCAGGCACCGACGCCGTTCTCCCCCGCGCCCGTCCCACCGCGCGCGCCGATCCCGATCGAGGAGCTCTCGCCGCCGACACACGCCGCGAGCGCGGCGCGAGGCGGCGCCGCGGCGGCGTCGAACGCGGCGGCGGAGCTCTCGCGCCCGGCGCCCGAAGAACCCCACGCTCCGCGAGGCGCCGCGGAGGAGGCGTCGCGGAGACTGTCGTCGAGCCGCGCGCCGGTGCAGCTCCTCTGGTTCGATCGGGACGTGGCGCAGCGGGTCCGAGCGCGAGCGGGGTGGGCGCCGATCCTGAAGTCGCTCGAGGATCAGCCCCTCGACCGCGAGGCCGACGACTACGACGCTCGCTTCAGCACACAGGCGATCGAGGATCGCCGCGCGGTCTCCGAGATCCTCTCGGTCGGCGAGCCGTCGTCCTCCGCGTTCGCGGATCTCCTGAACGAGGCCATCCAGCGCGCGGGGCGGTTCGTCCCGCCGCTCGTGCTCCTCTCCGGAGATCTCGAGCCGACGTTCGACGAGCGCGCGACGCTCACGGCGGTGACGTCGTTCGTGGAGCCCTTCCGCGCGAGCGACGACGAGCTCCGCTCCGCCCTCGACGACGCCCACGCGCTGCTCCGACTCCCGGGCTCGACGGCGCTCGCTCCGGAGGTCTGCGCGTCCCTCGCCGATCGCGTCCGCAAAGCGTTCCTCCGCAAGCGGGGCGGGACGGCGCACTACGTCGAGGAGCAGATCGCGCGGGCATTGATGCGTGAGCGCGCGTACGCGCGGAGGCGCGTGCTCGGCGGCGATCACTTGCGGATGACGTTCCGCGCGGGCCCGCGCTCGGCCCCTGCGTACCTCCCGAACGTCGTCTCGGATCTGCTGCCCATGTTCTCCCGGGTGCACGTTCGGCTCATCGCGGAGATCGAACCGCGCGCGGACGGCGCGGAGGAGTCGCCCGTCAGCCTCCGGGTGGGCGCGCTCGCCCGCTCGCTCGCAGCGCAGTGAAGACCGCCCCGAGGTGCTCTCGCCCGCGGCGCGACGTGCTTCCCTCCAGTGAAGCTGCGAGCGCCCCGGCGCGCGGCCGACTCTGAGGTTCGCGCGCGAGCGCCGCGCGCTGGAGCTTCGCCCAGGGCGCGGGCAGCGTGTCGGTCAAGCTCGAGACGACGCGCGCGAGCGCGTACACGTCCGCAGCGCTCGATTTGAGGCCGGGCGCGAGGTCGCGGTGCTCCGGAGCCACGGGCGTGGCATCTTCCCTGTCCGCCGAATCCGCAGGCTGCCGCCGGAAGCCCCAGCCGAGGAGCCGCCCGCCGTCTTGCCCGAGGAAGACCCAGCGGCGAGCCACGTCCGCGTGAACGACGCGCGCGCGATGGGCGCTCCCGAGGTCTCGATCCAAGTCGACCCAGAGCGTGACCGCCGCCTCCCACGGCCACGCGTCGACCGGCCACGGCGAGAGGCGCACGAGGTCGTCGACGCGGACGACGAGCGCGGGCGCGCGCGCGACCATTCGCTCCGCCGCCACCACGAGCGCGCCGTGCTGGCCGCTGTTCTCGAGGCGCCGACGCTCGCGCCGCGCCGCCTCGAGCTCCCGCGCGACGAGGGGCGCGCGCTGGACGAGGTGCCCCTCCTCGAGGACGACCTCGTCCACCGGACGGAGGGCTCGGCCCATCGGCTCGGTCGTCGTTCGATCGCTCGGCGGGGAATCGAGCTCCGCTCGCTCGAGCGCCTCGCGCAGGGCCGCAGCGTCCGCGTAGCGGTTCGAGGGGTGCTTGTCGAGCGCGCGCAGCACGCACCGCTCGAGGCCGGCGGGGACGGACACCCCGTGCGCCGAGAACGGTGGCGGCTCCGTGTACAGGGTCGCGCGGTGCACGGCGGAGGAGCCGTCATCGGGGAACGGGAGTCGCCCCGTGAGGCACCGGTAGGCGACGACGCCGAGGGCGTAGACATCCGCGCCCGCGCCGACGCTCGGAGAGACGACCTGCTCGGGCGCGGCGTATCCAGGGGTGCCGAGGTAGATCTCGGGCGCCGTCTGGATCGCCGCGTCCGGCGCGCGCAAGAGCCCGAAGTCGAGCAGGACGACGTCGTCGACCGCGCCGTCGCGGAGGAACAGGTTGCTCGGCTTGACGTCGCGGTGGACCATCCCGCGCGCGTGGAGCGCGGCGAGCGCCTCGCACGCCTGGCGGAGGAGCGTCGCGGTTTCGTCGGCCGGGAGGGGGCCGAGCCTCAGGCGCTGCTCGAGCGTCAGGCCGGTGAGGAGCTCCATCGCGAGGTAGAGCTCGCCCGTCGGCAGGGCTCCGTGGCCCAGGCCTCGAACGATCCGAGGGTGCAGCTCGAGCGAGAGCACCGCGCACTCGCGTCCGAACCGGTCGACCTCCGCCGCGCGCGCCTCGCCCCCCTCCCCCGCGGGTCGGAGCACCTTCAGCGCCACCCAGACGCCTCGCTCGGTATCGAACGCGCGGTGCACCGTGCTCGTGGCGCCGCGTCCGAGCTCGCCGTCGAGCCGATAGCGTTCGATCGCGGCGGCCCGATCGACCTCGCGTCGCTCCGCCTCTCCCGATGGGTGCGGCTCCGGCGGCGCGACGCCCGCGCCGATCACGAACCTCCGCATCCGCTCGAGGTCGTCGAGCGTCGCCGCGCGCGCGGCGGAGGGAGCCTCGGGCGTCCGCTTCATGGGCTGCCCCACGGCGGGGGTCCGAGCACGAGCGGCGCAAGATCCGTGAACTCTTCCTCCGACGAACACGCCTCGCGGAGCCGGCGCGTCAGGATCTCGCGCAGCATGCGCTTCATCGTGAAGAGGTAGTTCGTGACCTTGCTGACGCTGGTGTGGAGGTGCGCCGCGGCGTCCGCGTAGGAGCGCGCCTTCGGTGCCCCGTCCGGCTCGGGCGCCGGCGCCATCACGAGGAACTGAAACACCTCGAACTGGATCTCACGGCCGCGCGCGCGGCAGTCGGCCTCGAGCTCCTCGAGGCCACCGCGGAGGAACGTCTCGAGCCAGACCCGGTGGAACGCCTCGTCCGGATCGAGCCCAGGCCCCATCGCCTCGAGCGTCCGCTCTACGGCGTCGACGTCGACGTGCACCACCGCCCCTCCGCGCCGGAGGCGACGGGCGGCCTTCCGCTCGTTGAGGGCGAAGCGCTCCGCGCAGAGTTTGATGAACGAGCGGAAGCGGCCGCGCGCTGGATCGAAGGAGCGGAGCGTGCCGTCCTCGATCGCCTTCGCGAAGAACGCCTGCGTCAGATCACGTGCCTCCTCGGCGTTCGACGGGAAGCGGGCACGGAGGTACGCGTGGACGGGCGCCCCGTAGTGCCTCACGAGCGCGTCGAGCGCACGCGCGCGCGCGACCGGGTCCCGGTCGTCGAGCTGCGCGACGAGCGAAGCTCGGGTCGGAGGAAACGCGGTCGCATTCGGCGCCATCGACGCGCGCCGAGGATACGGGCTCTCACGCGCGCCCGCGCGCCAAACGAGCCGCGGAGCAGCGGGTGGTGGCGCTCGCCCGGCGCGCGCTTCTGCGGGCGCGACCGGCGGAGCGCGCGGCCCCCGGGACGGCGCTCAGGGCGCGCTGACCGCACGCCCCGAGCTGTCGTGGGGGTCTCCGGTGAGGCAGTCGAGCCACGCGTGGATCGCGCGCACATCCGCGGGGTCGAGCGTCTTGCCGAGCTGGTGGTAGGCCATCATGCGGATCGCCTCGTCGAGGGAGGTCACCGACCCGTCGTGGAAGTAGGGCCCCGTGACGGCGACGTTCCGCAGGGAGGGCACCCGAAACACCATCCAATCCGCGTCGCGCCGCGTGATCTCGAACCGCCCGCGATCCTTGCTGTCGGGCCAGGCGCGCACGAGGCCCGCCTTCTGGAACATGCTCGCGCCGACGTTCGACCCGAAGTGACACGTCACGCACCCCACGTCGACGAACCGGTTGAACCCGCGCTTCTCTTCGTCGGTGAGGGCGCCCGCGTCGCCCTCGAGGAACCGATCCCACCGCCCGCGACTGACGAGCGTCCGCTGGAACGCCGAGAGCGCTTCGGCGACCGGGTCGAGCGACACGGGCTCCTTCCGATCGGGGAACGCCGCCGCGAACGAGGCTTTGTAGGTCGGGACCGCGCGGAGGGCGCTCGTCAGGGACTTCTCGTCGATCGCCATCGCGTTCGGCGAGAGGAGGACCTCCTTCGCCTGATCGGCGAGCTCCGCCTTGCGACCATCCCAGAGGAGAGCGAACGCGCCCGACAGGTTGTAGACGCCGAGCGTGTTGCGCGGCGGCTCGCGCCCGTCGTCCCCGCGTGAGAGACGACGGCCGTCCACGCCGAACTTGTCGAGCGGGTGACACGTGGCGCAAGACATGTTCTTGCGGCTCGAGAGGCGCTCGTCCGAAAAGAGCTCGCGCCCGAGCGCGACGCGCTTCTCACCGAGCGCGTCGAGCTTCTCCGGGTCCCGCGGGAGGGGGCCGAAGCTCGTGAGGCGCTCGCGATCGATCTCGGCGGACGACAACGTCGGCGAAGACGACGCCGACGCACTCGGACTCGCGCTCGCGCTCGCGACGGCGGAAGATCGATCCCCGCTCAACGCCAGGGTGAGGCCCGTGCCCGCGGCGACGGCGAGCACGACGCCGAGGAGGAGCCAGGGGATCCACCGGGGGGCGCGTGACGCGGCCGGCGCAGGGGGCGCCGTGCTCGCGAGGTGCGCCGACAGGCCACTCCCCGAATGGATCGTCCCCACGAGCGCGTCGGCGGCGCCGATGGTGGGAGCGCGGACGGCGGTCGGAGGAGCTCCCGCGGACGGGATCGGCACGCCGGTCGCCGGGCGCGGATCGGTCGGGCTCATCTCGACGGCGAGCGCGCGCGCGAGCTCGGACGCGCGGAGGGTCGACTCGACGTTCGCGTCCTCGGGAGGCGGGCGATCGATCGCGGGGGCGCCACCCGAGAGCAGAGACGAGAGGCGCGCCGCGAGCGCGCGGACCGTCTGCGGGCGGGCCGAAGGATCCTTCTCGAGGCACGCGAGGACGACGTCCGACAGCCCCGAAGGAAGTTCGCCCTCGAGGGGAGATGGCGGCTCGGAGAGGATCCGCGCGAGCGTCTCCGCGGCGGATCCGCCGCGGAACGGGAGCCGCCCCGTGACGAGCTCGTAGAGCGTCACGCCGAACGACCAGACATCGGAGCGCTCGTCCGCGCTCTTCAGCGAACGAGCTTGCTCCGGCGGCATGTACGCGAGCGAGCCCATCACTTGGTTCGTCGCCGTCAGGCCGTCCGCCTCCGCGCCGTCGTCGGCGCCGAGCTCCTTCGCGATCCCGAAGTCGAGGACCTTCACGTGCGGCCCGCTCGTCCCGTCCGCGAGGAACAGGTTCGCGGGCTTGAGGTCGCGATGGAGGACACCGAGTCCGTGCGCCTCCGCGATCGCGTCGCAGGCCTCGATGACGTAGCGAATCGCCTCCGCCGCGGGCAGCGCGCCGCGCTCGCGGACGACCGTCCCGAGATCCTTCCCGGTGAGGTACTCCATGACGATGAACGGCGCGCCGTCGTCCAGCGTGCCGACGTCGAGGATGCGCGCGACGTGGGGGCTCTTGATCGCCGCGGCAGCGCGCGCCTCCCGCAGGAAGCGGGCGACCGCGTCCTTCTGCTTCGCGGCCGTGGGCAGCGCGAGCTTCACCGCGAAGAGCTGCTTCAGCGCGACGTGCTCGGTGAGGAGCACGACGCCCATTCCGCCCTGACCGAGGACGCGTACGACCCGGTACTTACCGGCCACGACGTCGCCCGTCGCGGGTAGGGGGGTCGATCGCATGCGCGCCAAGAGGGTAGCCGACCTCCCGCCGCGAAGACGAATCGCATGCAGACGGGCCGACCGAGGCTCACGTCGCGGGATGGCGAGCGCGGCAGATCCGGGCGGCGCGACCGCCTGCGCTCCGTCCCGAGGCTCACCCTGGCACGCCATGGACAGCGATGCGCCCGGCGCGTGAAGCAGACCGCATCTCCCGCCCAGCGCCGAGTAGGGCGCCGCCGAGCGGGCGCCGACTTCAGGGCGCCGCTCGTCGTGCCGTCGAGGGGAGGAGATGAAGTCGCTCCCGATCGTCGGTCAGTCGGCGGGTGGACCGGCCATGGCCTCGTCCGACTCGGATCGCGTCGCCGAGCTGACGCGCCTGCTCGAAGCGCGCTCGCGCGAGCTCGAGGAGGCGCTCTCCGCGGGCGCCAAGAACCAGTGCTTCGTGACGCGGGTCGTGGAGTCGATGTCGAGCGGCCTCTGGGTGTTCGACGAGTTCGGCCGGACGGAGATGGTCAACGCCGAAGGCCTCGTGCTGAGCGGCGTCGAGGCGTCGGCCGCTCGCTCCATCTCGTTCACAGGCTACTTTCCGACGCTCAAGCTCGACGAGTTCGCGCGCCCGGGCGAGAAGGTGCGGCGACAGACGAGCCTGCGTCGCGCGTGTGGCCAGCTCGTGCCGGTGCTCCTCAGCGCGTCCGCCATGACGGCTGGACCGTGCGAGCGACTCCAGCTGATCGTCACGTGCGTCGACCTCACGGAGCAGCGCGCGCTCGAGGATCGCCTGCGCAACGCGCAGAAGCTCGAGGCGGTGGGCCAGCTCGCGGCGGGCGTCGCGCACGAGGTCAACACCCCCATCCAGTTCATCGGCGACAGCGTGCGGTTCCTCCAAGACTGCTTGGTCGATCTCAAGATCGCCGGAGAGCGGACGGTCGCGCTCTTCGACGATCTCCGCGCCCGCGGGGCGACCACGACGGAGGACGATCGCCGATTCGCGGATATCCGCGCCGCGTCGGACGCGGACTTCATCTTTCGAGAAGCCCCCGCGGCGACGGAGCGCACGCTGCGCGGCGTAGCCCGCGTCGCGGAGATCGTCCGCGCGCTTCGCGCCTTCGCACACCCCGATCACGACACGACGAGCCTCGCAGACGTGAACCGCGCCATCACCGACGCGGCCGTCGTCGCGAAGGTGGAGTGCAAGCGCGTGGCCGATCTCGTCGTCGAGCTCGGAGAACTGCCGGACGTGGAGTGCAACCTCAACGAGCTCACGCAGGTGTTCCTCAACCTGATCGTCAACGCGTCGCACGCCATCGAGGAGCGCCCGCAGGGCGGACGCGGGACGATCACGGTCCGGAGCTCCGCGGGCCCCGACTTCGTCCGCGTCACCGTGACCGACGACGGCGCGGGCATCCCAGAGCCCGTGCAAGCCCGCATCTTCGAGCCGTTCTTCACCACGAAGCCGCTCGGGAAGGGCACGGGCCAGGGCCTCGCGCTTGCGCACACCTTCGTCGAGGGTCACCACCGAGGAACGCTCGCGTTCACGACATCCCCCCTACACGGCACGACGTTCAGCGTGCGCCTGCCTCTAAGGCGCGACGCGGGCCTCGGCGAGGCGGCATGACCTGGCGCGTCTTGCTCGTGGACGACGACGCCGAGATCCTGAGCTCGCTCCTGCTCCGCGGGAGGCGACACCGCGAACGTTGGAGTTTCGTCGGCGCTCCCTCGGGCGCCGCGGCAATCGGCCGGCTCGAGGCGGAGCGGTTCGACGTGGTCCTCACCGATCTGCGGATGCCCGGCCTCGGCGGCGAAGAGGTCCTGGGGCGCGCCCGCGCCCTCCAGCCGAAGGCGATGCGCTTGGTCCTCTCGGGCCGAGCGGATCGTTGGCTCGCGAGAGACGCGGTGAACGCGCATCAGGTCTTCACCAAGCCAGCGGATCTCGACGACGTGCTCCGGCGCGCGGAGCTCGCGCTCGTCTCGAGGACGGGGCTCACGGAGGACGAGGTCGAGGCGCTCACGTCGGGCGTGGGCGTTCCTCCCTCCCCGCGCGTGTTCGCGAGCCTGCACGCCGCGCTCGCGTCGCCGGACTACAGGATCGAGTCGGTCGCGCGGATCGTGGAGCAAGACCTCGCGCTCACGAGCCGCGTGCTGAAGCTCGCGAGCTCGAGCGCGCTCGGCCCGCGGCGCACGGTGTCGAGCGTGCGCTCGGCCGTCTTCGTGCTCGGCCAAGACGCGCTCGAGCAGCTCGTGCTCCTCGAAGAGGCGATGCCGTCCTCGCAACGGAACGGAGAGGGGCACCTGCGCGACCATGCTCTCCTCGTCGGCCGGCTCGCCGTCGCGCTGGATCCCGGCACGAGGGAGGGTTTCGTCGCCGGCGTCCTCCATGACCTCGGGCACCGCGTGTGCGACGAGCGAGACGAGGCGGGCGGGCGACACACCGTGCTCGGGAGCTACCTCGCGGCGCTCTGGGGGTTTCCCGCGAGCATCGTCGAGGCGATCCAGCGCCATCACGACCCGCCGCGCGGGACGACTCCGCCCCCCCTCGCAACGCTCGTGTGGGCAGCGGACCAGCTCGCGGACCGAGGCAGCGCCGCGCTCGAAGGAGATGGGCTGGTCGAGCTCGTGGGCAGCGATCTCGCTCGGACCTGGAGAGAGGCGGGAGCTCGCTTCTTCGAGCGGCCGACGCTCGACGCGCACGAACTCGGGTGCGTGGCGGGACACAGTGGGAGGTGAGCGATGGATGAGCGCATGAAAGTTCTTTTCGTGGACGACGACGATGACCTGCTCGCCGGCGTGAAGCTCGGCCTCCGCAAAGTGCAGATGGACGTGTTCACCGCCCACTCCGCGGACGAGGCCGCGACGGTCCTCCGCACGCAACCGGTGGACGTGGTCGTTTCGGACGAGCAGATGCCCCACGTCACGGGCAGCCGCTTCCTCGGCTTTGTCCGGCGCAACTTCCCGCGCACCGTCCGGATCGCGCTGACGGGCCACGCGTCGCTCGACGCGGTGAAGCGAGCGGTGAACGAGGGCGGCATCAGCCGCCTCCTCACGAAGCCGTGCTCGACGGAGGAGCTCACCCTCGCGATCGTCGACAGTCTCCGCGAACGGCGCGAGGTGGCCGCGGCGTTCGCCAACGCGACGCCGGTGGAGCCATGAGCCAGGCGGAGCGACACCACACCGTCCTCTTCGTCGACGACGACGCCGACCTCACGCGAGGGGTCGCGCTCGCGCTCCGACGAGAGCGCTTCCGGACGCTGACGGCGAACTCCGCCGAGGAGGCGCTCGAGACGCTCGAGAAGGAGTCGGTGGACGTGATCGTCTCCGACGATCAGATGCCGCGGATGTGCGGCGCAGAGCTCCTGTCGCACGTGCGGGCGGAGCGGCCGGACGTCGTGCGCATCCTGCTCACCGGGCAAACGGACATCCGCCGCGCCGCCACGGCGATCAACGACGCGGGGGTCTTCCGCTTCCTGCTCAAGCCCTACGACCGCTCCCTGCTCGTCGAGACGCTCGGCGCGGCGTTCGCCACGGTCGACGCGGCGGCGCGCGCGCCGCGCCCCGCCGACGCTCGCGCGTTCGAGGCCGCGCTCGCAGAGCTCTGGCTCGCGCACCAGCCGCTCTTCGATCGCCGCGGCAGCGTCGTCGGGTACGAGCTCTTGATGCGCAGCGCCTCCGCGGAGTTCCGCGGCCCCGAGCACCTCCTCACCGCGGCGAGGCTGCTGTCTCGCGGCGTGGAGCTCGACCGGTGCATCGGGGGCCGCGCGGTCTTCGCCGCGGAGGCGCTCGGCAATCGGCTCGTGTTCGTGAACGTGGACCCGCCGTCGCTCTCCAGGGAGGACCTGTTCGAGCCGCTCGCGTCGCACGCGGAGCACGTCGTGCTCGAGATCACCGAGCGCGACGCGTGGAAGGATACCCCGCACGCGATCGCGCGCATCGGCGCGCTGAAGGAGCGCGGCTTCCGCATCGCCATCGACGACCTCGGCTCCGGGCACTCGGGGCTGAGCTCGGTGGTCGAGCTCGCGCCGGACATCATCAAGCTCGACATGGGACTCGTGCGAGACCTCGATCGCTCCTTCGTGAAACGTCGCCTCGTGCGGTCGATGTGCGAAGCCGCGCGCGACCTCGGGATCCACATCGTCGCCGAGGGGATCGAGCGGCTCGAGGAGCTCGACGCGACGTTCGACGCCGGGTGCGACTACTTCCAAGGATACTTGCTGGGGCGCCCCACCCGAGAGCCCGTGGTGACGGCGTGGCCCCTCGAGCACCGAACCTGTTCGGTGCCCTAGGGCACCGACCGGTTTGAATCAGCGGAGGACTCGAAGGAGTTTGGGTGGGAGGCGCGCGCCCGAGGAGCGCGCACCGGAAGACTGCTGCTGACAATCTGAGGAGCACAGCGGCGAGGCCGTGTGGATCGCACCTGAAGTCGCGCGAATACTCGGTGATTCAAACCGGTCGGTGCTCTAGGAGCGCCGACGCCCGCCTGACGCGTCAGCCCGAGAGCAGCTCTCGGACCTCGTCGTCGAGCATGTCTTCACCGACGACGGACGCAGCGAAGCGGAGCCGCTCGAGGTACATCGCGTCGGCGTCGCGCACCTGGTCGCCATCCGCGGACTCCGCGACGCTCTCGAGCTCACGCTGCGGCCGATTCGACGTCGCGCGCCTTGCGGGACTCGCGCCACCCTTCGTCGTGAACGAGGAGCCGGACTGCGCCGGTGGTCGCGTCCCAAACGTGGACGTCTCCCGCGCCATTGCGGCCGAGGCACACGTCCCGGTCGCCGATCACCGCACCCGCCGCGTTCCAAGGCTCACCGCGCTTTCCGCGCAGGAACATCTCCGGATAGAGCTCGAGGTCGAACACGCAGTAGCTCGTCCTCCGCTCGATCAAGAGCTCCATGAACCGAGCGAGATCTGGGTCTCGGGTCCGGACGAGCCCGAGGATGGACGCCAACGCGGCGTCCGACGCGGCAAGCGGCTTGCCGACCTTCTGCGCCGTCGCCTGCTCCAAGAACGCGTGGAGGCGCGCCAGCGTCGGCGCGGCCTTCCTCGGCGCGGCCTTCTTCGGCGCGGCCTTCTTCGGCGCGGCCTTCTTCGGCGCGGCCTTCTTCGGCGCGGCCTTCTTCGGCGCGGCCTTCTTCGGCGCGGCCTTCTTCGGCGCGGCCTTCTTGGGTTTGGGGGTCGTCACCTTCGCGGGTGGGTGCGGGGTCATCGGCTCGAACTCTCACTCTCCGAGATTCGCGGCGTGGCCTGTCCAGTCGCCCTCGCGCTGGACGGCTCTCGGTGCACCTCGTACGGCGCTCTTCATCGTCGCCTTCCCGATCGAGGGCGAACGCGCGGAACGTCACGCGGTCGCCGCCTCTTTTTGCGCGAGCGCGCGGCACCGATCGAGCTCGCCTCCCCAGCCCGCACGCGTGAGGAAATCGACGTCCAGCTGATCTTCGGACTCGCCGTGCGCGATCCCGAGCAGCGCGTCCGCCGCGTGCACCACCGCGAGGATCTCACAATCGCGCGTCGATCCGAGCGCGCTCGGTGAATGGTGGAACGCGATGGCTTCGACGAGCGGCCACGGGAGGCCCCACCCCGCGAGCAGCGAGGCGCCGACCTCGGCGTGACTCACCCCGAGCACCTCTCGCTCCACCACGTGGAGATGAGGCGCCCCTTGAGCCATCCGCGAGTGGATCTCGTCGAACTGCTCCGCGGCCGAGAGGGAGAGCGCGAGCCGACCGATGTCGAGCATCAGGCCCGCCGTGTAGGCCTCGTCGGCAATCTTCCGGCCCGCCGGCATCGCGCGCGCCAAGCGAGCCACGCGCAACGAGAAGTCTTGGAACTGCTCGAGCGAGAGGTTCCGATTGGTGGGTCCATTGGATTCGCAGCAGCCGCAGACATGGATCATCAGGATGAGGCCGCGAAGCAGGTTCGTGCCCAAGTAGCGCACCGCCGCCTCGATCGTCCTCACCTGCCGGCCCGCGCCGAAGAACGCCGAGTTCGCGATCTGGAGCACGCGGATCGCCATGGAAGGCTCGGTCTGGACGATCGCCGCGATGTCGGCTGCCGTCGAGTCGTCGTTGGAGAGCGCATCCATCAGCGCCCAATACGCCCGGGGCACGGCGGGTAGGGAGGCCACGGACTCGACCAATCGTCGCGTCGCTGGAGCCGCCAACCGCGCGCGCAACTCGCAGGTCCGGCCGATGACGTCCATCCACTCGGCGGCCGACTGCGACTCGCCGAGCGTGCGGTGGGCCTGCACCGCGTTGGCTGGATCGGCGACCCCGGCCGCGACGGCGAACCGCGTGAGCCCGGGGCTCTCCTTGCCTGCGCGCCGAAGGAGCTTCTCTCCCTCGTAGGTTCCAATCGCCGAAATCAGGGCGACGGGCCGACCGTCGATGGCCGGGCTCGTCGCCAGCGCGAGCGCGGCGTCCGCCGATCCCGCTGCGACGAACGTCGACGCGTCCCCCTTGCGCCCGGCGAGCTCCGCGAGCTGCGTGGCGGCGGTGTCTCGCAATCCGCACGCGATGATCATTGCCATGGTCATGCCCCTCCAGGTGCCACTTCGATCGGTTGCTTCGCCGGGAGCGCCAGCCGCAGGCGCTCGGCTCCCGTCGAGGACAGTCGCATCCCCCCAGCGAGGAGGAGCATTCCGCGCGCATTGAAGACGTCCTTCGCGACGATCATCCCCTCCACGAGAGACCCAGCGGGCACGAGCACGTTTCTCTTGAGCAAGAGCCCGACGCGCACACACACCCGATGGCTCTGCACCCCCAGCGACAGGAGCTCCTGTCGCTGGCACCCGGCCACGAAACCATCGACGTTCGAGGGCTCGATGACCTGCGGCAGGCTCCCTGTCAGCGCGATGGACTCGCGCCCCAGCGAGCTCTTGAGGGCTCCCATCGAGATGTTGGCGAGCTCGCTCAAGACGTCGCTCTGGAGCTCCTCCGAGTCCTCACCAAAGAGGTGCTGCGAGAGGACGCTGGCCGCCGCGCGATCACACGAGAGGGCGACTCGCATCTCGAACTGGTGCTCGGCGCTCGAGAGGAGGATGCCGACCGCCAGATCGACGACCTTGTTGAGCGCCTCGGCGGTCGACGCCTTCACCGGTAGCGTGAGGAACGTACTCGCAGCGGCCGCCAATCCGGTGGTCATCCCCTTCCAAGTCGACGAAGCAGCCACTCGCTCGAGCTCGACGTCCCGCGCCACGACCGGCGTAGCGTTCCGCGCCACCTCCTCCTCGGCGCGCTTGCTTGGAAGGCCCTTCGGGATCTCCCCCGTGAAGCGCATCGCGATCGTTCGAAGGCGCGCGGCCACGAGCCGGTCGGACGCGTCCTTGTGCCAATCGGCGTCGAGCCCCGCCTCGTAGGCACGCACCAAGTCGTCCTCGGCGAGGTGTCGCCTCAGCAAGACGATATAGCCGCTTCGGTCATAGCGCATGGTTCGCGCCGCGCGGATGAGCTCGAGCCCGTCCGCGATGGGGAACTCCGCGTCCACGACGACGACGGGCGCTACGCCCTTCTCGATCCGCTGGTGCGCCTCCTCCAGCGTCGACGCGCTGGCCGCCTCGTAGCCGCTCTTGTGCAGGGTCTGCACGAAGTGGAGGAGCTCCGCCCTGTCGCGTATGACGCAGAGTACGTTCACGAGGACCTCGTTGTCGCTAGCGCGGCGCGCAGCCACCGTTCGAGCCGGGAGTGCCCGCCCGGAGTGTTCACGCCATGTCTCCTGCGGGAGGATCGCTGTCGAGGATGCCCACCTCCAGCAGCTCGCCGAGGACTCTGAAGCGCACGATGCTCCGAGCCGCGACCCGCGCCACGTTGAGCGTGCCGTCGGTGACGAAGGGCAGAGAGAGTTGTCCCGGCTCCTCGTCGAGGGTCGCGACGGCGCACTTCAAGTTCCCTCCGATGATGTTCGTCATCTCACCGAGCGCGTCCCGCGCGTCCGCGTCCGCGACCTTCCCCCCGGCGATGCCGAACATCGCCGCGGCCGCGGTCTCCGCGAGCGACCGAGAGCAGAGCAGCACGACTGCGCCGTTCCACGCGCCGCGAACGGAGACGCAAGCAGCCAATCGGCGCCCGGTCGGCAGCCCTCGGCCGTCGCGGATCGGCTCCGCCTCCACCCCGAGGAACGCCCGCGTGAAGCTGTTCACGATATCGGTCACGTGCACGGCACGGCTATTCACATCAGCGCTCATGACTTCACCCCGTAGTAGGCCCACTTCTCGAACGGTCGCCGATCCCACGCGTCATCGATCTGGATGGGCGACTCGGCAGCCCCCAAGAAGAGCGCTCCGGATGGAGCGAGGGTCTCGCGAACGCGACGGAGCAGTCCGACCTTCGTGGGGTGATCGAAATAGATGAGCACGTTCCGCATGAAGACGATGTCTGGCGCCCCCCGGAGCGGCCACTGATCGAGGAGGTTCAGGCTCGAGAACTCGACGAGGCGCCGAACTGCCGGCTTGACCCGCCACTCGGTCCCCGCTCGATCGAAGTGCCTCACCATGTAGGTCGCCGGCAATCCCCGGTTCATCTCGAGCTGGCTGTACCGTCCCTCGGCCGCACGAGCGAGGACCTGGTCCGACAGGTCGGTCGCCACCACCACCGGCCCGCGCTCCGCGAGCGACGGGAAATGCTCGGCGATGAGCATCGCAATGCTGTACGGCTCCTGGCCCGTCGAGCACGCGGCGCACCAGATCTTCGGCCAGACGCGCCGCTCCACGAACGCCGGAAGGAGGACTCGCCGGAGCGCCTCGAACGGCCACACGTCACGGAAGAAGGACGTCTCGTTCGTGGTCAGCGCCTCGACGATCTTCTTCTGGAGCGGCGCGGGGTCCCTCCCCGATCCGGTGACGCGCGGGGCCTCCTTCCGCACCTCGACGATGAGGTCATCGATGTTCGTGAACCCATTCGACGCGGCGATCGGCGCGAGCCGCGTCTCGAGGAGATAGAGCTTGCTCGCGTCGAGGACGATCGCCGACCGGAATTGGACGAGGTCGCGGACGAACGCGGCGTGGTGTGCGCTAATCGACACGACTCACCTCTCGCGGGCGCGCCCCCCGGTGGAGAGCGACTCGCCGTAGGACGTCTTGCGCGATCTCGGGGAGCGGCAGGATGGCGTCCGCGAGCCCCGCGCGGGCGATGATGCCCGGCATGCCCCAGACGACCGAGCTCCGCTCGTCTTGCACGACAATCTGCGCCCCTGCCTCCTTGAGGTGCTCGGCGCCCCGGAGGCCGTCCTGCCCCATGCCCGTGAGGACGACAGCGAGCGAGCGCGCGCCGAAGACCGCTGCGACCGATCGGAAGAGGACGTCGACCGCGGGCCGGCAGGAGTTCTCGGGCGGCGCTCGATCGATCGCGCACCGAACGACGGCGCCCTCGCGGACGACTCGGAGGTGGTGATCTCCGGGAGCGACATATGCGCGCCCCGCCTGCATGACCTCGCCACCGACCGCCTCGACGACGGAGAGCTGGCTCACCACCGACAATCGCTCGGCGAACAGGCGCGTAAAAATGGGCGGCATATGCTGGACGATGACGACCGGGCACGCGAGCGTCTTCGGGATGGCAGCGAGCATCGCCGTGAGCGCGTTGGGCCCGCCGGTGGAGGCGCCGATCGCGAGGACGTCGACGGGGGACGGCGCGACGTCCGTTCGGCGCACCGTCGTCCTTATGGGCGTCACCCTCCGGTGGGCGGGCGAGCTCCCGGAGAGCGCATCCGCCCGCGCCCCGAGCTCCCGAATCCTCGGCACGAGCTGCGCGCGGACGTGCTCCTCCGACGCCTCGCGGCTACCGGTCCCGCTCGGCTTCGTCACGTAGTCGGTCGCGCCGAGCGCGATGGCCTCGAGCGTCGTGCGGGCGGCCGTCTCGGTGCGCGAGCTGAACATGAGGACGGGGAGGTTCGGAAACCGCTTCCGGATCTCCACGAGCGTCTCGAGCCCGCTCATCCCCGGCATTTCCACGTCCATCGTGACGATGTCGGGGTTGACCTGTGTGATCTTGGCGAGTCCAATCGTCCCGTCCGCTGCCGCTCCGACGACCTCGAAATCCGGCTCCGCCGAGAGGATCGTCGTCAGGAGGCGGCGAACGACGACGGAGTCGTCGACCACCAGGATACGCACCTTGCGCACGTCACCCCTCGCCCAGTCCGAGGAGGAGCAGCTTCTCGCGGAGCGCGTCCCCAGTGAACGGCTTCATGACGTACTCGTTTGCGCCCGCGTCGATCGCGCGCTGCACTTGGGCCGCCTCCGACTCCGTCGTCACCATCATGATGGCCATCGCATCGAACTCGCGCTTCGCGCGCACCTCGACGATCAGCTCGTAGCCGGTCATGACCGGCATATTCCAATCGACCAGCGCGAGGTCCAGCGGTCCCACCTTCTTCAGCTGGTCGAGCGCCTGCTGCCCGTCCCCGGCCTCGACGACCTCGAAACCGGCCTCGGAGAGCGCCCGACGCAGGATTGTCCGCATCGCGCGCGAGTCGTCTACGACGAGTGCTTTCATCAGTGCCTCCCATTGGCTTGAGACATGGCTCGGTAATTTCCGCTCGCATGACGTGCGAGCTTTCCATTGGCGCCGTTCATGGTGGACGAGCGCGGGACGACCGATTGCTTCGCGGGCCGCGCCGGCTCCGAGCCGAGCGTGAACCCTTCGAGCGACGCCTGGAGTTGGTTGCCCATGCGCGAGAGCGTGGACGCCGCCTCGTGCGCCTTCGCGGCGCCCGCCGTCGTCTCTCCCGCGGCGCGAGCGAGGGACGCCACGTTCGCGGAGATGTCCTTCGTGCCCCGCGCCCCCTCCGACACGATGCGGCTCATCTCCTTCGTCGTCGCTGTCTGCTCCTCGACGGCGCTCGCGATGGTGTTCTGAAGGTCGTTGATCTGGCTGACGATCCGCGTGATCTCCTCGATCCCGGAGACGGCGCCGGCCGTGTCCGACTGGATGGCGTCGATCATCCGGCCGATGTCGTTCGTCGCCTTCGCGGTCGCCTTGGCGAGCTCCTTCACCTCGTTCGCGACGACCGCGAAGCCCTTGCCCGCCTCGCCCGCCCGCGCCGCCTCGATGGTCGCGTTCAGCGCGAGGAGGTTGGTCTGCTGCGCGATCGTCGTGATCACCTTGATCACCGAACCGATCTGGACGCCGCTCTCGCCGAGCTTGGCGATGCGCGCGCTGCTGTGGCTCGCCACGGTCACCGCGCTCGTCGCGACGCGCGCGGCTTCGGACGCGCTCTTCGCGATCTCCCGAACGGCTGCGGCGAGCTCGTCCGTGCCCGTCGACACCGACTCGAGCGTGCAGTTGACCTCCTCGGCACCCGACGCGGCGCTCTGCGCCTGGGCGGCCGTCGATTCCGCGTTCGCGCTGAGCTGCGTGCTGACGGCCGAGAGCTCGTCGGATGCGGCGCAGAGCACCTGAGCGTTCTCGGACACCATGGCGATGTTTCTCCGCATGCTGGCGATGAGCTGCTGCACGCCGGACGCGACCTGCCCCATCGTGTCGTCACCCATGTTGCCGAGCTCGACCGTGAGGTCACCCTGGGCGGCGGCGTTGACCGCCGTGAGGAGGGTCGTCGCGCGGGCCCGGAGCTCCTCGGCCTGGGCGCGCTCCCGCTCGGCGTTCTCCTTGCTCACGTTCGCGAGCTCGAGAGACGCGGCCGCCTCACGCGCGGCCTGCGCGATCGCGAGTCGACGCGTCCAGAGCGACAGCGCGAGGACGACGGCGAACAAGCCGATGCCGACGAAGATCTCGGTCCGCGCTCGGCTCGAGACCATGTCCCGAACGCCGTCCTCGGTCTGCTTCGCGCGGCCGGTCGCCAACTTGACGATCTGTTCCACCGCGTCGCGATGGGCCTCGTACGGGACCCTCAGCTTGTCGACCGCTTCGTTTGCTGCCGCGGCGTCGCGCTTGTCGAGGGCGGGGAGCAGCTCGGACTCGATCACGCTGAAGAGCTCGTCGCCCGCCTCGCGCGCCTTGCCCAGCAGGATGTCACGCACCTCCCCGGGTTCGAGGTGCGCCTTCCAGTGCTCGAGGCGCTCAGCGTATTCGCGCTTCAGCTGTTCGTAGTGCTTGAGGTCCTCGGCCTGCTCGCGCGGGGTCTCGATCCGCGCGAGCTCGAGCGCGTTCGAGTAGGTCTCCACGAGGAAGATGGGGGGAGGAAGCACGTCCGCGAGGAGGTCCTTGTTCAACACCACCTTCTCGTACTGCGGCCCGAGCACGCGGACCTCGTTGAGGGTGGACTGCGCGAGCAGCCCGTACACGAGGAACCCCGCGCCGAACACGAACGGGAGGATCAGCAGCCTTCCGCCAAGACTCAAATTTCGTAGCCCACTCATGTCTTCGTGCCCTCGTCTCTCCGTATCGATTCCCGGTTGATTCGCCCTGGCTCGATGCCCGACTCGACCCTCGCACTCCGCGAAGGTCTCAACGAGTCGTCACCGACGATGTCCACTCTCGAGCCCGCCGCCGGCGCTCGACTCTGCCGCGGCTCCGCCCGCGGAACTCACCGCGACGACTCCCGCCGCGGCAACGTCAGCTTGATGGCTTGTTCGACGTCGAGCGCCAGAACCAGCGCACCATCCAATTTGTATGCGCCGACGATCAGCTCACGAGCATCGGCCGCGACCGTGGTCGGTGCGCGCTCGAACTGCGACTCGTCGACGCTCACCACGTCGCCCATTTGGTCGACGAGCAGGCTCGTCATTTGGTCGTCGCTCTTGATGACCAGCTGGAGCGGCGCCTCGGGCGTGGGGCTCGTGAGACCGAGCCGCCGGCGCAAGTCGATCACGGTGACGATGTGCCCGCGCAGGTTGATGAGCCCTCCGACGACGCGTGGCGAGAGCGGCACGGGGGTCACTGGCATGTTGGACACGACCTCCTGCACCCGCATGACGTCGATGCCGAGCAGCATGTCGTCCACGCGGAACGTGCAGAGCTGCGCGTGGGGCTCGAGGGCGATCACGTCGCTCATGGTCGCGCTCCGAGGCAAAGGTCGGGCTGCTGGCGGTGCAGCAGTGTGCGGACGTCCACGAGGTCGGTGACTCGGCCGTGGACGACGATGGGTCTGACGAGGCGCTCGTCGTCCACGCCCGTCTCCGCGCCGCGCACGTCCTCGACGATGTCGACGATGCTGTCGACCACGAGCCCGACGCGTCGGCCGTTCTCCGAATAGATGATGGTTTGGACGGGCGACGTCGCCATTCGCGCGTCCGTCTCGGCAAGCTCGGAGAGGCGCACCAGCGGGAGGATCTCGCCGCGGTATTGGACGACACAGTCGTACTCACCCGTCTGCTCGATGCGCTCGGGAGCGAACTCCTCGAGCCGCTCCACTTGGGAGAGGGGGATCGCGCCCCGACGCGCGCCGCCAATGCCACACACGAGGAGGGTGGAGCGCTCCTCGACCGACAGGCTCGAGAGGTCGCCCGCCATCCGCTCGGACGCAGCGTTCCGCACCTGGGTCGCCGCCTCGCGGACGACGGACGCGCGCTGCGCGACACCGAGGACGTCGAGGATGAGAGCGACCTTCCCGTCCCCCATGATGGTCGCCCCCGCGAACGTGGAGATGCTCTTCAGATCGTGCCCGAGCGGCTTGACCACGATCTCTTCGGTGTCGAGGACGCGATCCACGACGAGGCCGAACTGTTTGTCGTCGGCGCGGAGGACCATGATGTTGATCGCCCCGTCGCCGCTCGCGTCGTCCGCGCCAGCCATGTCGAGGACCCGATCGAGACGGACGAGTGGAAGCATCTTGTCCCGAAGGCGGTAGACAGGCGCCCCGTGGATGCGCTCGATCGCGTCGCGACGCGTGCCCTCCAATCGGACCAGCTCGAGGAGGCTCGCCTGAGGGACCGCAAAATGGTGGCCCCGCGAGCTGACGAGCACGGCAGGAATGATGGCGAGCGTGAGCGGGATCCGGATCCGGAGCGTCGATCCCACGCCCGGCGTGCTCTGAAGGTCGACCGTGCCACCGATGCGCTCGATGTTCGTCTTGACGACGTCCATCCCGACACCGCGGCCCGAGACGTTCGTCACCTTGGGCGCCGTGGAGAAGCCGGGCAGGAAGATGAGCTGTTGGAGCTCGTGCTCGTTCATTCGACTGGCCACTTCCGGGGACACGATGCCCTTCTCCACGGCCTTCGCGCGGATCCGCTCCGGGTCGATCCCCGCACCGTCGTCGGCGATCTCGATGATGACCTGACCGCTCTCGTGGAACGCGCGAAGCGCGAGCTTGCCGGTGCGCGGCTTGCCTGCGGCGGCGCGGCGATCAGGCGCCTCGATCCCGTGGTCGACCGCGTTGCGGACGATGTGCGTGAGCGGATCGCGGATCGCGTCCACCACCGTCCGATCGAGCTCCGTCCCTTTGCCGAGCATCTCGACGCGGACCTGCTTTCCGCACGTCACCGCGAGGTCACGGACGATGCGGGGCAGGCGGTTCCACACGCTGCCAATCGGCTGCATGCGGGTCTTCATGACGCTCTCTTGGAGCTCGGTGGTGATCAAGTTGAGGCGCTGGAGCGCCCCGAGGAGCGCGCCGTCCTCCGACGACGCGGCGACTTGCATCGCCTGGTTGCGCGCGAGAACGAGCTCGCCCACGAGCGTCATGAGTTTGTCGAGGACGTCGACGTCGATGCGGACACTGCTCTCCGCGACCGAGGACACCTGAGGCTCCGCCACGGCCTCGGGGTGCGCGGCGTCGGCTCCCACGCGCATAGGCGCGGGGTTGCCGACCGCCTTGGGCTTCTCCCCTGAAGCGGGTGGTTTGGCGGGGGCGGGTTCCTCGGCGGTAGCGAGCGGAAGAGCGACGGGCTCGCGCGGCGGCGGGGGTAGATCCGGGAGCGGCGCGGGCGCAGCGGCGGCCGTGCCTGCAGGCGGCGTCGACTGCGCCTCGAGGGCGACGGCCGGCTCAGCCTCCCGCGGGGACTCGACCGCGGGTGTGGGCGGCGACGCTGGTTCGGCATCGGTTCGCTCGCGGCTCGCCAACTGGATGAGGTGGTCCGCGAGGTCCGACGCGTCCGCGGCGCCCTCCGAGCCCGTGCTCTCGATCGATTGCAGGAACCCGCGCACCCGATCGACGAGCGCGAGCAGGGCGGTCGTATCTTCCGGTGTCAGCGTGAGCGCCCCATCGCGCGCGCGAGAGAGCAGCGTCTCCCCTGCGTGGGACAATCGCTCGAGCTTGGAGAACCCGAGAAACCCAGCCGTCCCTTTGACCGTGTGCACGGTCCGGAAGATCGTCGCGATTCGCGCGGGGGACGGATCCGTCTCGAGCGCCAAGAACTCACGATCGAGCTGGTCGAGGTTCTCGTGGCTCTCGAGCAAGAACTCGCGAACGGCCTCGTCGCACGCGAGGGACGTCATGGGGACACCCCTCTCTTCGACGAGCTCGGGGCGCTCCCTCGCGGGCCCAGGAGCCCGGCCACGCACGGTTCATCGGAGTCGAGCTGAGAGGCGCGCATGAGTGTCTCTGCTCATGGGCTATCGGCTCATTTCCCGGTTCCCTTTAGACCGCTTGTCCGCGCGCGCGGACGCCGCCTCGAGCAAGGATGGGCGCGCGCCGAGTCCTCTTCGCGTCTCGACGCGAAGTGGACATTCGGTGGTGTTGTTAACGACGCCCGACAGCGCGGGCGTGCGACGCCTTCACGCGGCGCGCGTCACCTTCAGTACGGGACGACCATGCGCCCCGGGGCGACGCCGCTGCCCATCGACGAGGTGCCCTCGTCCGTATGGCAGAGGTTGCAGTCGCCGTTCGTCTGCGCCTCGCTCATCACGCGCTCCCCCTTGGACGAGACGATCTTCGCGGTGTAGGGGAGGGCGATCGTGACGTCTTCAATCACGAAGTTGCCGCTCTTGCGCGGGCGCGCGGTGTAGACCGTGCCGTCCGCGCCGGTCACCTCCACGACGATGTCGGGGAGCGCGCTGCCGTCCACGCCCAGGCAATCGTCCGGCTCGTGCCCCGTCGGATAGACCGTCCCGGCGGCGGCGAACTGCTTGATGACCTCGCCCTCCTCGCCCTTCGCGTGGCACGCGTTGCATGCGCGACCGGGGTACATGTCATAGCGGTTCGGCGTGTCTTCTCCGAGCTTGGACGTGACGCCGCTCGTACAAATCGAGGCTCCGGTGAACGCGGGGTCCGGTGTCGCAATTGGCGTGCAGTCGCCCTCGGGCATGCCCGCGTCGATCCAGGCTTGGAGAACGGGCGCGTCCGCAGCCTCTCCGCCTCCGGGCGGCATGGCGCTGAACTCGGCGGTCATCCGCTCCACGGCGCGCTGAGCGATCGACTCCTCCGGCTTCACCGCGGAGGGTGCCATGAGATCCTCCCGCGAGACGAGCGACACCAGGGCGCCCGCCACCGGCGGTGACGAGTGGCAAGACGTGCACTTCGACTCGAGGAGCTTCGCGACGTCGCACGGCAACCCCTTCGTGGTCGTCGTCGCCGGCGGCCCGTCCGTGCCGGTCGCGTCGGTGCAGGCGCCTCCCATCCACCCCGTGAGGGATGCGAGCGCGACGACGCTGCCCATGGAGAGGGATCCCCAGGAGAGCTTCATTCGTCGGGTCGACCGGGTCGCGCGTGTGCGGTTCATCGTGGGCCTCGCTTTCGGCCCACCCAATGTACGCCTCGATACGGAGCGGGGAAGGCGATCGAGGCCCGCTCTATGATCTTCGCATTCCGGTAAGCGATGGCACCCTCTCGGCGTGCAAAGCTTGCACGTCGACGTCGCGTCGACGCCCTAAGTTCGCGCCTTGCCGATTGGACGGCTGTCTCTCGGCGAGAGCCGGATCCCCAAGAAGACTTCGCGCCGGCTCTCTCTCAGGGATCGCGCGCGGGGAGGGTCGTCCCGTCCGGCAGCAGCGTGTCGGGAGGCTTGGTCCCCGCCGATGACGACTTGAAGCGCTCACAGCGCGTGAAGTCCCCCTCACAGTAGAGGGCCTGCATCACCTTCAGCGCAGACACGCTCTTGAACCGCGGGAACACGGGGCACATCACCATCTTCGGGCACGACATCGGACGCCCTCGTATCACGCCCCGACCCGAGCTGCGGAGGAACGGCCCCCGAAGAACACGCGCGCTCGTGGCGGCGCCGGTCGCGCACGCTGCACGGGGTGAGTCTCGACGAGCCCGCCGCGGGCACTCGATTCAGCGGTCCTCCGCGGAATTCCATGAGCGCGCCGAAAGGCGCTCGATTCAGCCGCGGTCCTCCGCGGAATTCCATGAGCGCGCCGAAAGGCGCTCGATTCAGCCGCGGTCCTCCGCGGAATTCCATGAGCGCGCCGAAAGGCCCGCTCACGAATTCCACTCCCGCCGCTTCCGGGCGTCGTGGACAAGACCTCCGAACGTCCTCGTCGCGTCGGGATGGGGCTCACGGCTCTCCGCTCACGCGCGACCGACGACGTCGGGCGGCCAGCGCGACGAGGAGTCCGATGGCGGCGGGGGCCGCTTCACCCGTGCCGGATGCGATGCCGAGCGCGCAGCTGAAGTTGACCGGGGTGCAGCTTGGGCTGCTCTGGCCGGCGGCGGACGCGCTGGCCCCGCCCCCGCCCCCCACGCCAGCGCCCCCGCTGCTGGACGACGGCGAGGATCCGCTCGACGACGACTCTCCCGAGGCCGATCCCGAGGAGGCGCCCGTCGACTCCGATCCACCGGAGCTGCTCGAGCCCGACGAGCCGCTCGAGCCCGACGAGCCGCTCGAGCCCGACGAGCCGCTCGAACTCGAGGCGCCGCCGGCACCCGACGAGCCGGTCGAGCTCGACGAGCCGGAGCCGGTCGAGCCCGACGAGCCGGTCGATCCGCCCGATCCGCTCGACGTAGAGGACGTGATGGAGCTCTCACACTCCCACGCGTTGCAGCTGGAGCTGCAGCCCGCGCAGACAATGCAGTTCGACAGATCGTTGAACGCGGCGGCGGAGCCCGCGTAGCCGACGGCGCAGGACGAGTAGCACGCGCCGTCGGGGATCGGGCACGCCGAGACGCAGCCGCGGATCGCCACGCACCCAGGGTCTGCGTCGCACGCGGCGCGCTCCGAGTCGCACATCGCGCCGCCCTCGAGCCCGCTCTGCACGCACGCGGAGCACGGATCCGCGGGGGGGGGCAGAATGGGGTGGATGAAGCTCTCGTACACGTCGGCCACGCGCCCGTAGATCGCGATGAGCGCGCAGTTCTGGTCCGCCGCAGAGGCGATGCCGACGACCCGTGGGACACCGCCGATCGTCCGGAGCGCCGGGCCGCCCGAGTCGCCAAAGCACGCGGTCTCACCGTTCGTCGCGTCGATCCGGAGAGCGGACGCCGTGACCTGCGCGACCGGGACGACGACGTGGTGCCGTGCGCTCTGGAACTGCGTGGGGTCGTTGGCACCGACGTAGGTGCGGCCGTACCCCGAGAGCTCCACGTTCGCGCTAGCGACGAGATCGTCGACGGTCGCGACGCGGGTGACCGACGTCGCGTCCGTCGCTCCCTCGAACAAGACAATCCCGAAGTCGTGAAATGCCGTTGTGGGGTCGTACGTCGGGTCCGCGAACCAGGACGTGGGCGTGTACGACGCCGCACACTGGGTGGGATCACCCGCAGGGGTGCAGTCGCGCCAGTCGGTCGCCTCGATGACCCGATCGACCGAACCGGCGACGCAATGCGCGGCCGTGAGCACGTACCCCGTGGTCCCGCTCCGCGCGATCACGACGCCCGAGCAGACCGCGTGGGTCCCGTCGGGGCGCGTGAGGAGGAGCGCCACGGTCGAGACGTTCTGCGTGTCCAGCGTGCCGCCGATGATGGGCGCACTGTCCGATCGCGTCGCGCCCGCGGGCAGGTCGACACAGAAATCGAACTGGCAACCGACGAGAGCGGTCGGCGCGACCAGGGATAGCGCGAGCGCGAGGAACCGCGCGCGATCAGGGCGGCGTTGCATGGGGTGGCGTACGGCACGCCCGCTCGTTTCTGAACCCCGCGACGAGCTTCGCGCGTTGCGGAGGGTGAAGTCGCGGATGGATCTCCACGTGACCTGGTCACGCCTACGTCCTTCTGTGCGCGTCGCGAGTGCGCTGTACTTCCCGGATGAGGCCGAAGGCGCTTCCTTGGCGTTTGGGGTCTTGCGGTGCTGTTCGTCGGGTGCGACGACGGCGCGACGGCGTCGTCCGGCGCGGGCGGCGATCACGCGTCGACCGGCACGAGAGCGTGGTCGGCGGGTCGACGTATCCAGGAGGAATGGCGGAGACGAGCGACGGCGCGCTCGTCGCGTTCTCCCATCAGGAGGGCGCTGGCGGGTTCGACCTGGGTATCGCCCTCGTTCACGACGATCTTTCGGTCGACCCACCCAAGACGATCGTCCAGTCGACCGACCACGCCGAGATGACCGCCCACATCGCGCGGTACGGAAAGAGCTACCTACTCGCGTGGGTCGCCGTGCCTGGCGCGTCCACGTTCACGCCGCTCAACCACAATGGGCCGACGACGTTCGCCATCATCGACGTGGACGGGAACGTCCTCGCCGGCCCGGAGGTCGTCGACGTCGGGACGAACTTCATGGACGACTTCGTCGTCCTCGCGAACGGCGACGTCGGGTTCCTCACGTACGCCCCGGGCGCTTTGCCGAAGCCGGCGCAGGTCGCGCGCGTGCGGCTCTGCGAGTAGCGCTCACCGCGCGTAGGCCCCGTCCGCCGGGAGAGCGAACCGACGTGAGGGGGCCACGACGCTCCGCGCTCCGCTCGGGTCGCGCGCGGCGCGACGCCGGATCTCATAGGCGAGTTCGCCGAGCGGCAGGACCGCGTCCGCGAGGCCGGCGCGCGCCACGATGCCCGGCATTCCCCACACGACCGAGCTCGTCTCGTCTTGGACGACGATGTGGCCGCCCTCGCCCTTGATTCGAGCCGCTCCGCGAAGTCCGTCCTGTCCCATCCCCGTGAGCACGATCCCGAGCGCGCGGGCGCCGTACGCGTCCGCCGCGGATCGGAAGAGCACGTCGACCGCGGGCCGGCAGGAGTTCTCGGCGGCCAGCTGGTCGATCTCGAGGCGGGCGCGCGCACCGTCCCGGACGACGCGCAGGTGGTGGTCCCCGGGAGCGATGTACACGCGCCCCGGCTCGAGGATCTCCCCACCGCGCGCCTCTCGTACGACGAGCGAGCTCGCGGCGGCGAGCCGCCGAGCGAAGTGCGACGTGGAGCGGGGCGGCATGTGTTGGACGACGACGACGGGGCACGGCAGCGTGCTGGGGAGCGCGCCGAGCAGCGAGGTGAGCGCGCTCGGTCCCCCCGTCGAAGCGCCAATCGCGACGACGCCGACGGGGCTACCGCCGCGCGCCCGACGGACGGATCGAGGCGTGGTCGGGCGGACCGTCGCGACGCCGGCGCGGCGCGCCGCAGCTCGCGCGCAGAGCTCTCGAATCTTCGGGATGAGGTGCGCCCGAACGTGCTCGATCGCGGCCTCGCGACTCGAAGCGCTCCGCGGCGCCGTCACGTAGTCCGTGGCCTCGGGCGCGATCGCCTCGAGGATCCGGTGCGCCGCGCTGTCGCTCCGGGCGCTGCACATGAGCACGGGGAGGAGTGGAAACCTCTTTCGGATCGCCGCGAGCGTCTCCAGGCCGTCCATCCCGGGCATCTCGACGTCGAGCGTGACGATGTCGGGCTTCAGGAGCTTGATCTTGGTGAGCGCGATCGCGCCGTCGGCCGCGATGCCAGCGACCTCGATATCGGGCTCCGAGGAGAGCAGCGTCGAGAGCAACCGCCGCACGACGACGCAGTCGTCCACGATGAGCAGCCGAACCTTGCGCACGGCAACCCCTCCGCGGCTCGGGCCGGAGGTCGACGGACCCTGGTCTCGGCACGTGTCGCAAGTCGGGGGATCGGGCGTAAACATCGCTGGGGGGATCCCCTCCACGATCGGCCCATCCGGAACGAATCTTTAGGGCGCTTCCGGAAATAGTGCGCTCGACCGAAGGTGACCATGCCCCGCGGCCACCGAACGGTGTCGGCCGACCCGCCGTCGGCTCGGTGGATCACACGGTGCGCTCGACCGCTCCGACGCGGGTCGCGCTCGCGCGCACCGTGATCGCCCCTTCCCCACGCACGATCCACGTCGCCTTTCGCCGGCCGATCTCGATCACACTCCGCGCGATCGAGGGCGCCGTGAACCGATCGTTGCCTCCCCAGCCCTCGAGGTGCCCCACGAGGACGGACGCCTCGCCCGCCTCGATGACGACGTCCGGCGCACACCGGAGGGCGATCCGCACGCCCTCGTTCCACAGCCGTGCCTTCGCCGACTCGAGCACGTACGTGGGCAGGAAGCCCCGGTTCTCGACGACCGCCTCGATCCTCCGGAGTCCCGCGCCGATCGACTCCTCCGTCACGCTTGCGATCACGAGGCGCGGCGCGAGGGACGCGAGCCGGAGCACGAACCTCGACTGGTCCTCGCACACCTTCGCGAGCCGATCGAACGGGGGGTTCCAGATCCCGACGAGCGGATCGTAGCCCCCGATCTCCACCTCCCCGATCTGCGGGTGCTGGAGCGTGCGCCACGCGCCGAAGATGCGGCCCGCGTTGTGCGTCGCGTCCCAGGTCGCGATCTTCGCGATCTCCGCGCGGCCCCCTCGATCCTCGTAGTTCTTGATGAACGGGCGCTTCACCTCGAACCCGACCTGCTTGAAGAAGTCCCAGAGCTCGCACACGAACCCGATCGCGCCGCGCTCGGCGTACGCGAACTGCGCGAGATCACCGTGCAGGGGTTTGTCGGGCTCGTAGGTGAACTCCATGAACCCGCTCACGCACGGGTAGCCCGGGATGCTCTCCGCCCAGCGGTCGATGACGCGGAACACCGCCGCGTCTTGGGGGGCCATCTTCGCGTCCGGTTTGTCCCCGAGCGGCCGGATGTACACGCCCCCGTACGTGTGGAACGAGAGCCACGCGAAGATCTCCGGGTGCCGCGACGCGAACTCCGTGACGCCGCGGCTCTCCGGCTCGCTCGTCGCGAACGCGCCCGCGCCGACCTGCGTCGGCTCGGGCTGCCACCCGGACGAGAAGTTTCGGTTCATGTCCGTCTCGGTGTCGCTCATGAACGACGGCTTCGGGATCGTGAACCCGTCGAAGTTCTCGATGCGCCCCTCGGGGAACACGCGATAGTACGGGCCCTCGTCCTCGACCTCGCGCGGGACGAGGACGTTCGGGTGCTCCTTCGAGGCGACGAAGTCCCCCGTCTCGTCGCGCTTGCGCATCAAGAGGGAGAGGCCGTCGCCGTCCATGTCCTCGTGGATCCACCGCGGGCCGTTCGCGCCGAGCCGGTGATCGCGGTGGTTCGAACGCACGAAGTGGTGGCGCGCGATGACGCGCTCCGCGCCGTCCGGACACATGCGCGGGAGCACGTAGAACAGCACGTCGGACGTCACGAGCGCGCGCAGGTGATCCGGCAGGTCGCGGAGCTTCGCGCTCGGATCGTCGAGCGCGCGCAGGAGATCCTCGATGACGCCCAGGCAGACGCTCGACCCGGAGAGCTCGCTCGCGTGGATGTTCCCGTCGATCCACACGGCGGGCCGCACGCGATCGGGGTCTCGGCCCACCGTCGCGACCCACAGCTCGCGCCCCTCCTCGCTCTTCGCGATCGATCGCACGCGCACGAGGTCGGGCCGCGCGCGCTGCCAGCGCTCGAGCTGCTCGGTGATCTCCGCATAGGTGAGGAACCGGCCGCGAAACCCGAGGGACAGGGCGTCGAGATCGAGGGGCACGGCGGGCCTCACCGCCACACGGCGAACGCGAGGACGGGCGCGGCGATCAGGATGAGGAGGCCGAGGATGAAGAGGATCACCGTCAGCTTGTCGTCCCGCCAGCGGACGCGGAGGGGCACGAGCTCCTTCTCGGGGAGCACCGTCGTCCGCATGAAGCTGAACACGGGCAGACCGCCGGGGCGCGTCGCGCGCGCCTGATCGTACGGGTTCTGGATGATCCCCATGTTGTTGAACCGCGCGATGCTCGCGCGGATCCGATCCCCCACGCCCGGCACGGCGGCGCCGACGATCAGCGCCCGCACCCACGGCGCGCGCTCGTACCGGTTGGCGAACGAGATGATCTTCATGACCTCGAGGAGCTTCTCGAGGAACTGCTTCGACTCCGAGAGGTGCTGGAACGCGCGCATCCGCTGCTCGATGCCGTCCTCGCTCGAGAGGCGCGCGAGGCAGAACGCTTCGATGCGCGCCGCGAGCCCCGCGATGCCTTCCTGGATCTTCGGGAGCGCGGATTGGCTCGGCGTCTCCGGCGGGAGCACGAACCCCCACGCCTCCTCCTTCGCGCGATCCGCGTTCCATTGGAACACCTCCGCGAAGCCCCACAGCGTGTCGTACCGGTTCACGATCGTGTAGACGGGCACGTCCGCGCCGAGCGTCTTGCAGACCTCGACGAGGTAGTTCCGGAGGGTCTGCGCGTGCGGCTCGAGCGTCTGCTCCGTGAGCTCGGCGACGTCGGACGAGGAGATGTTCAGGATGAGCGCGTCGAGCGGCTCGCGCGCGCGGACCTTCTTCAGCTCCTCGCAGAGCGCTCGAAGGAAGTCGACGTTCTTGTTCGGGCCGCAGATCCGATCGCCCGCCTCGATGAACACCGCCTCCTTCGCGACGAAGTAGCTGCAGATCGCCGTCGCGGGCATGGGCACCTTGCCGTCGCCCTGCCACGTGAGGTTCATCGATCGGATGACCGTGCTCTTGCCCGTCCGCGGCTCGCCGAGCACGAGGTACCAAGGGACGGAGTACACGTCGCCGCCTGTGATTTTCGCGGCGGCGCTCACCAAGGTGGCGATCTCGGCGCTGAAGAGGCTCATCGGAGGTGCCCGTAGACGACGGTGAAGAGCCAGGCGCCCGCGCCGAGGAACAGCAGGATCGCGAGGGCGCGCCCCATCCACACGGAGAGGTACCAGGGCGAGCGCGGGATGAACTCCGCCGGGAGCGTGTCATAGCGGTAGGGCTTGATGGCTCCTCCCTGGATGTCCCGATCCGCGTCGACCTTGAGCTCGCGCGCGAGCTGGGCGCGGAGCTGCGCGAGGGCGTACTGATCCTTCTGCCCGATCATCCCGTACTTTCCGAGGAACCCACACCCGAGCACCGCGACGAACGTCGCGAGCACCATCGGCGATCCCTGGCGCACGCGCTCGAGGCGATCGAAGAACTCCACGCCCGCGTTGTTCGTCATCCAGCGCCGCGCCTGGAGCGGACTCTGTGACCACCACGGCCGCACGTCCGGCAGGGTCATCGCGACCTCGTCGAGGAGCGCGGCGATCGCGAACATCCCGTCGTCCGCGGACACGACCGGGAGCGACTGCGCGAGCGGCGACACCTTCAGCTCGTCGAGGAGGATGTTCGCTTGGCGGAACAAGTGATCCGCCGGCGGACGCCGCGGGGCTTGCCGCATCAGGAGGATCCAGAGGAGCAGCTCCTCGCCGAAGACGCCGATAGAGCGGTACTGAGATTCTTCTAGCTGCTGCGGGGACCCTTGCACGGACCCGGGAGAGTACACACGGGGGTCGGCTCCGTGAACCCCGGCGCTCATGTAACCGCTCGTAAGCGGGCGCGTCGGGGACCGGTGCGTAGGGTGGCGCGCGTCGGGCCGCTGCGCCCCAAGGAGAACACGTGAACCGGCACCTCTTCGAGTCCAACGGCCCCATCGTCTCTCGCACCGCGAGCCTCCGCTCTGTCACGCTGCTCGGCCTCGCGATCGCCCTCTGCGCGCCTTCGCTCGGGTGCGGCGACAAGTCCTCCGGCACCTCGGGTAGCGCCTCGCCGAGCGCCGCACCCGAGAAGAGCGTAGCCGCACGCGCCTCCGGGCCGACGAAGCTGTGCGACGACAGCGGCGCACGACTCGCTCCGTTCAGCGAGAGGACCGCGGAAGATCCTTTTGCCTTTGCCTTCCGCCTTCGGCTCTAGCTCGTGCTCGTTCTCGATCCGTCAGCTCCCGTTGGCGCAGGATCGCGCCGCGCGTGCCCTGACCCTGAGTGGGTCTTTACGGGGCCCTGCGGGCGTCGTACCGGACGTGGCCATGAGTGTGATCGAGAGCGTCATCGCGAGGCAGATCCTGGATTCACGCGGCAACCCGACGGTCGAGGCCGAGGTCCGCTGCCAGAGCGGCATCGGCCGCGCGGCCGTCCCGAGCGGCGCGTCGACGGGTGAGCACGAGGCGGTCGAGCTCCGCGACGCCGATCCCAAGCGCTACGGCGGCAAGGGCGTCGCGCGCGCCGTGCGCAACGTCGAGAACGTCCTCGGGCCCGCGATCATGGGGATGGACGCGCTCGATCAGGCCGCGATCGACCGCATCCTGATCGACGCCGACGGCACGGGGAACAAGGGGAAGCTCGGCGCGAACGCGATCCTCGCGGTCTCGATGGCGGTCGCCCGCGCCGCGGCGGACGTCGTCGATCTGCCGCTCTGGCGCTACCTCGGCGGCGCGCAGGCGCGCGTCCTGCCCACGCCGATGATGAACATCTTGAACGGCGGCATGCACGCGGACAACGGCCTCGAGGTGCAGGAGTTCATGGTCGTCCCCCACTCCGTCGCGGAGGGCGACGCGAACTCGTTCGACGAGGCGCTGCGCGCGGGCGTCGAGATCTTCCACGCGTTGAAGGCGCTCCTGAAGAAGGACGGCATGGTCACCGCCGTCGGCGACGAGGGCGGGTTTGCGCCGCGCCTCGCGTCCAACGAGGCGGCGCTCGAGGCCGTGTTGAAGGCGATCGAGTCCGCGGGGTACAAGCCCGGCGCCGAGGTCGGCATCGCGATGGATGTCGCGCTCTCCGAGTTCTACGACGCGAAGACCGATCGCTACACGTTCGACAAGAAGGCCCGAACGCGCGAGGAGATGGTCGACATCTACGAGAAGCTCGTCGCAAAATTCCCGATCGTCTCGATCGAGGACGGCTGCGATCAGAACGACGACAAGGGCTGGAAGCTCCTCACTGATCGCCTCGGCAAGAAGCTCCAGCTCGTCGGCGACGACCTGTTCGTCACGAACCGAGAGCGCCTCGTGAAGGGCATCGAGGGCGGCATCGCGAACGCGATCCTCGTGAAGCTGAACCAGATCGGCACCGTCACCGAGACGCTCGACACGATCCGGACCGCGCAGGAGAGCGGCTACCGCGCGATCATCAGCCACCGGAGCGGGGAGACGGAGGACACGTTCATCGCGGATCTCGCGGTCGCGACGAACGCGGGTCAGATCAAGACGGGGAGCCTCTCCCGCTCGGACCGCGTCGCGAAGTACAACCAGCTCCTCCGCATCGGGTACGAGCTCGGCGAGGGCCAGGTGTACGCCGGCAAGTCGCCGTACCGCCGCTGATCCCCGGGGATGGAGCACGAAGAGCCAGCGAGCTCGGGGAAGGCCCGGGCCGCTGGCTCTTCTCGTTTTCGACCGCCCCGCGCGCGGCGCGCGCGGGAAGGCGCTACTTCGTGAGGCGGGGGAGGCGGATCCGAGGCCGGAACTTCGCCTTGCCCTTCGCCTTGGTCGTCTTCGGCAGCCGGATTTTGCCGCGGATCTGAGGCTTCGCCAGGGTGCGCGTGATGACGTCCGAGCGGACCCGGATGGGGGCGCGGGTGGGCTTGGCGAACGCGGTGGACGACACGAGGAGCGAGAGGGCTACGACAGCGAGCGTAAGCATTCGTTTCATGGCCTTTTCTGGGTGCTCAGCGACGGGTGAACCGACCTACGCCAGTGTGACGGACCTCCCCCCTCGCCGCCTACGGCCGAGGTCCACGAGACACGATTTTGACGCGTGCGCCTCGGTCAGCGGACGACGAAGCGGGTCCGAAGACCGAAATGGTCGGACGCGAACGTCTCGCGGCCGTGACCCACGAGCTGCCGCTCGAGGACGCGCTCCGTCGACACGGCCTCCACGCGGTGGCTCCGGTCGGGGCGGAACATCACGTAGTCCACGCGCTGCGCGGGGCTCCGAGGCTCGAACCGGTGCGCGAGCGAGTTCACCCGCGGATCGGGGTGGAACGTGACGTGGTCGGCGTCCGCGCCGAGGTCGCGAAAATCCCCGAGGACCCGCTCGAGCGCGGCGTACTCGCCCGTGCGCTTCGGGGCGAGCCCGCAGATGTTGAAGTCCCCCGTCACGATGAACGGCCGATCGGGCGAGCCGAACTCGTCGATCGCGCGGCGGACCTTCTGGAGCTGGTGCGCTCGGATCTCCTGCGCCTTCGGGCTGTACCCGGACTGCATGTGCGTGGTGAGCAAGTCCACCTGCCCCGCGTGCGTCTCCAGGCGGACGAGCAGCACGCCCTTCCGCGCGAACCGCTCGCTCAGGATCTGAGGCTGGCCGAACGGGCGGAGGTCGCGGGCGACGATCGGAAAGCGCGCCGCGACGCCCAGCCCCGATCCCGCGACCGTGAACGGGGACCACGTGTTCGTGTTCGGATCCCGCGTCTTGTGCCCATGCTCCAGGCGATCGAAGAAGTCCTCTGCGTCGCCCAGGTAGAGCTCCTGGACGCACAGGATGTCCGCCTCGTGCACGTGCGCGTGGAGCTCCGGGTGGTCGAAGCGGTGGCTGTCCGGGGCGCCCCTCCAAGCGAGGAACGAGATCGGCCCCTGCGCCGCCCCGAAGCAGTTCCACGTTTGGAGCGTGAACTCGGGCGCGTGCGCGGAGCGCAGGTCGTCGTTCCGCGCGTCGGCCTCGGGCTCCCTCACTGTGGCGGGGTCGAGGCGTCGGGGGCGGCCACGCCTGGCGCCGCGGACGCGTCTGGCGAGGCGCTGTCCGCAGGCTCCGGCTTCTTCTTCGCGGAGCCCTTCTTCTTCGAGGGTAGGCCGCTCGGGTGGTACTTGCTGTCGACGAGATCATCCGTCGCGGATTCGATGCCGTGCGCGATCGACTCGTCCGCCTTTTGGCCGATCCATTTCTCGGCCCTGTCGCAACCCACGAGGCCCGATGCGACGAGGACGCCCGACGCGACGAGGACGCCCGCCACGAGGCCCCTCACCCCGAGGCCGCGCGCCACGCGGCCGCTCACCTCGAGCGAGAGCGAGGCGGCCGGGCGCAGGCGGGAGATCACGCCTTCAGCTCGGCGATCTCGCCCGTGCAGAACGCCGGGTCGCCCCACACCGTGGTCTCTACGCCCATCGCGTTCATGATGGAGATCAGGAGATCGTTGTGGAACTTGTCCCCCGGGCCCGGGAAGTTGATGTACTGGCCCGTCTTGAAGTAGCCGCCGCCCTTCCCGGCGACGATGAACGGCGTGTCGAGGTGGCTGTGCGTGTTGCCGCGCGCGATCTCGCTGAACAGCATGATGACGCTGTTGTCGAGCATCGTCCCGTCGCCCTCTTTGACCGCGTCGAGGAGGCCGAGGAGGTAGGCGAGCTGCTGGATGTTCCACGTGCGGATCACGTTCAGCTTGCCCCACGCGTCCACCGACGAATCGGGCATGTGACTCAGGCTGTGCTCGTCGTCCGTGATGGGTGACCCGTTGTACGAGAGGAACGGGTACGGACGGTTGTTCGTCGCCGCGGACCACTGGAGCGTCGCCACGCGGGTGAGGTCGCAGGCGAACGCCATCGCGATGAGGTCCATGTGGAGCTTGCCGATCTTCCCGAAGTTCGAGGGATCGTTGATGTCGAACGTCGCCCCGGGGTCGGGCATCTGGCAGTTGCCGCCGATGACGCCGCCCGGGTTCTTCAGCTGCGCTTCCACCTCGGCGACCGCGTTGAGGTGCTGATCGAGCTTCAGTTTGTCTTCCGCGCTCACCTTCTGCGCGAGCGCGTTGTAGCGCCCCTGCACGGCGTTGAGGACGCTCGTGCGCCGGAGCTTCTGCCGCGCGAGCCCGTCCGGATCGGTGCCGAGATCGGAGAACACGTCGCTGAACATGACGAACGGGTCCGTGGTGTTCGCGACGGGGAGATCCGACCCCTCGTAGCTGATGACGGTGCGCACCTCGGTTCCGCCGTACGCCGTGGACTGCACGCCGGCGTGGAGGCTCTTGCGCTTCGTGCCCTTGCCGATCTGGTTCGCGAGCTCCTGATCCATCGAGATGCCGCTCCCCCACCCCGCGAGCGATCCGTCCCCGCCGACCTGCATCCCCTGGTTGAGCGGGCGCCCCGTCATCATCGCCATGCCGGATTGGTGGGGCTCTCCGGGCGGGACCGCGCACACGCTCTGATCCATCCCGGTGATGACGTTCAGCTTCGCCTTGAACGGCTTCAGCGCCGCCCACTGCCCGTCGAGGTTCGCGGTCGGCATCTCGTAGCTGCCGTTCGGCGTGTAGACCGCGAGGAACCGCTTCGGAAACTTGTCGAGGGATTGTCGCTGCGCCGCGACCTTCTCGTAGATCTTCTGCTGCTGCTCGTTGCACCCGAGGCTCGACATGAGCGGCAGCGCGAGGCTGATGCCGCCCGCGGCGCGGAGGAACGTGCGGCGGGGGAGGACGATCTTGGCCATGTCAGTTCGCCGCCTTTCGGTAGAGGAAGGCGTCCGTCTGGGTGAGCGCGACGATGAGCTCGCGGACGTTCCCGCCGCTCTCCGCGAACGCTTGGTCGATCGCGCTCATCGTGCACTTGTCTTCTTCGTTCTCCGCGCGCCCGTACCCGAACCGGAACCACTGCGTCGCGTAGCACTGCTCGACGGTGTGGCTGTCGGCGAGGCGCGACGCGAGATCGATCGCGCCGTCGAACTCGCCGTCGACGTCCGTCTCGGTGAGCTCCCCCTTCGCGTCGACGGGGTTCACGCCGTCCATCGTGCGGTAGCGGCCCACGGGATCGAAATTCTCGAGGCCGAACCCGAGCGGGTCCATGAGCTTGTGGCAGGCGTTGCACGCCGGATCGGTCCGGTGCTGCTCGAACCGCTCGCGCGTCGTCGCGTTCGGGTCCGGCTCGGGGGCCTTGAAGTTGTTGGGCGGGGGCTTGAGCACGCCGCAGAGCAACCGCTCCCGCACGAGCTTGCCCCGGTGCACGGGGGACGTCTGGTTCGTGTGCGCGTAGATCGACATGAGCGCCCCGAGCGAGAGGATCCCCGCGTGCTGCGCGGGATCGAGATCGACGCGCGCGAACGACTCCGTCGCGTTGGGCGCGCTCACCCCGTAGAACGACGCGAGCTCCTGGTTCATGTACGAGTAGTTCGCGGTGAGGAGCGCGCGGAGGTCGCCGTTGCCCTCGAAGACCGCGTGGTCGATGAACTCGCGCGTCTCCTCCTGCATCAGCTGGCCGACGTGCGTGCTCCAGTCCGGGAAGATCGCCGCGTCCTTCGCGACGTTTTGAATGTGATCGTAGTCGAGCCACTCGAGGTGGAACTCGTCCACCATGAGGCGCGCCTGCGGGTCGTCGAGCATGCGCCGCGCCTGCGTCGCGATCTGCTCCTTGGTGCGCAGCGCGCCCGCGTCCGCTGCGGCAAACAACGCGTCGTCCGGCATGGATCCCCAGATCATGTACGAAAGACGGGACGCCATTTCGTAGTCGCTGAGGCGGACGATGCCCTCGCCGAGCGAGGGATCGAGCGCTCCGTCGATCTCGATCCGGTACATGAACTCGGGCGACTGGAGCGCGGCCTCGATCACCATCTGCGTGCCCTGGAGGAACCCGGGCGCGCCGCCGCCCCCTTGCACCACGCCGTCCTTGAACACGCCGAGGAGCGCGGCCTTCTCGTCCGCGTCGAGCGGGCGCCGGTACGCGCGCTTGCCGAACTTGTCGATCCACGCGCTCGCGCAGGCCTCGTCCTGGTGGGTCGCGTCGCACCCCGTGAGGCCCGCCACGTCCAGCGTGGCGCGCGCCGACACGCCCTCCGCCATGGTCATGTACTTCAGGGCGAGACCGTCGTTCACGACGAGGAGCGCCGCGGTGTTGTTGAACCCGATGTTCTGGTCCTGCTCCTCCACGGGGAGCTGGTTCGCGGGGTTCGTGGTGTCTCCGAGCAGCGAGCGGATCGTGTTGTTGTACTCGAACCGCGTGAGCCGCCGGATCGGCTGGGAGCCGGGATGGATCGACCCGTCGTCGCAGATCAGCTCTTCGTGGTGCGTGATGGGATCCGGAGGGTCCCCGATCTCGCCCGTACAGCCGCCGAACGCAGCGCCGACGAGGAGCGCCCCAGCGGCGGTGAGGACAGCAGCGGAGAGGACAGCGAGCCGTCGGCGCAAGGGAAGCACGTCTCGGAGGTTAGCCGATCTCCGCGGGCTCCGCGACGCGCCACCCGGCCCGGCGTTCCAAAAAAGATCTCGGGCGAGCTCCCGCAGCGGAGCACACACGATCAGCCGCCCTCGATCTCCAAGAGCTCCTTCGGCCGCTCCACGCGGACGGAGTCGGCCTCACCGTCGAGCGGTCCGTTGCACGCCTCGAGCTCCACGAAGCTCCGTTCGAGGAGGCGATCGGCGGAGACGAGGCGCTCGCGCTCGACCGCGCTCTCTCCGGACTTCAGTCGCTCGCGCGTATTTTGCGCCATGCGGTACGCGGTGCGGAGCTCCCTCCCCTTGCGGACGTAGCAGGCGAGCGCGCGCTCGTCGCCCCACGTGCGTGCCTCCATCAAGCGCTTGTCCGCCCGGCAGAGCAGCTCGTCCTCGTGGTCGAGGTCGAGGCAGCGCGGACCGATCTCGCCGCCGCGCGACCACGTCGAGGGGCGCTCGGGCGCGTCCGCCGTCTGGAGCAGCGTCGCGGTCGAGCCGCACCCCGCGAGCGTCGCGAGGAGCGCCGCAGCGGCGAACGCGCGTGAAGTTCGGGCCAGCGTCGACTCCGCGAGACCCCGGAGCACCGAACGCGTTGAAACGCCGACGGATGCGCGCGAGCTCGGAGAGATCCACGCGGCCTCGTCGCGGCGCTCCGGAGAGGACGAGAAGTCGCGTTGCGGGGCTCGCTCCTCGGGCGCGCGCCTCCCCCTCGAACTCGAGCGCACTCGTTCGGGTTTCAACATGTTCGGTGCTCTAGTTGCGCGGCGCGCGGCGTTCATTCGCGGGCGTCGCATGTAATCGCGATGTAACTGGGCGCACGCGCCCGCGTCGACAGACTCGCCTCCGTGAGCGCCGATCCGGAGGTCGGCGCCGGAGGGAGTTCGATGAGTCGACGTCTCATGGTGCTGGGCGTGGGTGTGCTGTCGTGGGCGATGACGGGCTGCGGGCCCTCCTCGTTCCCGGTGTTTCGGGGCGGGGCGTTCGCGCAGCTCGAGCGGCGGGCGCCGCTCGAGGACGGGGAGCGCGCGCTCGACGAGCCCGCGGCCGACACCACGTTGCTCGGGCAGATCATCAAGGAACCGTTCGATCCCGCGCGGCGACTCGCGGACCAAACGAGCGAGAACCCGTGCGCGAGCGAGCTCCTCCTCTCGACGCGCGAGGCGAGCGCGATCGCCTCGACCGTGGACGCGGAGCGGACGCGCGGCGCGTACTTCTTCTATCGCGTGCGCATCCTCCGGCGCGCGATCGCGTCCGAGCGGGACGGCTACGCGAAGTGCTGCGCGGAGAAGGGCTGCGGCGTCGGCTACGTGCGGTCGCTCGCGTTCGGCGACGGCGAGGAGGGCTTCGCGAGCGAGACGCTGCCGGGCGGGCGCGCGGACGTGGCGCTCGACGATCCGGGAGCGCCGCTCGAGCTCGAGGTGGGCAACGCGCGCAAAGTGCACGGCTGGATCGCGTTCGGCCTCGAGGGGGGCCGGGCGTTGGTCCCGCCGGAGCCGCCACGCCCGATCGCGGACGCGGACTACCTCGCCGACAAGTTCGAGGTCCGCGACGTGCCGGGGAGCGCGGATCAATACCTGTTCTGCACGGCGACCGACTGCGTGAGCGAGAACGGCTTCGTCCAGCGCTACCGCGAGCGCACGGGCGCCCACGAGCTCGACGACTTCGACCGCGATCGAGCGCGCGAAGCGCGGATCAGCGGCGCCGTCACGACGGTCCTCGGCATCGCGTCGCTGGCCCTCGGCGCGGCCACCCTCGCGACGGCGGACGAGGGCAAGACGCGCGACGAGCAGGATGGGAACCGCATCGCGGGCGGCGTCGGCCTCGGCGCCGGCATCGTCGCGACCGCGCTCGGGCTCGCGCTCCTCATCGAGCCGCGCGACGGCTCGCCGCTCGAGCACTTCATCTCGAAGTCCGACGCTCGGCGGTTCGTCGCGCGCTTCAACCGCGCGCTCGTCGTGGGGAAGGAGCCCCCGCGCACGCCCGCCGCGGCGCCCCCGAAGGCGCCGGAGCAGCCGCGCCCCTCGACGTGAGATCAGCCCGCCGAGGCGAGGCGGAGGAGAGGCGCGCCCTCGATGCGGGCTGGGCACAGGGGCGTAGCCGTCGTCGCACGCCTCGCTCGCCGCGCGGAGACCGGGGTCGCGGATGCAGGTCAGCGTCACGTGCAGCCGGTTGCGCCGCGCGGCCGGGAGCATGCGTCGCCCGGCCCCCCTGCCTCCGGGATCGGCTCCGCCGGAAGGGGCCGCGCCCCATCGAGGCGCGGGGCGATGAGCGCCACGAGGAGCCTCGCGCAGATCGAGGCGGCCACGGTCGCGACGAGCTCAAGCACGGCCTCCACGAGCTCACGCGCCCGGGCGCCCCTCACCGTACTCGGCGCGGCGCGCTCCCGCGCGGCGGTGGTTGGCGACGTCTCGGCCGCCCGGCACGCTCCTACGTTCGCGACACCAAAGACGGGACGATCACCTCGCGGACGCGCTCGACGAGCTCCCTTAGACCGTTACCGGCACCGTTCTTCACGAGCGTCTCGAGCGGCGACTCCGTCAGGCAGTCCGTAGCACGCGTGGCATCACCGTCGGTGAGTTGGTCCAGCACGTACTTCGGACTTCGTGGGTCGTCGTCGTGCGACGCCCGAAGGTCCTCGGATTTGGTCGTCGGATCGCAGCCCAGCGCACGGCGCTGTTCGGCGAGTCTCCGCTTCTCCTCCGCGTCGCGGGGGATGAAGCCTGAAAGCCGCCACGCCTCCGCTTCGAGGCGTGGCGCCCCGACGGTCACGCGGATCTCGGAACGCCCGCGGTGCTCCCTCGTGGCCTGACGAATGCCGTCGGGACCGCCGCGTTGTGAGTGCCGTTGTTGCCGAAGCCAGTGGGCCCCGACGAGGTGGCCGACGTCACTCGCTCCGCAGGCGGCCGTGGTACATGATGGCCGCGTGACGAAGAAGATCGTCAACGACGCATTGGCCAAGGCGGCGACGGGCGACGTCGAGCGCGCGCTCGAGACCCTGCGGCGGGCAGATTGGGTCTTCGTTCGAAGAAAGCTCGACCACCACGTCAGTGCGGGTCCGGTCGAGGTGCGACCTGTCGCGGAGCGTCTTCGAGCGGCGTGGCTCGCCGCACCCAACACCGGATCCAAGCTCACGTGCCCGAGCACCCTGCCGTTCGACCTCCCGCAGTGTTCGCTGCACCGCCGCCAGAGCGAATCCAGCTCGCGGAGCCGGAACCATTCCTTGCGTGGGCGACGCAAAGCGAAAGCCCGCTCCATGTCGACCGGCTTCGGATCGCCGAGCTGTGGGGCCTTGTTGCCCTTGGAAGCCTCGGCAACGCACGTCGCGTCGGTGCTCCCGCGATCGAGCCGCTCGGCGAAACGGGTGCGGCGAAGTTTGCCTATGCCCTCGGTCTGCCGCGTATCCTAGAGGGACACGCTCCGCTTCCCCCGCTGAAGCCGGAACGCACGGTCCCACTCATGCGAGTGCGCCTCGCGAGCGAGATCCAGCCGGCAGCTCGCCGGATGGCGTCGCTCGTTGCGCCGGGCGATACTTCCACCGCGCTCGCCCTCGAGTACGTGTTCGTCGAGCTGCTTCGCAACGTGGTTCAACACAGCCAAGATCGCCTTGGCGGGATCGTAGGGGCTCAGCTCAACGACAGCGGGCACCATCGTGACCAGCCCGTGTTCCAGATTGCCGTCGCTGACTGCGGCATCGGAATCCCCGAAAGTCTCGCGCGCATGCACCGCGTCGGAGACGTATGCGCCCGGCGGAGGCGCGCTGACCTCTGCGGTGGTTCGGCTCGGGATCAGAGATGCGCGTACCGAACGAAGCGCACGAGGAAGAAGAGCGCGCCCCCGAGGACCAGGATCGCGAGCGCGACGAGAAGCCATCGCACGCGGCCAGAAGGACGGCGACGCACGATCTCGACCGTCGCCGTCTGCGCGGGCTTCGACCGCTCGATCTTCGAGGGCCATGGCTCGAGCTCGGCGGTCTCCGCGGGCAGCGGCTCGTAGGTCTCGGTCTCGGCGACGGCGCGGCGCGATGACTCCTTCGGAGGCTCGACCTCACGCACGCGACGAAGAGATTCTGCGCGCGCGGCCTCGAGCTCTTGGCGCATCGCGGTCGCGCTCGCGAAGCGATCGGCCGGATCGGGCGCGGTCGCTTTGACGAGCACCGCGCCGAGCGGCGTCGCCTTCAAGGGTTCGGGCAACGGCGGAGGCTGCCCACCGAGCCGCCCGCGCAGGATTTCGTGCGCCTCGACGTCGGCACCGTAGAGGTGCCGTCCGAGCACGAGCTCCGCGAGGACGATGCCGAGCGAGAACAGATCACACGCGGGCGTGACGGGCAAGCCGACGAGCTGCTCGGGCGCGATGTATGCGGGCGTTCCGAGCGTCATCCCGCCGCTCGTGATCGCTTCGCCATGCAGGGTTGCTGCGGGTGCCGTGTCGATCGCCTTCGCGACGCCGAAGTCGAGCAGCTTGATGCGCGCGATGCCGAGCTCGTTCGTGTGGAAGAAGAGATTCGCGGGCTTGATGTCGCGGTGGATGATGCCCGCGTCGTGCGCAGCCTCGAAGCCGGCGAGCGCTTCGAGCGCGATCGCGATCACGCGCTCGGGCGGCGTCGGTCCGCGCGCGATGTTGGCGTCGAGCGTGTGACCGGACAAAAGCTCGCACGCGATCCAATGGAGCGCGCCATCGACGCCGCTCCCGAACACGCGCACGACGTTCGGGTGATCGAGGCGCCGCGCGAGCTCGGCCTCGCGACGAAAGCGCATGAGCGTCTCGCGCGACGCGTGCAGCGCCTCGTCGCGCAAGACCTTCAGCGCGACGAGCTGTCCATCTTGCGTGCGGCGCGCGATGAACACGCGACCGAACGCGCCCTCGCCGAGCGCGCGCTCGAGCCGATGGCCGCCCACGATCGCACCGGGTCCGACCTCGGGCGTCACGATGGGCGCCGCGCTCACCCGTCGTCCTCGGGTGGTGGCGCTTCGGCCGTGCGATGAAGCCGCGCGAGCAAGCGATCGACGCGCTCCGCACCGAGCCCCGAACTGCGGAGCCGATCAGCGAGGCCCGCCGCCGGGGAGTCACAGGAGGCGCGATCGCCGCCGCCCGCGCTTGCGGCGCGAACGCGCGCGGCGCTGCGCGTGTGAACGACGATTCGACCCTCGGCGACTCGATCTTCAGCGACGCGATCTCGGGCGACTCGATCCTCGGGACGTCGGCGCGCGGCGGGCTCGGTTGCACGCGCGGCTCGACGTCCCCGATCGGAGGCGCAATCGGCGCGACGAACGCGGGCTTCTCGACGTCCACGGTCATCGGCGTCGGGATCGTCTCGCGCCCCGCCTCGAGCCCGTCGTCGGTGACGACCGTCTTCGTCACCGGCGTCGCGGGCGCTCGGAGCGCGACTTCGTGCGACTTGCTGCGCTTCGCCGCAGACACCTCCCAGGGTGTCGCGCTTTTGTCGCTCGCCGCGGCCCTCCGCGCCTCGAGCTGCTTCAGGAGGAACGGCGCGACCGGCCCCGCGATCGCCTTGGGATCGATCGGCGCGGTCGCGTGCGCGTCGCCGTTCGATCCCGCGACGACCGCGGCTCGCTCTGGACCGAAGCCCGAGAGCGTGACCTCGATGCGCGGCGCGTTCGCCTCGCCCTTCAGCAGCGCCGCGAGTTCGGCGGGTGCGATCTCGAGCGCGCCTCGCCACACGATCGACGCGACGAGGCGGTCGATCTCGATCGCGAGCGTGTCCGCCTTGAGCGGGAATCGTCGAGGCGCGAGCCCGCCCGACGAAAGGCTCGCGGAGATCTGCCAACCGGGCAATCGCGTGCGCGTGCGCGGCGCATCGGGGCGCTCGATCACGAGCTCGTCCGCGGGCGCGATCGCGTCGATCCACTGCACTTCGGCCGCGGTCTGAAAGAACATCCAAGGCGGCGGGTTCGGCAGCTCGATGACCGTCGCGCGCGTGTCGGGCTCGCGCGCCCCCTGGAGGAAGCTTCGGCGATCCGGCGACGACGCGGCCCGCGGTCCCCACCCGAGGTTTTCGATCGACGCTCCATCGGCGAGCGTCGCGCGGCGCAGCAACACGCGCTTGTCGCCGCGATCGATCGCGACGAGGAGCTGCCCCGCGCCCTTCGCGTTCGGCGCCGATCGACTCGTGACGACGACCTCGCCGCGCGGCTTGTGCGGCGCCACCTCGCTCACGATCGAAGACGCTCCGCCCTGTGCGTCGGCGAACACGATCGGCTCCGGATCGAGCGCGACCGCTTCACCATAGGCGAGCCGGCACGTGGCCTTCGCGATCACGGTGACCCACGTCGCGCTGCCGAGCCGCCACGGCTGCACGGCCGCGCGCAACGGACCTTTCGTGGAGACCGAGATCGTCGGGTTCATGGGCTGGAGGTTTCGTTCGCGAGGAAGTCCACGTGCGTCCACCGATCGATGCGAGAGGGAGATCGTACGCGTTAGAGCCCCGCGACGATCGACTTCCAGTAGCGCCAAGGCATCTCGCCTCCCATCTCTTTGCGCCAGTAGTTTCCGCGGATCTTGTTGGGCTCGATGATGCCGTTGTCCTTGTTGTTCGCGTCCAGCTCGCGGAAGTACGCGGCGCTCGCGATCGGATCCAGCAGCGCCTCGGGCGGTTTGCGGAGCAGTCGCGACCAGATCTTCATCCGCAGCCGGCGCGCGTGAGTCAGGCCGGGACGGTGCCACTCGGCGTCGATGCGGTTGACGTCGGTTGCGAGCACTTCGGTGTCGGTGTGGTAGCTGCGAAGCGCGCAGTTCGCGGACCCAGTGAGGATGATCTCGTCGTCGATGATCCAGAGCTTCGCGTGGACGAACTCCCAACAGTGCCCGTAGATGCCGAACTTCACGCTGTCCTCGCCGGCCACCCGCACGATCGACCGGAGCGTGCTCTCTCGGTTCGGGAGCGTGACGTCGGGCTCGTACTGCTTCTCGTCGGAGGGGACGAGCACCGTGACGTGCGCGACGTCTTTCAGCTTCCTCGCCAAGAGCTCGCCGATCCCGTTCTGATGCCGGAGGTCGCTCCAGAAATACTGGTCCTCGACGTAGATGTAGCGCCTCGCGCGCTCGATCGCGCCCCGGAGCATCGGCTCGATGTCGGACTCATCTGGACCGAGCGTGCGCGCGAGCCTCGATCGCGACGAGCCCGCCCGCTCCTGCGCTGGCGCGGCCTCCATCGCGAAGTCTTCGACGACGGGCTCGTCCACATACTCCATGCGCTTCCTGAGCACGTCGAAGAAGTCTTGGGTGACCGGCCCGCGCACGCGCGCGTGGAGATCGTGCCACGGGCGATCGCCCTTCCCGAGACGGCTCTCGGTGATGTCCATTCCGCCATAGAACGCGGTCATGACGCCGTCGACGCGCGTCAAGACCACCTTCATGTGGTGCGCGCCGTCGACCGCGGCCGTCCCATCGAGCGTTGCGTGGATCGCGCCGCCCGAGTCTTCGATGAGCCGCGCGCACGTCTCGCCGTTCATGACGGTGTTCTCGCGGCATGGCAGGTCGACGCCGTCGATCTCGGGCGGACCCGCCCAGAGCAGCACGAAGACCTGAGCCTTCCTTTTGGCGGCGTCGACGAGCACGTCGTGCACCGTCCGACCTTCTCCGAACCAGCAATAGAACTCGAGCCACCAGCCCACGATGGCAACGAGATCGCCCTTCTTCGCCTGGTCGATCTCCTTCGCCATCGCGGCAAAGACCTCTTTGCCCTCCGTGTAATAGTGGATGTCGTTCCCTCTCCGAATCGGGAACTTGTGGCCGCCCGATTCGAGCGCGTCGGCGCGCGCGCTCGGGATCCAATCGCCGGGCACGACGTACGTCGAAGGCATTCCATCCGCGGCGTGTGCCACGAGCGTCGTCCTCTTGTCGGCGATGGCGTAACCGAAGAACTCTTGGTCGATCATCGGACCCGATCCGTGTCGTGCAGCGAGTGGATCTCCCACGCGAGCAAGCCGAGCTTCTTTCGATCGGCGAGGATGTCGTCGATCAGCTGCCAGTCTGGAAGCGTGGCGCTCGCCCTCGCCCGCTCTGACTTCGTGCCACACGTCTGCCTTCGAAACAGAAAGTTGCGGATCCCCTCGCGCACCGTCGCCGACGATCGCTCCGTGATGAAGCCGAGGTTCAGGAGTCGATAGCCGATCTCTTCGACGAGCTGCTCGGCGGGGGCGGTGTCGTCGATCGGCTTCGGGTCGCGCACCGCGACGATGATCGACATCTGCGTGACGAACGCGCCCTTCACGATCTCGCCGAGGTTCAACCTCCCATCTCGATCCGGGCCAGCGACGAACTCGTGGAGGAAGCCGTCTGCGTCGGTCTTGCCGGGGAACGTTTGGCCGCCCCACACGAGCCGATAGTCGCGGTTCGCGAACGGGTTCGGGACCTTCTCGGCGGTCCCTCCGCCGAGCGCGTCGATCTGCGCTTCGACGGTTCGATTGCTCACCAGTCGGAGCTGCACGTGGAAGCGATGCGGTGTCGCCGAGACGTCGGTCACGACGCACCTCCTTTCTTCGCGGGCTCGGCCGAGCCGTGTTGATCGTCGACGGCGCTCGCGGCTCTTCCGAGGTCGCCCTCGCGCGGCAGTGATCCGTGCTCGAGGCCCTTGTGTGCCTCGAACGCGGCGATTGCGGCGCCGAGGTCGGTGTGGCCATGCCCGAGGTTCGAGAGCTGCCGACGGAGCTTTTCTTCGGGGGGTACACCGTCGGTGCGGAGATAGATCGTCATGTCGAATTCGAAATCCGCGTCGGACGCGCCCTCTTCACGCTTGTCCTTCGGCCGGCCCCACTTCATCCGGCAGAGCTCGACGTCCGCGAAGAGCGGCACTTCGACGGAGCCGTCGCTCGACGTCCCGGTCTTCGTCCACCCGGGGACCGAGACCTCGTAGGTCGCGCCGGTGCACTTCTCGCCGCGCAGATCGAAGAGCATGACGTTGGCCTTCGGCACATTCTTCTCTTCGGCCTTTCGTTCCTCGCGCCTCTTCGAATCGGCCGAGTCGCCCGAGCCGAGCTTGATCGCGGCGCCGCTCAAGCTCGCGTTCGCGTCGAGCGCGATGAGCCCCCCCGAGTCCGACGTGAAGTGGATCGCCTGCGCGCTGCCCTCGATCTTCTTCTCGATGAGGAGTGACGCGTCGTCGGTCGCGAGCTCGATGCGCGGCGCGCTGAGCTCGAGCGCCTTGCCGTCCGCGTAGATTCCATCCTCGTCGAGGGTCCACGTGGTCTTGCCGACTTGGAGCGTGATCGACTTGCGCGCGGTGATGACGATCTCGTCCGCGCCCGAGAGGCGCACGTCGCCCACCTTCGTCACGTCGACGTAGACGCGATTGTCTTCTCGACCGACCGTCGCCGAGAACGACTGCGCGGTCGCGTTCAACGCGCCCGACACGACGCGATGCGCGTCGCCGATCACCGAGAGGATCTCGCCGCCTCGCGCTTCGACCTGGCGTCGGCCGTGGATCGTCTCGTGTCGGGCGCCTCGCGTGATCTCGCGGAGCGCGCCGCCGACCTCGTTCGTCACGCTTCCGGTCACCGTCGAGGTCGACGCGCCCGACACCTTGAGCGACGCGTTGCGCCCGACCTCGATCGTTTGGTCGGTGTCGACGTGAGCGCGGAGCGAACCTGCGATCGTGAGCGTCTCGTCCTCGGCGATCGCGGTGATGCGGCTGCCCTTCACGACGCTGAGCTCTTCGCCGCCGATCTCGCTCGTGCTCGAGCCGTCGACGCGGAGCAGGAGATCGCCGCCGATCTGCGTTTGGCGATGGCGCAGGATGTCCTCGTCGTAGTCGCGCTCGGCGTGCACGTAGAGGCGCTCGTAACCTTTGCGATCTTCGAAGCTGATCTCGTGGAAGCCGTTGCCGCCGCGCGTGCTCTCGGTGCGGATGCCGCTCCGCGATTTCGACTGAGGCAGCGCGAACGGCACGGGATGCTCGGCGTTCGGCACGGCGCTCACGACGAGCGGTCGATCCAAGTCGCCGCCGATGAACGCGACGAGCACCTCCATGCCGATGCGCGGGATGAACTGAAAGCCCCAACCCGCGCCGGCCCACGTCTGCGCCGCGCGGACCCAACACGAGCTCGTCTCGTTCCTCTTTCCTTCGCGGTCCCAATGGAATTGCACGCGCACGCGACCGTACTGATCGGTGTGGATCTCCTGGCCCGCTGGCCCGACGATCGTCGCGGTGAGGAGCGACTCTTGGATGCGTCGGCGCCGCGCGCGCGGGCGCGGCGCGTGGACACGCGGGACGCACGCGAAGCGGTTTTCGTAGACACTCTTCGACGCGTCGATCTCCGGCGTGTGGCCGACGTGCTCGACCATGAGCGCGGTGTACTGGCCGTCGTGCTCGCCGCGCGGCGCGCCAGCGAGCGTGAACGAAGAGCCCGCGGACAGATCGTGGATGCGGCTCGCGCCGGTCGCCGTCGTCGCCTTGCGCCGGACCTGCTCGAGTCGGTGTGTCGCCGCGCTCGGACGCACGTCGAGGCCGCCGTGCTCACCGTGGTGCTCGTAGATCTCGAGGCGCGTGTCGCCGCTCGGATCTTCCGCGACCGCGGTGAGCGCGAACGAGGGGCGCTCGAAATCGAACTCCTTCAAGCGGAGTCGCTTCGGCGCGGAGCGTGTGATCGATCGAAACGCGGTGACCTCGCCGCGCGTCTCGGTCGTGCCTTCGAGCGGGCGGAACAGCGCTTCTTTCGTGTGGGGCACGACGGGCACGCGATCCGCGTCGTCACAGAGGACCACGCGCTCGCGCTCGCCGCTCTCGTCGAACGCGTAGTAGATGCCCTCTTCGGAGAGGAGGCGCTCGACGAACTCGAGATCGCTCTCCATGTACTGGATGCAAATGTCGCGCGTCGCGTAGGTGCCCGAGAGCGCGACCTTCACGTCGATGCCGGCGCTCGTGAGCACTTGCTCGACGACTTGAGGCGCCGTCAGCTGCTGGTACACGCGACTTCGCCGCGTGGCGCGAAGGAGCGCGATTTCAGGGACGAGTCGGACGTGGAGCTCGATGTGCTTGTCGCTCGATCGGCCCTCGAGATCGACCTTCTCGACGACGCCGTGCACCCGTCGCGACTCGTCGGCCGTCGCGCCCAGGTGCATGGTGAACGTCGCGCGCGCGTGGAGCAGCGAGAGCACGGGATCGTCGCCGCCTCGCTCGAGCAGGAAGACGATGTCGAACCGATAGGGCTTCGAGACGCGCTCGACGCCTGTGAACCGCGCGATCCGCGCGTGGGCGCGCGAGAACGACTCGGCCCCAGGATCACCCGCTCGGACTTGGAACTCGAAGACGTCGGACGCCAAGTTCATAGGCTTTGTGCTCGAACGGTCGCGCGCCGGACGCGCGATTGTGGCCCGAGCGTCGAATCCTACGGAGCGCGCCTCCGACGTTCGCTTTGCATTATCGGCCACGCCTCGGCGGGCCAGCCGAGTGCGTCAGACGGGCGGCGCGCCCGCTACAAGGTGGAGCCACTCCGCGGCGCAGCCGCCGCGACCTCGACGTGGAAGTCAGCCCGCCGACGCGAGGCGGAGGAGAGGCGCGCCCTCGATGCGGACCGTCGGCGCGAGGGCGTAGCCGTCGTCGCACGCCTCGATCGCCGCGCGGAGACCGAGGTCGCGGATGCGGGTCAGCATCACGTGCAGCCGGTTGCGCCGCGCGGCGGGGAGCATGCGCTCGCCCGGCCAGCCGGCCTCCGCGATCGCCTCTGCCGGGAGGGGCCGCGCACCGCCGAGGCGCGCGTCGATGAGCGCCACGAGGATCCGCCGCATCACGGGCCGCGAGCCGCACGCCACGCGCTCGCCCGAGGGCGTGACGAACCAACGCCCGTCGCGATCCAGCACGAACGCCCGCTCGTCGCGGGACGATCGCGACGCCCCCCGCCGGCCGACGCGCGAGAGGATGTGCGTGAGGAGGCGGATCTCGGCGAGCCCCACGTGGGGCACGGCGGAGGAGACGATGGTCGCCGCGTCTCCCACCGCCCGCTCGTCGACGAACGCCCGGCAGAGCTCGTACGCGACGCGGCCGAACCCCTCGGTGCTCGCGCTCGCGCGATCGAGCGCCTCGGTCGCGGTCGCGTCGTCCCCGAGGATCGCGTGGAACACCCCCGCGACCGCGTCCCCGAGCCCGGCGTAGAGGTGCGGTCCGCTCTTCGTCATGCGCGCGATCGCCTCGCGCAGATCGAGCTCGTCGCCGCGCGCGGCCGCGTCGCGCGCGCCGCCCGCGCACGACAGCTCCAGCCCCGAGATCGCGGCGCACACGGTCGCGACGAGTTCGAGCACGGACTCGCCGAGCTCACGCGCCCGGGCGCCCGCGGCGACGTAGTGGTCGCGCGCGGCCGCCGCGTCGCCCCGCTCGAGCGCGAGGTGACCGCGCGCGATCGCGAGGCGAGGGAGCGGGTGCATGCCGAGCGCCTGCCGCTCGCGTTCGACGCGCTCGACGATCGACGATGCGGCGTGGACGTCCCCGAGGTCGAGGTTCACGTAGACGAGGTCGACGCCGAGGCTGAGCGCGAAGACGTCGTTCCCGAGGGCGCGGAGCCCGGCCCTCGCGCTCTCGAGGAGCTCGCGCGACGCGCGCGTTTGCCCCTGAAAGCGGCTCACGAACGCGAGCATGGCCTCCGAGATGCAAACGAGCCACGGGTTCCCCGACGCGCGCGCGAGCGCGATCGCCGCCTCGGCGTCCACGCGTGCTTCGCGCTCCGCGCCCCGGACGAGCTCCGCGAGCGCGCGGAACCGGTGGGCGAGGCAACGGAGCGCGGGGTCCCCCGTGCGCTGCGCGACCTCGACCGCGCGCGCGAGATCCCGAGCCGCCACCTCCCCGCCGTCGAGCCGCCACGTCGCGATGCGCGCGTGCGCGACGAGGGCGCGGACGCGCGTGTCCGGCTCGACGCGCTCGAAGAGCGGGTGCTCGATGAGGGTCGCGAGCACCGTCGTCGTCCCCTCGTGGATCCTGAGCGAGCCGTCTTGCCACCGGGGTTCGTCGAGCGCCGTCGCGACGACGAGCGCCGCCTCGAGATCCGCGACGGCGGACGCCTCGACGCCGCGCCGGACGACCGCCTGGAGGTTCGTCCGATCCCGATCGAGCTCGCGCTGCGCGCGCCGCGGATCCCGCTCGGCGATCACGCGTGCGCGCGCCGCGGACGCGCGGAACCACTCCCGGTGGCGCGCCTCGATCGCCGCGCGATCCGGGCGCGCCGCGAGCACCTCGCTCGCGTACACGCGCGACGTCTCGAGCATCGTGACGACGCGATGCGCGCCGAGCACGAGCAGCTACTTGTCGAGCAGGGAGGCGACCGCGTCGAGGGCGTTCGGCACGCCCGAGACGGCCTGGATCGCCTCCACCGAGATGTCTCCGCGGAACACGCCGCACGCCGCGAACACGGTTTGCTCGTCGGCCGTGAGCAGTTCGAAGGACGCGTCGATCGCGTCGCGAAGTCCGGGCGCGAGCGCGAGCGCCTCGAGCTCGACCCGCAGATCCTCCGTGGAGAGGCGACCGAGCCGCGCGGCCGCGAGCTCGATCGCGAGCGGCAGGCCATCGAGGCGTCGCACGAGCTCCGCGACGATCCCCGCGCTCGACGCGTCCACGGAGTACGACGCGTCGATGGCGCGGACACGCTGGATCCAGAGTTCGAGCGCGGCGCTGTCCTCCCCCGCCGCGCGGGGCACGGCGAGCGGGCGGAGGTCGTGCACGACCTCGAACGGAAGGCGCAGCCGCTCGCGGCTCGTGACGACGACCTGGAGCTCCGGGACGGACGAGATCCACGACGCGACGGTCTGATCCGCGTGCCCTACCACCTGTTCGAAGTTGTCGAGCACGAGGATGGTCGGCCCCAGCGATTCGAGGACCGCGCCGAGGTGCGCGTGCTCGCGCCACGCCGCCTCGCGCGACAGCGCCCGCAGGACCGCGCCCTCGATGTCCGCGACCGAGGTCGCGTGCGTCAGATCCGCGAAGTACACCGCTTGTGCCCCGCGCTCGGCGAGCGCCCCCACCACGTGACCCGCGAGCGTCGTTTTCCCCACGCCCGCCGGCCCCGCGATGGTCACGAGGAGCGCCCCCTCGTCGAGGACCCCCAGCACCCGCTCGAGATCCGCCTCTCGCCCAATCATCCGAGTCGCCTGAATCACTCGGAGCGAGGTGCGTACGCGCCTCCCCAGTCCCTGTCGCAGCCAAGTCATGCGCCGCGTCAAATGCAAGGTTGTTTCCATGCGGTGCTGGCGCACCGCCGGGAGGGCTTCGCCCTCCCCAAGCTCGCTGGCGGTCGCACCCACCCGGGCGAGGGGGCTCCGCCCCCTACGCGTTACCCCGGGAGCTCGCTTCGCTCGCCGGAGGCGCTCGGGGGACGCTCGCTCGCTTCGCCTTCGGCGGGGGCTCGCTCGATTCGCTCGCTTCGCGTTGGGCGGGGGGCTCGCTCGCTTCGCTCGCCTCGCCGGGGGGGCCATTGCAAGGCTGGGAGGGGCGGGTGCTTCGTTGGGTTCGCGTCGGGTGGCGCGGGCGTGTAAGGGGCCTTCCCGTCGTGCGTTCCTTGTTGTGCCTCGGGTGCGGGAACCAATGGAGGCGGGAGGCTGTCTTGGGTTGCGCGGCGTGACGGGCCCGGCGAAAGGGTCGCCGGGGGCCGACGGAACTCCATGAATCGCAGACACTTCTTGTTGGGGGCGGCAGCGCTGGGGGCGGCGAGCTGCGTGGCTCCTGGATCCCCGGAGCCGCGGCCTTCGCGCATCGTCGTGGTGGGGGCGGGGCTCTCGGGGCTGTTCATCGCGCACGAGCTCTCCAAGCGGGGCGCGGATGTCATGGTGCTGGAGGCGACGGGGATCCCGGGGGGGCGGATCCGGACGGTGCGGTCGTTCTCCAATGGAATGTACGTGGAGGCGGGGGCGACGCACGTGATGGGGGATCCGGATCTCGTCGCGCTCATCGAGGAGATGAAGGTGGCGCAGGCGAGTCCGCCGCCACGCTCGAAGCTGACGCGGGTTCGATTCCGCGCGGGGGTGCGGGAGACGCTCGCGCCGGGGCAGCACGAGGCGAGCGGGATGTCCGCGGAGGACGAGGCGCTCGGGGAGGAGGGGCGGCGCGCGAAGTACTTCGCCGCGGTCGATCGGCTCGACCCGCTGTCGTTCGAGTGGACGGACGAGGCGCGGGCGCTCGATCGGGTCACGGGGGCGGACTATCTCCGGGGGCTCGGCGCATCGTCCGGGGTCATCGCGAACGCGGGGGGGATGGCCGCCGTCGGCGATGGGATCGAGCACGTCTCGGCGCTTTGTCTGTTCCGCGAGATGGCGAACATTCGGCGCGAGATCCGAGGCATGGGCGGCAAGGCCGCGGGACGGATCGCGGGAGGAACGGACTTGCTGCCTCGCGCGGTCGCGGACCGGCTCGGGGACCGCATCCACTACGGGACCGAAGTCGTCTCGATCGCGCGCGAGGAGGATCGCGCGACGCTCCGCGTGCGCGACGCGGCGGGGGCGCACGCGATCACCGCGGCGCGCGTGGTCTTCACGATGCCGACCACCGTGCTCCGCCGCATCGAGGCGTTCCCTCGCTGGTCGCCGGCGAAGCAGCGGGCCCTCGCGTCCCTCGGGATGACGTCCGTGACGCGGATGTGGCTCGAGACGAACGCGCGGTTCTGGGCGGACCGCTCCGAGTCCGGGACGGCGGAGAGCGATCTCCTGTTCGGTCGCGTGAAGGACGAAGCGGAGGGCCAACCCGGCGCGGGCGGCATCCTGAGCGCGTACGTCCAAGGACCGGACGCGCGCGTATGGGGCGCGATGGATCGCGCGGCGATGCTCGCGCGCGCGGTCGACGACGTGGAGCGCGTCCACCCGGGCCTCCGCGCGCACTACGTCGGGGGCGACGCGATCGTCTGGGACGACGAGCCCTTCACGCGAGGCGCGTACGCGTGCTTCACCCCGGGCCAGCTCACCGAGCTGCTCGAGCCCGGGCGCGCCCCCGAGGGTGTGGTCCACTTCGCGGGAGACGGGACCTCCTATCGGCCCGGGTTCATGCAGGGCGCGATCACGAGCGCGAAGCGCGTCCTCGCGGAGATCGACGCGGCCGATCCCGCGCTCGCGCGCGCGGCTTGAGGGCCCGAGCGCGCGACCTCCGGACGCGCCCTCGGCGCTACCTCGTGTAACCCGGTCGAGGCAGCAGCAGCTGGAGCGCGGTCCAGAGCTCGCCCACGGTCTGGTACCGCTCGTGCGGGTTCACCGCGAGCGCGCGCTGCGTCCACGTGTCGATCGCCGGGTGGAGATCGCGGCGGAGCGCGTAGAGGCTGGGGCGCGGCGCGGATCGGACGAGCGTGATGTAGTCGAACAGATCGTTACCGGGCTCGAATGGCCGCTTGTTCGTGAGGATCAAGAAGATCATGACGCCGAGCGCGTACACGTCGACGCGGTGATCGATGAGCTCGGGCTTGCCCGCCCACGCCTCGGGGGCGATGTACGTCGGTGAGCCCGCGACCGTCCCGGCGGACGTCATCGCCGCGAGGTTGAGATCCTTCATCAACCCGAAATCGACGAGCCGCACTCCGCCAGCGCGGAGCACGGTGATGTTCTCGGGCTTGAGATCCCGGTGGATGATCCCCCGCTCGTGCGCGACGTGGAGCGTCTGCACGATGGGGCCCAGGATCTCCAGCATCGTCGGGATGGGGAGGAGGTGCCCCGACGCCTCGTGCTCGTCCAGGATCTGACCGAGATCTCGGCCGTCGAGGAACTCCATCACGAGGTAGAGCTGCCCGGCGCTCGTCGCGGCGCACTCGAACACCTTCGCCGCGCTCGTGCCCGCGAGCTGCTGCATCGCGTACGCCTCCCGCTTCATGCGGAGGTTGAGCTCGTCGCTCGCGACGTGCTCGTGGAGCACCTTGATCGCGACGGGCTCGGCCGTCTCGACGTTCACGGCACGGTAGACCACGCCGTGCCCTCCCTTGCCGACCTCGCTCAGGATCTCGAACCGACCCAAGCGGTCCCCGGGCGCGACGCCGACCCGCGCCCGTTGGCCCTTCTTGATCAGCGCTTGGAGTGCGGCCGGGACCCCGGGCTTCGCTGGATCGCTCATCCCGTCGCGAGCCTACCAGCCTTTGTCCTCTCGCGTCCCGCCCGCGCGCCTCCGGTTCGAATCGCCGCGCGCTACTTCACCGCGGCTCGGTCCGAGGAATCACTGCGTCGAGAAGTCGATCCAGGCGCCCGACATCCAATCGTCCGTGGCGTCCTTGAACGCCCCAACGTACGGCGCGGCGTCGAAGAAGCCGTCGTTGGGCGGGGCCACGCCGGCGATCGGCGTCACGGGGCGCGGATCGGGGGTCGCCGCGAAGCAGTCCTTCAGCGTACCCTCGACACCGTCCCCGGGACCGGACATGAACCACGCGACGTCGTCGAGCCCCGCGTCGTCGTCCTTCTTCGTGTCCATGTTCGATCCGTCCTCTACGTAAGCGACATTCGCTCCCGTGTTCCCGACGCAAACGTCGTGATCGACCGTGACCGACGTCGGCGCGTTCCGCACGTCCGCGCAGGCCTCGAAGCCCGTGATGAACGTGTTCGCGATGCGCCCATGCGTCCCGCGCCGGAGGAGCATCCCGTACTGCTCCTTGGGGATGTCCGCGTTCGCGCCGCACAGCGTGGCGTTGAACACGGTCGGGCTCGTGATGGGCGCGTTCGCGCTCGAGTCCTTGTCGTTGTCCCACTCGAACCCATTGTCCTCTTCCCCGTGGGCGGGGTCCTTCTGGGAGAACAGGAACTGGAGCCGACCCGTATACCCATTGTCTGCGTCGAACGAGTCGTCCCCGTTGCGGAAGCAGACGAGGTGCTTCGCGTCCACCGTGCCGCCGAAGAACTCGAAGCAGTCGTCGAGCGTCACCTTGACCATGACGTGATCGATGGTGGTGCCCCGGCCGACGCCCGCGAGCGTGAGGCCGTTGATCTCGTTGTCCGGCGAGAGCTCCACACCGCCGAACTCGATCCGCACGTACTCGAGCGCCCCGCTCGAGTCGTCGGGGTTGGATCCCCCGTAGGTCTCGCTCGTCGACAGCCCCTCCACGCTCGCGGAGCCGCCAGGCTGGTTGATGGGAGCCTTGCCGAGGAGGATCACGCCGCCCCAGTCGCCCGCCTGCCGGCTGCCGACCGGGAGCGCGGACGTGAAGACGACCGGGGCGTCCTTCGTGCCCACGGCGTGGATCTTTGCCCCCTGCAAGACGACGAGCGTGCCGAGCGTGTCCGCGTCGCCCATCACCTTGGTGCCGGGCTCGATGGTCAGGGTCGCTCCCGCCTCCACGAGCACGATCCCCTTGAGCAGCCAGTCCTTGTCGGCCGTGAGCGTCTTGTCGCTCGAGATCGACCCGGTCACCTCCTCGGTCGTCTTCGTCGTCTGTCCCGAGCTCGACGAGGTGGGCGCGGTCGAGCCCGTGGTGCCCATCGCCGCCCCCGTGGTCGAGCCGGCGCCGCCCGCGCCGCCGCCGCCGTCCTCCGCGCCGCTCTTGCAGCCAGACAGTTCGAGTACGCCGAGCGCGAGGAGGAGCGAGAGCGAGCGGATATGAGTCTTCATGAGAGGTCTCCTTGGGTTTCCAATGCGCGCGGACTGTGCGCGCGCCGCGTGACGGATTGGCGGCTACGCCGTTACTCTTTTCGCGCCTCGCCCCGCTCAGTACGACAGGCCGACGCCCAGGGAGAACGTGCGGCCCGTCGTGTAGTGGCTCGTCACGTTGCTCCCCTTCTCGCTCGGCGGCGCCGACTCGTCCGGGCCCTGGGTGCGCTCCACGGGGGAGTCGACGAGGTTCGTGATCGCGCCCTTGACCTCGACGTGCTCGCCAATCTTTTGGCTGACGGCGACGTCGAGCTGGTGGCGCGGCTGCTCGTAGACGTCCGGCAGACCGCGCAGGCCGACCTGCGTAATCCGCTTGCCGACGACGTTGTACGAGAGGCGTACGTTCGTACCCCACTCCTCCGGCGCCCAGTCGAGCGCGAGGTTCACGATGTACGGCGCCTGCAGAGAGAGCGCGCGCGAGCCGTGCGTCACGAGCGCAGCGTTCGCCGGATCCAGGTCGACGAGGGAGTGCGCGAGCGTCACGTTCGCGATCGCGGTGAACGGCTTCAGCGCCTTGGCGAACACGCCGAGCGACTTGCGGAGCTCGAACTCCATCCCGAACAATCGCGCGCCGCTCGCGTTTTGGAACGTGACGAGGCCATTGTCGCCCTCGGGCGTCACGACCTGCTCGATCGGATCGTCGAAGTGCTTGAAGAAGGACGAGACCGCGAGCACCTCGCCCTTGTCCGGGAACCACTCCGCGCGGACGTCCGCGTTCACGATCGACGTGTTGCGGAGCTCCAGGTTGCCCTCCGTCGGGCGCCCGGCGAAGTAGTCGGTGAAGCTGAACGGCGCGATCTCCCGGAGCTGCGGGCGGGCGACGGTGCGCGTGAGCGACGCGCGGAGGTTGAACGTCTTCGTCGGGCTCACGACGAGCGCGAGCGCGGGCAGCACGCTGAGTTGGTCGAGCGTCGAGTCGACCTGCTCGATGGGGTTCACGGGGTTCGTCGCCGCGAGCGACTGGAACGAGGCCTCGAGCCGGGGGCCGACGACGAGGCGCGCGTACTCCCCGAGCGGCGTGTCCACCATGACGTAGCCCGCGAACACGTTCAGGTCGGCGTCGTACTGGTCGCCGAGCCGCGAGACCTCGTCGATCTGGACCGCCTTGCCCATGTTGCTGCGCGCGAAGAACGCGTCCACGCATCCCGGATCCGGGCCCTCGTCTCGGCCTCCCGGACAAATCCGCGCCGACGCCGCCGACGCCTCGGGCTTCAGGCGAAATCGGCGCGCGTCCTGCTCGCGAGCGCGCAGGCTCGCGGCGCCCCCGAACTTGAGCTTCGGCGCGTCGTCCTCCTCGCCCTCCCGGAGATCGGTCGACGGCGCGCGGAGGGGCTGCGTCCAGTCCGCCGACGCGCCCACGGTGGTCTCGCCCTGGGTGGAGAACAAGTGGCTGCCACTGTCTGCGTCGTCCGCGTATTGCCACCCGAAGTCCGACCCGTAGGCGTACACGAGGCCACGGCGATCGGGCTCGTGCCGCGTCGCGCGCGAGAGCGACACCGACCAGTCGAGGTGGGCCCCGTCGAGCTTGGGGAAGTCGTGCTCTCCGCGGAGCTGGCCATACCCGAGCGCGCGCTCCACGAACCCGAGGCGCGTGTCCTCCTCGAGGTTCTGACCCTCGCGGGTGACGCGCGTGACCACGGTCTCTTTGTCCGAAGATCGACTGTAGAGCCCCGTGAGCGAGAGCCGGTGGTCCTTCCCCGCTTCGTAGGTGAGCCCGCCGAGCGCGCCCCACGTCACTTTGTCGGTGCCACGGCGCAGGGTCGCCTCGTCGAACGGGACGATGCCGTCGCCGCGCGGATCGAGCGTGAACGACCTGAGGAGCTCCTCGTTCCGGACCTCGAACTTGCGATCGTACGTGAGGGCGCCGAGGAACCCGAACTTGCGCGCTTTGCCGAGATCGAACCCCTTCGACACGACGAAGCTGCCGGAGGCGTTGGGGGGCGTGATCCGCTCCTCGGCGCGCATCGGCGAGTTCAGCTCGCGCGTGTAGTGCGTCAGCGACTCCTTCGTCGGGAACGTCCCGTCCGGGAGCTTCGCGGTGCGCCCGATCCGGTGCTCCGGGAAGTCCTCCGGCAGGCCGCGCGCGCCGTCGTCGATGGCGAGGAAGTCGAAGTCGCCGCCCTCGTACGACACGCCGCTCGCGAAGCTCGACTGTGTGTTGAGCCCGAGGGAGAGGCTCCCCACGAGCGTCCACTCGTCCGAATAGCGGCGCGTCTTGATGCGGATCGAGCCGCCCGCGAAGTCCCCCGGCACGTCGGGCGTGAAGGTCTTCACGAGGGACACGCCGTCGAGGATGGAGGAGGGAAACAGGTCCAGCGTTATCGCTTGTTGGTCCGGCTCGGGGCTCGGGAGGGGCGCGCCGTCGAGGAGCGCGTTCGTGTAGCGCGCGCCGAGCCCCCTCACGAACACGAACCGGCTCCCCTCGAGCGTCGCCCCGACGACGCGCTTCGTCGCCTCCGCGGCGTTCTTGTCGCTCGCCTTCGCCATGTCCCCGCGCCCCATGGCGTCCGTCGACGCGGCGGACTTCTTCCGAGCGACCATTTGGCCCTCGCTGCTCGTCGTGTCCGCCTGGGTGACGACCTCGATCACGTCGACGGTCACCTCCCCGGGCTCCGGCTCGAACTCCTCGAGCGGAGGGGATGGCGGCGCCGGGGCGGGCCCGTCCGCGCGAGCCGAGAGGGGAAGCAGACAAAGCCCGATGGCGAGCGGCCGCGCTGTGCGAGCTCTCATGGTCAGCTCGGCGCTCGGGTGGCCATGGAGACGGTCTCCGCGCCCGCGCGGCGACAGCGATCCGCGGCGCGCACCACGTCCCCGTACGGGACGCCGTCCTCCGCCTCGAGGGAGACGGCGCCACCGGCCGCCGCGATGCGCTTCGCGATGACAGGCTCGAGCTCGGCGATGGGTACGAATGTACCGTTCACCTCGAGGTCGCCCGACGCGCGCATCCTGAGCACGAGCGGCTCGGTGGGCTGCTCCGCGCGCTGCACGGACGAGGGGTTCGGGACGTTCACCCGCATCTGCCGGATGGCGAGCGGCGTCACGACCATGAAGATGATGAGGACGACGAGCGCGACGTCGACGAGCGGCGTGACGTTGAGCTCGGGCGTGACCGACTTCTTCGGTCCAGTGTCGAGGTTCGCGGCCATGTCAGGGCTTCTCTTCCACGATCTGGAGGGACACGGATTTCGCCCCTGCGCCCTTCACGGACGCAAAGAGGGTTCGGACGTCGCCGTAGGGGAGACCACTGTCCGCTTCGATGACGACGGCCCGCTTCGACTCCGCGACGAGCTCGCGGAGCCGCTCTCCGGCGTTCGCGCGCGCGGTCACCGCGCCGTCCACGGTCGGATCGCCGGACTTCGGCAGGACGACGTGGATCGCGTCCTCCTCGTTCGGATCCCGGGTGCCGGACTTCGGGAGTGACACGTTGCTCTCCGCCATCGCGGGGGCGATGACCATGAAGATGATGAGGAGCACCAGCACCACGTCGACGAGCGGCGTGACGTTGATCGTCGGCTCAAGCGGCTTGCCGGAGCTCATGGCCGCTCTCCCTCCGCGCCGAGTGGGTGGCCTCCGGTTCGGCCCCGTGCGCCGCGGCGAGCTCCTCGACGAGCCGCCCCGTCGACCGAGCGAGCGCCCCCTCGACCGCGGAGATCCGCTGAGACAGATAGTTGAACGCCATGACCGTCGGGATGGCGACGAGCAGCCCGAGCGCCGTCTCCACGAGCGCCTCCGAGATGCCGACGCTCACGGCGCCGAGGCCCGCGCTCCCCGCGTCCCCGATCCCCTGGAACGCGGAGATAATGCCCACGACGGTGCCGAGGAGACCGACGAACGGAGACAGTGAGCCGATGGTCGCGAGGACACCGAGCCCGCGGCGGAGATCCTGCGAGACGACCTCCTGCTGGCGCGCCGCGTCCGCGCGGAGCGCCTCTTCGGTGACGCGACCGCCGCGCGCGAGGGCGTCCGCCCTGCGGAGGACGGCGCCGAAGAGGCGCGCGAGGGTGGACCTCCCGTGCTGCTCGGCGAGGAGAGAGATGGGCGCAAAATCGTACCCGTTCACCGGGTCGAGCAGCCATACATGATCATATGTGATCATACGCGATCGGGGATCGACACGAGGATCGCCGCATGATCGAGTGGGTCGGTGACCTCGGTCGGCAAGCGTCTGGCGAAGTTGGAAGCCCAGGTCGCGGCGCTGCTTGCCATGGTCGCGGAGCGCGACGCAATCATCGCGGAGCGGGACGCGGAGATCGCGCAGCTCAAGGTGCGAGTCGCCGACCTCGAGCAGCAGCTGGGGCAGAACTCGAGGAATTCGGGCAAGCCTCCGTCGACCGATCCACCTGGGACTCGACCCGAGAAGAAGCCGACCGGTCGAAGTCGCGGCGGCCAGCCCGGACACAAGCCGAACACCCGCGTGCTGTTCCCGCCCGAGAAGGTGACCCGTCGGACGAAGCTGGCGCCGAAGAGATGTCGAGGATGCGGCGGACGGAATCTCGCGGCGGAGGGGATCGACCCGCGCCTGCATCAGGTCGTCGACATCCCCGAGATCAAGCCGGACGTTCACGAGATCGTCATGGGCGGGGCCTGTTGCAAGGACTGCGGGAAGACGACGTGGGCGAGTCTGCCGGCAGACGTCCCGAGCCACATGTTCGGTCCCCGGCTGCTCGCGTTCATCGGCTATTTCCTCGGCGCGCGGACGAGCCGGCGACAGTTGCGGGAGTACCTCTCCGAGATCTTCGGCATCCCAGTCTCGCTCGGCGCCCTCAGCGAGGCCGAGGAGCGGATCAGCGACGCTATCGCTGCCCCGGTGGATGCCGCGGCCTGCTACGTCCGCGCGCACCCCGTGAAGCACGTGGACGGAAGCACCTGGCGAGTCGCCGGCCTGTATGCCGCGCTCTGGACGATCGCAACGCGGTCCGTCGCTGTGTTCTTCGTCACCGCCGATGCTTGTCGCGAGACAATCGCCGCGCTCCTTGGAACCCTCTCCGGGATCATGGTGACGGACCGAGGCTCGCAGTTCGGCTTCTGGGCCATGGAGCGGCGGCAGATCTGCTGGGCGCACCTCATCAGGAAGTTCGTCGCCTTCTCCGAACGCAAGGACGCGGGACGCCAACTCGGGGAGGACCTTCTCCTGCTCTCTCACGCCATGCTGTCCGCCTGGCACAAGGTGCGGGACGGCACCCTCACACGCGCCAAGTACCAGAGGATGGCGACCAACGCGCAGATGGCGTTCGAGGGACTCCTCGAACGCGGCGCGGAGCTGCGCCTGCGCGGCGTCTCCGGCTCCTGCCTCGACATACTCGAACACAAGGCCGCCCTCCTCACGTTCGCCTTCGAGCCCGAAGTGGATCCCACAAACAATCATGCCGAGCGCGCGCTGCGCCCGTTCGTGCTTTGGCGCAAGGTCTCTTACGGCTCCCAGAGCGAGCGAGGATGCCTGTTCGCCCAGCGAGTCATGACCGTGATCCATTCGCTTCGCCTCCAGCGAAGGTCGATCCTCGGCTTCCTCCTTGCAGCTTGCGACCCAGCTCAACTGGAAGTCCCCACGCTGATCCCGTCCGACGGGTGAACGGGTACGCAAAATCACGCCGGTCGACGAGCTCCGAGGCGCGCGGGGCGAACTTCCGCGACGCGCTCGCGCTCACGGCGAGGAAGGAGAGTCGCTCCGCGGTGAGGGTGAGGGTGAGGAGCGCCATGAGGCCGAGCACGCCGGCGATCAGGCGGCTGCCGAGGCCCATGTGGGCCCAGATGTGCAGAAGGTCGAAGGACATTGCGGTCTCCTCGGGTGTAGACAGACAGACAGACAGACAGACAGACAATCGACGTGAGGTTGGGCGCGCCGCGATCAAGTCTTGATGCGGAAGGGGAAGCGGGCCTGACGGACGACGCTCACGGGCGCGCCCTTCGAGAGCGCGGGCTTGAACTTCCAGCTGGAGACCGCGGCGAGGCACGCGGCGGTGAGCTCGGGGGGCCCCTTCACCGCCTGCACTTGGGTGACCGCGCCGCTCTCCGTCACCACGTATTGGATGACGACCGTGCCCTCGACGCCCGCGGACTTCGCGGCCGGTGGGTAGCCCGGGGGAGACATGGAGAGGGGGACCGGCGGCTCGATGTCCTCGGTGATCCGAACGGGCTCTTTCGCCTTCGGGGGCGGAGGCGGCGGGGGGGCGACCGGTGGCGGCGGCGCCGTGACGTTCGGCGGCGCATACGCCGGCCCCGGCTGCGCCGGGCCAACGCCGTCGGCATAGGGATCGGTCCCGTCGGGGGCCCCCGGTCCCTCCCCCGCGCCGGGTCTGTTCCCCGCCACAGGCGAGACGGACGACGACGCCCGCTGATCCGTCCGCGACGCGGGGCGCGGCGGGGGCGGAGCGCGGTCCGGCTGGGCTTCGGGGGCCTCCGCCGTGGGCGCGGGCGATGGCGGCTTTGGCGGAGGCGGCTCCGTGAGCGCGACCACGACGGTCGTCTTCTTCTTGGTGAGCGGCGGCGGCCCTCCACGCGCTCGAGACAGCGCGAACGCGGCCCCTGCGAGGAGCGTGCTCGCGAGCGCGAGGCTCATGAGGAGACGCGGGACGCGTCGCCGATCGAGGAGCGCGCTACCCGTGGCGCGCGCCGTCGGCTCGGCCAGGATCGCCCCCCTCGCGATGGTGTGCGGCAGCTCCATGCACGGCCGCTTGTACTGTCGTCACATGGCGCGGAGGTGACAGTGCGGCAAACGTGGCGCGCCGACGGTGACGCGCGCGTGACGCGCGCGTCAGGGAGGCGAGATCGTCAATCGGCCTCGCGCGCCGGCGGCTTCGACCAGCGCGCCGCGATGTCGGGCAGGAGTGTCTGGCTCATCTCGAACAGGTGCGCCGCGTGGTGCTCGGGGGTCGCGCCGGAGTAGCCGATGACGTGGAGGTCTCCCTCGTGCACCTCCGTGAGCGGGACGAGCTGGTGGACTTTGTCCGGATCCCAGATGCCCTCCATCGCTTTCAGCGTGAACCAATGCGGCGCATCGTCGATGGGATCGAGCGGGTGCCGCTCGAGCCCGAGCTCGCGGAGGAGGAAGTCCGTCGCGATGGTGCACGACGCGTACGCCATGGGATCGATCTCGGTGTGCGCGATGCCGAAGTAGAGCTCGCCGTGGGTCGCCTCCTTCGCGGCCTCGAGGAACGAGCGCATCTGGAGCTTGTTGATGGTCGCCTTCCCGCGGGCCTCGAGGAGCTTCGGCGTCAGCTGGCTCGAGTCCTGGACGACGCCGTTCGTGGCGAACGAGCGGCTGTTGCCGCCCTCCCAACTCGCGTGGATGCCGTCGAACAGCGCGATCGCGTCGAGCGGATCCTTGCCTTTGCGCGTGGATAGGATCGTCGAGATCGCGCCGTACCCGGCGCTCCAGGACGTGAGCGCGATGCGCCGGACGTGGGGATGCTCGATGCCCCGCGACGCGAGGCCCCGATCGATCGCCGCGAGGAGCTCCTCGTAGAGGCCTGGGCGGCTCCCGTAGACCTCCTCGTAGCCGCCTCGTCCGGCGCCGTTGATCATGACGACCACGGCGTTGAGCTTCGCCACTTCGGCGCTCTCCGCGACCACGAGCGGGTTGCCATGGAAGTGGATCAGGACGTCGTACCCGCCGTCGTACGTCTCGAACGTCGACGGGAAGACCAGGTAGCCGTTCGGCACGGAGACGTGGCCCGTGCGGTCGAACGCGATCGGCGTCCGGGGCGCGTCGGGGGCGGCGCCCGGCGCGCGCGCGTCCACCGCCACGTCCGGATCGGGCGTCTCGTCGAGGAGAGCGTCGATGCGATCGGGGTTCGCAAGCGCGGACTCCTCCATCGTCGTCTCGGAGGTCTCGGGCGACTCCTCCCGCACGGCCGGCGCGGCGACCGCGTCGCGGACGCCGAGCTTCGGCAGCGAGTCGCGCAGGCGGTCCGTCGCACTTCGTCCCACATCCGTGAGCGAAGTGACGATGAGCGCCACGGTGCCGACGACGGTCACCGCGGGGATCCACCTCGACGATCCAGGCTTCGACGGGGTTCGCTCGGAGGTCGCGCCGACCGCCGACGGCGGAGCGGGCTCGACGCTGAGCGGGGCCGGGGTGACCTCGAGGTCCCTGCGGGCATCTTCGCGCTGCATCCAGGGACCACCGCCACAGACCGTGCAGATGGGCCAACTATTTGAGCAGTGATATTTTTGGAGCCGTCGGTGCCGGCCGCCTGATCCGGTCCTAAATCGCCGAAAAATGCGCCAGCTGCGACCGGTTCGGGGCTCTCGAGCACCGAACCTGATCGGTGCTCTAGGATGCGCTCTCCGATGACTCGACGAACGTCCTCCCCCCGCTGGCTGTCGGCCCTCGCCGTGGCGCTCACCGCCTGTGGCGATCCCTGGCCGCCTCCTCCGCCGACGGCTTCGGTGAGCGCGACATCCGCGCCGCCGCCGCCGCCCTCCGTGGCTTCGACGCCCGCACCGGCCCCGAGCGCGAGCGCGCCGGTCGCCGCGCTCGCGAAGTGCCCGCTCCGCCCGGCGACGTGGGCGGGCTGGAGCCCGGACGGCAAGTGGCTCCTCACCGCGGGCGCGGTGCCGGACGCGTCCGTCCATGACGAGCCCATCAGGGATGGATCGGTGGAGGTGTGGAACCTCGAGCGGGGCGCGCGCACGGCCGGGTTCGACCTCGGGTACGCGAAGGAGCCCGAGCGGCGGCTCGTCCTCGCGTACTCGAGCGACGGCAAGACCGTGCTCATCGCAGGGACCGAGGGCACGACGAACCGGACGCTCGTGGTGGGAGATCTCGATGGGGGTACGTCGAGGCTCCTGAACGGGGCGATCTTCCCGGTGTCCGCGGCGGTGAGTCGGGATGGGAAGCTCGGCGTCGTCGGGGGCGGCGCGGCCGAGGTCGTGACCCTCGAGCTCCCCTCGGGCAAAGAGCTCGCCCGGCTCCCCTACAGCGAGGGGCACACGGTCGCCGCGTCCGTCCTCTCCGCGGACGGCACGGTCGTCCTCCGGGAGAACTCGGACTGGAAGCTCGCGTTCCTCGAAGCGAAGACGCTGAAGGAGAAGCACAGCTTGTCGGCGCTCGCGGGCCCGGACTGGCTCGTGCCCGTCTCTCCTGGGGGCGACAAGGTCGCGGTCATCAACGACAAGAGCGCCTCGATCGTGGACGCGGTCACGGCGAAGAAGATCGTCGACCTGAAGGACCGTCCGAAGAAGGTCGACATGAGCGCGGATCTCGTGTGGTTCGCGCCGGGCGGGCACACGATCGCGCTTTTGACGTCGGCCGACGAGGTGCTCCTCTGGAGCGCGGACGACGGCGCTCTCCTCGCGAAGATCAGCGGCGTGAAGTTCGGGAACGGCGACGCGCGCGTCGTCCATTTCAGCCCGGACGGCGCGTCGTTCGTGGTGGGCCGCAAGGTGTACGACGCGGCGAAAGGCGCGGAGCAGCGAGAGCTCAAGGGGAGCTTCGTCTCGTGGGGAACGGGTCACGAGATCGTCGAGGCGACGAACGGCACGCTCACCCTCACGGGCGAGGGCGGCGCGTCGACGGCGACCTGGCCCGCCGCCGATCTCAGCGAAACATCCACGACCTGGCCGTCGCCGAGCGGCGCGCTCGTCGCGTGGGTGCCGAAGGGCGAGACGCGCGTCCGTGTACTTCGAATGAGCGACGGCGCGACGATGGAGCTGTTCGTGACGACGGAGCACACGGGCTTCGCCGTCCGCACCGATCGAAGGCCCGCCGCCTTCGAGGGCGTGGGCCCCGCCGAGAGCTGCGCGGCGGCCGAGGCCGGGCCGGGCGCGAAGCCGAAGGCGGGCCTCTTGAAGGAGTTCTTCGCGCTCCGCCCGCTCGACTGACGCACCCCCGCCACGCCGTGCTTCGGCGGTGCCGAAGCCCCCGAGGTGGTGTAGTCATGAGGGTATGCGGAAGCTCTTTCCTCTCGTCATCCCGATGGGCCTCGTTCTCCTCGCCGCGTGCAAGGACGACCAGCAGCAGCCGGCGCAGTACCCGCAACAGCCCTACCAGCAGCAGCCGTATCAGCAGCAGCCCTACCAGCAGCAGCCCTACGCGCAGCCGCAGCCCACCTACACGCAGCCCGCACCCACGACGACCACGCCCGGGACGACCGGCGGTCAGACGGCGACGGCGATCCCCGGCGTGATGAAGAACGCGGATGGAACGTGTTCGATCACGCTCCCGTCGATGACGGGTCAGCCCTCGGCGCCCATCGTCGGCGCGTGTCCGCCCGGCATCTGATCCGTCGACCCGCGCGCTCGAGCGGCTCCCGGACACGGCTTCCCTTTCGCGCCGGTCCGCGACAGAGTGCGCCGCATGCGAACCCGCACGTTCTTCCTCGGCGCCTCCGTCCTCGCGATCCTCACCGGCTGCGGAGGCCCTCAGGATCCGCCCGGGACGGAGGGAAGCACGAGCGGCGCGACGACCTCGAGCGCGACGGCGACGACCCCACCGACCCCCACGCCGACGGTCACCGCGTCCGCTCCCGCGTCGGCGCCCCCCGTGTCGTCGTCCGCGACCCCGACGCCGTCCTCTCCCGCGGGAAAGAAGCTGTCGAAAGAGGGCGAGATCTGCGGAGGGATCGCCGCGTTCATGTGCGAGCCAGGGCTCGTCTGCAGCATGACGAAGCCCGCGTACCCCGACCAAGCGGGCAAGTGCATGAAGCCATGATCCCGAACGAGGCGCGGGGCGTCCGAGCGTTCGGGGGGTACGACGTCCGCCTCGACCCCTGGGACGCGGACTACGGCTCCGAGCTCCCCATCGACAGCGACGACGAGGCGGACGCCGCCGAGGTCGACACCGCGGTCGAGGTGGGTGGGTCGTGGGCTCCCCTCACGCCGACCCGAGCGGGAGCCTCCGATCCGCTCGTGTTCGTGGATGGAGTGCGCCGCGTCGACGCGCGCGTCCTCCTCCAGCGCGGGCCCGGCGAGGTCTTCGACTCGCTCTACGGCGAGCCCGTGCGACGCCCCATCCACGGGGCGTTCGGCGCGTATGCGGTGGGCACGGTCGTCGTGTCGGGCGGACGCGCGGCGTGGGGCGCGATGGAGATCCAGCGCCTCTTCTGCACCGGCGGCGACGTACGCCTCCCGGCGCGCGAGGCGCGCGTCGGGCTCGACTACGCGAACGCGTCGGCCGAGGAGGGCGACGCGGACGCCCCGCTGCGCGCGATCCAGCGGGCGATGCGCGCGTGCGAAGAGCGGGTCGCCCGCGCGTCCGCGGGGCTCGGCGCGCTCGTCGTCGCCGACGGGCCGCTCTCCTTCGGGGGTGCGGGGGACCACCGCCCGACCGCGGGCGGCCGCGTCGTCGGATTCGTCAAGCGACTTTACAAATTGTACGTGGGCGACCGCGTCGCCGCGCTGCCCGCGCTCTCCGTCGGGACGCGCTCGCCGCTCTTCGCGATCCGGGCGCCCGCGGGCTTCTCGAGGTGGTCGTGGTTCGTGCGGCTCTCCGAGCCGGGGCGCGGGGACTCCTCGTTCGCCGGTCTCGCGCGGCTCGAGATCGACGCGGTGACGCCGCTCGACGAGGCGCGCGCGATCGCGGACGAGTCCGCGACGCGCCTCCCACGCTTCGCCCCGTCGCGCGCGCGAGACCCGCGATCCCCCCAGAACCTCTTGCCCATCGGCGCGCTCGAGGCGCGCTTGCGGCGGCTCCTCGGGGACCGGAGGCTCGTCCGAAGGCGGCTCGGCGCATGGCTCGCGTCGGAGGCGGCGTGAAGGGGAAGCGAGGCGCGAGGATCGCCGAGGCCGCCGAGAAGGACGGCGGGATCACTCCTGTCGGGCGCGTGCTCGGCTCGGTGGACGCGACGCCGCTCGAGCTCTTCGTCGGCGTGGACGAGGGGAAGCACGTGCAGCTCGACGACCTCGTCGTGATCGAGACGGCCGGCCCGGAGGGCCTCGTTCGGTTCTACGGCGTCGTGGACGTGGTGCGGAAGCGCTACGAGGGCGCGTCGTTCGACGGCGACGCGTTCCGCGCGGCGGAGGGGCTCCTGCCCGTGGAGGTCTCGTACGCGGCGCACGTGCAGATCACCCGGATCGACCCCGAGGTGTTCGTGCCGCCCCACCCCGGAGACCGCGTGAGCGTGGTCCGAGGCGAGGCGCTGGCGCAGGCGCTGTCGTTCGATCGGATGGAGAAGAAGCTCGCGATCGGCCTGTCGCGCAGCGGGGAGGCCCTCTTCGCGAACCTGGAATTCGTCGACGGGACGCGCGGCGCGCACGCCTCGATCAGCGGGATCTCGGGCGTCGCGACGAAGACGTCGTACGCGACGTTCCTCCTCTACTCCCTGTTCAACGGCGCGGCGCTCGGCGCGGACGCCATCAACTCGAAGGCGCTCGTCTTCAACGTGAAGGGAGAGGATCTCCTGTGGCTGGATCGCCCCAACGCGCGGCTCGACGAGGAGGCGCGCCGCGGCTACGAGCGGCTCGGGCTCCCCGCCGGTCCCTTCAAGAGCGTCGGGATCTATGCGCCCGCGCGGCGAGGCGCGCCGAAGAGCACACCCATGCCGGACACCGGGGGGCGCCAGGAGGGCGTGCGGCCGTACGTGTGGACGATGCGCGCGTTCGCTCGGGATCGGCTCCTGCGGTTCGCGTTCGCGGAGGCCGAGGACGCGCGCGCGCAGGTGTCGTTCGTCATCGCGCGCGTCGAGCGCGTGCTCGAGCAAGCCTCCGAGGTGGGGGACCCGAAGGATCCCGGGATCGTGGTCGAGGACACGCGGATCGAGAGCTTCTCCGACCTCGTGGACCTCCTCGACTCGGACGCGCTCGATCGCATGGTCCGGAGCGCGGCGTCGGGCACGCTCGACGCGTTTCGACGGAGGCTCCACGCCGCGGCGATGCACATGGGCCACCTCGTGCGCGGGGACGCGTCCGCGACCGGCCTCGAGATCGATTGGAGCCGGCGCCAGGTCACCGTGGTGGACATCCACCGGCTGCACTCCCTCGCGCAGATGTTCGTCGTGGGCGTGGTGCTGAAGCGGGCGCTCGAGGAGAAGGAGCGGCTCGGCCGATCGAAGCCCCTCCTCTTCGTGGTGCTCGACGAGCTCAACAAGTATGCGCCGCGGGACGGGTGGAGCCCGATCCGCGAGGTGCTGCTCGACATCGCCGAGCGAGGTCGCTCGCTCGGCGTCTCGCTCGTCGGCGCGCAGCAGACCGCGAGCGAGGTCGCTCGGCGCGTGGTGGCGAACGCGTCCCTGCGGATCGTCGGACGGCTCGACAGCGCCGAGGCGGAGCGGGGCGAGTACGGGTGGCTCGGGCGCACGGCGAAGCTCCGCGCGGCGTTCCTCCAGCCGGGCACGATGATCGTCGCGCAGCCCGAGATCCCGACGCCCCTCCTGCTGCGCTTCCCGTTCCCGGGGTGGGCGACGCGCGCGTCCGAAGCGGTGGAGCCGCCCGAGGACGATCCGTTCGCGCGCGTCCGCCGCTGAGCCGCGCAGAGCTCAGGCCACGAGCTCTTCGGTGAACGCCCAGAGCTTCTTCGCGAGCGCCCGATCGTTCCCGAGGGGCCGCGTGCGGGTGACCTTCATGTCGAAGAAGTACTCGCCGTCGGGCTTCGCAGCGTCGGGGCTGGTGGCGAGCCAGACGAGCGTCTCCGCGCCCTTCTCCGGGGTGCGCGCGAAGAGGGACGCACCGAACCCGATCAGCGAGGCGAAGAGCCCCTGGTTGTTCTTCGCGAAGCCGGTCTGGACGAACCCCGGGTGGAAGCAGCTCACCGCGACGCCCTTGTCCGCGAGGCGCCGCGCGAGCTCGCGCGTGAAGAGGATGTTCGCGAGCTTCGAATCGCAATAGACGCGGAACCCTGCCCCTTTGCCCGGGCGCTTCGCGATCTGGTCGAAGTCGATCCGACCGGACGCGTGCGCGCCGCTCGACGTCGAGATGACGCGCGAGCCCGGCGTCCGCTCGAGGACGCCGAGGAGCGCGTTCGTGACGACGAAGTACGAGAGGTGATTCAGCGCGAACGTCATCTCGTAGCCGTCCGCCGTGAGCTGGTGATCGAAGAACACGGCGCCGGCGTTGTTCACCAGCACGTCGAGCCGATCGTGGGTCTCGAGGAACTTCGCGGCGGCGGCGCGCATGTCGGCGAGCCTCGACAGATCCGCGTGGATCGTCTCGACCTTTTCGCCTCGACCCGCGGCCTCGAGCTCGCGCGCGACTCGGTCCGTCTTCTCCGGGTTTCGCCCGACGAGGACGAGCTTCGCCCCGCGCTTCGCGAACTCCGTCGCGGCAGCCTTGCCGATCCCTTCGGTCCCGCCCGTGATGAGGAACGTCTTTCCTTCGATCGTCATGCGAGAGTGCAGTCCACGGGTCGCCGACGCGCGTCAAGCATCCACGATCGCGCCTCGCCGCTCGATCGCGTACCGCCGCGTCGGCTCGCCGAAGAAGTCCACGTCCCCCTCGAAGCGCATCCCGATGCGCTCGCTCACGCCCACGGACGCGATATTCCGCCCGTCGATGTGGGCGATCGCCCGCGTCGCGCCGAGGCGCGTCCAGCCGAACTCGAGGGCCGCCGCCGCGGCCTCGCTCGCGATGCCCATCCGCCAATGGCTCCTCACGACCGACCAACCGAGCTCGAGATCGCACGGGCGCTCGCGGTAGAACGCCCCCACCGAACCGACGAACGCGCCGGTCGCGGCGAGCTCGATCGCCCACCAGCCCGTCCCGTCGAGGAGCCAGTAACCGAGGCCACCGACGAACAACCGGTACGCGGTGCGGCGGTCGGTGACGGGGCTCAGGAACTCCGTCGCGAGGGGGTCCATGAGGTTCGACGCGAACGCGTCGAAGTCAGACAGGCGGAACTCACGGAGCAGCAAGCGCGCCGTCCGGATGCGGGGGATCGAGACGGGCGGCGCAGACTCGGCGAGGATCTCCATGGGGCTTGGTCCTCTCGCCTCGCGTCCGAGTCCGAAGCAATCCCTTTTGAACGTCGCTCGTAGAATTCCCGGGCGCGCCGTAGGCGCTCGATTCAGCCGCGGTCCTCCGCGGAATTCCACGCCCGCCCCAACGGGGCGTCGTGGACAGAACCTCCGAACGTCCCCCGGCTCACTTCGCGGCCTCGATCACGAGCCGGCGGAACCATGCGTGCTGCGCGTCCTCCGCGAGCGAGGACGCGTAGGCGACCTTGAACGTGAAGCCCGGCATCTCGAAGGGGAGTGGGCGCGCCTCGAGGTCGGCGATCGCCGTGACTCGCCGGGCGACGCCCTCGGGCAGCGTCACGACGAGATCCGTCTGCGCGACGACGAGCGCGGCCGCGACGAAGTGAGGCAATCGAAGGACGACGGTTCGGGTGAGTCCGAGCGGCTCGAGCGCGCGATCGACCGCGCCACCCGGGAGCCCGCGCGGCGTCACGAGGACGTGGTCGAGCGCAGCGTAGCTCTTCGGTGTGAGCGGCGCCTTCGTCGCGGGGTGCCCTCGCCGAAGGAGGACCCGCATGTCCTCGTACGCCACCGCCTCCTCCTGGATGCCGCTCAGCGGCCGAAAGCGTGTGCCGTACGCGAGGTCGACGTCGCGCGACATCAGCGCCTGCTCCACCTCGGCGCCGAGCGCGCGGGTGACGACCGTCACCCCGGGTGCCTCGACCCGCAGGCGGGGCATGAGCGAGGGCAGCAACACGATCTCGGCGAAGTCCGTGCAGGCGAGGGTGAACGTGCGAACGAGCCTCGCGGGATCGACCGCGCGCGAGCGGTTGACGAGCGCCTGAGTGTCGACGAGCACCGCGCGCAGCGGCGCCGCGACGCGCTCCGCGAGCGGCGTCGGCCGCAGCGAGGCGCCGACGCGCGTGAAGAGCGGATCGTCGAACGTCGACCGGAGCCGCGAGAGCGCGTGGCTCACGGCGGACTGCGTTCGACCGAGGCGCCTCGCCGTCGCGCTCGCGCTGCGCGTCTCGAGCAGATCGTCGAGCACGACGAGCAGGTTCAGGTCCACGCCCCCGAGATGAACGCGCTTCATGGGCCGCATGCATACTTCGCGTTGGCGGAGGCCGCACGAACGCCCCATCTTGGCGGCCCACACGGAGCCACCAAGGAGACCCGTCATGTCCACCACCATCCTCGTCACAGGCGCCACCGGAACGATTGGATCGCAGGTCGTCGCTGCTCTCGCAGGGAGGGACGGCGTCGCCGTCCGCGCCGCGGTGCGCGGCGGAAAGGAAGCGAAGACGAAGGCGAAGAACGTCTCCACCGTCGACTTCGAATACGACCGTCGCGAGACGCTCGCGCCCGCGCTCGACGGCGTGGAGCGACTCTTCTTGGTGACCCCGTTCAGCGACAAGCAGGTCGAGCTCGCGTCTCATTTGATCGATGCCGCGAAGAGCGCGGGCGTGAAGCGCATCGTCAAGCTGTCCGCGATTGGCTGCGACATCGAGCCCGGCATCCAGCTCGGGCGCTGGCATCGCGCCGTGGAGAAGCACGTGGAGGCCTCGGGCATTCCCTACACGTTCCTGCGCCCGAACAACTTCTTCGAGAACTTCATCAACTTCTACGGGCCCGACAAGGAGGGGACGATCTACCTCCCTTGGGGGGACGCGCGGTGCAGCTTCATCGCCGGCGCAGACATCGCGGAGGTCGCCGCGCTCGCGCTCACGTCGAGCGGCCACGAAGGAAAGGCGTACGAGCTGACCGGCCCCGCGGCGATCTCCATCGCCGAAGCGGCGGCGGCGATCGCGGAGGCCGCCGGGCGCGGCGTTCGCTACGTGGACGTCCCCGAGGCGGCCGCGCGCAAGGCGCTCCTCGACTTCGGCGCCCCCGCGTGGATGACGGACGCGATGATGGAGCTCCACGCCATCGACAAGGCGGGGTACGCGGCGGCGACCAACGACACGTTCGAGAAGCTCACCGGCAGGCCGGCGACGCCGTTCGCCGTCTTCGCGCAGAAGCACGCCGCGGCCTGGAAGGCGTGATTTTCGGCGATCCAAATCATCGAGCGTGATCTCGGTCACCAGGAGAACCAGAAAGCAGGGAGACGGGAGGATGGGAGGACGGTTCGGAGAAGCGGAACGACCTTCTGCTCCTCCGGGCCTCTGTCTTCCCGTCCTTTTCTGTCACTGTCCGCTGCATTCAGAGGCGAGGGGACCGCGACGCCGCTCGTGCATGAACGTTGGCGCGTCCAGTCCGCGGAGTCATGGGCCAATCACGTTCGAAGGAAAGGTCGGACCGATTACGGGTTCCAGCCGCGGCTTGCGTGAAGGGGGACGGCGGCGATTCGCGGCCAGAAGGAGTCTCCATCATGTTCCAGTCGAGGTGGTTCCTCGTCCCGCTGTTGGCTTGTTCACTCACCGCAGGATGCGACGGCGGCACGCAAGGCGAGCGCGGACCCGAGGGGCCGCAGGGCGAACAGGGGATCGCGGGTCCGGCCGGTCCCCTCGGCCCGGAGGGAGAGGCCGGCCCGCAGGGAGTCGCTGGGCCGCAAGGGGCCGACGGGCCGCAAGGGCCGCCCGGCGCGGACGGCGCGCAGGGGCCGCCGGGGGCGGATGGATCGGCGAACATCAGCGGCACGGTCGATCACCTCGTCCGGTTCGGGAGCGCGACGACAGGGGTGGACTCGCTCCTCGTGGACAACGGCAACGGCGTCGGCATCGGCGGGCTCCAACCGGACAATCTGCTGACGCTGAGCGCGGCCAACACGACGACGCTGATGTCGATCGTCGCGACCGGGAGCAACCACACAACCATCCATTACCAGAACGCCGACGCCGAGTTCTTCACCGGGCTGAGCGGCACAGGCGTATCCGACGTGCGCTGGTCCGTCGCGACAGACAACATCGGCGGCCCTGAATGGCTCACGGTCACGCGGGCGGGGTACGTCGGGATCGCGCAGAAGAACCCGCAATTCAGGCTCGAGGTGAACGGCCCCGCCGCGAAGCCCGGCACGGCGACGTGGTCGATCATCTCGGACGAGCGGCTGAAGACGGGCATCAGCGACTTCGACGACGGGATCGACGTGCTCGAGAAGATCCACCCCGTTTGGTTCCGGTACCGGGAGGGAACCGGGCTCCCTTCCGATCGCGACTACGTCGGCGTCCTCGCGCAGGAGCTCCAGCGAGCCGCCCCGTACATGGTCGAGGACGGCTACCGGCTCGGAGAGGGCAGCTACCTCACGGTCGACCCGGGCGCGATCACCTACCTGCTCGTGAACGCGGTCAAGTCGCAGCAAGCCAAGCTCGACGCCCAGGCCGATCGGATCGCGAAGCTCGAGGCGAGGCTCGACGAGATCGCCGCGAAGGTGCGCTGAGCCCCCGGCTTCGCTAGAGCACCGACCGGTTCGACTAGAGCACCGACCGGTTTGAATCAGCGGTGGATTCGCGGGAGTTTGGGTGGGAGGCGCGCGCCCGAGGAGCGCGCACCGGAAGACTGCTGCTGACAATCTGAGGAGCACAGCGACGAGGCCGTGTGGATCGCACCTGAAATCGCGCGAATACCACGGCGATTCAAGCCGGTCGGTGCTCTAGGCGGCGAGGGCCTCGTGGAGCCACGCCCTCGCCGCGCTCCACTTCTCGACCGTGCTGCTGGAGACGCCGAGCTCGCGCGCGTGTCCTTCACGCCGAGGCCGCCGAACACTCGCAACTCGACGATCCTCGCCCGCCTCCCGTCCGCCCGCGCGAGGGCGTCGAGGGCGTCGCTCGCGACGAGGACGGACATTCCATCCGCTCGGTCCGCCGTCTCTTCCTCGATCAAATGGGCGGCCGGCGCGCCCGCGCCGCGCTTCTGCGCCCGCAGACGGCGGCTTCGGTCGCTCAGGATCTGCTGCATGATCCGCGCAGCGAGCGCGTGGAGGTGATCCCGCGCGAGCGCCGCGCAGCCGACCGCGCGCTCGAGCCGGAGATAGGCCTCGTGGACGAGCTCGGCCGGGTGCAACACTCTCCGGCACCGCGCGCGCGGACCTCGCGCCCGGCGATGACGTTGAGCTCGCGGTAGACGTGCGCATCGAAGGTCTTCATCGGCTCGGAGCGTCGGCCTTCGCGCCGGCCCGTTGAACGGAGGAGGGTTGGAGTCGAGCCCAAACAATGTTGGGTCGTTCCCGGTCGACGCCGCGACGCCCGCCGCCGGACGTGAGAAGCTCGGGTTCGCGCGGCGCATGACCCGATCGCTGACCAGCCTCGTCCTCGGTCGATGGATGCCGGAGCACGCTCCGATGGACCTCGACGCCCCGGACGAGGTCGCGTTCGAGGCCTACGCCCGCGCCGTGACCGCGCGGAACGCCCTCGCGATGGGGCTCCTCATCGGCGTGCTCTCGGTGGTCTCGCTCGCCGTCGACCCGCTCGTGTTCGGGCACCTCGCCGCCGCCGCGGATCTCCGCGCCCTCCGGCTCGTCCACCTCGGCGCGCTGGCGGCCGCCTATGCCATCCACCGATGGACGCCGCTCCGCCGCTCGCCGACGGCCGTCATGGCGGGGGCGACGATCGTGGGCGTCGCGGCCGTCGGCGTGTTCCTGGGACGCGCGGGCGGGCTCGACGCGCCCTGGATCCACTGCAGCTACCCCGTGTTGAGCTGGGCGCTCGTCCCCGTCGTCGGCCTCGGTCGGCGCGTCGCGTACGGGCTCGCGATCGCCGCTTCGCTCTTCTGCGGCTTCGCGTTCGGGACGCAGGCCCCGCTCGCGCGTGCTTGGATCGCGCCCACGACGACGTTCGTCGTGCTCCTCACGGCAGCGGCCGTCGTCGCCGGAGACGTCATCTTCCGGCTCGTCCAGCGCGGATTCCTCGCTGGGCGTCGCGCCGCGCGCGGGGCGCGCGCGCTCGCCGATCTCGGCGCCACGCTCGACGCGAGGGTCCGCGCGCAGACGAGCGAGCTGCGTCGCCTCGTGCACGTGGGCGAGCGGGCGCGGGAGGACGAACGCACTCGCGTCGCGCGCGAACTCCACGACGAGCTCGGCCAGGAGCTCACGGCGCTACGCTACGCGCTGACGTTCTTGAAGCAGCGCTACGCGAAGCAGCCTGGGTCGATCGACGCGAACCTCGAGGAGCTCGAGGCGCTCGTCATGCGGGCCGCGTCGACGACGCGTCACGTCGTCTCGCAGCTGCGGCCCGCCGCGCTCGATCACGTCGGGCTCGCGGGCGGCGCCGAGGCGCTGCTCCACGACGTCGTCGGGCGCGCGGACCTCGAGCACGAGCTCGTCACGAGCGGCGATCTCGACTCCGTCCACGAGGACGTCGCGACGGCGGCGTTCCGGATTCTCCAAGAGTCCCTCACCAACGTCGTTCGGCACTCGCGCGCGCGCCGCGTGTCGATCGAGCTCCATGCGCGAGAGGCCTCGCTCGATCTGCGCGTCGCCGACGATGGGATCGGCTTTTCGATCCGAGACGGCAACGCGGTCTCGGAGGACGGCGCAGCGGATCCGTCGGGGGGGACGGGCGTCGGCCTGATCGGGATCCGAGAGCGCGCCGGCGCCCTCTCCGGCGTCGCGAAGTTCTCGTGCGGGGAGGCGGGCGGCGCGGTGGTCGAGGTGTCGCTTCCCCTTCGCCTGGGCGACGTCGCGCCATGATCCGCGTGTTCCTCGCAGACGATCACGAGGTCGTTCGCCATGGCCTGAAGCGGATCATCGACGCCGAGACCGACATGCGCGTCGTCGGCGAGGTGGCCGACGGGCGCGCGCTCGTACGCCGAGCCGAGGAGGAGGGCGAGGGTTGGGACGTGCTGATCCTCGACGTCTCCCTGCCACGCGTGAGCGGGCTCGAGGCGCTGCGACGGGTCCGGGCGTCCCGGCCGGAGCTCGCGATCGTCGTCCTCTCCATGTATGGCGAGGAGCAGTATGGGGTCCAAGTGCTGCGCGCCGGCGCGGCCGCGTACCTCTCCAAGGACCGCTCCGGAGAGGAGCTGCTCGCTGCGATCCGCAAGGCGGCGCGTGGCGGGAAGTACGTGACGGACGTCGTGGCCGATCAGCTGCTCTCGAAGGGCGGCGAACGGCCACCGCACGAGCGGCTCACGGCGCGCGAGTACCAGGTCTTCACGCTCGTCGTGCACGGCCGCACGGTCACGGAGATCGCCGCCGAGCTCGATCTCACGCCTGGCACGATCAGCGGCCACCTGATGAAGGTGAAGGAGACGCTCTCGGCCTCGTCGATCGCGGACATCGTGAGCTACGCTCACCGCGCGAACCTCATCGCATAGGCGGGGGTGCGCTCGCGCCGCGTCGGCGCCCGAGGTTCGGTGTAACCTACCCGTGTGTCGCTCCTCCGCGCGCTTCGGTGGGCCGTCGCCAGCGCCGTCGGGTTGTGCACCCCCGCCTGCTCGCTCATCGACCTGTCCTCGCTCGACGCCGGCACCGGGGGCGGAGCGACGGGCTCCGCATCGACCTCCGCGTCCTCCGTCACCGCTTCGACGAGCACGAGCGGAGCGTCGATGGACCCGTGCGCGAGCGTCACCTGCTCGATGCACGGCGTGTGCGAGGATCACGCCGGCGCGCCGACGTGCGTCTGCGACGGCCATTTCGACGGCGCCGATTGCGGGGTGTGCAGCGCGCCCTACATGGGCGCGGATTGCCTCGCGTGCGCCGCGGGCTACCAGGACAAGAACGACGACGGGACGTGCGCGCCCGCCTGCCAGCCGAGCACATGCTCCGTCCACGGCGCGTGTGACGACGCGAGCGGCGAGGCGCGATGCGTCTGTGCGTTCGGTTGGTCGGGGCCTGACTGCGCGACCGCGTGCGCGCCGGGGACGGCGGGTCCAGGGTGCGCCTACGAGATCGTCTACGGACTCGACGTCCCGACGGCCGCCGACTGGAACGCGCCGGCCGACGTCCCGTACGACATCGACAACGCCACGCAGGCTGGCGCGTACACCCGCGTCGCGTACCGACTCGTCCTCGACGATCAAGACGTGTGGGTCGAGATGGATGCGTTCACAGCGAACGCCGCGCTCCTCGGTGTCCCGACGACGTGGACGTGGGACATCCCCATCTCGAACGTCCTGGTCGCATCGTCAGCGCCGAACCAGCCCTCGATCACCTCACCCGCGACGGGGGCGCTGGAGTTCTGGGCCGACTGCTACACCCCCGGCGCGGACGGGAGCTACGACACCGACGACGATCCTGGCGGCGGCGCGGCCTGCTACGGGTCGATGCAGGTCCACGTGGGGTCGAGCACCGCGATTGGGTTCAACTCGTGGTCGAACGGCGGCACCATCGACATCGGCATCGGGAGCGCGACGACGGGCGAGCCGGATTGGACGTTCCACGGCAACGCGTTCGCGTTCACGAAGCGCCGCCTCGAGGTCTACGTGAGGCCCTGACCAGCGCGCTCCGCGTTCCTAGAGCACCGACCGTTCGGCGCTCTCGCAGGAGGTCGCGACGCAGGAGATCCTGACAGACGGGCGACAGGTTTGACGGGGCGCTGGCGGCCTGGCGGTTGACGGGCCTGCGAGCGGTGCGCATCGTCGCGCGCCCCACCCAGGAGGTCACGATGACGACGATGGATATCGCGAAGCAGTACGTCGAGCTTTGCCGCGCCCACGACCACGAGAAGATCCTCACCACGCTGTTCTCGCCGAACATCGTCAGCGTCGAGGCGGGCGCACCGCCCGGCCAGAGCCCGGAGGTCCAGGGGACGGCTGCGGTCGCCGAGAAGAGCAAGAAGTGGCAAGCGGATCACGAGATCCACGAGGCGAAGGTCGAGGGGCCGTGGCCGAACGGCCAGCGGTTCATCGTCCGGTTCTTCTACGACGTCACGAACAAGCCGAGCGGCCGACGTCTCAAGTTGGATGAGGTCGGACTCTTCACCCTCGAGGGCGACAAGATCGTCCGCGAGGAGTTCTTCTATTCGATGGGTTGAGCGGTCGACCGACGGCCGCGCGTCGTGGCTCGGAGACGCATCGCCTGCCGGCGACTGTCTCCGAGACCACACGTGGTTCTCTGTCTGGTTCGAGGCGCGAGTCCAGGAGAGGACTGGGCCGATGGAGCGCTCGGCTGGCGCTCTCCTTTCTGGCTCGAAGCGCGGGGCCGCGGAGATGGTCCGGAGCCCCACGGAAACACGGGGACGGAGCCCGAGTGAAGCTCGCGCAACAGCGTCGGGAGCTCGCGACGTACCTCCCGGGTTGGCCGGCGCTCCTCAGCGCCGGAGCAAGACAAAGTAGACAATCGCTCCAATTCCACCACCGACGATCGCGAGCCCGATGAGGAGCCAAACGAACCACGCGTTCGAGCGCACCGGCGCGGCCGCCGCGACAGGCACCGCGAGCGGTGGTGGGGGCGCTGCCGCTTGCGGCGCCTGGGCCGGGGCGTAGGGCGGCGCCGCGTACGGTTGCTGCATGTAGGACTGCTGGGCGTACGGCTGCTGCGCGTAGACTTGCTGTTGCTGTTGCTGCGCGTGCCGCTCCGAGGACGGCGGCGGGTTCGGCTGCTGAGGATAGGGCTGCGCCGGCTGCTGCGCGTGGGCGTACGGTGGTTGTGCAGGATACCGCTCTCTGGACGGCTGCTGCGGGTACGGCGGCTGCGCGTACGGCGGCTGCGCGGACGGCTGCTGCTGCGCCTGCTGCTGGACGTAGGACTGCGCCGGCGGGGCCTGCGACGCGTTGGGCTGGCTCGTGGGCGACGGCTGCTGCTGCTCCGTAAACGAAGGGTGCGGCTGTCCCTGTGGGGAAGGCTGCTGCGGCGCGGGCTGGGACGCCGGACTGGGCACCGGCGCGGGCGCGGGTTTGGGAGCGGACGCTGGTGCGCGGTTCGCGATCGCGTTGAACGCGGTCCGGAGCTTCTGCGCGGACTCGCTCGGCGCCTCGATCACGGGCTCGAAGCCGAAGAAGCTCGTCGCCTCGAGATCCGCCTCGAGGGGGCGCGACTCGCCTTGCTGGAAGCGCTGCACGATGGCGCGCACGTCCGCGAGCATCTGGCTCGCGAGGCGGTAGCGCACCTCGGTCGGCTTCGCGATCGCGCGCGCGATCACGGTCGCGAACGGGGAGTCGAGGACCGCGTCCGGCAGGACGTGCGGCTTGTCCGACCCCTGCGCGACGTAGATCTCGAAGTCCGTGTTGCCCGTCACGAGCGGGCGCCCGATCAACATCTCCGTCATGACGAGCCCGAACGCGTACACGTCCGCCGTGGGCGTGAGAGGCTCTCCCCTCGCCTGCTCCGGCGCCATGTACCGGGGCGTCCCCACGAGCATCCCGACGCGCGTCACCTCGTTGTTCTGAGGCTGCTTGTCTCCCGTGATCTTCGCAGTCCCGAAGTCGAGGATGCGGATGACCTCGCCGTCCGCGCCCTGGCAGCAAAAGATGTTCGCGGGCTTGATGTCGCGGTGCGCGATTCCCATCGCGTGCGCCATTTCGAGGGCGGAGAGCGCCTGCTCCGCGAACCGACCGACGAGCTTCCACGCGAGCGCGCCTTCCCGCTCGATCCGCTTCTCGAGGGTCTCCCCCTCGAGGAACGGAAAGACGAGGAAGGGGATCTCGCGGTCACCGCCTTCGCGGTGGAACCCGTAATCGAGCAACCCGACGACGTGCGGGTGCGCGAGGCGCTTGACGATCTCCGCCTCGCGCGCGAAGCGCTGGCGCTCGCCGTCGTTGTCCGCGTGCTCGACGTTCATGACCTTGAGCGCGACGACGGTGTCGTCCATCGCCTTCGAGGCGCGGTACACGGTCCCGCTCCCGCCGACGCCGAGCACCCCCTGGATGTGGTAGTCCGCGACCCAGCTTCCGGGCCCGATCACGCCTTGCGCCGCCGCGCTGCTCGTCACGCCCGGATGATGTTCCGAAGCGCCCCCGGCGTCACCTGTGCGTCTCGAGCAACCCCAGCTGCGTCAGAGCTCGCCCGTTTCGCGCACGATCGGGGCCCCCGTCAGGGCCTGGTACGCGACGACCAGGAAGTCCGTCGCGGTGAGGATCCCGACGAGCACCCCGCCCGGTCCGACGACGGGGATGGAATTGAACTTCTGATCGATCATCGTCGCCACGGCGCGCTCCGCGGGCATGTCCGCGCGCACCGTGTGGACGTCCCGCGTCATGATGGTGCGGATCTCCGGGTCGTCCGTTCGGCCCGCCGAAGCGACCAAATCGCTCGCCGAGACGATGCCGACGAGGCGGTCCTCGGCGTCCACGATCGGGAGGTGGCGGATCGCCGAGACCTTCATCTCTCGGAGCGCCGCCGCCGCTCGATCGGTCTCGCGCATCGAGATGATCTCGCGGCTCATGAGATCACCGACGGTCTTGTGAAGAGGCTTCTTGCTCACGAGCGCGACTCCTGATCGAGATGAGCGGGTACGAGGCCGCGGAGCACCGCGACGCCCCATGTGTCACCCAACGGACGTGCCGCGCGAGGGCTGCACGTTCGCGCGGAAAACTCGAGGCGAGCCCACCGCGAGAGCGTGCAAAGGGTGCGCTCGGCGCGCCGGTTGCGCGGCGCGCTCGGCCCGCGCGCCGAAGGCGAGCGCGATCGGGCGTACGGGTGCTCTCATGGGGGCTTGCCCCTCGACGCCTCGACCGACGACGCGCCCCTGAGCCTCCGGCATCGCCAAGGCTCGGCCGCGGGGGAAGGGATCCCCGAAACGCCGACGTGCGGACCCTACGCGTGGCTGCCCGGGATCTGGGTGCTCCGCCACTACAAGAAAGCGTGGCTCGTGCGCGACGCGGTCGCGGGCCTGGTGCTCACGTCGCTCCTCGTCCCCGCGGGGATGGGGTACGCGGTCGCCGCGGGCCTGCCGGCGATCAACGGGCTCTACGCGACGATCATCCCGCTGCTCGCGTACGCGGTCGTCGGGCCGTCCCGCATCATGGTGCTGGGCCCCGACTCCGGGCTCGCGCCCCTCATCGCGGCGGCCGTCGTCGCGCCCGCCGCGGGCGACCCCGAGAAGGCGGTCGCGCTCGCGTCCATCCTCGCGGTGCTCACGGGGCTCCTCTCCATCGTCGCGGGGGTGGCGAAGGCCGGGTTCGTGACGGATCTCCTCTCGAAGCCGGTGCGCGTCGGGTACATGAACGGCATCGCCGCGACGATCCTCGTCTCGCAGCTGCCGAAGCTCCTCGGCTTCTCGGTGAAGGCGGACGGCGTGATCGAGGGCGCCCGCGGGCTCGTCCTCGGGATCGTCGGAGGGCAGACCAAGCTCGAGGCGCTCGGCATCGGGGCGACCTGCCTCGCGCTCGTCCTCGTGGGCAAGGCGTTCGCGCCGAAGCTCCCCATGGTCCTCGTCGGCGTCGTCCTCTCGATCGTCGCCGTCTCGGTGTTCGGCTGGTCCTCGCGGCTCTCCGTCGTCGGGCACGTGCCGCGCGGCGTCCCCTTGCCCTCCCTGCCGCGCGTCAGCCTCCACGAGATCGGCGAGCTCGTCACCGCCGCGCTCGGGATCGCGCTCGTCGCGTTCGCCGACACGAGCGTCCTCTCGCGGACGTTCGCGGCGCGGAACGGCTACCGCGCCGATCCCAACCGCGAGCTCGTGGGGCTCGGCGTGGCGAACCTCGCGGGGGGGTTCTTCCAGGGGTTCCCCGTGAGCAGCAGCTCCTCGCGGACGCCCGTCGCGGAGGCCGCGGGCTCGCGCACGCAGGTCACGGGGGTCGTGGGCGCGATCGCGATCTCGGTGCTGCTCGTCGCCGCCCCGTCCCTCACGAGCAACCTGCCGACGACCGCGCTCGCGGCGATCGTGATCGCGGCGGCGGTCAACATCCTCGACCTCAAGGTCTTGCGCACGTTCTACCGCGTGCGTCGCTCCGACTTCGTGCTCTGCCTCGTCGCCTTCGCGGCCGTGGCGACGCTCGGCGTGCTCGTCGGGATCGCGGTGGCCGTGGCCGTCTCCCTCCTCGATTTCGTGAAGAGCGCCTGGCGGCCGCACGACGCGGTGCTCGGCCGCGCGGCGGGCGTGAAGGGCTACCACGACCTCAAGCGCTACCCGGACGCGAAGCAAGTCCCCGGGCTCATCCTGTTTCGCTGGGACGCGCCGCTCTTCTTCGCGAACGCGGACAGCTTTCGCCGGCGCGTCGTCGCGCTCGTCGATCAATCACCCACGCCCCCGCGCTGGGTCGTGGTCTGCGCCGAGCCCATCACGGACGTCGACACCACCGCGTCCGAGATGCTCCACGAGCTCGACGGCGAGCTCGCCGCGCGCGAGGTCGAGCTCGCGTTCGCGGAGATGAAGGATCCGGTCAAGGATCGGCTCGAGCGGTACGAGCTCCGCCAGCGCATCGGCGAGCGGTACTTCTTCTCCACGATCGGGGTCGCCGTGAAGGCGTTCATCGCGCGCTTCGACGTGAAGTGGGAGGACTGGGAGGGCGACTGAGGCCCGCGCTTGGGCCGCTCGCGTCGCCGCCTGATCCGAAGTAGCTCTCGATCTCCTCATGCGGATCGTCCACACGAGCGACTGGCACGCGGGAAGGGTGTGGAAGGGCCTCGCGCGGACGGACGAGCTCGAGGCCGCGCTCTCGGGGCTCGCCGCGTACCTCTCGCGCGAGGAGGTCGACCTGCTCCTCGTCACCGGGGACATCTTCGACCACGCCGCGCCCTCCCCGGAGGCCGAGCGCGTCGTCTTCCAGTTCCTGAAGCGCGTCGGACAGCTCGGCGTGGAGAGCGTCGTGATCGCGGGGAACCACGATCACGCGGGGCGCATGGATGCGTGGGGCGCGCTCACCGCGCTCGCGGGGTCCGCACCGTGTCAGGGCCCGCGCCCAAAGCCGGCGGTGCTCGAGGTCATCACTCGGCGCGGCGGAAGCGCGCGATCGTCGCGGCGCTCCCGTTCGCGAGGCGTGGGCGACCTCCTCCGCGCCGCCGAGGTCGCGGGCGGCGAGACCGAGGCCCGGCAGCGGTACGCCGATCAGCTGCGGCGCGCGATCCATCGCCTCGCCGAGGAGTTCCGCGCGGACGCGGTGAACCTCCTCATGGCGCACACGCACTTCGAGGGCGCCGTGCTCGCTCGCTCGGAGCGCGCCGTGCACTGCACCGAGCAATGGACCGCGCTCCCCGAGGCGCTCGCGCCGAACGCCCACTACGTCGCGCTCGGACACATCCACCGACCGCAGGAGATCTCCGGGGGCCCTCCCGCGCGGTACGCGGGCTCTCCGATGCAGCTCGACTTCGGCGAGATGGGCGACGTGAAATCGTTCGTGGTGATCGACGCCGAGCCCCGCCTCCCCGCGCGCATCACGCTCGTCCCCTACGAAGGACCGCGCCCGCTCCACGAGCTCCGGCTGGACGCGGACTCGCTGCGCGTCGCCGAGGAGTCGGGGATCGCGCGATCGGTGTCGACGTGGCGCTCGCCGAGCGCGCGTGGCTGCCGCGTCGTGGTCGCGCTCGCGGCCCGGATCCGGACGTCGCCGCGCGGGTGCGCAAGGCGTTTCCGCGCGCGGTCGAGGTTCGCGTCGATCTGCCCGCGACCGAGGAGGTCGCCCCCGCCGCCGCCGGCCCCGCGTTGACCCCGCGCGAGGTGTACGGCGCGTACGTGCTCGCGCAGCGCAAGCGCGAGCCCGAGCCCGCGCTGCTGGACGCGTTCGGCGCGCTCCGGGCGGAGTGCGCCGGCGCGTCCAGGTCGCCCAGGCCACGTGAGGCCGCTCGAGCTCTCCATGGAGGGTTCACGTGCTTCCGCGAGCGGACGCACGTGGACTTCAGGGGCGCTCGAATTCGCCATCAGCGGCGCGACCGGGACGGGGAAGAGCAGCATCCTCGACGCGATCACGTTCGCGCTCTTCGGGCGCGTCGTCCGCGTGGGTAAGTCGTGCCAGAGCCTCGTCTCGCTGGGCCGCGACGCGATGAGCGTGAAGCTCAAGTTCCGCTCCGGCGGTCGGGTCTACGAGGTGGCGCGGCGCCTCCGGCGCGGAGCAGCGACCACGGCCGTGCTCGAGGACGAGACCGGGAACCTCGCGTCGCGCGTCCGCGACGTGGACGCGCGCGTCGAGTCGCTCCTCGGCATGCCGTTCGAGACGTTCACGCAAGCCGTCGTGCTCCCTCAAGGGCAGTTCGCGAAGTTCCTCGGATCGAGCGGCGCGGCGCGCACGGAGATCCTGCGTCACCTCCTCGGCCTCGAGATCTACGACCGGATGCGAAAGCGCGCCGAGGAGAAGCGCCGCGACGCGGATCAGCGCGTGCGCGTGCTGGAAGACCAGCGCGCGAAGCATTTCGCGCACGCCTCGCCCGAGCGGCTCGCCGAGCTCGAGCGGCTCGAGATGTTGGACGGCGAGCGGATCGGCGTGCTCTCGCACGACGCCGAGGAGCGCGCGGCCGCGCTCGCGGAGGCGGTCCGGGACCACGAGCGGACGCGCGACCTCGCCGTCGCCGAGCGGGAGATCGACGCCCTCGTCGCGCGCGAGCCCGAGCTCGAGGAGGCGCGCGCTCCTCGAAGGCGCGGCGCCGCCGAGCCGCACCGCGGCGCGATCGCGAGCTCGACGAGCGCGCGAGGGCGCTCGCCGCTCGCACCAAGTCGAACGCGCGGCTCGAGGAGGCGCTCGCTGCCGCGCGCAGGCGCGCGAGCGCGCGACGCGCGACGCGCTCGACGCGACCGCGCGCGCGGCCGACATCTCGAAGCTCGAGCAGCGCGTGGTCTGGATCTACTACCTCGATCGCGTCCTGTCCATCGCCGAGGGCCTTCGCCCCCTCCGCGAGGAGCTCCTCGCGGAGCAGCGAGCGCACCGCGAGCGCGGGCGGCCTGAGGCAAGGTCCACGAGCGACGCCGGCAAGAAGCTCGCCCGAAGGCTCGACGCGGCGCGCGCGGCGGAGTCCACGCTCCCGCGCGCGGATCGCGTCCACCGAGGCTGCGCGGACGCGCGCCGGTACGATCGACGCGCTCCTCGACGAAGCGCGCGCTGTCGCAGAGCTCGAGGGGATCGTCGCGGCCATCGGCGCGCGCGGCGCGGAGGCGGCGCGGCGCGCGAGAGCTCGAGGCGCGCGCGAGCGCGGAGCAGGCGGCGATCGACAAGCCGCGCGAGCGCTCGGCGAGCTCCGCGAGGTCCGCGAAGGCCGCATGGGCCCTGGAGCGAGCGCGGCACGGGCGCGATCGACGCGCTCGGGAGAGCCTCGTCGCCGGTGCGCCCTGCCCCGTGTGCGAAACGCAGCCGCGCCGCCGAAGCGCCCGAAGCGCAGGGGCGCAGAAGAAGGCGGGGCCGTCCGCGGCCGATTTGGAACAAGCAGGTTGACGACTCGGCGACGAGTCTCGCAGCGCACGCCGCGCACGACTCGAAGGCGACCGAGGCCGCGCGCGCCGAGGCGAGGCCGACGTCGACCGCAGCGCTCGCGCGCTCGACAGGCGGCGGCCCCGCTCGGCGCGCGACGGGAAGCGCTCCAGTCCGCGCTGCCCGACCCGGAGCGGGGATCGGTGGACGCGCGGGGCGCTGCGGCCTGGGTGATCGCCGCCGCGCCGGGCGCGCGCAAGCTGCGCGCCGAGGCGGACCATGCGCGCGGAGCTCGAGCGCGCCTACGCTCAGCGCGCCGCCGCGCTCGCGACGGAGCTCGAGTCGTCTCGGCGCGAGGAGGCGAACTTCCGCGCCGCCGAGGTCGCCATGAAGGCCGCGCGCATCGCGCAGCTCGAGGACGCGATGAAGGACGCCGAGGCGCGCGTCGCCGCGGTCACCGGCGGACGATCCGCGCGCGGGAGCGGGACGAGGTCGCCTCGCTCAAGGCCTCGCTCGCGCGCTCCCTCGAGACCACCGCGACGCGCACGCCATCGCGGAGGCGGAGCTCGGCGCCGCGAGAGCAGTCGCCGCCGAGAGCGAAGCGCGAGGCCGCCGGACTCCCGCGCCGGCGTGGAGCGCGCGCGCGCCGCGCTCGAGGGCGCGACGCTCGACGCGGAGCTTCGCCGGGATCGACGAGCTCCGGTCCCTGCTCCGCTCGAGCGCCGAGCTCGCGGAGTCACGGCGCGCGATCGAGCGCGTCGAGGCGGCCCTCCGCGCCGCGCGGGAGCGCGCGCGGGAGCGCGCGGACGCCCTCCAGCGCGACGGCGTCGCGGTCCGCATCACGGACGGAGATCTCGCGCGCGCGAAGGACGCCGCGCGGAGCGCGGCCGAAGCGCGGGACCTCGCGATCCGCGCGCACGGCGCGCGCGAACAAGAGGTGAAGCAGCTCCGGCTCGATCTGACGCGCGCGGGGGCGCTCGATGAAGAGCGCGAGGACGCCGCGAGGACGCGCGGGGTCTACGCGGATCTCGCGTCCGACCTCGGCACCGCGAACTTCCAGCAGCACCTCCAGGCCTCCGTGGTGCGCGAGCTCACCGAGCAAGCCAGCCAGCGGCTCGACCGGCTGTCGCGCGGGCGCTACCGGCTCGTCGTCGAGGACGAGGAGTTCTGGGTCGTCGATCGCGAGAACGCGAACGCTTCCCGGCCCGCCGCGACGCTCAGCGGAGGGGAGACGTTCCTCGCGTCCCTCGGTCTCGCCCTCGCGCTCTCGGATCAGATCCAGCACGCGGCGGGCGCGGTCCGGCTCGAGAGCTTGTTCATCGACGAGGGCTTCGGGACGCTCGACGCCGAGGCGCTCGACGTGGCCGCGGAGGCGGTCGAGGCGCTCGAGGAGGGCGGGCGGATGGTTGGCATCATCTCCCACCTGCCCGAGTTGAACCAACGCCTCCGCGCAGAGCTCATCGTGGAGCGCAGGCCCTCGGGCTCGAGCGTCGTCGCGCTCCGCGGCGGCTGATCGACGCGCGAGGGGCGCCCCGTCCGCGCTGGCTGCCGGGGATCGCATCTCGGGCGCCCGGGTACCATCGGGCCCCGGGGGGATTCGGGCCTGCGGGTGCGCTAGAAGAAGAGGACATGACCCTCATCGAGTTGTGCGTCGTCATCGCGTGCCTCGCGCTCGGCATCGTGGGTTCGAGGGTGGGCGGCGAGCAGGCGGGCATCGCCGGGTGTCTGGCTGGGTTCCTCGTGGGCGTCGCGAGCTTCCCGGTCGTCCTCAAGCTGTTCGGCGCGGTCGACGCGTGGTTCTTCCGGGGACCTCTCGAGGATCCTCCGTGTCCGTGCGGGAAGGACTCGGGCTCGTTCGCCGAAGAGCAGCGCGGCCCGCGCTCGGTGCGCCGCTGCCCGTGCGGCTCCGCGTTCACGCGCGAGCGCGGCCGCTTCCTCGAGGTCGTCGACGGCGACCGCGATCGGGAGATCTTCCGCTGGCACTGGTGGCGCGGCTGGCTCCCCTCGTCGCGGCCTCGCGCGTTTCGGCCGTACCGCTGACACGCCGCGAGCTCGGCGCTCGGCACGTCCGGCCTCGGTTCAAGCGTCGCGAGCGAACGCGCGCGGGACGAGGAGGCGAACGACGCGCGGCAGCACCTCCACGATGGCGCGATCGCACGCGGCGACCTCCTCGCCGTCCACCTGAAACGCGTTCTCCGCTCCGCCTTCGGGCATCGCGATCGAGATCTCCGCGCGCGAGAACCGGATCGGCTTCGAGTGCTCGAGGCCGATCTCGTTCAGCTTCGCCTCGGTGATCCCCGCCGCGGCGAGCGGACCGCCCTCGAGGTCGATCAGGGTCTTGGACGCCCAGTCCCGTTTGCCTCGGAACGGCACGAACTCGAGCGCCCCGTCGTCGTGCCGCGCCGTGGGGTCGAGGACCCACGAGCCCGCGTAGACGCGCGTGTTCTTGAGCACGAGATCCGTCACGTGGTCGAGCTCGTGCCGCTTCCCGTCGAGCACCGCGGAGACGCGGAAGTGATCCTCGACGACGTACGACTCGAGGAACGTCTTCACGAACGCGCCCACGTAGACCGCGTGATCCCGGTAGAGCACCTTGAGCGGGCCGAGCCCCTCGACGACGCGCCGATCGCGGTTGCGCTGCGCGAGCACCCGCGCCATCAGCCCCCACCCCGCCGAGTCGAAGAAGAGGAGCCGCTCGCCCCGCGCGGTGATCACGCCCGCGTCGAGGCGCGTCTCGTGCCCCGCGAGGATGGCCTCCACGTTGTCACGGAGCGCGCTCGGCGCCGCGTCCAGGCCGAAGCTCTTCCCCTGATCGTTGGCGGTCCCGGTCGGCAGCATCCCCATCGCCACGGACTCGCGCCGCGCGCTCCCGACGAGGCCCGTCGCGACCTCGCGGAAAGTGCCGTCGCCGCCCATCGCGATGACCACCTCGGCGCGCCCCGCGTCGAGCGCGCGCGTGACGGCGCCGACCGTCCGTCCGTCGGGCTCCGTCGGGAGCAGCTCCACGTGGGCGCCGCGATCGCGAAGCGCCGCGATCGCGGTGGCGATCCGCTCTTTGTTCTTGCCGCTCTGAGCCGTCGGGTTCCCGACGAGCAGGAAGCGCTCCGCCATGCGCCAATCGTAGCCGATCGCGGGCGTGTCGCGCCGCGACCGGGAGCCGCGCCCCACCTCTTCGCCCCCGAACTTGGCCGAGCGCGCGCGGCGTTGGTACCGAGCGCTGTGGAGCCGAGGCGTCTCGCGATCCTCACCGCGTTCCTGACCGCCGCCGCGTGCACGGGTGTGCCGCCCGAGCCCGCGCCGCTCTCGCGGACTGTCCCCTCTCGACCGGGCGCGGCGGAGAGCGCGTCCCGCGCGTCACCCGGGATGAAGGATCGCTCGGCGCTCGCGATCGCGGTGGAGCGGGAGGCGTGGGTGTACGCGGCGCCGACCCCCTCGAGCGCCAAGCTCGGGTACCTCCGCGCGGGGGAGCGCGTGAAGCGCGCGTCCGAAGCGACCACCAAGGACGGGTGCGCCGGCGGCTGGTTCGAGGTCGATCCGCGCGGTTTTGTCTGCTTCGATGCGGCCTGGACCGCGGACCCCGAGAACCCGATCGCGAGGCTCTACGCGCGAGCGCCCGCGCGCGACGGTCTTCCTTATCTCTACGTGCGCGCGCGCTACCCCACGCCGCGCTTCTACGCGCGCCTTCCGACGAACGAGGAGCAGCGCGAGCTCGAGCCGAAGCTCGACGCTTGGCTCCGCAAGTACGAGAAGCTCGCGGAGGCGGACGGGTTCGTCGACCTCCCCGCCGAGGATCCCCTCCCCGCCCTGCTCGCGAGCGGAAAGCCGCTCCCCGGCTGGGACGGGAAGGCGCGCGGCGCCGATCTCGATCTCGGCCGCGCGAAGCGGCACTCCGGGTTCGCCGTCCTCGCTTCGTACACGCACGAGGGTCGCCGCTTCGGGCTCACGAGCGATCTCGCGCTCACCCCGCTCGATCGCTCCGCGGTCGTCGAACCGTCCGCGCTTCGCGGCGCCAAGATGGGAGGGGAGCTCGATCTCCCGCTCGCGATCGTGAAGGTGAAGCGCGCGCGCCGGTTCGACGCGGACGGCGCCTCGGCCGATCCGATCGATCGGTACGCGATCGTCCCGCTGACCGGCAAGCGCCTCGAGAAGCATGGAAAGAAGCTCCTCGAGACGAAGGACGGGGGCGCGGTGCGAGCCGATCAGGTCGGCGAGATCACGCGCTACAAGGTCGCGCCGGTCTGGGCGGAGCGGGGCGACAAGTGGATCGACGTCTCGATCCTCAAGCAGACGCTCGTCGCGTACGAGGGGAAGAAGCCCGTCTTCGCGACGCTCGTGTCGACGGGCGCGGACGGCATCGCCGGCCACGAGGGCACGCGCGCGACGATCCAGGGCACGTTCCTCATCCACACAAAGCACCTCACGATGACGATGAACAGCGACGAGCAGGGCTCCGAGTTCGACCTGCGCGACGTCCCCTTCGTGCAGTACTTCAGCGCGGGGTACGCGCTCCACGCGGCCTACTGGCACGACGACTTCGGCACGCCGCGGAGCCACGGCTGCGTCAACCTCGCGCCGAGCGACGCCGCGTGGCTCTTCGCATGGACCACGCCGGACGTTCCCGAGGGCTGGAACGGCGCGCTCTCGGACGCCGGCACGCTCGTCCACATCCATCCGTGATCGAGAGGCTCACGGCGGCGCGAGGAAGCCACCTGCGCGCATCGTGACGACCAGCGTGTCCCGGTGACCGTCCTCCTCGGTCGGCTGGAGCGGCGTCGTCTCGTGGAGCTTTCGCGCGTCGTCGAGCAGGAGCGTCGTGAAGGGCTCGACCATCGTGAAGCGGATCCCCGCGGGGCCGTCCGCGTCGAACACGCGCGTCTCGCCGCCCTTGATGCCCCGCCGATCGATCAGGACGATGAACACGTAGTCGACCCCGTCCCGGTGCGCGCCTTCGGGGGTCGGCCGACCGATGCCGTCCGTGGTGTCGATCCGGAATGCGTGCGCCTCGGTGAACCAGCGCTGCGGACGCGAGGCCGAACTCGCGACGCGCCCGAACGCGAGGAGCAGCGCGCGCCACGCGTCCGCTCCGTCCACCTCTGCCGGGATGGGATCGAACCAACGCTCGATCCCGCCGTGGAGCGCGTTGTAATCGATCGGCTGCCAGTGCGCGCGATGCGGCGCGCGGACGATGGAGTCGCCCTCGACGAAGTACGAAGCGTGCCGCCGTCGACGGTACCGGCCGCCGTCCCGCAGGTGGCGGTCGATCGGGAGATCGTCCCACATCGGTCGGAGGGCCTCGAGCGCGCCGAGCGGCCTCCCGGTGAGCGCGGCGAGGCCCGACGGCGTGAGCGCAGCAAACCCGCGCGCGGCAATCTCGGGGACGACGTCCGAAGCGTCGATGGTCGGCGGTGCGAGCACGCCCGCACTATGGTCCAGCCGAGCGCGCCGAGGAAGGTCGGCGCGCCGTGCTATGGGTGACGATCATGAGACACGCTCGTCCCCGCCCTCTCCTCGGTGTCCTCGTCGGTGCGGCGCTCGTCGGGATCGGCGCGAGCGCGTTCGCGGCGTGCGACGAGGCGACCGGATCGGGCGGAGCGGGATCGACGAGCTCGGCCTCCACCGGCTCGACCACGAGCGGGGCGACCGGCTCGAGCACGAGCGGGAGCAGCAGCTCGACGGGGATGTGCATCGCCGCCGGGCAGACATGCGCCGACGCCAACACGTGCACGGCGCAGTGCTGCTCCGGGAAGTTCCACGACGGGGACGACGCGGGCGTGCTCACGTGCGCGGACACGTGCCTCTCCGCAGGAGAAGTCTGCGGCGATCCCAACCTCTGCGCGACCGACTGCTGTTCGGGGACGTTCGTCGCGGACGACGCCGGCCCGCTCACCTGCACCTGATCCGCGCGCGCGGATCCCCGTTGGGAGGAGCAGCGGCGCGTCGAGAACGCTGCCCCTCGCGTGGGGCACGCAGCTGGGTTCTCGCGACCGCCTGCATTGACAGCGGCCGGGAAGTTGGTCACGACGCGCTCCACAGGATGCCCTTTCGGGCCCTCTGGAGGATTTCATGAAGCGTTCATCCAAAGCCGCGTTCCTTTCGTTCTGCACTCCGATGATCCTCGCTGGCGCGCTCGTCGCCGGCTGTGGCGACTCGGGAGGCGCGACGCCCGAGGGCAGCACTGCCGCGGTGTCGAGCGGGACGCCCGGGAGCAGCGCGAAGAAGGTGGCGGCGACCGACTCGGCGAAGCCGACGTCGTCTCAGGCGCAGGCTGCGCCCTCGTCGAGCGCGCCGAAGCCGCTGGCCGAGGCCGACACGTCGGCGAAGGCTGGCGGGCCGACCCCCGCGCCGGCAACTCCGACCGCGGGCGCGTCGTCGATCGAGGTCACCAAGGTCCTCCCGTCGGACTGCGCTAGCGGCCGCATCTACGCGAACATCGGCAAGATCGCGACGCCCGAGCTCCAGGCGACGCTCGAGAGCATGCGCACCAAGATGATGGCGCAGATCACGGGCAAGGCCGGCGCGGACACGGAGAAGCTCAAGAAGCTCGAGCAGCTCGGCAAGGACGCGAACCTCCAGGGCGCCGCCCAGGAGATCGGCGTGTGCATCATCGGCGGCAACGACGGGATGATCGCCGTCTCGTTCGACAGCTCGAAGATGAAGGGCTCGCTCGCCGACAACATGGCGAAGATGATCGAGGCCGCCACCGGAACGGCGCCGACCAAGTCCGAAGACGGCGGCGTCACCTACCTGACGCTCGACAAGGGCGTCCTCGCGTTCTCCGGCTCGCTCATGATGTTCGGCAAGTCGGTCGAGTCCGTGAAGGCGGCCATCACGGCGAAGGCCGGCGGCGCGGGCTTCGGCGGCGCGGACGGCAACGTCATCTGGGTGAAGATGGACAAGCAGAGCATCAACGCCACCGTCACGGAGGCCGGCAGCGACTACAAGATCCGCCTCTCCGTTCCCCCTCCGACGAAGGAGCTCCAGGAGGCCGTCAAGAAGGACCCCAAGGAGGCGGTCAAGCAGGCCGAGGCGCAGCTCGAGAAGCTCGCGGCCGCCGCCGAGAAGATGATCCCGGGCGCGGGCGATCTCGTGAAGAAGATCAAGGTCTCGATGGACGGCGCGAACTTCGTCGCGGAGCTCCTGCTCCCGAAGTCCGCGATCATCGACCTCATCAACAAGGTCGGCTCGATGGACCTGTCCAAGATGAAGGGCATCTGAGACGCGCCTGACGCGCTGACGGAGGGTCCCTCGCGCACGCTCGTTTGGTACCGCGGCAAAGACGTCCGCCTCGCCGACCACGCGCCGCTCACGGAAGCGGCGCGGTCGGGCGAGGTGATCCCGGTCTTCGTCGTCGATCCGTACTTCTTCGATCCCGCGCGCGCGAGGGAGCTCCCGCACCGCATCCAATACCTGCTGGACTCACTCGTCGCGCTCGAGAAGAACCTCGCGCACAAGGGGAGCCGGCTCTTCGTCGCGCGGGGGCGCAGCGTCGAGGTCATCCCGAGGCTCGCCGCGTCGATGAACGTCGACCGGGTCGTGGCGCACCGCTGGGTCGAGCCGTTCGCGAGGACGCGTGACGCGCGTGTGCGCGCCGCGCTTCGTGTCCCGTTCGATCTCTACGAAGGCGAGACGCTCCTCCCGCCGGGGACGCTTCGAACGGGCGCCGGCACGGCCTACTCCGTGTTCACGCCGTTCAGCCGGGCGTTCTTCGCGCGCGTGCACGACGCCGAGCCCCTGCCGGCGCCGCGTCGACTGCCCGCGTTGCCTGCGGACGTCGGCGAGAGCGAAGCCGCGCTGCCCACGCTCGAAGAGCTCGGCCTCGCTCGGAACGACGCGCTCGTCACGGCTGGTGAGAAGGCCGCGCGCGCGCGCCTCGACCGGTTCATCGAGCGGGTGCTCGAGGGGTACGAGACGGATCGCGATCGGATGGATCGCGACGGCACGAGCCGACTCTCGCAGGATCTGAAGTTCGGCACGATCTCGATCCGGACCGTGTGGCACGCGGTCTCGGCGGTCTCTTCGCGGAAGAGCGCGCAGAAATTCCTGACGGAGCTCGTGTGGCGCGAGTTCTCTCACTCGACGCTCGCGGATCGTCCCGAGCTCCTCGAGAAGCCGTTCCGGCGCGAGTTCGAGGGCTTCCCATGGAGGGACGACGCGCGCGACTGGGACGCGTGGACGACGGGGCACACCGGGTACCCCATCGTCGACGCGGCCGCGCGCCAGCTCCTCGGCGAGGGGTTCGTCCACAACCGCGCGCGGATGATCAGCGCGAGCTTCCTCACCAAGCACCTCGCGCAGAGCTACCGCAGGGGCGAAGCGCACTACATGAAGTACCTCGTGGACGGCGACTGGGCGCAGAACAACATGGGTTGGCAGTGGTCGAGCGGCGCGGGGTGCGACGCGCAGCCGTGGTTCAGGATCTTCCACCCGGTCACGCAGGGCGAGCGGTTCGACCCGGACGGCGCGTACGTGAAGCGCTGGGTGCCCGAGCTCGCGGCCGTGCCGGCGAAGTTCATCCACCACCCGTGGGACGCGCCGCCGCTCGACCTCCGTCGATGGGGCGTGACCCTGGGCGAGATGTACCCACGACCGATCGTGGACCACAAGCTCGCGCGCGAGCGGTTCCTCGCGCTCGCGAAGGCTCACCTCGGGCGGGGCGGACAAGGCGAAGATCAGGGCGACGGCGATCGCTGACGGTGCGCGCGCGAGCGGCCGCGTTCGCGCGGCTTCGGCGGGCGTGCGCTACTCGTGCGGGCCTTCGTCGACGTCGAAGCCGGTCGACGCGTAGTGCTGGCTCCACTTCACCGCCGCGTCCCTCAGGGCCTCGTTCGAGGGAGCCTCGAGCTTCGGCTTGGGCTTGGAAGCGCACATGAGGAGGATGAACGGATCGACGCGGCGCTCGCGGCGTATCGCGTCGTTCGAAGTGAAGCCAGCGGGCTCGAGGCACTCCTCTTGGACGTGCGCGAAGAACACGTCCGCCGCGTGCTTCGCCTTGGCCTCGAGCCCCTTGTGGTTCTCGCTCAGCGCCTCGGACTCGCTCCCGCGGATGATCACCTCGAGGTGGAGGTGCGGCATGATCTCGGGGCCGGCGGCGTTGCCCGTCTTGCCGACGGAGCCGATCTTGTCTCCCGCCGTCACGCTCTCGTACTTGTCACCGATGCCCGTCTTCTCGAGGTGCGCGTAGAAGAACGACGCGTAGAGCCCGTCGTCCCCGCCGAGATCCGCGGGGAGCTTGCACACGAGCTGCACGGTCTTGCCGTAGCCCCCTCGGGTCGCGCTCTTCGCCTTGCCGGAGCACGCCGCGATGAGCGGCGTCCCCACGGGCGCGAGGAAGTCGATCCCGTTGTGCTTTCCGTGCGCGCGCGGCGCGAGGAACGAGCCGGTACCGCCGGAGTCCTTCCGGATGCCCCAGTCGAACGGGAGCGGGTACACGAACGCCGCGTCCTCCGGAACCCAGCGCTTCTTCGCCTCGGGCGGATCCTGCGGACGCACCTTCTGGAGCTCGGGCAGCGAGTCCAGCGCGGCCGCGGCGTCCGGCTTCGCGTCCGGCTTCGAGGCCGACGCGGCGAGATCGGACGCGAAGCCCATGACGACGGCGCTCTTCCCGGAGCAGCCCACGAGGCAGGACACCGCGACGAGCGCGCCGAAGGCGCGACTTCGTGCGACGGTCCCTCCGCGCATAGCAAGGCCATTGGCCAGCACGTGGCGCATACGTCTGCGTACCCAAGCTGAAACGCGTGGGCCAAGTCCCGTGTGCCCGGCGATGGGAGCGCGAACGCGCTTCGCGTCCGCGACGAGCGGCGCGGAACGTCAGCCCGAGGGCAGCGAGCCGTTGAAGAGCGCGACCAGCCGCGGCGCGGCCTTCACGAGCGCGTCGAGGTCGATCTCGCGGTGAGACCGGTAAAGGAATCCGACGAGCTTGTCGTCCCTCCTCCACAGCACGAGGAACGCGCGCTCCTTCACGGACTTGTCCACGGTGAGATCGTCGAGCTTCCGAAACCCGACGTGCACGCCATCGAACACCTCGACGCGCGGCATGCCGCCGATCGCCGCGTCGACGGCCGCGGGATCGTCCGCCTTCTCCACGATCGGTTCGAGCACGGTCTGGTCGTCGACCGCGCCGTTGATGACCTTCGCGACCTCCCAGGCCGCAGGGGCGAGCTGCGCGCCCTTCGCGACGGTCTGCTCGATCCCGGAGGTCTTCGCGGCAGACGCGACGAGCGAGCGGCCCACGTCGCTGAGCTTCCCGTCCGCGGAGAGGCCCGTGAACATCTTCTGCGCGCTCCCCTGGAGCTCCGACGCGACCGCGGTGGCCGTCATGATCGCGCTCGCGACGGCCCTCCGGCCGTCGTCCACGACTTGCGTGGCGACCTGCTTCGCCTCGCCCACGGGATCGGCCGAGCGGCACCCGAGGAGGAGGCCGAGCGCGAAGAGCGTCGCGGCGCCGCGGCGTCGTGCGCTCACTTCCCGCACGCCGGGAACTGCGCCGCTCCGTCGAACGTCGCGTTCTCCGCGAACGGGACCGCCGGGTCCTCGAGGACGTTGCCGTACACGTCCGTCACGCGGAGCGCGTACGGCCCGGGGCCGAGGCCGCTCGCGAAGATGAAGAAGTTGTAGTCCGCGCGGTCCCCCGCGACGTACGCGCCGTCGACCTTGGCTTCGACTTTGGCGATCGCGTTGTTCGCGTTGCGGATCTGGATCGCGCTCCAATACGGGTTCGTCCCGTCCTTGTGGTGGTACTGGATGGGCGCGTCGTACCCGCAGGCGACGACCTTCCACGAGATCGCGACGCGACCGTCCTCCGGCTTGGCGATCTTCGCGAACGCCTCCGCCGAGAGGTCGATGTCACCCGGCTGGCACTCGGGGCACTGATCGACGATGCGGATGACGAGGGACCCGAGAGGCCCGTCGACCTTCACGCACTCGCCACAGACGGCGCTCGCGGCGTAGTCGGTGTGGTTCATCGCGCCCACGTTGAGATCGCTCGAGGCCTCGAAGCTGCAATTCCCGCTGCCATCGGCGTCGTAGTAGGTGCCGTCCCCCATGTGGGTCGGCTCGCTCGTGCACTCCACAGGGTTGCCCGTGGCGCTCGAGGTGTCGCCGTCGTCCGCGGTGGTCGCGGCGCCGTTCGAACACCCCGCGGCGAGAACCGCGGCCGAAGGGAGGAGGAGGGCGGCGAGGGGAGCGAGCGCGCGCATCACGGTCGAGCTTAGCCGAGACCCTCGCCCATCGCGCGCTCGCGGTGCTCGGCTCACGCGCGGCGGCCCCTCTCGAGGTGGTGCGCGGGGCGCGGCCGGATCTCTGCCCGGCCGAAACCGAATCGTTCGGAGGCCGTAAGGACGATGTGAAGCTGCGCGAGATCCACGACTGCACCCCGTCCGGCTCGTGCGGCGCGAGCGCGACGACCGTGCTCGCGGCGCCCCGCGATCTCGTGGGCCCCTCGGACCGCACGGCCTACATGATCGCGGCGATGGGGTTCCTCGACGGGGTCTCCAAGGTCTCGTCGATGACGGCGCTCGGCGCGTGGCTCTCGGGCGACATCGTCGCGAACGGGTGGGCTTCGCCGTGGCACGAGGTGCGCGAGGCGGGCTGCTCCCCCGTCGGGCTCGACGCGCGAGGTGCCGAGGGTCGGATGCTCATCCAAATGGCCCGCCGACACGTCCTCGCCGAGCTCCGCGCGTTCGTGAACGATCCGAGCGACGGGCTCGCGCTCTCGCTGATCCAGAGGGGCTGCCTCCAGCGCCGCGCGGACTCGCGCGGATGGGTCCCGTGGATCTCGAGCGAGCGCGATCTCAGCGAGCTCGTGCTCGCGCTCTTCGCGGCCGCGTGGATCGGGGATCCGGAGGGCCTCGCCGCCAAGCTCTGCCTCTGCGACGAGTGCGACGGCGTCTCGTTCGCGCCCCAGGCGACCGGCCGACGGGGCTGCCCGACGCACCCCGATCTGCGAACCGCGGCGGGGACGCTCCTGCGCCCATGGTAGCGCTCGCCCCGGGAGTCGCGCAGACGAGCCGCGCTGAAGAACCGCGCGCTCATCCTTGACTGGAGCCCTCTCCCGTTCGCGGCTCGACCGTTCGGGACTCCGCCGTGCGGGATCGAAACACGAAGCGCTGGTAGAGGAGCGAGATCCCGATGAGGGAGACCGCGAGGCCCACGAGCGACGCCACCCGGTAGAGGTTCTCGAGCGCAGAGAGGTCGTAGAGGAAGACCTTGGCGATCGTGAGCAGCACCGCTCCGAGGCTGACTTTTCGAAGCGCGCCGGATCCCTGCTTCATCCCGACGAGGAGCAGCCCGACACCGAAGGCCGCCCATGCACCGCTCATCGTGAGATCGCGGAGCGACTTGGAGCGCGTCCACGCGGAGGCCAACGAGAGGACGGGGCCGGTGCCGAACGCGTCGAGCACGATGACGTTCAGCCAAGAGAACACGAGGCCCAGGGCCGCGACGACGGCGGCCCCGCGCGCTCGCTCGAGCCAGGGATGGGCCGCTTCACCCGCGGCGGTTCGCGCGAGGACCTCCCGTGAGAGAAGGACGATCACCAGCGCCGCCGCAGCCGTCGGGAGGCCCCACGCGAGGAGCGTCCAGTTGAGGAAGGGGATCGAGCCCCGCGCGTGGAACGTGAGCGCGTTGGGGTTCGGCGCGACGCCGAGCCCGGCGAGCGTGATCGCCCCGACACCGAGCGCGAGGAGGGAGCGGTGCGGCGCGAAGCGGCGCCCCGCGATGCTCGCGGCGCCGAGGAGCGCGAGCGTGAGCGGCGCATACTCGTGAGCGAAGCCCGTCCCGGCAGCCCCGATCATCGCAGCAGCACCCACGAGCCCGAGCGACACCTCCGCGCGCGCCGCGCCGCCGAAGCGGACGTGCACCGCGAGCAGCGTCGTCGCGAGGACCCCGACCACGAGGAGCGGGACCGTGTGGGACGCGCTCGCCGACTCGGCCGCGGGTGCAGCGAGGAACGCGACCGCGAAGGCCGCGAGGGCGGCGGCCTGCGCGTCTGCGAGGCGGGCCTGGGCCCCGCCACGGATCCGCGCCACGGCCCACGGTCCGACGAGGATCGCCGTCGAGAGTCCGGCGCCGAGCGGCAGCACCGGGCCCGCGCCGCTCGCCGCGAGGTGGGCACGAGCGAGCAGCAGCGCGGCGGCGATCGGACCGACCGCGATCGCGGATGCACCACCGCCCACGGGCCGCGTAGCGACGAGGATCGCGACGACACCGGACAGGAGCGCAGCGAAGATCGTGAAATCCAGGCGTCCGACGTGCGGCGCGAGCGCGGCGGCGGCGGCGATCGCGGACGCGCGCGCGGCGCTCGCGAGCGTCTCCGGCGCGAGCGCGCCGATCCGCGCGGGCGTGACGGCCGCGGCGACCGCCGCGATGGCGCTCGCAGCGACCGCGGCGACGAGCGGCACGCCGGGCGCCTCCCAGCGCGCGAGACCGAGGACGCCGCAGGTCACCGCGAGCCCCGACACCGCGACGTTCACGAGCTGAACGTCGTCGGCGAACGCAGCCCCCGCCACGAGCGCCGCGGAGAGCGCGGCGACCGCGCCCACCGCCCAACCGATCGAGCCGCCGGTCCGGAACGCGGTGACGCACACGAGCGAAAGGCCTCCGAGGACGGAGAGGAGGACGGCCCCGAGCGGTACCCTCGCGCGCGCTTCCCTCGGCTCGTTCGCGCCGCCGCGAGCGAACGAGGCGACGAGGGCGACGAGCGGGAGCGGGAGCGCGACGGCGGCGATCGCGACGGCGATCGGGGCGCTCTCCGACGGCGCACCGAAGAGCGACCAGACGAACAGCACGCCCGTGTTCGCGAGCGCGGCGAGGACCGCGAGCCCGGGCTCGGACTCTCGGCGCGCGAGGGCCGCAGCCGTCCCGGTCAGGACGAAGAGGAGGCCCAGGAGCGAGAGCCCGGCGACGCCGAACGGCAACCTGAGGGCGAGCGGCGCGGCGAGGCCGAAGGACGCGACCAGCGCGGCGTACGTGACCGCGCGCGCGATCGGCGCGGGCATCGCGTCCGGATCCGCGGGAGCGCGCCGCGCCCGCTCGACGGTGGGCGAGAGACCGAAGAGCACGGCGAACGCGACGGCGATCCCGAAGTGGAGCGGCATGAGGCCGTCCCCGCCCCGCGCCAAGAGGAACACCGCCTCGTAGGCCGCGCTCACGACGACCGAGAGCAGCGCGAGGGACCACCACCGCTTCTTGAGGGCGAGCACCACCGCGCCCACGTCGAGCATCACGATGTAGACGACGACCGCGGCGACGCTCTCGTCCCCAGAGATGAGCGCGAGCGGCGCAGCGAACGCGCCGACGAAGCCGAGGAGCGCGATGGGCAGCGACCCGGCGTGGAGCGCGAGCACCACCGCGCCGACCGTGATCGTGACGCCGAGGCCGAACGCGACGACCGGCCCGTAGAGGTGCGCGAGCCAAGCGCCCGCCCATGCGCTCGCGTAGAGCCCGGCGATCCCTGCGCCGCTCATCCAGCTCGAGAGGACGGCGTGCGTCCTCGGGAGACGGATGCGGGCGCCGATCACCACGAGGGCGCTCACGGCCGCGCCGAGCTCGACGCGCGCGGCGACGGTGAGCCACCCCGCGTCGATCGAGTAGCGGAGGAAATAGAGCAGCGCGACGACGAGCAGCACCGCCCCCACCGCCGCCGCGCCGCGCACGCCGAGCCAGCGCTCCCAGTCGATGGGCGGCTTCGCCGACTCGTCGGGTGGCGAAGCGCCCTTCTCCACGGGCGACGGCCTCTCCGGTGCCGCCGCGGTCGGGGCACGTTCGGCGTCCTCGCGCGCTGCACCGGCGGCCCCCGCGAGCGACGGGTGGCGAGGCGCGCTCTCGTCGGCGGCGTGCGACATCGGGGCGAGCGAAGCGAACGGCAGCGACAACTGCACCGCGGCCGTCTCGAAGGGGAGAGACAGCTGGGCCTCGCGTGGTGCAGGTGGGCTCGCCTCCTCCGCGCGCGCCGGAGCGCGCGGCTCCGGAGCGAACACCGGCCATGGGACCCATGCGCGCCGACGCTCGGCCTCGAGCACCGCGGCTTGGGCGTACTGCCAGAGCACCGGAGGAGGCACCGCACCGGTCTGCTCGACGCGCTCGATCCGACCTCGTGTGGTCGAGAGCTGCGTGAAGAGCGCGGCGATGGCCGCCGCCTCGACGAAGACCATGCACAACAAGAAGAGCTCGAGCACGTTGACCCCGATCCCATGGAGCACGGCGCGGACCACGCCCCTGTCCCCTGCGACGTGACCTGATTTCAGCGATGGAACGCGAAGCGCGCGCGACCGTAGCAAGTCGGACGCGTACGCGCCGACGCGAGCCTAGCGCCTCTCCGCCGACCCCCGTTCGCATGATCTCGTCGTCAGGGGGTCCGCGGGCAGCGCGGCGCGTCACGCGGGCGCGAGTCAGGGACCGCTCCACGGCGCGTCGATCGAGCGACTCGAACCTCGCGCGAGCCCCGCGCGAGCGAGCGAGCGCCCACCGCGCGCTCATCGAAATGACCGACCTCGACGAGCTCCGCGAGCTCCTCACTCACCTCGACGGCGTGCGCCAGAGCCCGCGCTGGCACCCCGAGGGGGACGCGCTCTTCCACTCTCTCCAGGCGTTCGACGTCGCGCGCCGCATGACCCGCGATCCCGCGTTCGCCGTGACGGCGCTCTTCCACGACGTGGGCAAGGCCGTCGACGGCGCGACGCACGACGAGGTCGGCGCCGACCTGCTCGAAGGGCTCCTCTCGGATCGCGCGGTGTGGCTGGTGTCGCATCATCTCGATCTCCTCCGCGAGCCCCGGCGCGCGCGTCGTCGCCTCGCGCGCGAGGACCTCCGGGATCTCGAGCTCCTCCGCGCGATCGATCTCGCCGCGCGCCGCCCGGACGTGCGCGTCACGCCGCTCGAGGACGCGCTCGCGTGGGCCGTCGAGCACCTCGAGCGATGAGCGTCGAGCGGCACGGCGGGATCCGCGTCGTCCTCGCGCGCGAGGCGGCGCGGCTCATGCTCGAGGAGGGCGTGAAGCAGTACTTCGTCGCGAAGCGAATGGCCGCGAGGCGCGTGCTCAACCGCGCGGAGGCCGAGAGCGTTCGCTTCCGTCCTCGCGACTTGCCGAGCAACGGCGAGATCCGCGCCGAGATCCTCGCGCTCGCGAGGCGCGCGGAGGGGTCACGCCAAACGCGCCGGCTCTTCGCGATGCGCGTCACCGCGCTCGAGGCGATGCGCGCGCTCGAGGGGTTCGAGCCGAGGCTCATCGGCTCCGTCTCGACGGGCCACGTCCGCCGAGGGAGCGACATCGATCTGTCGCTCTTCACGCTCGACGAGGACGCGGTCGAGGCGCGGATCCGCGCGACGGGCTGGGTGTTCGAGCGGGAGCGCGTGTCGATCCAGAAGCACGGCAAAATCGCGGAGTACGTGCACTACCACGTCGCGCTCGCGTACCCGCTCGAGCTCACGCTCTACGATCCGATGGATCTCCGCGTGCGCGTGAGGAGCTCGACGGACGGCAAGCCCATCGTCCGGATGCGAGCGAGCGACGTCCGCGCGCTGCTCGAGGCGGAGCACTCGGAGGCGTGGGCGCGCTACCTCGAGGACGGGCTCGTGCCGTGCTTCCCAAACGACGAGGAGGTCGTCATGCCGGCCCTCGGCTTCGACGGCTGGCTCGAGGACGAGGGGTGATCACTCCGCGCCGATCGAGACGTACGCGATTCCCTGACCCGTGTCGTCGATCACCGGGCCCACCTGCGACGCCTCGAGTCCCTTCGCGATGCAGAGCAAGAGCGCTTCGGAGAGATCCGCCGATCGGCGGAGGCTGAGCTTCGTCGACCCGCCCAGGGTCACGTCGAAGAGCGCGTAGCCCTCGAGGAACGTGGCTCGCCCGGTCTCGTCGAGGCAGCGGTTCACGGTCGCGACGGGGTCGGGCGTGAACCTTTGGTTCGGCCCGAACGCGCTCCCGTCCGTGCGCAGGAGGGCGACGCGAACCGACGGGGGCCGTGGCGGCGCCCCGACCGGTCGCGTCCGTGCGGAGGTGCTCGCGCTGGCTCGCGGCGCGCTCGGGGCGGTGCTCGGCGTTCCGCACGCGGCGACGAACAGGCACGCGGAGAGCGGAGCGAGCCGGCGGGGCACGCGCGTACGATAGACTGGCTCGGTGAGGGTACGGACGATCATCGCCGCGCTCGCGTCGCTGCTCCTCGCGCGACGCGCGGACGCGATCTGCGGCGCGCCGCCCGCGGTCACGGTCACCCCGACGCTCGCGCACGCGGCGCCCGTGAACGCCCACGTCTGGGTCACCCTCCCCGCGTCGTGGCGCGCGACCGGCTTCTGCGACGCGTTCCTCGCGGACGCGCCGTGCCCCGTGGACACGTACTCCCTCGGCGTTCGCCGCGCGCCGCGCCTCGGGCGCGAGCGCCCCTGGATCGCGGTGACCGAGCGAGAGTCGCCGCGCCCCCGATACCTCCCGAAGGACGCGCTCGGCGCGCGGACGGTCGAGCTCGCGCCCGCGTCGGTCTTCGAACCGAGCACCCTCTACGAGGTCCACCTCCGCGCGAAGGGCGCCGGGACCGACGAGGTCATCGGCGTGTTCGAGACGGGGGACTTCACCGACTCGGTTGCCCCGGCGTGGCGCGGGGCTCCGACGGGCGCCTACGATCACGCTCCGCCCACGAAGAGCGGGGTGATCCGGCTCTCCGAGTGCGGCGACCCGACCGCGCGGTTCGAGCGGCTCGACCCCACCGACGATCGAACGGAGCGCCGCGATCTCCGGTTCGAGGTCCGCGTGCGAGACCTGACGGAGCCCCCGAATCTGCTTCGCGTGCCCGACGCCGTGATGAACCCGTTCGACGATGGCCGAGGCGGCCTCACCCTGTGGCTCGGGAACTCCGACGACCCCTCGGACGATGGCCTCCTCCCGCGCGATCAACACCCGGTGTCCGTCTCGCTCGTCATCGTCGACTGGGCGGGGAACCGCAGCGACGAGCGAGCGTTCGATCTGTAGACCGGGAGCTTCGCCGGTCGGCATCGAGCGAGCCGAATGCGACGCAGGCCCACGGGCGCGGCGCCCGATGCGCGTCGGGCACGCGGTGGCAAACGCCGAGCGATCTGCTACGCGTGCCGACGCCGCGATGATCCGCCTCGAGAGGCTCAACAAGTCGTACCACCTCGGGCAGAACACGCTGCATGTCTTGCGCGACATCGAGCTCTTCGTGCGCGAGGGCGAGTTCGTTTCGATCATGGGCTCGAGCGGCTCGGGCAAGTCGACGCTCCTCAACATCCTCGGCATCCTCGACGACTACGACTCCGGCTCGTACACGCTCGGAGGCACGCTCATCCAGGATCTCTCGGAGCGAAAAGCCGCGATGTACCGGAACCGATTCATCGGGTTCGTGTTCCAGTCGTTCAACCTCCTCTCGTTCAAGACGGCGGCGGAGAACGTCGCGCTGCCGCTCGCGTACCAGGGCGTGGGCCGCCGAAGGCGCACCGAGCTCGCGCACGCCTACCTCGACAAAGTCGGCCTCGGCGCGTGGGCCGGACACCTCCCCTCGGAGATGAGCGGCGGGCAGAAGCAGCGCGTCGCCATCGCGCGCGCGCTCATCACGAAGCCACGCATCGTCCTCGCGGACGAGCCGACGGGCGCGCTCGACTCCAAGACGAGCGAGCAGATCATGGATCTCCTCGAGGGCGTGAACCGAGAGGGCGTGACGGTCGTGATCGTCACCCACGAGCAGGACGTCGCGGATCGCACGCACCGCGTGATCCGCCTCAAGGACGGGGTCATCGAGGCGCAAGGCTAGAGCGCGATGGATCGCCTGTACGAGCTCCTCGAGACGCTCCGCACCGCGAAGCTCCGCACGACGGTGACGGCGTTGAGCGTCGCCTGGGGCATCTTCATGCTCGTCATCCTGCTCGGCGCCGGCACGGGGATCGAGCGCGGCGCCGAGTACGGGTTCCGGGACGACGCGACGAACGCGATCTGGATTTACCGCGGCACCACGTCTCTCCCCTTCGAGGGCCAGAAGATCGGCCGGAGCGTGAACCTCGACGACGAGGACTTCGACGCGCTCCGGCGCAACGTGGACGGCGTCGATCACATCACCGGTCGGTTCTACATCTCCGGTCAGTTCACGGTCTCCTACCAGGGGACGGTCTCGTCGTTCGACGTGCGCTCGTGCCACCCCGACCACCTCTTCCTCGAGAACACGATCATCACCGACGGTCGGTTCATCAACGAGCTGGACATCGTCCAGCGCCGGAAGGTCGCGGTGATCGGCCCCGCGGCGGTCGACCGCCTGTTCCACAAGAGGGACCCGCTCGGCGAGTGGATCAACGTGAACGGCACGATGTACCGCGTCGTCGGCACGTTTCGGGACGAGGGGGGCGAGGAGGAGGAGGCGAAGATCTACATCCCCATCTCGACCGCCCAGATGGCGTACGGCCGCCCCCAGCAGATCCACCAGATCATGTTCACGATCGGGGACGCCACGAGCGAGCGCGCCGCCGCGATTCAGGAGCAGGCGGTGCGCCTCATCGCGGGCAAGCACCACTTCTCTCCGAAGGACAAGCGCGCGCTCCGGGTGCGCAACGAGGTCGAGAACTTCGAGCGCATCGTGAAGCTCTTCGAGAGCATCCGATTCTTCATCTGGATCATCGGCGCGGGGACGATCGTCGCGGGCATCGTCGGCGTGAGCAACATCATGCTCATCAGCGTCCGCGAGCGGACGAAGGAGATCGGCATCAAGAAGGCGCTCGGGGCGACGCCGTGGACGATCCTCTCGCAGATCGTCATGGAGGCGCTCATCGTCACGGGCGTGTCCGGGTACCTCGGCCTCCTCGCAGGGCTCGGCGTGATCGAGCTCGTGAAGACGTATGTCCCGCCGAGCGCGTACTTCCGGAGCCCCGAGGCGAACTTCACGGTCGTCGTGAGCGCGACGGTGGTCCTCGTGCTCGCGGGCCTGCTCGCGGGCTACTTCCCCGCGCGGCTCGCCGCGAAGGTGAACCCCATCGTCGCGCTGAGGGCGGAGTAGCCGTGTTCGATCTCGACCAGTGGCAGGAGATCCTGAGCACGCTCCGGCGCAACGCGCTCCGCACGTTCCTCACCGCGGTCGGCGTGTTCTGGGGCGTCCTGATGCTCGTCGTCATGGTCGCGTTCGGCGCCGGCCTCGAGCGCGGCGTCCACAAGGACATGGCGGGGCTCGCGACGAAGGCGATCTACGTGTGGGCCGACAACACGTCGCTCGCGTACAACGGACTCCCTCCCGGCCGCTGGGTCCCGCTCACGCGCTCCGACGCGGCCGCGCTCGAGGCGTCGTTCGCGGACCTCGAGGCGGTCGCGCCGCGCGTCCAGCTCAACGGCAGGAACGGCGCGGACGTCGTCACACGAGGGGACAAGTCGAGCTCGTTCAACATCTCCGGGGACGTCCCCGCCCTCATCCGCATCCAGCCGGAGATCGTCACGAGCGGCCGCTTCCTCGACGCGATCGACATGGAGCGCCGCCGCAAGGTCGCGGTCATCGGCGCACGCGTCGCCGAGGTCCTGTTCCCGCCGGGCACGGATCCGGTGGGGGAGTCCATCCGCATCAAGGGGACCGACTTCCTCGTCGTCGGCGTGTTCAAGACCCCGACGACGGGCGATCGCGCGGACCGGATGCTCAACACGATCCACGTCCCGATCTCCACGTTCCAACAGGTCCTGAACCCGAACGACGCGGTGAACAACCTCGCGGTGCTCGTGCGCCGCGACGCCGACAGCGCGGACGTCGAGGCCCGCCTGAAGCGCTTTCTGCTGCGCCGTCACCGCGCGTCGCCGGACGACAAGGAGGCGGTGGGCACGTGGAACACGGAGCAGGAGTTTCAGAAGATCGACAATCTGTTCGTGGGCATCTCGCTCCTCATCTGGTTCGTCGGCACCGTGACGCTCCTCGCGGGCATCATCGGCGTGAGCAACATCATGATGATCAGCGTGCGCGAGCGGACGAAAGAGATCGGCATCAAGCGCGCGATCGGCGCGACGCCGTGGACGATCCTGTCGCAGATCCTGAAGGAGTCGATCGTCCTCACCGCGATCGCGGGGTTCGCCGGGCTCGCCGCGGGCGTGGGTTTGCTCGAGCTCGTGACGCTCCTCATGCAAGCGCCCTCGGGGGGTGGGGGCGGGGGCGGGAGGGGTCCCGGGGGACCCTCGATGTTCGACGCACCGCACGCCGACTTCGGCGTCGGCATGGCCGCGACCGCCGTCGTCGTGGTCGGGGGCGCGATCGCCGGCCTCTTCCCGGCGATCGCGGCGATCCGGGTGCGCCCCGTCGTCGCCCTGCGGGACGAATGAGGTGCTCCGTTGCGCCAATCACCGGGCCGAAGTAGCTGGCCTCATGCCCTTCGACTCGATGAGCGCAGAGAGCGCTTCCCAACGTGCCGTGCCGTCGCGGCGATCGATCCTCGTCCCCCGCGCAGCCCTCGTGATCGGCATCGCCGCGCTCGCGGCGTGCGGGAACAAGAAACCCACGGGGGACGGCACGACGTCTTCTCGGGGGTCATCCGCGCCGCCGGCGAAGACGTTCCTCACGTGGAAAGATTTCGCGGCCGTCTGCACCGAGGGCAAGGGCGTCGAGGGCGCCGCGAAGTACGAGAAGCAGCCGGGGAAGGAGAGCCCCGTCGCGTACATGTACCGGGACACGGCGGGCCTCGGCGACAAGGCCGTGTTCGATCACAAGTACGACTCCTCGTTCAAGACCTGGGAGGCGAAGGACGAGAAGGCCTCCCAGCTCGTCGCGTGCGTGGACGTGCAGAAGGCCGAGAAGGACCACGACTGCGAGTTCGAGAAGGGCGGAAAGTCGGAGCGCTGGCGGTCCACGATCAAGATCACGATCCACGAGGCGACGACCGGCAAGAAGCTCGGCGAGGAGACCGTCGACGTGAAGGTCCCCGGCTGCCCGATGTTCGCGTTCCTCGAGAAAGACAAAGTGACCAAGGACTACGGCTCGTACTCGGCGTACGTCCTCGGCGCGCTCGCGGAGCACGAGGCCGCGGATGCGCCCCAGCCCTCGCTCCACGCCGAGACGTTCTCGAGCGCGTGCGACGGCAAGCGCGCCGTGGGCGCGGGCAAGCCGTCCACCGAGAAGGGCAAGTACAACCCGTTCGTCACGTTCCTCCGCGAGAAGGACGGGCCGTGGATCCACGGGGAGGTGAACCACTACTACTTCGGCGAGCACGCCTGGTTCGATCCGAACCTCAACGCGCAGAGCAACGACAAGGAGCCGCGCACCTCGATCGCTGTCTGCATGACGAGCACCCGCGGCGCGAAGGCGGACGACTGCGAGTTCTCGGGCGGCAGCAAGCTCACGATCTTCAAGGGCGACTGGAAGGTGGACGTCGTCGACGCGTCGACCGGCAAGGTCCTCAAGACGAAGAACTTCGCCGGCAAGCCCGAGTGCCCCACCATCTGGAGCTTCGACCGGGGCAAAGAATGGACCGCGGAACCCGGCGACGAGCTCCGCGAGTGGCTTCGCCCGATCGTCGACCCCAAGTAGCGGAGCCCGCTGCCGCCCGGAATGGTCGTGGAGGACGAGGCGAAGAAGCCGCCGAGGGCGGAGCCGCCACCGCAGCGCAAGCGCGGCGGCGGGCTCGGCCGCGCGCTCAAGCGGATCTTCGTCGCGCTGCTGCTCCTCGGCCTGCTCGCGGGCTTCGCCGCGACGCTGTTCTTCCTCTACAAGCGCTCGAAGGGTGAGCCCCCCGTCGTGAAGACGGAGAAGCCCACGAGAGCGAACATCGTCCGAAAGGCGGTCGCGACGGGCTCGATCGTCCCCCGCAAGGAGGTGTTCATCAAGCCGCGCGTCTCGGGGATCCTGAAGAAGCTCTACGTGGAGGCCGGGCAGCGGATCGCGGAGGGGGACCTGATCGCGGACGTGAAGATCATCCCGGACGTCATCCAGCTCACGCGCGCCGAGGGCGAGCTCCGCTCCGCGGACATCGCGATGAAGCACGCGGAGAGCGAGCTGCACCGCGCGGAGCGGCTCGCCGAGCAGGGCGTCATGTCGGAGCGCGACCTCGAGGATCGCCGGCTCGACTTCGATCTTCGCAAGGCCGAGTTCGGCGCGGCGTCCGCGAACCTCCAGGTGGTGCGTGAGGGCGCGATCGCGAAGGCTGCGCCCGCACCGGGGACCAAAGGAAAGGGCGAGGCCTCGAACACCGAGATCCGGGCGACCGTCGGCGGAGTCGTCCTCGACGTCCCGGTCCTGGAGGGCTCGAGCGTCATCGAGGCGAACAACTTCAACGAGGGCACGACGGTCGCCTCGGTCGCGGACATGAACGACATGATCTTCGTCGGGAAGGTCGACGAGGCGGACGTCGGCAAGGTCAAGGTCGGGATGGACGTCTCGATCCAGATCGGCGCCGTGGAGAACCGCAGCTTCGACGGTACGCTCGAGTACATCGCGGCAAAGGGGAAGCTCGTCGACGGCGCGATCCAGTTCGAAGTGAAGGCGGCGCTCAAGCCCATCGAGGACAAGTCGGTCGTCATCCGCGCGGGCTACAGCGCGAACGCGGGCATCGTCCTCGACCGGAAGACGGACGTGCTCACCCTGGCCGAGAAGCTCATGCAGTTCGACGGCGACAAGCCCTACGTCGAGGTGAAGTCGGGCCCCGCGTCGTTCGAACGCAAGGAGCTCAAGGTCGGCATCAGCGACGGCATCCGCATCGAGATCGTCGAGGGCCTGGACGAGAGCGCGGACGTGAAGGTCCCCGTGCTCGGCCCGCCTCCGCCGAAGTGATCGTCAGCTCGTGAACGCGGACCACTCGTCCGCGAGGAGGGCGAGCGCGTCCGTGAGCTCGATCGCGACGTCCCTCGAGAGGGAGTCCGCGGCGGGGAAGCCCGCGGCGATCGCGGTGAAGGTCGGCGGGTTCAGGCGCGCCGCGAGGGTGGTGAGGAGCTTCGACGCGCGCTGCAGGCGCCCGACCCACTCCGTCTCTCGAAAGTCGGTCGTCGCGCGCTCGGCGAGGACGCGCCCGAGCTCGACGAAGCGAGCGCGGAGCGCGTGCGTCGACTGCGTGCCCCACGATATCGGCGGCGAGGCGCCGGGGCGGACGCCACCGAGCTCCGACGCGGACGACCCGACAGCGCCGCGCAGATCCGCGAGCCCGCGCAGCACGAGGCCCACGGGCGAGCCCGGGGTGAGCGAGAGGGCACCTGCCGCGGGCCGGAGCGACCGCACGCCGAGGAAGTAGTCCACATTCGGCGCGGGCATTCGGAACACGTACTCGGCGCCGCTCGCGTCCGCCGCGCGAAGCGCGATGTCGCGCGCGGACTCGTCGTCGAGGAGGTTCTGCTCCTCGGGGATCCCGTCGAACCGGGCGAGCGAGACGCTCGCGAGGACCGGATCCGCCCAGCCCATGGTGAGCGCGAGCGAGGGGAGCGCGAGCGTGCACAGGATCTGCGCGCGCGCCTCCACGACGGGGCTGCCGAGCTCGTCCACCCACACGGCGCGGCCCTCCTTGAGATCGACGCGACAGCGTGGATCGGTGACGCCGAGCTCCTTCAAGCGCCGCATGAGCTCGCGCTCGAGGCGGCCCCAGCGCGAGAGCGGCGAGAGGTACGCAGGGTCCGACGCGTCGTCCCAGTCGACGTTCTCGACGGAGATCCCCGGGAGCTGGAGATCGGGGCGCGGCGTGAGCGGACGGGGGATCGCGCGCGGGATGATCGCCGCCTCCGCGCGGCTCTCTGCGGCGCGCCCGTTCTCCGCGATCATGCTGGTCGCGGACGTGGGCTCGGCGCGAGGGCGATCGGTGCGCGCGCGGAAGCCGCCGACGCGATCGAGGCGCACCTGCGCAGCGAGGTCCGCGGCGACGCGAGCCCCTTTCGCGGCGCGCGGCGCCGCGACCGCGGGAGGCTGGAGTGACGCGCGCAGATGCGAAGGGTTGTCCTTCGCGCCCTGCTTGCCGCTCCGCGGACGTTTCCCCCCATTGCGCTGCATCTTCATGGTGAGGCCCTCAGATTACACGCCTTCAAGAGCGTGCAACCCGAAACTCAGTCCGTGTCGGAGCCCCGCGCGAACGCGACGATGACCTCGAAGAGGGACGAGTCCGCCGCGTACAGGTCGTTGTGATGACCACCTCGCACGATGTGGAGCGTCGCGCGCGGGAGCGCGGCAGCGAGGCGTTCGCCCATCGCGAGGGGGATCAACGCGTCCTCGTCGCCGTGGATCACGAGCACCGGCGCGTCGATCGCGGGGGCCGTCGCGAGGGAGTCGTACGCGTCGCCGATCAGAAAGCCCGTGGGGACGATCGGGACGAACCGCGCGACCATTCGAGGCATCGACGTGTAGGGCGCGAGCAGGACCCCGCGGGACGCGAGCCCCCGAGAGAGCATCTCCACGGCGACGCCCGTGCCGAGGCTGAAGCCCACGACCACCCGCGACGCTCGCTCCACCCCCAGCGCGTCGAGGTGCTCGATCGCGATCGCTGCTGCGAGGTCGATCGACGCCTCGGTCGCACGTTGATCGCGCGCGAGCCCATACCCTGGGTACTCGACCGCGAGCACGCCGACGCCACGCGCGTGGAACGCGCGCACAGTCGCGACCTCGTCGGCGAGATCCTGGCCGTTCCCGTGGAACAGCACGAGCGTCGGCGCGTCCGGTGGTGCGGGCGCATGGATCGCGAACACCGGGGGCGTTCCCGGCCGCTCGATGCGGAGGAGCTCGGCCCTCGGGGGAAGCTCGGGAGCGCGCGCGGCGCGCGGCGCGGGATAGAGAAACCACCGATAGCCGAGCGCGACCGCGAGACAGAGGACGCCATAGGCGGAGACGAGCGCGATCGCCGCGATCTTCGCGCGACGCATCCAAACGCGGCGACCGATCTCCGCGGGTGCGATTTCCTCCATGGCGGACGCGAAGCGCGACGACCTGGTCGCGTCGCTCGAGCGGAAGCCTACGCGATCCGCGGTCGACCGAGCGCCTGATCCCGTCGAGCGTGCCGAGCTCGACCGCGATCGAGCGAACACCGGGAGAGCCCTACTCGAGGTCGAGGTCCTCTGCGGCCGGGGCGCTTTGCCACGACCCCACCGCTCGGCGTTCGGGGGAGCGTCCCTGCCCGACTTCAACGCGCCGAAGACGCGACGGCATGTCCTTCGGCCGAATTTAGAGATTGTCTTCAACCCACGGAACGGCGAAGAACGTTATCGTCACGGTGCCCGCGCGGGGCCCCGCGAGAACTTCGAAGTAGGAAGAGAGGACCCCGATGGGCACGACCCTTTCGCGCCTCGGACGGCTGATCACGCCGAATCGAGTCGCCCTTTCATTTCTTGGTACGGCGACGATCGCAGGCGCGATGCTCGCCGGTTGTGACGACAACTCGGGCACGGGCGGGGCGGGCGGAGATACGTCCTCATCCTCGGGCTCCAAGATGTCGACGACCTCCACGTCGTCGATGATGTCGACGTCCTCGACCGGCTCCATGTCGACCGGGTCCATGTCCACGGGCTCGAACATGACGAGCTCGAGCTCCGGGATGATGGACGTCTGCGGCGACGGGACGGTCGGCGCCACCGAAGGGTGCGACGACAACGGAACGACGCCGGGCGACGGGTGCGACGGCAACTGCCAAATCGAGACCGGGTTCGACTGCGCCGGTGAGCCGAGCGTGTGCACTCCGCACTGCGGCGACGGGATCGTCGTCACGGGCGAGGCGTGCGACGACATGAACGCGATGCCGGGCGACGGCTGCAGCATGACGTGCACCGTCGAGCACGGCTTCGACTGCGACAACTCGTCGGGCAAGAGCGTGTGTACGAGCACCTGCGGGGACGGCGTCCTCGCCTCGAACGAGGAGTGCGACGACCACAACACGGACCCGCTCGATGGGTGCGATGCCTCCTGCAACAACGAGGACGGCTGGACCTGCACGATGGCGGATCCGAGCGTCTGTACGGTCACCGGCTGCGGCGACGGCTTCATGGTCGGCATGGAGCCCTGTGACGACGGCAACCAGATCCCTGGGGACGGCTGCAGCGCGGGCTGCCAGCTCGAGATGGGCTTCAACTGCACGGGTACGGCGCCGACCGTGTGCGTGTCGGTCTGCGGCGACGGACTGATCGTCGGGACCGAGACGTGCGACGACTCCAACGCGACCGCGAACGACTGCTGCACGGGGTGCAAGGTCGATCCGGGCTGCGAGACGGAGGTCAACAACTCGACGATGGTCGCGGACGACTATGCGACGACGCAGGTCGGCCAGAAGATCCACGGCTTCATCAACCCCGTCGGCGACGCGGACTTCTTCGTGTTCACCGTGCCCGCGGGGCAGACGTTCGACTTCCGGGCGTCGACCGGCCCCGGCATCCTCGGGACCGTGTGTGCGTCGTCGAGCGTCGCTGCAGGCATCGACAGCCGCATCGAGCTCCTCGACTCGACGGGCACGCTGATCATCGGCAACAACGACACCGCCGCGAACTATTGCTCGTCGATCCAGTCCATCGGGCTCGCTGCCGGGACCTACTACATCAAGGTCCTCGCTGACCCGTCCCCCGGGACGAACACGACCTGGGACTACGATCTGAACGTCACGCTCGTCGCCCAGGGCTGCCCGAACGGCTTCGTCGATCCGGGCGAGGTGTGCGACGACAACAACTCGACGGCGGGCGATGGCTGCAGCCCGGCGTGCCAGCTCGAGTGCCCCGGCGTCGCGGAGTCGGAGCCGAACGGCAGCGGCGCGCAGGCGTCCGGGCCGATCAACCCGGGCGTGGGCAACTGCGGATCCATCACGCCGGCGGGCGACAAGGACTTCTTCACGGTCGTCCTCACGTCGTACTCCGATCTCTCCTTCGAGACGTTCGAGGGCGACGGGACGACGTGCGCCACGGCCGACACGGTCATCCGCTTCTACGCGGCGGACGGCACGACGCAGATCGCGACGGACGACGAGGGCGGCATCAACAGCTGCTCGAAGCTCGATGGCACCGCCCTCGCGTCGATGAAGCACCTCGCCCCGGGCACGTACTTCATCGAGGTCGAGGACTACGCTGGCGACGGCAACGACGTCATCCCCTCGTACCAAGTGAAGATGACCGTGAACGCGAGCTGCGGAAACGGCGTCAAGGAGGGCTCCGAGGCCTGCGACGGCACGATGGGCTGCGCGGCGGACTGCACGATCATCCCGGTCTGCGGCAACGGGACGCTCGAGGCGGGCGAGCAGTGCGATCAGGGCAGCGGCAACGTCACGAACGGCGACGGCTGCTCGTCCACTTGCCAGATTGAGCCCGGCTACATCTGCATGGGGACGCCGTCCATGTGCATGATCGGCCAGGGTCAGACCTGCATGAACGCGATCGTCGCGTCGAACGGGTTCAACTTCGTAGGCTCGAACATCGCCGCCTACGGCGACGATCTCAACTTCACGGCCGGCAGCTGCACCGACGTGTCCGGCACGCCGAACGCGTCCCCTGAGATCGTGTTCCAGATCGACCTCGTGGCGGGCGACAAGCTCAACGTGAAGAACTTCGGCACGCTCGACGTCGTCTGGCAGCTGATCCAGCCGTGCGGAGCGGGCGCACAGGCGTGCCTGGCGACCTACGATTCCACGCCTGGCGCCGGCAACGGTGAGCAGACGACGGGGTTGAACTACAACGTCACGACGGCGGGCACCTACTACGTCGCGGTCGAGAGCTACTTCCCGACTCCGATGGCGTCGTCGACCTATGACCTCCGCTTCGTGGTGACCCACCCCTGCGGCAACGGCATGATCGACGCGGGCGAAGCCTGCGACGACGGCAACCCCACCACGGGCGACGGCTGCACGCCGACGTGCACGGTGGAGCCTGGGTTCTTCTGCACCGGCGCGCCGAGCCAGTGCGCCACGCCGGAGATCAACTGCAACGACGGGATCGACAACAACGGGAAGTTCGGCACGGACGCAGCGGATCCGAGCTGCGCGGTCCCCGCGTACTTCCCGGCGTGCAGCGCGGGTCAGAATCTCATCGTCTGGCCGAGCGGCACGTTGAACCTGCCCATCCTCGACAACCAGCCCGCGAACCCGGCGACGAGCACGATCAACGTGACGACCGGCGGGACGATCCAGCGCGCGGCGATCCTCTACAACATCGCGCACACCTGGGATTCGGACGTGTTCGTCACGCTGTCGACGCCGCTGACCATGAACATGGACGTCTGCAGCGGCAACGGCAGCAGCGGCGACAACTTCGTGAACACCGTCCTCGACACGACGTGCACGCCCCTGGTCACGGGGGGCACGGCGCCGTTCACGAACTGCTACAAACCCGAGACGTCGTTCGCCTCGCTGACGGGGACCTCTCCGACCGGCGCGTGGACGTTGAGGGCCGGTGACAACGCGTCCGGCATCGCGGGGACGCTCCAGAACTGGAGCCTCGTGCTCTGCACGCAGTAGGCGGGCGACGCTGAGCGACTCGAGCCCCCCGGTCCTTCGACCGGGGGGGTCGTCGCTTTTGTGGCCAGTGAAGTGGCGCGGAGGCCGGTCCCCGCAGGGGGGCGTTGGACCCGGTCACTTGAAACCGGCGAGGTCCAAAGCTAAGGCGCGCCGATGAACGCACGGACCGTCTTCTCGTTCTCCCTCGTGCTCGCGCTCGCGGCTTGCGGTGATCCCGCGGCCGAGAACACCACCTCGGCGACTCCGACCAAGGACTCCGCCGCGCCCAAGACCAGCGGCGCGACGAGCGCGGCGAAGGCGCAGCCGTCCGCGCCGACCTCGGCGGCTCCGCCTCCGACGGTGGCGGCCTCGGCGCCGAGCGCGTCCGCGTCGGTCGCGACGACGGCGAGCGCGCCGAAGGTGGTGAGCTCCGCGCCCGCGAGGCTCACGACGAAGGAGCAGGATGACCTGATGGCGCAGATGATGGGGAGCGGCCCGATCAAGCCTGCCGCCTCGGCGGGCCCCGCTGCGAGCTCTGCGGCGCCCGCGGGCGACAAGGTCGCGGACGCGTTCACCGGCGCCCCCGATGCGGCGGTGAAGCTCGGCAAGACGCTCAAGGTCGCCGGCTACAGCATCGACCTCCCCGATGGGTGGGAGGGGAGCGACGCGGACAACGTGATCAAGGCGAACTCGAAGGGCAAGGGCGCGTGGATCTTCGCGACCGGCGGCGCCGCGAACGACGAAGGCGTGACGGCGTTCCTGAAGAAGAACGCGACCGCCGACGGCGTGAAGTGGTCGGCCGCGAACCCCCTCAAGATCGGCAAGGCCGCGGTCGACGGCAAGCTCTCGAAGGGGACCGGCAAGGTCGGCGCGGACGACGCGGACGTGAGCTACTTCGCCGCCGGGGATGGCGCGGTGTACCTCGCGACGGTCGTCACGAAGAAGTCCACGGACGCGGAGCGCAACGAGCTCATCGCGGCCGTGCGCTCGTTCCGGAAGTAGGCTCTCGCGCGAGTTCGGGAGAGAGGCGCACGCCCGGGGAGCGAGCACCGAGAAGACGACTCCTCGTCATCCGAGGAGCACAGCGACGAGGCCGTGGGGTTCCGAAATCGGCCCATACCTCGGCGTCTCAACCTGCTCGTTGCTCTAGGGCTTCGCGCTCGGGGCGGGCTTCGCGCGGCCGACGATCTCTTCGAGGCGGACGTTGTGCGCGGAGCCCGGGTGGCGCGCCTCGAACGCGTCGGCGAGCGAGCGCGCTTCGCCGACGCGGCCGGCCGCCATGAGCGCTTGGATGCGGATGAACTCGCGCTCCTCCGAGAGCGCGCCGCTCGGATAGAGGCGGGCGTGCTCGTCGCAGAGCGCGAGCGCGTGCGCCGGCGAGGACGCCGCGCTCGACTGCGCTTCGCGGAGGAGATCGATCTCGGAGCGGGGCGCCGTCGACGCGCTCGGCGCGAGGCTCGGCCCGCCGCTCGGGAGAGCCACGGCGGGGAGCGGCGACCGAGCGGTCGCGGAGGTTCGGAGCTCCGCCGACGGCACCGTCGCGAGCGCGGTCACGGCGGGCGCCGAGGACTCGGCCGAGGTGTGGGGGCCGGCGCTCGCGCTCGTGCGCGGCGGAGCGGGCCGCACCGCGAGATAGATCGCTCCGCCGAGGATCACCGTCCCGACGGCGGCGAGGATCGCGCCTCCCCCGCCGAACCCCGCGCGTGGTGGCGCCGCGGGGGGCGCGGGCGGGTCACCGCCGCCTCCTCCGCCATCGCCCCCGGGCAGCCGCCTGAAGATCGCGTCCATGCGAGCCTCGCTCGGCAGCTCGTCGCGAGCCTCGTGGAGCGCGCGGCGGAGCGCGTCGTCGCCGCCGTCGAAGAGGCGCGTCGGTTCGTCTTGCTCGGTCGTCACGCGCGCCTCCCTTCCGCGATCGCGTCCCGCCGAAACGCCGCCTCGACGTGCTTGCGCGCGGCGTAGAGGCGCGCATAGGCGGTTTGGAGCGGACAATCCACGGCGGACGCGACCTCCTGCATCGACAGCTCCTCGATCTCGAACAGGACGAACACCGCGCGCTTGTCCTCGTCGAGCGCCGCGAGCGCCCGGTCGAGCGCCGCGAGGCCCTCGCGCTTCTCCACGGGGTCCATGCGGTCCGAGTCCGGCGCGGCGTCGGGCACCTCGTCGGTCGCGCGCTCGCGCGCGTGCCTCGCGAGGCGCCGATGGTCGCTCGCCTTGCGGACGCAGATTCCATAGAGGTACGCGCGCACGCTGCTCGGCGGGTCGATCTCGTGGAGCTTGCGGTGGAGCACGAGGAAGACCTCCTGGCAGACGTCGTCGACGTCCCTCTCCGCGACCCCGAGCCTCCGGAGACAGCGCCACGCGAAGGCGCCGTGCGCTCGGAAGACGCGCTCGAAGTCGAGCGGTGGCGACGCGTGGGGGTTCGGGGAGGCGCGGACGCTCTCGAGCACACCCGTCATTGGGCGCTCGCGCGCCGGGTTATGAGAGGAAGATTGAGAGCCATCCCATCCGCCGCCGTGGGGTAGCATGAATGGGATGCGGAGCTCCCGCGCGAACCGCTCCCGCAGACCAACGCGCGATTGCGGCGCGCGCCCCGCGGGGGACGAGCTCGAGGATCCAAGCCCATGAAACCGGGAAAGACCGCACGCGAGCGCGTCAGCGCGCACATGAACATCCTCGTCGCAGCCGCGCTCGTCACCACCGCCACGGCGGCCGCGGACTGCGGCTACGGCGTGGTCGACCCCCTGCCGCCGCCGTCGAGCTGCCCCGACATCGCGAAGCAGCTCATCGTGACGGCGACGTGGGTGGACGACATGGCGGGCGGCACGGAGCTCGAGATCCGCGTCACCCGCCCCGCAAACCGCGCCGACATCACGTTCGAGGAGTGGAAGACGTCCACTGGATCATCGCTCGTCCCCCAAACACTCCCGGACGGGTTCGCCGTGCGGCTGAAGGTGGACGCGACCGCCGTCGACGCCGCGTTCGACGTCGACGTGCACTGCAGCGGGGACGGAGGCGTCGCGACGACCCTCCGCGTGGACGTCACCGTCACGTCGACGCGCACGGTCGGCACCACGGCGAAGACGAACGTCTACGAGCTCTTCTGAGTCTTAGGGCGCGTCCGGAAATAACTGGCGCATTCGGCCGAAGCTGCATCCCCGCGGCCGGCGTTACTCCTCCTCGAAATAGCCCCACTATTCCTCGTCGTCGCGCCTTGGCCGCGGGGCGCATCGTCGCCCTCGGTGCAGCCACTTATTTCCGGACGCGCCCTTGGGGCGGAGGCCGCGCGGAAGGGCGGAGACGTCGGCGTCAGGGCGGCGGGTCTTCCGAGACGGTCTTCGATTGGACGGGGACGTTCGCGGGGAGGGCCTGCGCGGTAGGGAGGTCGACGTCCAGGCGCACCTTCGCGCGCGCGTTCGACCCATCGGTCCGCTTGCACACCACGACCCCCGCGACGTGCGTCGAGCTCGACGTCGGCCGGAGCCGGATCGTCAAAGCCTGCGCGCTGACGACGCTCACCACGAGCGATCCCTCGACGTCCGAGAAGGTGCTGTCGAACGTGCACTGGCTCGAGAACGGCACCGTGATGTCGAGGTAGATGGTGTTCGCCTCTTCGAGGAGGACGGCGCTCGCGCCGAGCGAGTCGATCGGGACCCTCGCTGGCGGAGGGAGCATGTCGCAGGCGCACGCCGACGTCGTGAGCGCCGTGGTCGCCACGAGGGACGCCATTTGCTGGAGGTGGTGCGCGATCCGCGCGCGGACGTTGTCGTTCACCCGGGTGGGGATGCGCCGGGCGCGGGCGAGCGGCAAGCGCCAGAGCACGAACCTGATCGGCGCTCCAGAGCACCGAACATGTTTGTCACTCTAGAGCACCCGACCGGTTCGAATCACCGAGTATTCACGCGATTTCAGGTGCGATCCGCACGGCCGCGTCGCTGTGCTCCTCGGATTGTCAGCAGCAGTCTTCCGGTGCGCGCTCCTCGGGCGCGCGCCTCCCACCCAAACTCCCGCGAATCCACCGATGATTCAAACCGGTCGGTGCTCTCGGCACAGAAACGAACCGGGCGCTCCTGCGTAGGGCTCACCATGCGAGAGCGCGTCCGGATGGGGTCGTTCGGTGGAATCGTGGCGAGGCGCAATGCGCTGGAGCTCCTCGGCGTGATTCCACTCGCCGGACTCGTCGGCTGCACGACGCGCGAGGTGGAAGCGGGCCGCGCGGAGCACGCGGCCTCGATCCCCGTCCCCGAGAACGTGGAGAAGCCCTCACCCGCGCCCGCCTCGGCCGCACCCGCGCAGTCTGCGTCCGCGAACGAGGGCTACGTACGGGGTGGCCCGTTGGATCCCACGCCCGTGGTCAAGTCCGAGGAGGAGTGGAAGAAGAGCCTGACGCCGGAGCAGTACTCGGTGTGCCGCCTCAAGGGCACCGAGCGCCCCTTCTCTCCGGGGAATTTCTCGGACGAGCACGCCGCGGGGACGTTCTACTGCGTCGCCTGCGGCGCCCTCCTCTTCACGTCGAAGGAGAAGTTCGACTCGGGGACGGGTTGGCCGAGCTTCTTCGACGTCACGAAGGGCGCCCACGTCGCGACGACCGCCGACACGAGCCACGGTATGGAGCGCGTGGAGGTCACGTGCGCGCGGTGCGGATCCCACCTCGGGCACGTCTTCGACGACGGCCCCGCGCCGACGGGCCTGCGCTACTGCATCAACGGCGTCGCCCTGAAGTTCGTCCCGGCGTGATCCGGGTGCGCGCCCCGCTCGTCTTCGCGCGGGCCTCGGGCGTGGGGATCGAGTAGGCTCGCGCGCTCGACATGACAACGTTTCGCCGGTTCGCGGGCACGTCCCGATACCTCGTCAGCGACTCCCTCGAGGCCGCAGTGAACTGCGCGATCGCGCTCGAGCGCCCGCTCATCGTGCGGGGCGAGCCCGGCACCGGCAAGACGCTCCTCGCCGAGGCGGTGTCCGAGGGCCTCGGACTCCCGCTCCTCACCTGGCACGTGAAGAGCACGACGCGCGCGCAGGACGGACTCTACGTCTACGACACCGTCCAGCGGCTCTACGACTCGCGCTTCGGGGACGGGGATATCCGCGACATCAAGCGGTACATCAAGCTCGGACCGCTCGGCCAGGCGTTCGCCGCGGACGAGCAGCGCGTCCTCCTCATCGACGAGGTGGACAAGGCGGACCTCGAGTTCCCGAACGACCTCCTCCACGAGCTCGACCGGATGCGGTTCCGCATCGCGGAGACGAACGAGGACGTCGCCGCGAAGATCCGGCCGATCGTGATCATCACGAGCAACAACGAGAAGGAGCTCCCGGACGCGTTCCTGCGCCGGTGCGTGTTCCACTTCATCGAGTTCCCGGACGCGAACCTCATGCGGCGGATCGTCGAGGTCCACCACCCAGGGCTCGAGAGCGAGATCCTCGATCAAGTGCTCAAGTGCTTCTTCGAGATCCGCGACGGGATCCGCTTGCGCAAGAAGCCTTCGACGAGCGAGCTCATCGACTGGATCGCGGTCCTCAAGCGCGCGGGCGTCCGCGACATCAAGCTCGAGCGGAACCTGCCGTTCCTCGGCACGCTCCTCAAGAAGGAGCAGGACCTCGCGGCGTTCGCCGATCAGCTCGCGGGCGGTCGCCGGTACCGGTCGTAGCGCGATGCGCCGCGTCGGCCCCGCCATGGCGTTGCTCCTCGCCGCGTGCGGCGGAGACGCCCAACCTCGCTCCGCGTCGACCTCGTCGCCACCCGTGCCCCCGGCGAAAGGAACGACGACCTCGAGCGCACACGAGAGCCCACTCGGGCGGCCGCTCCCGTCACCGGCGTCCCCATCGGCGTCGGTGCGGTTCGTGGGAGGGCCCGAACCCTCCGAGGCGGATCTCATCGACGCGCCGTGGGTCAAGCTCACCGCCGATCGCAAGATCGTCGTGGACGACAAAGAGGTGGCGACGGCCGACGGATACGACGAGTCGATGACGCGGATCGAGCCGCTGCTCGCCGTGTTGAAGGAGCTCCGCACGAAGTACATGGAGCTGCGCCCGGGAAAGGGATTCCCCGGCGTGGTCGTCGTCGAGGCGGACGATTCGGTGAAGGCGGTCCTCGTGAAGAGCGTCGTTCAGACGGCGACGTTCGCCGGTTATCCGAACGTGAGCTTCGCCGTCCGCACGAAGAAGCTCTGAGCGCACCTCCGGTCCGAAGTCACTCCTTTGCGCTGGGTCCTCCGGTACCATCGCGCCATGAGCCGAATGCGCGCTGCCTCGACGGTCCTCCGATGTGTCGTGAGCCCTGCGGTGGGACTCTCCGTCGCGACGCTCCTCGCCGCGGGATCCGCGTCGGGCTGCAGCGAGCCGTCGTCGACGCCGAACAGCGCCACCGCGAGCACGCCGAAGCCGACGCCGGAGCGATCCGGCTACGCCTTGGAGCCGGTGGGCAAGCGCGCCGCGCCCGAGCCGAGCGCGAGCGCGGCGGCGGCGCCATCGGCGTCGGCGGATCCCTCCGCGGTCGCGTCGACGACGTCCTCGGCGATCCCCAAACCAGGGGAGATGCCGAAGCCGGGAGACATCCCCCCGCCCGGGCAGCGCCCCGTGCCTCCTCCGGGTGTGCGGCCCATTCCGAACCCTGGAAAGGTGGGTCTCGTGCCGGCGCCCGGGTTCGCGCCCTCGGGGTTCGTCACGCCGACGAGCGAAGAGCGACCCACGCGGATCACGCGCCACACGACCGATCCGCGCCCCCTCACTCGACGTGTGCGGGGGAGCCTCGTTTGAGCCTTTCGGAGAGCCTCGCGTCGTTCACCGCGGAGACGCGGCTCCAACCCGAGCACCGGCGCCTGATGGACGCGCACCACCGCGTCGTCGAGTGGGACGCTTCGACGGCGGCAGAGGTTCCGGAGGCGTTGCGCCCTGCCCTCGCCGAGCTCTGGCGTTCGCGCATGGTCGCGGAGCACCGGTCCATCGGCATCTTCTCGCTCTACACCCTGGATCTGCTCGGCGCGGGCGCGCCCGCAGAGGTCGTCTCGCTCGCGTGCCGCGCCTCGCTCGACGAGGTCCGGCACACCGAGCTCTTCACGAGGCTCACGGAGCTCTACTCGGGCCAGCGCGAAGCGCCGCCGGGCGGGATCCCGCCGATGCCGGACGATCCGAGCGTCCCCATCCGCTTCCAGGTCGCGCGCGAGGCGCTCCACCTCTGCGTGTGCTCCGAGAGCTTCTCGACGGCGAGCCTCTCCGAGCTCCACGCGCGCTCGAGCGATCCGGCCGTGAAGGGCGCGCTCGCGAACGTGATCGCCGACGAGATCCACCACGCCCGCATGGGCTGGGTGCTCCTCTCGAGGATGCTCGCCGAGCCCGACTCGGGGGAGCTGCGGGCGCGGTTGCAGGCCGAGCTCATCCCGATGTTCGACGGCTTCGCGCGGGACCTCTTCGGCGATCCGAAGGAGATCCCCGAGCCCTCCCTGAAGGGTGAGGATCGGAGGATCGCCGAGGCGCACGGCTACATCCCACTGCGCGACGAGTACGAGATTTTCCGGAGCGTCGCCGAGGAGGTGTGGGTCCCGGGCCTCGCCGGGCTCGGCCTCTCCTCGGGCGATCTCCGCGGGCGCTACCCGAAGCTGTGATGCCTCGCTGGAACGAGCTCGCGCGCTGCTCGCTCCGCCGCCGTGCGCCGCGGCTCCTCTTCGCCATGATCCTCGGGTCGGCGGGCTGCGCGCCTGCGGCGCCGCGCGACTCGTCGATCGTGGAGATCCCTTCGGCGCACCCGAGCTCCACCCCTGTGCCGTCGACGCGCCCCGCGATGGGGATGCCCACGACCACCGCCTCCGCCGTGGCGCCCCCCGTCGAACTGCGGAGCCGCGATGCGGACCGAGACGGCATCCCCGACGACGTCGACCTCTGTCCGACACAGCCCGAAGATCTCAACGGACGGGAGGACCAGGACGGCTGCCCCGATCCCCTCCCGCAGGGCAGACACGGGGACGTCGACGGCGACGGGATTGCGGACGCGAGCGACGCTTGCCCCGACGTGCGCGAGGATCCCGACGGGTTTCAGGACGCGGACGGCTGCCCGGACATCGACAACGACAAGGACGGCATCCCCGACGCGGTGGACCAATGCCCCGATACGCCCGAGACGAGGAACGGCGTCGCGGACGCCGATGGTTGCCCCGACACGCGGTGAGGGGCCGTCAGCGGTAGACGAAGCCGCTCGGGAACGGGCCACCGCGGGCCACGCGGATCGTGGTGGGGAGCTCGAGCGCGAACGTCGAGAGCGCGCCCAGGGCCGCTGCGCTTCGCGCGACCTTCCCGGACCACCGATCCGTGGGGGCGAAGGAGAAAATGGCCGCCGAGGCGAGCGCGGTCGCCGCGTACCCGCCGTAGCTCATCCAGAGGAACGAGCGGCGATCGCTCTTGCCGACGTCGAAGAAGAACAGAAAGGGTGACGAGAGGCGCTCGGGCTCGTGCGCCACGCCGCCCGAGAGCGCTGTGCCGGCGAGGTGGCCCCACTCGTGCGCCAGGAAGCCCGAGAGCGCCGTGAGACCGCCCGCGAGCGCGCCGCGCACGGAGGGCCCCGCGGTTCGGTCCTTCCGCCACGCGAGCGCCGTGAGCCCGAGGATCGCGGCGTCCCGCATCGCAAACCGAAGGAAGCGCACCGTTCGACGCGCCGCTCAGGGGGTCGTGATGGGGGACTTCCAGACGTTCCCGTCGTCCGCGAGGAAGAGCGCGCTGCCACCGATCGCGATCTGCGGGTAGAAGAACGAGTGGTTTTGGTAGAAGAGCGCCGCCGTGCACGACGAGCTCGCGCACCGGCTGATCGAGTACGTGTAGCCTCCTCCATCGCCGCCGCCCTCGGCCGTGACGAAGAAGAGCTCGTCCCCAAAGAGCTGGAGCCCGGAGATCTCCACCGGCAGGCCGATGCCGTCGGTGATCTGGGCGACGTCGGTCGGCGAGCATGAGCCCGTGAGGCAGTCCGCGACGTTGAAGCTCTGGATCAGCCCGTCCGACCACCCGAGGTAGACCACGTCCGCGGCGGCGGTCGCGCCCTTCTTCACGGCGAGCGCGATGGGAAAGTGGGTGAAGCTACCTCCGAAGTACGCGTCGAAATCCGAGACGCAGTCGGTCGATCCGAGCGCGAGCGTGCACCCGGTGAGCGCGTAGCCCTTTTCGTCCTTGATCTGGTAGAGCACCGCGCCGGTCGCGTCGGCGCGCATCGTCTTCACCTGCGCGACGCCGGGCACGTGCGCCTCCACGTAGTCGTCGCAGGGGAGATCGCGACAGCCGTAGAAGTCCTCCTGGTAGTTGTTGAAGTTGCTCGCGATGATGAACGTCGCTGGGCCGTCCGCGTAGAGCTGCTCGTAGCCACTCGAACTGCCGAACGGCACCGCGCCGACGCCGCCGAAATAGACCGTGTCGAACAGCGTCTCGACGTTCGCGGGCGTGCAGCCCGTGTTCGGGCAGCGAAGGATGTGCGTGTTGTAGAGCGCGAGCAGGGACGCGTCGTTCGCGGAGATCCAGTCGGGGCGCATCGACGCGTCGAACACCGGGGGCGCGCACTCGGCCGCGAAGCAGCGCGTGCCGATGGTGCAGTCCGCGTCCGTCGCGCAGCCCGGCACGCACTCGTTCATCACACACAGGAAGCCGGTGCCACACTGGCCAGAGTTCGTGCACTCGAGCGGGATGGGCGTGTCGATCTTGCAGAAGTTGTCGACGCACTTCTGGCCGGGGCTGCAGTCCTTGTCGCCCTTGCACTGGTAGGCGCACGAGCTCTCGATGCACCCCAGGTTCTCGGGGCAGTCGGTGTTGTACGTGCAGGGCTGGCCCTCGCCCACGTGCTCGGGATCCGCCACGAGCGTGCCCGTCATCGGATCGACCTCGTCCTGATCGGCGCACGTGCCCTGAGTGCAGACTTGGCCCGTGAGGCACTCCTCCGTCGCCTTGCAGCCGTCGCGGCACTCACCGTCGACGCCGCAAACCTGGCTGCCGGAGCAGTCGGCACTCGTCGCGCACGTGGACTCCTTCGCGAGCTGGCAGACGTTCACGCCGCCCTTCTCGCCCTTCACGCAGCGCTCGTCGTGCTGGCAATCCTTGCTCGAGGTGCACTCCGCGTGGCACGTGCCGAAGACGCACACGTTCGGATCGGTGCAGTCCGAGTTCAGGGTGCAGCGCGTGCCCACCGCGAGCTCGAGCGTGCGCTCGTTCTCGGTGGAGATGCAGCCCATGCCGAGCGCGAACAGGGAGGTGAGCGCGCCCGCCGCGAGACCGAAGCGAGAGAAGATCGTACGACGCATGGCGGAAGCCTAGTGCACCGACCGATTTGAATCACCGGTGGATTCGCGCGAGTTGGGGTGGGACGCGGGAGCGCGCGCCGGAGGACTGCTGCTGACCGCCGGAGGAGCCGAGCGAGGAGGCGGTGTGGATCGGACCTGAAATCGCTTCGATACTCGGTGATCAAGCCAGGTGTGCTCTCGTGCGGCGCACCACCACGCGCGAAGCCGGTCGACGTCAGCCAGCCGGGGCGGCCCGCTGGCCGAGGGCGCATCGGACCGCGTCACCGAGCGATTCCGAATGGAACGGCTTCGGGAGGAACGCCGCGCCGAGCGTTGCCGCGTCCGCGGTGCGGTCCGTGCCGGACATCAACACGACCGGGAGCTCCGGTCTCCGGGCGCGCAGCGTCCGCGCGACCTCACCGCCGTCCACCGACGGCAGGGTGAAGTCGATCAACGCGAGATCGACGCCGCCCGACTCGAACGACGCGAGCGCGCTCGCGCCGTTCTCCGCGACGCGAACGTCGTACCCCGCGCGCCTCAGCATTCGCTCGATGAGCGAGCGTAGAGGCGCCTCGTCCTCCACGACGAGGATCGTCGCCCTGACTGAACTAGCCGCGTCCCCACCCACGTCCGCCACCCCCCCGTTCCCACGCGCGCTCGACTCTCCGAAACGATCGAGCGCTCGACTGCCTCCCCCAAAGGCACCCAGTCCGGAAGATAGCAGCCGCCCTCCGTGGTTCGATGGAAAACGCCCGGGGCCGCCGACAGGGTCGGGCGCGATGGGGTCGAACACGACACGGTCGAGCGCGACAGGGCGGGCCCGCGGGTCGTCGGGGGTAGCCGCAGAACGAGGGGACGGTCTGAAACGCACTGCGCCACCCGAAGGTGGCGCCGTCGATGGGTTTCTGTGGACCTGAGAAGGATCGAACTTCCGACCTCTAGAGTGCGATTCTAGCGCTCTCCCAACTGAGCTACAGGCCCGTGACTTTCAAGCGAAGCGGCTCTCCCTAGCGAGCACCCCGGCTTCGCCGTGGCGCGCACCTCGGAGAGGCGAAGCGACCTCCTTCGCGGGGAGGCGGCGCGGAACTTACTCGAGGAGACGCACAAGTCAAGCATCTCCTGACAGGTTCCTCAGGGAACCCCAAACAGGAGCCGCGAGAGCATGCCGAGCGCCACGCTCGACGCGTTCGCCGCGAGCGCCCAGAGGAACGGGTGCTTCTTGCCGAGCCACCGCAAGTAGAGCCCCTCGATGACGACGGCGAAGCTCTCCGCGACGACGAACATGATCCAGTAGTGCACCCCCGTCGGGATGGTCGTCTCGACCACGCCTCCGAGCGCGCCGTAGATCGCTTGGTAGAGCCGCGGGATCCCGAACCAGACCACCGGATGGGTGATGGCGCTCCCCATGAACGCCTCGTCCCAGCGGGCGCGCGCGCCGACGATGTAGATCGGCACCTCCACCGCCTGCGTGAAGAGGTACGCCCAGAGCCACGGGGAGATCGTCCGCGGGGAGCGTCAGCGTGCTCCCGCGTCCGCCGCTGTGGCGGGCGCCTCGGCGGCTCCGCGGCGCTCACTGACGGCGCGCTCACGCGAAGGAACGAGCCCCCCTCGCAGAACAGGAACGCGAACACGGCGAACTCGAGGTAGCCGTGGAACCCGGCGAACGCGAAGTACGCCTCCCGGGCCTTGAACACGCTGTGCGCCGCCCACGCGGCGACCCCGGCGCTCATCACGAACGCGACGAGCGCGACGGGCCAGCTCATGTCCGTGATGACGGCGCGCGCGGACTGCGCGAACGAGCGCGGCGTCTTCGAGGGGCGCGCCTCGTCCGGCACCGCGCGCAGCCAGACCCCGTAGTGGACGGACTGCGCGAACGCGAAGAGCACCACCGCGCGCTGCCCGTACACGCCCCACCCGTCGGGCGCATAGATGAGGCCCTGGCCCTCGAGATCGAGCTGGAACGAGCGCACGTAGCCGCCTCCCGTGAGCCGCACGAGCGGCTCGTAGCCCCCCGCGACGATGAAGATCACGGCGCACGCGTAGAGGACGAACGGCACGAGCTCGAACGTCTTCTTCCTCCCCGCCCTCCAGCGCCAGATCACCGCGAGCGCGAACAGGTTGTGGAAGTGCGCGATGAAGAGGGCCACCGGGTAGCCGTACTGCGTGACGAGCACGATCATCCCGACCGCGAACAGCGCGACGGGGACCCGGCGCTTCCAGGAGCCTCGCGCGACGATCGCGGCGCCCCCGACGGCTCCCCACGCGAAGCAGGAGGCCCAGGGCGCGCTCGTCGCGAACGCGTACACGAGGAGCGGAACCACGACGGCGACGTAGAGCGGCCAGCGCTTCTGGAGCCCCTGCCGAATGACCAGGTAGCGAAGGTCCGCGAAGATGTGGGGGACGCCGAGGAGCAGCGGTCCGAGCGCGAGCAGCACGATCGGCACCGTGCTCGCGAGCGTCACGGACGAGACGACCGCGAACGCGAGCGTGGCGCTCACGCGCTTGTCCCGCTCCACGATCCAGGTCCGCGCGAGGGGCGCCATGATCGAGAGCCACGCGCGCCGAACGGCGTCGAGTGGAGCGAACACGGCGTAGGCGCGGGACGAGGCCATCGGGTTCCGCGGAGACCGCGGCGGGAGGATTGTACGACGGACGTCCCGCCGGAACGATCCAACGTTGGGCCCTCGGCGGGAGGAAAACGGCGCGCGCCCTCGACCCCATCGGCCCGACACCGTCGGCGCCGTCATTTTGGGGGAGGCGCGCCGTCTCCGTAGGACTAGCGTGCGGACCGACCCATGACCGAACCGAAGAACGACTTCATCCGGCAGATCGTGCACGAGGACAACCGCACCGGGAAGCACGCCGGTCGGGTGCAGACCCGGTTCCCGCCCGAGCCGAACGGGTTCCTCCACATCGGCCACGCGAAGAGCATCTGCCTGAACTTCGGGCTCGCGCAGGAGTTCGGCGGGCAGTGCTTCCTCCGGTTCGACGACACGAACCCCGCGACCGAGGACGAGCTCTTCATCCGCTCCATCCAGGAGGACGTGAAGTGGCTCGGCTTCGACTGGGGCCCGAACCTGCGCTTCGCCTCCGAGTACTTCGACGCGTGCTTCGAAGGCGCCGAGCGCCTCATCGACCTCGGGCTCGCGTACGTGTGCGATCTCACGAGCGATCAGATCCGCGAGCAGAAGGGCGTGCCCGGCAAGCCCGGGGAGAACAGCCCGTTCCGCGATCGGAGCGCCGCCGAGAACCGAGACCTGTTCGCCCGCATGCGCGCCGGCGAGTTCGCGGACGGGTCGCGCACGCTGCGCGCGAAGATCGACATGGCGTCCCCGAACTTCAACCTGCGCGACCCCGTCATGTACCGCATCAAGCGGATGCCCCACCCCAAGACGGGCACGAAGTGGGTCGTCTACCCGATGTACGACTACGCCCACTGCGTGTCCGACGCGATCGAGGGGACGACGCACTCCATCTGCACGCTCGAGTTCGAGGATCACCGGCCGCTCTACGACTGGTTCCTCGACAAGCTGCGGGAGACACCGTTCGCGTCGCACTTGAAGAGCAAGCCGCAGCAGATCGAGTTCGCGAAGCTCAACGTGGACTACACGGTGACGAGCAAGCGGAAGCTGAAGGAGCTCGTCCTCGAGAAGCACGTCGCGGGGTGGGACGACCCGCGCATGCCCACGCTCGCGGGCCTACGCCGCCGCGGCTTCACGCCGGAGGCGCTGCGGGACTTCTGCGAGCGGGGCGGCGTCGCGAAGAACGAGGGCGTCCTCGAGGTGTCCCTGCTCGAGCACTGCGTGCGCGAGGACCTCGATCGCACCGCCTCCCGGCGGATGTGCGTGCAGCAGCCGCTCAAGTTCGTGATCACCAACTGGCCCGCGGACCGGGTGGACTGGGTGGACGCTCCGAACCACCCGCAGAAGCCCGAGCTCGGCGATCGGAAGATCGCCCTCTCGCGCGAGGTCTGGATCGAGGCGACCGACTTCATGCTCGACCCCCCGAAGAAGTTCTTCCGCCTCGGGCCAGGCCGCGAGGTTCGGCTGAGGAACGGGCCGATCATCAAGTGCGAGGAGGTCGTGAAGGGCGCGGACGGCGAGGTCGTCGAGCTGCGTGGCACGTTCGACGAGTCGAGCCTCGACAAGGCCGCGCCTCCGCGGAAGGTGAAGGGCGTCATCCACTTCGTGTCCGTCGCGCACGCGGTTCCCTGCGAGGTGCGCGTCTACGACCGCCTCTTCTCCGTGCCCGCCCCGACGGACGTGCCCGAGGGCGTCGACTACAAAACGAACATGAACCCGAAGAGCCTCGAGATCGTGGAGCGCGCGTTCGCCGAGCCCGCGCTCGCGAGCGCGGCGCCGGGCGAGCGGTTCCAGTTCGAACGCACGGGGTACTTCTCCGTGGACCCGGACTCGACGCGCGGGAAGCTCGTCTTCAACCGGACCGTAGGCCTCCGCGACTCGTGGGCGAAGCAGGGCGAGAGCCCTGAATAACGCGCGCCCCACTGGATCGCGCATGCGTCACCTGTAGGCCAGGGAATCCCGCGGATCGGCGGGGTCGCGCGTGGCGAGCGGCTTGCTACGCGCTCCTCGTATGACTTTGCGCGACTCGCTCTTCGGCTCGCTGCTCGTGGCTGCGCTCGTCGGCTGCGCGCCCACCGCGCCCGACGCCCTGACGGGGACCGGCGGCGGGAACTCGAGCGGGAAGGGCTCGGGGACGGGCGGCTCCGACACGAGCACCGTCGCCGGGCAGAACGGCTCCACGGGCGCCGGGTTCAGCGACGCGACGGCGACGAGCGGATCGACGATGGCGTGCGCGCAGGCGTCCATCGAGGCGCAGGTCGCGCCGCTCGCGATGTACATCATGTTCGATCGCTCCGGCTCGATGGGCGACAACAACAAGTGGACGAACGCGAGCCAGGCGCTGAAAAAATTCTTCGGGAACCCGAAGACGGCGGGGCTCGAGGTCGCGCTCCGGTTCTTCCCGGAGGGCAACTGCGACGGCAACCAGTGCGACGTGAACGCGTGCGCGACTCCCAAGGTCGACGCCGCGCCGCTCAGCGCGAACCCCATGTCCATGGACCCGCAGGAGAAGGCGCTCGTGGACGCGGTGACGGCGACCACGCCGAACGGCAACACGCCGATGTTCGCGGCGCTGAAGGGCGCCGTGAAGTGGGGGACGGAGTTCGAGGCGGCGCACACGGATCACAAGACCGTGGTCATCCTCATCACCGACGGAGAGCCGAACGGCTGCGTCACGGACACGGATCAGATCGCGAACGAGGCGATGACGGGCGCGGCGAACGGCATCGACACGTTCGCCATCGGCCTGCAGGGCTCGAACGAAGCGACGATCGACAAGATCGCGGCGGCCGGCGGCACCGACCAAGGGTTCTTCATCGGAAACGCGAACACGGAGGCGGACCTGATCGCCGCGCTCCAAGCGATCCAGGGCAAGGCGATCGCGTGCGAGATCGCGATCCCGGAGCCCACGACGGGCGAGCTCGATCCGAACAAAGTGAACGTGAGCTACACCCCCGGCGGCGGCTCGGAGACCACGATCGGCCACGTCACGAGCGCGCAGGCGTGCGGCTCGAGCAGCGCCTGGTACTACGACGACCCCGTGAATCCGACGAAGATCATCCTCTGCCCCGACACCTGCGACACGGTCCAGGGCGACGGCGAGGCGAAGCTCAACATCGTCCTCGGCTGCGACACGCAGCCCGCCTGACTCACGCGGCCCAACGCGCCGCGAGCAAGCGCGGGAGCTCGCAGACGCTCTCGAGGACCACGGAGGCGCCGGCGTCCCGCAGCTCTTCGAAGGAGCACGTGCCGCTCGTCACGCCGACGACGAGGCCCGCAGAGGCGGCGCGCCCCTCGCGCACGTCCGCGACGGTGTCGCCCACCTTGCAGACCTTCCGCGGATCCTCGATGCCCAGCCTGAACATCGCGCGGAGGATCATGTCCGGATGGGGGCGGCCGCGCGCGACCTCGTCGCTCGCGACGGTGAGATCGACGACGCGCCCGACCTCCAGCCGAGCCGGTGGAGGACGGCGTCGAGGATGCGGCGCGAGAACCCCGTGTCGAGGACGACGCGGACGCCGTGCGCGCGGAGCGCTCGGAACGCTCCCGCCGCCCCCGGGATGGGCTCGATGGCCGCGCCGACCGCGTAGTGTCGAACCATGCGGCGCTCGAACTCGTCGTGCGCGTGCGCGATCTCGCTGCGGGTCGGCTCGCGATCCGAGTCGACGCAGAGCAGCTCCTTCAAGGCGACGGGCTTCGCGAGGCCCATGACGCGCGAGATCGCCGCGGCCGTCGGGGCGGCTCCGCGACGCGTGACCGTGTCCCGCAAACACGTGGCGACGGCGCCGTCGTCCCGCACCGTGGTCCCGGCGACGTCGAACACGACCATCTCGAACGGCATGTGAGCCTCCCTCTGCCACGTGGTTCCTTCGCTCGAACCTCTCGGTGCTCGCGAACGGACGTTTCTCCGCTACCAGGACGAGGGTGACACGCGCCCCGCGCGCCGCACCCTCGTTGTCGCCCGCGGATCCGAGGCATTTCGCCTCCACACCAAACGAACGATGGATCGTGCAGCGGACGCGCTCTGTGCGCGGCGCCTCGAGAGGGTCGCGACGCGACCCCAAGGAGGCACCGCGAGCGGCTCAGCTGAAGTTCGCCGTCGCGTCCGTGCGCGATTGGAACATCGCGTGGAACTTGTCCGCGATCGCGGAGGGCTCGAGCGTCGCGTTGCCGTGGTCCCACGCCGTGCCCTTCACCAGTCCGAGGACCACGACCTCACCGACGTACACGCCCTCGGGCGCGAGCTTCGCGTGGAGCAGACCGACGGCCTTGTGCTGCGCCGCCTTGGCGACGGCGAGGCCCATCGACCCCCAGCTCACGGCCATGCCGTCCACCTTGGGATCGAAGAACGCGAGCCCACCCCCCGTGACGAGCAGCGCTCCCTTGGACTCGCGGAGATCCGCGAGGGACTCCTGCGTCACGGCGATCATCCCGCTCACCGAGACGTCGATCGCCTTCCGGAGCTCGTCGATCGGCGCGGTCGTCAGATCCCCGGCGCCGCCCGTGTAGGCGTTGTAGTGGACGACGTGGATGGGCCCGAGCGCCTCGCGCGCGCGGCGCACCACGCCGCGCACCGCCTCCGGGTCACCGAGATCGCAGGGGAACGCCTTCGCCGAGAGTCCAGCGGCCTCGAGCTCGGACGCGGCGGCGGCGAGCTTGTCCGCGCTGCGCGCGACGAGCGCGACCGCGAAGCCCTCCGCGCCGAACTTCTTCGCGACGGCGTGGGAGATGCCGGGACCGTGACCGCAGACGAGGATCGTTCGCTTCATGCCGAACGACTACCAAAGTTTCCGAGCGCACCGAAGCCCCGCGGCGCGCGCGGCCCACGTGCGCCAGGTTTCTCCGCCGATCAGCGCGGGCGGACGCAGCGTCGCCGGAGCGCGGCGTGCATCATCGCGCCGAGGCGCGGACCTTGGAGCGGGTACAAGAACGGCTCGATCACCTCGAGCTCCATGAGCGCGAGCCGCCCGCCCTCCCCGCGCACCATGTCGACGCGCGCGTAGAGGGGGAGGACGTCGAGGCGATCGAGCACGGCGCGCGCGGACGCCACGTCGTCGGCGCGCGCCTCGAGGGCGACCTGCTCACCGCCGAACGCGGACTGGACCCGATAGTCTCCGCGTCGGGGTCGCTTCTGCAGCGCGTGCGAGAGGTCGCCGTCGACGAACACGAAGCTGAGCTCGCCCTCCGCGAGGATCGACGGGAGGAACGGCTGGACGAGCATCGGCTCGCGCATGGCCGGCACGGGCTGGCCCCGGCGGAGGCGGTGCTGCCCCGCCGCGCCCGCGCCGACCCTCCGCTTCACGACGATCTCCCCGTCCACGCCGACCCCGAGCGCGTCGAACACGCCCGCGATCGCCTCTGGGGTGGCGCGCTCGAGGAAGCGCGTCGGCGGGATGGGCACGCCGCGCGCCTCGAGCTCGGCGAGGTATCCCTTGTCGCTGTTCCACGCGACGAGCGAAGACGGGTTGTAGAGCCGCGTGAGCCGCTCGATCCGGCGGAGCGTCGAGAGGTACTCCGCGTGTCGATCCCAGTAGTCCCACGTCGTCCCGATCACCGCGGCGTCGTACGCAGCGAAGTCCGCGCGCGGGTCGTCCCACGCGATCGCCTCGACCTCGTCGCCCTGCGGAGCGAACGCGGCGGTGAGCGCCTCCATCGTCTGATCGTGCTCGAACGCGTCCACGCGTCGGTTCACCGCTCCAGGGAGCGTGACGGCACAGGCCAGGTAGGCGATCCGGAGAGGGCCCACGCCCGCGCGCACCATTCGCCTACCCTACGTCAGAACGGCGCGGCCCTCGACGGCGCGTGACGGATCAGCCGCCCGCGCCGCACCACAGCGTGCGGCGGGTCGCGTCCACGTTGCAGAACGGGCCCGTGGAGCAGGCCGACTTCGCGCACGCGCAGTCGAGCGTCGCACCCGCGCACGGATCGGGGACGCACTTCGGCCCAGGGCACGCGATGGGTGGGCTCGGCGCGACGGACGGTGGGCCGCAGAACGTCGTCATGCAGAGCTCCCCGGCGCCGCACTCCGCACCCGTCTCGCACGCGTTGACGACCGGTGGTGGGGGCGTGGGCGCGGGAGGCGACGGCGACGGCGACGACGACGCTTTCGGCGCCGCCGGGCCTTCGGGGCTCGCGGCACACGCCGACGACGACGCGACGAGCACCAGCGGGATGAGCACGCGTCTCATCTCAGGGCTTGAGGGTGAGCGTCGCCGGGCCCGCGGTGCCGTTCGCGCCGTCCACCCAGAGGTACGCCCCCGCCGGATAGCTGGCGTTGAACACGAAGTCGACGTTCCCACCCACCATGTTCGTCCCGTTGCATGGCTGGAGGAGGTGATCCGTGCATGTCGTCCGGCTGTAAACGACGGGCTGCAGGGCCCCCATTCCATCGACCGTGAGGTTCGGGTTGCCCGGGCCCGTGGGGAGCACGTGGTACACGACGTCCGGACTGAGCGTCCCACCACACCCACCCATCGCGCTCGTGCCCGCGTCGTTGTCGTCCATCTTGCCCGTGGTGTCGGTCGTGACCGTGACGTTCTTGGACGCGCCGTCGCCGATGGGCAGCGGGACGGGATCCGAGCAGTCCTCCCCGGTCGACAGATCGACGCGGAGCGAGAACGCGCCGTTCGTCGCCCCATCGACGGCGAAGAGGACCGTCGCGTTCGCGGCGACCGGGAACGACAAAACGTCCGGCGCGTCCTTGTCGTTGTTCGCGCACGCGCTCGCCTGCGCGCCGCACGCCGGGAGCGTGTAGAGGCGCGTGTCGTAGTCGGTGTTCGCGGGATCGATCCAGAGCGTGAGGAACGCAGCGGCCTGAGCCTGCACCGCGAACCAGCGCTCGTTCCCGAAGCCGTTCGTGCACGACGTCCCGCTCGGCGTGTTCTTGCCGTTGATCGTCGTGCCGTTGATCGTGAGGGTCGGGCCGAGGCCGACGGACAACGGGATGGGGTTCGCGCAGGTGTCCCCGCGGACGACGCAGTCCGCGTCGCAGCCGTCGTAGTCCTCGGTGTTGTGGTCGTCGCACGCCTCGCCGCCGTCGATCATGCCGTTGCCGCAGAGGAGCGCTCCGGTCCCGGTCGAGGCGTCGGTGGAGCTTCCACTGCTCGACGACGCGGCGCCCCCCGTGGCTCCCGTGGTCGCTCCCATCGCGGAGGAGCTCGACGAAGCTTGGGTCGGCCCCCCGGTCGTCGCGGTGGAAGTCGCCGACGCCCCGGCGCCCCCGCTCCCCGTCGACCCCGTGGTCAACACGTCCGGCGTGCAGGACGTGAGCAGGACGAACGTCGCCGCGATCGCGCGCCTCATCCTCGAAAGATACACGGAGGCTCCCCGAGCGGGGGGGCCCGGCAGGAGGGCGTTGCGCGACCCCGGTGGCGCATGCAAGCTCCGGCTCCCATGCACGCCCCGCTCCGCGCTTCGTGCCTCTCGCTCACCGCAGCGATGCTCGCGAGCTGCGCGTCCACAGCAGCCCCATCGCCCCCGCCGCCGGCGCGGAGCGCCCTCCCGTCCTCGCTCGCAGCGGCCCCGACACCCTCCGCGTCTCCGTCCGTATCGGCGAGCGCGAGCGCTACCGCGAGCCCTCCTCGGGCGGTCCCGGAGCGAGCGCCATCCCGGCCCACGGCGACTGCGGCGCCCGCGTCGTTCACGGAGGACGGGAAGATCGACGAGTGGGTCGACCAGACCCCGATCGCGGAGGTCGGCCACGCGACCCTGCGCGTCGGCACGAGCGCGGCGGGCCTCGCGATCGCCCTGGCCTCGCGCGACGGCGAACCGATCGCGTCCACCGGGGCCGCGTGCACGCTCTCCCTCACGCTGCGGGCGCACCCGCCGGTGCTTCCTCCGCTCGGCCTCGATCGGCTGTTCATCGTCGCGTCGTTCGGTGCGGACGCGGACTGCGACCGGGCCGACGATCGCGGCGGGCTCTCCGCGGACGCGTGCCGCGCGTGGCGGGGCAAGCAGACCGCGCGGCGCGCGAGCATCCTCGCGGAGTCGACGCGCGCCATCTCCATCCCGTGTCACGCGTCGGCGAGCGGCGCGAGCCTCGAGGCCACGATCCCGCTCGCGAGTCTCCCCCCCGTCACGACGCCGGCGCTCGGCGATCTCGAGATCCAAGTCACATCCCCCGCGGAGATCCCGTTCGTCTCGTTCGATCTCGCCGAGCCCATCGCGCCGAAGCCGGGCACACTGCTCGCGCGCGTCGTCGCGGATCCGGCGACGAACCCCTCGGGGACCGCGTACGCCTGGCGTCCGGGTGAGCCCGACAAGGTGACCTACTACTTCAACCCCTCGGCCGGGGAGCTACCGAAGGCCCAGAGCCCCGAGACGTGGGTCGTCGACCTCACCCGTCGCACCAAGGTCGCGGAGCAGAACGGCGTGCTGATCGAGCGCCTCGATCGCGCGGAGCCGCCGTGGGCGTTCGCCGATCGGAGCCTGATCGTGATCAGCAAGGGCGGCGCCGTCACCGCGACCACGCGCCTCGGCCGCGAAAAGTTCGCGGTTCTGAAGAGCGCCGATCACATGGATCTCGTGTTCGCGTTCGGGGGCAACGCGACACCGACCTCGTTGCACGAGTACTCCGTGGGAAGTGCCCAGGCGCTCCGCGTCGCGCCGGACGGGAAGCTGCCCACCGAGGCGTGGTGGAGCGTCGAGGAGGAGCCCCCCATCTCTCCGCCCGATCGCGGCAACTTCGACGGCGCCTCGGTCTCCTCCGACGGGACGCAGATATCCTTCGGAGGGAATCGACCCGGTCACCGAGGCCGCTTCGAATACCGCTACACGTACGACCCCGCTCAGCAGACGTTCGTTCAACAGGCGGGACCGTGAAGCGCGCGGGCGAGCCGCGGGCTCGGCGCGCGTTGACTCTGTCGCCATCGGTGACCACGTGAACCGAGCGTCCACGTCGGAAGAGAGCCTCGCACGTACGATGGCCCCGCTCGAGCGCGCGCGCCGCGCGCTCCTCGGGCTCTCCGTGGGGGACGCGTTCGGCGAGCGCTTCTTCACGAACCCGCACGTCGCCCTCGCGATGCTGGAGCGCCGCGCGCTGCCCGCGCCGCCGTGGGGCTACACGGACGACACCGTCATGGCGATGTCCATCGTGGACACGCTCGAGGACGCCGGGACGATCGATCGGGATCGCCTCGCCGATCTGTTCGCCGCGCGCTATCGCCTCGATCCGGGCCGGGGCTACGGCGGCACGGCGCACGGCATCCTCGAGCGCATCGGATCCGGCGAGCCCTGGCGCGAGGTGTCGCCGAGCGTGTTCGGCGGAACGGGCTCGATGGGCAACGGCGGGGCGATGCGCGCCGCGCCGATCGGCGCCTATTTCGCGGACGATCCGGATCGGATCGTCGACGAGGCGCGCCGGTCCGCGGAGGTCACGCACGCTCACCCCGAAGGCCAGGCTGGCGCAATCGCCGTCGCCCTCGCAGCGGCGTGGGTCGCGTCCGGCGGCGCGGCTCCGGAGGAGCTGTTCGACGTCGTGCTCGCGGGCACACCCGACGGGCCGACGCGCGCGGGGGTGGAGCGCGCGTCCCGGCTCGCGCTCGACGCGGACGTCCGCACGGCCGTCTCGGCGCTCGGCAACGGGACGCGCGTGATCTCGGAGGACACGGTGCCCCTCTGCATATGGAGCGTCGCGCGCCACCTCGGCCGCTTCGAGGAGGCGCTGTGGACGACCGCTTCGGGCTTCGGGGATCGCGACACGACCTGCGCCATCGTCGGCGGGATTGTCTGCCTCGGCCCCGGCGCGCTCGTGCCCGAGGAGTGGATCGAGGCGCGCGAACCGCTCGATCGCATGGGCCGAGAGCTCCTGCCCGCGCGCCTCTGGCGGCGCCCCGGCAAATGACGCCGGCGCGTCTCGCGGCACCGCCTCCCTGATCCATCGAGCGAGCCCGCTCGAGCTCCTCTTCGGTTCGACGAAGCGGCACGAGCACGAGCACGAGCACGAGCACGAACGGGAGTCGGCGTGATACTCGTTCGGTATCCGCTCGAACCCGCTCCACGCGTACCCCACCCAGCTCGGCGCGTTCGTCGTCGCGCGCGCCGTGGATCTCGGGCTCACGCTGCCGCTCACGTCGCATCCGGAGCTCGCGCTCTCGTCGCTCCTTTCGGTCGCGTACCAAGCGAGCCTCCTGCGGGACGAGGACCGCGCGCTGAGCTTCCGGATCGTCCTCGGGCCTCCGGCGCTCTTCCCGGCGCAGGGCGGTCCGCCGTACGGGGCGCACCGGCTGCTCTTCGAACGGCCTCTCCCGTTCGAAGTGCACGAGCTCCGAAAGCTCGCGCCCGCGGTGAAGTTCCAGCGCTCCCTGGTCGGGGTGAACGAGACGGAGGGCCGCATCGAAATTTGGGGCGTCGTCCACACGGGCCCGCGGTGGCTGCGCTTCGCGCAGGGCGGGCGCGGCCCCGCGCCCGAGCTCAACCCGTCCGCGCTCGTCATCCACGTGAACGGCCCCGGCGACCTCGTCGTCAGCCTCGCGAGTCAGACGCTCGCGCGCCTCTTCGCCGGCGAGCTGACGACGCCGATGCTCGACGTGTTCGACGCGAGCTGGTTGCCCCAGGTGTTCCTCGGTCAGCGCGACGAGATCCGCGTCGCCCACGACGCGGAGCGAGAGGCCGCGAGCGAGCCCTGGGCGAACGTCGATCTGCGAACGATCGGGTACGTGAGCCGCAACCTCATCCGGCGCATCGTCGCGACGATCCGCGCGGGGCGGCACGGCGGCGCGATCCTCATCGTCCCTCCGGACGCGGAGGGCGCGCTCTCGGAGCGCGGCCTGCTGGACATCAAGTACAAGTTCGTCGACGCGGAGCCGAGGAGGCGCTTCCGCTCGCTCCTCCTCAACATCCTCGCCGAGCTCGGGCGCCTCGGCGCGCGCAACGAGGTCGAGGCGAACTGGGAGCTCTACGAGGAGACCGAGTCGAAGCTGATCGTCGCGTTCGACGAGGCCGTGTTCGAGGTCGCCCACCTCGTCGCGGCGCTGTCCGACGTCGACGGCATGGTCGTCTTGAACCATCGGTTCGAGATCCTCGGGTTCGGTGCCGTCGTGTCGGGGCACCTCCCGGAGGTGGATCGGGTCTCTCAGGCCCTCGATCTCGACGGGGACGAGCGCATCGACGAGGCGACGAGCGCGGTGGGCACGCGGCACCGCGCCGCGTACCGCGTGACGGCCGCCATCCCGGGCTCGCTCGCGATCGTGGTCTCGCAGGACGGGAGCGTCCGCTTCATCCGAGACGTCGATGGCCGCGTGACCTATTGGGATCAGGTCGCCGCCGCGGCCTTCGGAGGTTGAGCGACCCCGAGGAGGAGCGGAGGTGGAGCGGAGGTGGAGCGGAGGTGGAGCGAAGGCGGAGCCCTGAGCATCGGTCCGCTCGACCTGCTAAGGTCGCGCTCTGGGGCGTCACCTCGACATGGATGTAGAGCAGGTAACCTCATTTCCCGCGATGGGCACGGCCGCGCCAGCGCACCCGACCCGCGAGGGAGCGCTCGACGCATCGCGCGTCGCGGCGCGCACGTCGGGCGCCGATCGTCCCCGCGCCGCCGTGGCCCAGCTCGTCGTCCGCACCGTGGCCCGAGGCTTCGGAACGCGTCAGTGGACGTTCGCGGTGAAGCTCGGCGCGCGCGGCGTGGAGACGTACGACGAGTGGGTCTACGGCGAGCTCGGCAAGAGCACGCGCGACGCCTGGCTGAAGCGCGACCTGAGCTCCGCCCTCCGCACCTTCCACAAGGTCCTCCGGAGGGACGAGGCGCTGCTCCGACGCATCGTGGCGCGGCTCGCGTCCGGGCCCGAGGACATCGCCGACGACGTGATCCCCGAGAGCATCGTGTTCCTCCGCATGGCGGTCGCGGCGGGCGCCCTCGGGGGCGCGGCCACGGACGAGACGCACGCAGAGCTCGACCGCTGGGCGACGGCGACCGGCCTCGTGTGGGAGGCCCTCTACGGCGTGCCGGACGAGCGCGCGCTCCGTGGCGGTCTCCGGATGCTCGGGCTGCCGACCGACCTCTCCCGACCGGACGTGGTCGCCGTGGCCCGCGAGACGGCGGTCTCGGCGCTTCGGAACCTCCCGGATGGGGCGCCCGCCGAGGCGCTCGCCCGCCTGCTCGACGGCAAGGCGATCGACGCGGCCACGCTCCGCGCGCGCCGCTTCACGAGCTGTGAGCCGACGGCGCTCCCGCCCGTACCTCGGAAGGGCGTCGCCTCGATGCGGGCGTTCCTCGAGACGCTCCCCCCGAACGACGCGACGCGCGCCGTCTTGGGGATCCTCCCCGCGATCGACGCCGCGCTGCACGCCTTCGCGCCGTCCGAGTCCAAGGCGCTCTCGAGCGCGACCGAGTACCTCGCGGCGCAGGGCGGCAAGCGGGTCCGCGCGCTCCTCACCGCGCTCGCCGCGTACGCGTGCGACGCGGATCCCACGCGCACCATCCGGCCCGGCGTCCTCGTCGAGTGGCTGCACCAAACCTCCCTGATCGTGGACGACGTCGTCGACGAGGCGCCACTTCGACGCGGGGTCCCGTCGCTGCACCACGCGACGAGCCAGCCCTTCGCGGGTCTCGTGACGAGCGCCCTGCTCCGCGCGCTGCTCGTCGCCGCGGGCCGAGCCGGCGGCGGTACGGCACGTGCTCTTCGACTGCGCGATCGCGCTCCTCGACGAACGCGCATGGACCGCGACACGCAGGGGACGCCTCGCCCGCGCACCGCGTACCTCCGCATCATCGCGACGAAGACGGCCCGCCTGTTCTCGTGCGCGGCGACGCTCGGCGCGCTGTCGGCGTCCGCGTCGAAGGCGCACGTGAAGGCGCTCGGCGAGTACGGGCGCCAGGTCGGCATCGCGTTCCAGATCGTGGACGACCTGCTCGACTACGTCGGGACGGAGGCGGATCTCGGCAAGCAGCCGGGCGCGGATCACGGCGCGCGGAAGGTGACGCTGCCCCTCCTCCTCATCGCCCAGGCGGGGAAGGCGGCGCCCGCCGTGCTCTTCGATCTTCCGTTCGAGTCCGTGCGCGACATCGTCCTCGCGGCGCCCGTCGGAGGTCACGCCTCCGTGCGGGACGCGTGCCTCGCGCTCGCGAAGAAGCACGTCGATCAGGCGAAGGCCGCGCTCCGGAAGCTCCCGCGCCGCGAGGGGGTCGAGGCGCTCGGCGCGTTCGCGGACTCGCTCGTGGAGCGGCGGCGGTGACGACCTCCGCGTCGCCCGCCGTCGCCCGCCTCTCGCCGGACGTGGGCGACGACCGCGGCGGAGAGCGATCGTCCGCGCGCGCCGCCCGGGCGATCGAGTGGTGCGCGCGGTTCTCCGTCCATTTCGCGAAGTCGTTCGTGCTCACCGCGTTCACCTACCTGGTCATGCTGACGGGCTACCAGGCGTGCAAGTGGGAGCCGTTCTTCGCGCCCCACGCGCTCCCAATGACCGCGATCGACCGAGCGATCCCGTTCATCCCCGAGACGGTGTGGGCGTACGGCACGGTCAGCTACGCGACGCTGCTCCTGTATCTGATCCTCAAGAAGCCCGCGGACGCGCGTCGCCTGTTCGTCTCGCTCGTGGTCGGGAGCTTCTTCTGCACCCTCGTCTTCGCCCTCTACCCGACGATCTACCCGCGCGAGCTCTACCCGACGCCATCGGGGACGAGCCTCACGATCCAGAGGCTCGCCGAGCTGCGCGACGCCGACAGCCCGGCGAACTGCATGCCCTCGTTGCACGTCGTCATCGCGACATGCCTCGCCCTGTTCTTCGCCGAGAAGGAGCGTCACCGCGCCCTCCGTGTCGCGGGGCCGATCTGGGCCGCGCTCGTGATGTTCACCACGCTGACGACGAAGCAGCACTACCTGATCGACATCCCCACGGGGATGGTCGCGGGCGCGCTCGGCTACGGGATCGCGCGGTGGGCCGGCAAGCGCGGCCTGCCCTATTGGCGCAGCGAGACGCGCCCGCTCGATCCCGCGCTCGGCGAGGATCACGCGAGCATCGACGCGCTCCTCAAGAACGTCGAAGCGCACCAGTGGTCGCTCGACGATCTCGCGCTCGACGCGCCCGGACCGGCGCTCGGCCGGCCGATGGTCAGGCTGCTCAACCACATCATCTACATCGAGGAGATCGCCGCTCGGAACTTCAAGTTCCTGGGGCAGGCCGCGCGGGATCCGCGGATCAAGCGGCTCTACGCGCTCTTCGAGGACGAGGAGTACCGCCACGCCGAGGGGCTCCGGAAGATCCTCCTCTCGCGCGGCGGGTGGCTCGAGCGGCCCGGCCTGGGCAACGCGCTCGTCCTCGCGCAACAGCCCACGCTCGACCCCGCGAGCGACGCGGACGCGGTGCTCGTCGCGGTGTCGAACCCCGTGTTCGAAACGTTCCTCGACGCGGGGACGATCCCGTTCCTCCGGACTCACCCCGCGCTCCGGAGCGAAGCGTTCGACGAGCTCGTCCGCCGCATCTGCAAGGACGAGGCGGCGCACATCGGCCTCAACTGGATCTTGTCGCGGCAGGCGGCGCGGAGCCGCGTGCGCTTCCGCTACCTCCTGAACCCCGCGATCCTCCGCGGGATGCTCGCGATCCCGTTCATGTCCCTCGACGTGTACGCGCTCGCGCACCAGCTCGGCTTCGAGTTTTCTACGTTGCGGCCGCCGTTCAGCAAGCTCTGGCGGCTGCACCGGCGGTACCCCGAGCTCGCCTCGTACCCGATGTGGATGGTGTTCCGCCTGTTCGTCGTGTGCGGGTACGTCGCCGTGCGCGTCACGCACGTCCTCGCGAAGCTCCGCCTCCTCTTCATCCGGTTCTGGACGTTCTTCTCGCGCATCACGGACGGGATCGCCTGGCTGTTCTTCGGCGGTGCGCTCCTCGAGGAGCAAGGGCTGCCGTACGTCGATCTGATCCCTCGGAAGGGCGCGGCCGCGGCGCCGCGCAGGAGCGCACGGTGATGAAGCACACGGCGAGCTGCCTCTGCGGCGCGGTGCGCTGGGAGGTCGACGGGCCCATCGGCATCCCGCGCGGCAAGGTCGACGAGTCGAGCGCGGCGTGGCTCATCCAGATGTCGCACTGCCACTGCTCGCGGTGCAGGAAGCACCACGGCGCGCCGATGGGGACGTATGTCGTCGTGAAGGCGTCCGCGTTCCGCTTCAGCGAGGGCGCCGCGACCGTCGCGAGGTACGTGGCGCCGGGAGGCAGCCCGCGGCCCTTCTGCCCGCGGTGCGGCTCGACGGTGCCGAACGGCGCGCCGTTCGACGGCCTCGTCGCGGTGCCTGCGGGCAACTTCGACGGCGAGCTCGGGCTCACCCCGAAGTGCCACATCTTCTGGGGTTCGCGCGCCCCCTGGCTCGACGTGCGGGACGATCTGCCGAAGTTCGACGCGTACCCGGAGGGCTTCGAGGCGCCCGTGCTCCCGGACCGCGTCGTCGATCCCCCGACGCCCGGGATCGCGCGAGGCAGCTGCCTCTGCGGCGAGGTCCGGTACGAGCTCGAGGGGCCGGGCATCCGAGCGCGGACGTGTCACTGCTCGCGCTGCCGGAAGGCGGGCTCGGCGGCGTACGTGGCGTACGTGTCGACCGATCTGGCGCACGGGCAGTACACGGCGGGCGCGGCGCGCGTGCGCACGTTCAAGGTGCCCGACGCGCGGTACTTCAAGCACGCGTTCTGCGAGGCGTGCGGTTCGAGCGTGCCGCGCGGGGACACGGAGCGGGACCTCTTCATCGTCCCCATGGGGACGCTCGACGATCCACCCCCGCGCCGGCCCGAGCGGCACATCTTCGTGGGCTCGAAGGTCGCGTGGGACGTCATCAGCGACGACCTTCCGCAGGACCTGGAGCACGCCCCGAGCTGATCATGAGGATGTCCTCCGTTCCCTCCCTCTGGATCGTCGCTGGGCTCCTTTCGCTGAGCGGCTGCGCGTCCCCCGGCCCGACGGCGACGCCGAAGAGCACGGAGGATCCCACCGCACCCAAGAGCTCGGAGGTCGCCGTGACTCCATCCACGCCCGCATCGTCCCCTCCGAAGAACGCCCCCGCGGAGATCGCCGAAGCCGATCCCGTCCACCCGGGCTACGTCTCGTTCACGGGGATGATCACCCCCGCGAAGGACGGCTTCAGCGTCCGAGGCGTCGTGGTGACGGAGAAGCTGCGCGACCAGATCCGGTCCGTCGTGGACGTCCTGCCGAAGGATCCGGACTGGTTCATCGGCGCGAAGGTGAAGCTCACCGGGAAGGTCGCCCAGCACGACGACGACCCGCGAGGGCCCGGTCTCGCTGGCGGGCCCGGCGGGATCGTCTCGCAAGGCCACGACGGCGCGTGGATGAGCCTCGACGTCATCGATCGGATCGAGCTCGTCGCGCTGCCGGTGGTCGTCGAAGGAGAGCTCACGCGATCGAAGGGGCTCTTCGCGCTCGACCCGTGCACCGAGACACCACACGAGAAGGGCGCGCCCCCGACGCGCCCGTGCTCCTACCTCGTTTCGAGGGGCGATCTCGCGTGGTCGCTCGTGGGCTCCGGAGGCGGAAACGAGGGCGATCGTGTTCGCCTGTTCGGCCAGCCCCGGCTCGTGGTGTGCGATCCGCGGGATCCGTGCCTCACGGGCGGCACGATCCCGATGTTCGACGTCGGCCGGGCCGAGAAGCTCTGACCGAGCCCCACGGTCTTTGGCCCGGCGCGCCCAGCTGATCTAGAGCACCGAACAGGTTGAAACCCGAACGAATGCGCTCGACTTCGAGGGAGAGGCGCACGCCCGAGGAGCGAGCACCGCAAGACGACTCCTCGTCATCTGAGGAGCACAGCGACGAGGCCGTGTGGTTCTCTCCGAAATCGGGCGCATACGTCGGCGTTTCAACCTGTTCGGTGCTCTAGAAAGCGCCCCGCAGGAGGCCACCCACCACACCCGTCCCCGCAACCGGCACGAACTCGATCGTCGCGGCCTTCGCCGGCTTCGACTTCGGGGCCGTGGCGATTCCCACGATCCCGACAATGATCGCGGCGCCTCCGATGCCTCCAAAGACACCCGCGAGCGCCTGATAGAGGTTGTTCGTGGTCTGGATGCTTCCGCCATCCGCACACGACGTGACCGTGTAATCCGGATCGGCGCTCTCGAACTCCGTGCTGTTCGGGCAGTGGATATTGATCTTGTGCTGCCCGTCCACGCTCAGACCCACGAACACCATGCCAGTGGCGAGCGACGCCAGGCCGACACCCCCGACGGCCCACGCCCAAGCGGGGATCCCCCCGCCTCCATTGTCGGGAGGGGGCGGCGCGTTGGGGGCGAAGGACACCTCGACCGAAACGTCCCGGTCCCCGCGCTTGAGCTGGATCGCGCGCTCGATCGGCGCGACGCCCGGGGTGTTCGTCAGCGTGAACACGAGCGTGTGGGGGCCGGGGTCGAAATAGAACGAGCGACCATCGATGTTCGGCGTGATGGGCCCTGCCGTGTCCGTCGGTGAACCTTTGAGGGAGACGCTCGCCTGGCTCGTCGGGTTGCCGTCTCGATCCTTCACGGCGAACACGACCGAGGGCGTCGTCGCCTGGAGGGTGTCGAGCTCCTTTTTGCACGTGTCGCCCCAGACGCGCTCGTTCGCGCCGGTCGACGACTGACAGACCCCGTAGCACTGCTCCGCGGTCGTCCTCGCGTCGGCCAAGTGGCCATTCGCCTCGAGGTCCTGCATCTTCGCGAGGAGCCCCGCGCAATCCTCCGCGGCGCGCGCTTCCGCCGTGGCCCCGAGGGCCGCGAGCGTGGAGACGATCATCCAGGTGCTTTTCATTCTCATCGCGGCGCAGGTGTTAGCACTTGTTGGGGACGTTCCGCTTCAAGTTGGGATCCCAGCGCCACGGCGAGCAGGGCGGGGGCTGAACCACCGTCGGCGTCTGCGTCGGGGGCGGCTGAGTCGGGGGCGCGGTGGGCGTCCCCGACGGCTTCGGCTGCTGCTGCGGGGGCGGGTTCGAGGGCGGCTTGGTGGAGATGGGATCCGTGACTTTGTTCGGCTCCGCGGTCGGGTCGGACGCGGTCGTCGGCGTGCTGGGGGTGGGCGCCGGCGCCGGCGCTGGGGTCGCGGTGGTGCCGACGGCGACGGGCGGTTCGACGCCCGCTTTCTCCGCGGTCTCGGGCGCCTTCGCGACCGCGACCGACTGCGTCGCGGGCGCCTTCGCATCGCCGCTCCCGAACAGCTTGTCCTTCATCAGGAAGCCGCCGACGCCGAGCGCGGCGAGGACTCCGGCGATTCCCACCCAGACGACGGGAGACGTGCCCTTCTTCGGGGCCGCGCCCTGGGGGATGGATTGGCTCGACACCAGCCCCGTCGTGTTGACGCGAGGGGGCTCGGGTTGGCTCTGATGGAGGCGCGCGGGCTGGCTCTGGTCGAGGCGTGCGGGCGTCATCGCGGGGGCCGCGTTCACCCCGATCGGCAGGTTCATGGTCGGCATCGACGGACGGGCGCCGAGGATCGCAGACAATCGATCGAACGCCGCGCCCGCCTCCGGGAAGCGCTCGACGCCGCGACGAGACAGACATTGGGCGAACCACGCGTCGAACCCCTCCGGGAGCCCGAAGCGGTACCCGAGCGCCGCGGCGCGCTCGCTCGCGGGCGGGATGGGGTTGAACATCACCTCCTGGAGGACTTGGACCGGCGTCGCGTGGGGGACGTGCGCGGCCATCCAGAAGATCTTCCCGGTGAGGAGGTAGAACGCGAGCAGCCCGATGGGCCACACGTCCGTGTGGGGCCCGATCGCGGAGCCCGCCTCGGCCTGCTCGGGCGCCATCCAGAGGGGCGAGCCGATCGGGACGCTCATGTCCGTGTTCGACTCGGCGATGATCTTCGCGATCCCGAAGTCGAGCACCTTCAGCGTGAACGCCTCGTCCGCGCGCGAGCTCGCGGCGACGAAGATGTTCTCCGGCTTGAGATCGCGGTGGACGATCCCCGCCCGATGGGCGGCCGTGAGCGCGTGCGCGAGCTGGCCGAGGATCTTGCGGATCGTGTCGGGGGGGTGCGGGCCGGACTTGTCGATGAACGAGCGAAGATCCGAGCCCTCGAGCAGCTCCATCGCGAACCACGGGCGGCCGGAGGCGGCGTCCACGCCGACGTCGAGGACGCGCACGATGTGCTCGCTCTTGATCCGGGTGCCGATGCGCGCCTCCTGCTGGAACTTCTGGCGGAGGCGCTCGTCCCGCCCGACCTGGGGGTGCATGAGCTTCATGGCGCGGAGCTCCCCGAGGTCCCGGTGCCGGACGACGAAGACCTCCCCCATGCCACCCGCGCTCAGCGGTTTGACGATCTCGTAGGCACCCGCGAACGTCGCGCCTGGCTCGAATGACTGAAGCATGGGTCCCCGAAGCGGCCGGGATCTCAACACGAACCCCGGGCCTGTGGGCCAGAATCCCTCAGCCTCATCCGTGCGACAAGGGCCTCACGCCCCCGTTCCCTCCGTTGACTTGCGCGATGCCTGCGCACCCGCTAGACATTGGATCTCCTATTGAACTCAGTTCGATAAGACCCAAGGAGACGGACCATGGCGATGGCTGCGATGACGGGCGAGACGGGGAAGCGGAGGACGGGCCGCGTCCCCGTCGTCCGCAAGATGGGGTTCGACTTCACCGGGTTGCCGCGGCGCTGGTTCGGGGGCCGCGCGATCCCGACGCACGTCGTGAACGGGCTCCACCTGCTGTTCCCGGCGGGTGAGCGCTTCTTCATCCGGAGCGTGATGCACTACATGGATCGCATCGCGGACGACCCCGCGCTCGTCCAGCGCGTGCGCGCGTTCGCCGCGCAGGAGGGGCGGCACGGCACGGAGCACGAGGCGTCGTTCGAGACGATGGAGGCGCAGGGCCTCGAGATCCGGAAGTTCCTCGCCTGGTACGACGAGCTCGCCTGGCAGAAGCTCGAGCCCCTGTTCCCGCCGAGCTTTCACCTCGCCGTCACCGTGGCGCTCGAGCACTTCACCGCGTCCCTCGCCGAGGTGGCGCTGAACCCGGGCCTCTTGGACGCGGCCCACCCCATCATGCGCGACCTGCTCCAGTGGCACGCGGCCGAGGAGATCGAGCACAAGTCGGTCGCGTTCGACGTGTTCGAGAAGGTCGACGGCCGGTACAGCGTGCGCATCGCCGGGCTCTTGATCGCGACCGCGGCGCTCCTCGGGTTCTGGACCGTGGGCACGCGAGCGCTCCTGAAGCAGGAGCGGATGACGCGCGCCGAGGTGAAGGCGGAGCGGGAGGCGGGCAAGCACCTCGGCTCTCACTGGTCGATCATCCGGCGGGCCTTCGTGGAGTACCTTCGGCCGGGCTTCCACCCGGACGACGTCCCGAACGATCAGCTCGCCGTGGATTACTTCGTGGCAATCGGGCGCGCTCCTGGCTAAGCGTCCGGCGTGACGATCGCCGAGATCTTCGAAACCCGGGACGCAGTGGGCATGGCCGAGCTCGTCGCGCGCGGCGAGGTGAGCCCGATGGAGCTGCTCGACGCGGCGATCGAGCGCACGGAGCGCGTGAACGGCGAGCTCAACGCGGTCGTCATCCCGATGTTCGACCTCGCGCGGGATCGCATCGCGAAGGGCCTGCCCGACGGGCCGTTCAAGGGCGTCCCGTTCCTCCTGAAGGAGCTCGCGGCGATGTACAAGGGCGTGCCCCTGCGCCACGCGAGCAGCCTCTACGAAGGCAACGTTCCGGCCGCTCACTCGACGATCGTCGAGCGCTACGAGGCTGCGGGCTTGGTCGTGTTCGGCAAGACCAACTCGAGCGAGCTCGGCATCCTGCCGACGACGGAGTCGCGCCGATACGGCGCGTGCCACAACCCGTGGAAGCTCGGGACGACGACCGGTGGGTCGTCGGGCGGCGCGGGCGCCGCGGTCGCGGCGCGCATCGTCCCCGCGGCGCACGGCGGAGACGCGGGCGGATCGATCCGGATCCCGGCGTCGTGCTGCGGCGTGTTCGGCCTGAAGCCGACGCGCGGGCGGAACCCGTTCGGCCCCGACACGAGCGAGCGCGCGCACGGGCTCGCGCAGGAGCACGTCCTCTCGCTGAGCGTGCGCGACAGCGCCGCGCTGCTCGACGTGACTGCTGGCCCCGAGAGCGTCGCTCCGTACTGGGCTCCGCCGAAGGAGGGGAGCTACCGCGAGGCCGCGAGCGGCCGGCCCGCGCGCCTCCGCATCGCGTACACGACGCGGCCGATCCTCCTCGGCCAAGAGGATCCGGACGTGCGCGCGTCCATCGACGACGCGGTCGCGCTCCTCCGGAGCCTCGGGCACGTGGTCGAGGAGAAGCACCCGCCGATCGACGCGGAGAAGGCGTCGAAGCATTTCTTCACGCTCTACTGCGCGGGCGTGGGCGGCGAGATCGAGATGGCCGAGAAGAAGCTCGGCCGCCCGATCACGCTCGAGCACGTCGAGACGACGACGCTGATGATGTCCCTGATCGGGAGGAAGGTCCTCTCCGCGGCCCAGTTCTCCGAGGCGATTCGGGAGCTCCAGGCGATCTCGCGAGACATGGCCCGTTTCCTCGTCGACTACGACCTGCTCCTCACGCCCACGCTCGGCAAGCCGCCGGTGCCGCACGGCTCGCTCTTCGCGAAGGGGATGGAGGCGCGCGTCCAGGAGATGGTCGCGAAGCACTCGCTCTCGCTCGCGCTCAAGCTGCCCGGGGTGATCGACAAGGCGATCGGGCGCGCGTACGGGTTCGCGCCTTTCACGCAGGTCGCGAACGTGACGGGACAGCCGTCGATGAGCGTGCCGCTCTACTGGAGCGCCGAGGGCCTGCCGCTCGGCGCGTGCTTCACGGCGCGCTTCGGGGACGAGGTCACCCTCTTCAAGCTCGCGGCCGAGCTCGAGGAGGCGCGCCCCTGGCGGGGCCGCGTCCCGCCCGTGCACGCCTAAGGGCGCGTCGGGAAATAAGTGGCTGCACCGAGGGCGACGATGCGCCCCGCGGCCAAGGCGCGACGACGAGGAATAGTGAGGCTATTTTGAGGAGGAGTAGCGCCGGCCGCGGGGATGCAGCGTCGGCCGAATGCGCCAGTTATTTCCGGACGCGCCCTAAGCGTCACGCGCGCTTGCGACGCGCGTATTTCTCGGCGGTGAGCGCGTCGCTGAAGCGGGCGACCTTCACGTCGACGAGATCGATCGCGCGGCACGCGGCGCGCACGTCCGCTTCGGTGGGCGTGCCCGGCGGAGCGGCCTTCCCCTTCGCCCGGACGACCCAGATCGCGCCGCCCGGCGCGAGGCGATCGACGACGCGCGGGAGCCCCTCGAGATCCGCGCGCGCCTTCGCGGCCATGAACACGAGCGCGTGATCCTTTCCGAGGCGCGTCGCCGGCGCGTGGCCGAGGCGCGCCGCGAGCTGCTCGCGAAAGCCGGGAGCGTCCTCGTCCGTGAGGCCGAGGACGGCGACGGACGAGCCGGGCGCGACGTCGAGCTTGTCGATCAGCGTCTTCGGGTGAAGGAGATCGTGGGCCCACTTCGCCGCCTCCTTCACGCCGAGCGCGAGGCGGTACCGCGTCCCCTCGTGGGTGAACACGAGCGCGTCCCCGTCCGCGATCGGCGCCTCGATCGCGCTCCGCGGGACGAGAAGCCGAGGCGTGGTCCGAAGGACGATCTCGTCGGTCTCGAGGAGCACCGAGACGCTCGGGTGCTTCTTCGCGCCGATCTCGACGGCGCACGTCGCGGTGCGGCCCATCGCTCGGCTCGCTTCGTCAGTCCGAGGTGCTGAGGAGCGACTTGTAGTCGCCGCAGATCGCGTCGATGTCGAGGTGGCACACCTCGTCGAGCGAGCTGGTCACGTTGGTCTCGAACTCCTTCAGCGTCTTGTCTCGGGCCTGGAAGCTGCGCGTGCCCTTGAGCTTCTCCAGCTTGGCTCGGAGCGCGCCCTTCTGCGCGTCGAACACCTCTCGAACCTTCTCGGGGCTCGAGGACGCTGCAGCCTGGAGGGAACCCACGAACTCCTTGTTGGCGGCGACGAACGCGTCGTAGTCCGATTCCTTGCTGCACCCGGAGAGGAGGAGCGGAGCCGCGACCGCGAGTGCGCCGAGCGAGATGCGAGCCTTCATTGCGCATCGACTGTAGCACCGGTCCGACGAGCCGCGTAGCGGTCGACGTCCGGCTGGATCCGCAGGCTCTCGGGCGCGACGAGCGGGGGGGAGGCCGTCGACAACGCCGTCGACAACGCCGTCGACAACGCCGTCGACAAAGCCGTCGACAATGGGACCCCCTCGGGATCCGCGACCGCGCGGAACGTGAAGCCCGGGTGCGACACGGCGCGGTCGATCAGCGCGACGCCCACGAACGGGTGCGCCGATCCCTCGACGGCCGCGCGGACCTCGCCCACGTCCCCCGCGTCGGGGTCGAGCACGCGCGCCCCCGGCTCGGGCGCCGAAGCGGCCGTGAACCAAGCGAGCCGCTGCGTCGCGCGCGCCCTGCGCCGGTCGAGCGCGGCGCGGGCGTGGTGATCCTTCGCGACCGCGAGACGCCATTGCAATTGAAGCTCGATAGGCGAAAGGCCCAGGCCGACGAGGCGCGGGGCCCAGCCCCCGCTCTCGAGGGCCGCGGCGTCGAGCGCGCTGCGCGAGAGGCGCCCGAGGTCGAAGTCCGCGCCGCGCGCTTCGAGGCGCGCGACGGCGTCGTCCAGGGCGGCGCGCGGGAGGACGATCTCGTAGCCGTACTCGCCCGTCTTGCCTCCACGGATCGCGAGCCCCCCGGCGAGGCCCTCCGACGACGAGAGCCGCAGGACCCCGAGGGGCGGGAGCCCCGCGAGCCTCCGACCGAGCCACGCCGCGCCGAGCTCCCATGCGAACGGGCCGTGGAGCGAGACGAGCGCGAGCTCTTCGCGCGCGTCCACGACGGTGGTGTCCGCGCCGGCGCGTACGCGCGCGATCACGTCGTCCGCGGCGAGGCCATCGACCAGGAGGAGGTAGCGATCGTCGATCTTCGCGACGAGGACGTCCGCCACGGCGCTCGCGTCGTCGTCCAGAAACAGCGAGGGTCGCGCCTGCCCGTCATGGAGAAAGAGCTCGCTCGGGAGCGCGCGGTCAAGCGCGGCGAACGCGCCGCGGCCGCGCACCTCCACGAGGGCGACGTGATCGGGCACGAGGTACGCGACGGACGCGCGCAGCGGCGGTCGGGCGCGCGTCACTGCACGCCGCGCGCGACGAGCTGATCCACGATCCGGTTCACCGACCGCGCGGCGTCACCGAAGGCCTCCCCCTCCGGGAGCGTGACGCCGAACGTCCTCTCGATCGCGAAGGCGAGCTCGATCGCGTCCACCGAGTCGAGGCCGACCCCGACGTTGAAGAGCGGCGCGTCGGGATCGATCGCCTCCGCGGGGAGGCGCACCGAGAGATCGTCCACGAGGAGCGCCCGCACGCGATCCACGAGGCGCGCCCGGAGCTCGAACGCGCGCGCTCGTGGCGAGAGCTCTCCGGACCTGTCGAAGACGGCCTCCACGTCAGATCGCGGCGCTGATGATGAGGAGGACGATGCCCGCGATGAGGAAGACGCCGCCGACGCACGCGGAGATGAAGAACGTGAGCGGGGCGAAGGCGCCGCCGACGATGCCGAGGCCGATGAACACGAGGCCGGCGATGAGGGTCGCCTTCTTGGCGGACGACGGCGGGGGCGGCGCTGGGGTGCCGCTGATGCGCATCACGCCCGCCACTCGGTACCGCTCCGCGGCGGCCTCCAGGCGCGCCTTCACGGCGTCGTACGCCTCGTGGCCCATGGAGGCGGCGATCTTGCGCTCCACCTCGACCTCGTCTCCAAAGCGCGCGTACACCTTGTCGAGGCTCTGGCTGTACTCGTCGATGAGGCCGCTCGACGACTGGCTGAGGCGATCGCAGACCGTCAGGCCGAGGCGCCGGAGGTGCAGACGCCGGGCGTCCGAGGCGCCGGCGCGCGCGACCTCCCCATCGAGCAGCGCGACGACGCGCTCCGCGAGCTCGGGATCCTCGCGGAGCTCGCGCTGGAGGTCCGCGCGCTCGGTCGGGGTGAGCGCGTCGAGGCGGGCGCGCATGCCTCGGATCGCGTCGTCGAACTCGGGCGCGGCGTCGAACATCGTGCCCTGCACGAACGGGTGCGCGCGCGCGTCCTCCGGGAGATCGCGGAACGCGCCCGAGAGGAAGAGCGTGCGCGCCGCCTTCGTCGCGACGGCCTCGCGCTCCCACGTGCGACCGACGGAGCGACCGCGCGCGAGGACGTCGTCGAGCGGGAGGGTGCCTTTGCCCACCGCGTCGCGGGTGCGGAGGATCTCGCGCCACGACGCCTCGACCTCCTCGGGTGGGACGAGCGCGGACGCGCTCTCTCCGGCGCCGCGCAACGAGGGCGTACACCCCGACAGGAGCCCGGCCGTGGCCGCGGATCCGATCAGCCATTCGCGGCGCCCGCTCGCTCTGCCTTCCATCATTGCACCGACCGTTCGAGCGCGACGCGCGCGTGATCACGACAAGCCGCGGAGCTGTACTCCCCGTCGACGACCCCGTCCCTGGACATGTGGAGCTCGTACCGATCCACGAGGCACTGCGCCCACTCGGGGCTCGGGTGCATCTCCACCATCAACGTGTCCGCGAGCACGAGCGATCCGTTGGGATCCACGCCCCCGGCGACGCGACGCACGCTCCAGCCGCTGATCGAGCTCACGTATTGGATCGTCCCGGCGACGCCCGTCGGGGACGGGCACAGAACGAGACGCACGCTCATCTCGTCGTTGCCCGAGACGCCGCCGACGAAGAGCGAGCAGCCCGGCTCCGCTGCGAGCAACATCGGTGGCTCGGGCGCGAGCGTGCGCGGTGGATCGCTCGAGCAGCCCGCGAGCGCGAGGAGGGCGGCGGACGCGAGGACGGGCGCGACGCGGCTCTCCGTCGTGTACACTCCCCGCTCGCGATGCACTCCACGCACGGCACGCAGCCTATCGGGCTCGACCCCGGTCGCGCAATTCCGCCGGCGGAGCGGCGGGCGGATCGAGCACGTTGGCGCCCCCTGGGATGGGCCGTGGGCGTGGTCGCCGCGATCGCTGCCGTACCCGATGCGGCGTCCGCGCAGCCCATCACCGCGCCGGCGATGACGATGGGTCCGAACCCCACCGTGTGGACGACCCCGGGCGGCCCACCGGGCCGGACGGATCCGCTCGTCGTGACCGCGGCGACCGAGCTCGCCGTCGGCGGCGCGTTCGCGCTGGGTGGAGCGATCGCGGTCGGCGTCGCGTCGGGCAGCCGGCACGTCTGCGGCGCGATCGCGGGCTGCTTCGACACGGTCCACCCGGAGCTCGATCCGCTTCGCGGAGGAGCCTTCTCCGTCGGGTTCGGCCTCGGCCTCGCCACGTCGGGCGGGGTCTCTCTCATCACGTCGGCGGTGCGGCCGCTCGAGCCTGGGGAGACCCGGGAGTTGCCCGTCGTCGCGACGATCGGCCACGCGGCGATCGGGCTGTCGGTGGGCTTCTTTGCGGCGGGGTTCTCGTATGGGAGCGTCGCCCGCAGCGGCGGGCGAGAGGCCTACGACGAGGGCTGGCCCGCGTTCGTCGCGAGCGGCGTGCTGATGATCGCGGGCATGCCGATGCTGGCGTTCGGCGCGCCCATCTCGAGCGCGGAGGAGCGCGGTCGGCGGCGAGCCCGCCAGGGCCACGCCTCCATCGGGCCGATGAACCTCGCGGTGGGCGCCGGCTCCGCGCTCGCGACTTGGAGCTGGTTCTGATGAAGCGATGCCGACCGATGCGCGCGATCGCTTGGCTCGTCCTCGGTGGCTGCGGGGCGATCGCGGGGGCGAGCTGCGAGAGTCGTGAGGAGGGGTACATCGAGAGCGTGGAGATGACCACGAGCGTCGACACGTCGACATGGACGGCGCACATCAGCGCGAAGCTGACGCTCGAGACGTTCTTGTACGACGCCGACGCGCACGTCGCGCTGAACACGATCACGATCGAGGAGCAGGACGACGACCCGATGACGTTCACCGTGAACGCCAAGGTGAACGAGTCCGATTGGCCTCGCGGGTTCGCCGACGACCCCGCGATCATCCAGATCGAGGCGGACGCGACCGTGCCCGAGTCGCGCCGCTCGAAGTGCATCCCCTCGACGTTCGTCGGGTTCACCGTCGGTCTCGTCTCCGACTACGGGTCCTCCGAGGTGGGCCCGTCGCTGACCCAAACCGCTCAGCTCTGTTGGTAAAGGAAGTTGGTAGAGGACGTTGGTAGAGGACGTCGGTAGAGGACGTCGGTAGAGGACGGATCGCGACGCTGCCGTCGACACTACGCGAGCGACGAGGCTACTTCTTGGTGAACACGCGCGTCTCGTCGATCGCGACGGGCCGGTCCGCCTCGGTCAGCGCGACGCCGATCTTGGACCCCTGACCGAACTTCAGCGTGTTCCCCTCGACCCGGTAGATGTCCAAGCTCTTGCCGCCGACCGGGATGGAGAAGCCGTAGCAGTCCTTGCCCAGGACGTTCTTCTCCACGTTCGCCATCCAGTCCGTATCGCCGCAGTACTTGTTCATGTTGTTGAACGCCGCGTTCTCCGCGGTGAGGGAGACGGACGTGAACGTGGCGAACGCCAGGTCGAGCTTGGTGTCACCGGCCGCCGTCACGCCGGTGATCGTGCCCGTGCCCGTCCACTTGCTCACGTGATACGGCGTCGTGCACGCGTCGTCGCTGAACTCCGTGTAGGTGCCGACGAGCGCGAGGTTGTCGTACGTGAGGACGGTCTGGGCCTTCATGTAACAGGCGCTCTCCCAGGTGCCGTCGAGATCGCTGCCCGGCATCGGCGCTCCCGTCGAAGCCGTCGATCCCGTCGAGGTGGTCGACGTGGTCGCGCTCGTGGAGGTGGTCGATCCGGACGAGAGGGTCGAGCTGCCCGCGCCGCCTGCGCCGCCGGTGTTCTCGGTCGCGTCATCGCACGCGGCGGCGAGCGGCAACGCCACCGCGACGAGGGCGATGCGCAGGGCGGCGCGCGCGCGCGGCGCCGACGCGGAGCGGAGGGGGTGAGACGAAGAGGGCTGAATCGGGGAAGGGTTCTCTTGGGCGTTCATGCGAGACACCCTATCCACGCGCCCCCACGCTCCATCAGGGCGCGCTTTTGGAACACTCCAGCGTCGCCGCGGAACACCCTTCGCCGCGCGCGCCGCTAAGCTGCGCCCGGATGCTCGACGAGCTCGATCTCTTCCTCCTCGTGGCGCGGTGCGGGAGCGTGAACAAGGCCGCGAAGCACCTCCGCCTGCCCAAGTCGACGGTGAGCCGACGCCTCGCGAGCCTGGAAGCGCGCCTCGGCGCGAGCCTCTTCGTGCGCGACGCGGCGGGCGTGACGCTCACGCACGCCGGGACGACGCTGCGCGCCGAGTGTGAGGCCCCGATGGGCGCGCTCCGCGACGCGCTCGCCAGCGTCTCGAGCGACCTCGCGGCGCTCGAAGGGACGGTGCGCGTCGCGCTGCCGCGGACGTTCGCGACGTTCGTCTGCCCGCCGGTCCTCCGGGCCTTCGCCGACAGGCACCCCGACGTGATCCTCGACCTCGAGCTCGACGACGCCACGACGGATCCCGTGACGGCGGGGTGGGACGCCTGCATCCGGATCGGCCCGCTACCGCCGGGAGATCTGCGCGTGCGGCGCCTCGGGGAGGTGCGCGGCGTCCTCGTCGCGAGCCCCATCTACCTCGCCCGGCACGGGACGCCCACGCCCGGATCCCTCGCGTCGCACCGGGCCGTCGTGTTTCGCTCGCCTACGTTCGGCGCGCGCTGGGACATGCTCGATCCCGCGGGCGCTGCGTGCACGTTCGAGCTCCCGCTGGGCATGTCGACGAATGACCTCGGGATGCTCCGAGAGGCCGCGCTCATCGGCATGGGTGTCGCCCGCGCGCCGCGCTACGTCGTGGCCGACGATCTCCGCGCGGGCCGCCTCGTCGAGGTGCTCCCGGGCTACACGACCGCGCCGCGCAGCGTGCACTCCATGCACCCCGCGGGGCGGCGGTTGGCGGCGCGCGTGCGCGTCTTCTTGGACCACGTCGCGCTCGCGCTCCGCGGTCTCGACCTGGACTCGCTCACGCGACGCGGGCGCGTGTAACCGGCGCGTGGATCCACGGCGTACGAGAACGCGGATCGCACCTCGTCGAGACGCCGCCGCCCTTGGGCCGAGCCCACGAGGTGCCGAGCAGGCGCGTCCTCCTCTACGCATCCGCGGGGCAGGCGCGCCACACCGAGGACCGAGAGCTCGTCGAGAGCGCGGGTGTCCCGGCGCTCAGGGCCCCTCATCGAAGAGCGCGGCGTACTCGTCGCAGACCTTCGGATCGTGGAGGGCGCAGACGCTCTCGTGCGCGGCGTCGCGGTTCTCCTTCACTCGCTTTCGGGTCTCCTCCTTCACCTGGAAACCGCGCGCGTCCTTGATGAGATCCCAGCGCTTTCGGAGCTCGCCCTTCAGGGCGTCGAACGTCTTGCGCGCGCCGTCCACCCCGTCCTTCTCGTTCGCGGAGACGACCGCGGCGGCGAAGGCCGTGTTCTCGGACATGAACGCCTCGCAGTCCGCCTCTTTGCTGCAACCGGTCACGGCCACGGCAAGGACGACGGCGACAGCGGACCACCTCTTCATGGTGGCGGCACCATACACCCGGAGCGACCCGCGGGTCGCGAAAGGAACGTGCGCCTAGAGCACCGAACGGGTTGAAACGCCGACGTATGCGCCCGATTTCGGAGAGAACCAACCGGCCTCGTCGCTGTGCTCCTCGGATGACGAGGAGTCGTCTTCTCGGTGCTCGCTCCTCGGGCGCGCGCCTCTCCCTCGAACTCGAGCGCATTCGTTCGGGTTTCAACCTGTTCGGTGCTCTACGGCGCGCGGCTCTTGAAGAGGGAGAGCCCGATCGTCGCGAGCGCCACCACGACCGCGCCAACGGCGCCGAGGGCGTTCGGCCGCTCGCCGAAGAAGAGGAGACCCCACGCGTACGCGAACGCGACCTGGAGGTAGCTCATCGCCGTGGCGCGGCCCGCGGGCTCGCTCACGAGCCCCTTCGTCATGAACACCTGCGCGATCTGCGTCGTGACGCCGATGCCGAGGAGGAGCACCCAATCGAGCGGCGCGGGCATCGTCGCCTCTCGAGCGACCGGAGCGATGGACAGCGGCACCGCGACGAGGGGCAGGTACAGGACGATGACGTCCGGGTCGTCCGTCTTTCGGAGGCGCCGGATCGTGGTGTACGCGACGGCGCTCACGAGCGCGCCCGCGATGGCGATCGCGAACGTGAGCGGCGGCGTCGACGACGCGTGCGCGAACAGGAACGACGGTTGCGCGACGAGGAGGACTCCGCCGAACGAGATCGCCATGCACGCGATCTCGACGGCTCTCATCCGCTCGCGCAGGAAGATCCCCGCGAGGAGCGCGGTGAAGACGGGGTTCGAGTATTGGATCACCGTCGCGTCCGCGAGCGGCATGTTCTTGATCGAGTAGTAGAAGCAGTTGAGCGCGATGAACCCCGCGAACCCGCGGAGCACGAGGCGCGGGATGTCCCGCCCGAACATCGCGCGGAGGGATCGCCCCCTCGAGGCGAGGACGCCGATCGAGAGGACGAGCGTGACGGCGCCGCGCGCGAGCACCGTGTGCGAGCTCGGGAGGTGGCGGCTCGCGAGCTTCACGCACACGCTCATCAGGCTGAAGAAGAACGCGCCGATCGCCATGTAGCGAAGGCCGATCGGGAAGCGCGAGGGGGCCGCTCCGGCCGCGCTCATCGCGCGCTCGAGGCGGGGCGCGGAGACGCGCTCCGCGACCCGGGCGGGCGCGACGAGGCCGAGCTCGACGGGGCGCTCACGCTCGGTGGTGCGCTCGCGCTCGGTGGCGCGCTCGCGCTCGACGGCGCGCTCGCGCTCGGCGGCTCGACGGGCTCGGGGGCGATGGGCACGGAGCCCGAAGGCGGGGGTGCGGCGAGCGCCGTGAGCTTGTCGATGAGCTGCTCGGCCTCCACGATCGTCATCGCGAGCGTGAGGTGGACCGCCTTCCCCTCGACCTGGATCTGGATCCGATCGAGGAGCGAGCCCAGCCCGAGCGCGCGGACGATCGGGCTCCCCGCGCGCTCGGTGCGGAGTTGCTCGATCGCGACCTTGAACGCCGCGGCCTCCGCCTCTCCCGTGAGGAGCGCGACCGCGTGCAGCTGCACCGTCTCCGCGCTCACGCGCACGCCGAGCCCCGCCGCGACGACGGACTTGAGCACCTCGGGCGCGCGGCCCTTCGAGCGCTCCACCTCGTCCGCGATGGTCGCGCGCTGCTCGGCGCTGAGGACGGCGGAGAAGCGCGCGAGGCTGTCCTCACCGACGGCGAGGCGGAGCGCGGCGTGCGCTTGATCGGCGCGAACGGAGGGGACCGCTCCATCCGACGCGTCGACGAGCGCCCGCATGAAGTCGCCGTCCCCGATGAGGAGCGGGCCCCCTGATTTCACGGCGATTTCGCCGCTCCGCCGGGCGCCGTCGCCCACGTCGCGGATGCTGGAGAAGCTCCCGAGCTGCGTCTTCGCGGCCTTGCCGCCGCGCGCCTCGATCACCTTCGTCGCGCACGCGACGAGCGCGTCCGCCTGGATCGCCCCGGCGCCGACGATCCCTAGGTCCCCGGGCGCGCCGCTCGCGGGGACGGCCAGCGCGAGCTCGTCGAGCGCGTCGAGCGGCTCGAACCCGCACGTCGCGCCCACGTCCCCGAGGAAGCTCGACCGCGCGGGGCCCGCGAGCGCGTGAGCGAGCGGAGACGCGCGGAGGGCTCGGAGATCCAGCGTCAGCACGAAGAGCGCGCCGCTCGGGATCGCGTCGAGCGCGCCCGCCCGGGCGGACGGCGCGGGCAGCGGGGTGGGGTCCGACGCGCGCGCGCGGACGATGGCGTATCCGGCGCCCCCGAGCCCCAGGGCGACGAGCGCGCCCACCGCGACCCATCGCGACCGCCGCGTCATCTCACGGAGCGGGATCCCCGGTCCCCGGGGGCTTCGAGCTCGGCTTGCCACCGCCTGCCCCGCCGAAGAGGCCGCCGATCCACTCGCCGAGCTTCGGGATCTTCGGCGCCGCGACGACGAGGACGACGATGAACGCGACCAAGAGGATCTCGTCGCGGCTCGCTCCCAGGAAGGACATCTCGGCGGAGCTTGCTCCGAGTCTCGCGCAGGAGACAAGTCGGTCGTGTACATTCCGGTTTCGAGTCCCTTGGTGGAGCCCCGCGATCCTCCTTCATCTCCGGCCCTCGGGGCCCCGGCCTCGAGCGGTTCCGAGAGCGCCGACGACGGTCAGCGGGGCGACGTCGTCTACATCGCGGACGCGTCGGTCGAGGGTGAGGAGCTCGCGAGCGTGCTGCGGGCGCGCGGCTACTCGGTCGTCGACATCCCGTTCGCGCTCCTCGAGTCGCACGTGTTCACGACGCCACCGAGGGTCCTCGTGCTGGACGTGGACCAGCCGAACGCGGTCGGGCTCGCGCGGCGGATCGGCGGATCGCCCATCGCGTCGAAGGTGCACCTCGTGTGCGTCGGGGACCCGGCGCGCGCGAAAGAAGCGCGGGCGGACGCTCACAGCGCGGACGTCTACGAGCGCCCCGTCGACGTCGCGCGGATCGCCGAGCGGGTGAGCTCCCTCGCGACTCCCTCCGGGCTCGGCTACGTCGCCCGGGGGACGACGCCGCCACCGATGTACGCGTCGCGCCCGAGCGTCGCCGCGCCTCCCTCGGACAGCGCGCCGCCCGCGTCCGACAACGGGCACGACGTCGATCCGCTCGACATGAGCTCCCTCCTGCCCTCCTTCGAGGACGGCGATCTCCTCGACGCGCCGGACGCGCTCAGCCCCGATCTCGCGATGATCCTGCGCGCCGCGGAGGAGCGCGTCGCGGCGGCGGCCGAGCGGCTCATGCACCAGTTGGTCGAGGAGGATCCCGACTGCCGCGTTCCCGTCGAGATGCTCTCGCCCCTGGACGAGCCGCTCGACGCGCTCGACGAAGCGGTCGGGACGGGCTCCGAGTCGGACGGGACGGGCTCGCGTCAGAGCGCCGCGCTCTGGTCGGACGCGTCGGCGTCCATCGGCGGGCTCTCGCAGGTGAGCCAAGCCCTCAGCATCGTGGGGACCGCGGCGCAGGCGTCGCAGACGAACCGCCCGGGCAAACCCGTCTCGGACACGAGCCAAGCGTCGGACGCGGTGCTCCGCTCGTCCGCGCGCGGCGACGCGGGGCCCGCGACACCGAGCGGCGAAGGGGTGCGCCGCACCCCGCTCCCGCCGCGCGCCGCGCTCGGCAGCGAGCCCCCGCGCGCGGACGGAGGGCCGAGCTCGGCTTCCTCGTTGAGCCTCGCGGGAGGCGCGCTCGCGGGCTTTCCGTTTTCGCTCTCGAACCCGGCGAGCGCGCCCGTCGCGGCGCTCCCGAGCCCGCACACCCTCGCGCTGCGGCGCGAGCTCTCTGCGCTCCGCGCGCAGGAGCGCCCACCCCTCGAGGACGAGGCGCCCGTGCGGTTCCAGGAGGGCCGACCCATCGCCGAGGGCCGGAGCGCGTTCGCGCGCGAGCACGAGGATCGCGCCCGGACGACCGAGCCGCCGCCGGCTCCATCGAACACGGCGTCGGCCGGGTTGCCGCTCGTCACCGCGATCCCGGCGACGCCGCCGAACGCGCCGTCCAATTCGCTCGGGATGACGCTTCCCCAGCAGGGCACGCCGGCGTTCGTGGCGGGGCAGTTCGCGCCCATGCCCTCGCCCCTCGGGGACTCGCGGCCGCTCTCGTCGGGCTCGTTGGGCGAGCTCCAGCGCGCGATCGCGCAGGAGCGCGTGCCGCCCCCGCGCGCCGTGACGACGGACACGATCGGGCGCGCGCCCACGTCCTCGACCGCCACGGGCTCGCTCGCCTCCGCGGGCGCCTTGGGCCGCGTGCCGATCACGTCGAACACGACGAAGGGCCGCGCCGACTCGGCGCAGATGCCCATGGTGTTCGGCGCGAGCGAAGGCGCGCGCCCCCTCGCGACCGCGGTCGCGACGCGGTTCTCGGGGTCGCTCGCGCTCGTCGTCGACGGGGTCGCGCGCCGCGTGGTGTTTCAGGACGGCGACGTCGTCACCGCGGCGTCCGAGAAGGCCGAGGAGACGCTCGTGTCGTTCCTCGCCGAGCGCGGAGATCTCCAGCGGGATCTCGTCGCGAAGCTCCAGACGAGGCTTCCCCCTTCCGGCCGCCACGCGGGCGCCGCGCTGATCGCCCAGGGCCACCTCGCGCAGGACGATCTCTGGCCCGTGCTCCGTGCGCACGCGGAGTGGATCCTCTGCAAAGCGCTCGTGGATGGCCCGGGTGCCATCGAGACGGAGGACGAGCCGCCCGGGCGGCTCAAAGCCGAGCCGAGCGTGTTCGGGGGCGCGACGGGCGCCGAGGTGTTCGTCGAGCTCATGCGGCGCGCGGTGCCGACGGAGATCTCGCTTCCTCGGCTCGGCGGGCGTGACGCGCGACTCGACAACGGCGCGCGGCCCCAGCTGCTCAGCGAGTGCGCGCTCTCCGAAGCCGAGCAGACCCTGCTCCGGTCCGCGCCGTCGAAGCGCGTGGGCGAGCTCCTGCCGGACGGCGAGAGCGACCTCGCGACGGTGCTCTGGGCGCTCGTCGAGATGGGGGTGCTCACGGTCCACGCTGCCGTGCGCGAGGAGGGCGAGGCCCCGAAGCCACTGGTCGATCCGCTCGACGAGGAGGCGCTTCGATCCAAGGTGCGCGCGCGCGTCGCGCTCGTGAAGGAGGGCGACTACTTCTCGTTGCTCGGCGTGCCCCGGGCCGCGACGGCGTACGACATCAAGCGGGCGTACCTCGAGCTGCGGCGCGCGTACGAGCCCTCGCGGCTCCTCACCGCCGCGACGATCGACCTGCTGGACGACTTGAAGCTGATCCTCGAGGTGCTCGACGAGGCGTTCGAAATCCTCCGCGACACGAACCGGCGCGAGCGGTATCGGCGCGCGATCGAGGCGAGTCCGCTCGGGTAGCCGCCCTTCGTCCGGTTAGGGCCCGATGACCTTCCGGATCGCGTTCCCGGCGAGCTTCGACGCGAGCCTTCGAGGGACGAGGCGCGTCGACAGCGAGGCGACGCGATCGACCAGGCGGGGAACGACGACGCACGTGCGGCCGAGGCCGTCGAGGCCGGCGCGAGCGACGGACGCGGCGCTCGCCATCCCGAACGGGACGCGCTTCGGATCGACGCCCGTGCGCTTGGGACCTTCGGTGTCGGTCGAGCCGGGGCACAGCGCGACGACGTCCACCCCGTGGCCCGCGAGCTCGTGGTGCAGGCCCTCGGCGAACACGAGGTCGAACGCCTTCGTCGCCGCGTACGTGCTCGTCCACGGCGTGCCCTGGAACGCCGCGGTCGACGAGACGACGAGGATCCCGCCGCGTCCGCGGGCGACGAGGCGCGCCGTCATCGCATGCGCGAGCTCCACCGTGGACTCGCAGTTCAGGCGGATCATGCGCCGGTACACGTCCACGCCGTGATCGAGGAAGGCGCCCTTCTCGCCGAACCCCGCGTTCGCGCACACGAGGCCGACGTCCCGATCCCCCAGCGCGGCGACGAGGTCGGCGGCCGCTCCCTCGCGAACGAGATCGATCTCCACGACGAGAGCGTCGACGTGGCTCGTGTGCCGGAGCGTCTCGGCGAGCGCCTCGAGGCGCGACGCCCGGCGCGCGGCGAGCACCACGGACACTCCGCGGGACGCGATCTCCCTCGCGAGCGCCTCGCCGATGCCCGAGGAGGCCCCCGTCACCACCGCCCAAGGACCGTATTTCGCGCGGAACGCTTCCATCCGCGCGAAGGTACCGCGAGAGCCCCTCTCGGGAGAGAGTTCGTGCGAGTCCGTGAGGCGCCGTCGACGTGAGGGGAGTTTCGGCGGCAGCCTAGAGCGCCAAACATTGTCGAAACCCGAACGAATGCGCGCGAGTTCCCGAGAGAGAGGCGCACGTCCGAGGAGCGAGCACCGAGAAGACGACTCCGCGTCATCGGAGGAGCACCGCGACGAGGCCGCGTGGATCTCTCCGAAATTGGGTGCATACGTCGGCGTTCGACATGATCGGCGCCCTAGCGCTCACGCCCACGGCGTGAGAACCTGGGAGCAGCGCATGTCGCAGGACCAGAGGCGATCCGTTGGCCGCATCCACCTGAAGCCGCTCGCCGTGCGGCCCGAGGATCTCGTGCCGCCGCAGAACGCGCCAAAGCCCGAGCCCGCGGCGCCCCGCGCCCCGAACCACGCCGCCCCGAGCAACGAGGTGATCGCCGCGCTCTCCGCGAAGCACGGCGTCCCCGGGCTCGACGTCGCGCAGCTGCGCCTCGCGCTCACGTCGCTCCGCTCCGTGCCGCGCGTCGTCGCGCTCCTGCACAAGCTCCTCCCTTTCGAAGAGGGGGACACCACGCTCGACGTCGTGATGGTCGACCCTCAGAACAAGAAGGCGATCGACGAGCTCGAGTTCGTCACGGGCAAGACCGTGCGTGTGCACGTCGCGCCGGAGCCCGCGTTGATGGCCTTCCTGCGTGGCGCGTACGACGCCATGGAGGCCGGCGAGTCGCACTACGGAGCGGAGGACCTGCCCGCGGTCGCGCCCGCACCAGCGCCGGCGCCACGGCCCCCACCCGCCTCGCCGCCCGCCGCGCCCCGACCCGCACCCGCCGCGCCCGCGCAGGCACCCGCACCCCGGCCCGCGCCCGCGGCGCCGCCAGCCGTACCTGCTGCCTCGTCGGCCGAGAGGCCGCAGCTCCCAGCCGCCCTCTCTGCGCCGACGAGGACGCGCCGGCCGTCGTCATCGAGGACACCCGTGAGCGCGCCGTATTCCTCCGCGCCCTATTCCTCCAGTCGGGGCGAGCGCAGGTCCACGCCGCTGCCCTCCGCGAAGGCGCCGCCGATCCGCCGAACCACGCCTGCACCTCGGGGCGCGCCGCCGCGCAGGCCGGTGCGCGATCTCCGCTCGGACGACGACGACTGATCGCGCGTCGGATCAGGGCAGGGTCACGCGAACCAGATCGAACTCGGAGCCGAACCAGCCCTGCCCGTTCGATCGGCTGAACGTCACGTACATCACGCGGCCACCGTCCTCCTCGAGCTCGCGGTGGACGTTCGCGTCATACGCGGAGCCATCGGGCTTGTTGGCGACGAAGAGGAGCGCAGCGTCCGACCACGGACCGCTGAGCTCGGGCGCGGTGCGGAGTACTACGTCGTTCGAAAGTGGCTCCGCGTAGATCACGGTCCACGCCCCGAGGTGCTTGTTGAACGCGACGCCCATGCTGGGCGCTCCGTCGAACAGCGTCGCGCGCTCGTCCATGTCGGAGATCCACGCGTCCCCATCGAAGTAGCGCCACGCCGCGCGATCGAGCACGGAGTCGGCGGGAACCTTCGCGAGCGAGCAGGCGGAGCCGCCCCGAGCGCCGCACTCGAACGCGTAGACGTCGTCCCCATCGATGGCCGCTCCGGCGCCCCACCCCGGCTCCCCCTCCGCGAAGAGCATCGTCGGGTGCGCTGCGCCACTCGCCACCTCGGGTCGCTGGGGCCCAGCGGCGAAGTCGTCCCACACGGCGACGGACTGGCCGACGCCGCGGAAGTTGAAGTCACCGGGCTCCGCGTAGATGAGCCCGTAAAAGACGAGCGCGCGGTTCCGCGCCTCGTCCCAGATCGGGGGCCCCGGCCACACGGCGAAGCGCGCTCCACAGGGCGCGACCGCGCACTCTTCCCCGCGGTGATCCGCGTTGAACTTCGCTTCGTCGACGGTCGGGGAGATGAAGTAGAGGGGCGCGCCCTTCGCGTCGGTGGGCTCCGTGAACCCGCCGACGCCGTCGCGCCCGTCGAGATCGTCCGTGATGGAGAAGCTGTTGTGGTGCCAGTTCGTCCCCTCCGCGTCCTGCATGTTGAGGACCGTGTCGCCGAACGTCCACACGGAGTGGCCGAACGCGAGCCCGCTGCACCCACCGTCGCGCCCCTGGATCGCGCTCGACTGCGGCACCACGCCCAGGTCCTCCACGGTCGCGTGGAGGTCCGCGCGCCCGCACGCGCTCACCGCGACCGACGCGACGAGGAGGCTCAGCCGAGGGATCGACGCGGCGCGCATCCGACTCGCGCGATCGTACACCGCCTCGGGTCGCGGGCCGCCCCCAAAGGCCCGAAGATCATGCTCGAGGAGTAGCGCGCACGACGCGCTGGCCCCTCTCCCGCGCATGCGCGGCTGGATGGGCCGCGCGCCGGTTTGCTATGTAGACGCATGCTTCGGCGCGAGTGGATGGGCGCGGCGGTGACGGGACTCCTCAGCGGAGCGGGGTGCCGGTCGAGGGCCTCGATTCGCCCGAGCGACCCGGTCGATCCCAAGTTCGTGAGCTGCGCCGAGTGAGGGAAGAAGCCGGCCGCCGGTGCGGTGGTCCAAGCGCAGCCCGGCGTCTCCCTGGGCGACGTGACGAACTGCGCCGTGAGCGGGGTGGTGTTCGTCGTGCAGGAGTGGTCCCCGAACGAGCGACTCGGAGACGACACCATCTACTTCTGCTGCGACGAGTGTCACGCCTACTTCCGGAACCACGCGGCCGAGGTGCGCCGGCTGCGGGGCTGGGACTGATCCCGCGAGAAAAGCGGCCTGTTGGGGGCACGCGAGCGCGCACGATTTGCATCGCCGCGCGCACGTTGCCGGCGATCTTCCGCTCCGCCCACGGATGGCCCGGGCACGGCCGTTGCTTCGAACACGGGGCATGCGGAGACCTCGGGTGGGGCCGATCGAGCGGTTCATGATGGAGGACCACCTGCGGGTGGACGACCTGCTCGCCGCAGCCACATCCGGAGCCGACCCGGACGCGTTCGCGTACGCCCGCTTCCGGCGCGAAATGTTGCGGCACATCGCGATGGAGGAGGAGGTCCTGCTCCCGGACGCCGCGTCGAGGCGCCGGGGCGCACCGCTCGAGATCGCCGAACGCTTGCGCGCCGATCACGAAGGCATCACGAAGCTCCTCCAGCGATCCCCGACGAACGCGCTCGTCGACGACCTGCGCCACGCGATCGCGGAGCACAACGTCCTCGAGGAGGGCCCCCGAGGGCTCTACGCGACGTGCGACGCCCTCGCGGGCGAGCAGGCGAACGCCGTCGTGGAGCGGCTCCGCGCGCTGCCTCGTCCGGCACCCTCGCGCCCCCGAGCGGGTGCACGCGGCCCCCATTCGGCGTCGCGCTCGGACGCGTCCGAGGGCTGAGGATCCCGCAGCGCCGTCCGCCGAGGTTCAGGTCCAGATCGCGAGCGTCTTCACGCCCGCGAGCTTGCCGTCCGTCGTGCGGCCGACGATGAAGACGGTCACGCCGATCCCCTGGACGTCCCCGGGCGAGCCGTGCGCTCCGAAGTAGTAGACCTGGATGTCGGTGAGGTTCGCGCCGAGCACCTGCTCGAGGTTCCGCATCTTCTTGCACTGCTCCATCGCGATCGGATCCTCGGGATCGGCGCACATGTGCTCGGCGGCCTGCCAATCCTCCCACTTCTGCGTCATCGCGAAGTTCGAAGCCATCGGCTTGTCGGCGTCCTTGTCGGCGTCGACGAGCGCGCCGAAGTCCTGTCGGACGAGCGCCTCGGTGATGGGCGCGGTCGCGCTCGGCAGCGCCCCGCTCACGAACGTGAACGGATAGTCGGACTCGCTCATGAAGAGGAGACCGTCGCTCGCCTTCTCGACCTCGGCCTTGAGGTCGACGGCCGTGGGAGCGCCCGCGCCAACGATCTCGCGGAGGAGATCCCGCACACCGTCCGCGCCGCGCAGGGCGCTCGACTTCGACGCGTACATCTCGCCTCGGCCGATCGTCTTGTGGTTCGCCGCGAGCAGGCGGAACGAGTACGCCCCGTTCACGCCGGCGACCACGTCGAAGTGGGTGGCGTCGACGCCGTTCGTCTTCACGGAGTCGATGCCGCTCGCTGCAGCGCTCTTCGAGCTGTACCCCTGCGACTGGAGGACGATCTCACCGTTCTTCGCGCGGAGGCGGAAGTACGTCTTGCCGTCCGCGCCGGTGAACGTCTCGAATCCATCCCCGCTCGCGTTCGCGGGCGTGGCGGAGGCCGCGGTCGCCGCAGCGACCGCCGCGGTGACGCCCTTCTGCGCGCCGTCTTTCGTCGCGTACGTCTCGCTCGTCCCGATCACCTGACCGTTGCCCGCGATCAGGTTGAAGTAGAACTCACCGTTGTCCGCTTGCTCGACCTTGTAGTTTGCCGTCGCGCCGCCGTTCGCTTTCACGGACGCGACGCCCTTCTTCGCGCTCGCGAGGCTCGCGTAGCTCTGTGAGTCGAGGACGCGCTCGCCGTTCTTCGCGAGGAGCTGGAAGTAGTAGCGGCCGTCCGCGCCCTTGAACGTCTCGAAGCGCGCCGTGCCCTGCGTCACGTCCTGCTGATCCGTGTCGTCCACGCCGTCGCACGCGGGCAGCGCGAGCGCGAGGACGGCAGCGGAGACGAGGCGGCGAAGGGCGCGAGCGATCTTCATGGGCGCGCCTCGTGCAACGGGGGGGCCAACCACGAGGACCACAAAAAGGCCGTCTTTCCCGGGCAAAAGCGAGATTCCGTTGTAGGGCAGGGAGTGGATCAGCCGAGGCTCAGGTGAGGGCCTGGAGGACCATCTGCACGGTCCTTCGTGGGGCGCCGCTCTCGTTCCGGCGGCCCGAATGAAGGAGGTGCCCATCGAACACGAGGACGCTCCCCGCCCTCCCCGAGACGACGATCTCGCTCGGGTGGTGCGCGAGCGGCTGCGCGAGCGCCTTCGGCAGGGGCTTCGTCCACGTGTGCGATCCCGGGACGACGCGCGTCGCGCCGTTCTCGCGCGTGAAGTCGTCGAGCATCCACAGCAGCGTGACGACGACCGGCGGAGCGCCCACCGCGCGCGGCTTCCAGTCGGTGTGGAGGCCCTGTTGACCGTAGCCGCGGAGCGGATTGCGCCCATGCACGTCGCGCAGCCGAAACGGGCGACCGAGGATCCTCGCAGCGGCGGCCTCCACCAGAGGATGGCGGGCGAGGGACCGCCACGCGTCCGCGTGCGCCGTGTCGTCGCCCACGCGCACGTGCTGGGTCCCACCATCCTGCAGCGGCGCGTCCTCGAACGCGACGAGCAGACGAGCGCGCGCGTCCTCCGGAAGGATGGCGGGCACGACGGCGTAGCCCACGTCGCCCAGCGCCCTCAGGTCGTCGCACATCGCCGGCTCGACGACGCCGCCCTCCCCTTGTTCCTGACGCACGCCAATCGATAGCATCGCTCGCACCGGGAGATCGCATGCGCCGAACCGCCTCCGTCGTCACGCTCGCGCTCGCGCTGTTCGTCCCCGCGAGCGCGTTCGGCCAGGTCGTCGATCTCGACGAAGAGAGACCGGCCGCTCCCCTCGACGCCGATCCGTCCGCGCCCGACCGCGCTCCGCCCGTGCCCGGAGAGCCGACCGAGGAGGCCGTGCGGGCGACCCGCCTGTTCGAGACGGGTCAGTGGGAGCAGGCCGCACTCGAGCTCGGGCGCGTGGCCGCGGGGAAGACGGGAGACGACGCGGGGAACCGGCAAATCGCGCAGTTTCATCTCGCGGTCGCCCTCTACAACCTGAAGCTCTACGTGGCATCGTTCGGGATCTTCAGTGAGATCGCGTACGAGAAAACCCACCTGAAATTCAGCGAGGGGCTGCTCTGGCTCGCGAGGCTCGCGAGCCAGCTCCCCGAGCCGGCGGGCGTGATCGCGGTCGTCGGCAAATACGACTTCGCGATGGACGCACGGTTCTCGAACGCGGAGCAGCTGCCGCTCGTCTGGCACCTCGACTACCTGCTCGGCCGGTACCACTACGGGGTCGGCAACTACGCGGCGGCGCTCGATCGGCTCGACGCGGTGAAACCGGCGAGCCCGTTCTACGCGCTCTCGAAGTTCTACGCGGGGCTCTCTCACGTCCAGCTGAGACAAGGCAAGGCCGCGCTCGATTCGTTCGAGGCGACGCGGACCGCGCTCGGGGACGACACGGCGAACACGCAGGTGGAGGGCGCGACGCTGCTCGATCTCGCGAACCTCAACATCGCGCGGACCCACTACACGCTCGCGTTCCGCCAGCGGCGCGAGGGTGACTGGGAGGTCTCCACCACGCACATGGAGCAGGCGCTCGCCCACTGGGACGCGATCCCCCTCGCGAGCCCGTTCTCGTCGGACGCGTTCTACGAGCGCGGGCGAGCGCACTTCGTGCTCGGGGATTTCGGCGCTGCGCTGGGGGACCTCGCGTCGGCGCGGTCCCCGCTCATCGCGCACCAGAGCTCCGTGGACGCGGACGCGTTCGAGGTCGAGATCTACGGTTCCCTCTGCGACCAACCCGCGGTCGCTACCCTCCGGGCGAACCTCTCCGAGACGTATCAACCCCTCCGCGATGGCCTGTCCGCGTATCTGAGGGACCGCCCCGACGAGGGAGAGGACGAGCTGTACCGAGACCTCCGCCTGCTCACGCGCGCCTCGTCGACCCCGATGCCCGGGGGGTTGTCGCGCCTCCAGGAGGACGTTCGCGCGGAGCTCGGCCGCGTGTTGGGCAGCAGGGGGCTCACGCGCGAGCTCGACTGGATCGACCTCATCGACGCGGAGGGGGAGCGGCTCGCGCAGCAGAGCGAAGCGTTCCGGAGCTCGGACGTCGGCCTCGACGCGCTCGACGCGCTCGATCTGGCGCGCCAGATCGCCGTGCGGCGCGCCGGGACGAGGGCCAGGCGACGCCTGTCCGAACGCATCGAGGAGCTCGACCGCGCGTTCCGCTACGCCGACACCGTCGTGAAGTTCACGCGCGAGCCGGCGGCAGACCCCGCGCTCTTCACGGTGGATCGCTCGAGCGTGACGGACGACTCCGGGGAGATCGAGCGCTGGCCCGTCGACGGCGAAGCGTGGGCGGACGAGGTGGGCTCGTACCGCGCGGTCGTCGTCTCGAAGTGCCCGGCTCGGTGACCCGCCCCCGCACCCGCCCAACATCCGGCGGGTGCGCCGCGCGCCCTGGTACAGCGAGTGCTGGGTCGCCGCAGCCTGGGGTGAACCATGCTCGGCATCGAACGACGCGTCATCAAGCTTCGCACGTGGCTCACGCACGCGCTGTCGGCACCTCTGCCCGAGCCGCAGCTGAAACTCGTGTCGCGCACCTCCGACGAGGTGGTGCTGACCCTTCATTTTCGGCCGGAGAGCGCGCTCTCCGCGGAGCGCCCACCGAGTCTGGGTGCGCGGCGCGCGGAGGGGGTCGCGGTGCGCATCGTGGGACGACAGCTCGTGCTCCACGATCGGCCCGGGAGGACGGTCGCCGGGCCTCCGACGGGCTGGCTGCGTCGCCCGTACGTCGCCCACTTCGCGCTGCCCTTCGACTCGGAGTGGGGCGGGCTCGATACCTCGACGTGTGCGGAGGGTCTCTGGATCCGGGTGCGCCGTCGGCATGAGTCGACACCGCTCGCATGAGGAGTTGCGCCTCGGTCGAAGTGCCTCATGAGGCCATTTCCCACGCGGCGCCGGGCAGTCCGGCAAGGCGCGGACCACGGCGGGCCGAGCTCGAGAGTGGTGGGCCTAGGCCGACAGCGAAGTGAGGGTCGTGAGCGCGGTGACGAGCGGGCGAACGATCCCACGGAGCGCGTCTCGGCGACGCGGTGACGCGCGGTACGCGTCGAGCGCCTCACGCGAGGCCTGCGAAACGCGGGTGCCGTGGGCGGTCGCGAGCCACGCGAGCGCTCGGAACGCGAGCTCGGCGTGGCGGAGCTCGTCCTCGCCGATCCTGCGCAGCGAGCGCGCGACGTCCGGGTCGCTCGTACGCTCGCTCTCCTCGAGCGCCTCGATCGCACCGAGCGTCTCGCCGATGCAGCCCTCGACGACGAGCGCGCGGGCGACCTCGCTGGGATCGAGATCGAGCGCGACGGTCGCCTCCGGAAGCGGGCCCGGGCCGATCGGACGGCCGAGCGCGGCCGAAGCGAACCCGTAGGCGATCTTCGCGTGCTCGATCTCGTCGAGCGCAGCGCAATACGTGTCCCGGACGAGCGCAGACGGCGCGCCCAGCGCCGTGAGCGCGAGCGAGAAGCGCGCGAAGCTCGCGACCGACGCGTGCTCGAGGGCCGCCATCTCCGACCAGAACGCGGCATCGCGTCGGCGCGCCGCGCGAGGCTCACGCGGCGGCGTCCAGTCGGTTCGCGCGACGGCGTCGGCGCGCGCCCACCGATCCGCGACGACGAGCGGTCGACCGATCACGCAGCCGGCGCTCATGCACGTCCAGCTCTCCTTCGCGCCGACGGCGCAGGACTGGAACGGCTTGCAGTCCTTTTCGGACGCGCAGTCGTCGTTCAACGTCTTGCACGCGAGCTCGAGGGTCACGCCGCAGCCATTGTCGTAGCGCGAGACGCCGCAGAGCCCGCTCGTGCACTCGTCGTCCGCCTTGCAGCGCGCGCGCACGCACGTCGACTCGCTCATGTTCGCGGCGTCCTTGCAGACGCACACGGTGTCGGGCTGCGAGGCGCAGTCGGCGTCGGTCTCGCAAGCGTACGAGCACGAGCACCCCTCGCCGACTTGCCCGAGCCACGAGGTGCACTTGCCGTGCGGCGCGGCGCTGCAGTCGGAGTCCTTCGTGCAATCGCGGTACTGCTCCGTCCCCTTGCACGAGGGCGTGCTGATCGTCGTGTCGCACGTCGTCGGTCCGGCGCGGTGGAAGAGGCCGTTCTCCTCCTTCACGTAGCCGACGCCGACGGGTTTCTGCGGGTGTCGCTTGATCGAGGCGGACGGGGAGGAGCTCGCGAGGGGGCGGGCGCTCGGCGCGACGACCTCCACGATGTCCCCACCCGCGCTCGTACGCGCGTCCGCCGCGCAAGCCGAGGCGCCGAGGCCCAGGCCCGCGAAGAGCGAGCGCCGGACGAGCTCGCGCGGAGTCACGCGCGCACCACCGCGTCGATCGCGGGACGGACGACGTCCGCGACGTCCCGCTCTCGCCCGGGCAGGCGCGCGCTCGCGAGGGCGCTCAGCGCAGCGCCTCTCGCGGGCTCGCCGTGGGCGCGAACGAGCCAGCCGAGCGCTCGGAACGCGAGCTCGGCGTGGCGGAGCTCGTCCTTCGCGATCCGATCGAAGATCGCTCGGAGCGCGGGATCGCTCGCCGCGTCGCGCGCCTCGAGCGCCTCGATCGCGCCCACGGTCTCCCCCGCGCACGCCTCGAGGACGAGCGCGCGCACGACGGATCGCACGTCGAGCGCGACGTCCATGCGCGCTTCGGGGAGCTCGGTCGGACCGATCGGACGCCCGGCGATCCGGGAGGCGATCGCGTAGGCGAGCCGCGCGTGCGCGATCTCGTCGAGCGCGGCCTCCTGCGCGGCGCGCGCGAGCTCCGCGGGCGCGCCGAGCGCGAGCAGCTGGAGAGAGAACCGCGCGAAGCTCGCGACGGACGCGTGCTCGAGGGCCGCCACCTCCATCCAGCGCGCGAGGCTCTCGCCGTCCAAGCAGGGCTCGCCGATGTCCTCGGACGACCAATCCTCGCGGTCGCACGCCGCGGCGCGGGCCCAGCCGTCGCCGACCGTGAGCGGCCGGCCGATCGCGCACGACATGCCCTGGCACATCCACGTGTCCTCGCGGACGGCGCACGTCTCGCCGTCCTTGCAGTCGCTCGTGGTCTGGCAGGCGTCCTTCGCGGTGCGGCACGCGAGCGTGACCTCGTTGCCGCACCCGTTGAAGTACGAGGACAGGCCGCACACCCCGCCCTTGCCTTTCACGGAGGGACACTCGTCGTCGCTCTTGCACTTCGCGACCGCGCACTCCGCGTGCGGAATGCGGTTCGCCGCGTCCTTGCAGACGCACACCTCGTCCTTCCCGCCGCAGTCCGAGTCCGTCGCGCAGGCGTACTGACAGGTACAGCCATCCGTGCCCGGCCGGAACGGGGCGACGTAGGACGTGCACTTGCCGTGCGGGTGCTCTTTGCAGTCCGCGTCGGTCTTGCAGTCGAGCATCTTCTCCGTGCCTTTGCAGGACGGGGCGTCGATCGTCGCGTCGCACGTGGCCGGGCCGGCGCGGTGGATCGTCCCGTCCGACTCGGTGACGTAGCCCGCGCCCGGCACCTTCACGGGCGTGCGCGCCGAGCTCGACGGGGACGCGGAGGCGACCGGCGCCGTGTTGCTCGGCGTGGGGATCACGACCTCGCCCCCCGCGCTCGTGCGCCCGTCGGCGGAGCAGCCCGTCGCGAGCAGACCGAGACTGGCGAAGAGCGACCGGCGGACGACCTCTCGAGGTTGCATCGGGTAGATCCTTATCCGTTTCCCCCTCGCGGGGCAGAGGGAATCCGCGTCGCTCCCCGCCTCTCGCGATGCGCGGTCCGTTGGGCCACCGACGCGACGACGGCAGAGGCCCACGAGGTCGCGCTACGTCCCTGCGCTTGAGACTTGGGCTGCGCGGGCGTAAACGTGCACCGTGAGCTTTCGTGTGGAGCTAGAGACGTGGCCGCTCATCGTCGTCACACTGGCGGACGGCCTCAGCGACGAGGACAACGACAGGATGTTCGCGGAGTGGTCTGCCATCCTCGGCCGCCGCGAGAAGTTCGTCGCGATCACGGACGCGCGTACCGTCCGCCACGTGGGCTCGGCCAAGCAGCGCAAGCAGACCGCCGATTGGATGCGGTCGATCGACGATCAGGTGCGCCGCTACTCCCTCGGACACGCGACGATCCTCTCGAACGCCCTCGTCCGCGGCGCCCTCACCGCCCTCTCCTGGCTCCACAAGGGCGCGGCGCCCGAGCTCCACTGCGCGACCATGCTCGAGGCCTGCGACTGGTGCGTCGGAAAGCTCAGCGAGGCGCGGATCGAGATCCCGACGAGCGTGCTGTTGTTCCGCGCCGACGTCGCGCGTCGCGAGCGCTAATCGGGTCGCCGGCGGAGCCCGTACCGCGCCGCTCGACCGAACCGTCACGGCGAGGGCGCGAGGCGGACCGCGAGGACCTCGTTCTGCCGCTCCGCAGCGACGACCGCGAGCTCGATGTCGGGCCCGCCAGCGAGCTGGTACGGCGGCCCCGCGGGATAGATCGCGTACACGTCGGCGTAGCCCGGCGGGAGGCTCGGTTGGATCGGCGCGATGCCTTGCCAGTCGATCGGCGCGCCAGCGACGCGATCGCCCGGGCCTGCCACGCGAACGGCGAGGCCGCCACCACTCGGGCCGGAGACGAGCGCGACCCGATCGCCGTGCGCGGCGAAGCGCGCGCGGAACGTCGACGCGAGGACGAACAGCGCAGGTGACCAGTCCCCACCCGGCGCTCGATGAAAGTAGGCCGCGGCCCCAGCTTCGGTTCGCGCGAGGAGGTGCTCGTCCTGGGTCACGGGATCGACCCAGACGTCGTCCGTCGACGCGATCGGATCGCTCCCTCCCACCGCGGCGAGCGGGAGCGTGAACGCGACCGGGTCGGTGGTCGTGAGATCGCCGACGCCGACGCCGCCGAAGAACGACCAATTGGGTGCGAGGCCGGAGACGAGCTGCGCGTGCATGACGAAGCGCGCGGGGGCGTCCGTCGGGAACCCGATATGGATGTACGAGGCGTCGTTGTACCCCGCCGCCGTCCCCGATCGCGGACCGTTCCAACCGCCGCCGTAGTCCACGATGTAGTGGAACGAGCCGCCTCCACCGTCGACGACGCCCGTCCACCAGACCATGCGATAGCCAGCGGGCGAGATCGCCGCTCCGATGTAGTTCGAAGACGGACCGAGCACGAACGGTAGCGAGGCGCAGCTCGGCGGGCCGGACGGCAACGGGAACGCGCACTCGACGACGTGGTTCGACGCGACGTCGATGCCGAACGTCTCGAGGGAGGCGCCGTCCGCGGAGAGGATCGAGGCGGTGTTTTGTTGGACGGTGCCCGGCAGGTCGATCGTCCCGATCGGCGTCCAACGCGCCGGTCCGCGCCGAAAGTAGCCGAGCGTGTGATCGTCGAGCACGTCGCACTTCGCGAGCGGACCGCCAGGCGCTTGCGCGCAGACGTCGTCGACGAAATACGCGGTCCCCGACGCGTCGGTGAGGAGGTGGCCGAGGTGCGGCCCCCAGCCACCGAACATCGCGCCGTCGATGAAGCGGTGATCGGTCGTCACGACCGCGGTGGTCACGTCGTACCCGAGCACGCCACCACCGACGCCGCTGCTCGAGGCGGTCGTCGTCGCGGCGCTCGTCGACGCGCTCGCCGAGCTCACGCTGCTCGACGAAGCGGCGCCGCCGCCGGAGCTCGAGCCGGCCGAGCTCGCCCCGGTCGAGGCCGCGTCGTCGCAGCCGAGGAGCCCGAGCGCAACGAGGATCCAACCAGGCCGCACGTCTCCGAGGCTATCACCGAGGACGCCTCCCACGCGCGCATCGAGGCTGCGCTTGTCGCCTCCAGAGCCCGCGAGGCTCGACGGCGAACCGCGCGCTCATCGCTCGATCAGCGCCTCCACGCGGAGGCGCGAGAGGAGTGACTTCGTGATGGGCCGCTTCTCGTCCCACGCGATGCGCGCCTCGAAGAAGCGCGTCGCGCGCGGGCTCGACAGCGCCTCGCGCAGCGCGAGCGCCGCGTCTTCGTCCTCGCACGGGAGGAAGTAGCAGGTGTCGTCCAGCATCACGGGTCGTCCCTCGTGCGGCGCGACGACGGCGAACGAGAGCCGCTTGTGGAGCCCGGAGACGGCGACCTTGAACGGGGCGAACGCGTACGGTCCCACGCCGAAGATGGAGAACCGCGGGCGACCGGCGTACACGCGGCTCTTGCGCGCGGAGAGGCGCGCTTCGTGCTCCACGAGCCACGCCCACGTCTTCGGCGCGGCGAGCGCGAGGGCGCGCGTGTCGTCGCCGACGCGGCGCTGCGGGACGATCACCGAGCGGCGCGGCGTGAGGCGTCCCGCGGCGACGTCGCTCCCCTTGAGGAGCGGGTAGACGTAGTCGTCTTCGAGGTCGACGACGGCGCGGTCCACCTCCATCACGTCGGCGCAGTCGTGCTTGATGCCGGAGCGCCACACGTGCGCGGAGGGCGCGCCGGCGACTTCGAGGTCGCGCGTGTCGAAGAGCGCTTCGCTCACGCGCGCGACGCGGCCCTCCACGAGCGCGAGCGCGGTGCCCTCTCCATCGTCGGTCAGCCCTCCGAGCTCGACCCAGGAGGGCGAGCGGGGCCCGTCGATCGAGAGGAGCACCGCGTCGACGGCCACCCCGAAGGATCGACGCGCGTCGACCGCGCGGATCGCCCCCCGGACGGGCGCGTCGCTCGCGAGCGCGCGGCGGGCGATCTTGCGCGCAACGGTCCGCTTGACGAGCAGGGCGACGGTGAAGGGCCGCGCCGTGTGGAGCGCGGCCTCGACGAGGCGCCACGTCATCGCCTCGGAGACGTCGAAGTTGCTCGCGCCCGTGATCGCGTCGACGCCGCGCGCCCCGTCCACGTTGCGCTTCTCGGGTGCGTGGGTCGACGAGAGCGCGCCGAGCGTCGAGCTCGTCACCCACGGTGGGTTGCCGACGACGAGCAGCGGAGCGGCGAGGTCCGAGAGCTCGGCGGACCAATCGATGTCGAAAAAGTCGCGAACGGCGAGCCGCGCGGTGCCGCCGAGGGCCGCCCGCGCGGCGCCGACGTGGCCCTCGTCGACGTCGAACCCGACGAGCAACGCCGCCGGGAACACCTCGCGCGCAGCGATCAAGAACGCCCCGTCGCCGCACGTCGGTTCGACGATCGCCCGGGGCTCCGCGCCCAGCCGGCGCACCACGCCGAGGACGGCCGCGGCGAGGGCGAGCGGCGTCTGCCAGTCGCCGCGCTCGACCCGCGCGGCGTGCGCGGGGCTCATGCGCGCGCGGTGAGCGCGAAGCGGATCGCGTCGCCGATCTTGGCGAGGTCGATCCCCTCCCGCTTGAGCGTGTCGCGGAAGTACTCGCGCTGATCGGTCCCGAGGTTGAGCCAGCGCTCGTAGAACGCTTGGAGATCCGCGAGCTCCTCGGCCGTGAGGCCCCGCTGTTGCTTCGCGAAGAGCTCGAGCGCGCGGTGCGCCACCGCCGTGATGCGCTGAACCGTGTCGAGCTTCGGGTTGCCGAGCTGGAGGCGCCGGGGCGGGCGGTTCTTCAAAGTGAAGAGCCCGCCACCGAGCACGACACCGGAAGCGATCAGCAGCCACCCCGCGAGCTCGGTGCCGGGCGCGCCGATGCGGGCGAGGTTCTCCTCGACGAAGCTCGGGGGAGGCGGGGCCTTCTTCTTCTTCGCGGTCTGCGCGTGCGCGCTCGACGCCACGGCGGCGACCAGACCGACGACGAGCGCCGCGAGGAGCACGCGGAGAGAGCGGGCGCGCGCCATCACACCTTCCGCCATTTCGGGGTGCGCCACCCCTGCGAGGTGGCGCGGAACACGCCATAGCCGAAGGCGAAGCTCGTGAGCAGGAACAGGGCCCCGAACGCGATGTCGAGCACGGGCCCGCGAGGATTCAGCGAGAGCGCCTTCACCAGATCGGGGCCCACGCGCTCGCGAACGAACCCGTAGCCGATCGCGGCGAGCGCGCTCAACAAGCCAGCGAGCGCGAGACGCCCGAGCGCTTGCAGGATCCCGATGGGGAGGGCGGGGCCCGCGGGGATCGAGAGCATCTTCTGCACGGCCTCGTGGCCCGGCAGCATGTGCGGCGCCGTCGTCCCCTTCGGCAGGGGCTTCGGCTTCTCCTTCTCGAGATCCGCGAGCGCCTGCTTCGCCTCGTCCGCGATGTCCTCGACCGTCTTCTCGATCGGTTTGTCGGCGGGCCGCGCGGCCTCGCCGACGGCCTCGGCGGCGGCGCGCACCGCGCCCGTCATCACAGGGGGCTTCTCGGCGAGCGACGTGGCCGCGGCGTCGCCCTTCGGTGCCGCGCTCGCCGGTGAGCTCGGCCGGAGCCACGACTCGGGCGCGCTCAATCGCTCGGGCGCGCGCATGAACGGAGGTGGCGCCGCCTCCTCGATCTTCGGCTCCGCGGGCGTGGGCATCGACTTCTCGAGGCCGGACGCGCGCGCGAATTGGAGGGACGGGGGCTCGCCGTCCTCCGCGATGGTCGCCGAGGCCTCGTCCGCGAAGTGGGGCGAGCCGCTCTGCTCCGTGTCGGGCGCCTCCGACAGTGGGTGCAGGCTGTGGGGCGGGTGCTCGGCGCGGAGGACAGCGCCGCAATTCGGACAAAACGCGGAGTCCCGGAGATCCTCCGAGACGCCGCATTTCGGGCAGGTGCGGAGCGCCGACGAGCCTTCCACGATCAGGTGCCCTTGAACGTCGCTTGCTTCTTCTCGATGAACGCGCGCATGCCCTCGCGCTGATCGTCGCTCCCGAAGAGCTGCGCGAAGGCCTGCGCCTCGAGCTCGTTCGCCACGGGGAGCGGCACGTCCACGCCGCGCAGCATGACGCGCTTCGCGGCCGCGACGGCGAGCGGGCCCTGCGCCGCGATCCGCGACGCGATCGCGCCCGCCTCGCGGAGGAGCGCGTCCGCCGGGACGACGGCGTTCACGAGGCCGATCGCCTTCGCCTCGTCCGCGGTGAGGATGTCCCCGGTGAAGCAGAGCTGGCGCGCGTGCCCGAGCCCCACGCGCCGAGCGAGCCGCTGCGTCCCCCCGAAGCCGGGGATGACGCCGAGCTTCACCTCGGGCTGACCGAACTTCGCCTTCTCCGACGCGATGATGAAGTCGCACGCGAGGGCGAGCTCGCACCCGCCGCCGAGCGCGAAGCCGTTCACCGCCGCGATGACGGGGAACGCCGCCTCTTCGATGGTCGCGCCGAGGCGGTGCCCCGCGTCCGCGAACCGCTTCGCCTCCGCGCTCGTCATGTTCGCCATCGCGGCGATGTCCGCGCCCGCGACGAACGCCTTGCCCTCGCCCGTGAGGATCGCCGCGCGCACCTCCGCCGGGGACGCGGAGAGGGACCCGAACGCCTCCGTGAGCTCGCGCACGATCGTGGGGTCGAGCGCGTTGAGCTTCTCGGGCCGGCAGATCGTGAGGGTGGCCACGCGCTCGGCGATCTCGATGCGGATCACGTCGGACATGGCACCCGGACCTATCATCACCCGCCCATCGCGTCAGCCCCCGTCCTTTGGGCCGATCGTGCTCGACCGCCATCCTGTACGCTGCCCCGATGCTCGATCCCCGACGTGTCGCGCTCCTCGTCTCGCTCGTCCTCGCGGCGTGTGGCCACCGCCCCGACGGACCGGAAGTCGCCCCGTCGTCGCCGAGCGCCGCCCCCGAGCGGTCGGCGAGCACCCCGCCCCAGTCCTCCGCGACGGCGCGCGATGCCTCGGGCATCCGCTTTCGGGGATCGGAGGTCGTGTTCGCCTCCGTCGAGGACGGTCGCAGCCTCCTCGGCGCGTCGGACGACTTCACGCGCGCGCTCGGCACGCTCGATCGACAGCTCCGGCTCCACACCACGACGCCCGTCACGGACGGCGCGTTTCGGGCGCACGCGGCCGCCCAGGTCGTCGATTGGGCGGACGACGCAAAGACGAAGTGGAGCGCCGCCGCGGCGAAGCTCGGAGCCGCGCTCGAGGGGATCTCAATCTCGCTCCCGAAGGTCATCCCCATCCTCCAGACGACCGGGAAGGAGGAGTTCGACGCGGCCTACACGCGCGGATCCGCGATCGTCCTGCCCGCGCGCGAGGTCTCGACGAGCGGCTCGCCGCTCCAGCTCCTCGCGCACGAGCTCTTCCACGTCGCGAGCCGCCATGACCCCGCGCTTCGAGCGCGGCTCTATCCGCTCATCGGCTTCAAACCCGTCGAGGTCGTCGAGCTCCCGGCGGCGCTCGAGCCGAAGCGCCTCACGAACCCGGACGCGTTCGTGAACGCGTTCGCGATCCCCGTCCACCTCCAGTCGAAAGGGGGATCACCGGACCGCTCCTTCTTGGCCGTCCCGCTCGTGTATTGCGCGCCCCCGCTCGAGCAGGCGCTCGGCGTCGGGCTCGGGCGCGCGATCGGATTGTCGCTGCTCGAGGTCGACGACGCGGGCAAGGTCGTCACCGACCAGGGCACGCCTCGGCTTCACGACGTCGACGAGACCGACTACCTAAAGGTCGCGTCCGTCAACACGGGGTACGCGATCCATCCCGAGGAGGTGCTCGCCGACAATTTCGCGCTCATTGTCTTGGAGCGGAGCGGCGAGAAACCAGACATTCAGGACCGCGCGGCGCTGGATCGGATCGCCGAGGCGCTCCGCTGACCGGAGGCGGAGCTCGCCCCCCGCCTCCGCCGCGCACCCTCTGCGCCCCAGACCCGTCGCCGGCACCGGCCCGCACGAAGGAGCGACCGGCCGAACTCAGCCGATGCGCTGGCCCTTCTCGTCATACCGGTAGAACCCGCGCCCGGTCTTCTTCCCGAGCCACCCGGCCGCGACGAGGTTCCTCAGGTTCGTGGGCGCGCGGTACTTGTCGTCCCCGATCTCCGTGTAGAGCACGTTCGCGATCGCGAGCACGGTGTCGAGCCCGATCAGATCCGCGAGCTCGAGCGGCCCCATCGGGTGGTTCAGCCCGAGCTTCGCGCCGGTGTCGATGTCCTCGGCGGAGCCGACGCCCTCCATGAGCGCGAACGCCGCCTCGTTGAGGAGCGGGATCAGGATCCGGTTCACCATGAAGCCCGGGTGATCGTTCGACGTGATCACCTGCTTGCCCATCCGCTCGGCGAGCGCCTTCGTCGCCGCGTACGTCTCGGGCGAGGTCTGCACGCCCTTCACGACCTCGCAGAGCTTCATGAGCGGGACGGGGTTCATGAAGTGCATGCCGACGACGAGCTCCGGCCGCTTCGTCGCGCGCGCGAGCTTGGTGATGGAGATCGACGACGTGTTCGTCGCGAGGATCGCGCCCGCGGGGAGTTTGTCGTCCGCCGCCTTCAGGATCGCGACCTTCGTGTCGTAGTGCTCCGTCGCCGCTTCGACGGCGATGTCCGCGTCGCCGAGCCCTTCGCCCGATCCGACCGCGACGATGCGCGCGAACTGCGCGTCCCGCGCCTCCGCCGTGAGCTTGCCCTTCTCCACGAGCTTGGAAAGCATCGCGCCGATCGAGGCCTTCGCCTTCTCCGCCGTCGCGACGTCCACGTCCGAGAGCGCGACGTCGAGGCCGACGCCCGCGGCGACCTGCGCGATGCCCCTACCCATTTGCCCAGCGCCGAGGACGGCGATCTTCGAGATGGTCATGTTGGGCCGGGTTATATCTCCTCCCTCGGCCGGAGAGGAAAGCCCTCGCGCGCGGTCGATCGGCGCGGCCGCGATCGCCGCGCGTCCCGATCGGCGCGCATCGCCCTCGCGCCTTTCGCACGCGGTCAATCCTTATCTAGAGTCGCGCAACGTTTTCGCCGAGGCGCGCGCCGCGCCGGCATTCGTGCGCGTTCATCGCCTTCGTTGCGCCGGGTTTCGCGGGTCGTTGGCGCGCTTGATAGCGCGGCCTCGCTCCGCGTACATTCCTTCCCTCGCTACCGCGTTTCCAACGTGTAGTGAGGTGGCGCAGGCCCCGCACGCTGTCGATGGTCGGGGGCGCCTCGCTGTACCAGCTGTGCACCAGCTTTCCGGCCGCCTCGGAGCGTCGTCGACGCTCCCGGTGGACGGGTCTCGATCGAGCCCGGAGCCAAGATGAGCGTTGAGAGAGTCCGCGTGGTCCTAGGGCAACTCCAGGAGGAGCCGGAGAACGGTTCCCTGTGGGAGGAGCTCACTGGCATCGTGACCGCTGCCACCGAATCGAAGACGGATCTCGAGAGGATCCTGGGGCAAGCGCGCGCGCGGTACGCCGAGCGGAGGGAGTGGCTCTACGCTGCGAAGCTCCTCGAGCTCGAGGTCGAGATGGGCGAGGGCCCGTTCCTCGCGACGCAGCTCGCGGAGCTCGGTCGCATCTACGACGAGGAGCTCTGCGACTCCATCAAGGCGACGGAGATGTACGAGCGGACGCTCGAAATCGAGGGCGCGCCGGACGCCGCGGTCGAGAAGGCGTCCCAGTTCCTCGAGGCCGAGGAGTCGAAGCGCGCGAAGTGGTCGGAGCTCTGCGATCGCTACCTCGCCGAGGCCGCGACCGCGACGGACGACTCGTTCAAGAGCGTGCTCTTCGCGAGCGCCGCGGACGTGGCGCACCGCTACGGGCAGGAAGCGATCAGCCGGGAGGCGCTCGTCGAGTACATCGAGACGGCGCTCAAGCTCGATCCGAAGAACCGCCGGGCGACGCTCCTCGCCGAGGTCGTGTACGCGAAGGCCGGCGATTTCGAGGGCGTCGCCCGCGTCCTTTCGCGCATGCTCGTCGTCGGCGCGTCGCGCGAGGATCGCGTGGCCGCGGGCCTCAAGGCCGCGCGGATCTACTCGCGCGTGCTCGGCCGCAAAGAGGAGGCGATCGACGCGTATCAGCAGGTGCTCGACATGGCGCCCGGCCAGCCGGACGCGCTCGCGTACCTCGCGGAGGCGTTCGAAGAGACCGAGCAGTGGGACCACCTCGTCGCGCTCTACGAGGACCAGCTGAAGAGCGGCCTCAAGGGGGACGCGGAGCTCGGGATGCTCCTCCAGCTCGGCATGGTCCACTGGCGCCGGCGCGACCGCCCGGACGCGGCGGAGCCCTACTTCGACCGGATCCGCCGCTCCGATCCCACCCACGCGGGGATGCTCGCGTTCTTCCGCGACGCGTGCGCCAAGAAGGGCGACACGAACCGCCTCGTCTCCATCCTCACCGACGCGCAGCGCGCGACGCAGGACCCCGCGGCGAAGCGCGAGCTCGGCACCGAGATCGCGAAGCTCGCCGAGCAGGGCGACAACGCGGGCAAGGCGATCGAGCAGTACCGTCAGCTCGCGAAGGCCGATCCGAACAACGTCGAGGCGCGCGAGGCGCTGAAGCGCCTCTACACGCAGACCGCGAATTTCGCGGCGCTCGCGGAGCTCCTCCGCCAGGACCTGGATCGCCTCCCCGCGGAGGACACGGCGGGGCGCGCGTCCGTGCTGCGCGAGATCGCGACCCTCTACCGCGACAAGCAGAAGAACGAGCAGGCCCTCGTGGCGACGCTCGTGCAGCTCACGAACGTCGAGCCGAACGACACGGCCGCGCTCCGAGAGCTCATCGAGATCTACGAGCACCTCGGGCGGTTCCGCGATCTCTTGATCTGCCAGCAGAAGCTCGCGGAGATCAGCCCCGATCCCGCCGAGAAAGCGGAGCTCTATCGGGCGAGCGCGCGGCGTTGGGCCGACCAGTTCTCGAACGTACAGAACGCCATCGCCGCGTACGAGGGGCTCCTCGCGGCCGCTCCGAGCGACGAGGAGGCCCGTTCGAAGCTCCGCGAGCTCTACGCGAAGCGGCGCGCGTGGCCGCAGCTCTTCTCGCTCATGGAGCTCGAGGCGAAGGACGCCGAGGGCGCCGCGAAGGTGGAGCTGCTCAACGAGATGGCGAAGCTCGCCGCGGAGCGCCTCGATCGAGGCGCGGACGCGATCGCGATCCAGAAGCAGATCCTCGAGCTCGACCCCTCGAACGCGAACGTCTTCGACGCGCTCGAGAAGCAGGCGGAGCGCGAGAAGGACTACGCGACGCTCGCGGAGGTGCTCGAGAAGCGCGTCGAGGCCACGGCCGACGAGCCGGGGAAGCTCGCGCTCCTCCAGAAGCTCGGAGGCGTCTACGAGACGCGCATCAAGGATCCGGCCCTCACCGCGCGCACGTGGAAGCGCGTGCTCGATCTGTCCCCGGGACACCAGAAGGCGCTGCGCGTCCTCCGCGAGTCGTACCTCGCGGCCGGCGACTTCGACGCGCTCGAGGCGCTGTACGAGGGCCAGGGCGATTACGAGAACCTCGCCGACTTCCTCTCCACGGCGGCGGACAAAGCCGCGCCCGCGCAGAAGGTGGCGATCAGCTTCCGCGCCGCGCGCGTCTACGAGGACAAACTCCACGCGAAGGAGCGCGCCTCGCGCTCGTACGAGCGCGTCCTCACCGTGGAGCCGACGAACGCACAGGCGGCGGCGGCGCTGGTCCCCACCTACGAGAAGGACGAGCGCTGGGCTCGCCTCCCCGCGCTCTACGAGGTGCTGCTCTCCGTCGCCGAGAGCGACGCCGCGCGCGTCGAGCTGCTCCGCAAGCTCGCGAGCGTGGCCGGCGGCCCCCTCGCGGACAAGGCGGGCGCGCTCGGCTTCGCGCGGCGCGCGTACGAGATCACGCCGGACGCCGACCAGCTCGAGCTCCTCGAGTCGTGGTCGCGCGCGGCCTCGAGCTGGGGCCCGTTCGTCGAGGCGGTCGAGGCGCGGCTCAAGAAGCGCGACGATCTCGATCCCGCGCTCGAGCGCGCGCTGAAGCTCAAGCTCGCGGACGCGTACGCGCGCGAGCTCGGCAAGATCGACGAAGCGGTGACGACGTACCGCGAGATCGTCTCCGCCGATCCCCACGACGCGGACGTCATTCAGGCGTTCGACACGCTCCTGCGCGGCGCCGAGCGGCAAGCGGATCTCCGCTGGCTCTACGGCGTGCGCGTCGAGGCCGCCGAGCCCGCGCGACGCGCGGAGATCTACGAGGAGTGGGCCACCCTCGAGGAGGACGTGTTCGGCAACGCGAAGGACGCGATCGAGCTCTACAAGAAGGCCACCGAGCTCGAGCCGACGCGCGGCGACGCGCTCCGCGCGCTGAGCCGCCTGCTCCTCGCCGCGGGCGATTTCAAGACGGCCGCGAAGGTCATCGCGCAGCACCGCGACAGCGCCGAGGGAGAGGCGCGCGCGCAGCGCGAGATCGAGCTCGCCGAGCTCTACATCAGCGAGCTGAACGAGCCCGTGCTCGCGTTCGAGGCCTGCGTGCGCGCCCTCGAGCTCCGCCCGCGCGACCCGGACGCGGTGACGATCCTCTCGCGGCTCTTGGATTTTCCCGTCGCGGACGCGGCATCGCAAGCTGCGAGCGAAGGCCCGGATGGCCTGAAGAGCCCGGACACGGTGCGCGCGAAGGCCGCGCGCGTGCTCGAGGACGAGTATCGCGAGCTCGGCGACGCGCGACGCGAGAGCCAGGTGCTCGCGATCGTCATGGAGTCCGAGGGGAACCCCGAGCGGCGCCTCGCGCTCCACCAGAAGCTCGCGGACGTCGAGGACAAGCAGCTCAGCGCCCCCGGAACGGCGTTCGCCACGGTGCTGCGCGCGCTGAACGAGTTCCCGGACGAGATCGCCCTCTGGGATCGCGCGGCCTCGCTCGGCATGCGCGCCGGAAGGCCGACCGATCTCGCGGAGTCGTACCGCGCTCACATCGTCACCGTGGATCCGGAGGCCGCGCGTCGGCTCTCGCGCGAGACCGAGCTCCTCTTGTGCGAGCGCGCCGCCGCGCTGCACGACGATCAGCTCGGCGACGCGGACGGCGCGATGCCGTACCTCAAGCGCATCCTCCAGATGGACCCGACGAACGACAAGGCGTTCGAGCGGCTCAAGCAGATCCTGACGGGCAGCGAGCGCTGGAGCGAGCTCGAGGAGCTCTTCGAGCAGGCCGCGCTGAACTCGACGGACATCGATCGGAAGATCGGGATCCTCGGCGAGGTCGCGATGGTCGCCGAGGAGATCATGGGCGATCCGACCAAGGCGATCCGCTACCACGAGCGGATCCTCGCGATCGATCCCCTCCACGTGCCGAGCCTCGACACCCTCGAGAAGCTCTACGAGGACGAGGAGCGCTACCTGGATCTCGGCCGGCTCCTCGAGCGGCGCCTCGAGACCTCGGTGGACGACGAGGCGGTCGACATCCGCCTGTACCTCGGGCGGCTCTACCTCGAGCGGCTCGAGCAGCCCGAGGCCTCGCTCACGAAGTGCGAGGAGATCCTCCACGCCCGGCCGGACGATCCGGAGGCCCGCGAGCTCGCGGAGCGCCTCCTCGAGCTCGAACCCCTGCGCCTGCGCGCCGCGGTGCTGCTCGAGGGCGTCTACGAGGCGCGCGACGACGCGAAGAGCCTCGTGCGCATGCTGGAGATCCGCCTCGAGCGGTGCCGCGATCAGGCCGAGAAGCGCGATCTCTTGAGGCGCATCAGCGAGATCCGGGACGAGCGCCTGAACGATCACGCGGGGGCGTTCGCGGCCTACGCCGATCGTCTGCCGATGGATCCGGAGGACGAGCCGACGCGCACGCGGTTCATCGAGCTCGGAAAGACGCTCGGCCTCTACTCGAAGGTCGCCGAGGTCCTCGGGACCGCAGCGGACGCGACGACGGCGAAGCCCGTGCGCGCCTCCATCCTGATGTCCGTCGCGGAGCTCTATGAAGGCCCCCTCGACGACGTCGCGCGGGCCCAGGCGGAGTACGCGAAGGTCATCGACACGGATCCGAACGATCCGGCGATCGTGATCCCCGCGGCGCGCGCGCTCACGCAGATCCACGCGTCGAAGGGCAACCACGCCGCGCTCGCCGAGACGCTCTCCATCGAGGTGAAGCTCGAGGAGTCGATCGACAAGCGGAAGGAGCTCTACGAGCGGCTCGGCGTCCTCTACGAGACGGAGCTGAACGAGCCCGGCAAGGCGGTCGAGGCGTACCGCGCGCGGCTCAGCGACGATCCGGGGGACCTCGAGGCGCTCGGCGCGCTCGAGCGCCTGTACGCGTCGAAGGGCGACTTCCGGGAGCTCGTGCGCGTGCTCCGCGCGCGAGAGGAGGCCACGACGGACGAGGCGGAGCGGCGCCGCGCGATGATCAAGGTCGCCGAGACGCTGTCGTCGCTCTCGGAGGCGCCCGCGGGCGCGGGCGCTCCCGTCGCGGACGCGACGGAGGCGATCAACGCGTGGCGCGCGGTGCTCGACACGTTCGGGCCCGAGCGATCCACGCTCGCGGCGCTCGCGCGGCTCTACGAGCGCTCGGAGCGCTACGCGGATCTCGCCGAGACGCTCGAGGTCGATCTGTCGCTCGCGGACGACCCGAAGGATCGCATCGATCTCCTCGGTCGCCTCGGGGACGTGAGGCGCCGGCACCTGCACGACCTGCCGGGCGCGCTCGACGCGTACCGACAGGCACTCGAGCTCGACACGGGCGACGCGCGGAGCCGCGCCGCGCTCGAGTCGATGCTCGCGGACGGCGACGACTCCCCCGCGTCGGGAACGCCGCGGCCACCGAACGAGACCCAGAAGCTCGCCGCGGAGATCCTCCACCCGCTCTACGAGGCGGAGGGCGAGAACGAGAAGCTCCTGCGCGTGCTCGAGGTCGAGGCGAGCGCGGCGGACGCGCCGGCCGAGAAGCTCGACAAGATCGCGAAGGCGCTCGCCACCGCGGAGGGTCCGCTCGACGACAAGGCCCGCGCCTACGGCTACGCGACGCGCGCCGTGCGCGAGGCCGCGAGCGAGGACTCCATCGGCGAGCACGTCGAGACGCTCGAGCGGCTCACCGAGGCGACCGGGAAGTACGCGGACACGCTCGCGCTCTACCGGTCCGTCGTCGGCGACCTGATGAACGGCGAGGCCCAGCAGACGATGCTGCTGCGCATCGGCGAGCTCGCGACCGAGAAGGCGAAAGATCGGAAGCTCGCGATCGAGTTCTACAAGCGAGCGCTCGAGGCGCGGACGGACGACAAGCGAGCGCTCGTCGCGCTCGAGAAGCTCTACGAGGAGCGCGATCTCGACCCCGACACGGGGCCGACGTCCCGCGATCCCCAAGCGCTCCTCGAGATCCTCCGGCGGCGCGCCGAGATCGCGGAGAGCGACGAGGAGCGGCGCGAGCTGCTCTTCCGCCAGGCGGATCTCCAGGAGACGAGCCTCGAGGACGGCGCCGGCGCCGTGACGACGCTCGAGGCGGTGCTCGACATCCCCGCGCCCGACGGCGGGCTCGACCCGCGCGCGACCTCGAAGCTCGAGACGCTCTACACGGTGCAGAAGCGCTTCAAGGATCTCGTCGGCCTCTACGAGCGCCGCCTGGACGTGATCTCGGGGGACGGCTCGGCCCCGCAGAAAGCGGAGCTCCGCGTGAAGATCGCGAAGATCCAGCGCGCGCACCTCGACGACACGGCCGGCGCGTTCGACGAGCTCCGCGCCGCGCTCGACGCGGACGCGGACAACGCGGGCGCGCTCGCGGAGCTCGAGAGCGTGCTCGACGACGCGGAGGCGACGCCGTAGAACCGCGCGCGCGCCGCCGAGATGATCGAGCCGACGTACCTGAAGCGGTCGGAGTGGAAGAACATCCGGCGCGCGCTCGACGCGCGCATCGCCGCGGCCGAAGGCGAGGATCGCGTCGAGCTCCTGAGGCGCCTCGCGACGCTCTTCGAGGAGCAGCTCGAGGACTACAACGCCGCGCTCGAGACGATGGCGAAGGTCCTCCACGAGGACCTCCTCGACGAGTCCGTCTGGGCGGAGCTCGAGCGCCTCGCGCGCGTCGCGTCGTCGTCGAAGCGGCTCGCGGACATCTTCTCGAGCGAGCTCTCCGAGCTCCCGAGCGACGACGAGAAGAGCGCGCGCCTCGCGAAGCGCACGGGCCAGATCTACGCCGAGCTCGGGGACTCCGACGCGGCGCTCAAGTGGTTCCGGCGCGTGCACGCGTTCGAGCCCGAGAGCCGAGAGATGTTCGAGGCGATCGATACGCTGCTCGTGAAGGAGAACCGGCACGAGGAGCGCGTCGCGCTCTACCGCGCCGCCTACGATCACCGCGACGGCGAGGAGAAGCTCGCCCTGCTCCACACGGTCGCGGAGCTCGAGGAGAAGCAGCTGGGGCGCCTCGAGGACGCGGTGGAGACCCACCGCGCCGCCCTCGACGTCGATCCGGACGACACGGTGGCCCTCGACCAGCTGACGGCCCTCTACCAGCGACTCGAGAGGCACCGGGACCTCGCCGACCACTACCTCCGACGAGCCGAGGCGGCGCCGTCGGCAGAGGCGGCGGCTCCGTATCGCCTCGCGCTCGCGCGGCTCGACCACGGGACGTTGAAGGACACCGAGGCGGCGATCGATCAGCTCGAGGCGATCGTCACGGAGGTGCCTTGGAACAAAGAGGCGATCGCGGAGCTCGAGGCCCTCTCCACGGACGCGGAGCACAAAGCCCGGGTCGTGGAGATCCTGCGCCCGCTCTACGAGCGCGCGGACGAGTGGATGCCTCAGGTGCGGCTCAACAAGGAGCGCCTCTCGATGGCCTCCGATCCGCGCGACAAGGCGTCGATCCTCAAGGAGACGTCGAAGCTGCTCGAGACGCGCGGCCAGGTGGTCGGCGAGGCGTTCGAGGCGATGCGCGAGGCGTTCGACTTCGACCCGGCGGACAGCGAGACGCGCTCGGAGCTCGAGCGGCTCGCGAAGGCGGTCGGCGGGTTCGATCGGCTCGCCGAGAGCTACGAGCGCGCGGCGGAGCGGATCTCGGAGGACTTCGAGAAGCGCGAGCTCCTCGCGGCGCTCGCGCGCGTCTACGACAGCGAGCTCGACGACCCGAGGCGCGCGCTCAACACGACGGAGCGGCTCTTCCTCCTCGACCCCACGGAGCAAGCTCCGCTCGCGTCGATGGATGATCTCGCGGTCCTGCTCGGCGACTGGCCGAAGGTCATCGAGGTGCTCGAGAAGAAGGCGGACAACGCGGCGGACAGCGACGCGGCGGACATCCACCGGAGGATCGCGCGCACGAAGCAGGAGATGCTCGACGACTGGCTCGGCGCGTCGACGGCGTACGAGCGCGCGCTCACGCTGGACGCGGATCACGCGGACACGGTCGATCGCCTGGTGCGGCTCTACGAGGACGAGGCGTACGCGAACCCGAAGAGCACGTCGAACGGCGCATCGGCGCCGGACGCCGTGGCGACGTCGCAGCGGCTCGTCGAGCTCTACGGCCGGCGCGTCGAGCTCGCCGGGACGGGCGACGCGGAGCTCCGCTACGACCTCAACGTCCGAGCGGGCAAGCGACTCGAAGAGGTGCTGAAGAACCCGCGCGAGGCGATCGTCTCGTTCAACGCCGCGCTCGAGGCGAAGCCGGGCGACACGGCGACGCTGCTCTCTCTCGAGCGGCTGCTCCGCTCGGAGAAGGCGTGGCACGAGCTCCTCGAGAACCTGCAGACGCAGGCGGGCCTCGCGGGAGACGTGGAGGGGCGCACCGAGAAGCGGATCGCGATCGGCAACCTGTACCTCAACGAGCTCGAGAGCCCCGAGGACGCGCTCGAGCAGTTCCGGCTCGTGCTGGACGAGAAGCCCGACCTCGCCGAGCCGCAGACGCGCGTCATCGAGATCGCGAAAGCGCGCGAAGATCTGCGGCTCCAAGCGGCGGAGGTCGTCCTCCCCGTGCTCCGCGCGCAGGGCAAGCACGCCGAGCGCGTCGAGGTGCTCGAATTGAAGCTCACGAGCCAAGACGATCCGGGCGAGCGCGCCGGCACGCTGCGCGAGATCGCCGGCATCCTCGAGGAGTCTCTGCAGAAGGACGACGACGCGCTCGGCGCCCTGCTGCGAGCCCTCGCGGACACGCCGGACGACGCGTCGCTGCACGGGGAGATCGAGCGGCTCGCGGAGAAGATCACCGCCAAGGGCGACGCGGAGAAGCCCGCGTACGGCCGCTACGCGGACGCGCTCGACGCGCGGGGCAAGGATCAAGCGGACGCGGGGATCGCGAAGGGCCTCTACGTTCGGCTCGGGCGCATCGCCGAGGAGAAGCTCGCGGACCAAGCGCGCGCCGTCGAGGCGTACAAGCGCGCCGTCGATCACGCTGGGGACGAAGCGGATCTGCTCGAGGCCCTCGACCGGCTGTACGTGAAGCTCGGTGAAGACAAGGAGCTCGCCGACGTCCTCGAGCGGCGGGTCGCGATCAGCTCGGAGAAGGAGCAGGCCGAGCTCCTCTACCGACTCGCGAAGATCCAGCTCGAGAAGCAGAACGAGGCCGCGGCGGGCTTGGGCTCGCTGCGCGCCGCCCTCGAGAAGGATCCGTCGCACGTCGGGGCGCGCGAGGCGATGGAGGCGCTCACCGACAACCCGACGCAGTTCGAGGAGGCGGCCGAGACACTCGAGAACGTGTACCGGCAGAGCGGGGACAACGCTGCGCTCGCGCGGCTCTACGAGAAGCGCATCAAGTACGCGCCCACCTCGAGCGAGCGCATCCGGATGCGGCTGGATCTCTCGAAGGTGCTGGAGGATCGGTCGAATGACCCGGAGGGCGCGCTCAAGGTGCTCCTCGGCGCCCTGGGCGACGACCCGACGGACTCGGACGTGCTCGCGGAGATCGAGCGGCTCGCGACGATGACCTCGTCGTTCCGCGCCGCCGCGGAGGCGCTCGAGGCGGCCATCAAGGCGCACGACGACGTCACCGGCGAGCCCGCGAGCGACCTCTGGATCCGAGCGGCTGGTTGGCGCAAGGACAAGGTGCAGGATCTCGAAGGAGCCGAGAAGGACTTCACCGAGGCCCTCGCGCACGACGCGCAGAACGTCGTGATCCTTCGCGCGCTCGAGGAGATTCAGCGGGCCCCGGGGCGTGAGAAGGATCTCGTCGCGACGTTGCGCCGCATCGCAAAGATCGAGGGGTCGTCGGTCGCCGCGGATCTCCGGAAGGAGGCGAAGGGCCTCGCGGAGCGGGTGGAGGACGACGCGCTCGCCGAGGCGATCCTCCGGGAGATGGTCGCCGCGGACGACGCGGACGTCTGGGCGCTGACGGAGCTCACGAAGAAGCGCGAAAAGGCGGAGGACTACAAGGAGACGTACGCCCTCCTCGTGCGCCGCGCGGAGCTCGCCGCCGAGGGCGACGTGATCCGCGAGCTGCGCCACGAGGCGGCGGCGGTCGCGAGCGAGAAGCTCAAGGACACGAAGTCGGCGATCGAGCTGCTCGAGTCGATCTTCGAGGACTCCCCCACGGACGAGCGCGCCCCGAAGGCGCTCCGAGCGCTCTACGAGTCGACGGGCAAGAAGAAGGAGCTCCTGAAGCTCCTCGAGCGGCTCATCGACGTCGCCGACGGCGTCTCTCGGCGGAGCGAGCTCCGGATCGAGGCGGCGCAGGTCTCGGAGGAGCTCGACGCGCCGTCCGAGGCGATCGATCACCTCCGCGCGGCCCTGGACGATGAGCCGACCCAAAAGGAGGCGACGCTCGCGCTCAGCCGCCTGCTCGAGAAGACGGGCCGGGACGAGGAGCTCGCCGAGCTCCTCAACACCCAAATCGAGCTCGCGGAGAAGCGCTCCGACAAGGACGCGGAGCTCTCGTACCGCGTGAGGCTCGGCGAGGTGTACGAGTCGCGGCTCGGGAACGTCGAGAAGGCGATCGAGACGTTCAAGACGGTCCTCGAGCGCGACGACAAGAACTTCGGAGCGCTCATGGCCCTCGCGCGGCTCGAGGAGAACAAGGGCAGCAAGGAGGAGGCCGCGAAGGTCCTCGAGCGCGCCCTCGAGGTCGCGCCGAAGGATCAGGCGGTCGGGATCGCGAAGCGCCTCACGCAGATGTTCGAGGGGCTCAAGGATCTGGACGGCAAGCGCCGCGCGCTCGAGCGCGGCCTCACCGTGCAGAACGACGAGCCGGAGCTGCGCGACAAACTCCGGGGCGTGTACGAGGCGCAGAAGGCCTACCCCGAGCTCGCGAAGCTCATCACGGAGGACGCGCGCGCCGCGACGGAGGTGCCCGAGAAGGTGCGCCGCCTGCGCGCCGCGGCGGACATCCACTCGCAGAAGTTGAGCGACGCGGCGACCGCGGCGACGCTCCTCGCGGAGGCGTCGGAGCTCGTTCCGAACGATCGCGAGCTGCTCCTGATCCTGTGCGACGCGTACAGCGCCTCCGGTCGAGCGAAGGAGGCGCTCGGGGTGCTCCAGAAGATCGTCGATTCGTTCGGCGGTCGCCGCGCGAAGGAGCTCGCGCCGATCCACCACCGGCTCGCGAAGGCGTACCTCGCCGACGGGGACAAGCAGAAGGCGCTCGCGGAGCTCGACTCGGCGTTCCGGCTCGACCCTGGGTCGGTCGGCGTGCTGCGCGATCTCGGAACGCTCTCGCTCGAGCTGGCGGACGCCGAGCCCGCGCAGAAGGACGCGTACCTCGACCGCGCGGGCAAGGCGTTCAAGGCGCTCCTCATGCAGCGCCTGGACGACAGCTCCGCGATCACGAAGGGCGAGATCTTCTACTACCTCGCGGAGACGCATCACCGGCAGGGCGACGACAAGAAGGCGATCCAGATGCTGGAGCGCGCGCTCGACACCGACAAGAACCTCGAGAAGGCGAAGTCGTTCCTCGCCAAGCTGAAGGGTGGCTGAGGGGCCGCTCGTCGCGATCGACGGTCGCTTCGTCGCGCCGGACGAGGCGACCGTCAGCGTCTTCGATCGGGGGTTCCTCTACGGGGACTCGGTGTTCGAGGCGGCCCGCACGTACGGCGGGAGGCTCTTCCGGCTCGACGTCCACATGCAGCGCCTCGCGCGGTCCCTCGAGATCGTGGGCATCGCGTCGCCGCTCTCGACGGAGGCGCTCCAGGCGGAGGTCACCTCGCTCGCCGAGCAGGCGCTCGCACAGTTCCGCGCCGCGGATCCGACGTGTGAGCTCGCGGTGCGGTTCATGGTGTCGCGTGGCAGCGGTCCGCTCGGGCTCAAGCCGGTGGCGGGACTGACTCCGCGTCGCGTGCTGTTCCTCTCCGTGTACACGCCGCCGCCCGCCGAGCTCTACGCGAACGGGATTCGCGTGGCGTGCATCGCAACCTTCCGCCCGAGCGACGCGGCGCCGGGCGCCAAGGTGGGCAACTACCTCGAGAGCATGCTCGCGCTCCAGCGCGCGAGCGCCGTGGGAGCGGACGAAGCACTGATCGTGGATGGCGGGGGCGCGGTGCTCGAAGGGACGACGTCGAATGTCTTCTTGGTGGTTCGTGACCGGATCGTCACGCCAATGGTCGATCGCATCCTCGCGGGTGTGACGAGGCGAACCGTGCTCGAGATCGCGAGCGCGGCGGGCCTGGAGATCGTCGAGTCGCGCATCACGCCGAGCGATCTCTACGCGGCGGACGAAGTGTTCATCACGTCCACGCTGCGCGGCGTCATGCCGGTCTCACGCGTCGACGATCACCCCATTTCGCTGGGGCCACGCACGCGTGATCTCGCGGCGCGATTCGACGCGTTCACCCGCGCATGAGTCTACGCACTGTAGAAAAAGTGCTTTCGGGGAAGCGTTCTCAGACAATTGGGTAGGGCTGACAGATCGCCTGCGTAGTCGCTGCGAGGTTTCGCGCGTCGGGCGAACCTTCCTTACTTTTTCGATCCCAACGAACTTTCAACCGAGGGGCGCTCGCGTGGCTGCGCGCCTCCTCCAAGGACACTCACCATGAATCGATGGATGCTCGCTCTCAGCATCGGTGCTTCTGCGCTCGCGTTCGAGCAGGCTGCCTTCGCGGGCGATGATCAACCTCCCGTCGTGCAGACGCAGGGCGGCGCGGGCGCGCAGGGCGGAGTGGATGCAGGCGGCGGCACGGGAGGAACGGGCGGCGCCGGGGCCGGCGCAGGCGCGGGCGCGGGCGCCAACGCGGGGGGCGGAATCAGCGGCATGACGAAGCACGAGGAGGTCGACGGCGCTCGTTTCCGCGGCGGCATCGCGCTCGACGTCGGCGCGCTCGTCTTCCCGGGCGGTGTGATCCCTGCGGTCGGCCTCGCGGGTCTCCAGGGAACGACGGGTGTCCAGATCAATCACCTCGTCGGCGTGTACGTCGTGCCGGGCTTCGATGTTCTCTTCGGAGACGTGGGTGGTGTCGGATTGACGGCCGCCCTGATGGTCGACTTCACGATCGGCCACATCTTCACCGTCGGTGTCGGTCCCGACGTCGGCGTGTTCGCAGCGCTTGGTGGTGAGGGCAACACGGCGTCTGCGCTCGCCGGAGCGAACTACGGCGCGCGCCTCCACACCGCCGTCCACCCGTTCGTCGGTCGGAGCAACGAGCGCCGTCAGGCATTCAGCATCGGCCTCGACATGCGCTTCCTCGGCGGCCCGAACGGGCAGGCGCAGGTCAACACCGGCGGCGGGACCAACGCGTCGGCGAGCTCGGACGGGTTCCTGTTCTCCCCGTACCTGACGATCGGCTACACGGCGTTCTGATCCGTCAGTCGTTCAACGGCGCCGGCTGGACGGCGCGTCCATGAAGCTCTGAATTGGCCCGGCGCCCTCGCGAACGATCTCGAGGGTGCCGGTGCTGATGTTGATGACCGTCGTGGGCACATCCCCGCCGACGCCCGCGTCGAGCACGAGATCGAGGCCGCGGAACTCGTCGCGGATCTCGGCCGGGTCGATGAGGGGCTCTCCGTCCGGCCGCCCCGCCGTCGTGCTGATGATGGGTCGTCCGAGCTCCTTCGCGAGCGCGATGATGACGGGGTGGTTCGGGATACGGATCCCGACGGTCTTTTGCTTCGTGAGGACCATCTTCGGAACCTCACGCGTCGCCTCGAGGATGAAGCAGTACGGCCCGGGCAGGTAGTGCTTGAGCATCCGGTACGCGGAGTTGTCGACGATCGCGTACTTCGTGATGTTGCTGAGGTCGTGGCAGATGAACGCGAGGCTCTTGTTCTTCTGCATCCCCTTGATCTGATAGAGGCGCTCGATCGCGCTCTTGCTCATCAGGTCGCAGCCGAGCCCGTAGACCGTGTCGGTCGGGTACGCGATGACGCCGCCCTTCTCGAGCACGTCCACGGCCTGGCGGACCTTGCGAGGCTCGGGGTGGTCCGCGTTGATCTCTAGCAGCATCGCTATCTCCGCAGTCTCCGAACGGTTCGAGAGAGAATCGAACCGCCAAGACGGCAAAGGCGCCAAAGAGAAGAAGAGATTCTTCTTCTTGGCGTCCTTGGCGTCCTCGGCGATTCGTCGTTCCTGCGACTACTCTTTGATCGCTTCGCTCCCGCCGATGATCTCCATGAGCTCCTTGGTGATGAGCGCCTGGCGGGCCTTGTTGTACTGGAGCGAGAGCTTCTCGATCATTTCGGACGCGTTCTTCGTGGCCGAGTCCATCGCCGTCATCTGCGCGCCGAGGAAGCTCGCCTGTGACTCGTAGAGCGCGCGCAGGATCGAGATGTCCACGTACATCGGCGCGAGAGCCTCGAGGAGCGCGGTCTTGTCGGGCTCGAAGATGAACTCCTGCGCGGCCGCCGCCTCGGGCGTCTCCGCGACGGTCGACGGCGGCGGCGGCGGCACGGGGAGGAGCCGCTCGCAGACGACGTTCTGGCTCATCGCACTCTTGAACTCGTTGTAAACGAGGTAGATCGCGTCGACCTCCTTCTTGAGGAACGGCGCGAGCACCTTCTCACCGACGAGCTTCGCCGTGTCGAGCCCGAGCTTGTTCCAGACGTCCGGGAGGAACTCGATCTCGGCGCCGCGTCGCAGGAGGTAGTCACGACCCTTCCGCCCGATCACGAGGAGCTTCACCTCCTGGCCCTGCTCGCGCCGCGTCTTCCACTCGCGCTCCGCGCGCTTGTTGACGTTCGCGTTGAACGCGCCGCAGAGGCCACGGTCTCCGCTCATCACGACGAGCGCGACGCGCGCCTCCGGCCGCGTCGCGAGGAGCGGATGCACCGCCTGCTCGACGACCTGCATCCCTGGCTCGAGGGGCAGGATGTCCTGCCCCTGCGCCGTCTCGTTGAAGCGCGACGTGATCTCGCTCAGCACCTCGGTGGTCTTCACCGCGTAAGGCCGGAGCTCCGTGATGCGCTGCTGCGCCCTGTTGAGTCGAGCGCCCGCGACCATCTTCATGGCGCGCGTGATCTTCTGCGTCGACTTGACGCTCGAGATGCGCTTCCGAATCGCTTTCAGGGAGGGCACGGATCAGGCCTTCTTCGGCTTCTTCGCGGCCGCCTTCTTCTCGCCTCGCTCGGAGGACGCGGGCGCCGGCGCCTTCTTCCCCTCGAGCTCGAACTTGGACTTGAAGCCCTCGAGCGCCTTCTTGAGCTTCTCCTCGAGGTCCTTGTCGATCTGCTTCTTCTCGAGGATGCCGGGGAGGATCTCCGGGTGCTTCGCCTCGAGGTGCTTGAAGAGCTCCGACTCGTAGCGCGCGAGGGCCGCCGTCGGGAGGTGATCCACGTAGCCCTTCGTCGCCGCGTAGATGATCACGACCTGCTTCTCGACGGGCAGCGGGACGAACTGGCCCTGCTTCAGGATCTCGACCATGCGCACGCCGCGGTCGAGCTGAGCGCGGGTCTTCGCGTCGAGATCGCTCGCGAACTGCGCGAACGCAGCCATTGCACGATATTGAGCGAGGTCGAGGCGGAGCGTACCGGCGACGCTCTTCATCGCCTTGATCTGCGCGTTGCCGCCGACGCGGCTGACCGAGATACCGACGTTGATCGCCGGGCGGACACCCGAGAAGAAGAGATCCGACTCGAGGAAGATCTGTCCGTCCGTGATCGAGATGACGTTCGTCGGGATGTACGCCGAAACGTCGCCCGCTTGGGTCTCGATGATCGGCAGCGCCGTGAGCGATCCGCCCGAGTACGGGTCCGTCTTGATCTCGTAGCCATCACCCCGGCTCTTCAGCTCGTGGTGCGCCGCTTCCTTGCCGAGGACGCCGTAGTGCGCCTTGCCGTCGACGCCGACGAACTTGGGATCGCCCTTCGGGATCTCCGTGCCCTTCGAGACGACGTAGTAAACCTCCGCCATCTTGGCCGCGCGCTCGAGGAGGCGGCTGTGGAGGTAGAAGACGTCGCCCGGGTAGGCCTCGCGCCCTGGCGGGCGGCGGAGGAGCAGCGAGAGCTGCCGGTAGGCGACGGCTTGCTTCGAGAGATCGTCGTAGATGCAGAGGCAGTGGCGCCCCGTGTCGCGGAAGTACTCGCCCATCGTGACGCCGGTGTACGGCGCGATGAACTGGAGCGGCGCGGACTCGCTCGCCGTCGCGGAGACGATGATCGTGTACTCCATCGCGCCGAAGCTCTCGAGCTTGTCGACGACCTGGCGCACCGTCGACTGCTTCTGGCCGATGGCGACGTAGACGCAGTAAACGCCCTTGCCCTTCTGGTTGATGATCGTGTCGATCGCGACGGCGGTCTTGCCCGTCTGGCGGTCGCCGATGATGAGCTCGCGCTGGCCACGGCCGATTGGGATCATCGAGTCGATCGCCTTGATGCCCGTCTGCATCGGCTCGTTGACCGGCTGCCGGCGGACGATGCCCGGGGCCTTCACCTCCACGCGGCCGCGGAGCGTCGAGTCGATCGGGCCCTTGCCGTCGATGGGCTGACCGAGCGCGTTCACGACGCGGCCGATGGTGGCCTCGCCGATCGGCACCTCCATGATGCGCGCGGTGCGCTTCACGGTGTCGCCCTCCTTGATGACGCTCGTGTCGCCGAAGAGCGCGCAGCCGACGTTGTCCTGCTCGAGGTTCAGCACGAGGCCGCTCAGCGTGATGCCGTCCGTCGAGACGAACTCGACGAGCTCACCCGCCATCACGCCCGAGAGGCCGTGGACGCGCGCGATGCCGTCGCCGACCGTGAGCACCGTGCCCGTCTCGCTGACCTGGACGGCCTTGTCGATGTTCTGAATCTGCTTCTTGATGATCTGCGAGATCTCTTCGGCCCGAAGCTGCATCGCGATTTGTCCTCGATGTTGAGTTCCCGCGGGGCTGCCCGCGGCAAAGATGGAAGAGACGCCTAGCTCGAGGCGTCGGTAGACGAGCGGAGCGTCCGCAGGCGCGAGCGCGCGCTCCCGTCGATGACCCGGTCACCGATCTTGGTGACGACGCCAGCGATGAGCGAGGCGTCGATCGAGTGCTGCACGATCGCCCGGTTGCCCGTCGCCTTCTCGACCTCGGCCTTCAGCTTGGCGAGGTAGGAGTCCGTCAGCGGGCCCGCGCTCGTGACGACGACCCGCACCAGCTTGTCGTCCGCGTCGACGAGGCGCGCGAGCTGCCGAGCGATCGCGGGGAGCGCCTTGAGGCGGCGGCGCGCCGAGATCACGCGGAGCGCGCGCTGCGCGGTGTTCGACGCGCCCATCCGCTGCGCGATCTCGTTCAGGATCGCCGTGCGCTGCGTGTCCGGCACCAGGGGATTGTCCAGGACCTCGCGGAGCTCCGCGGAGCTCTCGTAGGCGCCCGCGAACTCGGTGAACGCGGTGGAGAGCGCGGCGAGCGAGCCCTCCTCCTTGCCGAGTTCGAAGATCGCTTGGGCGTAGCGCCGCCCGACGGCGTCGTCGCTCATGCTGCACCTCCCGCTTGGCTCTTCGCGGAGCCCTTGATCGCCGCGCCCAAACCGACGAGGTAGTCGTCCGCGAGTCGATCGAGATCGCGCTGCTCCACGCGCTTCTTGATGAGCTCCTCCGCCGCGGCGATGGCGGCGTCGATCGCCTCTCGGGTGATCTCGCTTTGCGCCTGCCGCAGCTCTTGCTCCACGCGGGCCTCCGCGTCCTTGATCATGCGCGCACGCTTCTCCTCCGCCTCGCGGAGGATGCGCTTCTTCTCGGTCGCCGCCTGCGCGCGATACTCCTCTTCGAGCTCGGTGCGCCGCGCCGCGATGTTCTTCAGCTCGCGCGTGTACTTCTGGAGGCGCTGCTCCGCGTCCGCCCGGAGGGCCTCCGCGGCGTTGATGTCCGCCATCAGCGTCTGCTTGCGCTTGATGAGGCCCTCGACGATCGGCTTGCGGCCGTACTTCATCAGGACCATCACGACGATCGCGAAGTTGAAGAGCTGCGCGAGCACGGGCGGCGACTCCATCTTCGGGTCGCACTCGTCGGCGCTCTTGTACCAGTAGAGGAGCCGCTTGATGCCCGTCGCCTGGAGGATGGACGGGTCGTCCGTCGGCATGAAGAGGCCGTTGATCCAGTTGATCGGCCGCGGAGCGCCGTGCTCGACCTCCTCGCAGACGCGCTCGTGCGCCTCCTCCTCTTCCTTCTTGCGCCTCTCCTCCGCAGCCGATTCGGGCTTGGGCCCGCTGGGCACGAGCACCTTCGGTTGTGGGGCGAGACCCGGGGGCAATCCGGGGCGCCCTCCGGGCCCGTTCGGCCGAGGCCCGGGTGGGCGCTGACCAGGTTGGAGGCGGGGCACGGGCACCGGCTGACCACCGGGCTGCGGCTGAGCGCCGGGCTGCGCGGGTTGGGGCGGGGGCTGTGCGGGCTGCGCGACCGCGGCGGTCCCGACGGTGAGCGCGGCGACGGCGACGAGCGCGAGGCGAACGCGGCGGGTCTTCACGACTGCACCTCGCGGCCGAGGACCTTCGACGCGATCTGCTCCGCGAGCGCAGGACGCGCCGCGTCCAGGTCGGCGCGGAGCTGGGCGATCTCTTCGCGGATGCGCGCGCGCCCAGACTCGATGATCGCGTTGCTCTGCTGCTTCGCGTTCGCGAGGATCTCGGCCTCGAGCGCGGCGGACTCGGCGCGGAGCTTGTCGCGTTCCTTGTTCGCGGCTTGCCGCACCTTCTCGATCTCGTCGTCGAAGCGCTTTACGAGGGCGCCGGCCTTCTCATCCATCTCGCGGGCCTCGCCGCGCGCGCCGCCCGTGCGCTTCTCGCGCTCCTCGAACACCTTCATGAGGGGTTCGAAGAGGATCGGCTTCATGATCAGCACGAAGAACGCGAAGAGGACGATCTGGACGACGAAGGAGAGATCGACGTCGATGTTCACGTCCGAGGACGCGAACAGGGGTCCGTGGGAGGGCGTGAGAGAGCCCGAAAGCGCGGACACGTGCGGAGGGGCTCCGGGGCCCCCCGCGAAGGGGAGAAGCGAAGAGGCAGAGGGGAACGGGCTCATGTCTCGGCAGGATCCCTTTCTCGGGGTGCGCGGCACCTAGCACGTGTAGCCAGTCGTTGAAAGAGGCGAAGTCCGCGCGCCTCCGTTCGGCGGGCAGGCTGTGGGGCGATCACCCCCCCCGCGTCCAGTCCTCGACCCGCAGCTGATGGAACGGGGAGAACTCGCGCGGCCTCTTCGTCACGACGACGAAGCCCTGCGTGATCGCGATCGCGGCGATCATCACGTCGTCCGCGTCGAGGTGCTCGGCGACGCTCGCCCGGAGCTTCGCGAACGTCTGCGCCGCGGCCAGGTCGAACGGGGCGACGCGCACCGCGGCGACGAGCTGGACCACGCTCTGCATGATCCGCGGGGTCTGCGCGCGTCGCGCCGCCACGAGGAGCTGGCTGACGGTGACGACGCTCGTCCACCGATCCTTGGTCGGCACCGTCGTGAGCCGCCGAACGAGCGTGCGCGAGGGGGAGGCGCGAAGCACCTCCGCGAGCATCGACGTGTCGAACAGATACCCCATGGATCCGTGCGCCGCGCTCAGACGCGGCGATAGAGCGAGGTGTTGGAGAGATCCTCGCCGAGGCTGTCCACGAACTCATCGAGCCCCGCTCCGCTCGCGAGCGCAAGCAGCGGATCGGCCCCGTTCACCGCGGGATCGGGCGGATCGATGCGGTCGAGATCGACCATCGGGACGATCGCCGCGACCGCGTGACCGTCCTTCACGATGAGGGTGCGCGAGAGGGATCGCTCCGCCGCGTCGACCGCGTCGAGGCAGTGCGCGGGCAGGTCCGCGAGCGGGATCCCGTACTTGTTCACGCGGGGGCCATACTCCTTTCCGGTCTCCGTTGCTAGGCCGCCGCCGTTCATGCGTGTTCGACAGGGCATCCCTCCGGTCCGCTCGCGAGGCCACTGTTCGGTGCTCTAGGGTCTCGGTCGGGCGTCGACCAGCTCACGCGCGCTCGAGGCGCGCGCGGCTCGGACGACCGGATGGCCGAACATCAGCGAGCGGATCAGACGAGCGGCTGGCCCGCCTTCAGCTTCGCCGTCAGCTGCTCCGCCTCGTGCGCCTTGTCGGCGATCCCGCGCAGGATGAGGTCGAGGACCTTCGCGGGATCCTTCTCGGCCTTCGCCGCCTTCGCGAGCGCGGGGTCCATTCCTGGACCGCTCAACAGCTTGTGGACCTCCGCCATCTGCTCGTCGATCTCCTTCTGCTGATCGACGGGATCCTCCTTCGGACGGAGCTCCAGGAACCGCGCGACGTGGACCTCCGCCGGGGACGGCGCGACCGCCGTCGACTCCTCCGTCAGGTAGATGGCCTCGATGGCGACCTCCGTCGGCGCATCGAGCTGCACGGGGCGTCGCCAGACGAGGGTGAGCTCCTCCTTCTCCGCGTCGATGAACACGGTGTCGAGCTTCAGGTCGATCTCCGCGAAGCGCTCCGGCTCCGTCCGGGTGGGGCGCATCCAGAGGAACGCACGGAGGCGCTTCCCCGGCAGGGCGCTCGTGAAGCGCGCGAAGCCGCGGTGGAGGTTCTCGAGGACAAGGGTCTCGTCGCCCCGGAAGTACTGCCCGTCCTCGAGCTGCTGGTCGTCCGGCGCCGCGTTGGCGGCGCGCGCTTCGCAATCGGTCGGCGGGAGCGGCGCGCGGAACGCGGCCCATCGCTGATCTCGCGTGCCGCTCCGCTTGAGCCGCGGCTCCCAGTGCTGGGCGATCGCACCGAAGCCCGCGGGGGTCGGGCGATCCTGAGGGGACGTCACGCGAAGACCCGGATACTCGACGTTCGGCAGATACACGCCGTCGTCCCCCGGCACGGTGCCCACGTCCACGCCTCGACCGAGCGGGTTCGCGGGGCTCGTGAGGGAGCCGAACGCGCGCTCCCAACGGATGGGCATGGATTGGAACGCGAGCGGCGCGGTCGCGACGGGAGGGCTCCCCTTCGACCACCGACGATCGCCCGTGACACGCAGCGCCTTGCGGATGGGCCCCACCTGGATCGCGACGTCGCACTCGGGGCGCGCGCGCCCCTCGGGGGGGTGACAGTTCGCGTTCACGATGACCTCCCCGCGCGGTTTGTACGGGAGGAGATCACTCGAATAGGCGAGGCTCCGGCCGAGGTCGTCCATGTACGTCTCGTCCCCGCGCATCTCCGGCGGCTCGGAGACCGCCTCCGCCGCGCCGTCGAGCTTCATCTTGAACGTCCCCTTCACGACGAGCGACATCGCGCTCGAGCCGGGACCGACGGCGCAGTCGAGAGGGTGAACGAGGTAGGGCGTCTCGTGGATGATTTGCATGTCCGCTCCGAGGTCAGTTGACGGCTTGAACGGCGGTCGCCGCGGTGTTCACGATGTCCATCACCTGGGTCGAGGTGGCGGTGCTGGGGACCGGGATGGGGTTCAGGTTCTGGAGCGGAGCGCCGACGACGTATTGCGTCCCGCAGATGTCCACGCCCTTCTCGCTCACGTGCACGTACGAGGTGCCCGCCTGGATCTTCACGCCCGCCTCGTTGATCACGATCTCGGGGAACTTCTTCGGAGACGCGGCCGTCGCCGCTTTGGTCGTGAGGTCGGTCACGAGCTGGACCACGCTCGCGGCGATGCTCGCCGCCGTGAAGAGCGTGTTCATCGAGAGCCAGAGTCCATAAACCACCTCGTGGCCGGCGAGCACGCCCTTCACCGTCCCCGGAGCGCCGGTCCCGACGCCGGCGATCGTGGCCGTGTAGAGCAGAACCAATCCGTCGAACGAGGCGATGGCGATCTTGAACGCCTTCGCGATCTTCTTCGCCGCCGTGGTTCCAACCTTCCCGGTGGGCTCGGCGGACAGGGTGATCGACTCCGCGATGATCCGGCTCTTCGACTTGAACGAGACCGCGCCCCACGGCGCGACCGTCTCGAGGCCGGCCGAGCTCAGCTCCGTCTTGAAGCCGAGGGGGGCCGAGCACTCCCACGCGACGGAGGAGTCGAACGAGAACCCGAGCGTCGCGCTGCTCTTGAGGCCCCCGTAGAAGGAGAGCTCCGAGCCGACGCCGAACGCGCCGCTGTCCCCAGCCGTGACAGACAATTGCTTCGCGAGGTCGAACGTTCGCGTCCTCCAGCCCGCGGGCACGGGCAGCGTGTGCTGCGCCGTCACGAGGCTCTTGTCCTTGATGTCCTCGACGGAGTTCACGAGGCCGCTGCGGATCCGCTCGGGGACGTCCGCGCTCACCGAGTACACCTCGGCGTAGGTCTCTCCGAGGACCGTGGTCGAGCTCTGCGCCATCGTGAACTTCAAGTCGCGCGCGCTCGTCAGCGTGATGGGGAGGTCGGAGTAGAGCGCGACGCCTTCGCCCTCCGAGAACCGCGGGCTGTCGTGGATGTCCTTCAGCTTGTGCTGCTCCACGAGCTCCTTCGCCCAGGCGCGCGCGTCCGCGTTCGCGGAGGTGCCGCCCCGCATCGACGCGAGCTCGACGATGGCGCGGACCGCGAGCCCCACTTGTTCGTCCGCGAGCGACCGGAGCGCGGTCTTCGCGTCCTCGACGTTGTCCGCGGCGGAGGCCTGGAGGCGCTGGATCGCGACCGCCATCGCCGCGGTGAGGACCGTCTCCGCCCACTTCATCGCGTCCGCGTTCGCCGCGCCGTCCACGCGCAGCGCCTCGAGATCGTTCAGCGTGGCCGTGTCGAGCGAGAGGGCGAGCGTGGCGATGGCGTCGCGCGCGGCCGTGATCGCCGCGGCGTCCCCCGTGGCGAGATCCCCGGAGGCCGCGCCGATGTCCCGCGTGTTGGGGTCGACCGCCTTCTCCTGCTTGCTCGTCTTGATCACGCCGCGCACTTTGTCCGCGGCGATCTCCTTGTAGAGCTCCTCTTCGATGTCGTAGTTGGGCTTGCCGAGGCGGAGATAGCTCCGCGCCGTGGAGTCACCGTCCGTGAGGACGTGCACGGAGTAGAACTCGCGGAGCACGCGGACGTCCGCGTTTCCGCCGACGAATTGGCGGAGATCTCCCTCCGTGTAGAACGCGAGCCCTCCCGACAAGTCGGCGTTGAACGATCGACGGACGGCCTCCTCCCCTTGCTTGTCGTCGTCGACCTGATTGAGGGACGTGCGGAGCGCCTGTTCGGTCAACGCGTCCGGACCGCCGATGCGGAAGAAGCTCTCGTAGCCCGAGTGTTCGCCGCTCTTGTGCGGCACGTACCAGGAGACCCAGGGGTGATCGTTGTCGTAGGCATGCATGGGGACGAGATCTCCGGTGAGGACTTCACGTGGACTGGACGGGGCCGGGAGGCCCCGCGACGACGCTGATGCTGCCGCCGAACGCGCACATGCACTTGCTGAGCTGGGTCGCGACGGGCAGGCTCATGTGCTTCAGGGCGACGGTGGGCGGGGACCACGGCGCTGCGATCTTCGGGACGCACGGCATCGGCGTGAGGACCCCCAGCGCCGCGCTCGTCGCGGCGGCGACGGTGGGGTTCGCGGGGCTGTTGCACATGCCGAACGTCGGCACGTTGTTCGAGAGGATCTGATCGATGGTCCCCGCCGCGAGCGCGCCCTGGATCATGGGCGCGGGCTTGGGGGTGGCGACGAACACGGTGGGGAGGAGCCCGTTCGTGCACATCAACGTGGCTCCGGTCGTGAGGGGGGCGGGCATGGGGTCTCCTCGAGCAACGAACGGGATCGGGGCTCTGCTCTAGTCGCGGATCGTGAGCCGAATCCCCGAGGACAGTTGGACCACGTGGGCGTTCGGGTTGTGGTGGGTGACGGGCGAGGGCGCGATCGCGTTCGGGACGGCGCCGAGGATCACGGGCCGATCGGGATCGCCATCGAGGAAGCCGACGAGCACCTCGGCGCCGGGGCGGAGGGGGAAATGCATCCCGTGGTTCGGCCCCGCGAAGGGCTGCGCCATCCGGATGCGGTGCGAGGCGCGCTGTTTGTGAGGCGCGCGCAGCGTGTCGAACTGGAGCTCGACGAGGTAGCGACCGTGCTCGTCGAGGAAGGGGAGGCTCCCGTCGCGCGCGTTCTCGTGGGACTTCACGACGCCCGTGACGAACCCATGGATCCGCGGGCGGGGCGTCGATCGCGGGGGCCGGTACGTGAAGCCCACCGGGACGGCCTCGAACGCGTTGCGGTAGCTCGCCCCACGCGTCCCCTCCTCCGAGCTCCACTCCGCGTCGTGCTCCACCTTCGTCACGAGGATCTCGGCGCCGTCCGACAGGTCGGGGTGGCCGAAGATCGCGACGCGATGCCCCGGGGACAGCGCGATGGCGCCGCTCTCGCCCGCATAGACGAACCGCCGGCTCTCGAGCTCCTGCGCGCGGATCCGCGCGATGAGCTGGCCCTCCTCGGGGGTCTTGTGGTGCGTCCCGTAATGGACGATGCCGCCCCCGTGACCGCGCTCGAGGTCGTGCGCGCCCGTGAGCTCGACGAGGGGGACGCGGTAGTTGTGATCCTGGACGAACACGCTCGATGGGACGCGGCGAGAGCGCGAGCCCAGGGCGTGCAAGTGGTGATTGTCTCCCCGCTCGTCGAACGTGAGCGGGATGGCGGTCGTGAATCCGCCCTCGTCGTCCGTGAAGACGAGGCGGGTCCGCTCCCGGTCGTGCTCGAAGAAGTACGAAATACCAAGGTGCTCCGTGAGCCGCGCGACGAACGCGAGATCGCTCTCCATGTACTCGACGACGGACTCGCGCGCCGGGTAGCTCCCGCGGAGGCGGAGCTCGAAGTCGTCCGGACCGAGCCCGTGGAGCGCGAGCTTCCCGCGCACGATCGAAGGGACCGACTCGTCCACGAAGACCTCCTGCGTCTCCGTGAGCTCGAGGCGCGCGGCGCGCGGAACGAGGCGCAAGAGATAGGCGCGACGACCGTGCGAGGCGCGCATTCGGTCGTCGATGGCGTCGATGATGCCGTGGACGAAGCGCGTGCGCTCCCCGTCGCCCGCGTCCTCGAGCACGAGGCTGACGCTCGCCCCGGGCACGCACCCCTCCGGCAACCCCTGCTCGGGGGTGCGCAGCTCGATGTCGAACCCGAAGAGGCGTGAGATCTGCTCCGTGCCGCGCACGCGCTGGATCTCCAAGTGGTCGGTCGAGAACGCGCTCGACTCGAGGCGAGTGGTGAGCTGTCGCGAGTGCTTCATTGGGCCACGATGGAAGGGGGGGGCGCTCCCAGCGTCAACGCACGGCGCGCATGCTCGACGCGGGTCGGGAACAGGTCGGTTGGGGGAGGCGTGGGGTGAGTGTCCTCGCCTCGCGAGATTCGTCGTCGGTCCTGCACACCTCGAGCAGTCGACGCCCCTCTCCAGGCCGTCACGCGGGCGCCGTCGATTTCCGGGAGCGCCAGCCGGCCCGCGGGCCAGCGTGCTCACGCTAAGTCAGCGCGCGCGATCCCGACACATCCAGAGGATCAACCGCAAAGACGCCAAGAGGAAGCGACCACGCAGACGAGGGGTAGCCTCTCCGCTCGCGTCCTTGGCGCCTTGGCGATTCGTCTCTCCGGCCGTTGTGATTCATGATCGCGCTCGCTCAGTGGAGCACCGATCGGTTTGAATCAGCGGTGGTCTCGGCGCGGCTTCGTTCCGTTCAGACGCGCACGATCGGCGCGTCGACGGCGTCCCAACGAAAGCGCGCCCCCTTCACCGTGAACTCCATGCGGTAGTCGTACGCATGCTCCGGCGCATCGAGGCCGCGCTCGAGTTCGTGGAGGACGTAGCGCCGGTAGCTCAGCGGGTTCATCCAACGACTCATCCAATAGCCGCCCGGGGGCTCCGCCGGATCGGCCTCGAAGAACACGTCGCCCGAGTCGGGCCGGAGGAGTCGCATGTCGATGCCCGCGCCGATCTCGGGGTAGGGCCACCACCATTCGGCGTCCGCCTCGGCGAGGTCGACCGCCTCCTTCACCAGGCGACTGACGATCGCGGTGACGATGGGCCGCGTGAACTCCGGGAAGTCCTTCACCCGTGGGAGATCCAGCGTGTCCGGGATTCGCCGGCCGGGCATGCGGCGATAGACGCCGACCTCGCCACCGATGCCCCCCGGCATCCCCCGGAACGCCTTGGGACAGTTTCCTCTCCACGCCTGGACGACGACCGCTTCGCCGTCGATCGTCGTGTCGATGTGCTGCTCCTTGTAAAAGAGCGGGATTTGCACCCGCTTCGAGCACGGCAGATCCAAGCACATGCGCTTCCACGACTCGCTCATGCCCACGTAGTGGTAGCCGCGCGCGTCTGCGTAATCCTCGGTCGCGTCCAGAATGTCGAGATCCATTCGCCCCCCTTATTGGATGATGAACAGGCTACCTCGGGATCCTCGCCTCGTCTCGGCTTCGACGGCGCGATTCAGGGCGTCGGGGCGGGTCCGATGGGCGCGCCGCCGAAGAAGTCGGCGAGGAGATCCCGGTGGCCGTGCGTCGCGAGGCGCGTGGACGCTGGTTCGAGCCGGCTCGTGAGCAGGTTTGGTCCGGTTCGCACGAGGTAGGGCACGCGGTCGACGTCGGCCGCGTCGAACACTCCTTCGTCCGTCACGGGCGCCACACCGGGAGAGAACAAGAGCTCTCGACCGTCCGCGACGCGGTGCGCGGCGACGAGATCGTCCAGGCGTTGATACCAGACAATCCTTCCATCTTCCGACAGCGCGACCGGCGTGCGCGCCGCGCGAGCGCCGAGGTGGACGGGCGTCTCGGCGTCGCCGTCACGCAGGATGACGCCATCCTTCCGCTCGAGGAGCGCCCTGCGGAGCGACAGCGCGAGGACCGTCCCGCCCTTCGGGATCTGCGAGACGACGGATCCGTCCGTCGCGAGGACGAGCCGGAGGGGCGGGTCGGTGACGTCCGCCGAAGGTGGGGCGCCCACGGCGACGATCTCCGCGTTCGCCGCGGCCGCGAGGATCCGATCGCCAGGCGGGACGGTCCACGCGACCGCGCGCTTCTCGACGTCCCAGACCTCTCCGCGATCCCGAAACACGAGCCGGTCCTTCCCCGCGAAGACCGGCATTCCGCCACGCACGTCCACGGGAACGGTGGTTTCAGTGGCGGTGTCGAGCGCGTGCACGTGACAGAGCCCGTCCGCGCCACCCGTCACGAGGCGATCCTCCGGGCCCACGACGACTCCCAACGGCGACTCGATGCGGCGCGATGCCTTCGGATCGTGGATGACCACGGGGGCAGCCGCGGCCTGCGCGGAGTCGCTCCCGAGCTCGATCGCGTACCGGCCAGACGACGAGAGCGTCACGCGGGCTTTTGGGTCCACGCTCGCCGTCCACGCCTCGGCGCGCGGTCGGTTCGTGATCGTCGCGACGCCCTGGTCTGCCGACGGCGCGTGCTTCGTCTCGGTCGACACCGAGACACGCCCGTCGGCGCTCAGCGCGTCCGCAAAGAACGCGGCGCCCGTGTGGAGATCGACCGCCGCTCGATCGGTGAAGAGCGCGGCCGCCGGCCGAAGGTCGCGCACGAGGCCGGGCAGGCCGCCGCCCGGTGCCCAGATCACGGCGCCCGTCTTCGCGTCGGCGACGAAGGATCCCCCGCGCTCGGCGACGCGCGCGCCGCCCGCGAGCAGCACGGGATGGGACACGCGGATCGTCGCGCCGGTCGGGCCCTCGCGGTCGGGATCGAAGCGCGCGAGCTCGTCCCCCCGCTGCACGAAGAGACCGTCCTTGGCGACGTCCATCTGGAGGGTTCGCGTGTCCTCTCGCACCACCTCGCGGAGGATCTCGAGCCCTTCGTCGAGCTCGACGATCGCGCGCCCGCAATGGAAGAACAGGTGCTTGCCGTCGCCTCGAAAGCGGACGTTGTACGCCGGCTCGCCGTTGCACGCCGGCCGCTCGATCACGACCTCCTTCCGCGTCGGATCGACGACCGTGGCCGTGCCGTCCGCTTGAAGGACGACCGCGAGCCCGTGCTCAAGCTCCGCGTCGCCCGCGATGAACGCCGTCTTCGCCGCGAGATCTGTGCGCTTCGCCTTCGAGCTCCCCGGCTCGAACCGGAAGAGCGCGGTCTTGCCGAACAGCGTCACGGTCCCGTCCGGAGCGACGCGCGTCAGCCAAAGGTCTGAGGCCCTTGGGAGCTCGAGGGATCGCGACTCGAGCGTCCACGCGTCGAGGACGAGCGCGGCGCCCTCGGTGCGGACGAGCATGAGGTGGCCTCCCGGCTGAGGGATGACGCGCGCCTTCGGCAGGTGCAGGGACGTCGCGCGCACTTCGTTCCGTGCGAGATCCCACACGAACACTCCATCGCCCGCGTCCGAGCACTCCCCGAACACGACGAAGCGACCGTCGCCCGTGAACGACGCGCCCGCGACGCACCCCACGGGGACGGTCCCGCGGACGCGGCCCGTGTCCACCTCGACGAGCGCGAACGCGCCGTAGAGCGCGGTGAACGCGAGCGTCCCGTCCTCGCTGTACACCGAAAACGCGTCCCTCCCGCGCACGAGCTGGGGGACCCTCTCGGGGGCGCCGTCCGCGGCCGCCGCAGGGAGCTCGCGCACTTCGGCGGGAGCGTCCACGGGCGGACCCGCGCTCGCGAGCGGCACGGGCGCCGCCGGCGGGGGGCCGCAGCCGAGCGCGGCCGAGATCATCGAGAGGGCGACGAGGACGCTGGCTCGCATGCGGGCGCTCAAAGCTCGGCTCGAGGCTATATCAGCGGCCCTCCGTGCTCGCACGCAGCTTGCGGTTCTCCGCCTCGAGCGCGCTGATCCGCGCCTCGAGCCGCCCGATCGCGCGCGCGGCGTCGGCCGCGTCGATCTTCTGCGGGATGTGCTGCGGGCAGTTCGCGTCCCACGCTTCGATGGTGAAGACGATGACCCTCTCGCCGCGGGCCTTGTAGCCGCTCGGCATCGTCGCGCGAAGGAGCGCGGGATCGGCGTCCCCTTCGACGACGCGAGCGCGGCCCCACACCTTGATGCGCTGCCGGCGCGCGTAGTCCATGAAGAACAGGAACGCGCGATCGTTCTCCCGCAGGTTGCCGAGCGTGATGAACTGCCGGTTCCCCGCGAAGTCGGCGAACGCGAGCGTGCGCTCGTCGATCACGCGGACGAAGCCGGGCGGCCCCCCGCGGTGCTGGACGTACGGCTGACCGGCCGCGTTCGCGGTCGCGAAATACAGGCTGTCGCGCTCCGCGAGGAACGCGCGGAGCTCGGGCGTGACCGTCGTCTCCCATCCGCCGGCCGCCTCCATGCGGGCGTACGCCGCGCGGGAGCCGCGCTTCTCTTGCTCGCGCTTCACGGTCTCCGTGAAGGCGACGTCGCTCGCGGGGTTCTCCATGGCTCTCTCCTCTCGTCCTCCGCGGGGCGATCGCTCGCCCAACGAGAGGAACATGGGCCTTCCCGGATGCCGTGAGAATCGCCGTACCGAGCAAGCCATCCTTGCGGTATTCGTGAAAGTGGAATGGACCGGCTCGATGCGATGGAGGCGTTCGTCGTCACGATGGATCGGGGCAGCCTCTCGAAGGCGGCGCGCGCGCTCGGCCGCTCGGTCACCGGGATCTCGCGAGCCATCACGTCCCTCGAAGCGCGCCTGGGCGTCGAGCTCGTGCGGCGCTCGACGCGCGCGCTCCAGATCACGGAGGCGGGGGACCGCTACCTCGGGACGTGCCGCCGCGTGCTCGCGGAGCTTTCGGACGCCGAGGAGGCCGCGACGAGCGAGCGCGCATCCCCGCAGGGGACGCTGACCGTCACGGCGCCGGTGATGTTCGGCGCGCTCCACGTCCGGCCTGCGGTCGACGCGTACCTCGCCCGGTACACCGAGGTTCGCGCGCGGCTCCTGCTGCTGGACCGCATCGTGAACGTCGTCGACGAGGGGGTCGACGTGGCGGTGCGGATCGCGCACATGCCCGACTCCGCGCTGTTCGCCGTCCCGGTGGGGAGGGTGCGCCGCGTCGTCGTCGCGAGCCCGAAGTACCTCGCGGGGCGCGGGAGGCCGCGCACCCCGAAGGATCTCTCTTCTCACCGGTGCATCTCGTTCGGCGCGGCGACGCCGACCGACAGCTGGTCGTTCGGACCGGGGCCGCGCGGCGGGCGCGCGCGTCAGGTGAAGATCACTCCATTCCTGAGCGTGAACACCGCCGAGGCGGCGCTCGGCTCCGCGATCGACGGCCACGGCGTGGTGAGCGTCCTCTCGTACCAAGCGGCGAGGGCCCTCGAGGCGGGCACGCTCGTGCGCGTGCTCACCTCCTTCGAGGGAGAGCCGCTCCCGGTGCAGCTCGTCCATCCCGCAAAGAGCGCTGGCTCCGCGAAGCTCCGCGCGTTCATGGATCTCGCCGTGCCGCTCCTCCGCACCGCGCTCATGGAGCCCGCTGCCCCGCCCTCGCGTTCCGAGCCCGGAAAACGCCGGGCCCGGTGATCCGACGGGGAGCTCGGGGCGTGCCTTCGCACGAGGGTCGCGCGGAAGTGGGCCGATCGCGGGCGGGTCCGATGTAATCGCCCGATGGCTGACGCGATCGAGCCGCCCGCCGCGCCCCCGAGCTCCCCTCCCTCGTCCGCGACACCGCGCGTGGGGGTCGATCGCCCCACCGCGCTGCGCATCCTCGCCGTCCTCCTCGCCGTCGGCGCGCTCGCCGTCCTCGTCCCGCTCTGGGCTCCCCTCGTCCTCGCCGCGTGGATCGCCGGGATGATGCGGCCCCTCGCGATGCGCCTCACGAAGCGCCTCGGTGGGCGCTCGCGGGCCGCCGGCACGCTCACGCTCGCGCTCCTCATCCTCATGATGGCGCCCGTCGTCGTCGCGATCGCGGGCCTCTACGGCGGGGGCCGCGAGCTCGTGCTGAAGCTCATGGAGTCGAAGGGCACGAAGGAGGCGCTCGAAGCGCTCGTCTCCAAAGACCCCGCGCAACAGGGCGGGGGCTCCCAGGTTCAGCAGATCATCACGATGGTCCAGGCCCACGGGCAGCAGGCGCTCGACGTCTTGAGCAAGGTCGCGGGCGCGACGGCCGACGTCCTCCTCGGCGTCTTCGTCTTCATGTACGGCACGTTCACGCTCCTCGTGGACGGCGACCGCGTCGGGCGGTGGCTCGAGGATCATGCGCCCATCGCGCCGGACGCGTTTCGCCGCCTCGCCGGCGCGTTCCGCGAGACCGGGCGCGGCCTCGTCATCGGCACCGGCCTGACCGCGCTCACGCAAGGCGTGGTCGCGACGATCGCGTACATCGCGCTCGGCGTCCCGCGCGCCATTCTCCTCGGCCTCTTCACGACCATCGCCGCGCTGATCCCCAGCATCGGCACGGGCCTGGTCTGGGTCCCCATCGCGGTCGGCCTCGGGATCACGGGCCGCACGACGTCAGCGCTCGTCCTCGTCGCGATCGGCGTCGGGGTCATCTCCACGGTCGACAACCTCGTTCGCCCCCTCTTCTCGCGCTGGGGAGAGCTCAAGATGAACTCGTTCCTGTTCCTCGTCTCCGTGTTCGGCGGTCTCGCGCTCGTCGGCACCTGGGGCCTGGTCCTCGGACCGCTCGTCGTCCGCCTCGCGATGGAGGCGCTCGCGATCGCGCGCGAGCGAAACCTCACCGGGACCCAGCCCAGCACCTGAGCTCCTCATCTGCTCGGGCTCCTGTCCGAGCACCGACCGGGCCTTCACTCGCCGGGCCCCGCGCGGGGCCCGGAGATGATCCAGGCGCGAACTTCAGGCCGTCAGTACTAGTCTCGCCCGATGACGAGCTCCATCAGGTTCTCCGGCGCGGCGCGCACGGTCACGGGGTCGGCGTATCAGGTCAGCCTCGACGGCCACGACGTCCTCGTCGACTGCGGCGTCTTTCAAGGCGAGCGCGACGCGGCGGAGCGCAACTCGCGGCCCCCCGTGGACAAGCCCGCCGATCTCGCGGCCGTCGTCCTCACGCACGGCCACCTCGATCACGTCGGGCGCTTGCCCCTCCTCGTCCAAGCCGGTTTCCGCGGGCGGATCCACGGCCACCCCGCGACGCTCGCCATCGCCGAGATCGTCCTCCGGGACTCCGCGAAGATCGCTCAGTACGCGCGCAACTCCTCGTTCGGCATGGACGACGTCGACGAGGTCCTCCGCCTCTTCGATCCCGTCCCGTACCGCGTCCAGCGAACGCTCGCGGGCGGGGCGCGCCTCACCCTGTTCGACGCCGGTCACATCCTCGGATCGTCGTCGGTGCTCCTCGAGTCCTCCTCCGGGACGATCCTCCTCTCGGGCGATCTCGGCCGCCGAAACACGCCCATCCTTCGTGATCCCAACACGGTCTACCCCGACGGCACGCAGGTCGACGCGGTCGTCATCGAGTCGACCTACGGCGATCGCGATCACCCGCGGGGTCCCGCGCTCCTCGAGCGCCTCGGACAAACCCTCCGCCGCGCGCTCGACGACGGCGGCAAAGTGCTGATCCCGGCGTTCTCCATCGGTCGCACGCAAGAGCTCGTCTTCCACCTGCGCGCGCTCCACGCCGCCGGGCAGCTCGACGGCGTCCCCGTGATCGTGGACGGCCCCATGGGGCTCGACGTCACGAGCCTCTACACACGGTACCGCGACTGCTACGACGACGACGCTCGCGCCCTCGTCGGCGCGGGCGTCGACCCGCTGTCGTTCGGCGATCTGTACGGCGCGAAAGGGAGCCGACAATCCGAGGCCGCCGCGAACATACAGGGCCCCGCGATCATCATCGCCGGCAGCGGTATGTGCACCGGCGGGCGCATCCTCCGCCACCTCCAAGAGTTCCTCCCCGACCCCCGCACCGACGTGGTCTTCGTCGGCTACCAGGCGCGCGGAACCGTGGGGCGCCGCCTCCTCGAGGGCGCGCACCACGTCGCCCTCGAGGGGCGCGACGTCCCCGTTCGCGCGCGCATCACGGAGCTCTCCGGGTTCTCCGCGCACGCCGATCGCAGCGGGCTGCTCACCTGGCTGACGCACGTGCCTGGCGCGCATCGGCGCGTCTTTGTCTGTCACGGCGAGCCCGACGCCGCCGACGCGTTCGCGAACCTCGCCCGCGAGCGCCTCCAATTGTCCGCATCCGTTCCGCACGAGGACGACCGCGCCCCGCTCCGGGCGTGAGGTCGCGCGCGCCCGAGCCCCGTCGTCGCTCGGGGGCGCGCGCCGAGCCGCCGGCCGCTCGCCGAGGGCGCGTGCGCGGTTCACCGCCGCGCGCGCTGACGCCCGCGGCCTCCACGGGTTAATCTCACGGTGTGGGGGCCCCGCCGAAGTCCGTCCTCCGTCTCCGTTCGCGACGCGCGCCGCGCGCCGCAGTGGGTGAGGCGCGCGCGCGGAACCTGGCGGAGCAGACAATCGATGCTCCCCCGACCCCGGCTCCGTCCCACAGAAGAGCGAACGCCGGACGGGATCGGCACCCCTCCGCTCGGGAGCTCCGCGCGAGGTGCGCTGCGCCGGGCATGACCCGTGAAGCGCGCAGCTCATGACCCCCGGCGCTGCGACCGTCCTCTCGCCTGGCGCGCTCTTCCATGAGCGCTACCGCATCCTCCGAGAGCTCGGCGCTGGCGCGATGGGGACGGTGTTCGAAGTCACTGACGAGCGAACGTCCGGGGCGCGCGCGCTCAAGGTGATGCACCCCTCGCTCGCGCGCCGAGACGCGCTCCGTGGGCGCTTCGAACAGGAGGCCCGCGTCACGAGCGCCATCGAGAGCGAGCACCTCGTTCGGGTCTTCGACGCGGGGATGGCGGGGGACACGCCGTTCATCGTCATGGAGCTCCTGCGGGGGCGCGGGCTCGACGCCATCCTCGCCGAGCGCTCGCGCCTTCCCTCGGACGAGGTGTGCACCCTGCTCGGGCAAGTCGCGCGCGCCCTCGATCGCACGCACGCCGCCGGGGTCATCCATCGTGACATCAAGCCCGAGAACCTCTTCGTCACGACGCGAGACGACGGAACGCCGTGCATCAAGATCCTCGACTTCGGCGTCGCCAAGGTCTTCAAGACGAGCGCGCCCGGCGCGGCAGCGCCGCTCACGCGCACGGTCGGCACGCCGCTCTTCATGGCGCCCGAGCAGGTCCGCGGCGACGGTGACGTCGGTCCCCAGGCGGACGTCTATGGGCTGACCCAAGTCGCCTACACGCTCCTCGTGGGCGAGCCGTACTGGCGGGAGGAAGCGTCCGCCGGCGCGCCGATCCTCTCCCTCATGGTCCGCGTCCTCGACGGCCCCAGCGAGCCCGCGAGCGCGCGCGCGCAGCGCAGGACGGGCACGCGCCTTCCCCCGGACTTCGACGCGTGGTTCCAGCGCGGGACCGCGAGAGACCCGCGCGACCGCTTCCCGAGTACATCCAGCGCGATCGACGCGCTCGCGGAGCTCCTCCGCGCGCCCCCGCCCGCGCCGGCGCCGTCGTCGAAGAGCCTCGTCGGCGCGACCGGCCCCACGTGGGCCGCAGCGGGTCCAACCCAATACCCCGACGCTTCGATGCGCCCGACCCACGTCGCGACTCGCGACACGGTCCACGCGGGGGCGGCGGCCCCGGCGAGCGCGTCCCTCCAGCCGACGCTTTGGCCCGGTTCCTCGACGGTGGCTGGGCCGACGGCGGCGTCTCCGCTCGAGCCTCATCCCACCCTTCCCTCGGCGGGCGGCACTCCGCGAACACCCCCTCCCGTGGAGCGACCCGCGGCCGCCGAGTTCCTGGCTGCGCGCGCGACAGAACCCGCGCGCGCGCCGCGTTGGCCACTCTTCGTCGCGCTCGGCGGGCTCGCTGCGGTCGGGGCCGTCGTCGCGATCGTCGCCGTCCTGGTCACGAGGTCTCCCGCCACGTCCAAGCCGGCCGACGAGGAGAAGCGCCGAACGACGAGCAAGTCACCAGCCGACGACGAGAAGCGTCGAACGACGAGCAAGCCAGCCGAAGGCACATCGCCGTGTCCGTTCGCTGCCTGCGTACCCCTGGGGTTTCCCGATCTCCACGCCATCCCCTCGGACGCCCTCCTCACACGCGCGACCGAGCTCGCCCGCGACGTCGAGGGGGACGTGGAGCTCATGCGTGTGATGGCCGTCAACGCTTGGGTCGGCGACACGTTCGACCTCGGAGATCGGTCCTCGGTGAACTTCTCGTTTCGAGGCGCCACCCACGACGTCACCATCGTCGTCTACATGGAGAAGCTCGCCGCCGTCCTCGGGCCCCACCTCGTCAGCGGCAGTCCTTTCCCCGTCCGCTGCTCCCTCTCCGCGCTCGACGGGGTCGCTCGCGGCGAGAACCTCACGGGTCGGCGCACGATCATGCTGCTCCCCCAGCAAGGCAACATCGCCGCGCAGATCCAGATGAACGACGCGATGAACCGAACGCTCATCCTCGACGCGACGACGTGTCGCAAGCTGATTCCGTGAGACGTTCGGATGCGTGCGGGTCGCATCGTCGCGGCGCGCGGCCCGCGGTGCGGGGCGCGACGCGCGCCTACGTCATCGGAGGATGAGCAGGCAGAACGCGAGGAATCCGAGGGCGGCGCAAGTGAGCACGACGATCACCTGAACCTTGAACGCGGCCTTCAGCTTCGCGAGCGCGGCCAACATGTTCGCGATGTCGTCGCCCTCCGAGTCCACCACCCGCGTGAACGCGCTCGCCGCCCCCGCGAGGGACGCGCCGACGACGATGTAGATCGTCGCAGCGATCCAGAGGAGGACCGACACCAAGGGAGCGTTCGGGATCCCCAGAAGACCGATGACCACGAACACCATGCCCACGAGGATCTCGATGATCCCCGCGAGCCGCGACCACGTCGCCGCGGATTGGATGCGGGCGTTCTCCGCGCTCGTGAACTCGTACGATGCCTCGAGCGCGCTCACGACTTCACCCCCACCACGTACGCGACCACCGTGAGCACCAGCGACACCGCGAACACGAGCACCTGCACCTTGAACGCGCGCTTGTACCCGTCCACGGCGGTCATCAGGTTGAAGACGTCGTTGCCCTCCGTCGTCGCGACGCGCTTCAGGAACGCCGCTGCGTTCAAGAGCGTCGCGCCGATCACCACGGCCCCCACGGCGCTCACGATCGACTCCACGCCTCGCCAAGGCGTGCGCCCGAGCTGGAAGAGCCCGCCGATGACCAGCAACAGCCCCAGCACGACCTGGATGATCCCTGCTCGTTTCGTCCAGGTGGACGTTTCGACGCACACCGCGTCCTCTGTCGTGTCGAACTCGTATTCGCCCCCCGACACCAAACCCGAAACGACTTGTTGCGCCATCGAGCCTCCTTCGCCTGGAGAACGAAGCGAGGCGCGCGATGTAGCGACGGGGGCGTGCGATTTTTCGGTCTGCCCAAACCACCGAAGAATCGTCGACCACCCCTGCCTACGAACTCGACGCCGCGCTCGAGCGCGATCGGACCTCGTGCCCAGCGAGGTTCTCGTACACGAGTCGAGGCCGGAGCTCCGCGACCCATGGCTGTGCCTCGATCGTATCCGGGAACAGCGCGAACGACGGGTTGCGAGCGGTCCCGCGGAAGCCCCCGGCCACGAGCTCCGGCGTCGCGGCCGCGAGGATGTTCCGCTGAACGCCCTCGAACGCGAAGCCGCACTTCTCGATCACGCGTCGGCTCGCGAGGTTCGTCTCGTCGCACCCGACCTGCACGCGATCCGCGCCGAGCTTGTCGAACGCGTAGAGGAGCGCCATGCGCACGGCGAGGGTCACGTATCCCTTGCCCGCGTGCGGCGTCGACGCCCAGTACCCGATCTCGAGGCCGTTGGGGTTGAGCGCCACACGCGGGTGGAGGCCGACCATCGCGACGAACGTGTCGCCCCTGAAGAGCCCCATCACGAGCTCCTCGCCCGCCACATACTTCGCCTCGCCCGCGCGGAGGCGATCGAGCTGCGCCTCATGCGTCTGAGGCACGTGCGCCCACGGCATGAACGCGCGGAGCTCCGGCAAGCTCGCCTGGATCGCCGACACGATTTCCTCGACGTCCGTCATGCACGTCGGCCGGAGGACGAGGGCCTCGGGGTGCCCGAGCACGCGGATCGCACGGGCGGGGTAGCGGCGAGACACAGGCAGCGTGCGGAGGAAGCTCATGGGCTTCGAGACGATACCCGACGGGCAACCTGACCCTCCCCGAGCATTGATAGAGTGCGGCCTTGCTGTCGGTCATCCACTGCCCCAGCTGCTCCTGCCTCATGGAGCGCCACGTCGGAGGTCGCACGAAGGACCAGGAGATCGGGTTCGCCCGCTGTCCGGTGTGCGGGGCCGTGTGGCTCGACGAGTTCGACGCGCCCGGGCTCGGCAAGCCCGTGGCGAGGCTTGCGTTCGACGCCGAGGCGCTCGCGATCGCGTGGCCGCCGACGACGCGGTTCTCGGCCTGCCCACGCTGCGCGACGCCCACCGAGGACGCCGTTCGCCAGATCAAACTCCTCGACGTGGTCATCGACTTCTGCGTCCGCTGCCACGGCCTCTACCTCGACGCGGGTGAGCTCGACGCGCTCGTCCGCGCCGTGGCCGACGCCGACGCCGCGGCGAACGCGAACTACCGCGCCGCTCCTCGCGTGCGGAACGCGATCGGCGCGCGCTCGTTCGAATGCGCGCGATGCGGCGAGGAGCGCCCTACGGCGGAGTCCTGCATCCTCCCCGCCGGACTCGTCTGCGGCTCGTGCTTCTACGAGCGAGGCGAAGCGGCGCTCTCGGCGAGCGCGGGCGCGGGCTTCGCGCGCGATTTCAGCGGCACGGTGCCGAAGCCCATCGAGTCGAAATTCGAGGCGGAGCCGGTGCTGAGCCGCATCGGCGTCGTGCTCGCCGTGCTCGGTTTCGGCTTCTGCATCTTCTGTGGTCGCCGCCCGTACGACGCCGGATGCCCCCACTGAGACGCCCGATGCACCCCTCGCCCCCGCGCTGTACGCTCGCGATCTCCATGGCCCGCCGCCCCTTCATCACCGCGCTCGTCGCGCCCCTGGCGCTGCTCGTGATCGCTTGCTCCTCGAACGCGTCCGGCGCGGGTGGCGGCGGCGGCCAGGGCGGTCACGGCGGCGCCGCGCCGACCGATCCGCCCGACGTCGCGGACGCGATCGCCGCCTGCTACGCCACCCTCCACGGGGACGTCTCCGGCCGCGCGGACGCGCTCGCGAAGCTCGAAGCCGCGACGACGAACCACCCGGACAACGGGCGCGCGCATCTGTTCTTCGGCATGTGCTCGCTCGCCGCGCTCGCCGAGGACGGGGACCTCGGAGCGCTCGCGGACATCGAGCCCGCGCTCTCCCGCGCGATCGAGCTCATGCCCGAGGATCGCCGCATCCCGGGCTGGCTCGCGACCGTCCGCGTGCAGACGGCGCGCATCCTCGGCGACACGGCGAAGATCGAGCAAGCGACGGCCGAGATGATCGCCGCCGCGGATCTCTACCCCGAGTTCAACAACGTGTCGCTCGCGATCGCGTTCGCCGGCTTCCCCCTCGACACACCGTACCCTGCGATGGCGGTGAAGCGCCTCGAGGCGATCGCGTCGTGCGGGGACGTCGACGAGAAGTGCCGCGACAACGCGGCCGCTCCCCACAATGTCCCCGGCTCGTCGATGCTCTTCGGCGACGTCTACGCGCGCGTCGGCGACAAGGCGCGCGCGTCCACGTTCTACTCCGCCGCGCTCGCGTCGCCGTCGGCGGCGACGTGGGGCCTGAAGGACGCGGCGAAGGCCTCCCTCGACGGGCTCGATCAGCGGGTCGCCGCGTGGACCGACGCCGACGCGACGAACGATCCGGAGTTCTTCCTCGCCGGCAAGCGCACGTGCACCGCCTGTCACCAGTGAGCGCTACACGACCGACGCGGACGACGCCGACTCGCTCGCGCGCGCCGCGGGGCGCGGACGCCGCTTCGTGACGCGGCGGGCGTTGAGGTAGCGCAGCACCGGCAGCCACCGACCGAGCTCGGGATCCGGCTCGAGCCCGCGTCCCATGCGGTCGATCTGCGTCTGGTACCAGCTGCCCTGAATCACCGAGTCGAGGTTCGCGATGCCCGTCGCGAGCTTCACGGGGCGCGCGGCGTCGCGCGCGCCCGAGAGCAGGCCGCGCGGGAGATCCGGATCGACGGCGAGGGGACGCGCGAGCCCGACGACGTCCACCGCGCCGCCGGCGAGCGCGTCCACCATCCCGGCGCGCGTGCGGAAGCCGCCGGTGAGCATCAGCGGGCACCGGATGCGCGCGCGCGCCTTCTCGACGTAGTCGAGGAAGAACGCCTCGCGCCGCTTGCTGCTCTCGCGCGTGGGCACGGTCTCTTCGAACATCTTCGCGGACTCGTATGTGCCGCCCGAGATCTCGAGCAGGTCGATGGACTCCCCGTCGAGCCGTTCGAGCAGGGCCATCGACTCCGCCTCGTCGAAGCCGCCCTTCTGGAAGTCCGCGGAGTTCAGCTTGAGCGAGACCGGGAAGCGATCCCCGACGGCGGCGCGCACCGCGCGCACGATCTCGATCAGGAAGCGCCCTCGGCGCGATGCGTCCCCGCCCCACGCGTCGTCCCGTCGGTTCGTGTAGGGCGACAGGAACTGGTTCACCAGGTAGCCGTGCGCCGCGTGGATCTGCACGCCGTCGAACCCCGCCTTCTTCGCGACGCGCGCGGTCTCGGCGAACCGCGCGACGAGCGCCTCGATTTCCGCTGCCTCGAGCGCGCGCGGCGTCGCGAAGAGGGGCCCCGCGCCCTTCAAGCCGATCGCGGACGGCGCGACCGGGCGCCGCGTGAGCGTGCGCGGCGTCTGGCGCCCCGGGTGGTTGATCTGCATGAACACGCTCGCGCCGCCCGACTTCGCCGCCGCGGCCCACGCGCGGAGCCCCTCGAGATCGCGCTCGTCCTCGACGAACACGTTCCCGGACTCGCCGAGCGACGCACCGTCGATCATCACGTTGCCCGTGACGAGGAGGCCCGCGCCGCTCCTCGCCCAGCGCCGGTAGAGCGCGACGAGCTCCTCGCTCACGGCGCCGTCGCGCGCGCCGAGGCGCTCGCTCATCGCGCTCTTCGCGATGCGGTTCGGGAGGGTGAATCCAGAGCGGAGCTCGAGGGGATCGGAGAGGTTCGTCATGGTCGTGCTCGGGGGTGTTTGGGTTTCGATCGGCGGGAACGAGCCTTGGGCGCGGCCTTCGCGGCGCACACGCGAGCGGCGAGGTCGCGCGCGGACGCGATCGCGACCGCGCGATCCGACGACGACAGATCGCCCGTGTTCATGCGCCCGCTCGACGCGAACGACACGAGCCCGTGCAGGCCCGCCATCAAGAGCCGCGTCTCCGGGATCGGGTGCTCCGCGCCGGAGGCGCGCACCAGGCCGACGATGCAAGCGAGGAGGGCGCTGCCCGGTGTGGCGCGCTCGAAGTACCCCGCCGCGCGGAGGGCGGCCCAGTCGAACCGGCGCTCGAACATGAGCGGGTAGATCTCCGGGTGGTCGAGCCCGAACTCCACGAACGCCACCGCGCACGGGCCGAGCTCTCGCTTCGCCGCCCACACCGCCTCGATGCGCGCCTGTAGATCGACGAACCCGCGCTGGCCCACGGTGAAGAGGAGCCCGTCGAACGAGCCCCAGCGGTGGTAGATCGCGCCCGTCGTCTTGCCGAGGAACGCGGCGAGCCGCCGCGCCGAGAGATCCTCCGCCGTGAGCTCGCGCGCGACGAGCGCCGCGTAGATCTGGTCGATGGCCCCGTCGTCGCTCATAACAGTGTTACGCGGCTCTTCATAACGCTGTTATGGAGCGCGTCAAGGGTGGATCGCGTCACCGGGGAGCGGCCGGGAGCGCTACCCTGCGTCGGACGCGGCGGAGCCACCGCCACGAGAGGAGCCGCGCGCGCGGATGAAGATCGCGACCTGGAACGTGAACGGGCTTCGAGCGCGGCACGCGCAGCTCTGCGCGTGGGTCGCCGCGGAGCGGCCGGACGTGCTCTGCCTCCAGGAGATCAAGGCGACGCGCGACCAAATCCCGGACCCGCTGACGACGCTCGCGGACTACTGGAACTACTGGCACGGTGGACCGAAGGGCTACTCGGGCGTGAGCCTCCACGTCCGGCGCGACTTCGCGGCCGAGGCGCCCGCGTTCGGGCACCCCGCGTTCGACAGCGAGTACCGCGTCGTGGAGGCCCTCGTCGGAGGCGTCCGCTTCGTGTCCGTGTACGTGCCGAACGGCGGCAAGGACTACCCCGCGAAGATGGCGTTCCTCGCGGAGCTCTCGGCGTGGACGGCCGCGCGACAGACCGCGGGCGAGCTGCTCGTCGTCGCCGGGGATCTGAACGTCGCGCTCACGGAGGCCGACCTCCACCCCTCGGAAGCGCGCGCGGGCGCGATCGGACAGCGCGCGGACGAGCGGGCGCTCCTCCGGGAGGCGATCGGCCACGGCCTGGTGGACGTCCTGCGCGCGCAGCACCCCGATCGACGGGACGTCTTCACGTGGTGGGCGCCGTGGCGGAACATGCGGGAGAAGAACGTCGGCTGGCGCATCGACTTCGTGCTCGCGAGCGAAGCGCTCGCGCGGCGCGCGACGAGCGTGGTCGTCCGCAAGGACGTGGTTGGGAGCGATCACGCGCCCGTCGTCGTCGAGATCGCACCGTGAGCGTGCGTTCGCCGCTCACGCCACCGTAGACGCGCTCGCTCACCCGAGACCGGCTCGCGATGCTTCGCGCGCGCGCGACCGACGAGGACGTCGTCTACGACTCTTCCGACAGCCTCGCGAGCGCAGCGGACGGCAGCCCCACGCTCGCGTGGCATGGGCATGCTCTCGAGATCGGTGACGTGACCCCGAGCGTCCGGAGCCGCTACTGTCCGTTGAGCCCGTGGAGCACGAGCGCCGCGACGAAGAGGTTCTCTTGATCGCTCTTCAGCTTGTTGCCGTGGATATCGAGCGCGCCCACGAACGTCCCCGCGACATACGTTTGCGTCGGCGCGCTCGCGCCGACCCCGTCGGCCATCGTCACCGCGGAGACGACGCCTTTGCCGGGGAAAACTTGAAAGTCGACCGGTGTCCCGTTGTTCTTCATCAAAAAGAGGCCCGCGCACCCCGCGCCCGACGGACAGGTCACCGCGGAGCCGCCAATCGAGATGACGTTCTCGATCGCGCCCCCGACCAGGACGAGCCCCATGGGCGTCAGCGCGAGATCTCGGAACGTGCCCTTCGCCGCGGCCGCCATGTCGACGAAGTTCTTCATCCCGTCGTCGAGCGGGGAGATGAAGAGGGCCGCCGTCGATCGTAGGCCGGTCATGAAGGTCCCTCCCCCGCCCGCGATCCGCTCGCGCGCGAGGCGGTCGTCGACGAGGAGGATCGGATCGTCGGGCCACGGCTTCGCGGTCGTCGGCACCCAGCCGGGACTCCCGGGCTGCTTCAGAAATTTGTAGTGCGCGACCTTGCCCGGCATCGTGGCTGTGATCCCGCTGACGTCCGCGATGCCCGCTTCCGAAGTCACGCTGTTGGGGAACGCGAGCTGGAGGTCGCGGGCGGGAGGACTCAGGGGGGATGTCGCGTGGAGGAACGTGTCGTTGTCGTCGGCGAGGAACGTGAACAGGCCAAGCTCACCGGCCGGGGAGGCGACCATCATGTTGCCAGTCTTCGGGGCCCCGCATTGGACCTCGTTGGAGGGCGCCGTCACTGCGAGCACCGCGAAACCACCGTCGATCGCGATCGCCGGAGAGAGCCTTTCCATCGGGTTGCCGATCGAGCACTCGACGACGGCGGGGCCGAGGTTCTCGAGGCCGAACACGGAGAGCTTGCCGGGCGTCGACACTGCGACGTACCCCCTCTCCGGGAGGGCGGGCATCCCACGCCTCGTCACGATCTTCACCTCGGGCGGCGGAAAGCCCATGCCCATCTCGTTGCCCAGCGCGTCGACGTGTGCGACGTGACCGTCGAGGTCGAGCTGCACGAGGAACGGTTGATTGGTCTTGAGCGCCTGGCCGCCAATCACCGTCTCACCGGCCGCATAGCCGCCGACCCAGATCTTGCCGCCGTAGACCGCGATCGATTGGACAAAGGGGGCGTCCATCGAGAAGCCGGTGTTCGAGCTCAAGGGCCCCAGGTCGACCGCCCACTCGCCCGGGATCGTGGAGCCCGTAGACGTCGTGCTCGTCGTCGCGTCCGTGGAGCTGCTCGTCGGAGAGCTCGTCGAGGTGCCGGCGCCGCCCGTGCCGTCGTCGTAGCTCGGAAAACAACCAGTGATCGCGGCCAAAAAGAGCGCGCTTCCGACGACTAGAATTGGCCGAGTATCCACGCCCCACCTCCCTTGGGCCCGAGCGAGGGCACCACTCGAATGTCTGCGACGCTCGCCGGCTTCGATGGCCCGGCTTTGGGCGCGGTGAGGACGACGATCACCCCCGTCACGAGAGCAGCGCCCCCAATCCCGAGCAGCGCACCCTCGACGACGTTCACCGTGCGTCCTTTGTCTGCGATGTCCCCCGTCGGCTGCCCCGCGGACTTGGCCTCCTCGAAGTCGTCGTGCGTGGAGTTCGCGAGGAACGCCATCCCGAGCGCGCCGCCGAGCGTCGCGAGGCCGACGCCGCCGATGACGAAACCCGCGATGCGTTGGCCCGCGCTCGGAGCGGGAGGAGAGGGCTCGATCTTCGCCGGCGGGGGCGTGACCGGAGTGTCCTCCTTCTTCGTGTCCAGCGCGCCTGGCGCGATCGGGACGTCCTTCCGTTCGCCCTCCTCGAGCGTGATCTCGACCGTCGCGTTCGCGCGCCCCGCCGCGGAGAGCTTCACGACGTGGCGTCCCGGATCGACCGGCACGGCCTCGGACGCGGCGACGGGCTGATCGTCGACGAGGGCGATCGGAGAGTCGACTGGCCCGCCATCGGTCGGCGCGGAGACGACGATCTTCATGTAGGGCAGACGCTTCTCGAGTGTCTGTACGCGCTCCACGGCTCCGCTCAACCGATCGTCGTCCTTCGCGAGCAGGAGCATCCCCTCCCGCATCCACGACTGCGCGCGCCGGAGGTGCCCTTGCTTCTCTTCACACACCGACAGATTGAACGCTTTTCCGGGGCTGTGCGCGCTGTCCCACGTCTCCTGGAACTTGGCGCACGCGCCCGCGTAGTCCCCCGCTTCGAGGCGCTTTCGGCCCTCGTCGAACGCCGGATCGGACGCGGGCTGGGCGAGCGCGGGTCCCGCCCAACAGACAGTCCCGAGGAGCGCGACGGCGAGGCGCCTCATCAGTCGGGCCGAGACAGGTCGAGGCCGGAAGATTTCGGTGCGGGCGCGCTCGAGCGCGGGACCACAAAACCGGCGCTGGGCCGCGGAGGCGCGGTGACGGGCGCGGCGCTCGCCGATGAGGTGGCGACGGCGCTCGAGCTCGACGCGACGCCGCTCGGCTCTGGACTCGCGGTAGCACCTCCCGCGAGGGCGGCGCTCGGCCTCGCCCCCGGTTCGATCAGCGGGGCTTCCGGCTGCGCCGCGGAGGGCGCGCGTGCCTCGCTCGCCGGAGCGCTCTCCACGCGCGTGGGCTTCCCCGAGTCGGACGGCGAGCCGGGGGGGCGGACGGCGAACGTCCAGACGAGCGCGGCCGTCGCTCCGGCGGCGAGCAGGACGCCGCCGCCGATGATCGCGCGCTTCGTCGCAGCCTTGAGCGGCTTGTCCGACGAGACGGCGCCGACCGTGATCATGGCGCGGAACGGGTGCGGCGTCGGCACGTTCGTCGGCGCCTCCGTGCGCGCGCCCACGAACCGGGACGCCCCGCCCTGGAGCTCGGCGGAGTCGGGCAGACTGTCCCCGCGCGCGACATAGGGCGCGCTCGGCTCCACCGGATCATAGGGCGCGATCGCGTCGAGCATCGCCTTCGCGCTCGGCCATCGGTGCGCGGGGTCGAACGCACAGGCGCGATCGATCGCGTGCGCGAGATCGGCCGGACAGCTCGGGAGGACCGAACGCACGGGGCGCGCGGGCCGGCTCGCGACGGCGACGAGGAGCGCGGCGGCGGTGTTCGCGACGTGCGTCAGCTCGCCGGTCAGCAGCGTGAACAGCGTCGCCCCCACGGCATAGATGTCGCTGTGCGGACCGACGCGATCCCACTCCGCGAGCGCCTGCTCGGGGGGCATGAACGCCGGCGTCCCCATCGCGCTCGTGGTCGTCGTCTTCCGGGCCGCGCCGCTCGCGTCGCGCAGGCGCGCGAGGCCGAAGTCCAGGACGCGGAGCTCTCCCGCGGTCGTGAGGAACAAGTTCTCCGGCTTGAGGTCGCGGTGGATGAGGCCGACCTCGTGCGCCGCAACGAGGACGTCGAGCAGGGCTCGGGCGATCCACCGGACGCGATCCGTCGACAGCCGCTCCCCCGGCTGCGCCGCGGCGATCGCCTCGATCGTCTGCCCCTCGAGGAGCTCCATGACGAGGAACACGGAGCCGTCCTCGAGCGAGTCGTCGTCGAGGACCTTCACGGCGCCGCGCTTCACCTGATTCGCGAGATACCCTTCGCGGAGGAAGCGCGCGCGAGCGTCCGCGCTGCGCGCGACGTCCGCGTGGAGGATCTTGACGGCGCCGCGCATGCCATTTCGATGCGTGGCCGCGTAGACGGACGCCATCCCCCCCACGCCGAGGACGCGATCGAGGCGCCACTTGCCGCGCAACAGGGACCCCACGCGGCGCTCGGCGGCGGCGAGGGTGTCATCATGATCCACCGCGGCATTGAAGCTCATGGGTACGGGTGGGTCAAGGCAACGGCAGGCTCGAGTCGAGCCCCAAAAGAGATCAATTCTCTCAAAGGAGCACGGCTGAATCGGGCACCGACGTGAGCGAACGTGCCGACGATCGGGACACGCGATGGGCTCGGATCCGTCCGCCGAGGTCCGAGGGCCGCGTCCACCAGCGCCCGCAGATCGAACCGCGGCTTCGGCCGTCGAAGCGCGCACACTGAACGAGCCGAGCGGGTAGGCTCGCGCGCAGGCTCGTTCTCGGAGGGTTCGTCATGCCATCGCTCGTTCCATGTCCATCGTGTGGTCGGCACGTCCGCGACCACGAGTCCGCGTGCCCGTTCTGCTCGACCGCGCTTCCGGCGATAGCCGCCGGCTCGTACGCGGCAGCGGCTCGCCCCCGCGTGAAGCGCGCGCTCGCGTTCGTCGCGGCCGCAGCGGCGGTCTCGGCGTGCTCGGACACGACCGCGCAGAAGGACTCGACGAGCGCGACGAGCACGACGACCGCGAAGCCACCCGCGGGCTCCGCGGGGAGCACGACCGCGACTGCGACCGCGACTGCGACTGCGAGTGCCACCGCCACCGCCTCCGCCTCCGCATCCGCCTCCGCCACGAGTGTGCCGACCTCGCCCGCAGCCCGCTACGGGTTGCCCCCGTTCCTCGACGACGAGCTCGTCTGAAAGCAGCGAGCGCAGCTCTGCGACCAAGGCCCCTCTAGAGGGGAGCGTCATGGATCGGAGTGCGCGACGATGCCGAGTTCGAGGAGCTTCGGGAGCGCCTTCTCCTCGAACGAGGCGAAGTCCTTTTCGAAGAGGGTCGCTTGCTCCTCGACGTCCGCCACCATCCGATCCTCGAAGCGGACCCGGAGCTTCGCGTTCGCGAGCAGACTCCGGAGAAACGCGGGGCGGAGCGCGGGGGGCGTCTCCGTGAGGAGGCGGATCGAGAGGACCTCGAAGAGCGTGAGCGCGATCCCCGTCCCCGCGGCCTCGGACGCGACCGCGTACGGGTACGCGGAAGAGAGCGGCTGAGCCAGGATGGCGCGGTTGTACGCGAGCGGGACGCGGTGACGAATCCGCGCCTCCGGGTCCGCGGGGGGAGCTTCCGCCTTCGCCTCGGGCGGTGAAGAGCGGAGCATCGGCCAGGCGAGCCCACCGATCACGAGCTTCTTCAGCGCCCCTCGGATGCGATCCGCGCCGAGCTCGGCCAGCGTGGGGTCCTCGAGCAACTCGCGGACGCACCGCGCGCGGCTCGCGATCGCCGCGAGCACCGCGTCGTGCACGGGGCCGCGAAACGAGAGCTTCGCATCCGGAAACGCGACCTCGCGCTCCGGCCCGAGGCGTGATGCGAACGGGGTCGTGTCGAGGTACGCGCGACGGATCTCCTCCGAGCTCTCCGCGGGTCCGCGGATCCAGACGTCTCGCCGAAACGACGTGCCGCTCGCGTAGTCCTTGAGGCTCTCGTACGTGATCCGGTCGGGCACGCGGCGGAAGTCGTCGCGCAGGCGCTCGGGGATCGCGAGCTCCGTGTAGTTCGCGTAGAGCGGGTACTGGCCCGCGAACGTGAACGGATCCTCGGAGTGCGAGGTGAGCTCGGTCGCGAGGTCGCGGAAGTAGAGGGGGTGCCAGTGATCGTGGAAGTACTCGTGCACGACGTACGCGAGGTCCTTCTGCTCGATCATCTCGAGGACGGCGCGCGCCCCCGGGTTCTCCGCGAAGTACCTCGCGCCGCCGTCGAGCAGCGCGCGCGCGAACTCGATGCCTCGCCGAGCCCGAGCGATGGGGTCCGCCTCCATGTCTCGCGTCGCGTCGAGGAGGAGGCGCCGGAGCGGCTCGATCGCGCTCCACCCGGGGAGCGCGTTGTAGCTCACGAAGAAGATCCCGCCGGGCGTGAGGAGGGCGCGCGCGACGTCGAACATCGCGCGGCGCTTCTCGGGGCTGATCCAACTGCACACACCGTGCGCCACGACGAAATCGAACCGAGGCAGCGCCTCGCGCGGGAGGCGCTCGAAGTCGCACTCGAGGAGCTGGACGTTGGTGACGCCGCCCTCTTCGGCGAGGCGGCGCGCGGCGGCGACGTGGCCCGGCAGGAGGTCCACGCCCCAGAAGCGCGCGTGCGGATTCGCGGCCGCGAGCGCGACGAGCGTGTCCCCCATGCCGCAGCCGAGCTCGCAGTAATCGAAGCCCTCGGGGCGCGGGGCGCGGAACCCGTTCAGCGCGGCGACCAGTCGCAGGTTCGTCGGGCTGAGGTCGCGGCAGAACTGACGCGTGTACTCGACGTCGGTGCGATAACCACCGATCCGCTCTTGCTCCATCATCCGCGCTTCCGGCGCCGAAGCGCGCCGATCGCGAGCGCGAGAGCCGCGATCACCGCGCCGTTCGCGGGCGCGGACGAGTCGATGCGGCAGCCGCATCCGCCGCTCGACGATCCGTTTCCGTTTCCACCCCCCGTCCCCCCCGAGCCGGTGGCCGAGCTCGCGGTGGACGCTCCACCGACGCTCGATCCCGTCCCCGCGCCCGAGGACACCGTCGTGGGCTGGAGGGCGCCCGTCGAGTCGCTCGTGGAGGAAGTCGTCGCGTTCGGATCCGGGACGCAGCCTCCCATCTGACAGATTTGTCCAGCGGGGCAGACCGCGTTCGTACAATCGTCGACGCAGTTCCCCGCGGTGCAGTGCTCCCCCGTCGGGCAGCTCTTTCCGACGCACGCCGCCTCGACGCAATGGCCGCTCATGCTGTCGCACGCGTTCCCGCCGGAGCACGGGAGGCAGGAGCACTTCGCGACGCACACCCCCGCGTCGCACACTTGCGTCGCGGCGTCGCACGTCACTCCGAGGCAAGGGTCTACGCACGACCCGTTTCGACAGACCTCGCCGAACGGGCACACGACGTCGTCGCAGGGTGCCTTGCAGACCCCGCCGACGCAGACCTTGCCCGCTTCGCACTCGGTGGTCGCGCACGCGGGGTCGACGCACAGGCCGGAGCCGTTGCACACGGTGCCGGGGGCGCACGGGAACTCGATCCCACACTGCGCGACGCACGTGCCGTGATCACAGACCTTGCTCGGCGGGCAGAGATCGCCGTCGTCCGTGAGGCCGTTGCAGTCGTCGTCGATGTTGTTGCACGACTCTCCCGCGGGGCTCGAGACGCCCACGCACGTGATGCCGTTCGACGTGCACTGCGTGACGCCCGGACCACAAATCCCCGGGAGCCCGGTATCGCACGGCTGCCCGCCGCCGCTGCACGTGACGCCTTGGACGAGGAACACGTCGTCGTTGAAGTCGCCGTCGTTGTTGAACGACGCCCCGACCATCGGGCCGTCCTCGAACCCGATGTAATAGGCGTTCGGGAGCGTCTTCGAGGGATAGATGACCGCCGCGACCCACGGCTGGCCCGACGAGTGCAGCGGGTTCCACGCGGGGTTCGAATAGTGGTTCTGGCTACAGAACCCGTTGTTCGTGAGGATCGCGAAGCCCACGAGCCCGCCCGCGTAGGCGGGGTCGTTCTTGATGTCCGTCCCCGTGAAGGTCTGTCCCACCGCGGAACCCGCGGGGATGATCACGTGGAGGTCGCTCGCCTGCGGCTGTACGCCGGTCTCGTTGTACCAGGCGAACGCCATCTGACAGGACGACTCGTGGAGCAGGAACGTCGCCGTGAAGCCGCACAGCGGGGAGAACGAGTTCGGCGTGGACGCCGCGTCCGCCTGCCAATCGACGGGGTCGCCCTGCGCCTGGAACACGCTGTAGAGCTGCGTTTCCCCGTTCATCGAGTCGACGGGGACCTGCTGCCCATTCGGCTCGGTGACGGTCGCGATCGCGGTCGACGCGACGAACGCGACGCCGAAGAGCACGGGAAGGAAGAGCGAGCGGCGCATACCCCGATAGTAACGGGTTTGCTGGCCGTGCGTCGGATCCGCTGACTCGCGCCCGAGTGTGCGGATGGCGCGCGATCCTTCCGCGCGCCACCGCGGAGTCGCGCTACTTCGTCGGCATGGGCACGACGGTCGGCTCGTAGACGAAGTTTCGGTCGTCGAACGGCGCATCGACGCCATCGCCGAGGAGGCCGCTCGAAGGACTTCCCCAGCAGAGCACCTCGCCCGACGCGCGCTGCGCGCACGCATCGTAGAGTCCGACGGCGACGAACACGGCGTCGCCGACGTTCTCTTCCACTTCTCGCATCTGGCCAAGGCCGAACGTGAAGCCGGGCATGATCGTCCCCCTGCGCACCACGCCGCAATCGTTCACGGCGCAGGCGCCGAACAGGCTCGTTTGGAGTGAGCGCTCGCCGGCGCTCGGCCCGGAGAGAGACAGTTGCGTCGACCGCGCGGGCCCTCCGCGACCATCATCGCAGACGACCTGCCCCACGCCGTCGACCTGGACCCGAAAGCAGCGCGCGCCGAGGTACCCGAGGTCGACCTCGAGAGCGCCCTCGATGTCCACCGGCGTCGGAGCGAGGGAGCGCGCTCGGTTCGAGGCTCGCTTCGGCGGCCGACGCGCGCGGCGCGGCCGACGTCGCGACGACGTCGCGTGCGGCCCCCGGCGCAACCGGCCACCGTCCAGATCAACACACTGATCGACGCCCGAGCCCGCCCCGTGGTCGACATGGACTCTCTATGCACCTCACGGGACCGCGCTCGAACAACGCGTGACGGAGGCCGACAACCGAGCTCGGGATGCGACGAATCCCCCTCACACGACGAGTTGGCTCAGCCGTGCGTCGGATCGTCCACGCGCCCCGCGAAGAGGATCGTCCCGGCAGCGTCGTCACGGATGAGGAACAGGAACGGGTGATCGGCGATGAAGAGCTTCGGCGGCGCGGCCATGGGCGACGCGGACGCGAGGCGAGCGGACACCATCGTCGACGCAGCGGCCTCCGTCCCCTTCTCGGAGACCTTGATGAACGCCTTGTGGAACACGTCCGCGATCTGTAGGCGTGTCGAAGAGCTCATCCCGGAGAAGTCCGCGCGCGCGCCGTCGAACGCGCTCACCATCCCGAGCTTCCGAAGGACCTCCGAGAGGGGGATGGTGGGGGGTGTGAGCTCGAAGCGCGGGATCGCCATGATCACCTCCTCGAAGCGCTGATCTCGAGCGATCGCGTCGATCTTGGTGCTGTCGAGCGACGCCTCGACGGCGGGCAGGCCATCGATCGCGTCCGGCAGGATCAGCATCATCGACAGCGAGCCGCCCTCGTACCCGAGCGAGAGCGCGCTGAATCCATCGCGCGCGACGAACCGCGCGCTCTCCGTCTGATGCATCATGTGCGCGTCGACGCGCGATTTGTCGCCGGTCGTGAACGGCTCGCTCTTCGTCTTGCTCGCCTTGAACGGGGACGCCCAATCCGCGAGGAAGTAGATCGCGTTCGCCAACATGAGGCGTGTGGCCGGGGTCACCGCGTCGTCGGGCAGGAGGTCGTTGATGCGCTGATCCGTCTCGAACGACGCCCAGTCGTTGATCGCGAGGCGCGCCGCGTCCGGCTTGCCGATGAAATCCACCGGGACGAGCGGTGCGCCGAGCGTGTCCTTCACCAGCGACAGGAACGCGGGCTCGAACGTGATTGTCTGTTCGCCGAAGAGGCGGTTCGCGACCCGAAGGGTAATTGGCGCGGGGAGGTCCTCGAGCGCTTGGAGGGTGCGACCAGCGCTCGCCGCGACGTCCGCGACGGGACCGTCGAGGGAGAGGACGCGCCGCATCTCCGCCTCCGTCTCACCGCGAGCCCCCGCGAACGTCATCGTCAGCGCGGCAGACACGCTCGCGGGGGAGAGGACGTAGTTCCCCGGGGTCGCGCCGACGGCCTTCATGAGGTCGATCCCGAACGCGTTGGTCGACTTCGCGAACGCCGCGCGCTGCTCGCGCGTGGGCGCCTCGAGCGGCTTCGTCGGCGCCTCGACGTGGAGCGCGTCCCGGGGCGCGGGGCCCTTCGACGGAGTGGACTCGTTCTTCGAGCCGCACCCCCCGAGGGCGGACGCGAGAGCGAGGACGAGGAGCGCGGAGCCGGGGGGCGTTGATCGTGGCACGGGGGGGTAACGCGGGTGGACGCGGGTTCTTAGGATTTTTTCGACGCGACGGGCGCATCGCGCAGGACTCGGCTGAGGCTCACGTGAACGTCGCTCTCGATCAGGCGGAGCACCGAGTCGTACTCCGCGCGATCGAGCCGCAAATCGCGCATCAACGTGCGCTTCGTCGCCGCGACGAGCTCGTCCCGGGCGCGCCCGATGCGGCGCGCGATCGTCGCGCGATGTGCGCGGAAGAGCGCGGCGAGCTCGTCGATGGTGCGACCGTGGACGAAGTGCATGCGAAGGAGGTTCCGCTCGTCCGCGTCGAGCGCCGCCGCCGCCTCCTCGAACGCGGCCTTGAACGCGCCGCGATAGAGGCCCTTCAGGTAGTCGACCTCGGCGTCGTTCGAGGGGACCACCTCGTCGAGCTCGGGCTCTTTCGCGGGGAGTTCGACGCGTTTGCGCGAGAGATCGAGGGACAGGCGGACGAGAAGGGTGCGGAGCCAGCTCCTCAGATCCCCCGCGCCCGAGTAGTCCGCGATCTTGGGCCTCGGGCCCGTGAAGAGCCGCTCGAACGCGGCGCCCCGCAGCTCGACGGGATCGAGAGATCGGTTGCGCGTCCGTTCGATGACGCGCGGGATCTCCGCCCCGAACGTCGCGTCGAAGCGTGCGATCGCGTCCGCTCGACCCGCAGCGCACGCGACCGCAAGAGCAACGTCCGCGCCACGAATCGAGAGGAGGCCGGCCTCGTCCAGCGTGGGGATGCGCGTGACGATCGCGTCCGCGAGCTCCCGCGCCGTCACCTCGAAGCCCTCGACGCCCTCGAGGCCGCGCTCCACGACGCTCGCGAGCAGCTCCATCACCTCCTCGGGCGGAGGCGCACCCGCGCGCGTGAGCAGGGCGGCGTGACAAGCGGGGACGACGTCTTCTCGAGGCATCGGGAACGAACGGCCCCGGGTGGTGGGGCGCGCTCCCCATGATATGGCACCCTGCCCCTCGAGACCTCCGCCATGGCGTGCCCCGACGAGAACACGTTCGCCGCGTTCGTGGACGGCGACCTCCCCGCAGAAGAGCGCGCGAGTGTCGTGCAGCACGTGGACACCTGCGAGTCGTGCAGAAGCGTGCTGTCGGACCTCGCTCGGTTGCGGTCGGGCGTCTCGCGCGTCGCGGAGGCCTCGGGAGTCACCAGCGTCGAACCGGAGGCGTCGGCCGTGGGCCCGCGCCACAGCCACGACGAGCCCGATGCGGCGGGCGCCCGCGAATCCGGTGGGCGCGCCGAGGGCGCTCCCGCGAGCGGCGGTGCCCCCGCCGAGTTCGCCGGGCGCTACCAGATCGAGTCGACGCTCGGACGCGGGGGCATGGGCGTCGTCTACCGCGCCTGGGATCCCGTGCTCGCGCGTCGGGTCGCGCTGAAGCGGATCCGCCCGGACCGCGCGGACGAGAGCGCGGGCGATCGGATGCTCCGCGAGGCCCGCGCGATGGCGGCGATATCGCACCCCAACGTCGTGCAGGTGTACGACGCGGGCGTCGTCGAGCGGGACGTGTGGATCGCCATGGAGCTCGTCGAAGGGGAGCCGCTCTCGGCGCTCCTCGCGAGGGATCGTCTTGAGCCGCGCGCCGTCATGAAGCTCTTCCGTGAAGCCGCGCGCGGGCTCGAGCGCGCGCACGCGGCCGGGATCCTCCACCGCGACTTCAAGCCATCGAACGTGTTCGTGTCGTCGAGCGGCGCGGTGAAGGTGGGCGACTTCGGTCTGTCGCGCGTGGATCGCGCGCTCGCGAGCCGGACCCCGCCGAACCCGTTCGACCAGGCGCCGGCGACCTCCGAGCCCGCCGAGACACGAGCGGGGACGATCCTCGGGACGCTCCAATACATGGCTCCAGAGCAAATGCTCGGGCACGCCGTCGACGCGCGCGCGGATCAGTTCAGCTTCGCGGTGGCGCTCTACCACGCGCTGTTCGGCGAGTTCCCGTTCCGAGGGGCGACGATCGAGGAGCTGCGCGCAGCGTTCGTGTGGCGCTCCGCGCGCGCGCCCGAAGAGCTTCGAGGCGCGCCGCCGAGCTGGATGCCGATCCTGCTGCGCGCGCTCGCCGTGCACCCCGAGGAGCGGTTCGCGACGATGAGCGACTTTCTGAGCGCGCTCGACGCGGCGGACGACGAGGCGCACGCGGGCCACTTGCGCGTGCACGTCTACTGCCAGATCGCGTTCGGCGTATGCCATTTGATCGCGACGGTGGTGTTCGCGGTCGGGATGAGTGGGGGCGGGCTGAATCCGGGGCCGAGCCCACCCGACGAGCCGGGAGAACCGGGCGGTTCGCTCTTGGCCGGCATGCTCACCGTGATTGGGCTGCTCCTCTGGATCGGCTTCATCGTCTTCGGGACCATCTGGGCCCCGCTCAACGCGTGGGGTCTTTCCAAGCGATACCCGTGGGCGCGGACGTCGACGCTCGCCTACGCCGCGCTCGGAGCGTTTACGTGCATCGGCGTGCCGTACGCGATCTATGCGGCGTGGAGCCTCACGAGGCCCGCGGTCCGGTGGGCATTCGCGAAGCCCGAGCGGCGGTGAGCCCTACTTGTCCTTGCAGTACGCCGTGATTTTGTCGGCGAGCTGATCCTCGTTCTTCACGTACGAGTCGACCTGCTTTTCGAGCGCGTCCATCTCCTTCTCGAGGCTCTTCATGGCTTTCGCGCTCGCCGCGGGCGCGTCCACCTTCTTCATGAGCGCGGCCAGCGAGGTCTGGGTCGTCGCGGCGCTCTTGAGCAGCGCGGAGTACTCGTCCGCGAGCTTCTTGAGCTCCGGATCCTTGATGCCGAGCTTGTCGACTTCGGCCGCAAACTCCTGAAACGCCTTCGCGCTCGCGGTCGCGTCGTCGTCCTTGATGGCTTCGATCTTCTTCGTGCCTGCCTCGTTCGCGTTCATGAGGCTCTCGCACTGCTTCGAGACACTCGGCCCCGAGTCCCCGCCGCCGCTGCACGCGACCAGCGGGAGAGCGCAGAACGAGACGATGGCAACTGCGACGGCAAACTTCGATCGGATCATGACTTTCGCTCCTTGGGAGGGCGCCTCTCGAGCGCCTCACCCCCAAGACGCGGTCCACGCCGCCAGGTCGCGATTTTTCTAGCCTCGCTCGCAAGC